>CBDCPS010000001.1:0-11217 GCA_965220385.1 Candidatus Poribacteria bacterium | reverse complement strand
TAAATTTGTAAGTTTTGTTTCAAAACTATAAATACACAACTACAGCTGCTCTGCAAACTGTATTTCATCACATCAGGTTTAGGAGTTTTTTTTGTTGATAGAAACTTGATACCAAGGCAGTGTCAATTTGACAATGCAATTTACAGGAGCAGTGTTTAGCAGCAATGATATGTGTGTTGATTTTAATATAGCTATTAAAGTCTTTCTGAGGGTGTAACAATCATGGTCAATAATTAATAGCTAGGAAGGGTGTACAATGATGCCATTTTGTTCAGAATGTTGCAAAGGCTCCAAATTACATGTGGATTTGTTTCTGGAGTCGTACACAAGGCGTACCACTCACAATGGAATTTTAAAAAACTGTACTGTAGCTAATATAGCTATTAAAGCCTTTCTGAGGGTCTAACAATCATGGACAATAATTAATAGCTAGGAAGGGTGTACAATGATGCCATTTGGTTCAGAATGTTGCAAAGTCTCCAAATTACATGTGGATTTGTTTCTGGAGTCGTACACAAGGCGTACCACTCACAATGGAATTTTAAAAAACTGTACTGTAGCTAATATAGCTATTAAAGCCTTTCTGAGGGTGTAACAATCATGGTCAATAATTAATAGCTAGGAAGGGTGTACAATGATGCCATTTGGTTCAGAATGTTGCAAAGGCTCCAAATTACATGTGGATTTGTTTCTGGAGTCGTACACAAGGCGTACCACTCACAATGGAATTTTAAAAAACTGTACTGTAGCTAATATAGCTATTAAAGCCTTTCTGAGGGTGTAACAATCATGGTCAATAATTAATAGCTAGGAAGGGTGTACAATGATGCCATTTGGTTCAGAATGTTGCAAAGGCTCCAAATTACATGTGGATTTGTTTCTGGAGTCGTACACAAGGCGTACCACTCACAATGGAATTTTAAAAAACTGTACTGTAGCTAATATAGCTATTAAAGCCTTTCTGAGGGTGTAACAATCATGGTCAATAATTAATAGCTAGGAAGGGTGTACAATGATGCCATTTGGTTCAGAATGTTGCAAAGGCTCCAAATTACATGTGGATTTGTTTCTGGAGTCGTACACAAGGCGTACCACTCACAATGGAATTTTAAAAAACTGTACTGTAGCTAATATAGCTATTAAAGCCTTTCTGAGGGTCTAACAATCATGGACAATAATTAATAGCTAGGAAGGGTGTACAATGATGCCATTTGGTTCAGAATGTTGCAAAGACTCCAAATTACATGTGGATTTGTTTCTGTAGTCGTACCACTCACAATGGAATTTTAAAAAACTGTACTGTAGCTAATATAGCTATTAAAGCCTTTCTGAGGGTGTAACAATCATGGTCAATAATTAATAGCTAGGAAGGGTGTACAATGATGCCATTTTGTTCAGAATGTTGCAAAGGCTCCAAATTACATGTGGATTTGTTTCTGGAGTCGTACACAAGGCGTACCACTCACAATGGAATTTTAAAAAACTGTACTGTAGCTAATATAGCTATTAAAGCCTTTCTGAGGGTCTAACAATCATGGACAATAATTAATAGCTAGGAAGGGTGTACAATGATGCCATTTGGTTCAGAATGTTGCAAAGTCTCCAAATTACATGTGGATTTGTTTCTGGAGTCGTACACAAGGCGTACCACTCACAATGGAATTTTAAAAAACTGTACTGTAGCTAATATAGCTATTAAAGCCTTTCTGAGGGTGTAACAATCATGGTCAATAATTAATAGCTAGGAAGGGTGTACAATGATGCCATTTGGTTCAGAATATTGCAAAGCCTCCAAATTACATGTGGATTTGTTTCTGGTGTCGTACACAAGGCGTACCACTCACAATGGAATTTTAAAAAACTGTACTGTAGCTAATATAGCTATTAAAGCCTTTCTGAGGGTGTAACAATCATGGTCAATAATTAATAGCTAGGAAGGGTGTACAATGATGCCATTTGGTTCAGAATGTTGCAAAGGCTCCAAATTACATGTGGATTTGTTTCTGGAGTCGTACACAAGGCGTACCACTCACAATGGAATTTTAAAAAACTGTACTGTAGCTAATATAGCTATTAAAGCCTTTCTGAGGGTGTAACAATCATGGTCAATAATTAATAGCTAGGAAGGGTGTACAATGATGCCATTTGGTTCAGAATGTTGCAAAGGCTCCAAATTACATGTGGATTTGTTTCTGGAGTCGTACACAAGGCGTACCACTCACAATGGAATTTTAAAAAACTGTACTGTAGCTAATATAGCTATTAAAGCCTTTCTGAGGGTGTAACAATCATGGTCAATAATTAATAGCTAGGAAGGGTGTACAATGATGCCATTTGGTTCAGAATGTTGTAAAGGCTCCAAATTACATGTGGATTTGTTTCTGGAGTCGTACACAAGGCGTACCACTCACAATGGAATTTTAAAAAACTGTACTGTAGCTAATATAGCTATTAAAGTCTTTCTGAGGGTGTAACAATCATGGTCAATAATTAATAGCTAGGAATGGTGTACAATGATGTCATTTTGTTCAGAATGATGCAAAGGCTCCAAATTACATGTGGATTTGTTTCTGGAGTCGTACACAAGGCGTACCACTCACAATGGAATTTTAAAAAACTGTACTGTAGCTAATATAGCTATTAAAGCCTTTCTGAGGGTGTAACAATCATGGACAATAATTAATAGCTAGGAAGGGTGTACAATGATGCCATTTGGTTCAGAATGTTGCAAAGTCTCCAAATTACATGTGGATTTGTTTCTGGAGTCGTACACAAGGCGTACCACTCACAATGGAATTTTAAAAAACTGTACTGTAGCTAATATAGCTATTAAAGCCTTTCTGAGGGTGTAACAATCATGGACAATAATTAATAGCTAGGAAGGGTGTACAATGATGCCATTTGGTTCAGAATGTTGCAAAGGCTCCAAATTACATGTGGATTTGTTTCTGGAGTCGTACACAAGGCGTACCACTCACAATGGAATTTTAAAAAACTGTACTGTAGCTAATATAGCTATTAAAGCCTTTCTGAGGGTGTAACAATCATGGTCAATAATTAATAGCTAGGAAGGGTGTACAATGATGCCATTTGGTTCAGAATGTTGCAAAGGCTCCAAATTACATGTGGATTTGTTTCTGGAGTCGTACACAAGGCGTACCACTCACAATGGAATTTTAAAAAACTGTACTGTAGCTAATATAGCTATTAAAGCCTTTCTGAGGGTGTAACAATCATGGTCAATAATTAATAGCTAGGAAGGGTGTACAATGATGCCATTTGGTTCAGAATGTTGCAAAGGCTCCAAATTACATGTGGATTTGTTTCTGGAGTCGTACACAAGGCGTACCACTCACAATGGAATTTTAAAAAACTGTACTGTAGCTAATATAGCTATTAAAGCCTTTCTGAGGGTCTAACAATCATGGACAATAATTAATAGCTAGGAAGGGTGTACAATGATGCCATTTGGTTCAGAATGTTGCAAAGACTCCAAATTACATGTGGATTTGTTTCTGTAGTCGTACCACTCACAATGGAATTTTAAAAAACTGTACTGTAGCTAATATAGCTATTAAAGCCTTTCTGAGGGTGTAACAATCATGGTCAATAATTAATAGCTAGGAAGGGTGTACAATGATGCCATTTGGTTCAGAATGTTGCAAAGGCTCCAAATTACATGTGGATTTGTTTCTGGAGTCGTACACAAGGCGTACCACTCACAATGGAATTTTAAAAAACTGTACTGTAGCTAATATAGCTATTAAAGCCTTTCTGAGGGTGTAACAATCATGGTCAATAATTAATAGCTAGGAAGGGTGTACAATGATGCCATTTGGTTCAGAATGTTGTAAAGGCTCCAAATTACATGTGGATTTGTTTCTGGAGTCGTACACATGGCGTACCACTCACAATGGAATTTTAAAAAACTGTACTGTAGCTAATATAGCTATTAAAGTCTTTCTGAGGGTGTAACAATCATGGTCAATAATTAATAGCTAGGAAGGGTGTACAATGATGCCATTTTGTTCAGAATGTTGCAAAGGCTCCAAATTACATGTGGATTTGTTTCTGGAGTCGTACACAAGGCGTACCACTCACAATGGAATTTTAAAAAACTGTACTGTAGCTAATATAGCTATTAAAGCCTTTCTGAGGGTGTAACAATCATGGACAATAATTAATAGCTAGGAAGGGTGTACAATGATGCCATTTGGTTCAGAATGTTGCAAAGTCTCCAAATTACATGTGGATTTGTTTCTGGAGTCGTACACAAGGCGTACCACTCACAATGGAATTTTAAAAAACTGTACTGTAGCTAATATAGCTATTAAAGCCTTTCTGAGGGTGTAACAATCATGGTCAATAATTAATAGCTAGGAAGGGTGTACAATGATGCCATTTGGTTCAGAATGTTGCAAAGGCTCCAAATTACATGTGGATTTGTTTCTGGAGTCGTACACAAGGCGTACCACTCACAATGGAATTTTAAAAAACTGTACTGTAGCTAATATAGCTATTAAAGTCTTTCTGAGGGTGTAACAATCATGGTCAATAATTAATAGCTAGGAAGGGTGTACAATGATGCCATTTTGTTCAGAATGTTGCAAAGGCTCCAAATTACATGTGGATTTGTTTCTGGAGTCGTACACAAGGCGTACCACTCACAATGGAATTTTAAAAAACTGTACTGTAGCTAATATAGCTATTAAAGCCTTTCTGAGGGTCTAACAATCATGGACAATAATTAATAGCTAGGAAGGGTGTACAATGATGCCATTTGGTTCAGAATGTTGCAAAGTCTCCAAATTACATGTGGATTTGTTTCTGGAGTCGTACACAAGGCGTACCACTCACAATGGAATTTTAAAAAACTGTACTGTAGCTAATATAGCTATTAAAGCCTTTCTGAGGGTGTAACAATCATGGTCAATAATTAATAGCTAGGAAGGGTGTACAATGATGCCATTTGGTTCAGAATGTTGCAAAGGCTCCAAATTACATGTGGATTTGTTTCTGGAGTCGTACACAAGGCGTACCACTCACAATGGAATTTTAAAAAACTGTACTGTAGCTAATATAGCTATTAAAGCCTTTCTGAGGGTGTAACAATCATGGTCAATAATTAATAGCTAGGAAGGGTG
This sequence comes from Candidatus Poribacteria bacterium, assembly GCA_965220385.1. GTDB lineage: Bacteria > Poribacteria > WGA-4E > WGA-4E > PCPOR2b > PCPOR2b. Next base: position 6,073 of record CBDCPS010000001.1, on the reverse strand, counting down.
TACAATGATGCCATTTGGTTCAGAATGTTGCAAAGGCTCCAAATTACATGTGGATTTGTTTCTGGAGTCGTACACAAGGCGTACCACTCACAATGGAATTTTAAAAAACTGTACTGTAGCTAATATAGCTATTAAAGCCTTTCTGAGGGTGTAACAATCATGGTCAATAATTAATAGCTAGGAAGGGTGTACAATGATGCCATTTGGTTCAGAATGTTGCAAAGGCTCCAAATTACATGTGGATTTGTTTCTGGAGTCGTACACAAGGCGTACCACTCACAATGGAATTTTAAAAAACTGTACTGTAGCTAATATAGCTATTAAAGCCTTTCTGAGGGTGTAACAATCATGGTCAATAATTAATAGCTAGGAAGGGTGTACAATGATGCCATTTGGTTCAGAATGTTGCAAAGGCTCCAAATTACATGTGGATTTGTTTCTGGAGTCGTACACAAGGCGTACCACTCACAATGGAATTTTAAAAAACTGTACTGTAGCTAATATAGCTATTAAAGCCTTTCTGAGGGTGTAACAATCATGGTCAATAATTAATAGCTAGGAAGGGTGTACAATGATGCCATTTGGTTCAGAATGTTGCAAAGGCTCCAAATTACATGTGGATTTGTTTCTGGAGTCGTACACAAGGCGTACCACTCACAATGGAATTTTAAAAAACTGTACTGTAGCTAATATAGCTATTAAAGCCTTTCTGAGGGTGTAACAATCATGGTCAATAATTAATAGCTAGGAAGGGTGTACAATGATGCCATTTGGTTCAGAATGTTGCAAAGGCTCCAAATTACATGTGGATTTGTTTCTGGAGTCGTACACAAGGCGTACCACTCACAATGGAATTTTAAAAAACTGTACTGTAGCTAATATAGCTATTAAAGCCTTTCTGAGGGTGTAACAATCATGGTCAATAATTAATAGCTAGGAAGGGTGTACAATGATGCCATTTGGTTCAGAATGTTGCAAAGGCTCCAAATTACATGTGGATTTGTTTCTGGAGTCGTACACAAGGCGTACCACTCACAATGGAATTTTAAAAAACTGTACTGTAGCTAATATAGCTATTAAAGCCTTTCTGAGGGTGTAACAATCATGGTCAATAATTAATAGCTAGGAAGGGTGTACAATGATGCCATTTGGTTCAGAATGTTGCAAAGGCTCCAAATTACATGTGGATTTGTTTCTGGAGTCGTACACAAGGCGTACCACTCACAATGGAATTTTAAAAAACTGTACTGTAGCTAATATAGCTATTAAAGCCTTTCTGAGGGTCTAACAATCATGGACAATAATTAATAGCTAGGAAGGGTGTACAATGATGCCATTTGGTTCAGAATGTTGCAAAGTCTCCAAATTACATGTGGATTTGTTTCTGGAGTCGTACACAAGGCGTACCACTCACAATGGAATTTTAAAAAACTGTACTGTAGCTAATATAGCTATTAAAGCCTTTCTGAGGGTGTAACAATCATGGTCAATAATTAATAGCTAGGAAGGGTGTACAATGATGCCATTTGGTTCAGAATGTTGCAAAGGCTCCAAATTACATGTGGATTTGTTTCTGGAGTCGTACACAAGGCGTACCACTCACAATGGAATTTTAAAAAACTGTACTGTAGCTAATATAGCTATTAAAGCCTTTCTGAGGGTGTAACAATCATGGTCAATAATTAATAGCTAGGAAGGGTGTACAATGATGCCATTTGGTTCAGAATGTTGCAAAGGCTCCAAATTACATGTGGATTTGTTTCTGGAGTCGTACACAAGGCGTACCACTCACAATGGAATTTTAAAAAACTGTACTGTAGCTAATATAGCTATTAAAGCCTTTCTGAGGGTGTAACAATCATGGTCAATAATTAATAGCTAGGAAGGGTGTACAATGATGCCATTTGGTTCAGAATGTTGTAAAGGCTCCAAATTACATGTGGATTTGTTTCTGGAGTCGTACACAAGGCGTACCACTCACAATGGAATTTTAAAAAACTGTACTGTAGCTAATATAGCTATTAAAGTCTTTCTGAGGGTGTAACAATCATGGTCAATAATTAATAGCTAGGAATGGTGTACAATGATGTCATTTTGTTCAGAATGATGCAAAGGCTCCAAATTACATGTGGATTTGTTTCTGGAGTCGTACACAAGGCGTACCACTCACAATGGAATTTTAAAAAACTGTACTGTAGCTAATATAGCTATTAAAGCCTTTCTGAGGGTCTAACAATCATGGACAATAATTAATAGCTAGGAAGGGTGTACAATGATGCCATTTGGTTCAGAATGTTGCAAAGTCTCCAAATTACATGTGGATTTGTTTCTGGAGTCGTACACAAGGCGTACCACTCACAATGGAATTTTAAAAAACTGTACTGTAGCTAATATAGCTATTAAAGCCTTTCTGAGGGTGTAACAATCATGGACAATAATTAATAGCTAGGAAGGGTGTACAATGATGCCATTTGGTTCAGAATGTTGCAAAGGCTCCAAATTACATGTGGATTTGTTTCTGGAGTCGTACACAAGGCGTACCACTCACAATGGAATTTTAAAAAACTGTACTGTAGCTAATATAGCTATTAAAGCCTTTCTGAGGGTGTAACAATCATGGTCAATAATTAATAGCTAGGAAGGGTGTACAATGATGCCATTTGGTTCAGAATGTTGCAAAGGCTCCAAATTACATGTGGATTTGTTTCTGGAGTCGTACACAAGGCGTACCACTCACAATGGAATTTTAAAAAACTGTACTGTAGCTAATATAGCTATTAAAGCCTTTCTGAGGGTGTAACAATCATGGTCAATAATTAATAGCTAGGAAGGGTGTACAATGATGCCATTTGGTTCAGAATGTTGCAAAGGCTCCAAATTACATGTGGATTTGTTTCTGGAGTCGTACACAAGGCGTACCACTCACAATGGAATTTTAAAAAACTGTACTGTAGCTAATATAGCTATTAAAGCCTTTCTGAGGGTCTAACAATCATGGACAATAATTAATAGCTAGGAAGGGTGTACAATGATGCCATTTGGTTCAGAATGTTGCAAAGACTCCAAATTACATGTGGATTTGTTTCTGTAGTCGTACCACTCACAATGGAATTTTAAAAAACTGTACTGTAGCTAATATAGCTATTAAAGCCTTTCTGAGGGTGTAACAATCATGGTCAATAATTAATAGCTAGGAAGGGTGTACAATGATGCCATTTTGTTCAGAATGTTGCAAAGGCTCCAAATTACATGTGGATTTGTTTCTGGAGTCGTACACAAGGCGTACCACTCACAATGGAATTTTAAAAAACTGTACTGTAGCTAATATAGCTATTAAAGCCTTTCTGAGGGTCTAACAATCATGGACAATAATTAATAGCTAGGAAGGGTGTACAATGATGCCATTTGGTTCAGAATGTTGCAAAGTCTCCAAATTACATGTGGATTTGTTTCTGGAGTCGTACACAAGGCGTACCACTCACAATGGAATTTTAAAAAACTGTACTGTAGCTAATATAGCTATTAAAGCCTTTCTGAGGGTGTAACAATCATGGTCAATAATTAATAGCTAGGAAGGGTGTACAATGATGCCATTTGGTTCAGAATATTGCAAAGCCTCCAAATTACATGTGGATTTGTTTCTGGTGTCGTACACAAGGCGTACCACTCACAATGGAATTTTAAAAAACTGTACTGTAGCTAATATAGCTATTAAAGCCTTTCTGAGGGTGTAACAATCATGGTCAATAATTAATAGCTAGGAAGGGTGTACAATGATGCCATTTGGTTCAGAATGTTGCAAAGGCTCCAAATTACATGTGGATTTGTTTCTGGAGTCGTACACAAGGCGTACCACTCACAATGGAATTTTAAAAAACTGTACTGTAGCTAATATAGCTATTAAAGCCTTTCTGAGGGTGTAACAATCATGGTCAATAATTAATAGCTAGGAAGGGTGTACAATGATGCCATTTGGTTCAGAATGTTGCAAAGGCTCCAAATTACATGTGGATTTGTTTCTGGAGTCGTACACAAGGCGTACCACTCACAATGGAATTTTAAAAAACTGTACTGTAGCTAATATAGCTATTAAAGCCTTTCTGAGGGTGTAACAATCATGGTCAATAATTAATAGCTAGGAAGGGTGTACAATGATGCCATTTGGTTCAGAATGTTGCAAAGGCTCCAAATTACATGTGGATTTGTTTCTGGAGTCGTACACAAGGCGTACCACTCACAATGGAATTTTAAAAAACTGTACTGTAGCTAATATAGCTATTAAAGCCTTTCTGAGGGTCTAACAATCATGGACAATAATTAATAGCTAGGAAGGGTGTACAATGATGCCATTTGGTTCAGAATGTTGCAAAGACTCCAAATTACATGTGGATTTGTTTCTGTAGTCGTACCACTCACAATGGAATTTTAAAAAACTGTACTGTAGCTAATATAGCTATTAAAGCCTTTCTGAGGGTGTAACAATCATGGTCAATAATTAATAGCTAGGAAGGGTGTACAATGATGCCATTTGGTTCAGAATGTTGCAAAGGCTCCAAATTACATGTGGATTTGTTTCTGGAGTCGTACACAAGGCGTACCACTCACAATGGAATTTTAAAAAACTGTACTGTAGCTAATATAGCTATTAAAGCCTTTCTGAGGGTGTAACAATCATGGTCAATAATTAATAGCTAGGAAGGGTGTACAATGATGCCATTTGGTTCAGAATGTTGTAAAGGCTCCAAATTACATGTGGATTTGTTTCTGGAGTCGTACACAAGGCGTACCACTCACAATGGAATTTTAAAAAACTGTACTGTAGCTAATATAGCTATTAAAGTCTTTCTGAGGGTGTAACAATCATGGTCAATAATTAATAGCTAGGAAGGGTGTACAATGATGCCATTTTGTTCAGAATGTTGCAAAGGCTCCAAATTACATGTGGATTTGTTTCTGGAGTCGTACACAAGGCGTACCACTCACAATGGAATTTTAAAAAACTGTACTGTAGCTAATATAGCTATTAAAGCCTTTCTGAGGGTGTAACAATCATGGACAATAATTAATAGCTAGGAAGGGTGTACAATGATGCCATTTGGTTCAGAATGTTGCAAAGTCTCCAAATTACATGTGGATTTGTTTCTGGAGTCGTACACAAGGCGTACCACTCACAATGGAATTTTAAAAAACTGTACTGTAGCTAATATAGCTATTAAAGCCTTTCTGAGGGTGTAACAATCATGGTCAATAATTAATAGCTAGGAAGGGTGTACAATGATGCCATTTGGTTCAGAATGTTGCAAAGGCTCCAAATTACATGTGGATTTGTTTCTGGAGTCGTACACAAGGCGTACCACTCACAATGGAATTTTAAAAAACTGTACTGTAGCTAATATAGCTATTAAAGTCTTTCTGAGGGTGTAACAATCATGGTCAATAATTAATAGCTAGGAAGGGTGTACAATGATGCCATTTTGTTCAGAATGTTGCAAAGGCTCCAAATTACATGTGGATTTGTTTCTGGAGTCGTACACAAGGCGTACCACTCACAATGGAATTTTAAAAAACTGTACTGTAGCTAATATAGCTATTAAAGCCTTTCTGAGGGTCTAACAATCATGGACAATAATTAATAGCTAGGAAGGGTGTACAATGATGCCATTTGGTTCAGAATGTTGCAAAGTCTCCAAATTACATGTGGATTTGTTTCTGGAGTCGTACACAAGGCGTACCACTCACAATGGAATTTTAAAAAACTGTACTGTAGCTAATATAGCTATTAAAGCCTTTCTGAGGGTGTAACAATCATGGTCAATAATTAATAGCTAGGAAGGGTGTACAATGATGCCATTTGGTTCAGAATGTTGCAAAGGCTCCAAATTACATGTGGATTTGTTTCTGGAGTCGTACACAAGGCGTACCACTCACAATGGAATTTTAAAAAACTGTACTGTAGCTAATATAGCTATTAAAGCCTTTCTGAGGGTGTAACAATCATGGTCAATAATTAATAGCTAGGAAGGGTGTACAATGATGCCATTTGGTTCAGAATGTTGTAAAGGCTCCAAATTAC
>OZ244825.1:4800000-6345663 GCA_965220385.1 Candidatus Poribacteria bacterium | reverse complement strand
CCCGATGCAGATATCCGCGAGAGAACACGGGACTATTTTCTCGCACTGATCGCGTGCTGTGCGGATCTGGATGGGAAGATCATGGTGATCGGTTCGCCCAATGAACGTAACATACTGGAGCCACTCACACCAGAGCAGGCGTGGAGTTATGCCCAAGAAACCTTCGCAGCGTGCGCCGATTTTGCGAAAGAACGAGATGTTATCTTGTGCATGGAACCGTTGACAAGCGAAGCCACAAATTTTATCAATACACCGGCGTCAGCGGTAGAGATGGTCAAAGCGGTGGACAATCCAAATTTCCAGATCATCCTTGACGTGACAAGTACAGCCGCGGAAAATCTGGATATGCCCACGCAGATTCGCGAATACGCCGAACATGTGGCGCATTTTCACACCAACGACGATAACGGCTATCTTCCCGGTTCCGGCAATGTGGACTATCCACCGATTATCGAGGCATTGAAGGAGATTAATTACGTTGGCTATCTTTCAACTGAGGTATTCAACTTTGAGCCGGATCCAGAGACAATTGCGCGTCGCAGCATCGAGTTCTTGAAACCGTTACTGGGGTAAGGACACCGCCTCAGAATTTTCTTGACACCGAAACTGGCTTATGATATGCTTTACGTATTCTGGCAAACAGGAAGTTGAAAGGTACTATGCAAACCCTTAACCGACAACCACAGTTGCAAATCGCATCTCATCATTGGCTTGTCCCGCATTGCGAGGATCCCGAGAATCGGGAGTGGCATTGTGTTGAGGGGAACAGTGTGCCTTTGCTGAGCTGAATTTTGGATTTATATCTATAAACCGAAAGCCGTAGGCATACGAATCCCGTTGTCTACGGCTTTTTTTATGCCTATTTTCTGTTACACAAGGAGAAACAATGGAAATTCTGAACCAACTCAAAACCGATCAGAGCGGTTTGATCCCTGCGATTATACAGGACGACGAAAACAAAGAGGTCCTCATGGTTGGCTATATGAACCACGAGGCAGTGCGGAAAACATTAGAATCAGGGCGTGTCTGCTTCTGGAGCCGCTCCCGCCAAGAATACTGGATCAAGGGGGAGACTTCAGGGCATACCCAAACCGTGCGATCGGTCGCCTTTGATTGCGATGGTGATGCGCTGCTGATAAAAGTCGAACAGAAAGGCGGAGCGTGTCATGTCGGCTTCCGCTCCTGTTTCTTTCGGGAAGTCTCCCCCGACGGCAACTCTACAAACATTGTTGGCGAAAAGGTTTTTGATCCAGATGCAGTATACTGATAGTTTTTAAGGAGACTCCCATGTATTATCCAAGCTTAGAAGATTTTCGAGAGAAAGCGCAACACGGAAACTTGATTCCCGTCTACAAAACGATGCTGGCGGATATGGAAACACCCGTATCCGCGTTTTACAAGATTGACGCGAGCGATTACGCATTTCTGTTGGAGAGCGTTGAAGGCGGCGAACATGTCGCTCGGTATTCGTTCCTCGGTAGCGACCCATCCATCCTACTTAGGAGCAGGGGCAACCTGGTCCGGATTGATGACCTCCGAACCGGGGAAACGGTCGAACAGGAAACCGAAGACCCGTTGAGGGTGCTTGAAGAATTGATGACACATTACCAACCCGTTGAGGTAGAGGGCTTGCCGCGGTTTCACGGTGGAGCGGTCGGCTACCTGAACTACGATATGGTGCGTTTCGTCGAGGAGCTCCCCGACACGACCGTAGATGATCGAGAGCTACCCGATTGCTATTTCGTGGTCACCGACACGCTCTTGGTGTTTGACCATGTGAACCATCAGATCAAGGTGGTTGCCAATGCCCACATCAACGGCGATGTCGACCAAGCCTACGAAGGTGCGCTTGATCGGATCGACGAACTGATCGCTAAACTCAAGCAACCGTTGTTGACGAATTATACCAATAAACCGGTTGCAAATCCAAGTGGTGTGCCTGTTACCTCAAACTTTACGAAGGAGGATTACCAAGAAGTTGTTCTTCGCGCGAAGGAGTATATCGCAGCAGGGGACATCATTCAGGTTGTGCCATCGCAACGTTTCAGCGTGCCGGTATCGGTCGATACATTCGATATTTACCGCGCGTTGCGCACAGTGAACCCTTCGCCTTATATGTATTATCTCAAGTTTGATGAACTCCAGATTGCCGGTGCCTCACCTGAGATGATGGTGCGGGTTGAGGACGGTGTTGCGGAGATGCGTCCAATCGCAGGAACCCGTCCCCGCGGAGCGACCCCCGCTGAAGATGAAACATTGGGGAGGGAGCTCCTCGCAGATCCGAAGGAACGGGCGGAGCATGTCATGCTGGTTGACCTCGGACGCAACGATTTGGGACGTGTCTGCGAATACCACACTGTGCGCGTGAGTGAGATGATGGAGGTTGAACGCTACTCACATGTGATGCACATCGTCTCGCATGTTATCGGAGAATTGCGCGAGGGGCAGACCCCCTACGATGTGATTCGCGCCTGCTTGCCCGCTGGCACGCTATCCGGCGCGCCCAAAATCCGAGCGATGGAGATTATCGATGAGCTTGAGCCGACACGGCGAGGTCCTTATGGCGGAGCGGTCGGTTACTTTAGTTTCTCCGGTAGCGCGGATACAGCAATTACGATCCGCACACTTGTTGTCAAAGATGGTATCGCCTATGTCCAAGCGGGCGGCGGTGTTGTCGCGGACTCTGCGCCGGAAACGGAGTACGAGGAAACAGTCAACAAGGCACGAGCGGTGCTGAGAGCCATTGAACTCGCTGAGGCGGGATTGGAGTAGATTAGAGATAAGGATCTACAGCAACGGTTAGGAGAAGAACCCATGATACTCATGATTGACAATTACGACTCATTCACCTATAACCTTGTGCAATACCTCGGCGAGTTGGGAGCAGATCTGGCGGTCCATCGCAATGACAAGATTACGATCGACGAGATTGAAGCGCTCGCGCCTGAGAAGATTGTCATATCGCCGGGTCCCTGCACACCACGGGAAGCGGGCATTTCTTGTGATCTGATTCGTCACTACGCGGGGCGTGTCCCCCTGCTTGGTGTCTGCTTGGGGCATCAGTGTATCGGCGATGTTTTTGGCGGCGATGTTGTCCGTGCTGGTCGCCTGATGCACGGTAAAACATCGCTGATTCACCACAACGGTGAACAGATTTTCGACGACCTCGACAACCCGTTTGAAGCGACACGCTACCACTCCCTCATTGTGAAAAAGGAGACGCTGCCGGATTGCCTTGAACTCACCGCGTGGACAGCCCAAGACGAAATTATGGGATTTCGGCACAAGGACTATCCGATCTGGGGAGTGCAGTTCCACCCGGAATCAATCTTGACCAGCGAAGGGAAAAAACTGTTGGGGAATTTTTTGCAGGGGTGAACGTGATGGGGGGTAAGGATTATTTTGATCAGGTTGCGGATCAATGGGACAACCTCCAAGCGAGTTTCTATTCGGAGAAAGTCAGAGACCGGGCACTTGCTACCGCTGCCGTGAAATCGGGTGCTACCGCTGCTGATATTGGCTGCGGTAGCGGCTTCATCACTGAAGGGTTAATTCGTGCTGGGCTGCGTGTGGTTGCCGTCGATCAGTCCGAAGCGATGCTTGCAGAAATGAAAAGAAAGTTCGCTGCCATCGCCGAGGTTGACTACCGTTGTGGGGAGGCAGCGCAGTTACCGATTGCCGATGGTTCTGTGGATTACGCTTTCGCCAATATGTATCTCCACCATGTCGAGAAACCAGCGATAGCGATCAAGGAAATGGCGCGGATTCTGAAGCCGGGCGGGACGCTGGTGATTACAGATCTGGATACCCATACCTCTGAATTTCTGAGAGATGAACATCACGATCGCTGGCTGGGTTTCGACAGAGGGGATATCCGACAATGGTTTAGGGAGGCGGGACTTGGGCGTGTGGCTGTGGACTGTGTGGGGGAACAGTGCTGCGCTGAATCTGATACTGGGAACGGGTCTGCTAGCGTCAGCATATTCGTGGCGTCGGGTGAGAAGTGAACGCGAGGCAAAGCCCCAAAATCCGGTGTACTGTTCGTCATCAAATGGCTCATGGAGCCGAGCACGTAAAGTAGTAGGCGCATTGCTTTGAATCCCGATTCATCGGGGCGCTATGTACCGTAATTCCGTGAAGTTCCAAAGTCCCCCTGACAAGGGGGATTTAGGGGGTTGTGTATCGGAAGTATCTAAGTAATTGAGGAATGTGCATCATTATTGTCTGAATCAGGATTCTCAGGTTTCTTAATCCCGCCTGTCCCGATTCATCGGGGATTTATCGGGGATTTAAGGATTTTCAGGATAGAAACTGGAACGTGAAACGGGATTATCTTAGGACGGGACAGGATGCATTTAGCCCCAGCGGGGCGACACGTGCCATTTGTCTGAATCGCAGATTGCACTCTCCCACACGAAAGCGATTTATGCACACCCCTCAATTAATGAGACACTGCAAATTGATGAGGTTAGGAAACTTCGCCTATCGGGGAGGGAAAAATCCGGGCTACGATCCCGGTAGGTGCGGTTTTCAACCGCACCGGGCGTAGGCGCGTCCCGACAAATCCCCGATGAATCGGGACAGGCGGGATCGAAACCGAGGGGCGAAAGTGTATATTTATTTTTAGAATTCACTATAGTTTTCGGTTTTCTCCCCGTCTGAGTCGGGATGCAAGTACCTACAGAAGATCCAAATACCCTTAACACCTAAAAATAGCGCAAGTTGCTATTTGTCACACCCGCTTGGCTTGGATAGACATATCCAAAGCCATTTTTGTCCGTAGTGGATTTTCCAATCCACTGCGCTCGGTAATCAATTCAATTTAGCTTTGATTCGCTCGGTTTGCAATGTTTTCTATAACCCGCAACTTAGGCTAATTCATGGTAAATGTGGACTGTCATCGGCATCAATTCTATGCCATTTATCGGTTTCTAACACCCTATAGGGTAACATATGTTAAGTATAACGCCAAAAGTTTGGTTAATTTTTTCTCCGTCTGATGCGTCAAAACCCAGTCAGGGAGCGGGTTTGACGGACACGGCAAATTTTGCAAATCACCCCGACAAAACGACTGGAAAACGTCGAAATTTTTTCAAAAGTGTTAGATTTTGTTAGATTTTGCCAGGTCATTGTGGATAACTTTTCACCGCCGATTTATCGGAATGCCCGTTTCTTAATCCCGATTTATCGGGGGAACCGCACGGGATCCAGAGCAACTGGCGCGAAAGCCAAAAGCCTCCAATCTTAATCGCAAACCGCTGGGGGTTAACACTAGCAACTTGCGTTTAAAATAAACTGTTGATCTGCTCATCCATCTATGGTATCTTATGTGATAACGATCAGGATTTTGTGGGCGAATCTCAAGCGTGAGGAGGAATTCGTATGAGCCAGATAGGAGCCGCACCGATTACCGCGCCGGGCTGGACCGCCAAGCCCAAAAATGGCGTTGCAATTGTCGATTGCGATGTTCACCATAACTTTCGCAACCCTGAACAGTTATTGCCGTACCTATCAACATTCTATCAGGAACATCTGTTGGACCAAGGGCTGCATCTGGGTGGATATCCCAACATCCCAATTCGGACCAACCGCACCGATCTGAAAGGGCGCATGAAGTCCAAAGATGTGCCTGTAAAGAAAGCCACCGGCGGCGATCCACGCGATTTCAACTTCACGTTGGAATTCCTGCAAGAGGAACACCTCGATCCTTGGAATATCGATTATGGGCTGCTGACCGGTCCCCCGCCTTTTTACGGATATTCAGGACTCCCCGATCCGGACTGGGCTGCTGCACTGTGCCGGGCGTTCAACGATTGGACTATTGAACATTGGCTTGACCGGGACGAGCGTATCGTCAACGCCATCCTTGTTTCGCCTTCAGATCCCACCCAAGCGGTAGCGGAAATCAATCGATTGGCTGATCGCAAAGACACCGCTGCGGTGATGGTACCGATGGGAACAAGTATGCCCTTCGGCAACCGCTTCTACCATCCCATCTGGGAGGCGTGCGAACAGCACGGGCTGCCGGTGGTTTCTCATATTGGTGGAGGCGGCGGCGCAGCCAGAACCACCCCTACCCCGGTTGGCTATCCCACCTACTATATGGAATCGCGGATGAGCCGTCCGACTGTCGCCAGTGCACATGCGACCTCCTTGATCTGCGAGGGTGTATTCGAGAAGTTCCCGGATTTCAAGTTCGCCCTTATAGAAGCGCAGCAGCTTTGGGCGGTCTCTGTGATGTGGCACCTAGATACCGACTGGAAGGCGCTGCGCGATCAGACACCGTGGCTCAAGCGGCTACCGAGCGAATATTTCCGCGAACACATCCGAGTCGGTTCACAACCAATGCACGAACCGGAGAAACCGAAGCAGATGTACCAGATGTTGGATATGCTGCATGCAGACGAAACGCTGATATTCTGCTCAGACTTCCCGCACTTCGACTGGAACGATCCGGTAACAACCTTCCCCAAACTCGACGACGACCTGCACCACCGAATCTTTGCGGGTAATGCGCTCGATATGCTCCGGATAGACACAGGGAATTAGCCATGACAAGCGTTGTTATCGGTAAGGTAGAGGAGATTCCACCGGGCGAACGCAAAATTGTCGTGCCGTTCCGGGGCAGGGCTGGGATCGGTGTCTTCAACGTGAACGGTTCATTCTACGCGGTACGCAATATCTGTCCTCACAAGAATGGTCCCCTCTGCACCGGCGAACTCAGTGGTCGAGTTAGCACGGATGCCCCTCCCTCTACCCGTGGCTCTACAATCGTAGTGGACGGCTTAGGTGAGGTGCTGCACTGTCCGTGGCATCAGTGGGCGTTTGATATTGCGACCGGCCGGTGTCTAGTAGATCCGGAACTGCGAGTCAAGATCTATCCCGTTAAAATCAAAGGCGATGACGTCGTTGTCGAATATGAAGACTAAGGCAATGTCAAATAGATAGGACTTACGCAGTTGAACGGCCAAAGCTCTGTAGTTCGGCGATTCATCGCCGCCCCGATAAATCGGGCAACTACAATCTGGAGTGCGTAAGTCCTGATAGATAAACTGTGGATAGTGTACAAAGGAGAAAACCGTGTCATCAAGATTAGAAGGTAAGGTTGCAATTGTCACAGGTGGAAACAGCGGTATCGGTAAAGCAACGGCTCATCTCTTTGCCCAAGAAGGCGCCAAAGTCGTCATTATGGCGCGAAGGGAGGAGGAAGGGGCTCAAGTTCAGGACGCTATAAATAGCGAGGGAGGCGAAGCAACCTTCATCCGCTGCGATGTTTCGGACAGTAGCGCTGTTGATTCAGCGGTCGAAGCGGCCGTCTCAAAATACGGTGCGATCAATATCCTCTTTAACAACGCGGGCGGCGGCGCTGGCGAGAATTTCCCGAACGAAGGAGATGAGGGGTGGGATCGAGTAATTAACGTCAACTTGTCAGGCACCTTCTACATGTCGCGAGCGGTTTGGTCCCACATGGTAGACGCAGGCGGCGGCGCTATAGTCAATAACTCCTCTATTGCTGCTGTCATCGGATTTAGTAAGAATATGTATGATATAACCGGCGGAACACCGTCGTCCTCATATTATGTGGCAAAAGCGGGTGTCGAGGCTTTTACACGGTACACATCGAGCACGGGCGGACAACATAACATCCGAGTGAACTGCGTGCGTCCCGGTCAAATCCTCACCCCGGGGGCGACCGGCGGTAGAGAACATCACTACTTCAAACCAATCTTCGATCTGGCTCAGATACTTGACGGTCCGGGTTACCCGGAAGATGTAGCGAATTTAGTGCTTTTCCTAGTTTCCGATGAGGCCCGGTTCATAACAGGAGAAATCATAAACATCGACGGCGGCACCCCAAGAAAGCTGTAGAAAAAATCGTTCCTATAGGAGAAAACAGTATGCCTACAATGACAGGAAGTAAATTTATCGCAGATACCGTCCACGGTTACGGAATTACCCACGTCTTTTTTATGCCCTATATCGCGCCCAGAGCGTTGATGGAGATGGAAAAACTGGGAATAAAGCGCGTTCAAACCCACGGTGAGAAAGGCGCCGCATATATGGCAGACGCCTACGCCCGCGTCAAACGAGCACCCAGCCTCTGTATGGCGCAGTCGGTGGGTGCGGTCAATCTCGCCGCCGGATTACAGGACGCTTACCTCGCCTGCTCCCCAGTCATCGCTATCACCGGTCGGGAGAGCCAGATCAACCAACAGCGCCACGCCTATCAAGAGGTCGATCACATCAACCCGTTTTCAGCGGTGACCAAATATAGTGCATTCGTGGCTACGCCGGAACAACTCCCGATCTATCTGCGTCAAGCCTTCCGTTCCGCGACCTCCGGCACACCGGGACCGGTACATCTGGATCTGGAAGGTCTCGCCGGTCAGGCGGTCGTAGAACGCGAGGCGGATCTGGAAGTCATCATCGAAGAGCCCTTTACTCAGCTGCCACCTTTCCGCCCAGAAGCAGAGATTGAAAAAGTGAAGGAAGCGATCCAACTACTCGCCGATGCCAAGCGTCCCATCATCGTCGCCGGCGGGGGTGTGACCGCGTCAGGCGCTCGCGCTGAACTGATTGCCTTGGCAGAGAAACTCTCCATCCCGGTTGCCACCGCTCTCAATGCGAAGGCGATGTTCCCGCACGACCATCCGCTGGCGGTGGGTGTCCCCGGTTCATACTCGCGGGACTGCGCCAACCAAGCGGTCTGCGAGGCGGATCTGGTATTCTTCATCGGGAGTCACACCGGTGGACAGGTGACCAACGGATACAGCATCCCACCACAGGGAACGCCGGTTATCCAACTTGATATTAACGCAGAAGAGTTAGGACGCAATTACTCAATTCAGTTAGGGATGCAGGGTGATATCAGAAACTCGTTGCGCCGTATGATTGACGCCGCAGAAACTGCTGAATCTCGAACCGAGTGGATCACTCAAGTGCAGGAACTGGTTCGGAGCTGGAAAGAGAGCGTCAGCGATGTGGCAAACTCGGATATCGTGCCGATGCGACCAGAACGCCTCTGTAAAGAGCTGACCGACTACCTACCTTCCGACGCAATTCTGGTCTCCGACACAGGCCATTCCGGTGTCTGGACAGGCACCATGCTCGATCTCAAACACCCCGATCAGATATTCATCCGCTGCTCCGGCTCGCTTGGATGGGGGCTGCCCGCAGCGATGGGTGCCAAATGTGCAGAACCGGATAGACCCGTGCTCTGCTTCACCGGCGATGGCGGTATCTGGTATCATTTGGGAGATTTAGAGACCGCCGTGAAATCCGAAATTAGCGCCGTCATTCTGGTCAACAACAACCACTCCCTGAACCAAGAACAGGGCGGTGTTGAGTCTGTCTACGGTGGACGGACAAAAGGCTCCGATGAGCTCTGGCTGTTCCCCGACGCCGACTTCGCTAAGATCGCTGAGTCGATGGGTTGTCTCGGAATTACGGTCAACAAACCGAGCGAACTTTCGAGCGCGCTTGATCAGGCTTTCTCCGCAGAGAGACCGGTGGTTGTCGATGTCAAAACGCACGTAGAAGGCATTGCTCCGCGGGCGTGGACACCGTCATAGATGGGAGTGTCACTGCTTTTTCCCTGACAAGGGTTAAATCCCTGTTGTTGACGCCGTTTTGCGACCGCACTATAGTTCTGATCTCACTTAATTTCATAGGAGGTCTATCATGCGGGATTATCCGTATCCGATGGCTGACGGTGTGAGAAGTATTGTACTCGGAATCATTTTCAGCCTGCTGACTTGTGGAATTTACTCTCTCTATTGGGAGTATAAACAGATGGCAACACTCAATGCCTGGTTAGGCAGAACCGAGTATCGTTTTGGGTTTTGGCTACTCCTCTGTATTCTGACATGCGGTATCTTCGCCCTTTACTACGAATACAAAATGGCGGTAGGAGTCAACGAAGTTCAGGCTAACAACGGTTTGAACGTAAGCAATTCCTTAGCGGTAATTTGTGTCTTACTCGCAATTTTTGGTATCGGTATCGCGTCGCTTGCAATTCAGCAGTGGGAGATCAACAAATTCTACAATGCACGCGAAGATGTTTAATCATATACATCTCGCACGATTTTTCCTGATCGGGCTCGCCCTTGTCAGCATATACACGGCATGGTCACGTGTATCCCCCGACGAGATGAGGCTCATTCCGTGCCTATTTCACCTCATCACGGATATATCGTGTCCCGGCTGCGGTATGACGCGTGCATGTGTCTCACTTGTACAGGGTAAATTCGCCACAGCTTGGGGGTATCATCCATTCGCGTTTTTTGTAGTTCCGTTAGCCTTGGCTATCTCATGTGCTCCGATCCAACTCCGAGATATTTGGCTAAAGTTCTCCGCCCCCAGCCGAAACTGTCTCACGGGGATTGGGATTGTTCTCGTTTTAGGACTCTGGATTTATCGTTTAACCCATTTCTAATGCCCTATCAACTCAATTAATTTACGGGTGTGCCCAGACAAGAGTTAACGTAGATTCCTGTGATTCAATCATTGCTTCCTATTCGCTCGAAATAATACGATAAGAATATCTTCCAGTACACTCATATTTTTAAACAGGACTTCCTATAACACGTCTAACATGGCGTTATGTAAAAAAATCCGTATAAGGACAAGTTATATACAAATAGGACAGATCACAACATCTTTCCAGCTGAAATCTAAGGAGCACACATGCAAACAGAAAACTGGGATCCGTTAGAAGAAAATCTAACCTCTGAACTGATAAGCGCAACCATCAAACGACAGATTAAGAACATTCTCAAATCATATACTGGTTGGTACGATCTTTTCTCCGAGCTAATTCAGAATGCCTTAGATGCGTTAGATGCCAGAGCAGCAGAGGATGATGAGTTTACACCAAAATTATGGATTCGTATTGACTTAGAACAAAACATGTTATCCGTTACCGACAACGGTATCGGATTTTCCGAGGATCAATTCAAAAGTTTTTTGGCTCCAAATGTATCATTCAAAAAGCAGAAAAATCGAGGGAATAAGGGTGTCGGTGCCTCATATCTAGCATATGGTTTCAATTTTTTGCAGGTTGGTACAAGAACCCCGGATTATGAGTTTATTGGTACACTTCAGAACGGTAGGGTATGGGTTGAGGATGAAAGTGGCACAGAACCACGGCCAAAGGTGAGACAAGAAAATGAAGCTTTGCACTCAGCTTTTGATGAAATAGACCGTGGGGCTACCTTTACACTTAAATTAGTGGGTGGATTTATCCGGCCTCAAAGATTAGATTGGTTAAACGCTAATCTTGCAAAGCAGTGGTCAGCAATCTTGAGAATCAAAACTCCTTTGGGAGGAATATACTTCGGAGCAGAACCTTCTAAAATTCAATGTGCTTTACAGGTAATAGATGAAAATGGTGAGGAAACTACCAAAGACTTCAAAGATTGTAAGTACCTATTTCCACACGAGGTATTTGAAAACTGCTGTAAACTTGATGAACTCCGTGCCGCACAATATGCACTTATCAATAAAGGGAAGGATGCAAGAAGACTTCCTTCAAAGTATTACAAACTTAATGGATTGTACAAATATTGGGACACAGATTCTTTTATTTCAGAAAATGGAGAATTTAGCGAAAGATTGGATGATGATGAGAAGAAATTGGCTTGTCAGTACAATCTGAAATGTTATGGCTTTTTCTGTTATACATTGCAGATGTGGGATACCTACAACGACTCCACCCTAGGCATCCGTAAAGGTGCAAAGATTCTAACAGGCGGATTACAACTTGCGACAAATACAATGCCTCAAGGAGATCTAATCCTCATCCCTTTGAACAGAAATATCGGATATCAGCATACAACTCATGTAGTAATTCATTTAGATCAAGCAGATCCAGATTTAGGTAGAAAAGGTTTTCAACCTGAAATACAAAAACTTGCAGAAGAAATCTCTACTTATATTGTAAATTCCTTCTTAGTGTGGCGGGGACATTTGAAAAGGATAACAGGTGCTCCACTTGATATTGCAGATAGGAAGGATATCCACGATTGGATTCGGGGCCTTGAAACATACGAAGAACAAAATCCATTGATAATAACAAGAGAGGACGCGTTTCTACCATTAATGGAACCATCAATAACAGCAGAACCTCAGAGTGAGCAGGATGCAATCTCGCTGTTTAATCAATTACTTGCAGGTGGAGTGATTCGAGGTGTAAGATTGATGGCAACAAGCCAACACAATCAGTACGACGGTGTTTTTAGATTTCATCTTGGAAACTCGTTTGAAAACTATGGATTCGATAAAGACAAAAACCCGTTGGGACTGGAATCTAGCCGAATCCCCCAAGAAGAATATAGCACGGACCCCAAAGTCCTTGAATACAAATATTCATTTGATGCCTTAATAGAAGAATTAGAAAAAGGGACCAAGAATGACAGGCACATCGACCTCGTGGTTGCTTGGGAGTTTGGCGAAAAGTGGGAAAATAGATACGATGTAGTCCCTCTTTTACACTATGAGAATTTACAGCACAGAGATTTTCATGGGGGCACACATCTTGTAACAAATCCATCAACAGGGGATGTTGTTTTCCGAGTAGTCATTCTCTCCGAATTAATAAACTATCTAAATGAGCCGGATTCGGTGCAAGAGTATCAAGTTCAGACCTATGAAACTTGAGACAATAGTTCCCTCTAAAGCAGTCGGGACATCTTAGCGTCTGTTTTGTTCTAGCTATAATGTTCGCTGTTAGTGATAGGCAGCCGTCTTCTCCATGCAGTTTGCTAGCTGTGCGCATGATTGAGTTGTATATGAGTTCACCGAATTGATCCAATCTACCAATGGGCAACTGAGATTTTCTCAGTTCGCGAAAATAGGGTAAATTCAGTCGGTCTTCGATGTATCAAACAGAACATGACAAGCCACTAGTATTTTACGAATCTATCGAAAGGAAAAACATCAATGGCAATAGCAATGACCCAGCAGCAGGAGCAGGACTTTGATGAAAAGGGATACATTATCCTCGAAGATTTTTTAACCCAAGAGGAGTTAGACCGATTACTGTCGGCCATTGACGAAGTGAAAGTCAGGGTCCGCCGGGCCGAGGGCGGGGAACCCAACGATCCTTTCACTATCCGCAACGCATTAGCCCAACATGAAGCGTTCCTCGACCTGATTGACCACCCTAAAATGCTGCCGTTGGTCGTTGATGCAATCGGCTGGAACATCCAGATCCGAACCACGCACCTCGATTATCGTCCCCCGTACCCAGAAGACCTGAAGCCCGGCACTGTTGGCGTCGGTGACGGAGACGATCAGAAGGCTGGCTACAACAACCTCGGCTGGCACCCCGATCTGTCGGGCAAAGAGCTCTTCGAGGGACCGTCGCTGGACGGGCGGTTGCCCTTTATGGAGATCAAGGTGTTCTATGTCTTCTCTGATTTGAGTGAATCCAATTCCGGCAATCTCTGGTTGATGCCGGGTAGCCACAAGCGCCCCTTACAAGAGTGGCGGGAGATGCGGGGCAAATCCGATCTCTCCGAGGCGGTCGAACTCAGGTTGAAGCCGGGGGCTGCGGTCCTATGGCGCACAGCGACTTGGCACTGTGTTGGACCGAATCTATCGGACAAAACCCGCAAGATTATGCACGTCGGCTACCATTACCGGTGGCTCCGTCCGGCGGATTTCATTGAGCAAGCACCGGAGCTGATAGCCAAAAGTTCACCGATCCGGAAGCAATTACTCGGCGCATTGGCGTCGAAGGACAATCCATTGGGGACTTCTCCTGAGTTTCAACCTCACTCTCAATACTGGATTACAAAAAATCCGGACGATGTTCCATTGAGAGCCTGGGCGGAAGCCCAAAAAAAATAAGAGGGTTTACCTGCACGCACAGCACGAACAGGTAAAAAGAGCAAGGAAGAAGATATGAATCTCGAATCGATAGATCCCGACACCCAACCCGTAAACGATATCGTCCGAGAAAATCGCTTGTCTGGGGACCCGTCAACCGAGTGGGACATTAACGGGTGGGGCGATCCGACTATCCAAGGCTTCGGTCATGACATCAGCATCAACCGCGGTGAAACGATCTTCTTCAAGATCAAAACCGATTCGACCGACTACCGGATAGACATCTATCGGATGGGATATTATGCTGGGATGGGGGCACGTCGCGTCGATACCATCGAGCCGTCAGTCAAACTCCCGCAACATCAGCCGGAAGGTCTGAGGGACGAAACCACGCACCTCTACGATTGTGGAAACTGGGAAGTATCAGCTTCCTGGCAAGCACCCCCAGACGTAACGTCAGGAATCTATTTTGCACGTTTGGTACGACAGGATTCGGATCCCTCGACTTGGCGGGCGGACAACAGTCAAGAGGGTCCAGCAGAGAGACCGATTGTCTCACCACACGCCTACGGAGCGTTAGGGCACGGACGTCTTGCGAACGCTCTACGCGAACCACGCGCAAGCCACATCTATTTCGTTGTACGGCACGACGATAGTCACTCTGACATTCTCTTCCAAACCGCCGACACCACTTGGCAAGCCTATAATCCCTACGGCGGATACTGTACCTACGGCCGGGTTAACCCGGGCTACCCACGTGGAATCGGTATCCCTCCCCGTGCTTATAAGGTAAGCTACAACCGGCCGCTCAAGACGCGCGACTACCGGGCAGTCAACACGGTTTTCAATGCCGAGTATCCTTGTGTCCGCTGGCTTGAGGCGAACGGCTACGACGTAACCTACTTCACCGGTGTCGATAGCGATCGACGTGGTGAGGAAATTCGCAAACATCGTCTGTTTCTGTCGGTGGGGCACGACGAATACTGGTCCCTTGAGCAGAGGCAGCATGTCGAGGCGGCACGCGATACGGGTGTTAATCTCGCCTTTTTCAGCGGCAACGAAGTATTTTGGAAAACCCGATGGGAGCCATCCATCGACGAAGAGGGGGTGCCGCATCGGACGTTGGTCACCTACAAGGAGACGCACGATAACGCCAAGATCGACCCCGTCGCTGATATTTGGACAGGCACATGGCGTGACCCACGACCTTTCAATCCGGAGGGACCACAACCAGAAAACGCCTTAACCGGCACCATCTTCACGGTGAACGCATGGCGCAACGACCCACTCATCGTGCCTGCAAAATACGCTGCCCTCCGATTCTGGCGCAACACGGAGGTCGCTAAACTTAAGGCAGGGGAACGTGCTGTTTTGCTAAAGGGATTACTCGGCCATGAGTGGGACGAAGATCTGGACAACGGGTTTCGTCCACCCGGCCTGTTTCGGCTATCGGAGACGACTGTTGGCAACGTCCCCTACCTTCAGGACAACGGCACGGTTTATGATTCAGGCACCGCAACCCATCACCTGACACTCTATCGTCACGAGTCGTCCAAGAACCCACAAGAACCTTCAGATAAAGATAATGCTCCTGGACCGCCCCGCGGGGCGTTGGTCTTTGGTGCGGGTACGGTGCAGTGGACTTGGGGGTTAGACGCACACCACGATACCGAAACCGGAATACCACCGGAACGGGCAAATTCCAGCTCTACCCGCGTGGGTGTGGATCCGAGTGCTCCTGATAAGAACGTCCAACAGGCAACCGTCAATCTGTTTGCCGATATGGGCATGCAACCTCAGACGCTGCAAGACGACCTGACGCCAGCGAGGGCGTCCACCGATACGCAACCCCCGACCTCGACGGTGCTCGTTCCAGCCGATGGTACGACGCTGCCTCTAGATACATTGATAATCAGTGGTACCGCTCAAGATGCCGACGGTCAAGTCGCTGCGGTCGAAGTATCGGTTGATAACGGCTTCAGCTGGCATCCAGCAAGCGGATGCGAGTCTTGGAGTTACGAATGGCTGCCGACAGAGCCGGGAACCGTCACCATCCTAAGCCGAGCCGTTGACGACAGCGGCAACTTGGAACGACCACGATCAGCCGTGACGGTCACGATTCATTCGGTCCAGTAGATGCCGATTGCCAAAATGGATAAAGGAGAATAACAATGCCGATGCTCAATATTGGATCAACCAAGCAGCTTTTCTTCGATGATTATCTCATTGAGAGCTTGGTCAACGCAAAACAGGGGTTGAACCCCGCGGTAAAGGTGGACGACAACCCGATCCTCCGAGCGGAGCGTCCGTGGGAAGGAAACTTCATGCGCCCAGCCAAGGTAATTTTCGACCCGACCGAGCAGCGCTTCAAGATGTGGTATTCCTCCGCAACCATCACCGTGCGCCTTGAGAACGGAAAGCCTGTTCCGGGGGGTGCTGCGGGCCTCGAATTGGATACCCAAGGCAGCGTAATCTGCTTGGCTACTTCCGATGACGGGATTCACTGGGAACGACCATCGCTGGGTCTCGTTGAATTCGACGGTTCAACGGACAACAACATCCTTCCTACAAAGGAGGACGTCCCCCCAACGCCAGCATTCCAGGACGTGCGCGAGGAAGATCCCGCCAAACAGTACAAGGCACTGCGCATGATCGGCGGCACACAGACACGGGGGATGCAATATGATCTCTTCTATTCTCCCGATGGGATTAGCTGGACTCCCTACGAAGGCAATCCCGTCATTGATACCGGACAGGAGTTAGGACGTTGGGCGGGCCGCTTTCAAGGCTGGGACCCGATACGTGAGACGTACTACGTCACTATGGAAGCCAGCCATCACTGGCGAGGACCGTACGGCAAACGACTTATCGGCAGAGCGGAGAGTCCAGACATGATCCACTGGAGCGAACCGGAGATTATTCTTGTACCGGACAAGGATGATCATCCCGACACTGAGTTCTACAGCCTGCCGGTCATCCCCTACGAGGGCATCTATGTTGGGCTGCTGTGGATCTTCCGCACCACCAATGTGACCCATCATCCAGAGATTGTCTTCAGCCGGGACGGATTCCACTTTCAGCGGAACTACCGAGAGCCTTTCATCCCACGCGGCGGTGCGCGAGCGGACTTCGACTCCAGCAGCGTCTACGCTGAAACCATGATTGTTCACGGGGATAACATCTTTACCTACTACATCGGCACGAACAGTCGATCCCCTGAAATTGCCTTAGAGTTGGGCGATAAGTCCGCGGAGGGTATTGGGCTGGCGGTCTCACGTTTGGATGGGTTTGTCTCTCTCGACAGTGGGAAGGGCTGGGTTGTCAAGGACAGATCTGAGGATGAATTGCAACATATCTACGGCGAGCGACAAATCTTCGAGGACCCGGAATCCTTCGGTCAGATGACGACCCGTCCGTTCGGATTTTCCGGATCGCGTCTGTATCTAAACACAAGCATGGCACCGATTGCCGCGGGACCAGGACCGGGCGAGGTGAAGGTGGAGATTTTGAGGGCGAACCATAAGAAGTTGGACGGATTTAGTTTCAACAATGCCGATTCGATCACGGAAGGAGGCACCGCTCAGGTTGTCTCGTGGAACGGAAATTCCGATGTGAGCGCACTGGCTGGTAAGCCGATAAAGCTGCGTTTCTATTTCAAGAACGCCAAGCTCTACTCGTTTCAATTCAAGTAATAGGGGTCGATTCTGATGTCAGACAGGGTCCAAAACTCCAAATAGCTTAGGGAGTAGCGCACCATGAAATTAACAATGGATCAGTTGGCGCATTTCGATACCGAAGGCTGGTTGCTCCTGGAAAACAGGTTCAGTCAAGCAGAGATGGATGTGCTCAAAGACGAACTTCCGAAGATTTTCGCCATGCGGCGCGAGGAAGTCTGGCGGGAAAAAGATGGAGAAGCGGTACGCACCGCCTTCGCAGCACACACCTACAACGAGGCATTCAACCGTTTGGGACGGCATCCCCGCTTAATCAAGCCGGTCATGCAGCTCCTCAACGGTCCCGTTTATATGCACCAGTACAAAATCAACGGGAAAGCCGCCTTCAACGGCGATGTCTGGCAGTGGCACCAAGATTACGGCACATGGGCTCGTGACGACCTGATGCCACAACCACGGGCGATGAATATTGCACTGTTCCTCGACGAAGTGACCGAATTCAATGGTCCCCTTTACCTCATTCCGCGCAGCCACAAGCAGGGCGTGATAGAGGCGGGGCATGATACAGCAACGACATCTTATCCGCTGTGGACACTCGACAAGGAAAGAATTAGAGAGTTAGCAAATGAAGGCGGTATCGTCGCGCCCAAAGGGGAACCGGGGGCCGTCCTGATGTTCCATTCAAATATGGTGCACGCCTCAGCACCCAACATCAGCCCATGGGACCGAGTGATTGTCTATCTTAGCCTCTGCCATGTGGATAACCACATCCGCCAATTCAAGCGACCGGAATGGATTGCCCACCGTGACTTCACGCCGATTGAGCCGCTGGGCGATGATTGTCTGCTAGCACTCTCGCAACCTAATAATTATAACGCAAATTGCTAATTGTCACACCCGCTCGGCTTGGATAGACATATCCAAGCCATCTTTGTGCGTAGGCAGTGGATTTGTCAATCCACTGCGAGCAGTAAGTGGTTCAATGTAGCTTGCATTCGTTCGGTTTGCAACGTGTTCTATAAACTCGCAACTTAGGTAATTATAGTAAATCCTAAAAACAGATAAACGCTTTCGCTCCCCGTGTATGGTAGGCGTTGCATAGGCGCAGTTGGAAACAGCGCCTACCGGGTTAGATTGAGTGCGGTGCGGTTAGAAAACGCACCCACCGGACCTGGGGCAATGCGGTTCGGTTAGGAGTGTCTCATTAATTCTAAAATCTACTATAAATCAATCCACTGCGAACAGGGTTAGCAGTTAATATCCTCTGGTCTGATCGAAACGGCTAAGCAGATCGTCATCGCCCATCTCAAACCGTTTCAGATTCTCACAGAATGTATCCATCCACCGAGGACTCCGCATCGGAGAATTGCCAGCCATATGAGGCGTAATAATCACATTGTCCATCTTCCACAGCGGATGATCATCCGCCACCGGCTCCACCGGCAGTACATCCAAACCCGCACCGCCGATAATCCCCTGCTCCAACGCCTCCACCAGTGCCTCCTCGTTGACAATCTTGCCACGGCTGACATTGATCAGTAAAGCGTCGGATTTCATGTGGCGGAATGCCTCCCGATCGAACATCTCTTCCGTTTCCGGTGTGAGCGGAGCGCAAAGTACAACAACGTCGGAAACCTCCAGCAGATCATGGAAACGGTCCAATCCCCAACACGCTTCTACATAGTCGGGAACTGTTACCGGTGTTGGATCTACGGCAATCACCTTCATGCCAAAAGCGTGTGCGCGTTTAGCTGTCTCGCGCCCAGCACCGCCCAGTCCGATGATCCCCATGGTGCTATCGATTAGTTCCCGCGCCATCAGACGGTTGTTGCTCCAACTGGCGTTGCGAGTTACCAGTGCGACATCCCGCGTGAGACCCAAGATAAGCGCGAATGCGTGCTCTGCTAAGTGTATCCCAACAAAGCCCTTCGCGGTTGTGATAATGACATCACTCTTCTCAATCTCCGGACTCATCAGGAAGTCAATCCCTGCGGAATAGTACGCCATCCAACGTACCCGCTTCGCCTTTGGGAAATATTTCGGTCGCACATCACCAATCAGGATATCTGCGGTGGGAAGTTCCTCCTCAAATTTCTCCTCAGAGCCAGCGACTATAAGTTCAACTTGATCGGACACGGCACGGATCCGCTCGGCGGCTGCGTCATCCATGTTCATTGTTAGTATTTTGGTTGCCATAACCTCAGATTAAATTCCTTCCTTATCAGGTCAAACCAGCGGTTATTCATGAAATGATGCTACGCCGGCATGGTTCGCTTGGTGTACTCTCGGCATAGCGATGCGATTTCGGGACCGCCCCCGCAGATCAAGATGTCGTTGTCGATCTGTTCCTTGTAGTTATCAACGTTAATCGAATCGCAGAAGTCGATGCCCGCCGCTTTACGGGCAGCATTCACTCGTGCCCGCGCCGCAGCCATTTCAGGACTATATGGCGGATCATGCGCGTCCGGGTCACCGAACGAATACCCCATGTCACCGGGTCCCCACTCGACATAAGTGAGCCCCGGCACTTTACAGGTCGCTTCACAATTTTCAAGAGCGCGGCGGTTCTCGATTTTCAAGCCTACCATCAACTCGCCCTCCGGATTGATGGGCCAGACATCTGCTTTCCGCAGATATTCTGGATGATCCAATCCCCATATATTGCCTGGACCGCCGCCGGCACCCCGGCGTCCCACATCTAACCCATCTCCTACGCCGATGTCGTTGAAGGGAAATCGCATGGACTCGATCAAAGCCTTCACCGCACCCGGAGTCTCCGCATGGCAGAGCACAAAACCGTGAACACCACAGTCAAGGTAGTGTGTCACCATCCAAGCGTTCGCTCGTACCACATGCTCGTCGGTGCCCTGCATGGGCAGCGTCACCAATACGGTCGGCGTCGGGTGCCCACTCTTCGTTGGTCCAGCTGCTGCCAACCCCCTCATAAATTCTCGCACTCCCGTTATGTTTAGCGGGACATGCTCCTGTTCGAGCAGGAGGAAATCGTTATCCGTATGACAGGCGTTAACGCCGCCCTCGTATGATAGATCTCCGCTTCCACCGTAAATGAGGGTATGTCTCCCCTCAAGCAGTTCAATAGCACGATTGACTCTACCCATCGGATCTACTCCATTTCTTGTCTATTCGCGTTTCCGCTTTTTTAGCACAATAATAATAATAACAACGAGAACAATGGCAATCCACCAGTTATTTATCACCCAACCCCAAAAGATGTTGAATGCAATCCAAGCTAAAACCTCAATCGCAAGGATAATGGCTGCCTTATTCCACGGGAACTCCGCATACCGTTCACGATACTTGACAGATAACCACCATGACAATCCTGCCGTACCCAGTACGACGATTAAAAACAGAAAATTCACCAGTGATTGGGTTGCGCCTAAAATCATTTCCATTGAAAAATTCCTCCTTCCCTTCATACATTGAACGTAGCCGAATGCATGAGACGGTTGGGAATTAGATTCGGCTACGATCCGAACTTCCTGAATAAACTCATCTCTGCTCCAGACCTGATTACAACTTTATTGCCATTCTACGGGAGTTCAGCAATCCTGTCCGGATGACTGTAGACAGTCATGCCTTTGCCACGCATAAACCCAATCAACGTGACTTTACCCTCTTGCGCCATTTCGACGGCAAGAGTTGATGCCGCAGAGACCGCTACAATCACTGGAATACGCGCAAATAGCGCTTTCTGAATAATCTCGAAACTGGCGCGACCACTCACCATCAAGATATGTCGATCCAGAGGAAGTTGCTCAATCAGTAGCGCCTGTCCAATCACTTTGTCAACTGCATTGTGTCGCCCGACATCCTCACGTACGATTTGCAATTCACCTTGCTCGTCAAATAACCCGGCGGCGTGTAGACCGCCGGTCGCTTCAAAAACAGCTTGCGCCGATCGCAGCCTATCGTTGAGCTGATAAAAAACGTCCGGATCTATCTGAATTTCGGATGTTATCGGTGGGATGTCCTGCTTAACCGATTCGATGGTCATTTTTCCACACAACCCACAACTGGCATTCGCGTGAAAGTTCCGCTGCCATCCCTCCTGTTCTTCCAGAACCTGCCCGTTCGTCAGATGGACATTAATGATATTTTGCCGGGCGGTTTCCTCGACATCCTCGCAGTACGCGATTGCCCCAATGTCATCGGACGACGTTATCAGTCCTTCCGTGTAGAGAAATCCCACAGCGAGATCGAAGTCGTGTCCCGGTGTTCGCATCACGACCGCCAAGCTCTGATCACCCACCCGAATTTCGAGCGGTTCCTCGACCACGAGGGAATCTTCAGTCGGGGCAGGATGGGCGTCACGCCAACGTATGACCTGTTTCGTCAATATCGATTTCATGGTGAATTGGAAAGCCAAAGGGTGAGGGGGAACAACACATCCCAAAGAAAAATGAACATAACACGTCCCAACACCGACTAATTTGATAACGCTAACCGATTTTCGACATTGTATCATAGTAATAGTGCCTTGTGTATAGAAAAAACATCTTGACAAATCGCCAAAAAATCAGCGAAAATTCATCAAAATCTTCGCAGTGGAAACCCCGTTCTTTAGAGCGGAGAGGAAACTACGCTCTTTTTTGAAAAGATACCATGAATATGTTATAATCCTTATAGCTTTCGTAGGGGAGTTCTACACCGTCGCACGGCGGTGTCGCCTACATCGGTTAGCACCGGAAATCGAAAGCCAGAAAACCAAAACCCCAATGAAAAAGACGTTTGAATACAGAGCCTATCCCACATTTAAGCAAGCGCAAACCCTCACCGTATGGTTGAAGTGTTACGCAACCTCTACAATCAAGCCCTTGCATGGCGTAAGGAGGCATACCAAGAAACAGGTGAATCCATTTCCTGGGTGACTCAGGCAAATGCGTTGCCAGAGTTGAGACAAGAATCGGCTCAGTTTGCTTCACTCCACAGCGATGTCTTGCAAGATACCCTGCGCCGTTTGGATAAAGCGTATCAAGCCTTTTTCCGCCGTGTTAAGACGGGTGATGAACCAGGGTTCCCACGCTTCAAGGGGGCAGGTCGGTATCGGTCGATGACTGTTAGCCACCTATCAAAGCAACTGATACGCACTATCCGCAAGCGGATGGCACGAATAGTTGTGCCGAAAATCGGGCATATTGCTATCCGCTATCACCGTCCCCTCCCTGATGGGAAGATTAAAAATCTGACCATTCATCGCAAAGCAAGCGGTTGGTATGTGTCAATAGTCGTTGAAATTCCAGACCCGGTTGAGGTTCCGATTCAAACAACAATCGGTGTTGATGTTGGACTCGAATCGTTTTTGACCACTTCCGATGGAGAGAAAGTTCCAAATCCTCGCCACTTCCGTGAATCTGAGAACAAACTTGGGGTAGCCCAACGGATACTGTCCCGTCGGAGAAAAGGGAGCCGCCGATACAAAAGACAACGAGAGCATGTCGCTAAGATACACGAACATATTGCCAATCAACGACGAGACTTCCACTACAAGACAGCCCATTGGCTTTTCTCACAAGGTGAGGAAGTCGCTGTTGAGAACTTGAAGATTAAGAACATGGTACAGAATCACTACCTATCCAAGAGCATATCCGATGCGGGTTGGGGGCGCTTTCGATTGATACTTCAAAGCAAAGCTGCAAACGCTGGCTTGACGTTGACGAAAGTGAATCCCAAGCACACGAGTCAGAAATGTTCCGGGTGTGATTCAATTGTTCCTAAATCGTTGTCGGTACGGACTCACGATTGCCCCCATTGTGGACTGGTAATTGACCGTGACCACAATGCTGCCATAAACATCAAAAAGGCTACTGTAGCCTTGCGTGGAGGTGCGGTGGTAACCAACACCCCCGAACCCCCCGAAAGGGATAGAAGCGCAGAACCTTGTAAGACCTGTGGGGCGGCTGTTTCAAACAAGCCTCGCCCTTTAGGGCGGGGTAACTGACTGTTATGATTGTCCATAAAATTTCTTTTGAGAAAATTAACATCAGTCGCCAAAAAATTAAAAGTGCGGCTTGGAGGAATAGATGATCCGGCTCGGAATTGTTGATTTTGATACGTCCCATGTAGTTGAATTTACGAAACGACTCAACCATATTGATATAGACCAAGAGCAGTGGGTAGATGGAGCAAAGGTTGTTGTTGGTTGTCCGGGGGAATCGCTACTATCCCCTGAACGCATCCCCGGCTATACGAAGCAGATGCAGGAATACGGCGTGCCGTTGGTAGACACACCGGAGGAGATGATTGGGCAGATTGATGCCGTGCTCATCGAGTCGGTTGAGGGCAGTTTCCACTATGAACGGGCGGTGCCATTTCTGGAAGCAGGTTTGCCCGCATTCGTGGATAAACCCCTGACCTGCGACTTGGCGCAAGCAAAGGAATTGGCAGCGCTCGCTCAATCAAATGGTGTCCCAATTTTCACATGTTCCTCGTTGCGTTACGGCTTAGAAGTTGTCGAGATGAAGGGCAAAGAGAACGAGACCGGAAAGATTCTCGGAGCAGAGGTTAGCTCGCCAGCACCGCTGCACCCACGCAATCCAGGGCTGTTCCACTACGGTCTGCACGGCGTGGAAACCCTATACGCGTTGATGGGACCTGGGTGCGAAGCAGTTTGGTCCGCCTCAAACGACGATGTGGACGTCGTAACCGGGTGTTGGAAAGATGGACGGATTGGGACGATGCGCGGCATCCGAAAGGGAACACCGGGATACGGATTCACCGCATATTGTGAAAATTCTATTGTGCGGACCTCGATAAATGCAAGCTACATCTACCGTGAGCTTCTCAAACAGATCGTTCAGATGTTCGAGACCGGAAAACCACCAATCGACATCTCTGAAAGTATAGAAATTGTTGCCTTTATCGAAGCAGCAGCAAAATCCGCGGCAAACGATGGAGCGAAAACGGCGTTGGACTACACTGTGGAATGACCGAGAGGAAAGGCACTTGAAGATATAGGTGGATTGTCATGGCACAGATTAAATTGGGTTTTATCGGTTGTGGTGCGCATGCGACCCGGAATCTGCAACCGTGTATTCGATTGGTTCCCGAAATTGATTTCGTCGCAACATGCGATATATCCGCTGCGAAAGCTGAGAGCAGTGCCCAACGCTTCGGCGCCAAGCAGTGGTACACAGATTATCGGACGATGATTGAGACAGAAGATCTGGATGTCGTTGCAATTGTTGGACATCCCAAAACCATGCATACCGACATGGCGATTGCTTGTATGGAACTCGGAAAGCACGTGTTCATCGAAAAACCACCTGCAATCAATGTAGAAGATGCCAAACGGCTCTCCGAAACTTCGACGAGAACGGGAAAATTCGGAATGGTCGCGACGATGTGGCGCCATGCGCCAGCACATCGAATGGCAAGACGAATCGTCACGCAAGCAGCATTTGGAGAGCCCCTCCTGTTTGAGGGACGCTACTTGGCACCGAGCCCAAGGGGTGCACACGAGACGTTGGAGTGGGCATATCTGTTGGATCAGGGCGTTCATATCGTAGATTGCATGCGATATCTAATGGGTGACGTAACGAGGCTACGCGCCTTTGAAAATTTTGGTGCGGAGGGCAGAATGGCGTTTGCGGTCTCCCTACAGTTTGATAACGGTGCCGTCGGCACACTGAACATGGTTGCAGGGTCTCCAGCGTTAGAGACATCAATAATGGCCGCCGGCGACGGTGGGCATTCAGTTCACGTGCACAATATGCAGCAGGTTCAATATGTCAAACCAGATGCGTGGCGGGGTGTCGGCGGTTATCGGGATTTCCCAACGCAGGAATGGAATCAGGGCACGCACTATCGCGGCTACGGACGCCCCGGGTACCTTGAAGAGATGGAGCATTTCGCCCAGTCAATCCTCACTCGGAGGCAACCCCGTGCGAGCCTCGATGATGCTTGTGAGGTGATGCGGATCTGTCAAGCGATCGCCGATAGCCACGAACAGGGGGCATCCGTTCAAATCAGAAGGAACTGAGCAGGAAGGGGAAAGCAACCATGCCACAGATTAATGTTACAACCAAACCCAACGGGGCGGGGCGCAGTTGGCTGGAAGTGGGATATTATGAGACCGATTCGTTTGGGCGCAAACAGTGGATCAAGCGGGAAGTACCCCACAACGACCGGCGGCTGACAACGGATCGGCAATATTCGGATCGGGGCGAGACTGTCGACTGGATTATACTGGTGCCGGATAACTATCCCCTTACCATCGTCAAAGTCAACTATGATCGTCTCAACCCCCGGCAATTTGAGGTTGTCTGGGAACCAGAAAGTGGGGACGAGACTAGCCGTGAAGATAAAATAAAACGCGTATTTGAGTTATCATCGGAGAATGAAGAGTTGACCAATCTACTGAAAGAACTGCTGGGTGAAAAGGAGAATTCATGAGTTCACCAAATGCTGTCGTTACAAGAGAACAACTTTGTAAGAAAATAGACCAACTCCCACAGGTCGATCTCGGACATTTCCCAACCCCCTTGGAAGAATGTCCACGCTTGTCAGAGGCGTTGGGCGGTCCCCGTATCCTGATTAAGCGTGAGGATTGTTCAGGGCTTGCGTTTGGCGGGAACAAGGTGCGTCAATTGACCTTCACGATCGGCGACGGCGTACATCAGGGCGCGGACACTATCATTCAAGGTGCTGCCTCACAATCGAACCATTGTCGGCAAGCGGCCGCTGCTTCGGCGAAGTTGGGACTGAAATGCTACCTTCGGCTCTCCCGCGACAGCAAAAGCGTGAGACAAGGAAACGTACTGTTAGACGATTTGGCTGGTGCGGATGTGGAATTTGTTGATGCATCTATGGGAGCCGAACTCGACGCAATCAAATATGCCCTCGCCGATGAATTGAAGGAGAAGGGCCTTAAACCTCACGTCCTCGCCGCGCCCAGATCAACGGCACTCGCTGCCGTCGCCTTTTCGTGGTGTATCGCCGAAATCCACGAACAACAGGAGGCGATGGGAATTGATGCGGATTGGATCTACGCGGCTTCGGCGGGCGGAACGCAGGGCGGATTGATTCTCGGAACAAAGGCGTTGGGAATGAAATTGAAACCTTTCGGAATTGCACCGATTGGTTGGCCCGATCGAATAGAACGCATCCGAATCGCTGCAAACGATGCGGCGGCGATTTTGGGGCTTGATGTCGATATCACCGATGACGATGTGCGGAACTCCGCCGATTATGTTGGAGAGGATTACGGCAGCCTGACCCCCGAATGTGTCGATGCCTTGAAACTTATGGCGCAGACAGAAGGAATCTTCCTCGACCCCTCCTACACAAGCAAAGCACTTTCAGGCTTGATTGACCACATCCAAACGGGGCGTATCTCCTCCGAGGAAACAGTAATTTTCCTGCATACCGGCGGCACACCAGCACTGTTTGCGTACAATGAAGAGTTAGTTTAGCGAAAAACTCGTCCATCAATTTGAGCCGGATCCACGGATCGTTCAAACTGACTTAGAATGGTCGGAAACAGGTCAACAGTACGGATAAACTCGGTTTCGATGGGCAGATTGATTGCAAGCGGCACGAACATCTGCTCGGCATTGAGCGCACCGTGGGTCGCGTGGTGTTCGGGGTATTCGTAACGGGCGCGTAAGTCGTAGCCGGGGTCGGCACTTAAAACCAGATCGCCCGTTCTGTTCCCTTGAAAAATTTGCCAGAGCTGAACCAGCCCATCCGGATACTCGGAATCGTAGGTCTGAATGAGCGCATCACGGGAAGACAGGTCTTGATAGAAGGTGCCGTACCCCAACGGATCTGCCCCATGAAACTGATATGAAAAAGTTTCGGCTTCGCAGGTGATTTTCCCAATTCCGTTTCTGTCCTGTACGACGATAGCTCCCTCCTCGCTCTGACCCGCAACAAAAGCCAGTCCCTCAATTTCCAGCAGCGGCTCGACGATCCCCATCCGACTGAGTTTTTCAAAAGAGAGGCGCGCACCCCAACCTTTCTGATGCTTAGACGCGGATTTTCCTTTATCACCTTCCCCTCCCTTAAAATAGAGGTGTGCCATCCCGTTCCCTGAAACCATGCTGGCGGATCGAGCGTGTCGTCGCCAGAGCAGCGGGTAGTGGAGGCACCGCCAACCCAGGCTATCCAAATGACGCGGAAGGTCAATATGCGTGTGCGTGTTGCTCATGCCGTGATCGCTTGTTATCATGATCAGGGTATTGTCGAATTCTTTCGATTCCTGCAAGATCCGGCAGACTTCACCGACGGTTCTATCAACCTCTCGATAGGTGTCAAGAACATCGGGCGATCGTGTGTGCGACAGATGCGAAAAGGTGTCTACTCCGGGGAAGAGACACATCACGAACTCAGCGTTCCCTTTGACAGCCTTCATTAACTTCCGGGAGGCGATGGCATTCACAAACTTCCACCTCTCAGAAAAATGGGCGTAGGTGTATGCCAGCGGTTTGACCCAACGGGTTAAATTGCCGGACGGGGGGCAACCGCGCGTCAATAGATTGTAGATATTATTCACAGGTGAAAAGAGATCGAACAGGGTTGGACTGTCCGGTAGA
Source organism: Candidatus Poribacteria bacterium (assembly GCA_965220385.1). Classification (GTDB taxonomy): domain Bacteria; phylum Poribacteria; class WGA-4E; order WGA-4E; family PCPOR2b; genus PCPOR2b. Next base: position 6,317,603 of record OZ244825.1, on the reverse strand, counting down.
TGTGCAGGAAAAGAGAGCGCCTCCCGTCCCATGTAACTGCATATCGCAGGACTGCGGAATCGGTGCGGGTTTTGGAACTCCTTTTTAGATAGCCAGCGGATACCCGGAATATTCGCCGGTCCCGGAAAACGCCCCGTAAAAAATGGGATGAAGGCAGGACCCGTTGTCGATGGAAATGCGGTAACGGCCTTTTTGAGCACGCCACGATCTATCACATACTGCTTGATGTTTGGGAGGGTGCCATCTTGGACTAAATCGTTAAAGACTTGATAGGGTGAGCCATCGACTAAGATGAAGATGAACCGCGTCCAAGAGTGGTTAGTAGACATGAAAAATCTTCCGAGGTTTGAACATTGTGCCTCAGCCACCCAATCGTGTCAACGGTATCCGAACAAAGAACACTCCCGGGCCGCCGGGCTGGTCTTGATCAAGGTCGTAAAAAAGGGTGCCAAGGGTCTCAGCGTCAATCTGTACCGTGCGGGGCCACCCCCGTCCCATGATACGTCTGCCCGGATTGTGGACTTCAATCGCGTTATCGAAGTCCCACGTTGCTCCATCATCACGGGATATGACCAGTTCGTAGCTAAACTCGCCATCAACGCCAACGCCGTAGACGATGTAGGTTAAGGCGATCCAGCCGTTCGTCAACACGGTCAGGTCATATCCGGCAACACCAAAGTGCGGAAAGACATTCAACGCGTGCCACCTGTTCCCATCATCCGTTGAACGAAGTCCTCTGACCATATTTCCCGGCACACCAACGGGCACGGGAGCAACCGTCTGCGGCGCACCGCTGATCAGCGTGCCTGTGGCTGTACGCACAATCGGCACCATGCCGTGATTACGTCCATCTCCAAAGGAGGTTATCCGGTCTGCTCCCATATCATATAGCACGGTCCTATCATAGAACGGGCACACCCACGCATCGGTTGACCATTCGACCGGGGCATGGCGCATACAGGTGTAGTTCGTATGGTCGGTGATGGGATAATCCCGCGATTCGGACCATGTTTCGCCCTCGTCGGGGCTGATCGAAAACTGGGGCACCCGCCAGAGCCGGTCCTCCGTTTTGTGATAACAGGACCAATTCAGCAGAATCCTCCCATCGCTCAAAGTCGCTAGCGATCCGGGATAGATTGAGCAGTTACGGATTGCGGGGATGGGTGCTGAACCGCTCCACGTCACACCGTCGTCGTTAGAGCGGCTTAACAGAAGTTCTTTCCCGCCGCCGCCCTCTTTATTGTAGACGGCAAGCAGCGTCCCACTCTGCGTGACACAGATTGCCGGATGGATGTGCCCGCCGATCACATCGGCGATGCGCGTCGGTTCATCGGTGCTATTTCTGTTCATCAACTCTTACCTCAGCTAAAGGGATTTGACTGGGGCCTGTCAGCCCCAACCTTGTTTCAATCTATAATAGCGCAACATTACACAAAATCAGATTCCTGCAAGCGCATGGCAGTTTTATCCCTGAACTGCGTCGTCACCCAAAGTTCGCCGGGGTTGGGTTCAAAAATATGCGGATACGATGGACCTCTGTCCTTCATGCGTAGGATAACGACCGGCTCAGACCAAGTCTCACCGTCATCATCCGAAAACGCGATCGACACCTCTTCGCGATGCCAACTTGTCGCTACCGAGGACAAGTTGTTATCACCGCCGCGGAGCGGATAGCTTGTCGTGCCTTCAGGATAAAAGCGGTTCCACACCAACGCCAATCGACCGCTGGCTAGACGAACCATCGCCGCCGGTGCGCTGCTCGCGTCGATATCGGTCGGTTCCAACACGCGCCACGACAAACCTTTGTCCGACGAATATGCCGACCAAAATTTCCCGAGATTTGTGCGTATCAGTAACCACAATCGGCCATCAGACAGTTCGACCAGCGTCGGCTCCATTGCACCGTCGTGGTGACCATGTCCACCGAGATCAATGATATTGCTGTGTCGCCAAGTCTCGCCGTTATCGGCAGAGACATAGACGCAAATGCCGTGTCGGTCTGGATCGCGCAACAACCGCTGAATCGGCACAACAATTTCACCTGTGGAGGTCTGAATCATGTGGATCAGTGCCCCGCAGTAACCCTCGAAGATCTGCTGTCGTCCGGACCAGGTTAATCCCTCGTCCTCACTGCGAATCGCCCACACATTGAGACTAACATCTTCGACAGCTTGGTGAAGGTCGTCGTCCCAAGCCCACTTGAAACCGTCCATATCCATGTAGACGAAAACAATAACACCCGCGTCTGTTCGAACCATCACCCCACTGCTACTCGGCTTGCCGGGGCCTGCCCCGTCATATATCGGACGCGGTGCGGACCAAGTCTCGCCTTCGTCCGAGCTGATAACGGCCGCATTATCTTCGATCGTCAAGATCCTTCCGTCAGCGAGTTTAATAAACGGTCCGAACCTGTCGGCTGAAAAGGTGGTACAACGCGAATCTGTCCAGAGGTTCTGATCTGTTTCGTTCATTGACTTGACTCCCCAAAAGTTTAGGCATGGAAACCGGAGGCAATACTGCTTTCTGTCAGTGAGGCACGTTATCGGTTGAAGACCTCCCGAATTACCTTGAGGTTCTCGTCCCCTTCCGGATTCAGCGTAAACAGGGCACCATCGCATTCATGGTCGACAACAGCGGTGCAGAGCTGCCGCACCAACTCTGGATCCCCAGAAGCAGACACCGGTGGATAGAGCGGTATCTTACCACTGGTCAGTCCCTTCAGTTTTGTCACCTCGCGGCGGTACATCTCCGATAGAGGCAGAGATTCCTCCTGAATCCCCGCTATTGAAAGCGGTAGTGCGAGATCGCCATACCCAAACATCTGATAAATCGTTTGGAGTGCTATCCCCTCGTGCAAGCCGGGCACAATTTGACATAACCCCGATGCCCACTCAGTTGCTAGGTTGGTCACCGTTGTCGCCCATCCAACGACGCCGCCAAACGAACTTCCGCCGGTGAGATAATCCGTCGCAGCTTCCCATTCGGCGTAGAGATGTCCGCCCAAGAGCGCGATAGAGGGAGGAAATACATCGCTACCGAACACCTTCTCTGGTCCGGCGGCGCGCTGAACTGCGTCTCGAAACTCACGCATCCGCTCCGCTAAAATGACCGCACGGAATTTTAGCCACTCCAGCACCGCGTAATTGTCGCCAAGATAGGAGAGAAAATCCCAGAAATTCAGATTGACTTCCAAACCCGTGAGCAACCGCTCCGGTGTCAGATGGTTCAAAGCGCGATGAAGTTGGAATAGTCCTTCTTTCATTGAGTGGAAATCATAGCCGAGTCGGAGGGCTTCGTCTTGACATGACTCGCAGGCACACGCGAAAAGTCCCGATAGATTGGCTGGCGCAGGATAGCGCGCATGGTCTAGGTCAAACCCATCTATATCATACCGCCTGATTACGTCCACCAGACAATCGCGAGTCCACTCATTAATCCGCTTGCGGCTTGGGCACAGGCCGATCCCCCACTGTTTGTAGCGCATATCGAGCGGCTTACCGAAGATGTCCTGCATAGCGTATTCCGGATAAACATCACCCCCGTAGCTCCATAAGCCGAGGTGTCCCCAAATCTCAATGCCCACCTCACGACACGCCTCAATGACACGCAACAACGGCGTATCATCAAAACCGCCCACTGTGCCTGCCACCGGTGGGTAGATGCCGTCTTTTGCCTTCGGCCATAACGCCTCGCGGGAGCGCCAATCTTCAAACGGTCCCCGTTGGACAATCTCGTCCGACGCACGGAACCCCGATGTGTGACACACCGAACTTTCCGGCATAATGGTAGTAAGCCCGATCTCATCCCTGAGTTTCTTCAATGAATCAGGGTGTTCGGCAACCTGTTCTGTGCTACAGAACCAGATGAAACGTTGTGGATGTTCGCTCATAGCAACCTCGCCCGTTGAATGTATTGCGGTTACAATTACTACCGCCTCTTAGCTTTCCATGAAGCCTGCCAATACTCACCCAAGTCGAGGCTCCCCTGAATTTCATCCCCGTTGATGACACCTTCAAAGCGATACGCCACATTCTGACCGTCAAACCGAACGTTTGTTTGCAGTTGTACTACATTTCCCCGCACAGTTCCGTGTAACGGTTCTGCATCGTACTGAGAGCGGTAAGTTCCGCTTAGCACCCCACCATCCTGCTCGAATCGGAGATTGTGCTGTGCCTGCCCACAGAGGAATCGAATCTGTACATCCCACTCACCATTCAAATCATACATAGTCCCCCTCCTTATTGCTGTGACGAATTAAGCACTTCACGGATCCGCGCTGCAACAATCGGGTCCTCACCGTCCTCCATCATGTAGGGCATGATGGAAACACCGCCCTCATTGTTGTGGAGCTCAATGCGCGGGTCGCCCGCTGACAGCTGATCCCCGACCTCTGTACCGTTCAAGCCAACCGCCTCAGCATCCCAGTTAATCTCCAGCACCGGCGCGACATTGGATCGACTCGGTGTACGGATTGAAGTGGTCACAGTATCAATATCCTTCACAGCCTCCGTGATAACCCCCAACCGTCGCTCCCACTCTTTCCATTCCGCTTTGTGGTCTCTTGCAACCCACTGCTCTACCGCTGCCAAGAGTCCCATAATCTCCTCTTTACCTGCCTTCATTGGACGGGCAAGGGCGTGATGGGGCGCACCATTAAGAAAAGCTGCCTGGAGTAGATCCTTGCGTCCTAAAACCAAGCCAGAGGCTTGAGGTCCTCGCATACATTTACCGCCGCTATAGGCAACGGCATCGGCACCCTGCTCAAGATACCAGTTGGGCGCATCGGGGCGTTCTGCTGCCGCGTCAACGAATGTTGGAACGCCGTGTGCATGCCCAATTTCGGCCATCTCCTTCGTCGAAATTTGACCCCGTTCTTCAGCATCTCCGAAAACAAAGAGCATCGCGGTCTGATCGCTGATAGCAGCTTTGAGTTCAGCTTTCGTGTCAACTTCAATCATCTTGACGCCAACCATACGGATTGCATGGTCGTAGACATTCCGATGACAAGTTTGGACGATAACCTCGTTTTTCATTCCAGACGTATCGGGGAGACGGATCATCTTTTCGGGATCGCTCCCAGCCACACAAGCCGCTGTCACTTGACATAGCGCTGCCGCACAACCATCGGTGACCAATCCCCAATCGCACTCCATCAACTCAGCAATCCGTGCTCCGACACGTTCCATCAGTTCGTCGATATTGACATAGCGTTGTGAAGCGAGGACCATCGCTTCGCGGACTTCTGGCAGAATAACTGAACCGCTTATAATTGTATAAGTACCACGACAATTGATCAGTGGTCGCACACCGATCAATTCATAAGTAGGACAACTCATAAATTCTCTCCTATTCTAACGCAAGTTGCTAGTGATGTGAAATGTCGCAAAGCGGAAGCATGAAAACGAAATCGAGTGCCTCACTGCTCACAGTGGATTGACAAATCCACTGCACACGCGCAAAGATGGCTCCGTTCCGTGAATCCCGAGAATCGGGACCTGCTCCCGCTTCTTAGTCCCGATTCATCGGGGGCTTGTCGGAGTCCCGCCTGTCCCGATTTATCGGGGATTTATCGGGGAGAGTCCGAGACTTGGATATGCCTATCCAAGCCGAGCAGGTTCAGCAACTAGCAACTCAGGTTATTTTAGTAATTCTCGTGCTTTGATATGTACTGTACATCTGTTTAGGCCACCCCGAAATGTTATTTCGGAGTTATTCTATCACAAGTTACACCCAAAATCGACACCAAAACTCGTCCCTGCAAACGCAGTTAAGGGCATTCTTTTTTAGATAGACACGGCTCCGAATGTATGCTAATATAGCCGACAGCATTTTTTTCTAATTCCCAAAGGCAAACTTCCTCCACATCATGAAAGAAGGCGATGGGGAAGTTGTCTTTGACATGAAAGGAAGGACATGGACAATAGAGAAACGGTTCAGGATACCGAAGAAAATATCGGCAAAGTTGCAGTACCCCCTGTCAGCGGCGTGTTCTCCCAGCCGTGGTCGATGAACAAAGTGTTCGGGTTGTTCGCCGTTTTTGGTCCTGCCGCGATCGTGGCATCGGTCAGCATCGGTGCCGGCGAAACGATTGTTGTCGTCAGAGCGGGTGCGTGGGCAAAGTATGGTCTGTTATGGCTTGTGCTCCTAAGCTGCGTCGTTAAAGGGGTTTTCGTCACCTACCTGCTCGGACGCTACACAGCGGTCAGCGGAGAATATATCGGCCATCGGCTTGTGCGGCTGCCGGGACCGCGTGGATGGTTACTGATTGCAATTGTGTTGATGGAAATGATTGGGGCACCGCTGGCTTGGGTGCCGATTGCGAAACCGTGCGGCGATCTGTTCCACTTTTTCCTCAGTGGTATGTTGCCAGCGGGTCCGTCGGAGGTGACCTATGAAAACATTATCACGTGCTGCTTCATCGGGTTTGCCCTTGCATTCGGTTTGCGACTTTCGTTTGAAAAATTAGAGAAACAGCAACTCATCATCTGCACCATTCTCGTTGTAGGCACCATCATTGGAACCGTGATGGTTCGCCCAGATTTAGGGAAAGCGTTTATCGGAAGCCTTAGTTTCGGAAAGGTGCCCGAGTTCCCCGAATGGGCTCCGCAGGATGCCGTTCAAAATCCACTCCTGACAATGGCAACAGCATTCGCTTACGTGGGCGGTTCGGTGATGGGATATATTGTCTATGCCAACTGGGTAGGAATCCACCGTTGGGGGATGACTGGTCACCAGAGCATTGAAACGATTCAGCGGTACGCTTACACACACGATAAAATTGATTATCTGCCCGATGACCCGGAACAGGTCAGTCGGTTACGGAAAATTGTCGCACCGTTGCGATGGGATGTTGGCATGGGGGCAATTGTGCTGTTCATTGTAACCGGAGCGTTCATGTTATCCGGCGCCGCCGTTCTGTATCCGCTTGAAAGTGAGTTTAAGGGATGGAGCCTACTCACCGAACAACGCCATGTCTGGAGTAATATCCACGGCTCACTGATCTGGGTCTACTATATCTGTATTATCGCAGCACTCTGGGGAACCTTGCAAGCCTTGCCTGAAATTTACGCACGAGTATCGCAGGAATTCTTCCAAGCGATTTGGCCCAATCGGGAGTGGAGTTACGATAAAATTCGACATTACGTCTGTGTCTATATCTTCATAACCACGTTTGTCATTGTTTGGCTCAACATTCCGTTTGACATCCTCACACAGATTGCCGGATTTGTCTTGGCGAACCTATCCATCGCGCTGATGATGCTCGGTGCGCTATATCTGAACTTCAAATTGCCCCCCGCTTACCGGACGCGGTGGCCGATGTTGTTAGGCGCAATTGTGTCGGCAGCGATTCTGATAGTTTTCGCAGGAATTAGCGGATGGGGATTGATTGGGAAGCTGTTTGGGGTTGGATAGGATAGATGGTCGGGGCCGGCATAGATAGCCTCCCCGACCTGTTACATTCCTATTGCGTCGGCAGGTGGTAACCGTCTTTCATTACCTGGATCTGGTAGAGACTGTTCCCCGATGTGACATATAGGGTTTTACTTTCATCCCCACGACCAAACGCAACATTGGTCGGGAGTTCCGGCGTGGTTGGGATATACGCCAGTTCCTCTCCTTCAGGCGAGTAGACACAGATGCCGGGTCGAGTGGTGTCGCGTACGGCGACATAAAGGTTCCCGTCTACGTCGACGACCAACCCGTCCGGTCCATCCTGCGGCGCGTAGTCAACCAATACTTTCCGAAATGTGGCAGTGCCATCTTCCGCTAAATCGTACGCCAGCAAGGCCATGCGTCCCTTATGAAGCGGCGTCTCTGCGGGAACCCGACCAATCCCGGTCATGCCATCATCATTACTGACTACGTATATTGACTTTTGGTCGGGTGAGACCGCCACACCGTTCGGTTTCCCGGCATCGGTGATAATGCGGTGGATTGAGCCATCGGGATCAATACGGTATACTGCCATAATCGGCTGATCTATCGGCTCATGTCCCAGATAGCGAGGGTCGCTGAAATAGATTCGCCCCTTTTCGTCAATGGTGATGTCGTTGGGCGCATTAAACGGTCGTCCCTCATACAGACCGGCGATGATCTCACTTTTACCTGTCGTCATGTCCGTCCGGGTGACTCGACGTCCACCGAAGTCCGCGCCTTCGGCGACAATCATCCGCCCTTGGGCGTCAAACTTGATACCGTTGGACATCCCACTCGGCGAGCGGTACACGGAAGCTGTTCCGGTCTTGGGGTCATACCGCCAGATGTGGCCCGCCTGCATATCTGACCCATGCGTAAAGGTAATGTCACTGAAATAGACGCTACCATCCGGCGCAACAGCAGCTCCCTCTGTGAAGAAGGCGTCGCTGAACAACAACTCCAATTTGGCATCTGGGGAAACAATACTTGCATCTCCACTCGGCATCGACGAATGTGCATCAGCTATCGCCGCGGTAGTAATAGCGGAGCCAGCAATAAAAACAAACGCAAAACAGAAACATTTGAGTTGAAGCGATTGGGTACTCAACATATTTCATTCCTTTCTTTGGTATAATGTTATTGTTCTTGGTGTAATGTTATTGTTTAGGGTTGAGAGGATTTTAGCAAATCTATCTGACTAGGGCAACAGAAAAAAAATTATGTCCTCACGTACGGGAAACTCGACGTAACGTTCACCCAACGTGGGGAGAAGGGACTTAAATGGCTACAGTAACAATCAAAGATGTTCAGACAATCACAACACAACCGGCTGGTTCACGGCTGATTATCGTCAAAATTATCACCTCAGAGCCGGGGTTGTACGGCTTGGGGTGTGCGACCTTTACCCAGCGATACAATGCCGTTGTAACCGCGATGGAAAAACACTTGAAACCGTTCCTGATCGGGCGCGATGTATCCCGCATCGAAGAGATCTGGCAGATGGGGATGGTGCATAGTTATTGGCGTAACGGACCTGTTTTGAGCAACGCGATTTCTGGTGCAGATCAGGCACTATGGGACATCAAAGGGAAACAGGCGGGAATGCCGGTCTACGAGCTTCTGGGCGGAAAATGCCGTGAAGCGGCTGCGGTCTACGGACATGCAGGCGGCAACTCACCCGAAGCGGTCGCTGATAGCGTCCGACAATTTATGGAAAACGGCTACCGCTATATTCGGATTCAGATGGGCGGCTACGGTGGCGAAGCGAGTCGAATTGTTAAACCGGAAGGCGCGCCGGACGGGGCATACTTCGATCCACGGGAATACACGCAGAATATGTTGCGGATGATTGAGCATGTCCGATCTGAAGTGGGGGATGAGGCTGAACTGTTGCACGATATTCATGAGCGGCTGCACCCCATCGACGCAGTCAAGTTCGCCAAGGATGTGGAACCGTTCAATCTTTTCTTTCTGGAAGATCCACTTGCCCCAGAGGACCTGGAATGGTTCGAGAACATGCGCCAGCAGTGTTGTACCCCGATCGCAATGGGTGAACTGTTCAACAATCCCCGCGAATGGCAACCGTTAATCGCCGGTCGCCTGATTGACTTTATCCGGATGCATGTCAGCCAGATGGGTGGAATAACACCCGCGCGTCATGTGGCGGCATTCGCCAACATGTACGGTGTCCGCACCGCGTGGCACGGTCCCGGTGACACATCGCCGGTTGGACACGCCGCAAATCTACATCTCGACCTATGGGCACCAAACTTCGGGATTCAGGAATGGTGTAACTTCCCGGAGCATGTGTATGAAATTTTCCCCGGTCTGCCAGAAGTCCGTAATGGGTACATGTATCCCAGCGACCAACCGGGGTTGGGCATCGACATCAACGAGGATTTGGCGGCGAAATATCCGTGTCAGGATGAGGTTGAGTGGTGGACACAGACCCGCTTGCCCGATGGCAGCCCGACACGTCCTTAAGATAGTTTTCACGTTTCACGAATCACGTTTCACGCACTAATCAAAGGAGTTCAAAATGTACGTTGGCACACAGAACATTTCAGGAGATAACTGGGACGCTTACAAGGTATTGCCCCAGTTAGGTGTAAATCATGTTTCATCCAACCCGCCCGGTAACTGGCTGGACTGGGATGCAGACTCTCTATCGCAGTTTAAGGAGAAATTAGCCTCCTTAGACATTTCGCTTGATATGATGATTTTGCCGTTGGCATCAGGACCTGCGAGGACCCAAGGTGCACCGCACGTTTTTCTCGGTCCTAGCCCAGAGCGAGATCGGGAACTCGACCAAATCTGCGACCTGATCCGCAATATGTCGCGGGCGGGAATTCCTGCAGGCCGGTACAATATCACGATCCTTGGGCATCTACGCACGGAAAGACGGTTTGGACGGGGCGGCGCGAGTTTGTCGTCGTTTGAGTACCACAAACTTGACCAGACGCTGGGCGATTTTGAAGACGGACCCGCCGACGCGGACGAGATGTGGGAGCGAATCGACTACTTCCTTTCGCGGGTTGTCCCTGTAGCTGAGGAGTACAAGGTACGATTGGCTTGCCACCCACAGGATCCGAGTATCGGTGATCGGTTATATCGGGGCGTCGCCAGAGTCATGGGCACGGTTGAAGGCTTCAAGAAATTCATCGAAATGCACGAGAGCCCCTACCACGGTCTGAACTTCTGTATCGGAACGATGTCGGAATCGCTGGAGAATCCGGGTGAGGAGATCTACGACGTTATCCGCTATTTCGGCGAGCGAAAGAAGTTGTTTAACATCCACTTCCGCAACATCAAGGGCGGTCTCCTCGATTTTGTCGAGGTCTTTCCAGACGAAGGCGATGTGAACATGCTCAAAGCGTTGCGTACCCTCAAAGAGGTTGACTACCCGTATATGGTGATGCCAGACCATGTGCCGGGAATTACGGGCGACAATCCCAGCGGTGTTGGGTTCGGATATTGTTTCGGTTATATCCACGCGTTGATGCAGGCGATTAACGAACCGTCATCATAAGCGTAGGTGGGGTTATTCACCTTTGCGCTTCCCTTAACAGAGAGAAGACTTCTATGAGCGATACGACGGACTTTAGTGTCCCGTGCGGTCAGCGACAGCTATTCCTCGACGATGTCGGAATTGAACGCCTCGAAAACCTCACCCGGACGCTGCATCAGCCCACCAAGAAAGGTGCGGTGGTTCGGAGTGCGAATCCGACCCAGACGATCCAAACGCGCGCGACACCGGCATGGGACCCAGAGGAAGAGGTCTATAAATTCTGGGTTATCGGGACAGATGAGAGTTACCGTATCAGCGCGGATGGCCTTCACTGGACGCCGGGATCCGAACCGAACATTGGGGGACCGATGGCGGTCCGTGACCCAAACGACCCGGATCCGAACAGGCGATACAAAGCCGCGCTCCTCAACGCTGGCTTTGCGGTCTCACCGGACGGTGTGAACTGGACGAAGTTAGATGTCCCTGCCGTGCAAAGTTCAGATGAAGGGAACTTCTCCTACAACGAAGCGGAGGGTCTGTTCATCCATACGGTGAAGCGTTCGGGGCCCTACGGCAGGTCGGTCGCCATGGCAACCAGCACGGACTTTGAAAGCTGGGACGATTATGGAGTCGTTTTCCACGCTGACGAAGTGGATCAGGAAATGGGCAAAGATGTTATTGCGGCACGACTTGCCAATCCCAACCTCCGGCAGACGGAATACAACACGCCCGAACATTACAGTGTACAGATCTACAATATGGGGGTATTTCGGTACGAGGGATTGTATATCGGGTTGCCGTCCATGTATCACCATACCGGCAAGGTCCCCACCGATTGGCCCGGCTTTGACAGGCTGCGTCTGTCGCCGTATATCCTGGAGTGTGTCCGGCAGTACGGAGACTATACCGGCTTCTACAACATTCAGGTGACCTGCAGCCGTGATTTGAAAAACTGGATACGCGTTGGTGAACGCAAACCGTTTATCGAAACCTCGACGTTAGGTGGCGGTGCTTACGATTTGCAAGGGTTGCTCGGTCCATCAAACGCTGTCGTGCGAGGTGACGAACTATGGTTTTATTACACAGGCACCAAGCAGTATGCCTTCATCACCTCCGGCGACCTACCCGGTTATGACGATTACTATCCCGACAGCGGCGCAGTCTGCTTGGCTGTGCTGCGGCGCGACGGGTTCATCTCCCTCGACGCTGGAAAAGAGGTTGGGGTCATTTGTACGGAGCCTTTTACACTGAATGGCGATCTGCTTTTCGTCAATGTCGATGTGCCGAACGGCGAGTTAGGGATCGAAATGCTGTCCGCTGATGGAGAAACGCTCGCGACCTCCGCCCGACTCCACGGTGACTATCCTGCTGCGCGGATTGAATGGACTGATGGAAATATAGCTCAATTTTCGGGACAAACTATCCGTCTCCGCTTTGCCCTCCAAAACGGACGGTTTTACTCCTACTGGTTCGGTTCAACCTCGACTTAATCTTGAAAGGGGCACAAAGATGAAAGGGATTGTTTTTTTAGGCAACCGCCAATGCGCTGTCAAAGAGGTTCCCACCCCGGAGCCGGGGAATGGAGAAGTTCGGATTCAGATGAAGGTATCGGGGATCTGTGGCAGCGATCTCCACGTATATCGACCCGCTGAACCGAGAGATTGGGTACAAGGACACGAATCGTCCGGGATTGTTGAGAAACTGGGGCCGAATGTGACCAACCTCAAGGTCGGCGACCGTGTAACCGTCCATCACCATCAAGGGTGTGGGCAGTGCTACTACTGTTCGCTGGGAGATTTCGTATGGTGTCCGGACGATAAGGTGGTCAGCGGCGCTTTTGGCGAGTATGTCGTTGCAAACGAACGGAACTGTGTGGTCATGCCAGATGAGATTGACTTCATCAACGGTCCATTTTTCGCCTGTGTCGGAACGACAGCGTACGCCGCATTGAGGCGACTGGGTGTGGAGCAGTATTTGCCACAAACAATAGCCGTCTACGGTCTGGGTCCCGTGGGGTTGAGCACCGTGTGCATTGCGAAGTCGATGGGGGCACGGGTTATCGGGGTTGATATCATGGAGGAGCGGATCGAGGTTGCCAAGCGGTGCGGTGCCGATGCTACCGTCAATGCCGCAACAGAAGATCCGGTTGAAGCGGTGGTCGCTTTCAGTGGAACGGAAGGCGTGGATTACGTCGTCGAAACCTCCGGCAGCACCGGTGGACGGAGCAGTATCATCCCGTCGCTACGCCGTGAAGGAAAAGCCGCCCTTGTCGGTGTCGGTAGCGATGACAAGGTCATCAATCCGGGCGACATGGTTTATCGTCGCATTACCCTGATGGGGTCCGTTGTATTCCCCATTGGGTGGCTGAAGGATTTTGTGCGGTACTGTGCCCAAACGGGATTGACGTTTGCCCCTGCGGTGACGCACCATTTCCGCGTTGATGATGGCGTCGAGGCGCTCCGCGTCGCCGATGAATCGAGATGCGGCAAAGTGATATTTGATTGGGATTAACGATTTAGAAAGTAAGGATAAATGCAATGGAACATGCAGTCAAAGGGTGGCTGGAGGAGAGTCGCCAAAAACTTCAAACAGGAGACCTCACAGAAGCCGACCTTCAAGGGTTAGAGGCACTATTGACGGAACCGCGACAGCTAGTGCTGTATCTTTATTCAAAATCGACAAACATGCGTTCAGCGATTGCCAGTTGGGCATTGTACGATCCGACCGTGCCGCATGAACCCACGCTGCCGTCACAGGATGTGCCATACTCTTCAGTTATTGAAGCGGTCAACGACGGTTGGCGGATCGTTCAATTTCCGAGAGCAGAGCTCTACCAATTTTCGGATGTTGATAACACTTATCTGGGTTATGAATTCATCTTGGAAAAATCGACTTCAGATCTATGACAGGAGGAAACAGTGATCGATATTCAACCCACTATGGATGACAGTCAAGTGATGGATTTTGTTTCGAGGGGCTCCGTAGTTTTGGAGGGAGTTGTCTCTGATGATTTCAACCGTCAATGCGAAACGTTGCCAGCCGGCAGAATCAACGAATTCGCCTGTACACCCGATTTTCGGAACGAAGTACTTTTGCACCCGGAAGTGGCTGGTGTCGCTCGCTCTCTACTCGGACGAAATTTCTTTATGCCCATAACCGCTCATCATCACCTATACGAAGAATCGCACACCGGGCAGACGTGGCACTCCGACGGTCTCTCTGAATACGGTTACGGCGTCAATCATCTGCAATGCTACTACTATCCACAGGATGTCACGCTCGAAGACGGTCCCACAATGGTGCTGCCCGGCTCCCACCATCGATTGGTCGATCGAGAGGCGATCGCCCATTACGGCGACATTTTGGGGCAGGTCTCGTTGACTGTTCCAGCCGGAACGGTCGTTCTGACCCACTACGGTATCTGGCATAAAGCGGGCCCCAAGTTGAATGCGAAACGTCGTGGGATGATCAAATTCTCGTACTTCCGAAATTCGCCGCCGAAGCGGGATTGGTTGATAGAGTCGGAGGAGATACCGCCTTACGCCAACCGAGAGCGGCATCTTTACGCCAACGAAGTCGAGTCCTATCGCGACATGGCACGACGCCAACGCACATGGAACTGGTTATGCGGGGTGGATACAACCCCAGATGTCAGTCACGGTGCGAAACTCTTCATCGACGCTCGCCCACTCAACGAGATTGTGAACGAATAGGAGGAAATGCGCTATGAAAGTGTTAATTGTCGGAGGCGCGGGGCACGTTGGAACCATGACGCTGCCCTACATGAAATCACATCACCAGTTTCGGGTCCTCGACCTTTCACCGCCCAAAGATTCAAGCGTCGAATATATCGAAGGTTCGGTGACCGACCCGGAGGCCGTTCAGCAGGCGGTCAAGGGCATGGACGCATTCATCTACATGGTCATGCAGCGTCCCACCAGTGATTCCTCATCAGCAGCGGATTTTGACGATGTCATCGCCAACTATCAGGTCAACGCAATGGGGCTTCATATCGTGCTGCACGCGGCAAAGGAAGAAGGTATCGCACACGGCATTTACACGAGTACGTTCACTGTCCATGAACGGACACGGAATTGGTACCCATCTGAGGAGGAGGTTCCGCTTGATAATCCCGGTGTGTACGGCTTGACAAAAGGGTTTGGGGAGCGGATCTGTCGATACTTCTGCCGTGAACACAGCATGTCGATCATTGCCCTCCGAATCACGGGTCCCAGGACCCGCCAGCAGTGGATCGAGCAACGCGGGCAACCCAAGTCCGGTCATAGACATCTCTGGGTAACCGACGAGGAGGACCTTGCGCGAGCTTACCTCGCCGGGCTTTCCGTCGAACATACCGGCTTTGACGCCGTATTCATCGCCGGCGATGAGGAACAACAAGAGATTAATCTGTCAAAAGCCAAACGACTGCTCGGTTGGGAGCCGTTGACACATACCTATGTGAAAACCGATTAATCCTAGGACTTACGCAGCCAAACGGTTAAAGTCCTGTAGTTCGGCGATTCATCGCCGCTGGATACCGTTTCCAACGCCCGTTTCTTAATCCCGATGAATCGGGACAGGCGGGCAACTACAATCGAAGTGCGTAAGTCCTGAACCCTATAGTAGTAGGCATATTGCTCTGAATCCCGATTGATCGGGGCTCCGTATGCCGTAACCCTTGTGCGAGTTACAGTACAGTAGCGTGTGCCTGCAATTGGCCTCACGTCTATTGGTCATGTAGCTCTATCTCCACAACACCTACACACATCGCCGCCTACCTCTCCAATTTTCCAAAAAGCATGAAGTCTATTTTCCTTGTATGTTTCCCACTGCTTCTCATCAGCAATCCTTCCGTCACAGCTCCAATCCAGTTTACATCAGTCACAAAAGAAGCGGGCATTCACTTCAGACATAACAACGGTGCAAGCGGACAGAAGTATTTTGTCGAACCCCTCGGTGGGGGCGCAGCATTCTTGGACTACAACAACGACGGGTTCCAAGATATCTACCTCGTCAACGGGACAAATCTTTCCCCTCTCACAGAGAAACAAGCAAAGGGAACTGAAACACCGCGCAATGCGCTCTATCGCAACAACGGTGACGGCACCTTCACCGATGTCGCGACGGAAGCCGGGGTCGCCGATACAGGCTACGGTATGGGGTGTGCGGTTGGAGATTACGATAACGACGGGTTTCCCGACCTGTACGTGACAAACTTCGGGGCAAATGTCTTTTTCCGTAATAACGGGGATGGCACCTTCACCGATATAACGAGGGGGACCGGCACCGGAGATACACGCTGGGGAGCGAGCTGCGCCTTCGTAGATTACGACAACGACGGGTTTTTAGACCTATATGTAACGAATTATGTGAAGTATGAGGTCGAATCCGATCAGGTCTGCATGAATAAAGGGGTGCGTGTCTATTGTGACCCACGCCTCTACGAAGGGGAATTGGATATCCTCTACCACAACAACGGCGACGGGACATTTACCGATGTGACGGAGTCCGCAGGTTTTTCTGAGGCGACAGGACGCGGGCTTGCCCTCGCTTGGGGTGATTATGATGATGATGGTGACATGGATGTTTACGTCGCCAACGACGCTGACCGAAACTTCCTCTATCGCAACAACGGCGATGGCACCTTTACCGATGTCAGTCTGACCGCAGGCGTTGGGTTCAGCGAAGATGGGGACGCGGAGAACGGCATGGGCGCTGACTTTGGGGATTACGATAACGATGGACGTTTAGATCTCGTCGTTACGAACTTTCAGGATCAGACAAACACCCTCTACCACAACGAGGGAAACGGGCTGTTTTCGGATGTAAGCTATGCATCACAAATCGGGACAATGAGTTTGCCCTACTTGGCGTGGGGCGTGGGGTTCTGCGACTACGACAACGACGGTTATCAAGATCTGTTCATCGCCAATGGACATCTGGACGAGAACGTTCAGGCGTTCAACCCAACCGGGTTTTATGCACAACCCAATCTGCTGTTCCGCAACAATCAAGATGGCACCTTCGACGAGGTAGGCGTTGATTCAGGTTCCGGTATGCGTTTGGAGAAGGTCAGCCGTGGCTTCGCGTACGCTGACTACGACAACGACGGCGATCTTGATCTGCTGGTGACGAACCTAAAGGGCTCTCCAGACCTGTTGGAGAATAGGGGTGGACAAAATAGGTGGTTGACCCTCAAACTCATTGGCACGCGCAGCAATCGGGACGCGATTGGGGCACGGGTCAAGATAACTGCCGGAAACCTGACACAGGTTCGGGAGGTTCGGAGTAGCTCAAGCTACCTATCGCAGAACGACATGCGGTTGCATTTTGGATTGGGGAAATATAGCCGAATTGATCGAGTGGAGATCCAATGGCCCAGTGGTTTAAGAGAACGGCTTGAAGGAATTGAGGCAAATCAAATCCTCACGTTGGTTGAGGAGAACGTAAAATCATACTAGTAGAAGGCAGGAGGCCCCACCTGTATAACGTCAGGGAATCAGATGCGACGCCCTCCTGACAACCTCCTATTTGACAACCACCATCCGCCGCGACGCAGAATAATCCCGCACCCCGATAGATCGGGATGAAGACACACGGAGTTGATAGAAATAAACCCCACTTGCCACCAATTCACCATTCTCATTGCGACCATTCCAATAGGCTGCCCTTGTCCGATCTGTGTAATACCCCGCAGGCTGATGTCCTAGATCTAATTGGCGTACCACCGCACCTTTTGTACATAAATAGTGACTGCGACATCGGCAGCGTGAGCGAGGTGATAAGGAATCCACGTCTCCGGGTTGAACGGATTCGGGTAATTTGCAAGCAGTTCTGTCTTTGCCGGATGCATCGCGGCTAAGAACCGTTGCAGAAGGGCAATGCCTGCCTTGAACGCGAGCGAACCATCATCTGCAGCGTACGCCATGTCAAGCCATGCCTGAACGGTGTCACTATCACCAAGGGTAAGTGCCGATGCAGTGAGGCTTGAGGCTTTCACTATTGCCAAGTCGCGGTTAATGTCTACTATAGACACAGACTCAATCACATGCTCCGTTGTGTCTCCAACCAGCTTTACTTTTCCGCTTGCGATCCCCTTGATGACGTGATGGTTAGTCGCAATCTGTCCAGTGCCGACAACGAAGCCACTACCTATATAAGATTGGCCACTAGCATTCGTCATAGTAATAAGCACCGTAGACGGCAAAACCGTCTCGGCTACTTCTTGGGGCCTAAGCGCCAGTGACAGGGGTATTAGGACGCAGGTCAGGAACAGGACAAGCAGAATACTGAGGATTGGGTGTTTTGATTTTATCATACTGATTTTGATTTTCGGACATCATATAATTGTTGCAGTATAGGAGCGAGATTAGGCAAAAAAATAGCTGACCTTTTTGGAGTCAGCTCATCAAAGTTTTAGGATTGGAATTGGGATTCGCCAATTAACTGTCTTATATGGGTAACTATCGGATCTAAATCTTCATTAAGCAACGCGTTGACTTCATCAGGATCGTCTTTGTAGATTTCTTCTTCATAGCGAGCATCAATGCTCGCTTCAAAGAGGGTAGAATAATTATCTCGGATTGGTCTTAAATCATTATGTTTTTTAACGCAATAATTACGCCCCAGGGCAGTAGGTTCACCTTCTTTGTTATAGATTGTATTATGCGCCTCCGGATGGTAATCGCTATCAAACGCAAAAAAGGCATCAATTAAGTGTAATGCTTGATAGAACGCAGTGGTAACAATCCAATCTGCGTATTTGTTTGAATCTGTATGCTGTAGAATAAGTTGAACGCATTTGGCTGTGTTGTATTTCTGAATGTGTTCTTTACAACTCGGCATCGTCAATCCCGATTGAAAAGGTCAGCGTATCCAGCCCGAGACTGTCGTGAAAAAGTACGAATACTAACATGTTCAAACTCAAAGAACCAATTTGTGTACTCATCGCATAATTGGGATTCAATTTGGGATAGCTGGTATGAGAGATTACGTCGAATCTGGTTAACGACAACCAGGAACTCTATGCTATTTTTGCGCTGTTTACATCTGATTTTGGCGACTTCTGGTATTTTGGCGATTTCTTCACTGTATGCACTTTTAATCTGTTCAGATTCGTGGTTTTGATGCTGATTTACTGTTTTTATTTGAGAGAGCTCGTTGGACAGTGTTTGGATCTCTGAGTCCCTATTAGCCAATTGTTCTTCGTAGTATTCCTTGATTCCTTGAATAGCATCTTGAACCCTTGTCTGTATACGATTTTCAAGCCAGGTATCAAGGATCGCAGACAAACTTGTGTGAGCAGCTGGTCTACTGATATGGGGCGGTGCTAACGCAAAAGCGATATCGTCGGGCATACCAATAGCCCCGGTATTCACAATGCTAGGTGCCTGTTCATAGTGAGAAAAACCGGAGCCATCCATAACCAACGCGACCGCATTGGGGGTTTCCCATCCACGGTTGTCGCTACGAAACAAAGGTACGCCTACGTCAGCGTCGGTAACATGGGTGAAGATAACGGAAGAAGAATATGCCCCTTCCATTCTAGCAGCCCAATCGTTTCTGATAAGATCGACGATTGCTCTAAAGGCTGACAGTCGGTTACCAGTAGGAATATGACCAATGGGACTGACGTCCTCCTTGACGAAGTTTTCATCAGGAGCCACGGAGCGTGTATCTATGCGTGTTTGTATGAACATTTTAATCTCCTAACAATTTTCTTACAGTATCACGTGCATGTTCTGTCGCTTGAGAAAAACGGGAGATTCGGTCTCTGACCTGATCAAGGTTGGTAATGTTTGAGTGGTAGTTGAAATCAGCAATAATCTGGTCATTTTCTGCTGGGGGTATTACTAGGTTAGCCTGAAAAGAATCGTATTGATAATGTACCATTCCACCTATATCGTAGCGCGTATTGGTGTGAAACATTTTGTCAATCTTTTCTTGATTTACTACAAAGGTTTCCTTTAAGAGATCAGGGTGTGTTGGTACAATCAACCAGTTAGAGTTAAGTCCTACTGCACTATATGACAGATTGGGAAGAGCATTTATATATTGTTTTGCGATAGTTTCTAAAGTATCTAGAATCTTTGGGTTAGGGTTTCTTGTTGCAATTGTCATCCGTTGTTGTACCAGATTTATTGAGTAGTTTGGGGTCTCTACCAATAAATGGTTTGGGCGAGGTAAGAAGTGTATAGGATCTTCTTTGAGGATATCGTTCTGTTTTAGCCATTCCTTAGAAACAATATCAGGATTATGATTCGGCGCAGCTAAGACGATGTTGGCTTGGTTTAGTGTCGGTTCCATGGTGTTCTCTCCCTGGGTAGCACATTGTTCCTTTGCTATGGGTATTTATTATGATTATACCAGTATTACGGGACATTATGCCACATTATCCAAATATTAGTCAACATATTCATCAAACGCAATGAAAGTTGAAAAGGTTTATTTTCAGGGCTATGTACCTCCTCACAAGATCCGAAACATTGCAAACCGGTGTCACGGTGACTTTCACGAGCGAAGTGGATACCGGCAATATCATTGACGGTGATCTCAAGACCAGTGCTGAGACTGTTCATAATACCTCAAACTTGACGGTTGACTTGGGGGCTTGGAATAGAGATGGTCGAACTATAGTTAAAAGAACTAAGATGATTATTACGGCTGACAGGACCAAAACAATTAGTATGGAAATTCGCGTTGATTTCATTCGTGAGGCCTCCTCTGTGCACAATTTTGAGGGCATCGACTCACTGAGCATCCACAGATCTCTTAGACACTATTTCCCAACCGCCTTGCCGCCCTGTAATTTCGCGTTGTTTTCTCGGACGAGTTCAGCAACCGCCGGTTCGAGGGTGCGCCCCCGTACATCTGATTTGCGAATTACACCTTCGCCATCAATGAGGTACATTTGCGGAATAGCGCTGATACCATACATCTTCGCCACCCGATTTTCCCAGCCATTTCCATCAAAAAACTGGGGCCACGTAATATCTTCTTTTTGTAGGTAACCTACCAGTATCTCCCGACGCTGATCGAGGTTAATGCCGATGACTTGGAAATTTGCGTCCTTATATTTCTCGTAAACCCCCTTCACGTTAGGCATTTCAGCGACGCATGGTCCACACCAAACCGCCCAGAAGTCGAGCAAAATCACATTTCCTCGATACTTCTGAAGCGATAGGTCGTTACCGTCGAGATCTTTCACGTTGAAGCCAATTGCTTTTTTACCAATTAGTGCATCTGGTCGACCTCTATGTGGGGCACTTGTGGGGCGTTCGCCGGTACGGTCCTCCTTGGCAAGTGCTAGTAACCGCTTCGCGGTCTTCGTAGACAAGCGCGAACCGTACTTTGGGTGTTCAACCAATTGATGATACGCTGCGTCCGCTTTGTCGTGCTGACCGAGCCGATCATAGGCTAATCCCATCTCCAGCAGAGCGGGCGCGAAATAGGTGGCTTTCGGATAATTTTCTACAAGCTGTTGATACACCTTAACCGCTTCCTCGGGCTGTCCCACCTTGGTCAGTGCGTGCCCAAAGACATAGTAAACCTGGTCAATTCGTTTGTATTCCGGATGTTCTGCAATAAACGCGCGCGATTTCTGAATCAGCATTTTGAGTCCTGCCGGGTCGCTTTTTTGATTGGTCGTTTTATGGAGCCGCTTAATCTCTTGATACTTGTAACTGGTTTTGATCGAAGCCACACCGACGGAAGAGGTGCAAACCGTTATGAGTATACAACCGAGCACGATGCGTGACAGATAGGGGCGGAAGTCATTGTGAGAACGCATGATAATACCTCCTGTGTTGGTTCATTTGTTCACCGGTTGATTGGTTCATGAATGAACGGATGAACGCTTCTGTATCCTCACCAGCTAACACCAAAGGTTACTGAGTGAGCGCCTGCTGGTAGGAGTAGCGTAGCAACAGTTTAATCTCCTCAACTTGTACAGCTTGTAGAAACGCTTTCACAGCTTCCGGTGTTGACCTATCCCTATCTGCGGATTCACACCAGTCAACGAACCGAAAGGCATCCCACTCTTCTGTTCCCTCAATCACTTCGGTATAATCTGCGAGCGAATCCGATGCGGTGGCACCCCCTTGGAGCAGCGCTAACGCCCGCTCACGGAGTGCGGGAAATATGGAATGACCGCCGACGCGCCGAAACCAGTACTTCGCGTTGCTATAGTCAGGCTCACGGCGGTGCATAATACCGTGCCAATAGCTGCCCGTTCTGCTCTCGATGCCCTGCGAGATTGTGTGCGACGCCTCAAGGGCATCATTCCAGATCAGCAGACCGCTCTGCACAGCGTCCCCCATCGTTGAGTCCTCAATGGATTCTCCATCGAAGAGCGTTTCTAGTGAAAGATCGCTAATCCGATTGGTAAGTTGGCTGTCCCATTCTTCGCTTGGGGCAAGCGGCGGTAACGGATCGCGGGTTTCCAGTTTCTGGACAATACTCGCGATAGTTGATGAATATCCTGTATTCATGACCCTCTCCTTCCTATAACAATACTACGACGGTGCGCCCCCTTCAGCAATGGCGAGCAATTCCTCATCCGACAATTCGAGATCGACCGGTTCAGATAGCGGTTGCGCCACTTTGTACGGCGTTTTCGCATAGATCTCAACGACATTGTCATCGGGATCGTAGCAGTAGATGGCGAGGGCGATGCCGTGGCTGACAACGCTGCGAAAGCGTACACCCTCCTCCTTCAGCCGATGATAAAACTGCTTCAGGGTTGGCAAATCTTCCACGATAAAGGAGACCTGTTGAATAACCTTTGCCCCCGCTGGCACGTCCCTGCCCGGGCAAAGCGCGACCTCATGGTGTTCCTCATCTGGTTGTGCACTGAGGAAGGTGATATTACCGTCGGGGTCCTCGTCAGTAACTGTAAGTCCGAGAATACGGGTGTAAAAATCTTTGGACCGTTGCAGGTCGGTGCAGTAGATTCCGACATGGCCCAGTTCTTTAACGGCTAACATATTTCTTTCCTCCTGTTCCAAAAGCAACAAATGAGCAGAGGGGGCGCTGAGCAAACGGGCGCTACATTCATTCACCCTCCCAGATAGGCATATTTAGAATAGCCAGCCTTAATTTAGCACACAATCCCTTGATACGTCAACTCCGCTCCGTCTCGATTCATGTCGATTCATCGGCACAAGTCGGGAAGAGTTTTCGATCCATGCAGTTTCTGTCGCAAGTTCTTAGTTTTTCGTTGGATTAACTATACGAAAACTGATATAATCGTGATTATCGTACCGGTAATCTTTCAACCCAACCAACGAGGAGCAGTAAAAACAACATATGGAAAATCTTTGGGAAATCCCGCTAATTCTCGTTACAGGTGTCTTCGCCGGTTTCCTCAACACCGTTGCCGGCGGCGGCTCGTTGCTCACTCTTCCTGTTCTCATTTTCCTCGGTTTACCCCCGGCGACAGCAGCAAACGGAACCAACAGAGTCGCGGTGTTCGTGCAGAATTTCAGTGCAATTATGGGGTTCCGTCGTAAAGGCGTCTCTGACTTTGGCTATAGTGTGCTCCTTACCCTGCCCGCGATTGTCGGGGCATGGTTCGGTGCACAGATTGCTGTTGAAACGGATGACGTTATCTTCAACCGCGTTCTCGCTGGAATTATGATCGCGGTGCTAATTGTGACCCTTTTCAATCCAACTAAGAGATGGGAAAGGGAAACTGCGAACCTCAGCGTATTCCGTAAAATTATCGGAATGATCGTCTTCTTTTTCGTGGGCGCTTACGGTGGTTTTATTCAGGCGGGAGTGGGGTTCATCATCATTGCATCTCTAACGCTGACAAACGGATTCGATCTGGTTCGCACCAATGCAATCAAGGTGTTTGTGATATTCTTTTACACCATCATTGCACTAATTGCTTTCTATAAACACGTTAATTGGCCCCTTGGATTGACCCTTGCTGTCGGAAATGCAACGGGTGCCTGGATTGGCAGTCATTGGGCGGTCGAGAAAGGGGATAAATGGATTCGGGTTGTTCTTGTTGTCGCGGTAGTGGGGTTTGCAATTCGGTTAGTCTGGAAGACACTTGGATAGGAGAAGAGGTTGTCACCGTTGGGTAGGCTGTCGCTTGTGGCTATCGCTCTTCATCATTTTCATCAATCTGTTCCAACAATTGCTCGACAGCAACGTTAAGTTGACTGTCTATCCCTTGTGCGGCTTCACCGAGCGGCCGGTCAACTTCAACATCAACCGGGCGGGCGGTACCTTCCGTATTCTCACCTTCCAAGGTTGAGACCCTCAGTCGAGGTAAACGGAAGATTGTGCCATCAAGCAACGCCCAACCCCAAGTCCAGATGACCGCACCGGCTGTGGGCATACCGACCACCTTGCCAAGCCCCAACTTCCGAAACCCCTCACTGAACATCTCCGCATTGCTCCCAGAGTGTTCGTTGGTGATAAGGATAACGGGCTGCTCTAAGATACGATTGCCTGCGAGGTTGGTGTCGGTCGTACTAATCAGCCCACGATAATTTGATTGGGTATAGGCTCTGCGGTGCAAAACATCGAGGATAAAAGGCGCGATATGTCCGCCGGGGTTAAATCGGACATCGAGCACCACCCCTTCCCTGTCGTGGGTTTCAGTATCAAGATCGGCGATGAACTGGAGATAGGCTTCGTAAGACATCTCCCGGATATGGACATATCCAAGCCGCCCGTTACTCTTTTCGTGGACGTACGCCTCATTCCAACGGACCCAGCCCTTGTAACGGAGGTGTCGGTGCTGACCGCTATCAATGGGTTGGACAGTCAACTCACGGGCACCTTCAAGTTCAGGTTTATCATTGAGTTTCACAACCACCCGCTTCCCCTGTTTCCGCTGGAGTTGTTCGGTTAGGTTGACCTGCCCGTTTAGGCCGATTCCATCGATCTCGACCAGATACTCCCCAATTTGTGCGGGTTCTTCTGGAAGGGTTAAGGGTGATTCAGGAACGATTTCGGAAATCTTGAAGTGTCCATCCCTTTCCAACGCCGCTCGATCAAAATCCACGCCGAGAAAGCTATCCGGTGCGTTTTCAGTCGATCCCATGGCTCCAAGATGGGACGCATTCAATTCGCCAACCATGAGATTCAATAGTTCACGAAAGTCCGCCTGCGTCTGCACCCCTTCTATCATCGGACGAAACGTCTCGTGCATCTGTTCCCAATCACAACCGTGGAACTGTGGATCGTAAAATCCATCCCGAATCAACCGCCACGCCTCGTCGAAGGCTTGCATCTTTTCAAGATGAAAGTTAACCTCAATCTCTGCTCTCGTATCTAACCCTTTCGCCTCCCCCTCTTTCGCGCCGTCTTCGCCCATCCCCACAGAATGGATACGTCCTCCATCGGTATAATAGAACCTTTTGCCGTTCGGTATGAAATGTACGTTACCTTTTCCGTTGGCAGTTCCTGTCAATTGCTTAGGAAGTTCACCACGCTTATCCTCCTCAAGAGACAGGCTCCACAGGTTCTGTTGGCCCGTCATAGCGGCACGAAAGATAAGGGTTTTGCTGTTGGGACGAATGCTTTCAGCGAGAGCGTTGAGCTTAAAGTCAGTGAGGAAACGGAGTCGATGTTTAATCCCTTCAAACTCAATCTCAACCGGCTCAATCTTCTTTTCGGGCTTCTTATCCTTTGCTTTTTTACCCTCACCGTCCTCCCCGTTTTCTGATTCATCCGCGTTTTCGTTCTCCGAATCGGCTCCCTCGGTTTCGCTGGATTCCCCTTCAGACGGCGGTGATTCGTCCTGCTTTTTCTGCCCGTTGCGAGGCTCTACGACCTGAAATAGCCGATCAAAATCTTCTTCCTTGAAAATTGGCTGAATCGGCTTTAGGTCTACCCGTGCGATTTGTGCCTCACCGCGGTATTGCCCTGTATTAAAGATGATAAATTTTCCGTTAGGAGACCAGAGGATGTCACCCGTGCTAATGTTGCTCAAAAAAGTCAGTTGCTTAGGGGCATCCGCTTCGATATGTTGGACATAGAGGTTGCTGAAGAAGTTGGTATCCGTTGCGATAAAGGCTAGCCACCTGCTATCCGGCGACCACTCAAACTCCGTTGGCTGCGGCACACCTATAAAAGCCTGATCGGTGATGAAAGCCCGCTTCTCCGTTGTTTCCGCGTCCATCAGCCAAATTTCGCCATCGCCCCCCGTTGTACCGGGATTGAAGGGGACCTGAATATAGGCGAGCCATTTTCCATCGGGTGAGAATTTCGGCGCGTATTTCTGCTCCGATGAATCTGTCAGTTGTGTCTCTACCCGCTCTTTGAAGTGATATTGAAAGATCTCGTTGTGGCCTGTCCGATCGGAGGTGTACACGACGCGGTCGCTCTCAGGATGCCACTGCAACTGGCTCTCGCGGAAAGGAGTGTCCGTAACCTTGAACGAATCCCCTCCCTTTTTGACCTTATCCCCTTTGTCCGCCAAGTCTGCGAAGACCTCGCCGTGAACGATAAAGGCAACCTTTTTGCCGTCAGGGGCGAGCTCAAACTCGTTGATGCCAGCGGCGTAGCTATGATGCCGAGTCGGGTTTGATTTTTCGTCGGTTTGAAGGATAATCTTCACCGGCTTAGACGCTCCGGTTTCAAGGCTCAAGAGCCAAATCTGAAAATTGCGTTCAAACACAATCCATTTCCCATCCGCAGAAACGGAGGGACGCAGCACCCGACCGTCGGAAAAGTGAGTGAACTGCTCACTCTCCGTATCACCTGCCACCGTCATATACCAAATGTTTTCCTCACCGTCGCGGTCGCTCAGGTAGTAAAGCCCAGTCCCGTCGGCGTTCCACATCGGCCTCAAATTTCTGCCGAGATATTGCGTCAATCGACGGTGATCGTCCGCCCCAACGGCTTCACTGACTATCCAGATATCGGAATGCCCGGAGGGATGCTGTCCACGCCGCCACCATTGGGAGCCGTTATTGTTAAAAGCTAATGTCTTTCCATCGGGCGAGATCGCCAAATTGTAGTGCGTTTCCCGTGGGTCACCAGCAATTTGGATCGGTGTGCCCCCATCAACGTGGATCTTATAGCTCGCGCCTCCAAGGCCATCATAGTTGGAGGTAAAGTAGAGCCACCGCCCATCCGGGGACCAGCAGGCAGGTGGCACCGATTCGTCGTGATAGGTTAAGCGTTTCGGTGGTTGATTCGATTGGAGGGAGAGGATGTAGACGTTTCCACCACCCGTGCGCTGAGATGCAAACGCCAATTGCGTTCCGTCGGGAGAGAAGATCGGGTGCGAATCGTTGCTTGCATGAGATGTTATGCGGCTTGCCTGTCCGCCGGCGGCGGGCACAATCCAGACATCTCCCGCATAACAGAAAGCAATTTTATCCCCGTTCGGAGAGAGGGAGGGCTGTCGTAAATATGGAGCGGTTTCGCCTTCATTTTTTTCATCGGATTTCATTGATATGCTTTCGTCGTCTTCCACTTAGAGTAATCGTGTCTTCGGGCGCAAATGGGTCAAACAGCTCATTCAAAAGCGCAGTCCGTTACCAGATATTCTTTAACCGCATCGTGATTTAGGGTATATCCCAATCCAGGTCGATCTGGCACCAGAAAACATCCATCTTCAAAGGGAAAATCCTCATTGACCAAGGTGTTCTCCCAAGCCATGGGTCCAACCATGTCATAGGGCTGCGTCAGGTGGGGCATACAGGCAGCCACATGCAACCCCATCGCCGCTCCCGGTCCGTACGCCACCGTTTGCGACCAACCGCCCATACCCAATTCATGGGCGAGGCGTGACTGACTAATCGCTTCAAAAGCGGTCGATCCCCCAACAATCGCATAATCAAGCGCCTCCGCCTGAAATCGCTGAATCATATCTTCAGTGTTATAGACGTGGTCTCCCACAGGCAGGTGGATGGTCTGCCGTAGGCGACGCCACTCAGAAAAGGTGCCGCCTGCTGCGCGTTTAGTTATCGGACTCTCAAGGCTATCCATCCGATGCCCCTGTAGGCGGCGGGCAAGTTCTTGCGCTACCCAGACCTCCTCAAGTCGCCAACGAATATCAGGCCGAACCGCCATATCCGGCAGGACTTTGTGGATGGCTTCGACCCGATCGGCAACATAACGGATACGTTCCTCTGGCGTCGTCTCTCTGCTGGTGATGCACTTCATCTTGTAGGCGCGAAAACCGTGTTCCCAGCCCCACTCCGCATCCTCTGCTGTGTGCTGCGGCGTCTTATAGCCGGTACATTGGGTGACATAGATCCGATCCCGGAGTCTACCGCCAAGCAAATTCCAGATCGGAACGCCGAGCGCCTGACCCCGCAGGTCAAGTATCGCCTGTTCAAAAGCCCCCACCATCGCCGTTGTTGATTCAGCGAGATTAACCTTCAGTACATCCTGGCCCAACCATTCATTCAGCGCTGCTTCCATGGTTGCCATCGGCGTAGCCCGCCCTATTTGGGTGAGCCCAGTCAACCCCTCGCTGGTTTCGACCTCCGCGATGCCGTGCTCTGATCGTTGGTGCGTCGGCTGACCATAAAAGTCGTCAGACCACCACCATTTTCGTTCAGGTACGTTGACGATATAGAGTTTGATACGAACGATCTTCATAACCGTTGATGTCCTCCGCTTCACAGACTGATTGTCAGTCATTTTACCGGGTAATCGGTTCCAAGCCGTGCTCCCAGTCACAGTCAAGGCAAAAGCTTATCCCCTGTCCGAGGCGCTGGATCTTGCCATCACAGACGGGGCAGGCTGTGACCTCCGGGGAGATGGACTGTACAGGCGACGGTTCAGACTCCTCCCGTTTATCGATTTGGAGATGTGTACATTCATAGACATGCCCGTTGCATTCGGGGCAACGGTAGAAGAAATTGGAGTGCAGCCCAGTAATCTCCGGCGGAATGATGCAATCTAATTCGTAGATAACTGTATTATCACGGACAAGTCGTGCTTTCCCTGACTTTTCAATAGCGATTGCGTCCAGTTCATCAAGATTGGGTTCCAGCTGCACGATGAGGCCCTCAATCCGATAAGCAGCAACAGCCCACGGCAGTTCCGTTACCCCAAAGACGATACTCGTCCGCTGCGGCGCGAGCCGTTCAAAAAGATGGTTGCCAGCCAGTATCTTCACTGGAACAAAATCGTCCCGAAAGGTAAAACAGGCATTTGTAGGGTTCAGATCATTCATAATTGGCCCCCCTCAACCCCCGACGTCGGACTGACAGACTCCTCCGAACTACGGGAACATGCTGCTTGACTCGTCTCTCTACTTCCACTGCCCCTTGCGCTTTTAGATTTATGCGGTATATTCTATTACCCATCAACGGCAGTGTTACTCAGGACGCCGATACCCTCAAGCTCCACCTCGACCACATCCCCAGCCTTTAATGCCGTTGTCGTTCCGGGGGTTCCGGTGAAGATAACATCTCCCGGCTCAAGCGTCATCGCCTGCGAGACGAAGCTGACAACTGCCTCCACAGGGAAAATCAGATCGGCAGTGGTCTGGGACTGAACAACCTCGCCGTTGATGCGTGTCTCCAATTGGAGCGCGTTGTAATCGAGACCGGTCACCACAACGGGACCGACAGGACCGAATGTATCGGAGGCTTTTGCACGCCACCACTGCATATCGTTGCTTTGCCACGTTCGTGCGCTAACATCGTTACCACAAGTAACGCCGAAAATATTTGCAGCGGCTTCTTCGGGAGTTGCACCTTTGGTGCGGTTCTTAATGACGACAACCAATTCACCTTCCGCATGAATCTCATCATCCCCATCCGGCAGCACAATGTTTCCCTCCGGATCATTTAGGCAGGTGGGTGTCTTGATAAAGATCTCCGGATTGGTCGGTTCCGGCGCACCGCCGAGATGGCTTCTATAGTTCAGCCCAACTGCCAGTACTTTTCCCGGCGTGACTGGTGCAAGCAGTTGGACATCTCCCAATGCGGCGGTATTTCCCGTTTCACTATATCCTGAAATCGGATCTCCATCTATCTCGTTAATGATGTCGCCCGAGAGCGTCCCGTAACTTACATTTCCATTAGATTGGTATCGAACAAATTTCATAAGATCCTCCGACTGTTTTCCCGCGAATGGTAGCGAGTTTTTGAATTGTTAAGGATGAGTTTCCTCATAAAGTAGCGAACAATTTATCTTAATTCATCGGTATTGTCAAGCGCTAATTCATCCACAATCGGGATAGACCACGCTAAAGTGTTGCGAAAGTCGGTAAAATGTGCTAAAGTTAGAATCAACAATTCTGAGACTCGACAGGCATTTTAGACACTTCAAATTTTATCCGTTTATATAGAGGAAAACTCATGTCATATGAAAAATTACTTCCCACTACCGTGATCGGCTCTCACGCAATGCCGGGTTGGTTCTGGACGGCGATGGACGCACTAAAAGAGGGCAAATATGGACCCACCGACGAACGAGAGGTTTATGACGACGCCGTCCGGCTGGCAATCTGGGATCAGAAGGAAGCGGGTATCGACACTATCACGGACGGCGAAATGCGTCGTTGGTATTTTGTGCAGAATTTCTACGGACGGATGGAGGGATTGATTGAACGACCCGTCCTCCGCCAAGCCGGATTGTATGCGTACGATAGCGTACCCCGCTATAACCTTACCGATCGAGTGAGTATCCCAACAGGTTTGGGTATTGTAGAGGAATTTCAGTTCCTGAAGGCAAACGCTGGCGATGGGCAACGAATCAAGGCGTGTTGCCCCGGTCCCCTGACACTGACTATGCACATCCAAGTCCGAGAAGGCGATCCGTATAAAGATCGTGTCGAACTTGGGTGGGAATTTGCCGAAGTCATTAACCGAGAATTAAAGGCGCTTGAGGCGGAAGGGTGTACCGAAGTCCAACTTGACGAACCCAGTTTTGGCATCATCCCCGGCAAACTTGAAGATTGGGTAGCGCTCCTCAACCGCGCGCTGGATGGGGTCTCGGTCCGAAAGAACCTGCACATCTGCTTCGGCAATTTGGGGTCACGTCCCCGCGGTAAACGCCGCTATGACTGGATGTTCCCAGCCCTGCTGGAGATGAACGTCGATTGCCTGTCGATGGAATTCGCCAACCGTGAGATGGTTGAACACGACATCTACAGTCGATTCGAGGGACAGTTTGACTTTATGGCAGGCGTCGTGGACATCAAGAGTTTTTGGAATGAACCGCCTGAAGAGATCGCCGATCGCATCCGTCAAGTCTTGCAACACTGTCCTCCCGAACGATTGAGCATTTCGCCTGATTGTGGGTTCTTTCAACTTCCACGTTGGTTATCCTGTTTGAAGCTGCAAAACCTCGTCGCTGGAACACGCATTGTCCGCGCTGAATTGGAAGGCAGATAGAATGTAGTGTCTCAAAGCAGCTCATGTTTATAGCCTTATCAACACAAACCAGCATCCCCTTCAGACCATAGAGATATGAGCTTCCATATTCCTAAACGTATGAAACTCCCCTTATCCCGTTTCACGCTTCTCGTTTTACTTTTTATCTACACCTCAGTTGTCTACTCCCAGCCGTCTGCCGACGAGATCATCTCGGCTGCAATCCGCCACCAAAATCTTGGATTGGCATATCTCGAAGAATCTCAACCAGATCAAGCGATTGAGCAGTTTCAGGGGTTGATAGACCTTGTGCCGGATGAGTCAATCGGTTACGGCAATCTCGCCGTCGCATACTTACGTCTCAAGCAGCGCGAGGAAGCGGAAACGTGGGTCAAACGTGGGCTTGAAGTTGAACCGATGGACAGCCAACTGTACTTTATTTTGGCGGAGATCTATCAGTCGCAGAGCAGCACAGCGGAAGCGGTTGCAGCGATCCAAGAGGCGGTGAAACTTGCGCCAGACGATCTTGAAGTGCGATATAAGTTGGCACGTCACTATCTGAGTCAGCGGAATGACCCGGAGGCGATGGATGCGTCAATTTTTCATCTACAAGCGTTGCGTGAGCGAACCCCGGCGAATGTGGTGGTACTGCTTAAATTGGCAAATACACTGTTGCGACGAGGGCAGACTGAGGAAGCGGAACGGATCTGTATGGAGTTAAATGCGCTGCTATGGGACGCCGATGAAGAGTTTCTGAAGTATCTGACACAGGGACTGCTCTTGATAGACCAAAACGACATTAAAGGGGCAGCCCGATACATTCAGATTTTCGAGAACGTTCAGAAGCGGAGTCCCCGCTATCAACAGGGGATCGGCGAGCTGGTGACGAACATCTTGGGGCATCCGATCGAGGAATTCAGCTCTGGATTCAGGGGGCGAGTAGAAGCGAAGCGGACACCGGCAGTCGGAATCAACTTTGTCGATGCGACTCAGGAGGTCGGACTTGGAAGCCTGAACGGCAAGCGTTCCACAATTTTGCTAACAGACTACGATAACGATGGCGATCTCGACCTGTACACCGCGCACGCTGCTTTAGACGCTGTTCCCAATCTATTTCAGAATGATAGTGGGGCATTTGTTCCCATCCCAACAATCGGAGATCGCGGATCCGCCGCTGCCTTTGCGGATATTGATAAGGATGGCGCCCCGGATCTCTGTCTGTCCGGAGACGGGGGGCTTGCCCTTCTTCGCAATGATGGTGAAGGCAATTTCACCGAGATGACAGGCTTAGCCAGCACCCAACCGGATCAGGATTCAGAGCAACAAGGGGGAGAGGTAGTTCTATTCGTTGACTATGATCATGACGGAGATCTGGATCTGTTCACAACCGGCGACCGGGTGGAGATGTATCGCAACAATGCCGACAGTGTTTTCAGTGACGTTAGCGATCAGACCTTTATTCCAGTGGAACAGCCCGGCGCACAGGATGCAGCACTCGCTGATTTCGACGATGACGGCGATATAGATCTGTTTATCGTAAACGATCCGATGGGCTGTACACTGTTCACAAACCTGCGCCAAGGAAAGATGCAGGCGTTGATCGATGAGATAGGAATGCCCCAAAACCACGCCTTCACGGCGGTCACGGTCGGCGATTACGATAACGATGGTGATACTGACCTGTTTCTGGCTACCGACGGCAAAACGTCCCATCAGCTTTATAGAAACCGCGGCGATGGCACTTTTGTCCACGACGCACGTTCGCATGAAGGCGTAATAAACAATGCCAAGGAGGTACGTGGTTCAGATGCCCATTTCCTCGATTATGACAACGACGGTTGGTTGGATTTATGGTTTCTTGGTGAACCGCAAGAAGCCTATGGTCGCGGCGCTTTCCTGTTTCGGAACGATGGGACGGGACGTTTCACCGATACATCACATCTCTTGCCAGAGACAATTCAGAGCGGCGGTGATGGGGCAGTCGGCGATTACGACAACGACGGCGACCTCGACCTCTTCCTAATTGACGCGAATGGCGGAGTTATGGTGCTGCGCAACGAGGGCGGAGACCAAAATAGTTGGTTGGCAGTGAAACTGGAAGGCGTCGACGCCGGAAACAATAAGAACAATATCGACGGCTTCGGCGCAAAGGTGGAGCTCAAGGCAGGCGAGCTTTATCAGATGAAATATGTCACAACTCCGCTAACACATTTCGGTTTGGGGAAAGAGAAGCAGGCGGACGTGCTACGGGTTGTCTGGACAAACGGGGTCCCGCAAAATGTCATCCAACCCAAATCGAATCAGCGCATCCTTGAAAAACAGGTGTTGAAGGGGTCATGTCCATTCCTCTACGTCTATGACGGTAGTGGTTATCAGTTTGTAACGGATCTCTTGTGGCGCAGCCCGTTGGGGATGGTCACGCCGATGGGTTTCCTCGCGGCTGCTGAAACCGCGGATTACGTCAAGATTCCCGGTGAACTGATGAAGCCAAAAGGGGACAGCTATTCGATTCAGGTTACGGAGGAGTTGTGGGAAACCGCCTATTTTGATCTGGTCAAGCTGCTGGTCGTAGACCACCCCGCCGGCACAGAAATCTTCACCGATGAGAGATATACACCTCCACCGTTTCCAAAGTTCAAGATCTACACGGCGAAAGAGGTTCATTACCCGCGCATCGCCCTCGATCACCATGGACACGATATCTCCGATGCGCTCAAAGCGGTCGATTATCGCTACGCGGCCGAGCATGAGCCGGGTGTGTTCCAAGGCGTCGTTGATCCCCACTTCATCGTGCTCGATTTAGGAGATGTACCTGATGACCAAGGGCTTACCCTGTTCCTTACCGGCTGGATCTTCCCAACAGATACCAGCATCAATCTTTCGCTTTCGCAGAATCCGTCAATTAACCCCGCTTTTCCTTACCTACAGGTTCGCGATGAGGACGGAAAGTGGCAGACGGTCATCAACCCCATCGGCATACCGGCGGGAAAGAATAAAACCATCTGCATCGATCTGACGGGCAAATTCCTTTCGGACGATCGGCAGGTCAAGATCGCGACCGATATGCAAATTTACTGGGATGCGGCGTTTTTCGCTATTGGCGGAGATGATGTGCCGATGCGTGTCACGAGGTTGTCTCCGACTCACGCAGATCTCCACTATCGCGGCTTTTCCAAGATGTATCGTCCAACCCCACACGGACCGCATCTATTCGATTACAATGAGGTTGAAACGGCGGGACAGTGGCGCGATCTGGCAGGACATTACACACGGTACGGGGAAGTAACATCCTTACTCAAAGAAATTGACGATATGTATGTCATCCTAAATGCGGGGGACGAGATGACAGTCGAGTTTAATGCGGAGGGATTGCCGCCGTTGGAAACGGGTTGGAAGCGGGATTTTATCCTCTACAGCGATGGATGGGACAAGGATGGCGACATCAATACGCTAACTTCGCAGACGGTTGGGCCGCTGCCATTTCACGGCATGTCCACCTACCCGTATCCCAACGCGGAAAAGTATCCAGAGACCCCAGAGCATCTTCGCTATCAGCTCGAATACAATACGCGGCGTGTGACGCATAAGCTGCCGCGTTTTTGAGTTCCATCTGTTAAATATCAACAGCACGAATCGACCAAGATTCATAACTCGACACCCAAATGTCTGAACACGAGGTGTAGAAAAATGCAAGCCAAAGCACTTGTCTGCGACGAAAATCAGAACTTTAGTTACGCTGATGTCACCCTGCCTGATCCCGGACAGGAACACCTCCTGATACGATCGCTGTACAGCGGGGTTAGCATTGGGACCGAGTTTGCCCTGATTCGCAACAAAATACCGACTTGGGGCGAGTATCCACTATGCACCGGCTATCAAGGGGTCGGTGTCGTTGAGTACGCCGGCGCCAAGGTCGATGCGTTCAAAGCCGGCGATAAAGTCTATTACCGCGATAACCGGGAGGGGATGCAGCTATCCGATGGACGGGAGGTTTCAGCCGCGTCCGGTGTCCACTGCTCTGCTGCCCTTATTAATCCGGGGACAACGCACGGCTTGGAACTGCTGCCCGACGATGTTCCCGCTGACGCTGCGAGCCTGTTTGTGATGCCGGCGGTCGGCTTGAACGGCGTTGACATGGCGAACCCGCGGATGGGGGACGTTGTCGCAGTCTACGGCGCAGGATTGGTCGGATTGGGGGTCATGGCTGCTTGTAGCCATCGGGGCTGCGTCGTCGTTGCCATTGATCTCGCACAGAACAGGTTGGAGGTGGCGCAAAAACTTGGGGCGGATTACCTAATCAACGGTTCCACTCAAAACGTGGTGGAGGAGCTACAAAAGATCGCGCCTGACGGTGCCGATGTGGTCTTTGAATCCACCGGCATTCCCGCGTGTGTCGATCCAGCGATTGAATTGTGTCGGCGGCACGGCAAGTTCATACTTCAAGGACACTACGGTACAGACCCGCTCTCCTACCAATTTGCGCCGCCCCACGGCAAACGGTTGACCATGTTCTATCCGTGTGACGACGGCTTCGCGCCCTGCCGACGCGCTGTGCTCAAGAGTATGGCGACGGGCGTCCTACCGTGGCACCACACGATTACACATCGCGTTGACGCGGAGGATTCGCCAGCCCTGTACGATGCTATCAATAAAGACAATGCCAAGGATGTGGTCGGCGCGGTCATACGATGGTCGGAAGAATAATTGTTGTCCCGCACGGATGCGTTCGGAAGGAGGAAACGTAGAATGAGCGGAATACTAATCACCGGCACCAGCGGATTTATCGGACAGGCACTCGCTGAATCAACCGCGAAGGACCACGAAGTTTTCTGTATCTCCCGGCAGAAAACAGAGGTAGCGGGTGTGACGGCGATTCAAGGGGACTTTACATCGCCCGACGACCTACGAAGAATAGACCCACACGCGGTTGATGTCGTGGTTCACCTTGCGGCGGTAACGGGCGGTGGGACCGAGGAGGAACTGCTCCGGGTCAATGTTATGGGGACATACCAACTGGTGCGGCATTTCATAGACGGCGGCTGCAAAAAGTTTGTGCTCGCCAGTTCGATTGCGGCGGTCGGAATGCAGTCTCCCCTGTTCAGACCGTTACAGTTACCGATGCCCGATGAACACCCGTGTCTGGATCGGGTGGGATACGGCTTCTCGAAGTATATGATGGAGGAGACCTCGCGCTATCTCGCACGCCAGAACGAGGATCTGGACTTTATCAATATCCGTTTGGCAAGCATCGCGCCCGACGATCGTGAGTTGACACCCAGAAAGGCGGGACCAGTAGGGCAGTGGTCAATGGGAACGATTTCGTACATGTACCTCAGCGACACGGTTCGCTGTCTGACGCTTGCCGCAGAAGCCTCGCATAAACCGGGGGTTCGCATCCTGAACGCGGTGGGGACCCAAGCCT
Organism: Candidatus Poribacteria bacterium; assembly: GCA_965220385.1. Lineage (GTDB taxonomy): Bacteria > Poribacteria > WGA-4E > WGA-4E > PCPOR2b > PCPOR2b. The sequence goes on along the minus strand of OZ244825.1, from coordinate 6,280,954 downwards.
GCGTCGAGGATACCGTTCCCGAAATTATCCGTGGGTGGTACGGCGCGGACGCCGACCGGATAGATCTCTCCCACTACACACGTCCCGGACATGAGAGAGATCCGGTGTACGAGATCAGCCGAATCGAGGAAGAGCTGGGCTTTGTGCCTGAACGAAGTATACTATAAAATTTGGGTTGAAGCGGTGTTGGATCCCCTTTCCACAGTTAGGTGTACTACGGAAAGATCCCTAACTGTATATAAGATCCAGCAACCTTATGGATAGCGAGGACCATCGCCGCCGTCCTCAAGTCCGCCGCTTCTCCAAGTGCCTCTGATTCCCTTCTAATTTCATCGTATGCGGTCACCATTGTTTCCTCAAGTGCGGCATCCACCAAATCCTCTTCCGTCGCACCATGCGCCAACCGATCCCGCTCTGTTTTTGAGAACCGCTGCCCCGACACGTCCTCCATCGCCTTCAACAGGTTCCTGTCCCTATTTTCCTCAAAACGTCTTTCCAACTGACCGAACCGTACATGCGAAAGATTCTTGAGCCACTCAAAATAGGAGATGGTAACGCCCCCCGCGTTCAGGTACACGTCGGGAATAACCCATACCCCTTTCGCCTTGAGGATCTCATCTGCTTCGGGGGTTGTAGGACCGTTTGCAGCCTCCGCAACAATTTTGGCTTTGATTCGAGAGGCGTTCTCGCCGGTAATCTGATTTTCGAGCGCCGCAGGGATGAGAATGTCACATTCCTGTTCAAGGATGTCAGCTAAGGTTGGGAGATTGGTCGCCCCGGGAAAATCGAGAAGGGAATCCTTTTCGGTTCGATGTTGGAAGATCTCCTCAACTCCGAACCCTTTCGGATTGTAGATGGCGCCGGTCATGTCCGCTAATCCCACAATCAGCGCCCCACCTTTTTCCAAGAATTTGGCGCTGTGGTACCCGACGTTACCAAACCCTTGAATGACAACCGATTTACCCTCCAAGCCCGGCGTCAATCCGAGCGCTTCCATATCCTCCGAGAAACCGCACGCCTCCCGGATGCCGAAATACACGCCCCTACCCGTCGCGGCTGTCCGCCCTTGAATGCCGCCCAGTTCCATCGGCTTCCCCGTCACACATGCCAATCCCTCCAACTTGTCTGGAGTGAATGATTTATAGGTGTCGGCGATCCATGCCATTTCGCGCTCGCCGGTACCGTAGTCGGGAGCGGGAACGTCTATGCCCGGACCGATGAAATTCTTCTGAATCAGTTCGTACGTATAGCGACGGGTGATGCGTTCCAATTCCGCGGTGGAGTAGTTCTTGGTATTGATCTGAACGCCCCCTTTCGCCCCGCCGAATGGCACATCAACGATGGTACATTTGTATGTCATCAGGGCGGCGAGTGCGATCACCTCATCCTCATTGACCAACGTGCTGTAGCGGACTCCACCTTTTGTCGGCTGTTTGTGATGACTATGTTCCGCTCGCCACGCGTGGATGACTTCGATCTCTCCATCATCCCTTTCGAGTGGAAATGTCATATGACAGACACTGTTGCAGATTTTGACCTGCTCAAGTAGACCGGGCGGGTAGTCGGTAAACTGAGCGGCTCTGTCAAAGTTGAGGTTGACCTGTTGAAAAAACGAATCCTCTGGCGGCATTTATACTGCTCCCCTTATAAGAATCTAAGGAATGTAGTTGTAGGTCGATTTTCCAAAATCGACATTGCGGTGTCGAGATATGAATCTCGACCTACTCGGTTCCAAGTCCCGATACACCTTCGTAACGCGAAAATTTACCGTTTCCAGCGATAACGCACGGCGTCTTTCCCTGCCATCAGTGCAAACTCCCACCGGTCACACCATGTCTTATAATCAGTCTGCAACGCATCTGGACGGAACTTGCTGCGCATAAGGAATGTCGGATAGAAGGGACGGCCCGATGGCATATAGGCATCGTGATAGCGCAGGTCAAAACTCCAACGGACCTCGTCCGACTCGTTGGGGAGCGCGTGATGCAGCGTGTAGTTGTGGAACAGGATAAGTCCACCAGCGGGTACGGGCAGCGGCTTAGATTGGATCGGTGGACGTTCTTCCTCAGGTACGTTCAATCCGGGTGTATACGCGTGTTGCCGGAGACCATATTTGTGGCTGCCGGGCAGCACCGCCAGACAACCGTTCTCCAACGTCGCGTCTACGACAGGCACCCAGACAGTCAGCATAAAGTATTGATCTGTATCGGGCCAACACACGCCGATATCCTGATGGAAGTGGGTCGGGGACCCGCCGGTCGCACGGTGCGGCAGAACCGCCCGAATGTGCTGGATGGGATTACACACAATCTCTGAACCGCAGAGCGATTCTGCCACGTCCAGAATCTTCGGGTTTTTCAGGAAGTTGAAGGTCGCCTCGCCGCGTTCCTGCATAATATCCAGATTACCCGCGACTTCTGGAACCTCCTTCGCCAGAAGCAGCAGGCGCCGCGTGAACGGTTCGTCCTCATGCAGCGAACTCACCTTTCCCTCGGTGTACAACTTCTGTGCACGTTTGTCAATAATATCGGAGTACTCGTCAATGACTGGCTGTAGGTCGTCCGTATCCAGTACATTTTCCAACCGTAAGTAACCGTCCTCGTGGAACGAAGAAATCTGAGCCTCTGTCAAGTGCATAATGTATCTCCTTGTTATTTAATATGCGGGCCTGATGCTTGTATAAGCACCCTCACCCATTCTGGACTCGTTAGTGCTATCCGGTTCTAACTGGATAGATCGTCCCCTAAAACCCTTCCTCTTGGATCCAACCTTTCTCACCCGTAAATCTCTCAAATCGTACTCTGGACGAAGTTCGTCATCCATCTCGGCATCAACCTTTTTCATAACATTCTCTTAGGCTGGACTTCTTCGCAGGTTATGCAAAAGCAGCGACCGCTACGGGGCGTTTAGCCGCAACCCCTTCTCGCTGACGCTTAATTCGCTCAATTTCATGTAGTGTATGTGCTGTCAGATAGCTCTCACCACAATGAGGGCAGCTTATCACGGGCACACCTTCGATGACAAGCAGAGATTCTCCTGCCCCATAACTCCGCGAAATGTAACGTTGACGCGCACCCGACTTTCCACAAATATCGCACACCATGGCTTGATTACTGAACAGGGCGAATCCTTACCCTTTCCGGCGAAATAACGCTAAAGGCATTCAATAGCTCATTCCTATGTCTTGCAAACACAGTCGATACTATTCTTGCTTTGGCTTGTGAGGGTAGATTCGCAAGGCGAACAAGGACGACACCCACGTGTATTCGCCCTTGACGAAAAACTAACTCACCAAAATCTTTATCCGCCGTAATCAGTAACGCACTATTTTGGTTTGCTCGCTGCAGCACAGCATCATCGTCGATACTTGGAGAAAACTCGGCAATGTATAATACACTATGACCATCCTGTCGAAGCCGGTCCACAATTGGTTTGTCGATGCTTTCATCCGCGAGTAAGTTCATACCGCTTGCTCGGCAATAGGATAAATGACATCGGCACGCAACGCTTCTGTGGCAAATCGAAGTGCTGCTTGAATCCCTTCCTTAGTCAAACGAGGATGTGCTTCAAGGAGCTGTTCAACAGTTTCACCCGCAGCGAGTTTTTCCAGAATCAACTCAACTGTGATACGCGTACCCGCAACGACAGGCTTACCCATCATGATTGATGGATGGGATTGTATAAGTTTTGTGTCCATAGCTTATCCTTTCGCAAATACTTTCCAGTTGAAACAGCCGGAAAAACCTGATAGAATTAGAGACAATTATACAACCCCTTCCAAACCCTTGTCAAACTCAAAACTGTGGTCAGGAGAAAGCCCCAGCCATGCGACTCCGGACAAAACTCCTACTTCTCGGCTTCCTCGTCCTGCTGATTAACAGCGCGTACCTGATTAGCTTCGGGGAACCGACCCTATTTTATATCGGGAACGTCCTGATCCACATCGTCCTCGGCGTTGCGTTGATTGTCCCGTTTATCGTCTATGTATGCAAGCGTTTCGCCGGTATGTCGGTTATCGGCAAAGGTGGGGTGGTTTCTCTGGGTGTCGGGGTGATTTCGGGCGTGTACCTGATGTTCGTCGGTGCCACGACGCCCAACCGCTGGCTGCTCATCCTTCATATCGTGGCGGTGACGCTCGGGGCGATCCTATTTGTCGGACATCTGTTGATCTTGGGGAAACGAGCGGAGACCGAGTTTTCACGCAAGGCGGCGCAGATCGCTGGGATTGTTCTGCTCATTAGCCTGCTGTTTCCCGTCGGGGCGAGGCTGGTGCAGCACTATCGACCCAACCCGGACTATCTGGTGAAAAATCCGCTCTCCCCACCGACCAGTATGTATGAGGAGGGCGGCGGCACCGATGGGCCGTTCTTTCCCGCCTCCGTCGAGACCTATACCGGTGATCTGATCCCTACCGACTTCTTTCTGACCTCCGAAACCTGTGCTGAAAGTGGATGCCACCCGGACATCTACAAACAGTGGAACGAATCGGCGCATCACTTCGCCTCCTTTAACAATCAGTGGTATCGCAAATCGGTTATGTATATGCAGGATGTGAACGGGATCCAACCGTCCAAGTGGTGCGGTGGGTGTCACGATCCCGCAATCCTGCTGAACGGCGTGATGGACAGACCGATCCGGGAGAATATGCACACACCCGCCGCCCAAGCGGGGCTCGCGTGTACGGCGTGCCATTCGATGGAGAAGGTCAAAGACACGATGGGCAACAGCGGATATGTCATCAAGTATCCACCGCTGCACGAAATGGCTGCCAGCGAAAACGCCGCAATCCGCAAACTCCACAACTACCTTATCCGCTTGGATCCGGAGCCTCACAAAAAGAGTTTCCTCAAGCCGTTCCACCGTCAGAATACCGCAGAGTTCTGTTCCACCTGTCACAAGGTGCATCTCGATGAACCGGTCAACAATTTCCGCTGGTTCCGCGGATTTGATGACTACGATCAGTGGCAGATGAGCGGTGTTTCGCATCAGGGGGCGTTGTCTTTCTACTACCCCGAAGAACCGAAGAAATGCGTCGACTGTCACATGCCGTTGGTTCCCTCAAAAGACGCAGCAAATATCGACGGGAAGGTCCACAGCCACCGATTTCCCGCAGCAAATACGGCGCTCCCTTTCGTGAACAAGCACGACGAGCAGCTTAAGGTGACGGTCGATTTTCTTCAGGACAATCAGGTGAGCGTGGATATCTTCGCGCTAAGCCCTGCAACACCGATCCAACCCCAATCCCATGGGGCAGCGGGTATCAGCACTGCCCCCGCCAGACCGCAGCTTCGCACCTTCAGCATGATGGAGAGCGGAAGTCAGGGACACGCCGTGGGCACGGTAACGGACATAACGAAGCTGGTCGCACCTATCGACGGTTCCAACGGGACGGTTCGGCGCGGCGAGGAGGTTCGGGTTGATGTAGTCGTTCGGACAAGGAACGTGGGTCACCGATTCCCCGCCGGCACCATTGATGCCTTCGATCTCTGGCTGGAGTTGAAGGCGACGGACGAAAACGGGAAGGTGATTTTCTGGAGTGGAGGGATTGAAGCGGCAGATGGAAATGGACCTGTCGATCCGGGGGCGCACTTTTATCGCGCATATATGCTGGACAAGCACGGAAATCTTATCAATAAACGCAACGCGTGGGCGGCGCGGACTGTCCTCTATGCAAACACCATCCCCCCCGGCGCTGCGGACACCGTTCACTATCGCCTCCTCATCCCACCGGATTGTGGGGATGAAATCCATCTACACGCAAAACTGAATTACCGCAAATTCAACTGGTGGCATACGCAGTGGGCTTATGCGGGGGTACGCGATCCGGAGGATACCGATTTTCAGGTCGGTAAAGGCTATGACAATGGACGTTGGGTTTTCACAGGGAACACATCGGATGTCGCTGGGCAGATCAAGGAGATTCCTAACCTCCCAATCGTCGTCATGGCAGAGGACAGGGCAACGTTACGGGTGACGGATCAGGATGGAGCGAGCGAGCCGGTAACCGGGGGTTCAGCCGCGAGTCCGAAATCGAATGAGCGTGAGCGCTGGAACGACTACGGTATCGGGCTACTCCTTCAGGGGGATCTCAAAGGCGCGGAAGCGGTGTTCCTGAGAGTTACGGAGATTGAGCCGGGCTATATGGACGGCTGGGTCAACGTCGCACGGTGCCGGGTTCAGGAGGGCGATATGAGAGGGGCGGAGGAGATGCTTGACAAAGCGATGACACTCCAGAAAGCACTTCCCCCCGACAATCCGCACCGAGCGAAGGTGCACTACTTTTACGCATTGGTCCAGAAGGCGTACGGAAAATATGACGACGCACTCGAACACCTGCGGACCGCTGCCCTCCAATTTCCACGGGACAGGCGGGTTCTGAATGAGATGGGCAGGCTGCTCTACCTGCAGCGGAAGTATGACGACGCGCTGGCAGAGTTTCAGAAAACGCTCGCAGTGGATCCGGAGGATCTGGACGCCCACTACAATATGATGCTGTGTTACCGTGCGCTCAAGAATGAGGTGATGGCAGCGAAGGAGCAGAAACTGTATCTGCGGTTCAAGGCAGATGAGTCCGTCGACGCCATCACCGGCATCACCCGTCGTGCTGACCCGTATGCAAATATCGAGCGTCAACGCATCCATGAACACACTTCTGGATTGATCGAACCGAAATAAGCGTAGGGGCGGGGTCTCCCCGCCCAAATATTTTGGACTGTGGGGGCAACCCCCCGATGGATCCCCGATAGATCGGGACAGGCGGGATGCAAGCACTCGTGGTTGCCCATCTTCAGTTTTTTATTTGTGGAGATTCGCGTTAATTCGCGGATGCTTTAATACCTCACATCTTTTTTACACGAATCCATTTAATCCCCAACAAAGGAGAGAATCAACAATGGCTTACACACTTGAAGACGAATTTGGAGACATTATTGGCAAGGCGAGGCGTGGAAACGACCTGAGCGTGGGTGAACTCGCTGCCGGTGCAGGACTTACAGAGGCGCAGGTGTCCCAGATGGAGGACTACACGCTGAAACCGACAGAGGAACAGGTCCATAGTATCGCGGCGTGCCTCAATCTCAACGGTGCACAGTTGGCGGACATTGCGATGGAACGCTGGGGACCTGAACCGATCCCATCGGGATACGACGACGCATTGGAGGTTGTTACTATCACAGCAGATGTGGGCGGATGGCCCGTTCATGCGTATCTGCTCGTCTGCAAAGCGACCAATAAAGCTGCTATTATCGACACAGCGGCGCATCCGGACGATGTGCTGCAAAAGGTGTCAGAAACCGGCGTCGAGCCGGCCCTGATTCTGCTGACCCATGCACACGGCGATCATGCGAACGGTCTGATGGATATCGAACGGGCGACGGGCTGCCCGACATACATCCACGCACAGGAGCCGCAGCCGCGCAGCACCCGGCAGCTTCGCCTCCTCAACCACGGGGATGCGGTTGCGGTCGGTAACCTCTCCGTGAAAACGCTCGACACACCGGGCCACACAACCGGCGGCTGCAGTTTCCACACCCGTTCCACAGTGATTGTCGGGGACGCGCTATTTGCGGGATCGGTCGGCGGTGCGAACATTTCGTATACCGATCTGCTTTCCGGGGTCAGGAATTACCTGCTTTCGCTGCCCGACGACACGAAACTCTTTCCCGGCCACGGGCCCGCCACAACCGTCGGCGAAGAAAAAAAACATAATCCGTTTTTCTAAGGTTCGATAATCACAGTTATAGCACACTATCGCCGAAACAGGCTTTGTCCCCAACCTCTCGGCAAAAGTCTTGGGGACCGAAGGAGATAGGTATGAATCATAAGCAGAAATTTGGATACATGGCGTTAGGTGCAGGAATTCTGGTGATCGGTATCGCTATCGGGCAGTTTATCACACCGGACATTGAAGCGCAGAATAATGGCGTGTTTGATAAAATCACCTGCCGTGAGCTTGAGGTGGTGGATGCAAAAGGCAACAAAGCGATTGTCTTTACAAGTGAGGAGTTTAGAGGTGAGGGTATTGGAGGTGAGGAATACGAGATTTGGGAAAACAAAATGGTTTTCTATAAACGGCAAGGCAAGGAAGCAGTAAAATTGGTTGTCGAAGAGTCGGGCAGCGAGGTGCTCCTCAACGATAGGAAAGGTAATAGAGGAGTTTGGTTACGCAGCGGACAAAACTTTGCATCTGATAACAACAAAATTGTCCTCTATGAACCGGATAAAGCGGGAGCAAATGCATACGAACATCAAGGGGCTTCCTTACAATGCTCTGGGGATTCTTTCATTGAAGACTTCAAGGCATTTAGCTCACTGTCTCTCAACAGTTCGGATAACTCGATGATTGCCTTAAAAAGCAACGACGCAGAAAACTCAATTCGGCTAGAAAGCGACGAGGAACATAACTCCATCTGGATCTGGAATCCGCAGGGGAAGCTTGGTATTGACTTATCCAGCGGCGAAAACTTGAACTATGTTTATCTTTTTGATCAACAGGAAGAGAAAGCCGCTGGATTATTCGCGGACAACGATGAGAAGTATGGGAACAAGGTTTTTGCCATTGATAAGACACGCAAAAAATGATATTGGAGGATTGCTTATGAACTAGCTAGTCATACAGCAACCGGCAACAGGACTGCCTATCAGCGAGGATACAAAGGCGTTAATTGTGTCGGCTGTGAGTGAAAACACACTCAAGGTGTATTAACGGGCAACGCGGCCCTCGAAACGTGGCTCAATGGTCGGGTTCTGAATACTCCACTGCTCGTAACCTATATCAACCTAAGTTGGTAAGTGTTGAAAATCCATCCGCTCCAGCGGAGCGATATGTCTATAGAATGCCAATATTCCTGATGCCTGCGCTCCAGCGGAGTGCAATGTGTGTAGCAGAGTATATCTAACCCAAATCCCCTAAAGCACCAGTGGGGCGACATGTGTATAGAACGATGCTATATAACCATTCAGTTCTTGGATGATAAAGGAGAGTAAAACTTATGCAACCCGAACCCGTGCAAAACTGGAAAGATCGAATTGTTATTGACGAAGCGATTCTGACTGGAAAACCTGTTATAAAAGGCACCCGTTTAGCTGTCGAGTTCATTATTGACCTGCTAGCACACGGCTGGAGTGAGGCAGAAATTCTTGAAAATTATCCCGGTATTGCAACCGAGGATATTCGAGCATGTCTTGCTTATGCTAGTGCAACGTTACATGCCGAAAAGGTTTATCCACTTCCGACGAGGTTAGCAGATGCACTTGTTGGCAAATGAAAATTTCCCCGGCTTGGCAGTCACTGCCATTCGTTTACACGGACACGACGTGGTATGGATACGGGAAGATTCACCCGGCATCAGCGACCACGCAGTGCTATCCCGTGCTACCGATGAAGGGCGAATACTGATTACGTTCGATAAAGATTTTGGCGAGTTAGTCTTTCGATTGGGGCTTGACGCACCTTCGGGGATTATTTTGTTTCGCATTCCACCCGACTCACCTTCTTTTGTTGCCCAAACTGCTGCTGCCGTGCTGGAAAGTCGGACAGATTGGGCGGGTCACTTCTCCGTAGTTGATGAAAATCGTGTGCGTATGACACCTCTTATGCGAACATCTTAAAGTATACATTACATTATGTCTAACGCGTGACCTTCGCTAGGACTATAATCATGAATCAACAAGACCGAATACAAACTGGAAATTGGAATATATTCCGCTTCCTTACAGGAACTCAAGTCGATTATCCAGATTCAGAAGACCATCTAACGCAAACTATATGCACATTCGATTATACAGATACTCTGATAACCTTGGCAAGAATCAATCTCCTTCTCCAACGCGCGGATGCATCGGAGAGAGAAGGGCCCCTTGAGAGAGAGGAGATTCTTCAGAAGAATTTCTGCTCTCGCCTTCTGCGTGACGAAATTAATAGGAGAGGTTTTACTGAGCACTTCATCTTCCATAGAGAGGCGACCCTTCGCTTGTTGGAAAAAAGTGCTAGCCTTGCTGATGGACGTTTTGGACCTGCTCCAGATGCCACAGTCGATACAAAGAATGACCTGGCAAGATGCTATCTTATTGTTAACAAACTGCTTGAACGTGAGAAGGAGTTTCCTGATTTTAGATCGGTTTCAACCAAGGTACAACCAAAAGAATTACTAGCTGCGTTGATTCCTGATCTAGAATATGCTATAAATCCTTCCCCCTGGACGCGCATTAAGAATATGCTGGTTCGGTCTAACGAATTCTTGACGCGTCTTCAGAATGTATGCGCGACATTTGATGTAAAAGAAACTTTCCGCAAGGCAACTGGGTTGACCCTACAGGACTACCAACACCTTATTTTTAGCATATTAGGCGTGTCCTTGGAGTTTACATCAGAGGAAATTTTGGAAGGTACAGTACTATTCGTTAATACAAAACCATCGCCAATCCTTGAGCCGTTATACGATAGGTTGCTCCGACATACCTGTATTCCGGTCGAAGAACTTGCACCTAAAATGGCAGAAGTGGGAGCGGAGAAAAAACGCAACTTGCCTAACGAGTTTCGGTTATGGAGGAAGTACCCACTTGTAAAAACAGATGACAACCAGATTATGTGCGTCGACATCAGTTTTCTCGCAGAAAAGCTTGAAACCGGGGTGTTTTGGCTCCTCCTTAGCCAATTAAAAAAGGAGAAGTCCAGCAAAGATAAAGAAATGATTGGCTTACGAGGGCAAGTTTTTGAGGATTATACCGCGTCAATAATTGAGCGTGGGATTAATGTTCAAACTTCATCTAACATCGAGAGGTGTATTATTCGTCCAAACTATATTCAGAAACAACAGGCGGAATGTACTGATATTGCGGTCTGCGGTAACGATACTCTCATCCTATTGGAGTGCAAAGCCCCGCTCTTATCTGCTGAAACCAAGTTTAGTGGCAATTTTCACGAGTTCCACAAGGGAATCCAACATAGTGCTATAAAGGGTATAGAACAACTGTGGAATGCAATTCAGACTTTGGGACATACCAACAAAAAGGAAAGGCGCAAGGTTGGCGGGATAGATATGTCCAAAGTAAAAAAAATATACCCTGTTCTGGTTCTTTCCGACCACATATTCTCTTTTCTTTTTATGAACGAGTTTTTGGACTCGGAATTTCAACGCTTTGTTAAGTACAAGTATCTGAAAAAGCATCTAAAACTTATGCCACTGACTGTGTTGACGATAGCGGATCTTGAAGATTTGGAACCGTATCTTAAGGATACACCCTTCCATACTCACTTGGACAAATGGATAACGCAGGAGTTTTTACCTAATAGGTTTTTCCCGTTTAGCAACTATTTACGTACTTTGAGGGCGAAAGACAGGCGTCAAAACAAATACATGGAGCAAGAATTTCAGCAGCTTATTGAAGATATGACGAAGTATTTTTCCGAACGAGGTCTTGTTGATTAATCAATTTACAAGATGCCAATTGAAATAAACGAGCTATAAGTAACAATGCAACGATTGAAGGAGAGTGCGACTCTTTCTTTACCAAACTGGCAATTTCGGTTATAATAAATTCGATGACACAAAAGCCTGAAATGGATCCCACCGAATCCCGAAAAGGAAAAATCTACCTGTGGTTTGCGATCCTGATATTCGGTGCCGCCTCAGCGGTGGTCGCCAAGTTGATAATGATCGGCGAAAACGCGCTGCTTGATGGACGGAATCCGATAGCCTTCTGCAACTTGCTGTTCGCCGGAAACGTCGTCGCTGGAGTGACGCTGCTGGGCATCTTCCACAGAGACTGGAAGCCTTCTAAACTCAAAGAACTGACCCCCAAACAGTGGCTTATACAGCTTGCCTTAGCGGCAACATCGGGCGCGTTGGCGCCGTCGTTGATGTTTCAAGCCATCGAGCGGACCTCGGTCACAAATATTGTGTTGATCGAAACAATCGAAATCCCACTCGGTCTGTTCCTTGCGTGGCTATTATACCGGGAGAAATCGAGTTGGAGCGCGGTCATCGGTGCGCTGCTGGCTTTAGTGGGTGTCGCAACAACCCTCTGGTTAGAGATGGGTCAACCCGATGAAATGATGCAGCAAGGTCAGATGCGCGGTGGTATTGGACGCGGCGAAATCTACGCGACGACTGGCACATTTCTTCTGGTGTTCGGTGCAGAACTAGGACGTAAGCAACTTCGATCGATCCCTTTGGGTGTTTTCAGCGTTTTCCGCAATTTCGTCGGTTCAATCATCTTTCTCATCGTTGTGCTCATTATGCTCGGACCGGGACACTTTATGGATCTTTTCAGGCCCGTCCTCTGGGGTTGGATGGCGTTGTATGGGAGCGTCATTGTGGTTGGCGGTCAACTCTGCTGGTTTTCGGGGATCAAGCGGGTAACACCGGCTGATATTTCGTTAGCTTCCGCATTTTCACCGATCGCTGGGGTCATCTTTGCATTCCTGATACTCGGCGAAATCCCGATGACCGCGCAGATCATCGGTGGGGCGGTTATACTCTGCGGCATTGGGGTCGGGCTTACCGGAGACCTGAAGTTCCCACATAGGGAGGCAAAGCGGACCCGATCCGTCAAATCGGAAGATAAACCCAAGGCGTTTACAGGCGTCTAAAACCGAGTTCACTAAGGAGAGAATATGCCCAACTCCGAAAATCCCAAATATCGCGTTGGTGTAATCGGCTGCGGGAGAGCAGGCACAGGTCGCGCCCGTGCCTTCGACATGCATCCGTTGTGCGGGGTCGTTGCCATTGCTGACACCGATCCCGAAAACCTGGAATTAGGCTGCAAGCGTTTCAACGTTCCGGGATACAGCACTTTCGACGAAATGTTTAAGAACGAACAGATCGATATTGCCATGCCGGTCCTGCCGGTCCGACCGAACGCTGATGCCGTTGTCGCTTCAGCTGAAGCGGGCGTCAAAGCGATTTTCTGCGAAAAGCCGCTCACCGCAAGCCTCGGAGATGCCGACCGCATGGTAGAGGCGTGCCAATCGCGTGGTATCCACTTAGCCGCAGGGGTTGTCATCTCAAGCCATCCAGACTACCAGAAAGCCTACGAACTGGTTGCAGCGGGCGAGATAGGCGAAATCCAGCGGATTAACCTGTACAGCGTCAACAATCAGGGCGGGTGCCATGGACTTAACTTAGTCCGAAAGTTCGCGGGCAAAGCACCCGTCGATTGGGTAATCGGCTGGGTGGACGGCGATCCCTTCAGCGACCACGAACATCCGTACGACGACGCCAAGACCGGATTTGGGAATATCGGCGGCTATATCCGTTTCACCAACGGGGTTGAGTGTTTCAGCAACTACAAAGATATCGGGTGGAAAGGGATCGAGATAGTAGGCACCCAGGGAGTGATATATAACTGGAACAACACCGGCTTGGGACTACATCTATTGAAGAACGATAACACGGAACGGGGACCCGCCCAGCTTAGGGAAGTCGAAGGAGTGTTTGAGGAATACGACGCAACGGAACGGGGTTACGATGACGAAGGCTGGCGCGACCCGGGGATACCGATGAAAGTAATTGTCCAGTCGATTGTCGATTCATTGGAAACGGGTGTCCCGCTTAAGGTAACCACCGGGGACGACCTGCGTCATGCGTTAGAGATAGCCATCGGCTTGAGGGAATCTCATCGACGGGGTCATACCCCTGTCAAGTTTCCTATCGAAGATCGAAGTCTGGTGATGCAGCCCCAGCAGTCGCGGTGGCACTATAAGAAAAATATTCTGGGCAGGGAGTGGTACATGGATCAGATGCAACAAATGAGGAGGGATTAATGAATATTGACGAAATTCAACATTTCCTCACTGAGAAGCGCGGTAAGTCCCCTCGGAATTCAAAGCATTTCCGACGCAAAGATCGGGATTCCAAGCAACTTGACGGTTGGCTGATGTGCGATTTCCGGGGCTCAAATCCCATCGCACGAAGCGTCACCGGCATCGATGATCCCGGTATCACCCGACGTTGGTTCTGTTACGTTCCATCGGAGGGGCCCCCGATATGGCTCGTCCACCGCATTGAAGTTTCCCACTTTGAGAATGTCGTCGGTGAGGTCAGGACCTTCACCGATTGGGATGAACTTCACCGCGAACTGGGCGAAATTCTCGCGGATAGCGGTCGGGTGGCGATGGAATATTCCCCTTTTGCCGCCATCCCGTACGTTTCAAGAGTAGACGCTGGCACAGTTGAGTTGATACGTTCCCTCGGCGTTGAAGTGGCTTCCTCCGCGGATCTGGTACAACTGTCCGAAGCGCGTTGGACCGCCGATCAGTTTGCCGGACATCAGAAATCAGCACATTTAATTTTAGAGATCAAAGATGAAGCGTTTGAGTGGTTGGGGGTGCAGCTGCGCAATCGAGTGCCGGTCACGGAGTATGATGTACAACGTCTCATCATGGACCGCTTTGACGCCGAGGACTTGATACCGGGACACCCTCCGATTGTGGCGGTCAACGCCAAAGCCAGCGATCCGCACTACTACCCGACAGCGGATCAACACCAACCTATCCAGCCGGGGGACTGCGTCCTGATCGATCTATGGGCAAAGCAGAAGGCACCGGACGCTGTCTACGCGGACACGACATGGGTTGCCTATGCCGGCGATGACCCGCCCCAACGCTATCTTGACGTATTTGAGATTGTTCGGGAGGCACGGGATCTCGCTATTGCGTTTATTCGTGAGAGCTTTGCAGTGGGCGAAGCGGTCTACGGCTATGCTGTCGATGATCTCGTGCGAAGCTACATCACGCAGAGGGGATACGGCGAGTTTTTCATTCACCGGACCGGGCATAGCCTCGGCACGGAGATACACGGCAACAGCGTCAATATCGACAATCTGGAAACGAGAGATGAACGTGCTCTGATCCCCGGCATCTCCTTCTCGATTGAACCGGGAATCTACCTGCCTAGTTTCGGTGTTAGGAGCGAGATTAACGTTTTTATAAAAGATCTCACACCCGAAGGCGTCATTGTGACAACCCTCCCCGCCCAAGAAGAAGTCTTGATGCTGATGTAAACGCAAGTTACCCCCTATGAGTCACAGCCGGACAACATATGTCGCGTTAGATTGATGCAGGATAAATACAGAAAACCACCGCTCGTAACGCAATGACCCCGATATTAGGTAAGTTTGGCTATTCCGACTGGATGTCGAGATACGAATCTCGACCTACATATCACCTAATTTGCATTGAGGATAGAGAAACCGAGTTTTTTCTTCAAAACTCGGTTTCTTTTTTCGGCTTTCCCGGTCAATGAACCGATTTATGTCTCTCTATTATCTGGTTGCGATGACATGTCAACAGAACCTAGGCACAATGGAGTGCAAAAATGGGGAAACAGGGCGGAAGTTACTCCCCTCCTCCCACGCCCTGTATCTGTATCTCGGAACCGCTTTCGCCGTCAGATTCTGGCACAGAGGGTTCCCCCTCCAGATCCACGGACGTTTTGATGAGTTTGTCCACACGCGTCTTGTTCAGTTCAAAGACCTGCGCCTTGTCCTCCCGTTTCACGTAGTGTGATCCACTCTCCTCCGTCCCAATCAAGAGCGTTTGTACCGCCCCATCTTTGAGCGTAGCAGTGATGGACGCCATCGGCACATCAAGCCCATACTCCGAGAGGTCTTTGAGCTCCGCGAAATCGTCGGTCTCCAACGAACTCATCAGGTCCGTGATCTCTTCGACCTCCGTTCTATTGGCAGCGGATACGAGCGGTTTGAGTATCTGCCATTCTCCCGCAGCGTCGACCTGAAGCTCGATCTCCTCCTCCGATCTAATGGACAGGTGGGTCACATCCTCTTTAAGGAACGCAAAGATCGACCGATCCCGCCACGAGCGATAGCCTTTATCGAAAGTCGATTTCAAGTGACCCGGCACTATATAGACATTGTCCGAGTCCGCGGCACGGACGTAGCTGTTGAAAATTCCTGGCGTCGTTTTTCCAGCGAAGAGATGTACGAGGAGGTTGCCACTCGCATCAGAGAGCTTAGCCTCGGTGCCGGAGCTATCAACCTGAAAGACCGCCTGTTTCTCCGGGTTCGAGGAGACACGTTGAACCGTTTTCATTTCGGCAACCTTGTCGAGCAATTCCCCAACAGCCTTCTGATCGGCAGGATAGTTATCCATCGATTCCACAAGCCACTGACCGTTCTGCTCGACAAGCGTCGTGGTTGTCAGCCCAAATGCGGCAATGACCTCGATTTTCGCCACAGCCTCCTTATCGAAAAATGGAAACAGGAGCTCCGCGCTCTCAACCTTCCTCTGCTGCTCGCTCTTGCCAAACGGATTCTCGAAAACCAAAACCAGCAAGCCTAAGACGACAAGCACACCAATTAAGACCAAAAGTTGTTTTATTTTCATAATATCACCTGAATTAAAGATGAAGCCGGACCTTACAAGGCAGATCCGTACGCTTCAACCATCCGTTTTGCCCTCCTCCTCAAGATAAATCGAACCAATCCAAAGGCTACGACGAGGATTGGCACACCGGCAATACTTATAAACTTGAGGAAGAATTTCTCACTTTCGGAAATCTCTTTCAATGGCCGCTCTGTAGCGCCATGAGACCTTATGTTGATTAGTTCCTCGCCAAGGGTGAGCCAGTCCACCGTATTCAGGAAAAAGAGTTGCCCGTCGGGACGTCCCTGCTGTAAAAATTGGGAGTTCCCAACCACGACAATCTGAGTCGCTTCACTCTCGGTCTTTGTCGTTCGCTCTTCCTCGGCGGGTTTGGCTGTCAACCCTTCTTCGGATTCGGTTGCTTCAGCGGGTGGGATAGCCTTACCCGCATAAAAGCTCTTGAACACCCCTGAGAGCGATGCCGCAACGGTGTGAGCCTGCTGCACAGAAGCTGGCGGTTGGAATTGGCGGTTCGTCGGGTTGATGTTATAGGGACTCTGAGCGGTCCAGCCGCTTCTGCTGGTTTTAGCAAGCGCGATCGTTTCGATGGCGGAATCCTCTTGCGGTAGCAGCTCAATCGAACCCGCCCAAGGCAACATCAAACTCTCCAACTGGCTAGTAATAATGCTGTCTTGCGACAATCCCTCTGAGGTTTCCCCCGTGCGATATTGATACTGCTTCATCAGCTTGATGAAGTAGGCGTAGCTTGTTGATACCGTCATAAAACCTTGTGAATAGGTGAGCTGCCCCATTGAGACATCAAGCACAAGGTTCTCGTTGAGTTTAACGCCGTAGTGTTCCAACAGATCGTTCAGCCCCGTTTGCAGAGGGCTTACATTTAGCCCTTCGTATTGAATAAGGATCGGATCAATCAGAAAACAGGCCCGTCCACCCCGCATGATGAACTGATCGATCTCATACTTTTCGCGCTCCGTCAACTCTTTTTTCGGTCCCGCGATAATCAGTGTCGCGACGTCAGCATCAATCGCTTTGCCTCCATCAATCGGTACGTTTTTCACTTCATACTGCCTGCTCAACTCTTGGCGCAGTGGACCAAACGCCTGATCAGATACATCTATCTCATCGTGTCCAGAGAGGAAGCCAACCGTTTTAACCTCTTTGCTTGTTACCTTAAGAATAGCAGAGGTCAGATCGTATTCAAGATTGTTAGTCGTTTGGACGATAGGCAAGACCTCTTTTTTATCCTCATAGAGAATCGCAACACCCATGTAGACGTTGGCGAGTTCCGCTTTGTCCTTCTCAATGACGTTCACTTGGATCTCAGGAATCCCCATAAACCGAAGTTTCTGCTTTAGGGCTTCGTCCTCCGACGAAGGGTCAATAAAGTTGATCTCCAAATTCTTGGAGAAGGCGCGATACTCCTCAAGCATATCGCGGACGGATTGACGGATCTGGGCGACACGCGGTGGCTGTCGTGAGAAATAGACATCAATTGTCACGATATCGTCCAACCGATCAAGGACACTTTTAGTTGATTGTGAGATTGTATATCGCTTGTCTGCTGTGAGGTCTGCACGAACAAAACGACGACTTGACAGGAAATTTATTAATGCGACAATGCCAAAGACGACAAGAATAAACGCGAGTGTATTGCCGCCATATTTCAGTGTTTTTGTAGCCATGGCTCTATCTCCATTTCTGAACTGTAACCATCAGAACGCTCAAATAAAGGAAAAATCCGATAACAGAAAAGTAATAGATGAGATCCCGCGAGTCAATGACACCCCTCAAAATGCTGGAAAAGTGGGCACCTAAACCGAGATAACTGAAAATTGGGACAATCCAGTTCGGCGCATTGAAAAGCACGATATCTTCACCGATGATGAGTAGTCCAAAACACATCACAATGCCCAGAATAAAGGCGACAATCTGGTTTTCCGTAATGGTGGATGCGAACATCCCAATGGCGAGATAAGCCCCACCCATCAGGCAAAGACCGATATAGCCGCCGAGGATGGGGCCTCCATCCGGCTCCCCAAGGTAGGCGACAGTGATGGGTATGGAAAGGGAGAGCAGAATGGTTACCCCAAGCAGGCAAAAACTGGCGAGATATTTTCCGATGACCACCTCATAATCCTTGATGGGAAGGGTCATCAGGATTTCAACCGTGCCTATCTTCTTTTCTTCCGCCCAGAGTTTCATAGTGACCGCCGGTATGAACAGCAGGAATATCCACGGCACCCAAGTGAAGAAACCCCTCAGCACAGCTTGTCCCACAAGGAAAAAACCCCGAAAGAAAAACCAAGCGGAAAGTGCGAGGAAAAATGTGATAAAGATATAAGCGATAGGCGAATTAAAGTAACTTCTAAACTCTTTCTTGAAAATTGCTGCGATGTTGTTCATTTTCTTCTTTCTGGTGTTACCTCCTTGAAAATCGCCACAGTTTAATTCGATAGCAAGATTTTCAATCTTTGCTTCACTTTGGCTGACCGAGACGACCGAAGACCAAATCTGCTCGCGCGTAGGTTATGTTTGATAGTCCATTCCCACCCGCCTCCACTTGATGCGCTTCTTGCACTTTGAACACCTCGATGTTCTGGTACGTTGCGTCAACCGCTGTCGTTTCCATTCCTGACCACACCCACACCCGCCATGCCAGCGCGGGGGTGTATGCTGGACGTGGTGGCACCGTTCGGCGGTGCATCCAATCCGCTGCGCTGCCGCCTTCCATGTTGCATCGTGTCCGTGTTTCGGTCCGACAATCGCATGTGCGATCTCATGCAAAATCGTATCAACAATTTCTCCCTTAGACGCTTTTAGGCAGTACGTAACAGAGAGCGTGATCTGCTTCTTCTCGTACCTGCATGATCCCCCACGCGCCGGGGCGAGATCAAACGCAAACCGCCAACCCGATTTCAGTCCACTCTCGGCTTCGTGCTTTTGAATTAAGCGTTCCCCTATCGCTTCAACCTCAATGAGCGACATCGCGGACGCTTCCATAGAATCTGTCACCGTCAAAGCGCCGTACGGAACGTTCCACAGCGTTCCCTGTCTCGTTGCCACCTGTGCGCGTCGGGGTAGCAATCTTTGAACGGTGCCGTGCAGCGTATCACCCGTTTCGGTTGGAAAAGATACTTCCGTACCCGGTGGGTACGCCGCCCCCACAAAATCGGCTTTCACGATCCTCACTGTTACCGTCCTCCTACATCGGGGAACTGTGTATTGTATAAAGGTGAGACAGGAGCGGATTGGATTTACACGTCGGTCGGTTGGGTTGCAGATTCGTTGCCGGTCAGTTTCAGGAAGACATCTTCAAGGCTAATCGCTTCTTGACGCAACTCTGTCAAACTCCAGTGATTCTGTACTACAAAATGGAAGAGTTCCTCTGCGGTATTCTGCCCTTTTTGGGATACAATCTGATACGCACACGCGTCATCATCGGATTTCACCCGTTTGAAGTCTGAGACGAGGCTTAACTCTTCAAGTTTTGCTTCGATCTCTTCGCGTGGACCTCGGATGGATATATGGACAACCTCTTCGCCTCGTGCTCGCCCTGCTAACTCATCCGGTGTGCCGTTTGCAACAATTTTCCCATCATTGATAATCAGAATCCGGCTACAGGTTGCGGAGACTTCAGACAGGATATGGGTACTGAAGATGACCATCTTCTCCTTGCCAATCTCCCGGATGAGATTCCGAATTTCGATAATCTGGTTGGGGTCAAGCCCGGAGGTGGGCTCATCAAGTACAAGGATCGGCGGGTCATGAATTAGACTTTGCGCCAAACCGAGGCGTTGGCGGTAACCCTTGGAGAGTTCCCCGACATCCTTTTGGATCATCTTCTCAAGCCCACAGATATCGACGACATCTTTAATACGCTGAGAGCGTTGACTCTTTGGAATGCCCCGGACTTGGGCGATAAATTTAAGATAGTCGATAACTCCCATATCTGTATAAAGGGGCGCGCTTTCGGGCAGATAGCCAATCCGCTTACGGACTTCGACGGAATCCTCAAAAACGTCATATCCATCAACTTTCGCAGTTCCCTCATCCGCCGAGAGGTAGCAGGTCAAGATACGCATCGTTGTGGTTTTGCCCGCTCCGTTTGGACCTAAGAATCCCAGGACTTCTCCCGCTTTTGCCTCGAAGGAGACGTTATCTACTGCAACGGTTGGGCCATACCGTTTCGTCAAATTTATCACTTCAATCATGCTCAACAATCACCTCTATCCATCTGAATTTCTAAGATTGACAATGGCAAAACAAGCACAAATAATAGCATCTCAAGTGAGAAAGCGTCAAGCGAAAATTGGGGTATTTGCTATACACACAGCACTTCTTTAGGTGCGGTTAGGTGTCGCATTGCGCTTTTATATACATAACGCTCCACTGAAGCAAAAGGTTGAGCGCATTTAACTTTAAGGACAACTCGACGGGTTTTCAATGGTTAGGTTCTGAGGAGGTGGGGAAGGTGGGGCTTTGCAACTTCGGAAGGGAAAGGAAGATCGATGGGCAGACGATGAATTGATACAATGGGCACAAATATAGGGAACAATCCCTCTCTTTAATTAAGGAACTGTCCCCTACTGTTGTGTTTTCGCATGAATTGGGGTTTGGGGTTAGATTGCCGCGGGACCTTTTTCGCCCGTGCGGATGCGGATCGTTTCCTCAATTGGGAGGACAAAAATCTTTCCATCACCAATCTTTCCGGTAGACGCAGACTGCTGCACAGCGTCTATGACCTGATCCACGCTCTCTTCACCAACGACGATTTCGAGTTTTAACTTAGGTACAAACTCAATGGTGTATTCGCTTCCCCGATAAAGCTCTGTGTGACCACGGCTCCTCCCGAATCCCCGGACTTCGGTGACGGTCATCCCGTGGACACCTACATTGTTCAAAGCCTCTTTGACATCTTCCAGCTTAAAGGGACGGATAATGCACTCTAGTTTTTTCATGGGTTATCTCTCCTTTGTTCAAACTCTGATGGTCACAACCCTTCAACCCTGTGAATATAGTAAAGCGTAAGAACGTAAGAAACCTGCTTAACAGTTTACGCTTTACCCTTATCGTTATCTACTGGAAAAGAAATCTACCTGATTAAATATCATAGTAGAGATGGAATTCGTGTGGATGCGGACGTAGGTTGACTGCATCAACCTCGTTTTCACGTTTATACTCTATCCACGTATCAACCACATCTTGCGTGATTACATCGCCTTCGAGCAGGTAGTCATGGTCGTCCTCTAAGGCATCAAGTGCCTCAGCTAAGGATGCTGGCGTTGATTCGATTTCTGCCAGTTCCTCCGGCTCCAGATCGTACAGATCTTTATCAAACGGCTCACCGGGGTGGATCTGATTCCGAATACCGTCAAGACCCGCCATCAACATTGCGCTAAAGGCAAGATATGCATTACAGGAAGGATCTGGTGTACGCAGTTCCAATCGTTTTGCTCTTTCGCTTTGGGAATAGGTAGGAATGCGGACACACGCACTTCGGTTTCTCTGCGAGTACGCAAGATTGACCGGTGCCTCATAGCCTGGGACCAACCGCTTGTATGAATTGGTTGTCGGTGCAATGATAGCACACAACGACGGCAAGTGCTTAAGGAGGCCACCAGCGTAGTATAGGGCAGCTTCACTTAACCCAGCATATCCCTGCGGATCATAGAAGATATTCTTCCCATCTTTCCACAAACTCTGATGGCAGTGCATACCTGAACCGTTGTCTTCAAAGAGCGGTTTCGGCATAAAGGTTGCCGTCATGTTGTGGGCGCGGGCTGTATTCTTGATGATGTACTTGTACAGCGCGAGCTTATCGCCTATGGTGGTCATGGTATCAAATCGGAGATCGATCTCGCCCTGGCCACCGGTACCAACCTCATGGTGGTGAACTTCTACATCAACTCCGCAATCAATCATCTTGAGAATCATTTCAGATCGAATATCTTGCAGGGTGTCCGATGGTGGAACGGGGAAATACCCCTCCTTGTAACGGGGTTTGTACCCAAGGTTTGGCGCATCATAGTCACCCGTATTTGGGTTCCAACTCCCTTTACCTGTATTCCAACTCCCTTCAACGGAGTCAACGGAATAGAAGCCTGAATGCTGATTTTGACCATAGCGAACATCATTGAACACGAAAAACTCAGCTTCAGGTCCCCAATAGCTGGTATCGGCTATTCCGGTGCTCTTCAGATACGCTTCCGCCTTTTGAGCGATGTATCGCACGTCTCGGCTATAGCTTTCCAGAGTAATCGGATCCTTAATGTTGCAGATAAGACTAAGTGTCGGAATCTTGCAAACCGGATCTACAATGGCGGTATCCGGGTCAGGGAAAAGAAGCATGTCGCTTTCATTAATCGCTTGGAATCCGCGGATACTTGAGCCGTCAAAGCCGAGCCCATCTTCAAACAGATCTTCCTCGAACTCTGTCGATGGAATCGAAAAGTGGTGCCACATGCCAGGCAGATCTGTGAATTTAAAGTCAACGATCTTGACCTCTTTCTCTTTTGCAAACGCAACAACTTCACTTGGTGTCATCTAAACTCTCCTTAAGGATTTAAAATATTGAGATAGGAAAATGACGATCAAACTTAAGCAGGGTTAGCACTGCCCAGCAGTCCCATTAAGAGGATTCCCGAAAAGCTCTCTTTCAAGAGGACACATTTTAGACTTTTCATACACCCTACTCAACCTATTACTGGAAACAATGGAATTTGAAAACGGATCACCTCAGAAATATAAGCAAGCGATGTGCCAATAGTTACATTGCTCTTGAAATGAAAAATTAGCACCTAATTTTCTCCACACGGTCTTTTGCTGATATGTAGTAGAGATTTGGCTCTGATGGGTAGTTTACTCCTGATTTTCTTAACTATATGGGGCGCTTTTTCAGTCAAAAAGTAGCAGTATAATACCCCCCCTTCATTCACAGATGCTGAATTATTGGGCATACAACTGCCAAAGTTTTTAGCAATGGAACTGATTACTGATTGAGATCTTTCACAAAACGACTGGCTTCTGGTTCAACTTGCCCCGCATACTTGTTCCCCGGCTTTCGCCGATAGGGTACTGCTGCAGGAGAGGATAACTCTTCAAACGTAAATGCACAAATTCGCATTCCGGGATAGAGTTTAACGGGCATACGACCAAGATTTCCCAGTTCCAGTGTAGCCGTCCCAACCCAGCCCGGATCAAAAAGCCCCGCCGTGCTATGGACGATGATACCAAGTCTGCCAAGGCTACTACGACCTTCAAGACGCGCCATCACATCATCGGAAAGTTCAAGCGTTTCGAGGGTCGCAGCGAGGACAAATTCACCCGGCTGCATGGTAAACGCTTCACCGTCGGGCACTTCCATTTTGTGCATCAGTTCATTGGGATCAATATCCTCACGAAGATCGATATAAGGATACTTACTGTGCTCAAATAACCGGAAGGTATTCCCTAACCGGAAATCAATGGAACAGGAACCGAGCTGCTTGGTAAGATCTGGGGCAGGAGTAATTTTGATTTTCCCCATCTCCTGGTAACGAACAATATCCCGATCTGATAAAACCATCCGCCTTCCCTTTTCATTGCTGCTCAATCTGATCTTTCTCGCAGCAGTGCGTTATTCATTATATACTAAAATCATCAAAAATGTAAAGATTTATTTCCTATAGCAAAATTTTGCAACAAGTGAATAGAACACAGCCGACAGCTTAGACTACTTTGTAAATACGAGTTCGTCGGCATTCGCTCCCGCGTCAGAGGCAAGATCTGTCAGCACCTTGGCAACCTCTTCTGGCTTGAATAGAGTGGATTGCGCGTCAGCAACAGCCGCTTCAGGAGACTCCCCGCCCCTTTCTGCGATTTCAGCGATCGCCCTGAGCTTTAAGGGCGTATTGAGGTTGCCCGGACAAACGACATGCACACGGATACCTAACGGTTCAACCTGATTTTTCAAGGTAAATCCCAAACCGCGCACGCCGCCTTTGCTGGCACCGTAGGCGACCGATGCACTGGGACCTGTGACCCCAGCCCCCGATGCAATCAGCACAATCACTCCACCACCGCTCTCTTCCATCAACGGAACAGCATGTTTAGTGCACAGGAACGTCCCCCTCAAGTTGACCCTGATGACTGCATCCCAATCGTCCGCGTCAAACTGATCAATACGGATCGCTGCGCCCAGCAGGATCCCGGCACAGGTTACCAACACGTCAAGCTGACCAAAGCGCTGTTTCACCCCTTCCATCAGTGCAGCAACGTCCGCTTCTTGAGACACATCGGTTCGTACAAACTGGGCGGTACCGCCCTCCGCTTCAATAGACTGAGCAGTTGCCTTGCCATCCGTCTCATTCAGATCGGCGATGACAACTTTCGCTCCTTCTCGCGCATACATTACGGCTGTTGCAGCACCGATGCCGGTCGCCCCGCCGGTGACGAGGGCAACTTTATTCTGTAATCGCATGATTTTCCCCTTATCTCTTTTCCCTACCGTAGTTTGAGGGTACTCAGTGCAACAAGCATCAAAATCAACCCAATAATCCAGAAACGGAGGACGACCTTCGGCTCAGGCCAGCCGAGTTGCTCAAAATGGTGATGTAGTGGTGACATTCTGAACACCCGTTTTTTCCGCGTTTTATAGGAGGCAACTTGGATGATGACGGAGAGCGCTTCCGCAACAAAGATCCCGCCGACAATCACAAGCAAAATCTCCTCTTTGATTAAAATGGAAATGGTTCCAAGTGCTGCACCAAGGGCTAACGATCCTGTATCTCCCATGAAGACCTGTGCCGGATGACAATTATACCACAAAAAGCCTACACCAGCACCGATCAACGCAGCACAGAAGATAGTCGCAGCCTCTCCGCTGGCTGGAAGGTGAGCAATGTCGAGATAATTTGCTAACTGTTGGTGGCTTGTCAGGTAGCCAAGCACACCAAATGTCGCTGCGACAAACAATGTGCAGCCAATTGCTAAACCGTCAAGTCCGTCCGTAAGATTCACTGAGTTGGACGCACCAACAATGACGAACGCTGCAAATGGAATAAAGAATATACCGAGATCTGGACGAAGCTGCTTGAAAAAAGGAATAATAATCGATGTTCTTTCAGTCAAACCATCTTTGGGAACGGGACCCCATTGGTAGAGAAAGTAGGCGATCGCGAGTGCGCCGACCGCTTGCAAGAAGATCTTGTGCCAACCCTTCAACCCCAGCGATTGCTGCTTAGTAATTTTTCGGTAATCGTCCAGAAAACCGAGCCCACCAAACCACACAAGACTAAAAGTGAGGATAAGAATATAGGGCTGATCGAGCCGTGCCCAGAGCAAAATTGAAATCAGTACGGACGAAATAATAAGTACGCCACCCATCGTCGGCGTACCTTCCTTGCTGAAGTGCGTTTCGGGACCATCATCCCGGACATGCTGTCCAATCTTCAATCGTCTCAGCTGTCGAATAACGAATGGCCCCAAAATTAAGGCAATAAGTAGTGCGGTTACCGTTGCGTAGATGGACCGAAAGCTGATGTAACGAAAGACATTCAGCGGCGAAAAAAAATCGGTTAACTGTTCAAAAAATAGGTAGTAGAGCATATCTGGTATTAAGGTTTACCCTTTGAATTCATAATGATTGATAGAAATTGGAAGTGACGAGAGGTAGGGAACCCTTAGCCGATAAGTTCAAGCCCAATTTCCCCAAAGTGTTAAGCACCTGATCTCAGGTGTCAGCCATCAGTTCTTCCAAGACCTGCTCCAATTTTATCCCACGTGACCCCTTGATAAGCACCGCATCACCGGGTTGAGCGTATTTGGTTAGCTGTTGTGCCGCTTGCTTTGGCGTATCACAGGAGATGACGGATTCAACGATGCCCTCTGCCCCATCAGCAATTGCGGAGCTATGGGGTCCAACAGTAATCAATAGGTTGATATTGGTTGGAATAGCTTGTCCCGTTTTAAGGTGGAGCGCGTGAGAGTGTTCGCCAAGTTCAAGCATATCACCCAAGATTGCAATTCGCTTGCCAGTTGTTTCGATATCACTAAGAAATATCAGAGCGGACTTGAGGGATTCCGGGTTTGAGTTATAAGCGTCGTTGATGATACGTAGATCGTTGTGCACAATCGGCTGCATCCGCATATCCGCCGGCTGAAAGCGCTCTAATCCAGTACAGATCTCCGTTGGCGTCAAGCCTACCCAGAGTCCAACACCGGCAGCAGCAAGTGCGTTGTGGATGTTGTGTTTGCCCAGACAGGGCAGATGCACTCGGTCAATTTCGTCTCCGCCAATCTTCAGCGTGAACGTGGGCTTTCCAATATTGTCGACTTCAACGTCGGCCGCAGACACATCTGCCCCATTCTGCCAACCAAATGTGGTGATTTGACCACACACACGAGCAGCAAGCGTCGATGTCATCGGATCGTCCGCGTTGAGGATGGCATGTTCGACATGCGTTAACAGTGCCCCTTTCTCTTCCGCGACCCCCTCGATTGAACCGAGCAACTCCAAGTGTGCCGGTCCTATATTGGTAATCACACCAACGGTCGGCGCCGTTATCTGTGAAAGTCGCTCGATCTCCCCGGGCCAACTGGTGCCAATCTCCAACACAGCAATCTCATCCCCTTCACTGAGTTGCATCAATCGCGTAGGAATACCGATCTGGTTATTGTAGCTTTTCTCGGATCTGAAGACGGAAAACCGTTGTGCCAACACAGAGCTTGTTATGTCTTTTGTCGTGGTTTTGCCGTTGCTGCCTGTGATGGCGACGATTGGCAGATCGAACTTGCGGCGGTGACAATTGGCGATAGCTCCCAGAGCAACCAACGTATCACTTACTTGGATAATGATTGGTGATGTCAGTTGGGAAACATCCGTTGCTGGCTTCGAGACAACCGCCCCAATCGCGCCTTGCTGGCACACACCGTCCAAGAAGTTATGCCCGTCGAATGTCTCGCCAACGAGTGCGACAAAAAGGTCGTCCTTTTTAAGGGTCCGTGAGTCTGTCGAGACGTGTGTTATTACTGTGTTGGGATTGCCTTGGATGAGCTTGCCTTGTGTTGCCTGTAGGATTTCAGCGATTGTGAGATTCATGATGTAATGTGTAGAAGGTAACAAGTGGGGTTATAGGTAGCTGTTTTCTGTGCACAATCCGCCGGGACGGGTAATAATGAGGGAGTGCTGTGGGAGAAAATAGGTTGAACAGATTGGTTTATCCCTACTCTCTGGTGTTCTCGTTGTCCGTGATTCTCTCTATCTTATTTGCAATCTTTTCAATCGCGCGAACAGCTCGTAAAAGCAGCCAGATTGACAAAATATAAAGGGGGACTATAAATAAAAGTGGGAAGAAAGCGCCAATGAAGTCCATATTATTTTTTACCTCCTGCCGCTGTAGTTGGCGGCTCAACAGATCAATTTTATCCTACTCTCTGACGTTCTCGTTATCTGCGATTCTCTCCATCCTATTTGCAATCTTCTCGATTGCGCGAACAGCTCGCCAAAGAAGCCAGAGTGGAAGAATATAAAAGACTGCCATCAGAGATATACTGAAAAATTCGAGTACTGGCATATTGCGTCTCACCTCCCGCCGGTATGATTGAATGCCATTGCCTTTATCAGCACTACCTCAACTACCCAAGAAATTCCGCTGCGACTTCCCGGTCATCAAAATCGTATCGGACGCCATTGATCTCTTGATACGGCTCATGCCCCTTGCCCGCGATGGTGACAAGATCGCCTGCCTTTGCCAACTCAATCGCATGACCGATGGCAGTTCGACGGTCCTGAATCAGATCGTAACTTGCCCCGTCGGGTAAGCCTTCCACAATGTCAGCGAGGATCGCGTCTGGCTCTTCAGTGCGTGGGTTGTCGGAGGTAATCACGCTGTAATCGGCGATAGTAGCGGAGATATTCCCCATCTTCGGACGTTTGCCACGGTCTCGATCCCCGCCGCAGCCAAACACCGAGATTAAATTGCCCTGCGTAATCTTTCGCGCTGCGGTCAACAGGTTTTCCAAACCGTCGGGTGTATGTGCATAATCCACAACAACGGCAAAAGGCTGGCCCCTGTCAACCAATTCAAATCGTCCCGGCACAACTGTGGATGCCAGCCCTGTCTGGATCGCTTCGATCGGGCAGTTATGGTGCAACCCTATTCCGATCGCAGCGAGCGCGTTATACAGGTTGTAATCGCCCAACAGACGCAGATTCGCTGCGATCTTTCCCTTCGGGGTGTCAGCGACGAATGAGAGCCATTTGAGCGTGGATTCGACGTTACTGACAGATAAATCCGCCGGTTGCACAACGCCAAATGTAAGGTTTGGAGGATTGATTTTATCACGGATCGCGTCGGAGGCGGGATCGTCTGCATTAAGAACTGCCAGACCGCTGTCAGGATCGAGCTGCTGAAACAGCGTCATCTTGGCATTCAGGTACTCCTCCATCGTCTCATGGTAATCGAGATGGTCCTGTGTCAGGTTGGTGAAAACCGCTGTTTCAAAGGTAAGTCCAGCCAATCGGTGTTGCGCGAGTCCTTGCGATGAGGTTTCCATGATAACATACTCCACACCCGAATCGGCGATGTTTCGGAACAGTTCGTGAAGCGTCAAAGGCTCAAGCGTCGTAATCGTTGGCTCCACAAAGACATCTGCGTAACTGGTTCCAACCGTGCCCATGAACCCCGACTTCAGTCCAGCAGCTTCGAAGATCGAATGTGCCAAATGCGCTGTTGAGGTCTTGCCGTTCGTGCCGGTGATACCAATCAGCTTCAACCGATCCGCCGGATTCCCGTACCAGTTCGCCGCGATAAGCGAGAAGGCGATGCGCCCGTTTGACGTTTGGATATAGGTAACGCCGGGCGGCACCGGTTGCGGTTTCTCCCCAATAATTGTCGTTGCGCCGTTTTGGATCGCTTGGGGAATAAAGGTGTGTCCATCAACGTTGACCCCTTCATAGCAGACAAAGGCGTATCCCGGCTCCACTGCCCGGCTATCGCTCGCAACGCCAGCAATATCTTTATCGATTCTCCCAGTTGACGAGAGGCTGCCTACGCCTCGGAGTAAGCGTTGTAGGTTCACAATCTATGCCACCTCCGATCTTCAGAAAATCCTATAACGAATGAAACTAAAAAAAACACAATCACTGTGTAAAAGAAAAACCGTGCTTTCGTCTTATTCGTTCCCTTCTTCTATCTCTAATTCCTCTTTAACTTGACTCAATTCTCTACAAGCAGTTTTGATAATAGCCGCCTCCGACCTACCGTCTCTTGCTAATTTACGAACCAACTTTTCTAGGCTTCTCAGTTGTTCATATTGAATCCTAATCTCTGTGGGGATGTCTTCAGGGAATATCGGGTTCTGCACTGGATTCCTAGAATGCACGGTAATCGCCATATTCATCACTTCCAAGATCCAATCAAGGGATAATCCAATCTCCAACTCTTGATAACGGTCTATGTGTAACCGTCGATTACGTGACCGTCGAAATTGTGGGTCTTCGACCCTGCGCTTCAGCCCAAACAGATACACCATAGGAACATCACCTTTGATTCTAATGGTATGTTTCCCATAATCACCCCCATAAACATCAAAAATGGTATTAAACCCTTTTCTGCGACCCGCTGTTGTCCGGGGGTGAGGTCGTTTTAGAGACAAAAGAAGCAAATCACCTACTTCCTCTTTGCTAAACTCCGCTTCAAATCTGCCATAGCCGATTGGTATGTCGGGGAGACGAAAATTGATAGTCGAACCGACCTTTATCTCCTGTTCTGTTATATTTCGAATAACTTGAGCAACCTCTACGACAACATTTGTATACTGCATCTGAAGCTGCGCGTCCGCTTTCTCTTCTGCTGCTAACAACTGCCCCACAATAACTAACTCTCCTCCGACAGCTAAACCTACTACATCTGGGGCAACCCGAACGTCACCTTCAGCTTGGTTGACAACGACCAGTGCCAATATTGTAATGCAAAGCAAGCACTTTACATTTATACTTTTCATCCGATTCTCTTCCGAGGATATGCTAATCTGGACTGATATAAACCAAGTGGTACCAATCAGCGAAGTGCTGACTGGGGTTCCGCATAGCCTAGGGTTGATTTCTGAGCAAAGAGATCCTGTTGACTCAAATAGCGCAGCGCTTCAGTCGCAATTTTTTGGAACATTGGTGCGGTGACATGGCTGCTGAGCGGAGCGTTCGCCGGCTCGTCAACGACGACAATAATTGAAAGTAGCGGCTCATCCGCTGGAAGGAACCCTGCAAAAGTAGCAATCACTCTGCCTTCGACGTACCCTTTACCTCGATCCGCTTTCTGCGCTGTACCAGTTTTACCGGCAACAGTATACCCAGCCACACGTGCCCGTATTCCACCACCGAATTCCGTCACACCGACCATCATCTGTGTCATCGCCTCCGCAGTTTCTGCGGAAATGACACGACGGATCGGCTTCGGGTAGGATCGCTTTAACAGGATTCCTTCCTCATCGATAATTTGTCGAGTGAGGTACGGCTGCAGCAGAATACCGTCGGTCGCGATTACATTGATGGCGTTCAACATCTGTATCGGCGTCACAGAAATTCCTTGTCCGAAAGGAACAGACGCAGTCGAGTATTCATCCCATTTTTGGAAACCTCTCAAGCTACCGACCTGTTCGTAAGGCAGATCGATACCGGTCTTTTTACCAAATCCGAATCGGCGCGTGTAGGCTTCTAACTGCTCTTTGTCCAGACGCCTTGCAGCCTTAAGGATCCCAATATTACTGGACTTTGCGATAATCTCGCTGAATGTCAGCCACCCATTCGGCTTCACGTCGTTAATAACATGCCCATTAGACAAAGGATACTCACCCATCTCGCAATACTCAAGCGAGTCCGGAGACATGAGTTTCTCGTTAATAAGCGCAGAAGCAGTAACGATCTTAAAGACGGAACCGGGTTCATATTGCGTCCAGATGGCGCGATTTCGTTTAGCTAACTCCTTGCTCTTTGAGTAGTGGTTAAGGTCATAGTTCGGATAATTTGCTAATGCCAAAATCTCGCCGCTTTTGGAGTGCATAACGATCGCAGTTCCCGATCTCGCTCCCCACTGTTGGCAACCAGCAACCAGCTCTGTTTCCGCGATATGCTGAATATATTCATCCAGTGTAAGGACAACGCTACGACCGTATTGCCCTCCTTGTTGATATAGCTGCGGCGGACGAATCGGGCGTCGCTTACCATCGGCAGTAATCTGACTGTTTTTTGACTCTGATTCTGGGAGGTGGTTCGTATCACCCGTGCTGAGGTAGGCATTGTACTGATGTTCGATCCCGTCAATACCTCTGTTTTCAAAGTTGGTATATCCAATGATGTGACACGCTAGTTCGTCTTTTGGGTAAGCTCGTGTTTCATGGGTCCGGTATCTGACTCCATAAATATTGTTAACGACCTGGCGGATACCGTTAAGGCGTTCATACTCCATATTCCGTTTCAGCCAAACAAAACGTCTTTTCTTTTGCTTCAACACCGCCAAGAGTCTATCTTCCGAAACGTTGAGCACCGATGCAAGTTTACGAGCAACGTCATCAGGTTTTTCCCTTATCGCTTTTGGGTCTGCATAGACCGAGACCAAGTCCTGATTGATTGCGAAAACACTCCCATGCCGATCCAGAATCTTGGCACGCTTCGCCTGAGAACCTACTCGCACGTTTCGCTGGCTCTCAGAACGGTCGCGCAGCTCCGGACCGTGCACATACTGGATCAAAAACAGGCGTCCTATCAGTAATACTAAGCAGAGTTCCAAACCAATCCATACGATTGCAATTCGGAAAAAAGGCATATTCTTCATAGGGTGTCATTGCAGAAGTGGAACAGTGCACAATATTGGTGAGGAACCCCACAAAGATTGAACTGCTTACCCGAAACGTTAAAGCATATCCGTTCTTACACTTTACGTTCAGAAATCACGCCGTAGGATACACCAAAGACCCGCTTCAGGATATCCCAGCGGTGAAAGGATTGCGCAATTAAGCGTTCGGCTCACAGATCTTAATCAGCGCGCAGCATATAGGCTGGTTCGGAGGGTTGAACCATCTGCAAATCTTTCGCGATTTCGTGAATCCGTTCAATCGAAGTGAGTTTTGTTTCCTGTATTTTGAGCTTATTAATTTCGTTGTGGAGCTGATCTCTTCGCTGCTCAAACTCCTCACGCATTTCCAGCGCAACCTTGTGTTGGTTTGACGCAAACCATGCACTCAGAAAGAAGATACAGACATAAACGGCAAGCGCGAGGTATGCAAAGGGATGGAATTTTGCTGGCTGAGTTGGTCTCTGATATTTCATAATTATAAGGGTCTCTGAATGCTTCTTTGCAAACTGCTCCGTTCGGTTCAAAAAACGTTCAATTTGTCGTTTTAGATTCGTAGATCTTCATTGCAACCCGTAATTTCGCGCTACGGGATCGAGGGTTGCGTCGAATTTCATCGAAACTTGGAGCGATAGGGCGTTTGGTCAGTATTTCAAGAGTAGGTGTGTGTTCACAAACACAAATAGGGGTTTTCGGTGGGCAAACGCAGGCGCGCGAGAGCGTGCGGAACTGCTCCTTAACAATACGATCTTCGAGGGAATGAAAAGAAATAATACATAAGCGTCCACCGGGCTTCAAAGCAGAAGCAGCACTACATATCCCAGAATGAAGGTTTTTGAGCTCATCGTTAATGTAGATCCGTAGCGCCTGAAAAACTCGTGTCGCGGGATGAATGCGCCAACCCGTTGATTTGGGAGGAATCGCATCCAAAACGATTTCAGCCAGTTGAGCGGTCGTTGATATGGACTTGCGTTTTCGAGCGCGTACAATCTGGCGTGCAATTCTTTTCGCCCAACGTTCTTCACCAAAATCCGTAAAAATCGTCGCGAGCGTGGCTTCCGGATGGCGGTTCACCACGTACGCCGCAGATAGCGGTTGCTTGCCGTCCATACGCATATCTAAGGGTCCGGAGTGATTGAAACTAAACCCTTTGCTCGGGGTATCGAGTTGTAAAGACGACACTCCCAAGTCAAATAAAATTCCATCAGCCGGGGAGATCGCCGATTCCGCTTGCCCTGATTCCGGATATAATTGAGAAAGCCGACCCAAGTCAGCAAAATTACCACCAACGAGTGTCACCCGCTCCTTGTATTCGGATAGCCTTTCCTTGGCAATAGCCAGCGCATCCGAATCCAAATCAATACCCAAGAGGGACCCATGCGGTGCAGATTCTTGTAAAATGACAGCAGCGTGCCCGCCTAACCCAACCGTCCCATCGATATAAAAACCATGATCTTTCGGTTGTAAGAATTGAATCACTTCATCGACTAGGACAGGTATGTGTTCCCCACTCATCTCTTTCTGAGACCCCCAGTTTTCGTTTCGCACAATCATGCCTACCCCCTTTCTTGCACGTATCTGGGAGTTTGCAGACCGCTCGCCCCAAATAGGGGCATTATATCACAGGTGCATCCGGTGTCAAGGACAAAGTCAGGCACGACGCGTAATGTGCAAAAACGGAGGTAGATACACTTGAGGAACCCTTCACAAATTAGAGATGTTACGAGCTCTCCGTGAGGATGCGATGGAGGGAGACATCCCACGTCTGTGGCAAGGTATCTGCCACAATTTGCACGTCGTAAGCCAACCCGATCCAAACTGCCTGAGGACATCGCGGAAGGAATCGATCATAGAAGCCAGCACCATATCCGATACGGTAACCTTGAGGATCAAAAGCTGCCCCAGGAACAAAAATCAGATCAATTTGGTCTACAGGGAAAGGAGAGCAGGTTTCCCGGTTCGGCTGGTACATACCGTACGGATGGAGGAGAAGGTCCTTCTCCGCATCTACGATCCGGTAAGGGGTAAGGGTGCGCTGCTTCATATCCATCACAGGAGCAAGCGCAATTTTATTCTGAGTTAACAGGTAATCAAGCAAGCCATCGGTCTCCACTTCACTCCGCATACTGAGGTAAATCAACACCGTATGGGCTCGGTTCGTCTTGACCCAGTTGATTGCACAGTCAACAATCTGTCGGCTCAGTTCAGCCCTCACATTTGGTGGGATACTATCCCGTTTGTGGAGGGTTTCCGTCCGAAGACGCTCGCGCTCCTGTTTTGCGTTCATCTGGGTTTGTACCTCTACCCCCTTCACACCTGCCATTCGATCTGGTCGATGTACTTAGCGAGGGTATCGCGGAAGGTTGAAGGTCTCATTTTGAGCAGTTTTGCGGCTTGCGTTTTGTTCCCCTTTGCCTTTTTCATTGCCCAGCCGATGAGCTCGCGCTCTGTCGATCGGATAATCTCTTGGAAGGAGATTTCACTCAACGTCTCGTCCAAGCTGACCTGTGTAGGCAGCTTCAACTCAAGCGGAATGTCATCGGTTGTAATCACCGCACCATCGCCGACTGTCACAAGTCGTTCGATCACGTTCTCTAATTCCCGGACATTGGCGGGCCAGAGATAGGTTGTGAGCATCTCGACAGCTTCGGGAGCAATGTGGATGGCCGCATCGGGTGAGAATAGGTCTAAAAAGTGGTTGATGAGGAGTGGGATATCTTCGACCCGTTCACGTAATGGCGGCAGAAAAATCGGAACAACGTTCAGACGGTAGAAGATATCATCTCGAAATTCTCCGTTCTGGACCTTCATACGCAAATTCTTGGTCGTCGCAGCAATAAGTCGCACATCATTCCTTTGTCCGCTTCTGTCCAAGCTTAGTTGCTGTCCTTCCAGCACCCGTAGAAGTTTGAATTGTAGGGTGTCCGGAAGCGCATCAATATCTTTGAGAAAAAGCGTTCCCTTCTGCTCAAACTCGCCTCCCGCCTCCGTGTCGCCAAATAGCTCCTGATCTAACGCTTCAATAGGCACTCTTGAGCAATTCACGATCCTAAAGGGCTGATATCGACGGGAGTTATTGAAATGAATTGACTTTGCAACGAGCGTTTTTCCCGTCCCATGTTCCCCATAGATTAACACCGTGCTGTGGGTATCAGAAATGTTTTCAAGCAGGTCAAAGAGATCTTGAATCGCTTGACTCTTCCCAATGATATGATGGTATGGGGAGCGTCCTCTCATAGGAACCTTGAGCTGCGATCGCTGTTTGCCCTTGCCGTGAAGCATTTTCAGCTTATCCAACATCTGAATGAGTTCTTCGCTGGAGAAGGGTTTCTTGATATAGTGATACGCCCCAAATTTCATCGCTTCTACAGCAGTTTCAACACTCGCATAAGCCGTCATAACAATCACAATGATATGAGGCTGTTCCCTCTGGACGCGCTTGAGAAATTCAATTCCGTGCATCTTCGGCAACCGTAGATCGGTGACAAGAACATCGAAATGCTCGTTCTGCACAAGCTGTAGTCCAATCGCCGGAGACTCGACCGCAATGGTATCGTAGTTCGCCTCACGCAAATCGTCGCGTAGTGTGATTAGTTTGATTTTTTCATCATCAACAACCAGTACTTTCAATCCTTTTCTACCCCTCCTCTAATCGGTAATTTAATGGTGAACACAGACCCTTGCTCAATTTTGCTGTCAAATTCGATGACGCCCTCATGTTGTCTGACGATGCGGTTGGATACCGAGAGTCCAAGCCCCGTGCCCTTCTCGGTGATCTTCGTCGTATAGAACGGATCGAAAATCCGATCTTGGACGGACTTCGGGATGCCAATGCCGGTGTCCATCACCTGAACAAAAGCTGCCGTCTTACCAAGTAGCGTATCAAATTCGATCTCCCCGGTCGTGAAAGTCAACACCCCGCCATCGGGCATCGCCGCGATCGCGTTTAGGGCAAGATTCAGGACAACCTGTTCCAATAGGTGTTTGTCTCCCCGGATTAGGTCCAGTTCGTCCCGGAAATGTTTCTCAATCTGGATACCTTTTTCATCAGCGCTGTAAGTGATAAGACTGACAACTTCGGTGACAACTTCGTTGAGGGAAACTGCCGTAAGCGCCAAATCACGTTGACGCGAGAAATTGAGAAGCTGTCCCACAGTCGATTCAATCCGGCGGAGTGCTTCCTCCATGAGTCCCAAGTACTCTTTGGTCTGTCGCTCGTTCTGCGGATCACGCTTTATCCGAAGGATACAATTCAGCAGACCATCAAGGGGATTATTGATTTCATGTGCAACTCCTGACGCCAACTCACCTATCGCCGCCATCTTCTCTGATTGGACCATCTGCTGTTCCATCCGTTTCCGATCGGTCACGTCACGGCTAACCAGAACCGTACCTAAGTGGTTGTCATCTCTGTCACGCACAGCGGCATAAGTGTTTTCAAAGAATTTGTCCTTAATCTGCAAGCTTTGCTGTTCAATCACCGTGTGTCCCTTTGATAAATCCTCTGCAATTTGTAGGAGAACCCCGTCAGCCTCCGGGAAGGCGATAACCTCTGTATCGAGTCCGAACTGCTCTTTTTGGATCTGCTGACCTGCCTTATTAAAGAGCGACACATGGTTCTTATCGTCAACAAAGATTACACCCTCTTGCATACACTCAATAATTGATGTGAGTTTGTTTCGCTCGAAAAGCACCGCCCCTCTCGCCTCCTCCAATTCAAAGACCTTTTCTTCAAGGTTGTCTTTCAACTCACGGGTCTCCGCCTCACGCGCCCTCGCGGTATCCATAATCGATGTCGCTAAATAGACGGAGAAAAACAGGGTACTGGTGAACACGAACAGCACACTTGAAATGTAAATTGGATTGCGCCATAGCGCTTCGGGCAGAAAATTCTGTAGATGGAAATGAGGCAGAACGTAGTAATACTCAAGGAGAATGAGAGCGCTTAAGAGGATTGTGTTAAGCGTGGCAAGGATGTAACTTACTTTTTTGGAAAGGAGTATGCTCGCAATGACAAGATGAAAGATAAAATAGAAAATAAACGGGTTCTCGACACCGCCGCTAAAATGGATGAGTGCCGTCAGAGAGAACAGATCTAAAATAATATGCGTACCAGCATGTCGCTGAATTGATGTAAGCGATTTCTCTGTAAGATGTCTCGGAAAGATTTGTGGTTCAAAGTTGTAGAGCGTCATCAGCGCCGCGATAATATACAACGGCGTCGGATTGTCAATGATATGGAGTCCCCAACTCGCGATGCTTACAGTCAGCAAGACACCCGTTATGGCAATCCAGCGGAGATTGACCAACCAGCGGATTCGCTTGATTAGTTCAATTTTAAGCGGTAAATTTGTTGAATTTGCAACCATGTCGATATGACCAACTGATGCCCTCCTAATGAAGCGTATCAACTGCTACTTCTGAAACTGGATCTCCCCATGCACCTCAATTGAATCGACAATCGCCATGATCACCGCATCAACAGGCTTGTTCTTAGTGGCATCGGTTTGACGGGCAGAGCTTCCCGCTGCGGTGAGCACCAACTCGCCGACACCCGCACCAACAGCATCCACAGCAACCGTATATCGACTGAGGAGCGTTCCATCCAACTCCGTATCCTGCACAATCAGTAACTTACTACCAATGAGTTTTTCATCTTTGCGTGTGGCAACAACCGTTCCCACAACTTTTCCAACCGTCATGCGAAATCGTTCCCTGTCTGTTTTTGGGGTCGAGAAACACGAACTGCGTAGGGCATAATCCGCCATCAAAACCTTATTGACAAAGTTATATGACTATAGGTATATTAAACTGAAGTTATCGAAAAGTCAAGATTTTATTCCGAGCCTGTCAGGGGCGCATGAATCTTAGGGAGGAAAGCTGTGTCAGATAAAGTTCGTTTAGCAGTCATTGGCTGTGGTGGAATCGCAAACGCACATCTGCGAGGCTATCAAGCACTCGTGGAAAA
This sequence comes from Candidatus Poribacteria bacterium, assembly GCA_965220385.1. Taxonomy (GTDB): domain Bacteria; phylum Poribacteria; class WGA-4E; order WGA-4E; family PCPOR2b; genus PCPOR2b. The sequence continues at coordinate 6,242,814 of OZ244825.1, read as the reverse complement.
AGGGGTTGACACCTTTTCAATCAACGCAACGTGTGATGTGCGTAAGGAAGCGGCGCAAGATTACGCAGAACAGGTTGCAGAATTGCAGGGGACCTTGCCCCATGTTTACGACGACGTTGAGGAAATGCTAAAGGCAGAGGATCTCAACGGCGCGGATATCTGTACATCGCATGCCTATCACCATATCTCCGCCATCCCGTGCCTTGAATCGGGCGTCGATATTATGACGGAAAAACCGTTTGGCGTAACAGTCAAAGCAAGCCAGAAGATGATTGAAGTTGCGGAGAATCATGGGCGACTTACCGCTACAGCAGAAAATTGTCGCAGGACGCCCGGACAACGCACTGTCAGATGGGCACTCAACGAGGGGAACATTGTCGGGACACCCCGAATGTTCTTTGCACAATCTGCAGCTTGGAACGATCCAGCGAGTATCGGGGATTGGCATTGGCGGTTGGGAAAAGAGTTTAGTGGCGGCGGCATGGTGATGGATAGCGGCGCGCACATGATGGACACGATCCGTTACTTCTTCGGCGATGTCGAAAAGGTATACGCTGAAGTCCGTCAAATTGATGGACGATTCGCCAATCACGCCGAGCAAGGGAAGATACCCAGTTGCCATGAAGATACTTGGGTAGCGATCATCACGTTCAAGAGCGGTGTTGTCGGAACATGGAGTTGGACGGTTGCTGCACCGTGCGCCAATCACCTAAATGTCGCCTTCCACGGTGCTGAAGGTGTCATCCGTGATAATGGCGATGTTTTTCATCCGTTCACAGTTAAGGATCGGGGGGAAGCTGAGAGGCTTGATGGGACGAAATACAGTATGCAGGAGCTCCGCGAGATGTACCTTGACACGTTAAGCGATGAAGAGGAAGCACGACTTTTCCCACATGGCCTGGAGGACGGTTTCGCGTTGGAGATCTACGACTTCATCGACGCAATTCAGAATCGGCGTCCACCGGAAGTGGACGGTTGGACCGGTCTGCAAGCCAAAGCCATCTCAATCGCGATCTATGAGTCAGGATATTCTGGGGACGTAGTAACTATCGCTGATGTGCTTAATGGAAAGGTCAACGGATACCAACAAGAGATCGATGAACATTGGGGGCTTTAAGCAGAAGGGACATTTACGGGGATAGGATCAACCACTATTACCTAAGAACGGCATCCAGTTTGCGAAGATCCATATTTTTTAGATCAGCCTTCGCTTTGTACTGGTAGTATCCTTCAAGGACTTTACTCACATGCCGTTCTGCTGAACGGGAGAGTTTTCTGTTTTTCCGTACGTTTCCTGGGCCCACGTTATAGGCCGCAAGCGCCAGACTGTAATCTCCATTATACCTCTCAAGCATTTCGTGCAGATATTTGATTCCGGCACTTAGGTTCTTAGTCGGATGGAAACGTTCGTCGATACTGGGCTCTGGTGTCGGCTTTCTTACGTTCTTGTAGGAAGGAACCTTGAGACCGAGTCCCCGCGCTGTCGGTGGCATTAATTGTAAGAGTCCAGCGGCACCATTACGGGAAACTGCTTTGGGGTTGAAAGTCGACTCCCTTTTGACCAAGGCGAGGATGAGTTCAACCTCAACATCATACTGCTCAGCAAGCCGCTTAGTTGGCGATTTCGCATCGCTGATAACCTGCCTGGTCCCACTGGCACCCCGTTCGGAGAACTTCTCTGTTTTAGTTTGTTCTTGCCGCACGACGGGAGTTTCTATCCTCCTAGACGCCTTCCCGCGCTTCACGGAGGTTTCCCGCGTCTCAGTCAAGGGCGCCCCTGTCTCTATTGAAGTTTCCTTCCTCTCCGTAAGCGTTCCCTTTTTAGTCACGGAACCCGAAGCTGTCTGGTCGGATAAATCAAACGTCAAACCAACGGCGAGAAGATGTTTATATGCCAAGTCTGGTTGCCTCAAGTAGGCATAGTGGAGATGTTTACCAGAGATATCAACGGAAAATCCAACACTCCAGTCAGGTTCTGGCCGCCTCCCTATGAGATCAACCGCTGTGCCCAACCGGAGCGCTAGTCCATACACACCCGCTTCAGCACCCACTCTAAGCTGCCACAACGCTGTATCCACCACACTGTTAAATTGAAGCAACTGAAGAGGGGTCCACGCTAGCCCAACGGCAAATGTCTGATCGAATTGCTTTAGGAGTCTTCCCTCCCGGTCTGGAATGGTCACGCCGGATATGTCTATCAATCTTGCACCCAAGATCAAATGCGGGGGCAGTTTTACGATAGCACCTAGGTCGTAACTTGGCGTCCATTGGCTATCAGGGTTAGGAACGCGATTGTATCCAAGATTGCCGCCAAGCTGTAGTCGGCTGCCAATGGATCGGGCATAAGACAGCAAGAATTGATTATAACCTCGCTCAAATGTCCCTACCGGGTTGTTTGGGTGGTCGTGGAAGAAGCGGTCTTCCCCATTCAGATCTAACGCACTGAAGCCAAGTGTTCCCACATAATGGATCGGATACCCAAAAGAAACTGCGCCCTGGGACAGGTCGTAAACCAAACTGCCGTACTGAAGGCTTGCAAGCCCTGCTGGATTCCAGAGGGCTCCCGCTGAGTCATCGGCACTGCTAATGAACGCGCCGCTCATACCGAGCACTCTTGCACCAACTACCGGACGAAGGGCAGCCGAGGTAATCGAGATACACAGCAGCCAAAGTACCGCACTTCCAACGCAGAGTTGAAGCCAACGGTTACGATGCCTATATGTAACCGACAGGAGACGGACCCTTTTCTTTTTATTGGATTTCAAGACGCAGACGGGGACGTGTTGCACTGCCATTCCTCTCCAATGTTCAGCGTAAAAAACTTGGCTGTGACAAAGCAGGTTCACCCATTGTCAATTGGCAACGGTAAGTAGTATGGTTTTGGTCGACGTCAAGACTTCAGTATCAGTATCGACACCCGACGATTGCACCGAAACCACTTGGCTAATTGCAGTAACGACAAGCTGGAGCACTTCGACTCTGACTGTGCCCTCCGATCTCTTTGGAGCAGACCAAATCGCTGTATTTTGATCCGTGGAGGTCAATGCACCGTAACCGGTTGTGTTAATCCAACTAAAAATGATGTTTGAGCCTCGAAGTTGGTCAACAGTTGCCGTCAGGTTCACTGTCTCACCAGCCTGAACAGTATCTTTGCTTATATCAACATTGACCTTAAGTGATTGATTTTCCACGTCTGTTTGTGTAACCGTAGCGTCGGTTTCTTCAGACTCTCGCAGGGGGTTTTCAACAGAACTTCCTCCACAACCAAGCAAGCATAAGGCAATGGTGGGTAAAACCATGCGTGACAGTACTGGCGCTATATGCAAGATTTTGATCATCGTCTTTGTCCTTTAGGTTGAACTTTTGGGTGTATTCAGCCGAAGCTGGTCGTCAAGTTTGTTGCAATAACAGAAACGTATCGGCGAATACACGGTTTCAGTCAATCGGTGATAACGATTTAATCGAACATGATTAGAGTTTCGGATATTTGGGAACGTCTTTATAGTGTCTCCAACTCTCAGCGTAGATCTTCCAAAGCCCGTCGGCGGGATCCACCATAAAAACCAACTCTTTCTTGCCGTAATCTGAGTAAGCAGGTTGACTGCCAGAGGCACGAGTACCGACAAATTCTTGGAAAAAATCGACATCCGCCACAGCATTGTCCCCATTGATTTGCAGTTGAGAAATGTTCACCCTAATTTTGCTATATGCCGAATTAAGGGATTGCATCTTTTCGCGCAGCTGTTTTTTGTTCAGTCGAGTCGCGTGCTCTCGCCCCTTAGTAATAGTAACCCTTGTAATCTCAGCGTCATCTGCATATTTAGACATATAGATCTTAAGATTCTTGCCCTGCCAAGCCTGCTGCCATTCCCCCAAAACTTGACTTAATTTGAGTTGGGTATCAAGCGGGGCCCCACTAGTAATCGACGAAGGCTCTGCCGAGGCAACGGTTCGAGACGGTGGAACCACCTTACTGGGAGGAGTTGGAGCATCAAGAGGCTGAAACGGAGGCATTTCGGGCGTTGGATTGGCGGATTGTGCAACCATTTCTTCGTCATCTTGAACGATATATTCCTCGGTAATGTCGGGATATTCCAAGTCATCCTGAATTCTGTCATCCATCAGCTTCCAGCGTTGTAAGAGTCCCCGCTTTTCAACAATTATATCCCGATAGATTACAACTAAAACTTTGCCATCTTGATACAGTGTGACAGGGATACGTTCAATCTGCTGCCGATTTGCGTTCTCAGGATCTGTCCGGGGGCGGAGTCCAGCTATATCCACTTCAACTTTTTCTCTACTGAACAACTTCAATGCGCGTTTGTACTGGCTTCGGTTTTTGATCTGTGCGGTCGAATCCCATAGCTGCTGATACAACCTCGGTTGTTTTGATTCGACAGCTTGTTTCCACTCTTGAAGGAAAGGCTCAATCGCTCCAGTTGTTTCAATAAACTGTAGCGCAAATACCATCGCCAAGAGGATGATGGCTGCCCCGATAATACCGATTACACCAAAGAGGGTGTTGGGATTTTGGAATGTGGCAGTACCACCATTCTTGCCGAATTGCATAACCTGATTAACGGAATGATTTGCTTGCATCTGCCCACCGCCTTAATTAAACGCTGTGCCATATCTTGGAACAGCCTCATAAATACGCCAGTTCTCACGGAAAATCTTCCACTCATCCCCAATTTGACGCGCCCACACCTCTCGCGTCCACAAATCGTGTAGTTCGGGGATCTCTCCACTTACCACACCCCGCGAAAGACGACTAAACCGATAGGTAGCAATGACGCTTTCTCCGTCCGCATCAAATCTGGAGTCCGTCCCCTGCCATTCGGTATTCACCATCTGTTTCAAGGCATCAGCCATCTGCAGACGGTCAAGCTCGGTTTGTTCTTCATTGCTAGAGCGAATAACCGTCTGGTTTAGCGTCGCATCTTGGGTATACGTTCCCAAGTGTTGGTGTATATCTTTGGTTGCCCATGCAAGAGCCCACCCGCTGATCGCCGCTCTACCGCTATTAATCTGTTCATCAGTCAGTGACGTACTGTTAGTCCGAACCGGTTGTTTTTTGCGCTGCTGCTGAACATACGCCTTTGCTTCCTGTCTTTTTTGGGCAAGCGTCTCTGTTAACACATTAGACCGATCTAGTTGTTCAATGTGTTTTGAATAACTCGCCACCTGTGCTGCCGCCTTCTCTCGCGCTGCCGCCGCCTCCTTCCGCATTTTCTCCACCAACGATTGAGCCGTCGCTAATTCACGTCGCAATTGACGGTTCTGACGCTCATGTTTTTCGACTTGACTCTGTGCATGGAGAAGCTGTGCCTGCACCGAACCCAACTCTGATTGAAGATCCACGGACCGCGCTTTGGCGTTACTATAATTGCTCAACATCTCTTGGTGCGCTTGTTCAGCCTTTTGGAGTCTCTCGCTCATATCTGCTTGCAACTGAGTCTTTTGCATGTCCAATTGCTGGGCGTCCGTTCGAGATTTTTTGAGTGCGCCATCTACTGTTTTTAGATCCGCTTCGAGTGTAACGATCTTCGCCTCCTTGCGCTTAATGATGGCATTGAACCCACTCCCCTGCGATTTATACATCGCTTCCTGTTCAGCAATCTGTGCTTGAGCCAAGGCGTTATATGCCAAGTGCATCGCTCGAAGCCCATCTTTCGCACTCGCGGCTTCCTTCGCACGTGCAAGGTCATTTTCTGCCCGCTGCAAGGTATCTGAAACAAGATCTTGAGCGTTGGCGAAACGTGCCTGTTCGATAGCCGTTTCAGACTGTGTGATAACGACATTGACATTTTCCAACTGAACCTTCCCAAGGGAACCGCTGCAGGCAGTGAGGAGCATCGGCAAAAGGCACATCCATATATGATGGAGGCAAATTTGTCCTCGAGTTCTAAGCATTCCCTGTTTTCCCATGCTTTTGTCTCTGAGCGATTTCATTTTTTAGAACTCCTGAGTACGATTACTGATTTAGATTAATTTTTCCAATCGTCGGGCAACCACAATCCCTAATCCAGTAACCTCTGATTCGTTTCGATTTTCAGCAACAACTCGATAAAACATCAGACAATTAGTCAATCAAAACGTATAAAGTGAGTAAAAAGTTGCAATTTGAATAGATTGCAGCCTAATATTCAACGTGACTATTACCGATTTGGTTTCTTTTTTCTTCATTGTCTATATCTCAATCCAGCGTCACAAAAATGCTCTTCCGCGGTTGAGCATTGACTGCTCGGCTACGATGCCCCTTGCCGGTGGTATCCTCTGCCAACAGGATATCTCCCGAACCGAAGCGCCGTATCGTGCCGTCGCCCACTTCAATGTCAACCCCACCGCTCAACGTGATGACATATTGCCTTTGCGGCACGGTATGCCAATCGTAGTCGTAGTCGGGACCAGTTTCTCTGAAAATGATGCCAGTCACATCTTCAAGCTGCGACATTCGACCGATATCACCGCTATCTTCAAGGGGAATCTCTATATCTTCAAAATGAGACTCTCCATCGGAACCAGTATAGAGACGAGTTATTTTCATCGTTGTTCTAAAACCTCCTGTGCCGGTTAATGCATTGTCAATTTTGAAGGGTTGACTTCAACTGAAGCGCGCTATGACCGCTTCACAAACGCAGGTCTCTCCTCGATTACCCGTTTTGCCTTAAATTCTGTGCGCTCCAAAGTCCCTTGACGCACAAATTCTACCTCCGGTCGAAAACCTAACGCCTCGCGCAGTGCGTTTGCAATTTTTCCCTGAAGGATCGACACGCGCGGCTGCGGTATCTCCGCTTGTTCCAATTCGACTGAAATGGTGCAGATGTCCCGATGAGCTGAAGCGTCATGCGTCAACCGAATACGGTACTCGGGACTTAGCTCCTCAAAGGAACGCACCACCTGCTCCACCTGCATCGGATAGAAGTTGACCCCCATAAACACGACCATATCGTCCGCCCGACCCAAGATGCCTCCCGGGGACCGGGCATGGGTGCGTCCGCATGGGCATGGCGATGGATCGAGTCGCACAAGGTCGTTTGTCCAGTACCGGATCATCGGCGTAGCACTCCGCTCAAGGTGGGTGATGACCAAAATCCCTACCTCCCCGTCCGGGACAGGTTCTTTCGTTTCAGGGTCAATGACCTCGATCAAATGGAGATCCTCGCTCCAATGTAACCCGGTTTTGTGAGCGCATTCGCTGGCAAAAGTGGGACCAATTTCGGCAAGCCCGTAGTAATCATAGGCGTCGATGCCGAGACCATTCTCTATCGCTTGGCGTGTTGCCGGCACCTCCGTGCCCGGCTCTCCACCGAAGCAGCCAATCCGGAGACCTATATCCGACGTACTGTAATTGTGTGCTTTCAGTTGTTCGGCAAGATAAATGGCATAAGAGGGCGTTGCAATAAGGACGGTGCTCTTGAGGCGCACCATATAATCAATCTGTCTCTCGGTCAACGCCGCACCGATTGGAATAACGAGGCAACCAATTTTTGCGCTGGCGTAATGCACAGCCAAACCTGCCACCCAAAGCCCATACGCAAACGCGTTCTGCAAAACGTCCCCCGGACGGACACCAATACTCCAGAGCGTCCTTGCTGTCACGTCTGTGATGTATTGCACATCTGTCGCACCCCAAATCGTATTGACGGGTGTACCTGTTGTTCCAGTGCTTGGATGGACCTCCCGGAACTCTGCTTGAGGTCCAACGGTAAATCTTCCCAAAAACGGGTGCCGCGCCTGCTCCTCGCGCAACTCTTCCTTATGGACAAAAGGAAACTTGCGGATATCATTTAGGGTTGCGATATCTGCTGGCGACACACCCGCTGCGTCGAAACGCCCACGATAGAATTCGCTCCGATGATAGCACCGATCAACCTGCCATTTGAGTTTCGCAAGCTGTAGCGCATCCAAGTCGCCCCTCAACATGGTTTCGATTTCATAGTCGTAAAAGGTCGAAGTATCACGTCCCATCTTCTCCTCCATAATGCAACGGTCGTCATATCAGCGCTGAGATTCGCCATTTCCACAGGGTCAAAAACCATAAGATGTGAAGGGGCTGCTTCGTAGTTCCCAGCGTCTGATTATAGCAAAGCATCAAGCGGGTTCACAAGCCAAAAGGCGCTTGACTTTATCAGTCTTGAGTGCAATAATCTTCCAAGATCAGCACAGTTAAAAGCCGATGAAATTCAATCGGTTGTTGTTCACAGATCCTTATGACTCTGCAACGGATTAAAGGATCTATCCAACGCGGACGTAACCTGACGCACCAATCTGTTCCACACAACAGGAGTATAGACTATGAAAATTACTGACATTGAACTTATCCCGATCTATCCACGTATCGCTGCACGTAATGCGGATCACAAAGCACGATTCTCCGCTATCAACCACCGCACGATTTTCAAAGTGCACACCGACAACGGATTGGTCGGTTACGGCGACTATCGCTGTTCGGCACCCGATCGGTCAAGTGTAGAACCTCTCATTGGTCACAACCCATTCGACTTTATCAACAACAATCTGAATATAGGGCTGTGCGGTGCTCTTTATGATGTGATGGGCAAACACTTAGAGATCCCTGCCTACAAACTGATGGGGCAGAAAGTGCGAGATGCTATTTCTGTCGCGGCGTGGACGAGGCCTGCAGCACCGGAAGTATTCCGCGACGAAATCCAGCGAGCAGTAGACCAAGGGTATATGACCTTTAAGATGCACACGTGCGAATATTATGACGTGATGGAACAGACGCGATTAGCAGAGGAGGTCGCACCGGAGGGATTCAAGATTCACTACGATTTCAACAGCAATCGCAGCTTGGCAGCCGTGCTCCCTATCGTGCGTGAGTTGGAGAATCATCCCGTCGTTGGTTACATTGAGGATCCGATTGTACGGAACGATATAGAGGGTTGGCGGCAGATACGGGAACAGAGTCGCCTACCAATTGTTATGCACGCTCCGCAACTCGGCGGCGTACAGGAAATCATCCATGGGCTTGCAGATGCCTATATGGTTGGAGAGAGTGGTATCGGCGACAGCCTAATGCGGGGTTTTGCCTGCGGAAAGGCAAACCTTCAGGTGATTATACAATTGACCGGTGGTACGCTAACCAAGGCGTTGGCACTGCACATGGGTGCTGTTTTGCCCACGATGACAGGGCACATGGTAACTCTGGATGATCAGTATGAGGAAGACATCGTTACAGAGCGAATTCCGATAATTGAAGGATTTTCGCCCGTTCCAGAGGCACCCGGGTTGGGAATTGAGGTGGACGAAGATGCCTTAGCGCGGGCCGCAGCAAATCAACCGACAGAAATTCCTAAGCATGTCGGCATCCTACACATGCCGGGCGGTCACAAGATTTACACACCGTCCTTCGCTTCAGTCAGCAGACTGACGGGACGAGAGGAAGGAACGATCCGGGGCCTCAAGCAAGAACTTTGGGATGACGACGGCTCCGAGGAGTTCTCCCGAATCTACGATCGAGTGCAGACGGAAGGCTCGTTCGTCGAGTAGCTACAGGGATTCCTGTACCAGCAAGCACGGTTCTGGAAGCGGGTTTCACCTCGATCTCCAGAACCGTTTTCGGCACAATCCCTTTGTGGAGATCCGTAGATGTTGCTGAGGTCTACTTGTCGCTTCCTGACATGAGGGCTACTTGTCTAACGTACCCACAACCTCAAACCGTTCTGACTCAGTAGGCTTCGACCACAATTCCGATGCGTCACCCATGACGGCTGCGCGCTCTGGAGAAGCACGCCACACGTCGTAGATCTCGTTGCTCTCCCAAGTCACCAAGGAAGTTATCTTTGTCGGATCAGTGATGGAGACAAGCGTTACCCGACTAATGAAGCCGGGAGCTTTGCTCTGTGCCAGTCCATTGCGGTCTAAAAGTTCACGAGCTTCATCAAACCGCTCCTCTTTTGCCCAATGGTGAGTTAATACGCCAATCATCATTTCCTCCGTTATAAGGTAAAATCTATTTATTTAAAATCGTCACGAACGCAGCAGCGTTACCGAGACCTACAGATGTCATATCATTTTGACGTCAACAACCGCCACGTCGCTGTCACGATCAGCACCAGCGAAAAGGTAAGTCCCATTGCACTCACCGCTACAATCCCGGCTTCTGCAAACACCGCGCCCGTGCCCAAACTGCCGGCTCCTGCGGCTAACGCCACCATCATTTCACCAGCCCCCTGTGCTCGTCCTCGCTCAGGAGGCAAAAGGCCACTGAAAAACAGCGCCGAGCCCGCGATAAAACAGAAATTCCAGCCCAATCCCAGTAGGAACAGACTAAAGGCAAGCATGGTGACCTGATTGGACAAGGGTGTAAGCACGGCAGAAACACCCAGTATCAATGCACCAAGAATTATTACTGTTACGTGACCCAAACGGTTTGACAGCCGACTCGTCAAACTTGAAAGCCCGTACATCCCCAACGTATGCGCCATTATCACCCACGAAATTGCCTGTTCACCATGGGCATGGTGATTCATGTGCAGCGGTGTAATCACCATAATTAGCGTCATAACAAATTGACCAATTATCGTAGCCGCCAAGCCAAGTCTCACCGTTCTGTCGACAAAGATTTGCCACAATTTTCGCCCGGTGTTCTTCTCCTCAGCGTCATTCAAATCCCCCGTCAGCGTTCGCCCAACCTTCATGGGATCCGGATATAGTAAGAGAAGAGTTAGCATCAGTGCAAGGGCAGCGAGCACTACTGATATCAGATAAGGACCGGCGTGGCCATGCAAGCCAAAGGCTGTCGCCACCCAAGTAGAAGGAGATACAAGGAGCGGTCCACCGACTGCGCCTATAGTCCCCGCGAATACAATAAGACCGATCACACCTGCCCGCTTAACTGGGTGATAGACCTCAGCTGCAATGAAACGCGCCTGTTCGCTTACGCCGCGTCCCATGCCCATAAGCAACACACCGCCGCAGAGCCATGGCAATGACTCCCACATGCTGATTGCGAGTACGCAGAGTGCTGATCCGCCTGCGGTAAATAGATACCCCAGTGATAGTCCCGGCCTCCGCCCGATGTGGTCCATGAGCCAACCCACAGGGTAGGCAGCGATAGCTCTGCCCAACATCATCATAGTGGGTGGTATTCCTGCGGCACGGTCTGTCCCACCAAGGTGTGCAGAAATAATCGGCAAGAGTGTAAACGACAAAATCATTGATGCGCTGAACAGACTCTGCGATATGAACAGCGTGGCTGTTATCCGCTGTTGCACCGAACGCAGAGTCGCTGACATGGACATAGGCGTTTTCGCTAAGAACTAAAATTGGAACAATCCAACCCGTGCTGCACTTTGGTGTTATGCAGCTGCATTTCAGCTGCGAACATTGTATGTGCATCTTCAAGCTCAGGTTATATCTTATCATTTACCAAATGTAGGGTCAAATCTAAAACATTTGGATTAAAACAATCTACAGCGGATTCCTTGTGACGCCTCAATCCCAACCGCATTGGGGCGCGTGATCAAACCATCAGGTACTTTCCACTCAGGTAACGCCAATTCCGTTGACAACCGTTGACGGGATAACTATAATGAACATCGTTTACTAATGGCAGTCGAAATCAGACTTTTCCTTTGATGGCAAGAATGGGGGTTGTCCGAATAAATCGGGATTGATTCCCACTCATGCCAAGCGGTTTCTATTTTCGGACGCAGCACGTTGCTAGGTTCACGTAGCAAACTGATACAGAGAATTGCAGCGTGCTTTGATACAATTCAAAAGGATTCAAAAATGCCCAGAGAACTTATTGCTATAGCGCCACGCACACCTGTGCTTCGCGAATATGAGGAACCATCGCTTAAACCCGGAGAAGTACGGCTGCGAAGCATCTTTTCTGCCCCCAAACACGGATCAGAGCTTCGCGGCTATCGTGCTGAAACCAAGGACCATACCTCCCCTTTTGAGTGGGAACGACGGATGCACGTCCCTCTGAATCCCGATGAAATTGAGGAGGGAAAAGGAGGTGGTCAGAAATTTCCGACGCGATTGGGAAATATGACGGTCGGAGAAGTGACCGAAGTTGCCGAAGGTGCTGCACGTTTTCAGGTAGGGGATCGTGTTTTCGGACACCTACCTATCCGCGAAACACACACCGTCCACGAAGAACGTTTAGATGAAGCCCCAGATAAGATGTCAGCCGAAGCCATTGTATATTCGGATCCGGCCGGTGTTGCGCTCAGTCCCGTGCGAGATGCTAAAATTGGCATCGGCGATCGTGTAGCGGTGTTTGGGCTCGGTGCGATTGGACAGATGGCGGTGCAGATTGCACGGCTTCAAGGGGCACGGTGGATCGCTGCAACCGACCCCATCCCCGTCCGTCGAGAGCTTGCTAAGCAGCACGGTGCAGATGTAGCTATCGATCCGATCGCAGAGGACGCTGGGTTGATTATCAAAGACCTAACAGACAAAATTGGCGTTGATGTCTCCTTGGAAACAAGCGGTATTTATGGTGCGTTGAACGACGCGCTGCGAGCAACAGGTTACATGGGAACTATTGTGTCTTCGGCATATTACACGGGGGATGCCCGTGCGTTGAGCCTTGAGGGGGAGTGGCATCGCAACCGGTTGACCATGGTTTCGACCCGCGATGTGAGCCAACCTCTCCCCGGTCATCCGTTGTGGGACACACAGCGGCTGCATACGGAGGCGTTCGCACTGCTGCAGGAGGGACGGCTTTCGGTCGAAGGATTGCTCCATCCGATAGTTCCGTTCAGCGAATCTGCTGAAGCCTATCGCGATATTGACGAGGCACCGGAAAAGAGCATCAAGTTAGGTGTCGTTTACGGAGACTAACACGTAAAGAATACTACATTTTATCGGAACGCATACCGATAAGGAGAACACAGAATGTCCGAGCGTAAAAAAATTGCAGCAATTATTACCGAGTACCGTCCGGGATCACACGCTGATGTAATCGTTACTAAGTTCCTGAAGGGGATCCCGACAGACGACGGACTGATTCAACCGCGCATCGAAATAGCGTCGATGTATGTAGATCAGTTCCCCGAAAATGATTTGAGCCGCGGATACGCTGCATCCCATGATGTACCGATCTATCCGAGTATCGCCAAGGCGTTGACACTCGGGGGAAGTGAACTCGCCGTCGATGGTGTCCTCCTAATCGGCGAGCACGGCGACTACGCTTGGAACGAGAAAGACCAGCAACTGTATCCACGGAAATATTTCATGGAGCAGATCTGCGGTGTTTTTTCAACAAGCGGTAGGGGTGTGCCCGTTTTTAACGACAAGCATCTCTCCTACAACTGGCACGATGCCAAATGGATGGTCGACCGTGCAGCGCAACTCGGTGCACCGTTCATGGCAGGTTCATCATTGCCTTTCGGTTATCGCAACCCATGGCTGGAGCATCCGTTGGAAACTCCTATCACAGAGGCAGTCTCGATTGGTTATTCGGGACTGGATATCTACGGTTTTCATACATTGGAAACGCTACAATGTATGGTCGAGCGGCGTGTTGGCGGTGAGACGGGTGTAGCAGCCGTGACCTGCCTGGAAGGTGATGCGGTATGGGAGGCAGGCAGAGCCGGGGCATGGTGGCGGGAACTGGCGGAAGCTGCTTGTGCGCCGATTGAGAATAAACCGTCCGGGGCTATGGAAGACCACTGTGAAAATCCCGCGCTTTTTCTTTTAGACTATCGGGATGGATTTCGCGGCGCTGCCCTGATGCTGAACGGCTATGTAACGGACTTGGCTTATGCTGGAAGGGTCGATGGTGAGATCTACGGTTCGGAATTCTATCTGCATGGGGATCCGCACCCACACTTCAGCTATCTCAGTTTGAATATCGAAGAGATGTTCGTCACCGGGGTGCCAACCTATCCGGTCGAACGGACACTGCTAACGTCGGGCGTGTTAGAAGCTGCATTGGACTCACGCTATCAAGGCTATATCCGCCTCGAAACACCACATCTGGACGTTGCATATCGCTCCTACGATTCGATTCCGTGGCGTCCAACGGGACCGCGCCCCATCGGTGCATCGCGGGAACCGCTGCCGGATTAGAGTTGCATCGGCAGCTATTGAAACGGAACCGGGATCTTCTCCCCATGCCACGGGAAGGCGTAGCTTGGATTATTCACAAAGCGACGCATGCCGACCTCTAACCGAACAGATGTCGAAGGTGGGAGTTCGACGGCAAAATACTTGGCATTGACATCGGTTTCTTTTGCCGTGTATTCGCGTTCCGCACGTAGCCACAGATACGGATTTCGATGTAGCTCCTCCTGACTCATCTCTCGGTATTTGAGTCCGGTAAACTGATGCTCTCCGAAAGCACCTGCTTGCACGATAGCGTTTCGAGTCTCAGTATTGCTAAGATTCACTAACTGGATTCCGACAGTATCTGACCCTAATTTATCAACGAGGGCGGCGACATCCCGCGGCAAGCCGGGACGCGCGTTGTCCCGGTCATAATAACGCACAGTCGCTCGGAGGAGTCCGCCGTTGTAGACCGATTGCGGTGCGCCCATCATGACCTGTGTCAGCCCCTTTGTAAAAACGGGATTTGGCGGGAAAAAGTTGGTTGTAATAATTTCCTCGATGGAACGGTCATCAAGACGGATTTTATCGAAAGCTTCCAGCGCCCATCGGTACTCAGCGCCCAGTATCTTTTCGGGCCAATCCGGATTCAGTCCGTCGTAGTATTGGAAGCGGGCAAATTCTGTTTCGCCGCCGTTCTTCTCGCCGCCCCTGGCTCCAATTTCATTCCAGTCACGCTCAACCTCGCCATCTCGTATTCGCGTGATTAGCTCATAATCTTCGGTAGACATTGAAGCGTGATACAGGTGGGCAAGTTCCTGCATCCGCCACGGAATGGGCCCCGTGTAGACACCCCTCTTGGGCAGAATATCATCGTTTGAGGGACCAACGGGCGGGTCATAACACCAGCCGTCGGGACCGTATCGCGTTGGCATTATTAGCTGTCCGTCTTCCCGCGTTATCGAGTTTTCCAGCAGCAGTTGAATCTGGGAGCGGAGGAGCTCAAGATAGCCGTAGTCGCCGGTGAGCAGCAACGCACATTCCGCGGCGATGGTGAGCGAGTGGAACATGATATTGTAGCCTTGATAGTGATTCCAGCCGTATTGTCCACCCCACCATACACCATGGCGCCGCTCTCCAATCTTTCCGGTAGGTCCCACATTGTCGGGCATAATCCCGTTATTGCGGTGCATCCGATCCAGCCACGCTTCCGTATACTCCAATACCCACCGCTTATACTTTTCATCGCCGGTATACAGGTAAGCATTGGTGACAAGGGCGGTAGCGCCTAAACTATTCGGAGTGTCGGATTCTAAGACCATCTTCTCGAACAGTTCGACAATCTCTTCCCTCCGTTTTGGGTCTTCATACCAATTCAGTTCGAGGTCTTCGACGATTGGATAAAGGCTCGCGCGCACACCGTAATAGTTGACATCCCCACCGAGATATCGTCCGGCGAGCAACATGGTGTTCGCGAAGTTTGCATCTGCATGTAACCTGGGGCCCTGGCTAGAATGAAACGGAGATCGGAGAATCTTATACTCAGGGTCGTAATTAGGGGCTTCCGGATCCTCGCCGATGAACATCGCAGCAAATCTCCGCGCTCGACGGACGTTCTCCGAAACGGTGGGACAGGCAACGCCGAAATCGTAGAACGCCATATTCCCTTCGCCGAGATGATGCCACTCCGTAGATTGCGCCAGATTCCAGAATTCGTTGTACATCGACGGTCTGAACACTTTTTTGAAATCGTTATGTCGGAGGCGATGATTGAAGCTATCATCACTGATCCGGGTCGACGCATTCCACCCCTGTAGCGCAAGGTTGAGCAAACTCTCATCGGCACCCATAGCGTAAAACAGGGACCAGTTATAGAACTGCTCATACAGGTCGTCGAAATCTTCTGCGAAGTAAAGGGCACCTCCCGGTTCAGTGTACTTCTTGAACATCATGGGTGCTGCTTCCTCCATGAGGTCGATAAGATTACGCTCCATCAACGCCCATCCGGGTGGCGCAGAGATCTCAGTCGCCTTGATGGAAACCATTTCGGGCATGGAGACTCCATTTGCGGGAACACTCGTTGTCATCCTCTACTCCTTTTAGAACAGATATTCCGAATTCGGAACTAATTGGCTGGAAACCCCAGAATTGACAGGCACTCATATATCATCCCAAGCTACATCATTGAACCGTCTACCAAGCGACCCAGCCGCCATCGACTGCAAGGGTTTGTCCTGTTACCCAGTTGGCAGCATCCGAGGCAAGATACAGCACCGCACCGACAACCTCTTCAACCTCACCAACGCGTCCCATCGGAATACGACGCACAACATCGTCGTAGAACTCCTTACGCTTCAGAAGTTCGTTGGCAAGCGGAGTCCGCGTAAACGCTGGTGCGACTGTATTCACGGTGACATTGTGAGGTGCCCACTCAACCGCAAGTCCTTTTGTCAACGACAGGACGCCTCCCTTGCTACCTGAGTAAATTGTCCGCAGCGGGCCTCCTACCAACGCCATTGTCGAAGTGATATTGATAATTTTTCCACTCTCCCGTTCAATCATCGGTTTCACAAGCGCCTGTGTGAGGAAAAACAGTCCCTTAAGGTTCAAATCATAAACCGTATCCCAATCGTCTTCAGTTACGTCAAGCGCAGGCTTCGGGCGATTCGTACCGGCGTTATTGACAAGGACATCAACCCGCCCCCAAACATCAATTGATTCCTGTGCACCGCGGGCAATCTCGTCCATTTTGCTCGCATCGAAAACGACCGGTTCCGCCTTGCCGCCCGCTGCCCGTATCTCTTCCGCAACCTCTTCGAGATCGGAGCGTGTCCGACTATTCAGCAGCACATCGGCGCCCATCTGCGCTGCAGCGATTGCGATACCTCGACCGATGCCCTTACCCGCACCTGTAACCAACATCACTTTACCGTTAAGATCAAATCCTGGAAACTCCATAGTAAACCTCCACTTTTGTATGATACGTAATATACAAGATCAAGCGTTGAATCTCGATAAATAATAAACCTATTTCTCTTGTTGAGCCAAAGCTAATTTCAGTGTATTTTCTAACAACATCGCACGTGTCATCGGACCGACACCGCCGGGGACAGGGGTGATAAAACCGGCGACCTCCTTCACACTCTCATAATCAACATCACCGACAAATCCGTTCTCAGCAATAGTAATCCCCACATCAATCACAACCGCCCCCGGTTTTACCATCTCCGCCGTAACCAATTCGGGTCGGCCGACCGCCGCAATCAGAATGTCCGCCTGTCGGGTTTCCGATGAAAGTTCGCGAGTCCTCGTGTGGCAGTAGGAAACCGTTGCATTACGGTTGAGCAGCATCAACCCGACCGGTTTTCCAACCAGACTACTACGTCCCACACAAACCGCACGACTCCCTTCAATCTGGACGCCTGTCGATTCGATGAGACGGATAATTCCTGCTGGCGTACATGGGACAGTCTGTTCACGATTAATGAGAAGGTTACCTAAATTCACAAGCGTTAAGCCATCGGCATCTTTTTCAGGTGCGATTTCGTTGATAATCGCATCCCCATCAATAGGGTCAGGGACCGGCATTTGAGCGATAATCCCGTGTATATCCTTATGACTGTTCAGCGTGTGAATCTGCTCGATCACCGCTGTTTGCGATGCCTCTGCCGGCATCCGATGCACCTCGGAATGAAAGCCAACATATTTACAGTCCTTCTCCTTGTTGCTGACATAGACCGTCGAAGCGGGGTCGTCCCCAACTTGGACTACTGCAAGCCCGGGGGTAAATTTCAGCTTCCTCACTTGCCGTCTGATTTCGCGCCGGATAGATCTGGCAAGCTCTTTTCCATCAATAATTTTCGCCCCGATGTCATCGGGATCCAAAGCAATTGGCAATCGTAAATCCTCCTCGTCAAGCGATGTGGTGTTTGCAAAAATGCGCTGCCCGTTCAAAGTTGTTACTGAATTTTACAGCGCTGTATTATATCATATCTTATGTTAAGGATCTACGATTTCTTCAATGCAGAAACGGATTAGTGTACCCATCTATCAGACATTTCTTGCAGTACAGCAGAGATTCAAAACATGAAGAAAGAAAAGCATCGCATAAACAAAGGGATAGCAGGACAAGTTAGACTCGAAAAACATCAACGTAACGCCTTAACTCAAAGGCTTTAACCGCTTCGCCGGTATCACGACTGTTCCGACTCTCGGTATCTGTTCATGGGGAAACTTCTGGCAACATCGTATCTCTTTTTCATTGGCATTCTCATTTCCGTGCCTTATACCGCAAAATCCGAGCGTGACCCGCTCCAATTGCCCTCCCTTTCCCTTTTACAGAAAATCGAATCCGTTCGATCCAAAGATCTTCCTGATCCTTTCATTTTGAAGCATTGGCCCCCCATTCGCGACAGCGAACGCATAACAGTTGACGGCGTACAGCTCACCAAAAACTTAGATTATCTCATCAATTACAGCGCAGGGACACTCAGGTTTCTGAAGGACTATCCTCCCGAAGCCACTATTCAGATTACCTATCAGACTTTGCCTTTTGCAATCAAAAGGGGGTATAAACGAGACCTTTTTCGACAAGATCAACCGTTGGAAGAACCGCGCGATGCGGTTAAACTTGAGCCCCGTGCGGATCTCACTGAACAGCAATCACCGGAATCAACGCTGCCTCCGGTGCGGGTAACAGGGACTCAGACATTCGGTGTTTCGGTCGGCAGCAACAGATCACTGTCTCCGGAACGTGCCTTGCGAATCAGCGTCGACGGAAAAGTCTCGGAAAATGTGAGCGTCACAGCCCTGCTCTCAGACCAAGATCTGCCCATCCAACCTGAAGGCACAACTGAAAATATTCAAGATATCGATCAGAAACTCATCCGTATTACAAGCCCAAATGTCACAGGGTTGTTGGGCGACTTCGAAGGATCGCTGGGCAATACAGATATATTCTTCGATCGTGCGCTGGAGGGGGTGCAGGTCTCAGGAGATTTCAGGTGGGGAAAATTTCATCTTATTCCGACCGCCATCCCAAAGGGTCAGTCTGCCAGCAAGACAATCAGGGGTGAAGAAGGGCGTAGCGAATACCGGATTGATGCCGACGGTGAGTTTGTCATAGTCAAAGCAGGAACGGAAATTGTCTGGCTGAATGGTCAGCGGCTGCGCCGCGGCGAAAACAACGATTACGTGATCCGCGACTATGGCGACCCAATTATCGAATTTACGAGTAAACACTTAATCACAAGCAACGATGTAATCCGCGTCGATTTTGAATATATCCCCGAAGACTTGGCATATCAGCGAAACCTACAAGGTGTCAGCGGTTCGCTGAATCTGCCCGGCGAGCGCGTCACGATTGGAGTCGGTTATGCGGTTGAATCGGATCTAAATGATCCGGAAAATGCGTTCATCATCATAAATGAACAGGATTTCAAGGAACTCCAGAGAAACGAGTTGGATGCAGACGGAGATGGAAATCCTCTGATCGCTCCACAGCGGCGCACTGTATGGGACATCAATGGGCGCCTCGACTTCACCGAGAGCCAAGGCTTTCTACAACACGCCCCGATACTGGAAGGGCAGGTAGCGTTCGGTGCATTAGATCAAAACACTTTCTCCAACCAAGACCAAAAGACACTCAGCCGCGCTTGGAAACTCCTCGCGAATTCGTCAACCGAGAAACTGATGTTGAATATGGAACTCCGATCTCTCGATGCGGATTTCGTACCTGTCGGTGCGTCGAGTACCAACCGCACACGGTTCCGATACGAGGAACAGTACAGCGATGAACAGTTCGACGACCTGTATCTATTGGGTGGGGTGGGTGCTGCCCAAAACCCCGATGAGAAGTCCGCAGATCTTGACCTACAGGTGAAGCCGGTGAACTGGCTCAAACTCGATTACGGGTTAGGACGCACGGAGGAACGTTTCAGGAAGTCAGCAGACCAGCAGAGCCTTAACAGTTCCGAGCCGGTTGCCCCACTCCCCGATGTTACCCTTCGCAACAACCTCAACGGTGGATTTGACTTCAATCCGCGGGAAGGGTTGATTAAACGCCCATACATCCCTCGCCTCCGGGGCGACTATCGGCGGAGCACCTCGAAGGTCAGAGGACAGGATCAGTTCCGCAAAACTCGTAGGCATGGACAACTCTCCCAACGGGTGCGCCTGCTCAATCTGAACGCTTCCATTGAACAGTTGGAGGCAATTGATCTCGACTTCGACGATAATGTAAATCTCAACCGAAAACGGGATATATCGACAGCACGACTCGATCTGGTAGATTTTCGATGGGTCTCGGTTAATACGAAATATGCAATAGAGGAGGCCTACGATAAAGAACCTTTGCTTACGGTTGATGGAAAAGCGTTAGGCTTCTCGGATTGGCAGTCTGCAACGAACGCAAAAACTTGGACGGTGGGGCTTTTTTCGCAACCGCGTAAGTGGGCAAATGTTTCGACAAATATCTCTCAACGAGTGTTCAAAGCACAACGGGGACCAGCCTCCGACTCAAGGACACAATTAGCAGATATTGAAATGCGCCTAACACCATTCAACCGGGCATTGGACGGTCAACTCATATACGAACTCGACAAGAAACTGGCGACGGAACGACGTGAAATTTTCACAAACATCAATCCGTTCACAGGGCGGGAAATCAAGCCGGGCGAGGGGCATTATGTAAAGATCGATGACCTGCATTACCGGGAAGATTTTGAGGAGGGAGATTATATCAAATTCATCCAGAATGTCGAGGACAAACCCGTTTCTGCAATCGATATGAAGTTGAGCTTGCGCTTTCAACCCCGCCGTCTCACATCGCGTCGAAGGAGTGAGGTAGCCGCTGGGACCAAGCAGCCCGAAATCCCAAGTAACTTAGTACGGTTGGCAAACGCTATTCGGGGTCAGGCTGTTGTGAATATAACGGAAGAACAGGAGGATCCGGATCCATCAAGCCTCTACCTGTTGCGCAACTTGCGCAACGAACGTACAGTTTTTGGGAGAGTCAATCAGCGGTATCGGCTCGATTTTTCCCCTTCACCGCTACTGAACTTAGATCTCGGCTTTGATACCAATCGTCTGCTGAACAAGCGGATTAATAACCGCGAACGACGTCGGCATAGCCGGGATTGGGAGATAGATTTAACACTGAACCCAACGTCGAAACTCTCATTCAAGGCAAAATGGGAACAACGGCGGGAAGAGGAGCAGTTTACTGAACTCGATCTGGAGGGGAATGCGTCAACAGCGATTTCCGATCTGACACAGTCTGAGCGGACGAACACGATTGAATTCAACTACGAATTCAGCCGTGTTCTACAGTTTGGCGTTGCTGGCATCCACGAATCTACCGCTGATCGTGAGCATCTTGATGACATGCCGGAAGCCCGGACACGAACACTTTCGTTGGAAAATCGACTGACCTATTCCTTTATCCGCAAAGGACGATTCGACTTCACCTATCGACTCAACCACGGGAGCAGTGAAGGCGGTATCCCTTTTACACGATATAACTTCTATGAAGGGATAAGCCACGAAATCCGCACCACTGCGGATTATAAAGTTCGGAAAGTGACAGATCTTTTGTTACGATTCAATTACCGCCTACTTTCAACGGAACAGAATAAGCCGGAACACCGGGTAGGAATGGAGGTTGTGGCAGAGTTATAAGACGATCCGACTAAAGCCGAAATTCGACGGAAGATACAATTTTGTCATAGACAGGCACATACGCATCGTATTGATCGGTGGGTGCCCAGAACAGAATCCGATAGATAAAACGGCTGTTTTCTAAGCGACTTAGAAAGAAGGATTGTTTGGCTTTGCTTTCGGCCTCAAGGATCTGTTCGTTGAAAAGCAGTGGGATTTCTTCGTCCAGTACAATTTCCCAGAAATAACCGTGGCGGCGATCTTTGGAAAAGAGTGTTCCCTGATTCGTTACCCCGTGTATCTTATCTGTCCAGTCAAAGGGCGGCGTGAACGATTCTAGGATTTCTACGGCAGCGTTTTTGGAAGAGTCGAAATCAGTACCACTTTGCAGTTCAATGAAAATATAGATAAAAGGGATCTGATTGGTAAACGCTTCCGGCAAGGTATTGACAAAATCCTTGTCTGAAACCGGCTGCATGAATATAAGGGAAATCACCTCATTGGACACGCGGTCTAAGAAAAAGTCCTCTCCACGCGTGTATGTTGTAGTAAACAGTGACCAAGGCAGAGGGACCCAGCCGATGAGATCCTCTTCGTTCTCTCCCTCGACTGTTCTATTTACCTCCTTGACTATCCAATCATCAACAGGTAAATTGGAAACCTTGAACAACCTTCGATTTCGGTATGTATCTCCATCAAGTCCAAACTTGATTTCAGGTTTCTTTTCTACGGTTGGAGTCGGTGAATCTGTTTCGCTATCACCGCCGCAACCCACGATGCAAAAAACCACTATCATCATACTGATAGCAGCGCATACTCTCAGTGTCGTTTTCATTTTTTCCCGTTCCTGCGCCGACTTTCAAACGTAAGCCTTAGGTTTTCGATTGAAAGAAGACAGGATCGGGCTTGACCCATTCCTCTTCACCATCTGCCCAAACTTCACGTTTCCAGATAGGCACAATTTGTTTGAGTCTATTCATCGTGTAATGGCATGCCTCAAACGCTTCTTTACGATGCGGAGAAGCGACAGCAACTGCAACGCTGACCTCACCGATCTCCAGTCGTCCTACACGATGAATTATAGCAACACGGTCCAGCCCCCATTTTTCGTGGATCTCCTGTGCAATTTCCGCCATCTTCTTTTCTGCCATCTGTGGATAGGCTTCATATTCGAGATAAGAGACCTCTCTGCCTTCCGTGTTGTTGCGCACAACACCCAAGAAGTGGACGATTGCCCCAGCATCTCCCGCTTCGACCGCACGAATCACGTCTCCTAATTCGATTTCGTCGCTCGTAATTTTAAACATCTTAACCTCCAGTCACCGGCGGAATCAGAGCCACCTCATCGCCCTCTGAAAGTTCGCTATCTGGCGTAGCGTACTCCCAATTCACAGACATTTGCATCACATCGTAGTATTCTGCGATTTCGGGCCATTCTGCCTCAAGCCGGTCCAAGATAGTTCTCACCGTTGTTCCCTCTGGCAGGTCCATATCCTCTTCGTCTCTATCCAACTCCTCATGTAAAACTGCGAAATATTTAACTTTAACTTTCATCATTTCTCCAACGCAAATTGTGATTGCTAAAACGTAAAATAAAATAGGAAAGGTTTATTCAGAATTGCTTAATATTATACCCCAACGCAGATTTGAATACAAAAGAAATCCATCGACCTTCAAGTGCATCGTGATATGGAATGGTGTGACTTTTTGTATCGGGTATGCTAACATAAGCGCAGAAATCGCATTGATTGTAGCAGGGAGGACAACGTTAATCGTCAGAATTGGTATTCTTAGGCTTAGCGGATTACTAAAGCAATCCTGCACTGCCTGAGTCAGGGGGAAGTGGGCGAGGATTTTCGTTCACAGAAAAAATGACGGTGTGCTAAAATGCTTGGGGCTAAGATCGAACAAAGACGGACAGAAAGTAAATCCTTGATTAGGCACTTGCGGGAGGCAAATAGATGGAAAAGCGACAGCTGGGAAAAGATGGTGATCATGTATCCGTAATCGGCTTTGGGGCGTGGCCCATTGGCGGAGCGATGGGCGCGGTGGATGAAGGGGCGGCAATTTCAACGGTACACGCGGTGCTTGATCACGGCATTACACTCATCGATACCGCACAATCATACCGTGTATCGGAAGCAATTATCGGCAAAGCGTTGAAGGATGGTCGACGAAATCAGGTTTTTCTCGCCACAAAGGTCAGTCGGGACTATTCGCCGGATGCCATCCGGCGTGCGATGGAGAATAGCCTGCACGCTTTACAAACAGATCATGTAGACCTCTACCAGATCCACGGCTGGAATCCACAATATCCGGTTGATGACAGCATGGAAATGATGGAAAGGTTGCGTCAAGAAGGCAAGACGCGCTACATCGGTGTCTCCAACTTCAACGTTGAACAGATGGAACTCGCCGCCCAAACTGCATCTTTCCATTCACTTCAACCGCGTTACAGCCTGCTCGACCGTGAGATCGAGACGAAAACGCTGCCCTACTGCGAGGCGCACGGCATCGGCATTCTCCCGTACAGTCCATTGGCTAAAGGACTGCTAACCGGCAAATACACGCCGGATCACCAATTTCCGGCAGACGACGAGCGTTCCGGGATGGCCCGATTTCAGGGGGAGGAATTTCGGCGGAACTTGGCGACAGCAGAAAAGTTGCAAAATATCGCTCAAGAACGGAATCTCACACTCATTCAGTTAGCAATTGGCTGGCAGTTGCGGTTGTCGGGAATCACCTGTGTCCTCGTCGGTGCAAAGACACCTGAACAGATCGCCGAACATGTCGGGGGACAAGGCTGGCAGCTGACGGATACAGAATTGCAAGCAATTGAAACGGTGTTGGCAGAGGGATAAAGCATGGCTATCGAAGATATTAAAAGGATTGGAGTTATCGGTGCAGGCACAATGGGAGCGGGTGTCGCAGAAATCTTTGTGAAATTCGGCTACACTGTCATTCTCTACAATAGAAGTCAAGAGGGAATGCAGCGCGCCATAGAACGCCTCCAATCTAAGGTTGCTGCAAAACCTGTCCCTATTGAAGCGGCAACGGATACGGCAAGCGCACAAATTTACACCACCCACGACCTAACCGCGCTCGCAGCGGTTGACCTGATCTCGGAATCGATCGCCGAAAATTTAGAAGTAAAACAGGAAATCTTCCGAAAACTGGATGAAATTTGCGACGCAGAAACGCTCTTCACGACAAATACTTCGGGATTAAGCATTTCGGAGATTGCCACAGCAGTCTCCCACCCCGAACGATTTGCGGGGGTGCACTTCTTCAATCCGCCAGAAATTGTCCCAGCGGTGGAAGTTATCAAGGGCGAAGCGACCTCCGATGCGACCTGCAAAGTCCTAATAGATCTGCTGAAACAGATGCAAAAGCAACCGATCCTGGTGCAGAAGGATGTTCCCGGATTTGTCGCCAGCCGTCTACAGTTTGCCGTAGTCCGCGAAGCGTTACATCTTGTCGAGGAAGGGATTGCATCACCCGCTGACATCGATGCGGTAATGAAACATGGATTGGGATTGCGGTGGGCGTTGCTGGGTCCATTAGAGATTGCAGATCTCGGTGGCCTTGATATTTTCAACACAGTCGGAAGCTACGTTGCCAAATCCTTGAGCAATGCAACCGATTCCCCGAAAGTGCTTCAGGATTTAGTCGCCGCGGGGAAATTGGGTGCGAAGACCGGTTCCGGCTTTTATGAGTACCCACCGGGAAAGGCAAGCGCGCTCGCCTCAGAACGGGATGAGAAGTTGCTGGAGATACTCAAGCTAAAATCGCAGCACACTTCGTAAATTCCCAACCCTCACACAATCTATTGGACGGGACAACAGCCATGGCAATCGAGAAATTCACCATCTCACGAAACGATGACATTTATGAATGCTTCCCCTATATCTGTCGTTCCCGAACCGGCAGAATCATCCTGACCTACCGCGAAAGTAACGGTCATGTCGCCAGTGAGTTTTGTCGCTTAATCGTCCGGATCAGCGATGATGCGGGACACACCTGGTCCGAGGCACAGGTGATTCGCGATGAAGACAAATCGACCGGCATCTTGACAACGTGGAACTGCCCTAAGATACAGCAACTCAAGGACGGACGGATCCTACTGCTCTGCGATACCTATCTTTTTCCGCCGGGCGAGTGGGGTGAAGGAGAGGCGCACTGCCACATCGTGCTCTGGTTCAGTGACGATGATGGAGAAAGCTGGTCGGATCCGATCCCAACCCCGGTCAAAGGCATCTGCCCGGACATAGTCACGGAGATGGACGCTGGACGGTGGCTGCTGCCGAGCAACATTACTAACCCGAAAACCGGACGGAGTATCCAAAATATCACAACAAGTCACGACGAGGGAGGGACATGGGAAGCACCGCTGACCATCTTCGATAACCCTGACACCGAGCTCGGCGAAGCGACCATCGTGCCTTGTCCCGACGGGGAATTGGTTGTCTATCTGCGGGAGGACTCGGGCAGCCCGTTACAAAAGATGATTTCAACAGATGGCGGTTACCGGTGGAAAGGTCCCTACGACACCTTAAACCCAGCCGCTCACGGGATGCCGGTCGCAGGTCTCACACAAGACGGATTTATGTTAATCGTCGGACGTTTTGGCTTACACTCTTGTTGGCGTGTTGATATGTCTGAGGAGACTTGGGGGAAACGGTTGGCACGACGCACCATTGTCATCCCAAGAGTCCCCGCTAACGAATCGTTCATCGCCCGTAGACAGCCGGGCCCCAGTGAATTGGCAACAGATGATGAGGTGATTGTCGCTGCAGGCGGTTCATCGGTACATACCTTTGCATTTCTGGAACCGCTGGATAGTGCACTCGATCCAGATAAAGGGACCCAAAAGGGCTTGCTACTCCCGTTAGACCTCGACGCCAATAACCTCGGCGCCGATAGCGGTTATGCCTCTTGGGTCGAATACGAGCGAGGGAAATTCTTAGCTGTAAACTACATCAACGCCGACGCACCAATGGCACAGATTCGCGGGTATCGGTTCAGTTTAGAGGATTTCTGAAATCCACACAAATTAACATAACCTAAAATGTAGCGCAAACTGTTAGTTTGCGTTCTTGGATCACAATCTAACAGATCGTGGTACAAAAGACTATTTTTATGAAATCATTTTTTGCAAAGGAGGCAAGGCATGGCAACAAGACTTGGTGCTGAAGATTATATCTATGAGGAATTGGCGGATTGGGCAAAACTACCTGAAGGTTGGAGTTTTATGGAGGTCGCCGATGTCGTAGTAGATTCGCAAGATCGCGTCTATGTCTTCAATCGGGGTGAGCGTCCCATGATAATTTTTGAGCCGGACGGCAGCTTTGTCGCCTCGTGGGGAGAGGATCTGTTCACCCGCGCCCACGGCGTTACCGTCGGTCCCGATGGAATGCTCTATTGTGTGGACGACGGTGACCACTCAATCCGGAAATGCACCCCCGATGGCAAAGTCTTGATGACTATCGGTACACCCAACGAACCCGCGCCGATCCATAGCGGGGAACCCTTTAACCGTCCAACCAAGGTAGCCTTTGATCCGAAAACCGATGAACTCTACATATCGGACGGATACGGTAATGCCAGAGTGCACAAGTTCTCCCTTGATGGGAAACATCTTTTCTCTTGGGGAGAGTATGGGACAGACCCGGGGCAATTCAACTTGGTACACAGCGTCTGCACCGACAGCGACGGCAAGGTGTATATCGCCGACCGGGAGAGTCACCGTGTACAGATTTTCGATGCGGATGGACGTTATTTAGACCAATGGAACAATCTGCACCGCCCCTGTGGACTGCACATCGAAGATGACTTGGTCTATATCGGTCAAGTTCCGACCCAACTTGAGGTGAACGCCGACTATCCCAACATCGGCGGATGCGTTACTATTCACGATCTGAATGGTCATCGTCTGGCTCGGTTGGGCGATGTGTGGCGTGGAGAGGGGCCCGGACAATTTATCTCGCCTCACGGGATAGCAATTGATTCGCACGGGGATCTGTATGTGGGTGAGGTTTCTTGGGCAGCCTACGGACGAACGCTTTCGCCACCCAGAGAGGTACGCAGCTTTCGTAAGTTGGCCAGGGTTCATTAAAAAAGAATACGGATCGCAGTTAGAATCCCTATCATCTGAATTCGGAGGAACAGTATGAAGTTGACACCTGAACAGATTGAAGAATTTCAGACCCGCGGTGTCCTTATCGCCAAGAATGCCCTCACACACGAAGATTTGCAGCCGGTAATTGACGAGATATGTGAGTTCATCGATCATCGAGCACTTGAACTGAAGGAAGAAGGTAAGATCGCAGACCTATGCGAGGATGAGCCGTTTGAAACTCGCTACGGACGACTGTTCGCCCAATGTAGGGAGATTGCCAACGGTCTTGATATCATGAACTATCGTGGCAAGGCGGTCTTTGACTTTCTGCACAATAAAAACCTGCTTGATGTCATCGAATCGCTCGTTGGGCCGGACATCGTCTGCAATCCGATCCAGCACCTGCGCCCCACACCGCCCATCCGGTACTATGAGGACAGCAATCCCGCATCGCATATCGGACCCCTGCACCAAGACGCTGGTGTCATCATGCCGGAGGCAGAAGGCTCGGATATCATCACCTGTTGGCTGCCATTGGGCGATGCAACCACCGAGATGGGGTGTTTAGAGGTCTTGCCCGGCGTGGTCAAGGAGGGCTATCTGCGGCATCAACCCGAAGGCGGAACAACCATTTATCCTGAAGACATCCCAGAGATCGAACCTGAGTCGATGGCCTGCTCCAAGGGCGATCTGGTACTGATGAGTCGTTTCACCCCGCATCGCGGGATGCCTAACCGTTCGGATAAATGCCGTTGGTCGATGGATCTACGCTACCACCCGACCGGTCATCACACGGGTCGCACGGGACATCCAGACTTTGTCGTGCGCAGCCAAAGCGATCCAGGCAGTGTCATGCACGATCATGAAGCGTGGTGTCGTCTCTGGATTGACGCCTTTGAGAATCCGAAGGGTGTGGTCATGCACAGAGCGGATTGAGATTGCATAGAACTTCTGACCGGTTAGAGAGATTCAAGGATCTGAACCACCTATAAGGAAAACCAGAATGCAAGAGATTAATGTTGGTATCATTGGCGGAGGTGGAATTGCCGGGGGCAAACATCTGCCGGGGCACCGAAACGTCGAAGGCGTCTCAATAATTGCTGTCTGCGATATTGATCAACAACGGGCAGAGAATTTCGCGAAACAGCACGACATCAAACATGTCTTCACCGACTACAACGAAATGGTCGCAATGCCTGAGTTGGATGCTGTCAGCGTTTGTACGCCCAATAATTTCCACGCGCCTCCAACCATCGCCGCACTTGAAGCGGGAAAGCACGTCATCTGCGAAAAGCCGATCGCGGGAAACGCAATCGACGGTCAGGCGATGGTCGATGCCCAGAAAGCGTCGGGAAAAGTGCTTCAGATTGGATTGCAATCGCGGTTTGGGGCAGAAGCACAGACCTTACGCAAGCTATATGAAGATGGATTCTTCGGCGATATCTATTACGCGCGTGCCATGGCGATGCGGCGTCGAGGTGTGCCCGCTTCACCATCGTTTATCACGAAATCAATAGCCGGTGGCGGACCCTTGATTGATATCGGTGTGCATATCCTTGATGTGCTGTTGTGGATGATCGGGGCGCCGAAACCGATCGAGGCATTCGGATCGATCGCACAGAAATTTGGACATCAAGCCGATGTGATTAACCCGTGGGGGACATGGATCCCCGCCCAATTCGATGTGGAAGACTTTGCGATGGGTGCTATCCGCTTTGAGGGCGGCTTAACTGTGACGCTGGAAACCGCGTGGGCATCTCATATTGAAAACACCGGACAGACCTTCTTGATGGGCGACAGAGCGGGTGCGACATACGGTCCCACACGTATCTATATGGACAAAGACGGTGAAATGATCGACTACGAACCGGAACTCCTTACCGGCTTGCTGGGAGAATTTGAATCCTTCCACAAAGCCATTCGTGAAGGGTTGCCGTCACCCGTGCCCGCAGAAGAGGTACTTATTGTTGCGAAAATCTTCGATGCCCTCTACGAATCCGCTCGAATCGGTCGGTCGGTGCCTATTCACTGAAACTATTGAGACCGATATAGACTCTCTTCGCCAACCTTCATTGAAGGGAAATTCGTCGAGCGATTGAGTTCTTACTGCTCACAGCGACGGCTGACTCATCGACCTGTTGCGCCCCGAGGCGACCCACCTCTAACCATTTACTTGCAGCACACACCATCTCCTCCCAAGAAGCATCTCATCGGGATAAATATAGGCACCCAACAGCGTACAAAGCAAGATGGGCTAACAAATGAGAGATCAATCCACGAAACAGATTGCCGTCATCGGTAGTATCGTCATAGATTTGGCGGTGCAGACACCACGCCTGCCTACTAGGGGAGAAACGCTGCTGGGGGACAATTTTAAGATCGGTCCCGGCGGTAAGGGGGCTAACGCCGCCGTCGCTGTGCAAAGGGCAGGAGGGGCAGCGGTGCTGCTCGGCTGCATCGGCGACGACGATTTTGGACGTATGGAGATGGCTGCCTTGCAAACGGAAGGCGTTGATGTGGATGCCGTCACGGTCCATCCAGAAGCCTCGACGGGTGTGGGCATCGCAATGATTGACGCTGACGGCGAAAATACCATCTTGGGCGTTTTGGGAGCGAATGATTACCTAAGTCCCGACGACGTGGAACGTGCCTTAGCACTGCATCGAGATACGTTAGACGGTATCTTGGTAAACTTTGAGGTTCCTGAACCCGCTGTGGCAGCTGCCGTGCGGCTCGGAGTGGATTATGGTGTTCCAGTAATTGTGGACGCGGGACCTGCTCGTCCCTACAAACCCGAAACTTGGCGAGATTGCACAATCCTGACGCCCAATGAGCAGGAGACCGAAACCCTGGTAGGCTACCCCGTTTCAGATGATACAACAGCGGAACAGGCTGCGCGCGAACTGCTCGAAATGGGACCGAGTGCCGTGGTACTACATCGGGGGGCACATGGTGCGCTTCTCGTAACGCCGGACGAGACGATTCACATCCCAAGTTTCTCAGTGGATGTGGTAGACACAACCGGCGCTGGAGACGCCTTTTCCGGCACATTGGCTGTCGCCGTGGCGGAAGGACTGCCGCTTGTGGACGCTATCCGTCGTGCCAACGCCGCTGGTGCGTTAGCTGTTACCCGTTTGGGAACGCTGCCCATCATGCCCACCCGTCAAGAAGTGGATGCGTTTCTGGGGCATTAAAGTGAACAGACAGTCATCTAAACAGAACGAGGAGAGAGCAGGATGAAGCGATCCTATCAATACGCCGGCTTGCAAAACCCAAAACAGGAGGGACTCAGCGTTGATCAATGCGCCGCCCGAATTCATCGATTCGCCTACGCTGCAGAACGATTGATGTTTTTGCAAGCCGCCCATATCATCAGCACACCGGAACGCGATGTCAAGGTATTGTTAGCAAGACTTCAATATGAAGCCTCGCAGCATGCGTCTCAGTTCAAAGCCCGATTGCCTGAACTCCGTGTCTCTAAGAAAAAAGCGTATCGAGCACCCGATGTGTCCCTACAGATCGTTTTCGATGAAGCGATGTACGCGGCGAACACTGTTGAACTGCTGGCAGGATTGACAAAAGTGTTCAAACCCGCACTTTTGGAGGCATATCAAAGGTATGTGGATGACACCAACGGCTTGGCGGACTACCCTACTGTGCGTATCCTGAAAACTGTCATCGCTGAAGTAGCGGATGGGCTGCGTCTACTGGAAGCCGCTTACGACGACGTTGTTGATACACCAAAAAAAGAAGCGGAAGCGGCGGATTGGAGTGCGACACTTTGCAACCTGCTTACCGCTGCCGGAGGCATTGATGGCACAGATGCGGTGAATCACGATGCGCTTCGTCCCATTCGATCAACCGATCCATACCTGATCCCGAAAGAACTCACCCGCGACGATACTTTCCCCCGTGTGTGGGATATTATCCACGTTGAGAATGAGCGGGTGGAAGAGCGATTGATGCAGATGATTGCAACCCGTCTGGGGGAAACCACGATTGCCGAAGCGTTGGGTTTTGTGCTGTACGAAATGAAAGATCAACCGTGGGAGTTCTATGCCGATATTTCCCGCCATCTCTGGGACGAGATGCGCCATTCCGTCTTTGGCGAAGCAGCGACCGAGGACATCTTCGATGATCGTTCAGCGATACCGATACGCGACTGGGAATCTGCCTATCTCTTTAGGATGGATCCATTAGAATTATATGCCATGCTCTTCGGCGTCGAGGCGGGCCTCATGAAATACCCACCCGGCAAGCGCGAGGAGTTTGAGTTCTGCCGTGATGCCGCACGCCACCCCCTGATGACAACCCTACAGGATTTTGATTGGGCAGACGAGGTGTTGCATGTCCACATTGCACGCCGACGGTTGAAGGAGTGGTTTGACGGCAGTCCAGAAGAGCTGCAAACACTCGGTCAAAAAGGACTCGACTTCCGAGCGCGGGCGCGAGCGATGCATCCCCAGTCTCCCCTACCCGACGCAAGCGGCAAAATCAAGGGTACTCAATAGTAACCAATGGTGCTAGTTTGCAGCTGTCGATAACGTGAAACGTGATGCCCCGATAAATCGGGACAGGCTGTGAAACGTAAAAATCATTGGTTCATCGGTTCATTTAGCCCCAGCGGGGCGACATGTCTATAGTACACGGATAAACAAATACCCCAAAGCCCCAGCGGGGCGACATGTGTATCCGAAGGGTGAAACATAAGAAGAATGAATCAACCAACTGACTAATGAATCAATGAACTCCCCGATAAATTGGGAGCCAAAGCGACTTGAACAATATAAAAACTTTCTCATTAAACTAGCACTAAAGGTCAGTATTCAAAGCCAGAATTGTATGATTTTCCGAGATAAACTCACTTTAAAAATAAGGAGATTCTATGAAAGTTGCTGATGCTGTTGCTCATATTTTGAAGGCGGAGGGTGTGGAGTACCTATTTGCCTATCCGGTCAACCCTATCATTGATGCTGCGGCCGCTGTAGGAATTCGTCCAATCATTGTCCGCCAAGAACGGATCGGTCTCCACATGGCGGATGCGTTTAGTCGCGTGTCCTCCGGCGAACGGATCGGGGTATTCTGTATGCAGAGCGGTCCCGGTTCGGAAAACGCTTTCGGCGGTGTCGCGCAGGCTTATGGCGACTCGGTGCCAATCGTGGTGCTGCCGATGGGCTATTCGCGCTCCTTAACCAATGTTCCTCCCAACTTCAATTCCTTCCTCAATTTCCAGAACGTTACCAAGTCCTGCGAACAGGTCATCCTGCCTGAAGCAACCCCGGAGGCGCTGAGACGCGCCTTTACTCAGGTGAAAAACGGTAGACCCCGTCCTGCGTTAGTGGAATTTCCAGCGGATGTGTTTCAGGAGGAACTCTCTGAACCCCTGAATTACCGACCCACCCCGGTCTCCCGCCCTGCGCCAGACCCCAACGCGATCCCAGAGATTGCCAGTGCCTTGCTGGAGGCAGAAAGACCTGTGCTTTACGCCGGTCAGGGAGTCCACTACGCCAAAGGGTGGGACGCTTTAAGAGAACTCGCGGAACTTCTGGAGGCACCCGTGACCACCAGTCTCGGCGGTAAGAGCGCTTTTCCCGAAAACCATCCCCTCTCTCTCGGGTCCGGCGGTCGATCCCTGCCGAAACCTGTGCATCACTTCCTGCAAAACGCCGATGTCATCTTTGGGATTGGGTGCAGCTTCAGCATCACCAACTACGCGCCAACTATACCGAAGGGCAAGACGATTATTCAAGCCACACTGGACGCAGCAGATCTCAACAAGGATGTAACAGTGGAACACGCTTTGGTTGGAGACGCTCGCCTGACGCTGGAGGCGTTGGTTGATGAAGTTCATGGACGCATAGGCAATACCCCGCGAGGTCGCCTTGAGAGCGTGACACAGGAAATCCAAACAGTCAAGGGGGAATGGTTAACACAGTGGAGTCCCAAACTGAATTCCGACGAAGTTCCCCTCTCTCCCTATCGGGTGATTCGAGATCTGATGGATACCGTGGATGTAGCAAACACCATTATCACCCACGATGCCGGGAGCCCGCGCGATCAGCTTTCACCCTTCTGGGAATCGGTCACACCGCTCTCCTATATCGGCTGGGGCAAAACCACACAATTGGGATATGGACTTGGACTGATGATGGGCGCGAAACTGGCAGAGCCAAACAAGCTGTGCATCAACATCTGGGGCGATGCCGCCATCGGTTTCACAGGCATGGATTTCGAGACCGCTGTCAGAGCGGGTATCCCGATCTTGTCGGTCCTGTTCAACAACTTCTCCATGGCGATCGAATTGCCGATTATGCAGCTGTCCACTGAGAAATATCGCAGCACAGATATATCTGGACACTATGCGGACATGGCAAAGGCATTCGGCGGCTACGGCGAGCGGATAGAAACCCCAGATCAGATTATCCCCGCGATTAAACGTGGAATCCAGAAAACAGAGGAAGGGATTCCAACCTTGCTGGAATTCATCACAGCAAAGGAAATCGACTTTTCCATGTTTTGAGTAAAAATGTCCATAATCGTAGGGGCCAGGTCCCCTCGCCCATTGACCAATGCAGTTGACTGTAGGTCGAGATTCATATCTCGACAGGGTTGGGAAACCCAACCCCTACGAAGGACCATGTGCCTGTACACATCTCACGATTATCTGCTTGTGATGAAGTATCAGCAGAATCTAACGACTTCTATAGGAGGAAACTATGCAAATTTCTGAAGAGTTACGACAATCGGTCATCCGCTCATTGCCCGAAGTCAACGAGATCAGCGACGAAACATTGCGGAACAAGGTTATCGATGCGTGGGCTTACTCCCTTGGGAAAAGCTCATTCAAATCCATTGACGAAATTCGTGCGTCAGGCAATCCCGACACACCGCCACTCAAACGGGGAACGCAAACCCACCACATCCGCGGGGTCACGCTGCTTGCAATGCGAACCTACGACGAACTGACGGAGATGTTTCCTGAACTTGGTGTGGATCGCGATCTCCTGATTGCCTGTGCATTGTGCCACGATGTGGGCAAACCGTGGGAATTCGATCCAGAAAATCAAGCCCGCTGGCGGGAATCGCCGAGTGCTGCCGGGTTCCCATCAATTCGGCATCCGGGCTACGGCGTGCACGTCTGCCTGACTGTCGGACTACCGGAGGCGGTCGCGCATACGGCAGGCGCACATTCGGGTGAGGGTGAGTTAGTCGTCCGCAGCTTGGAGAACACGATTGTCCACCATGCGGACTACACCTTTTGGCGTGTACTGGACGCCGGTGGTCTCTTGGAACACGCCTAATTAACACAAGTTGCCGTGCAGATTGCCTAATCTGCGGTCCATTCTCCGACTAACTAGGGCGTGTTAAAATTTCGCATTTATAGTGAATTCTATAATTACTTATACACTTTCGATACACAACTAACCCCCTAAATCCCCCAACCCCCCTAGCCCCCCTTGTCAGGGGGGAAACTTATCAGGGGGACTTCATGAGGCTTTGATAAGGGGCACTATTGGTGAACGTCTACATATTTATATTGTTCACCATAATAAGATTCAGGTTTGATTTTTGCTTGTGAATCTGATATATAGACATCAAACCCGCATGAATAAAGGAGGTGAGAAGAATGAACTTGATGAAAGGGTTAGCGTTGATATTACTGTTTCTTTCTATTATTGGCTGTTCCTCTCGATTAGAACCTCATTTTGATACAACCGACATGCCTTGTGTGGCCAAAGCTTCGGTCCTTATAGTTTCAGACGGCTACTCCATGGGATGGGAGTGTTTGCCAATTTCGTTAAAAGACGGAGAACTCAGTATGGGGTGGGACGGTATGACGGACTCGGAGAAAAAAGGGCAGCTCGTTGTATTCGTTGTATATCTTGACGGACCCTTTCGAGGTAGAGCCTATCGTCAGCGTGAAGATGAAGGCGGTTATTACATAGTAAGAAGCGGAAAAAAGGTGTATTTGTATAGTCCATAAGATTTGGTGGTCAAGTCCAATTCTCTTAAATTTTAGGACTTACACAGCTGAGAGTTGGGCAGGCACAAGACCTGTCCCGACTTACGACTAGGGCGTGTTAATATGTGACAACGCGTAGGTTGGGTTGAACGGTAAAAGCAAATTCCTATCGAACACAATAGAAGCTACGTTTTTCAGCAACACCCTTTTATAGGATAGATAAAGTGAAACCCAACACCATACCCGTAGGTCGGGCCTCTCCGATAAATCGGTTCCGTTCCGTGAATCCCGATGTATCGGGATTTCGCTACGCTCAACCTGTAGATTTATATCTCAACACCCCAATTTTGCTTTGAATCCTATTCCGTGTTCTCATCAAGATAGCAACTTCGGTTATCTTTGCCAAACAATTTTTCTTGCAGAGGAATATGAACAAACAATTTCTTCGCTTTGCCTTTTCCCTGTTGATTAGCCTCACCCTTCCATTGGCTGCCACGGCACAAGTCGTCAACCTCCCCGACCCCAACCTCCGCGCTGCAATTGAAAACGCACTTGGAAAGTCAGCGGGTGCATCTATCACCGTTGATGAGATGGCAACTTTGGCGCGCCTTGACGCGCCGGAGGCGGACATTCGCAATTTGACTGGACTTGAGCATGCAACTAACCTGACAAAGATGTTTCTTTGGGATAACAACATATCAAACATTTCACCGGTGACAGGATTAACTAAGCTCACAGAATTGGTACTTGGAGGCAACACAATAATGGATATATCGCCCGTGGCGGGTTTGATCAATCTAACATATCTGCATCTTCCCGGCAACAGCATCGTAGATATATCGGCGGTATCAGATTTGACTCAGCTAATGCGGCTAAATCTTGCCGGCACCCACATCTCGGATATCTCACCGGTTGCAAGTTTAACCAACCTGGCCCGACTGGAACTGAGGTACAACAACATCTCGGATATTTCACCCCTAGTTGCAAATACAGGATTGGGGAGTGGAGACAAGGTTGTGCTGAATGACAATCCCCTCAGTTCCGTATCTATCAAGACCCACATCCCCGCGCTCCAAAACAGAGGAGTTACAGTGGAGTTTGACGACCGGCTCCCTATAACTCCAGCCTCTATTGACACCGATGGAATGGTTCGGTTGGTTTATTTTCTTCCTAGCGATCGCCCTGCACGACCAGAAAGAATGACAACACTCCGTCAGTTGATTAAAGATGCACAGCAGTTCTACGCTGATGAGATGCAAAGACATGGGTTCGGTAGGACAACCTTTACTGTTGAAACTGACGCAGATGGGGAACCTCTCGTTCATCAGGTTAATGGAAAATTCAAAGAGGAATATTATTACCAGCTATCGAGCATTTGGCATGTCTGGGCAGAACTTCCTGAATACTTTGAGGCTGACGATTTTCAGCACGTCTATTTCATTGTGATAGATCTTAGTTACGAAGGTCTTGATGGCGGAACTGCGGGTGGTTTAGCTGCTCTCATTTATCCCCCAAGCGGAGGACGGGGTCGGTTTCATCTTGGTGGACGTCGTAACATAACACAAGGGGAAGAAGTTTTTGGAGGTCTTGCCTTAATTCCTTGGTCCAGTCATAATTTTGAAAGATTGGGAATAACTGTTCATGAAATCGGACATGCTTTTGGATTAGTTCACGATTTTCGGAGAGGTCGTCACAGCAACTATGTTTTGGCTGCCGGCAAACAAAATCGTCTTTCTAAGTGTGCTGCTGAATGGTTATCTGTCAGTCGTTTCTTTAATACCAAATCAATATTCCACAACGAACCAGGAAAAATTCAGCTTCTTTCATTACAGCCTTATAGCAAAGACGTAATCAGTTTTCGTTTTGAGGTGACAGATCCCGATGGGCTCCATCAAGTTCAGCTGTTGGTGCCAGAAATTTA
This sequence comes from Candidatus Poribacteria bacterium, assembly GCA_965220385.1. Taxonomy (GTDB): domain Bacteria; phylum Poribacteria; class WGA-4E; order WGA-4E; family PCPOR2b; genus PCPOR2b. Next base: position 6,205,131 of record OZ244825.1, on the reverse strand, counting down.
TAAAGGCACCGGAGAAGGGCCCTTCCAGCTATTCGACTGTAAACGACTAAATGGCAAAACGGGCACCGTCGAATTTGCTGTTAGAACAGCAGAACTCGTTGATAGAATCGGACTTCAGATTATTGATGTGAGGGGTAACATCACCTGGGCAACGTTTCCTATCGACTTAGATGCCATAGCACCTGCCCAAAACGCCTTAGATGTTAACGGTGATGGCGTCGTGAACATCTTGGATTTGACACCCATTGCCGCGCAGTTCGGACAGCATGGAAAAGATACAGCGGATGTCAATAAAGATGGAATTGTTGATATTGTCGATGTGCTTTTGGTTGCAGCACACATACCGAATCTATCGCAACAAGCGGTTGAGATGTTCACTGAAGCACATGTTCAGCAGTGGCTAACCCACGCCAAGCAATTTGAGGTTGAAAATGAAATTCTGCAAAAAGGAATTGTCGAACTTGAACGTCTCTTGGCAGTATTGACAGCGGTGACAGTGGATATCCCCGACCCTAACCTCCGTGCTGCGGTTGAGCCCGCTCTCAGAGTGTCACCAGGCACCCCAATAGTCTCATCGGAAATGGAGACTTTGACCCGTCTTGACGCAGGAAACGCCAACATCAGCGATTTGACCGGGTTAGAACATGCGACTAACCTGACAGAGTTGTCTCTTGGTGATAAGTATGTAGAGGGACAGGGGCACATTAACAGCAACTCGATTAAAGACCTCTCACCCTTGGCGGAATTAAGCAATCTGACTTCGCTGAATCTTAGTCAAAACAATATATCAGACCTCTCACCCTTGGCAGAATTAGCCAATCTGACATGGCTGGATGTTGGAGGCAATAACCTCTCAAACATCTCACCAGTAGCAGAATTAATCAATTTGACAGCCTTGCGGCTCTGGCGTAACAACATTGTGGACGTATCGCCGGTGGCAGACTTGATTCACCTAACAGAACTCAACCTTCATGGTAACAACATAGCGGACCTCTCACCGCTAGCAAAATTAACGAGCCTGACAAAACTGCAGCTTGGGCACAACAGCATCTCGGACCTTTCACCCCTTCTAACCAATACGGGATTGGGGAGTGGAGACACAGTTAATGTGCAGCACAATCCCCTGAGCTATCAATCTATCCACACCCATATTCCTGAGCTCCAGAGCAGAGGGGTTACAGTTGAGTTTGACAACCGAGCGCATCCAGCACTTCTGAAAATCTCAGGCGATAACCAGAAAGGGGCATCCTTCGCGCTGTTGTCCCAACCATTTGTCGTTGAAGCACAAGACGCGAACGGTTCTGCACTCGGGGGGATTTCGGTCACATTTGCCGTTGTCGCAGGCGGTGGCACGCTCAGCACTACAAGCACAAGGACTAGTCCCAACGGTAGGGCACAAAGTACGCTCATATTGGGTCCAAATCTGGGAGCAAACACCGTTTCTGTGTCTGCCACCGGAATTGAGAGTCCAGCCACTTTTCACGCTATCGCTGATACCCTCCCCACCGAATTCCTATGGTCAATACCACACGGTATCAGTTTGATTCATGTCCCGTTGAGAGTCACTGCGGTTCGGGGCGTGGAAACGACGATTACATCTATCTCTGACCTCTACGACGTTCTCGGCGGTGCAAATGCTGTCCAATTCCTCATCACCTATGACTCCCAAGCTCAGGACTGGCGCAGCTATTTCGGTGCTTCGGATACTTCCGCGGATGTGCGCTTAGCTAACGACACAGGAATTATCGCTAATTTGAAAGCGTCGGCATCGCTCCATCTAAGTGGCACCCCACTAAGAACAGGTGGAAGTGGTGCCATCAACTTGAACCAGGGGTTCAACCTTGTAGGACTGCCGTTGAGAGATCCAAGAATACAGCGTGTGAGCGACCTGCTTACACTTGAAGAGATTGGGGGCAATGTCCCTGTAATTATCCTCACCGATGGCGACACGTTCACGTTGGTCGGACGCGCGGGTGATCCGGGGGATATAGCAATCACCGGGGGACAAGGCTTTATCATGACCGCTCAACGGGCTGCAACAGTTACGCTCTCCGGTGATGGGTGGTATAATGCCGCTGACCCGTCTGCCGCACCGCAAGTGGCATTGAAGGGTATCGAAGTAAAGCACACCACTCCTGTGTTAGCGTTGAGAGGGGCAGTGGTTGACAAAGGAGCAGGCTTAAAGGTGCCAACCTTCCGGGTAACCGTAAAGAACCTATCAACCGGCAGAGCAGTTGCCACTGCTGCGACACCCGATGAAGCAGGTTATCAACTCACCGTCGTTGATATAGAAACGGCGCGGGCGGCTACGGTTGGGGATCTTCTTGAAATCGTTGTCAAATCTCCAGATCCGTCAGTCGGTATACAACCGTTACGATATACCGTTACAGCTGAAGATGTGAAGCGGAGCTATATTCAGTTGCCGGACCTGGTCGCCTACGAGATACCGACAGAAACAGAACTGCTTACAAACTATCCAAACCCATTCAACCCAGAGACATGGATTCCGTATCGGTTGGCAGAGGACGCCTTCGTGACCCTGACCATCTATGACGGGAGCGGTCAGGTTGTCCGTTTCCTCAATGTTGGGTATCGGATTGCAGCTGCCTACGAGCATCGGTCGAAGGCAATCTACTGGGACGGCAGAAACGCTCTTGGCGAACAGGTAGCGAGTGGTGTATACTTTTACACCCTGACAGCGGGCGATTATTCCGCCACGCGCAAGATGTTAATCCTCAAGTAGGAACCGTAGGTCGAGATTCATATCTCGACACCCTAACTTTGCTTTGAATCCTATTCCGTGTTCTTACCAAGGTAGCAGCTTTCGTTACCTTTGCCAAACAATTTTTCTTGCAGAGGAATATGAACAAACAATTTCTTCGCTTTACCTTTTCCCTGTTGATTAGCCTCACCCTTCCATTGGCTGCCACGGCACAAGTCGTCAACATCCCCGACCCCAATCTCCGTGCTGCGATTGAAAACGCACTTGGGGTGGCAGCCGGTGCACCTATCACCGTAGATGAGATGGCAGCACTAACCCATCTTGAAGCACCAAACGCTAACATCAGTGATTTGACCGGGTTGGAGCATGCAACCAACCTGACCGGGCTGTGGCTTGGCGATAAGGAGGTGGAGGGAAAGGGATGGATTAACAGCAATTCAATTAAAGACCTTTCACCACTGGAAAAGCTAACCGATCTGACGTGGCTAAATCTTAGTCAAAACAACATATCAGACATCTCATCTTTGGCAGAATTAACCAATCTGATATGGCTGGATATTGGTGGTAACAACCTCTCGGATATCTCACCAGTAGCCGAGTTAGCCAACTTGACAGCCCTGCGGCTATGGCGCAACAACATCTCGGACATATCGCCGGTGGCAGACTTGATTCACCTAACAGAACTGAACTTTCACAGCAACAATATCTCGGACATATCACCTATTGTAGCCAATGCGGGATTGGGGAGTGGCGACACCGTTGAGGTGAGAGGAAACCCTCTCAGTTCCGTATCCATTAGCACTCACATTCCCACCCTCCAAAGCAGAGGGATTACAGTCGAGTTTGACGATCGCGCCCCGCCCCCTCCAATTGACGCTAACGGCATGGTGCGAACGATTTACTTTCTCCCTAACGACCGTCCTCCCCGACCGGATAGAGTGGCATCGCTCCGTCAGTTGATTAAAGATACACAGCAGTTTTACGCTGACGAAATGCACAGACACGGATTCGGTAGACAAGCCTTTACTATTGAAACCGATGCAGATGGAGAACCTCTTATTCGTCAGATTAATGGAAAGTTCAGGGAGGAATATTACTATAGTGAGGAGCTTACTGATTTCTCAGTTTGGGCAGAACTTCTTGAACACTTTGACGGCGCCGATCTGCAGCACGTCTATTTCATTGCAATAGATCTCAGTTACGAAGCCCTTAACGGCGGAGAATCAGGTGGTCTAGGTGGTGTTATTTTCTATCCCGCCCAAGGAGATATCGGTTTCGGTCCAGCCGGGAAAGCTAAATTGAGACATAGAGATATAACTATGGGGGAAGAATTGCTGGGTGGTTTTGCCTTAATTCCTTCGTTCGGTCATAATTATGACCCCTTGTTTTTGACTGCCCATGAAATCGGACATGCCTTTGGATTAGTCCACGATTTCCGAAAAGGTCCTAACAGTGACTACGTTCTCGCGGGTGCCGCGCAAAATCGTTTGTCTAAGTGCGCCGCAGAATGGTTGTCCGTCAGCCGTTTCTTTAATACCACAGCCATATTCCGCAACGAGCCGGGTGAGATTCAACTTCTTTCGTTACGGGCTTTGAGCCGGGACGCAATTAGCTTCCGTTTCAAGGTGGCAGATCCTGATGGGCTTCATCAAGCGCAGTTGCTGGTGCCCGAAAATCTCAACGACACTGGATGGGGGCCCTTCCAGTTGTTCGACTGCAAACGATTAAACGGCAAAACGGGCACCGTCGAATTTGCTGTTAGAACGGCAGAACTCGTTGATAGAATCGCACTTCAAATTATTGATGTGGGGGGCAACATCGCTTGGGCGACCTTTCCTATCCAGTTGGATGAGGCAGTGCCTACCCAAAACAAATTAGATGTTAATAGCGATGGTGTCGTGAGCCTCTCAGATTTGATACCATTTGCCTCGCGTTTCGGACAGCGTGGGCCATCTAAGGCGGATGTCAATGAAGATGGGATTGTCGATATTGTCGATGCGCTCTTGGTTGCAGGACTCATATCTTCTTTACCGCGACAAACAGTGGAGATGTTCGCTTCGGCAGATGTTCAGAAGTGGCTGACTGATGCCAAGCGGCTTGAAGTTGAAAATGCAACGCTGCAAAACGGGATTGCTGTGCTTGAATATCTCTTGACAGAGATAGATCGGCCCCCTACTGTCACAGCCCATGGCGGTTACAACGGGTCACAATTCAAAGCCACTCTTGAAGGGCATACAGATGGTGTCCAGAGCGTTGCGTTCAGTCCCGATGGTCAAATGCTCGCCAGTGGAAGTTGGGATAGCACCATCCGCTTGTGGAATCCAAACACTGCACAACAAAAAAATCTCCTAATAGGACATACAAATATTGTCAGCGTTGCGTTCAGTCCCGATGGTCAAACGCTCGTTAGTGGTAGCTGGGACAGAAGCATTCGTCTATGGCAGACACATACCGGGAAGCTCAAAAGAACCCTTCCCACCCAAAAAGGAAGTGTTGCATCGGTCACGTTCAGTCCTGATGGAAGCACCCTTGCTAGTGCCGGTGCCTACCAGACCATTCTGCTATGGAATACGACCACATGGCAAGTCGAAAGGGAACTGGCGGGGCATACGGAGTTGGTGGAGGTCGTCATGTTTTCTCAGAATGGGGAAATGCTTGCTTCTGCTAGCAGGGACCAAACCATTCGCCTATGGGATCCACACACCGGAAAACAAATAAGGACTCTTCCCGCCACGTCTCCTGTCAATCGCCTCGCGTTCAGCCCGGATGGAGGAACGCTTGCCAGTGGGAGTTGGGACAAGACGATTCGGTTGTGGGATCCACACACCGGAAAACTCAAAAGGACACTCCCCAATCAGGGAAGTTGGGTGAATCCGGTGGCGTTCAGTCCCGACGGGGGAACACTTGTCATTGGAAATCGTGGAATTTCATTGTGGGACATAGAGACCGGTGAATATAAAAAGCCCCTGGCTGAGGATATAGGGGATGCCGTCTGTCTTGCATTCAGTCCCGATGGGGATACACTTGCCAGCGGAAGTGGCAATGGTACGGTGCGGCTGTGGGATTTCACCCGTGCTGGCACATCTTCTGGCAAGACAAACGGAGATATTAACGGTGATGGAGACGTGAATGTCTTGGATTTGGTGCACATCGCGGCGCATCTCGGCCAGGCAGGACAACATCGTGCTGACGTGAATGGGGATGGTGTTGTCAATATTCTGGATCTGATATTGGTTGCGGGCATGTTTGAAGGTGCAGCAGCTGCACCTTCAGCGCAGCCACAAGTATCTGAGACGCTCACAGCGGTAGAGGTTCAGGGTTGGCTGACCGACGCAAGGGCACTTGAGGTCAGGGATCCAACCATAAAAAGGGGGATTATGGTGCTTGAGCAGCTGTTGCTATTCCTCATCCCAAAAGAGACAGAGTTGTTAGCAAACTATCCCAATCCGTTTAACCCAGAAACGTGGATACCGTATCGGTTGTCGGAGGATGCTGTTGTCACCTTGACTATCTACGACCTAAGCGGTCATGCTGTTCGCACACTCAACGTTGGGCATCGGATTGCGGCGGTCTACGAGAGTGAATCGAAAGCAATCTACTGGGACGGAAGAAATGATGTAGGTGAACGGGTAGCAAGTGGCGTATACTTTTACACCCTGACAGCAGGGGATTTTTCCGCCACACGACGGATGGTGATCCTCAAGTAGGAACGGGGTTGTAGGTATTGTAGGAAATAATGATCGTTATTCCCTGTCGGCTATAGATCCCATCTCTTCTAACGCAGCAATCGCGTATTCGCGGATGATAGCGTATTCGTCATCATACATCACCGTTGATAGCGTGCGACTGGCGGCGTCAATGTCCTCATCACCGCCTTTGCACGTCCTCGCCAACGCATTCACCGCATTGCAGCGCACCAGCGGATGGTCATCCTTCAAAGCCGTTATCAACCCCTCCGTCCCTTCACCGATCGTCCCTAACGCATTCACGGCATTGCGGCGGACCCACTCGGACGAATCATCCAAGGCGTGAACCAACGCGGGAACGGCTTCGGCTGCGGGTTTGCCTATATCGCCCAAGATATCGACAGCGGTCGCGCGCACCCACCACGCCGCATCGTCGTTCAGCACAGAAGTTAATGCGGGAACAGCGGATTCCCCAATCGCGCTCAAGGCATACGCAACATGGGTTAAGATAGGTTCCTCCGTGATCTCAGCGGGTTCAGCGGCTCCCCGTAGTGTCTCTATTAGTGGATCGACCGCAGGTTCACCAATCGCGCCGAGGGCATAAACGGCATTCAACCGAGCGGGTGCGGAGGTATCATGCAACGCGGCAATCAACTCAGAAACGTGATTCCCATTCCCGCTTCCATTGTTTGCCATCGCCTCACTATCTCCGTTTAACCAGCCCCACACACGGTTCCACACCGCTTCCTGACCGGGTGTCGGTGCGTCATCAGTGAGCGGCGCATTATCTGCTGAGCCAACACCATTGGTGTTCCAAGAGGGATGTCCCGGCTCTTCCGTGCGGGTGAGGAGAAACTTGATCATGTAACGATTCTTGGTGCTGTGATTCGTTCCCCAACTGCTGTGCCACTGATGGTAATGACCAATCGTTATCGTGCCCGCTTTGCCACAAAGCAGTGCGCCAATCTCCGGATCACTGTAGGCACTGTTGTAGTGCCGCATACTTTCCAGATCGTAGTACTGGGCACCCGGAATAACCGCTGTGGGTCCCATATCTTCGGTAACCTCCTGCGGATAATACCACGCCCAAACAGATCGAAAGCGATGATGGCGTCGCCATTCAAAGAGCCATCCGTGATCTTTTGTCGTGAAATGTTTCGATCTGCCGTCCTGATGCCAAGCACCGCCTTTTTGGCCGGGCTCCTTCATATGTGCATGGCGGTGTGGGTGCATCATGTAATTCGGTCCCAGAAGACTGGTCAGGACACCACGGACAATCGGATGGTCAAAAACCTGATACAGTGCAGGAATTTTTTGCAGGATATGGTTGCGCGGGTCCCCCTCTTTCTCAAATATCGCTGCGGTCTCCCGGTAGATTTCTTCGTGGAGGTCGGGTAAATCGGGGTGGAGGGTGATATACCCATTCTTGATGAAGTTTTGTACCCCTTCATCGTTCAGAAGATACTGTTGATCGACCATGACAGTGCTCCTTTTCGACCGTGTATTTTGGCAGTCCCACAATAGTGTTGTAATTTTTCAGATTCCATCCTATTTTGCCGCCCACCGGCGTAACACACATTATAACAGAATCTGTATAGAATCGAGAAACAAAAAGAGAATGGATCAGCGTCCGTTTCTGAATCCGATATGGGTATCCGCTTGACTTTAAGAAGCACATCATGTCAAAATAGGAATTGACCAATCTTGACCATAGGCGCAGTTGGAAACAGCGCCTACCATACACGATGTCAAAATAGAAATTGACCAATCCTGATCTCAAAATCGGTCATCTCAAATAAAGGAATCCGGTATGAAAAAGCCACGCCTCATGTTCTATCACGATGGACGGCATCCGCTCCTCTACATGTACGAACCACCGATGCAGAAAGAGGAGTGCGAGGCAGCGGTTGACGAACTCGCTGGCACTCCTGTCGAGGCATTGATGTTTTGCTTGGGAGATGGACGGACGATGCTACATGATACCGAGGTTGGCGAACTGTGGGGGCATAATGTCCAAAGGTGGCCCCACCTTATATTCCGTCGGGCATACCAGAATGCGCTGCATCTGATTCAAGCAGGCAACGACCACTTGCGAGTGATTTGTGACCGCGCCCACGAGGTCGGGTTACTGTTCTATCCCACGCTGTTGATGCAGCTAGACAGCGGCGAACGGGGCGGAGGCGGATACGATATTCGCAGCTCGGATTTTCGATTGGATAATAAGCATCTGGAAATTGGTGCAAAGGGCAACTTAGACCCCAGTTATCCCGGTATCCACTGTGCTGATTTTATGCACCAAGCGGTCCGTGATGAACGGTTCGCAATCATCTCAGAAGTGCTCACCAACTATGAGGTTGACGGATTCGAGCTCCAATTCAATTTCTGGCCCCACTACTTCCACCCTGATGAAGTAGAGGAGGGACGTCAGATCATGACGGAATGGGTCGGACAGGTCTACGAAGCTGTGAAGAATAGCGGCTCCGAGCGGGAGTTAGGGATTAGCATCCCGTCGAATGTCGAGGATTGCCTGTCCCGCGGGTTGGACCCACAAGAATGGATGCGACAGGGTATTGTGGATGTTCTCATCGCCCAAGCAATCGCGAGACCTGAGTTGCGCGATCCGAACGGTACTTCCCTGACGTATGAAGCACCCCTGCTCAATGATCTCCGCTTTTTGGTGGAGTCTGCGAAAGAGACGGGGTGCCGCATCCATGCTGCTATCGACAGTAATGTAGATTCAGACCGTTTGGGCGAAGCATCGATCGAAATGATCCGTGCGGCGGCTTGCAACTACTGGGCGCAGGGCATCGATGGACTTTATATCAGTCAGTGGTTCACGAACTGGCCCTACGAGGCTTCATTCTACGAAAAACTCCGTGAGCTGCCGCATCCGGATATTATGGCACCCAAAGATAAATTCTATCACATCCCCACGGAAACGGGTCGCTTCCCAAGTCCGGAACTCACATCACAGCTGCCCGCCGATTTAGAGGTGAACGTACCAGTCCAATTGGAACTGACGATCAGCGACGACCTTCGCCGGTGGGAGCAGGTCGGCAGGGTCCACGAGGTTCTCCTGCGCGTGCGGGTCATGAACACCACCGAAAATGATAGGCTACGCTTCCAACTCAACGGAACAGCGTTGCCGGACCATTTGCTGCGAAAAATCAATGAGATGTACCGGATGCGGGCACCGCGCTATCGCACCGGTTCAGGCTACTGGTTCATCTACCGGCTTGATCCAAGCCATTGGCCCCAAAAAGGGAATAATGTCCTTGATGTTACGCTGCTGGAACGCGATCCTGATGTAACCCCTCAGCCCTACGTCCGCGATGTTGAGTTAGAAATTAAGTATCTTCCGGGCAAGCATTTCAATCGCGATTAGATTGCCTTATATCATAACCTACTCCGTTAGGAGGGACCCTAAATGGAAATTGTACTCAATTCTAAATTCTTTACAGAACTATCTGTCGAACAGCTTGGCGAGAAAGCCATTGAACTCGGCTACGATGGGGTGGATATCTGCGTCCGTCCGGGACACCCGATCCACGTCGATAACGTCGTTGATACGCTTCCCAAAGCCATGAAGGTTTGGCAGGAGCAAAACCTCACCTGTCCGTTGGCGACAGCGGCGACGGATATAACAAATCCGAATGCGCCGGAGATAGAGGGGCTATATGTTGCGTGTGCGGAGGCGGGCATACCGCGCCTAAAAATTGGGTTCTGGCGCTTCAGCGAGGGAGACGATTATTGGCAAGTGATTGATACTGCACGCAAGGAGCTTGAAGGATTTCGTGCGTTTAGCGAAAAATATGGGGTGCAAACCTGCTACCAGATTCACAGCGGTTCCTGTGTCGGATCAAACTGTGCAGGGTTGATGCACCTCATTAGAGGTTTCGATCCGCAGCACATCGGTGCCTATCCCGATCCCGGGCATCTCCTACTTGATGGCGAGGATTGGGCGATGGGGCTGGCGATGATCGGCGATTATCTGTCCGTTGTCGGAATCAAAGATGCCCTCTACCTCTCACAGCCCGATCAGACTCCTCCCTATGTGCCCTGTTTTGTAAAGCTGGGAGATGGGGGCGTCGATTGGAGGCGTTATCTGGGACTTCTGTGCGAAAGCGGGTTTGACGGTCCCCTAACGGTTCACACGGAGTACCGCTTTGACGAATCGATTATTCGTCAGGTGGGATATGCGGAAACCACGCCACCGAATCTGGAGAAATGGGCGAAAGAGGATGCCGTTTATCTGCGGAATATGCTATCCGGTTTAGTCTGAGCGCGGGTGTGGTGCTTTTCAGGCTAACTGTTTCCTTTCTCGCCAGACGCCCTTGTTGGAATCGTAAATAACCGGCATGTCCCGGTCCCCGATCCTCACTGTTCCAACCGGGTCTCCCAACGCATTCGTTTCGATGGCATCAACCCGGATGTCCTCTACGCGGCTTTCATGACCTAAGACAAGGGTTTGGCGTTTCAGACCGATCACCAAGTTCTGGGGATTGACCTTAGTGACATCAATAATCCGTTGGATCTCCACAACCTGCATCTTGGGCGTTTCTTTCCACTTCCGCATCCAGTTCCAGACCCTATCGATAGGGATATCCAACTCTTCCGCAATAATTTTGCCGCGCCTCGATCTCGGCAGATGTGATAGCGAGTTCCATAACTCCTCTGCGCGCTCATAGTTAGGATGAGGGCGGCGTGCGGGTTTGGTTCGAAAATTACGCGGCCCATCGTAGTCCAGTGCCTCCAGTTCCGCGTTGAAGTCGGGGCGCTCTATCATCCGATATACTGTTCGGGGATTCACTTCAAGGGCTTTAGCGATTGCGTCGGCGTCTCTGGTCAACCGTGCAAATATAAACGCTGCTCTTTTGACCTGTTCGTGCTTCTCGTCTCTGGTGGGTCTTGTTATTCTGCGGGAAGGGCTTACGGCTTGCTCGTGTTCCTTGTTTCCGGTGGATTTCGTCCCACTATGGGGAAATCTCATTCAGTTGTCTCCTTTTACATTCGACACGCTTTGTTAGAACTGTCGTCAATCGGTATTGCCATACAGTTCCTGTCGCGGATTGAGTAATGCCAGCGAGTAGATCGTTAGCTGTGGCGATGAATCCACTCGCCGGCGACTGGGCTATTTGAATTGTTTATTAAAGAGGAGGACCGCAATCTGGTGCTTGCACTGATTGCCTTGGGAAGCATCAGAGCAGTTGCACTCAATCTGTCCATTTTTGCGGACACGGTAAACCGTATCGGGATGGGTGTGGGAATCCACCCAGTAGAATTCGTTGGTCTGGTCCCCGTGATCGAACGCGACGCTTCCATGATTTAAGAGGTCAAGCGCTTGACGGACGCGCCGGATGTTTGCGCGTTGCGGGCTAATGCCGATTGCCCGGCATTGGGTACGAAGTTCGTCTACATCGTAAACACCGGTAGGAGCAACGTCGCTTGACTTAGGAGGTCTTCTCATGTTATTATTCATAACAATATCCTTTCCTAAGGATACATTATCCCTTCCGGGATAATTGGTATACATCTATATCGGTGAAATTGCAGCGGTGATAAGCACCGCGAATGCTTATCACTGCTTTCACCGATTCTTTAACTGTTATAATGATACTATACAGTCTTTGGTTTTGTCAAGTGAAAATTCTTGTCAAGTAAAAACACAACATTAATTGACAATTCAATTGCCAATAATTTGCCCCGGAGATGCCCCCTACCTCCGCGCTTTGACGAAGTTCATTCTTACCGCGACCAATCTTCAGAATCCACTCCCCTCCTGTAATACCGTCCCAATCCCAATAGCCTAATCCAAATGCAAAACACCCCTAACTAAAAAAGCGTAATATTGGAGCTCGTCGTAAATTGAGAGGATAAATGTAAAAATTTGCGGACAAATTTTACACAGTTGACATGTTCAGATCCAGAATCAGGCCTGTCGGTAAAACCGAAATCTGATGGACCTATCGGTAGCTGATGATTTTGGAACAAAAAAGGGAAGAATTTTGCTGTTTAGGATACGACGCCATTGGCGCAATTGTGTGGGCGTTTGTCACTGGTTAGCATAGAACTCAAACGCATTCTCGATGTGGTGAAGTTTGATGAGTTCAAAATTCCACGACAGAACAACTGCAACAACGTCGAATTGGCAGGGGACATCAAGGAGATTCTGCGTTTGCAAGTAATGTAACGCAACCTTAGAGATCTGTTTCTGTTTGGCAGGGGTGACAGCGGCTTGTGGCGGACCAAACTTGCTGCTCCGCCGTGTCTTGACTTCAACGAACACAGTCCGTTTTTCGCGCTGGACGATCAGATCAATCTCACCTGAGCGCGTACGATAGTTCTGCGCACGAATTTCATATCCTTGCGCTTTGAAGTGCTCGATGGCAAGGGCTTCACCGATCTTTCCCACCTTAATTCTGGAGTCGCTCATTTTATTGAAGTTTAAAACTATGCCGATGGATAGGGCAGGGACCGAGTTGGGCAATTGCCTGACGATGTAGAAGTGTACCGTATCCTTTATGGATCCGAAAGCCATAGCCCGGATAGGTTTCATCAAATTCAACCATCAGACGATCTCGTGTGACTTTTGCGATAATCGAGGCAGCAGCAATAGACTGGATGAGGGTATCCCCCTTGGGAATTGCTTTGGCGGGTTGCTCCGAATCCCGATGCGATCGGGGTAGCGGAATTTCAGGAAGGTGTGTGCCATCCACAAGCACGTAATCCGGGGAAGGCGTGATTCCCGTAACAGCCTGAGCCATCGCCTCCATTGTGGCTCGAAGGATATTGATTTGATCAATCTCCTGATTGTTAACGCAACCAACACCAACTGCTATAGCAGCGTGGTGGATCTCGTCGAACAATTTCTCCCGCTTTTTGGGTGTCAGCTGCTTTGAATCTGTCACACCTGAGATCTGACAGTCGACGGGAAGAATAACAGCTGCTGCGACAACAGGACCGGCTAATGCACCCCGCCCAGCTTCGTCAATTCCTGCGATACGCTGATAGCCCTGCTGTCGTAGGGTTTGTTCAAACTGTTGTATCTCTGTTGGAGAATTTTCTCTACGCGCTATCTTGCCGCCTTTCACGGATTCGTATACCTTTTCCGGTTCGGTCTCGTAGGTAGTACAGCTTTGCTCGACGGATGGAGCCATATCGAATAATCTGGATACTCTCAATATTCGGTGAATGTGCGGGAAAGGTCCTTTCACTCCCCTCGCCATACGCAACACGACGGACGGTAAATGTTTCACTCAAGCCACCGTTGGACCGCCGAATGACCGTGCCTTCATAAGCCTGGATACGTTCTTTTGAGCCCTCTCGGATACGGGTGTTCACCCGCACGAGATCGCCGGGTCCAAAATTAGGAAGATCGCTTTTCGTATGTTCGCTCTCTACAGATTCAATAAGATTCATTGCTTGGTTCCTCCTTAGGCATAATACGTATAAAAAAAGAAATAATGCGTAATGCGTAAGGGCCATCTACTTACGTATTACTCGTTACTTGTTATTCTTCAGGTAGGCAACATCCTCAGCCGAAAGCTCCATGTTTTTCAGCAAGTCTGGACGGCGTTCGGCAGTTCGCTTGAGAGACTGTTCATGCTGCCAACGCGTAATGTTATCGTGGTGTCCGCTCAACAGGATGTCGGGAACTTGCATTCCCTCAAACTCAGCGGGGCGTGTGTAATGTGGGCAATCCAGTAAGCCTTGGCTGAATGAGTCCTCCTGTGCTGATTCGTAATTCCCTAACGCACGCGGTAAAACTCGTCCGATCGCATCAACCAAAGCCAGTGCCGGAATCTCACCCCCACTAAGGACATAATCACCTATCGAAATCTCGTCTGTAACCAGCTTCATACGGACTCGCTCATCAATTCCTTTGTAGCGCCCACAGATCAAGATTAGGTGCGATTCAAGGGAGAAGGCTTCAGCTAATGACTGGTTAAAGGGCGTTCCCTGTGGGGTCAGGTAAATGATACGCGCTGTTGATTCTGGCTCCAGTTTTTTGATTGCGGCGAAAAGTGGCTCCGGTTTCAGAATCATGCCTGCGCCGCCCCCGTAAGGATAGTCGTCAACCGTTTGATGGCGGTCCGTCGTAAAATCGCGCAGGTTATGAACGTTGACTGTCAATAGGTCTTTGGCTTGCGCACGCTTCAAAATACCCGCTTGCAGAACCGGCAGGATGACCTCTGGGAAAATGGTGATGATGTCGATTCTCATTCAATGACCTGGACAACAATTCCATCTTTGACAATAATTTCTGCCTGGGATAGCTTGGCACGGATGTCATCCCCAACTTCAATTTTGACAGGCGCATCATACGTTCCACTGGTAAAAAGGGTATCGATCTCAAGTTCCTTGACCTGCGCCAACTTCTGGCTGAGATTACTTTTCACCTGCTCCTGTTTCTCGCGTTCTTGGTGAATCTCGTCGCGCAACTGACTGACATGCCGTGGATCTCGCTTTTGAGCCTCCGCAATCAAACGGCGGCTTTGGAATTCCTCTTGTTGCAGCCATGTTTCAATCTGGCGAATCGTGTGCTCTAACTCCGTCGTAAGTTGCTCCTTGAAAGCAGGGGTCACGATATTTTTCAAAATAACGGGTCTTTTGACAATAACTGCCATATCTCCTTCACTCATTCGTCATAGTGAGTCGGTAGGCTTGAAAATGCTAACTTTCCTACTTAACGTTGTTCGACAATCTCAAGTATTGCCTTTTTACGCGCCTTGACTCCCGCAGCAAGCAGCAGAGATCGCATCGCCTTGGCGGTGCGCCCCTGTTTCCCGATGACCTTCCCTAAATCTTCAGGGACAACACTCAGTTCAAGAATAGTCACAGTGTTGCCTTCAACTTCATTGACACTGACCTGATCAGGATTATCAACGAGCGATTTTGCGAGATATTCAATCAATTCTTTGAGCATGAGATTCCCCCAGAAACACGATTTTCGCTAGGTCGCTTCTTCTGTTGATTCTTCAGCGGAGGCAGATTCTTCCTCTGCTGCTTCGGAAGCCCCTTCTTCTGGCGTTGGGTTGGGATGCCCCAGCTTTTCGTTTATAAATGTTTCCCAAACACCGACCTTTGACATTAGGTCCTTCGCAGTATCAGAAGGTTGCGCACCGGTTCTCAACCATTTTAATGCCTTCTCCGCGTCAATTACGATGTTTGCCGGATCGGTCATTGGATCATAATGCCCAATCCGTTCGATAAAACGTCCATCCCTTTGGCTTCGAGAGTCAGCGGCCACCAACCGATAAAAGGGACGTCTTTTCTTTCCATGCCGCTGCAGTCTAATTCGTACTGCCAAATGTTACCTCCTATTTCATGAAAACTTTTTTCTATCACTATGTCCACTGAGTTGAAAAACGTGCCGCATCACACCACATGAAACCCTACATGCGATAAGAAGGGGTTTTTTCACGTTTCAATTCTGGCTGTAGTCATCGCTAAAACCATAGCAAAGGACAGTGATAATAAGATTAACTGTGTCTTAAACTTAGCGTGATTTACGTCTTTTCCTTCTTTTACGTTTCCTTGGCTTTCCTGTCATTGCAACGGGACCACCGCCACCAAGCTGTGACATATCCGCCATCGGGTGCTGCTTCATCATGCGGTTCATGAATTTGAGCTGATCAACCAACTGATTAACTTGCCGGACTGTCGTACCGCTCCCCTTTGCAATACGTAACCGACGACTACTATCAAGAAGCAGCGAATTCTGACGTTCCATCGGCGTCATTGACTGAATCATCGCTTTAGTGTACTTCAACTGCGATTCGTCAACCTGCATGTTTTTCATCGGAAGCTTATTGACGCCGGGAATCATCTCAACGAGTTGGTCCAACGGTCCCATATTCTTGATCTGTTCAAGCTGCATCAGCAGATCATTGAAATCCAAACCCTCCTGCCCAAGCAGCTTACGCTCTAACTCATCCGCTTGATCCTGGCTAAAAACAGATTCAGCCCTTTCGAGCAGGGTCGCAAAGTCACCCTCACCGAGTATTCGAGAAGCCATCCGATCCGGATGAAACTCTTCCAATGTTGTCGCATCGATCTTCTCGCCAACGCCAACAAACTTGATTGGCTTCTGCGTTACGGAACGAATAGACAGTGCCGCACCGCCACGCGCATCCCCATCGAGTTTGGTCAGGATAACGCCATTAATGTCCAAGTTGTCGTTAAAATGCTGAGCAACATTGACCGCATCTTGACCGGTCATCGCATCGACGACAAGGAGAATTTCGGTCGGATTGACGGCGGATTTAATCTCCTCCAACTCACCCATCAACTCTTCATCAACATGTAGTCGCCCCGCCGTGTCGATGATGACGAAATTATTCCCCCGGTTCAACGCCTGCTTAACTGCCGCTTGAATAATGATAGCAGGGGAGAGGTCAGTGCCCATCGAAAACACCGGCACATCAATCTGCTCTCCAAGTAGCTGAAGTTGTTTAATCGCTGCCGGACGGTAAATGTCTGCTGCGACCAGGAGAGGATTTCTGCCCTCTGACTTGAACCTCAGTGCCAGTTTGGCTGAAGCTGTCGTTTTCCCACCGCCCTGTAGACCGACCATCATAATGATTGTTGGACCACTTGGCGCTATGGAAACTGGTACGGCTTCCTCCCCCATCAACTTTGCCAGCTCATCGCCGATAATCTTTGCTATCTGAAGATCTGAGGTGAAGCTGCCGAGCACCTCCTTACCGACCGATCTTGTCCTGACACCGTTGATAAATTCGCGGACGGTCTTGTAATCTACATCCGCCTCAAGCAATGCGAGACGAACCTCGCGCAGTGCATTAGATATGTTCTTCTCGGTTAGTTTGCCTTGTCCCCGTAGCGATTTGAGGACGCCTTGCAACTTGCCCGATAAACTCTCAAACATGACATTTCCTTTGCGTGAGACGTAGCGTGTAAAATTCGGATGAACTCATAAATATGTTCCTGACCTCCATCTGGATGAGGACAGGTTTGCGAATCAGTTAAGATACACCATCCACGCCCATATTGTCAACAGAAAAATGAGTGTGAAAGTTCTTGACACACACACTAACGGTTGCTATAATCTGGCGATTGCGGTAAATCGCCAGCTTTTTGGATTGGAGAGGAACAAGTGAAAAAGGATAGAGTAAGTAACCCCAAGCGAAATGAGATCGGCGTGTTGCCCTTCCCACCATTACCGGTGCAGGGACACCCTTTCCCACAACCCCGATCAACAAACCGAGCCCCCTTGGTGATAGGGACTATCATGGGGATCGGACTGATTGCACTCCTGATCTATGCCGTTCCTTGGAGTTTAGTGGCGCAAACATTGACAGGATCTTTCGATTCGTTGTCCGACCAGGTCAAACAGGTCCAGTTCGCTCAAGTTAAAAAACCAAAAAAGTCGGATGTTCCACCAGAGGTTTCAGCGCCAGCAACACTAACGGACGAAACTGAACCGGCTCAGGAAGACTCAACACTGGCCACATCAGCGGTTGAAATTACGCCCGATTCAGAAGTTTCAACGCCAGAAACGCTGACAGCCGAAACCTCACCTACGCAGGAAACTCCAGTCCCTACAGCACCGTCAGGCGAAACCCCATCCGTGCCAGAAACCTCCACACCCGCGGCACCTCCAACCGAAGCCGCTCCAATAACCTCGATTCCGGAGCCAGATCCTCAACTACTTATTGCACGGTATCCGGCGAGAAAATATACTGACATCCGGCATAAAATCTCGCCGCAGGAGACGCTCTATAGTTTCATTCGGGTATATGGCGACCGGATTTTTCCAAAAAAATACCGAGATTGGGAACTGTTGGCGGGCTATAACAACATACGTCCGCCTCAATACATCTTGAAACCGGGCGATGTATTTCTCATCCCAACATTAGCGCACATCGTTCTTCCCAAGACCGGGTATGAAACTGAACTCAAACAGATCCAAACTGAACTCGCAAAACAACCTAACAGCCCGGAGCTGCTCAACCAACGTGCGATTATCCATTTCAAGCGCAACGAATTAAATCAGGCACGTTCAACGCTGCGACAAGCTATCAGGTCAGCACCAAAGAACGGCATACTACACAACAATCTCGGTTTTATCTATCTGATTACTGAAGATGACAAACGCGCCCAAAGCGGATTTGAGCTTGCAATAACACATTCCAAGGATCCTGCAATCCCGCACTGTAATCTGGGAACGTTATACATGACAATGGACGAACCCGATCTGGCAATTAAAGCCTTTGAAAGCGCCTTAGAAGCAAACCCAAATCTACTCGATGCCAAGTATAACCTCGCTCTTGCACATGAGAAGGTTGGGAATGCTGATTTAGCACGACAACACCTTCGTGAACTCGCGCAGCTTCTATCCGATGACCCTGAAGTGGCATCAGCGCTTGAACGCTTGACTTCGTCTCAAGCGACGGGTGAATAAACCGAGTTCCCTATTAAACGATGATGGAGACGACCATGAACCGCAGAAAATTTATCCAAGTCGCTGCAGTGAGTGTGGGAGGGTTAACGCTGCCGCTCCGTTCTCTCCACACTGAAAGCAATATTCCTAAAGAGATACTGAAACCTGCGTCGATGATTACGCCAAACGACAAATTCTATGTCCTTCAAATTGGAGAGGTACCGGTCCTGAAAGCCGAACATTGGCGGATGGGGGTAACAGGGTTAGTCGAAAAGCCGATCATGTTGAACTACTCCGATATAACAGGCATGGAGTCCGTGACGACGATGCGGACACTCAAGTGCATCGGCGATCCCATCGGTGAAGAGCAGATGAGCAATGCGATGTGGACCGGTGTCCCCCTACGAAATATCCTTGACAAGGCGGGGGTCAAGGCAGAGACAAAAGTTGTGGTGTTCCGTTGTGCTGACCGTTATCACACAGCGATTCCAATAGATCGTGCCCTTCGTGAAGAGGTGCTCTTGGCGTATAAAATGAACGGCGACCCCCTCCCAGCTGACCACGGTTTCCCGGTCCGTCTGCTTAATCCGGGGCACTACGGCACGAAGAATCCGAAATGGATCATGAACATCATGCTGGCAAAATCGCATGTAGGCTATTGGGAGAAAGAGGGTTGGGACCCCGTTGCCCGTGTCAAATTGGCGACGGTGATCGGCACACCCAGCAATGACGCGGTTATTCAAGCCGGTGGCACATATACAATCAGCGGCGCCGCCTTTGATAGCGGAAACCATGGCGGGATTGAGCGGGTCGAAGTGAGCATTGATGACGGCATGACCACCAGCGTGGATGATGTCGGCAGTTGGGAAGCCACAGAGATCTGGGGAAGTGATTCACCGTTGACATGGTATCTCTGGAAATATGAGTGGCAGGTGCCTGACAATCCCGGAGAGGTGGAGATCTCCGCCAGAGCCATCGCCAACGATGGACTAGCGCAACAGGAAACCGGCTTTGATGCAGAACCCGCCGGTGCAGTCGGTTATCACTTTGTCCGTGCGGAAATCGTAAAGGGATAGTTGTGTGTTCCCCAGACGCACTTAATTTTTCTATTGATTTTGAACGTAACACTATGATAGAGTGCCAATCTGTTAGAAGGTGACGAAGATAAACCGAGTTTTTTCTTTAAAACTCGGTTTCTGTTGCACAATCTCTTAACATGAACAGAAATCAAAAGGAGAAAGCAAATGGCGAAGAAAATTGTTCTGCTCAGTTTTTGTATAGCGATTGGCTGTATCGTCGCTGCATCAATGTGGTCATCCCCTGCCAATGCACAGGAAGCGGCCGAAGGCATGGCAGCGGACGCGGCGTTCATTGATTTCAAGCATCTCGCGCTGCTTGTTGTCGAAAGCGTTGTTTTCAGTATCGTCGGGGTGATTGTTTTGATGGTAGGCTATAAGATTTTCGACTTGGTTACCCCCTTTGATCTCGATCATCAGATCGCCGAAGATAACAATACAGCGGCAGGAATTGCCGTCGCCGGTGTAATCATCGCATTGGGACTCATTGTCGCTGCGGCAGTCGGTTAAACTATACGCAACCCCACTGTCACAGCAGTAAAACTGGTATCTATTCCAGTTCTTTTGCTCATTACATAATCAGCTACCACAAACCTTTCTGGATTTAACGCAGAGGACACAGAGAGGCATGGACAGGTTTCTCCGTGCTCTCTGTGTCTCTGCGGTTAGTTCTCATTGCAACTTTATCACTTCCTGCCCACTAATCCCAATACGGCTCACCCTCGATTAGATTCTCACGCAATACCTCTGGAATCAATGTAATTCCCAGTCCTGGACCATCTGGCACAGCCAATTTCCCGTCATCGACTTGGACTTTTTCCTCAGCCATTTCATCAATGAGTGCGTTTTGGCTGATCCGCGTCTCCGTTATAACGAAGTTCCTGACCGACGCGCCGAAATGCGCTGTCGCCATGTTCTGGACAAGGCTGCCGACATTATGTGTCGCGACGGGGATGTAGAACATCTCTGCAAGGTCGGCGATCTTCCGACACCCCGTCAATCCGCCCGCGAAAACGAGATCTGGATGGATGGCGTCCAACGCCTCGTTCATCAGGAACGGCAGGAATTCACGCAGCAGCTCAAGCTTCTCTCCGGTGATAATCCGCACCGGAGATGCTTGCTTGAGCGCCTTCCAAGAATCTGAATACCACACCGGCAGCGCATCTTCCACCCAAAGCGGGTTACTGGATGCGACTGCCTGCGTCAGTCCAATCGCAGTGGGCAGATCCCATTCGTTGTGACAATGGACGATAAAATCGGTTTTGTCCCCCAACGCCTCCCGACAGTTTTCATATCCCCGGCGAATCAGATCTAATTCGGTTGCCCACAACGTTTGGGACATCTGTCCAGGGCTGTACCTGCCTTCGGGCAATCCGTTCCCCATCAAGCGTTCAAACCCAAATTTCAGGGTGCTCCAACCTTGCGGTGCCTCCTTCATCCGTTGCGACCAGTCTCGACACGAGACGGAATCAAACCAGTCATCAGGACCGGGGGTATTAATGTAGAGCGGGATTTCGTCCCTGAATCTGCCAGAAATCAACGTTGAAATCGGTCGATTCAGTAACTTGCCAACCACATCCCAGAGTGCAATGTCTACGCCGCTGACGGTTGGAATGTTCGATCTGTAGGGGTGCTGCATATTCACCATACAGGTGTACAACTTATCGATTTCAAACACATCCTGACCGATGAGCGTCCCTCTCAGATGCTGCAGATGCGCCCTCACTATCGGACCAGAAGCCCCCGCCTCGCCGATTCCGTCAACACCGGCATCGGTTTCAACCTTTACGAGGGACTGACCCGCTTGGTCTTTCAGCTGCATGGCTTTCACATCTGTGATCCGCACACGGTTTTTCTCGGATTCCGAAAGTGTTTCTAAGGTCGTCATAGAAGTTTTTTCTCCTTCCGCAGGCATATTAACCTTTGGTGCGAGCTGATGAGGATATTGAGTTTATTCGTTCACTCACAAGAATAATACGTAATGCGTAAAATCGCTCCTTACGTATTACTCGTTACGCATTAGACATCACATTTCATTCTCTACCCTTGACTGACAGGCGTTCCAACAGTCGCAAATTAGCACCGTTAGTTATCAAGACTGAACTATATGCCGAGCGAGAACCTCCTCATTCAACTCAGCTCCCAGCCCCGGTGCGGTTGGCGGGGCGATGTAACCGTTGTCAAACACGAGAGGCTCCTGGAAAATATCGGCGTGGAGATCTGTCCGATTAAATTCGAGTATCAGGAAGTTTGGACTGCATGTCGCCACCTGAACCGCGGCGGCGGCTGCGACGGGACCGCAGTACATGTGCGGTGCAATGCTTGCATAGTGTGCCTCCGCCATGCTTGCAATCTTCTTGGACTCCAAAATACCCCCACAATGACCGACATCCAGCTGAATGATCTGCGCCGCTTGCTTCTGAAAGACCTCGACAAACTCGTACTTGGTCAATAGGCGTTCGCCGGTCGCAATCGGAATGCTGGTATGGGAGGCCACCCGTGCCATCTCATCAACGTTTTCCAATGATACCGGTTCCTCAAACCAGAATGGATAATATGGCTCCAGCATCTGTGCGATCCGAATCGCACTGGAGGTGGTCAACTGTCCATGGGTGCCGAGTCCGACTTCCACCTCATAACCGACCGCATCCCGGATGCACTTGAAGATCTCTCCCACACGCGCTATATCTTTTAACTGAATATCCCGTGGTGCAGGAAAGATCGGGAACGGATCAAACTTCATTGCGGTGTTGCCCTTCTCCATCAAATCGGCAGCAATTTCGCCCGCCTTTTCGGGGTTCTCCCAAACCCCTCCGTGCGGCATGTAGGCATACGCCCTCAATTTTTCATGGTATTGACCACCGAGCAAGTTATAGACCGGTTGATTCAGGGCTTTTCCGACGATGTCCCAGCACGCCATCTCAATCGCACTTAACGCCGGCGTCAGCGCCAATCCAGGGTGCCTGAAGTCATGATCCGTAGCATAGATTTTCTGCCACAACAACTCAATTTTGAACGGGTCAGCACCGATGACAAACTGTGTCGCCAAATCCTTGATTATCTCAATCGACGATTTTTCTCTGCCAGTCTGACCGGTTGACCACTCTCCTATTCCTTCAATGCCCTCATCAGTCATCAGTTTTACGAACAGCCAGCGGCGTCCGCCCTGATAAGGTGGAATGTTCTCGACCAGAAACGTCTGCACATCAACAATTTTCATCTAAATCTTCGGGATGGCGCCCCCATCTCTTTAGAGTGGGGAGGAGATCCCGCCCTTTCTTGTTGTAAGATATTGCGAAAACTAGTATAGTTTTTATGGCTTTCGTGGGAGAGTGTCAGCACCGTCGCAAGGTGGTGTCTCCCACCTCCACTGAAACGGACATGAAAGCCGGAAAGCCACCTCCCATGAAAACGACTTATGAATATCGGGCGTATCCTACGACCAAACAGCGAAAAACCTTTTCCTTGTGGCTTGGGCTGCTATGAATGCTCTATAACCAAGCGCTTGCATGGCGTAAAGATGTCTACGAAACCACCGGCGAATCGGTCAAGTGGACGACGCAAGGGAACGCTTTGCCTGAGTTGAAAAAGGAATCGCAAGCGTTTGCTGGACTTCACAGTGATATTCTCCAAGACTGTCTTCGCCGTTTGAACAAAGCCTATCAAGCGTTCTTTCGCCGCGTCAAGCAAGGCGAAGATCCGGGCTTCCCACGCTTCAAAGGCGAAGGGCGGTATCGGTCAATGACCTTCAGCCACTTATCGGTGAATCTGATTCGTGATGTGCGTCGTAAGTTTGCTCGTGTCGTTGTCCCGAAAGTCGGACACGTCAAAATCCGTTATCATCGACCGTTGCCTGATGGTAAAATCAAGAATCTGACTATCAGCCGTAAAGCGTCGGGCTGGTATGTAACTATCTGCGTTGAAGTCCCCGATCCTGTGAAAGTCCCTGTTGAAACAACCATCGGTGTTGATGTCGGGTTAAACGCCTTTGCCGTTGACTCCGATGGTCAGCATATCCCCAATCCGCGCTGTTATCGAACGTCTGAAAAGAGACTCGGTAAACATCAACGGATACTCTCTCGACGAAAGAGAGGTAGTAACCGCAAAAAGAAACAGCGTCAAGTGGTCGCCCGATGCCATCAACGGATAGCCAATCAACGCAAAGATTTTCAGTTCAAGGCTGCACATCGTGTCATGAGCAAATGCGATGAGGTTGCCGTTGAGAACCTGACCATCACCAATATGTTAAAGAATCACTACCTCGCAAAGAGCATATCCGATGCTGCGTGGGGCGGCTTTCTATTGAAACTGCGAAGCAAGGCTGAAAGTGCCGGTAAGCAGTTGACGAAGATTAAACCTCACTATACCAGTCAGAAATGCTCAAGTTGTAATGAAATTGTGCCTAAACAGTTGTCGGATCGTGTCCATGACTGCCCCCATTGTGGACTGGTTTTGGATAGAGACCATAACGCTGCAATAAACATCAAAAAGGCTGCTGTAGCCTTGCGTGTCCCGACTTGTCGGGATCCCGAGAATCGGGAGAGGTGCGGTGGACTCAATCACCCCCGAAACTCTTGAAAGAGAAAGAAGCGCAGAACCTTGTAAATCCCAAGGGACGGAGGCTTCAAACAAGCACCAACCCTTCACGGTGGGGTAACTGACTTTTTAGTCTCCTTCTGCTGATCAAAAAATCGCTTTTTCCTAATCACGGCTGATTTTTCCATTATATGCATTATACTCCCACTGTCAACGACAAAAGCGTGGGCGTACGGCTGTATTCGGGCTAAACTTTTGCTTGATTTGGACTGAGCTTGGTGTTACACTGAAGCCAATCAATTCGCCAATACACAACCGCAAAGCTAAGCATAACAAGGCGGTTGGAGTCTTCGGACATTCCAATATTTAAGGAGAAATTCTATGGCACTGAGCAATCCAATTCTTGATGCAACGCTTAACACTATCAGTCTGGAAGATATTAAGAAAGAGATGGGACCGCCCCCTTGGTCTCATGCAGTTGTCCTCGCAGACCATGTAGCGGGAGTAGTAATTTATCAAAATTCAGGTCAGATCAATGATAATCATTGCCACAACTACGACGAATGGTGGGTAGTGCTCGAAGGGGAGATCGACTGGGTTATTGAGGGACGTGAAGAACCGGTCCGCGCAAAGGCAGGGGATTTCGTCTATGTGCCTGCAATGACCTTCCATCACATTTTTCCAAAGGGAGGCAAACCGTCTGTACGCTTAGGAATTGCACTCCCCGGAACAGGAGGACATCTACACGAGAGACCGGATCGGAAGGTAAAGGTCACGGTCGAGTAACGACAGGATACGGGAGTCGTCTACCTCTCCTCAATCCCCACGCTCCTGATCTAAGTTGAACCGTGCTTGCTCCACCTCTATCGAATCACGTGCGCTCTGCAATGGAGGCAATTTGAGCACCAGTAGCCTTGATTAGGTCTTGGGTGTTAAGTTCCAAACCCAATACAGGGTCACCACTGCTAATATTGACTTTTTGGCATCGTGTAATCGCTTCATCAAAAATCACCGGTACACTATCAGGCAGCCCCAACGGCGCAACAGCACCTTGGACGCAGCCGGTCACAGATAGAATCTCGTCCGCTGTAGCGAAACTCAAGCGTCTCCAGGTTTCGGGAACGTAGGTGCGCACCGTTTTCGGGTTGACTCGCGCATAGCCGAGCACACACGCCATGACATAGTGCTCATCTTTGTCGCGGAGCAGGATGGACTTGACCATTTCATCTTTGGACACGCCCCGTTGGGCTGCTGCCTCCTCAACTGTGAAAACGGGTCCGCTGTGCCGCAACAGTCGATAGGCGATTTTGTGTGCATCCAGTATGTCCAAGATCTTCGTTCTAATGGTGGTCATTTGGTCCTGCGACATGTGCGAAATTTGCGGGTAGAGGTGGTCAGAAAGTTGTGCGTATATCTTTTGTCCAGAAGGAAAGAAGGGGAGAGAAAGTCTTCCCCATTCTCTCCTTGCTGCTACTTCGTTTGGCCGGCAGCAGACAGCGCCTTCGCACTGACACCGAGAACGGCCAAGAACCCTTCCGAATCCGCATGGTTGAAATCACCAATCGCTTCCATTGAGGAGGTCTCCTCCGAATAGAGCGAGTGCATAACACCGGCAGCGGAGTGGAATGCGATATTACCCTTATACAGCGCAACGGTAATATCCCCAGATGCCATGATAGTGAACGGTTCAAGGGCGGCGAGCATCGATTGCGTAGCGGGATCGAACCAGTAGCCTTGATAGATCTGTTCTGCTACAAGCGCCGATACCTGATCGAAAACACGCCGTGCCCGTCGATCCAAAATGAGTTGAAGCAGAAGCTCGTAACACTGACCGAGCAGCTCCATCCCCGGCGATTCATAAACCCCCCGGCTCTTAATCCCGACGAACCGATTTTCGACGGTATGAATCCCGATACCGACGCCGTTTCTTCCTGCGATCCGATTGGCTTCTGCGATGGCTTGGAAGGGGATCATCGGGCTCCCGTTGACCTCCAGCGGTATTCCTCTATCAAAGGTGACCGTAAAGTGTTCAACCTCATCGGGGGCATCCTTGGGATGGAGGCCCATGCCCGGTGTAATAAAGCCAGCGGGCGTTTTAAGGGATTCTAATCTACCCGCCTCATGGGTTAAGCCGAGCATGTTCGCATCGGTCGAGTACGGCTTTTCATGGGTCGCTCGAATCGGCAGGTCGTGTGCGTTGCAGAAATCAATCATCTCTTTCCTGCCGCCAAACTGTTCGAGGAACGCCGGATCACGCCACGGGGCATAAACCTCAAAATCAGGATTCAACATATTGGTTGCAATTTGGAACCGCACCTGATCGTTGCCTCGGCCGGTGCAGCCGTGTCCCAATATATTAACGCCACGCTTCTCCATTTCAGGCAAGAGCGCCTCGACAGTAACATGTCGGGCGATACCGGTCGTATTCCAATATCCGCCCTCATACTTTGCTTGGGATTGGATGACCTTGATCCCCGCCATCGCCAGCTCATCCTTCGCGTCGACGATAACCGCCTCTTGTGCACCACATGCAAGCATTCGCTCGCAGATTTCGTCCATGTTTTTTTCATCGGGTTGCCCAAGATCCGCGGTGAAACAAACCACATTAACCCCATTATCGACCAGCCACTGTGTGATGGTACAGCTATCGAGTCCACCCGAAACCGCTGCGCCAACAGTTTTGCCTTTTAATTGATCAACAGTCATTTTTGTCTCCTTATGATGAATTTTACGCTTAATTGTACACTAATTTCGGTTTGGAATAAAGTCCAAAATTCAGGATTAGCGCATCTCCATCAAACTTCGGTCATCAGCAATTCCCGTTGACAGATGTGCGTGTTATTACGCAATGGTATAACGATAATGTGAGGGCGGCTTTCAGATCAGTACGGTCGGGAATGCAGGTGCGCTTGCTCTGCTTGGTACGGCGGAGAGTTTGCTTTGGCTATTTATTGGGGTGCTTTCTGCAGGCCATCCTGCGAACGGAAATGGCTTACGTCGCAGATGTCACAACAGAGGAGGATCGGAAAAAGGGAATGGGGCGGATTTATTCGGGAGATGCATCGGGAGATGGACTGACTTTATATACAACTTCACCGGGCTTAATGTAGCTAAGTCGTCGTGCCAACCGCTCTTTGGTGAGCTCGTCCGTTTTCAGTTTTTCTACTCGGACTTTTAAGAGATCGCGTTCACGCTCGAGTTCTGCCAACTCGTCCAAGGAACGTCGTTTGATTTCGCGGGCTTCCTGCCAGTTCTGAAACCCTTCCACAAACCGATACAGACTAATCGATAACATAACAACGGCGAGAATAGATAGCCCAGGTTGGATAAATCGCATGGTACGGTCTTCCTCACTCTATTTATTTAATTCGTCCCTTGGCAAACCATATTTCTTGACTAACATCTCAGCAACGACCGGCGGCACCATCCCTAACAACTTTTTATTATTCATTTGCAACCCGCCCATCTGTGCCACCTGCATAACCAGTGTCGAACTTAAATGGGCGTACTTCGTATTTGCCATCATGAACAACGTATCCACCTGCGGCGCGATTTGGCGATTCATTAGGGACATCTGGAACTCGTTTTCAAAGTCGGAGAATGCCCGCAGCCCTCGAACGATTGCAGAGGCACCGCGCTCCTGCGCGTATTGCGCCGTAAGCCCTGAATACTGATCGATGGTAACACCCGGATAAGGTTGGATGACAGATTCTAACATCTCAATCCGTTCTTCCAGTGTGAAACGTGTATTCTTGGTAGGATTAATGCCGATCAGCACAGTCAACTCATCGAAAACGGAGAGCGCGGAAACTCGATCTATCAGGTCTACATGACCGTTGGTGAGCGGATCAAAGCTGCCGGGGTAGACGGCAATTTTTTTCGGCAAGGATATCGTCCCTTCTCGCAAGAGTGCCATTAAATGATGATCAGTCAATTGGAATCTTAACACACGGCTATTATATCCGTCAACCCCAAAATCTACGTTGGTTCATTGGCGTATTGGTTCATTCAATGTGCTAATCAACTCTTGAACGAATGAACTCCTTCTTTCGGGAGAAAAATCTGCCCTCTACAAACAGGGATAAAGTATGGTAGAATAGGAAACGACATTATCCTCGAAGGAGAAAGGAAGATAGATGGCAGGTCCATTAGAAGGAATACGGGTTTTAGATCTCACGCGTATTTTAGCAGGTCCCTACGCAACGATGATCTTGGGTGACCTTGGTGCGGAGGTAATCAAGATTGAGCAGCCGGAAACGGGAGATGAGGCAAGGGATTTCGGTCCCTTCAAGAATGACTTCAGTCTCTACTTTATGAGCGTCAATCGGGGGAAAAAAAGTGTCACTTTGAACCTGAAGTCTCCACGCGGTAAGGAGCTCTTTCTGGAATTGGTGAAAGGTTCGGACATCCTTGTCGAGAACTTTCGGCCGGGGACGATGGAAAAACTTGGATTGGATTACGAGTCGCTCAAAAAACACCACCCGTCTCTGCTCTATGCCGCCTGCTCAGGATTTGGACAGACCGGACCGTATGCAATGCGGGGCGCATACGATATGATTATCCAAGGGATGGGAGGAATCATCAGTATAACAGGCGAACCAGACCGTCCACCTGTGCGCGTAGGCACCTCGATTGGCGATATAACATCAGCGCTGTTCACCACTATCGGCATCCTGTCCGCACT
This sequence comes from Candidatus Poribacteria bacterium, assembly GCA_965220385.1. Classification (GTDB taxonomy): domain Bacteria; phylum Poribacteria; class WGA-4E; order WGA-4E; family PCPOR2b; genus PCPOR2b. The sequence goes on along the minus strand of OZ244825.1, from coordinate 6,176,024 downwards.
TCGACATCGTGACCAAACCGGTGAAGGACAACTCATTGACGTTGGAATGTTAGACTGTCAGGTAGCGATCTTGGAAAACGCAATGGTTCGCTATTTTTCTACCGGCGACATTCCACGCCCACTGGGTAGACGGCACCCGGCAATAACGCCGTTCGAGGTTTTTGAATCCGCAGATGGCTATGTGGTTATCGCAATTGGAAATAACGAACTGTGGCGGAAGTTTTGTGAACATGTGGATCGTCCCGAATTGATTGACGATGAGCGGTTCCACACGAATGCGCTGCGCACTGAGAACCACGAGTCACTTTTCCCGATCTTCGCTGAAATCATGTGCCGCCGCACAACCGATGCGTGGGTCGAAGCGTTGGAGGCGATCGGTGTGCCGTGCGGTCCAGTAAACACCGTCGATAAGGTGGCAAACGACCCCCAAGTGTTGGAGCGAGACATGATTGCTGAAGTCGAGCATGGTACGACCGGCACCGTTCAGATTCCAGGAATCCCAATTAAACTCTCAGAGACACCCGGTCAGATCGATGCTCCCGCACCAAATTTGGGTGAGCACACATCAGAAGTCCTGACCGACTTGCTGAAGTTAGCGGCAGAAGAAGTTAATCAATTGAAACAGGACGGGGTTCTATAAAACGTGGAGGAGGATTTCCTATGTATACTTCTACATTTGGTCTTTGGTTTTTGGCTGCAGCGGTATCAGCAGAGGGTGATACGTTGCCGGGAACAGACCATCTAACGATGGAAGGCGATCTCGCCGCCCAAATGGTAACGAGCCTGGACGAGTATGTAGCGCAAGCGATCGAGGATTCCGTCGAATCGCGTCAGCGGCTATGGAACCGGGACTACGTTTCACACGAAGCCTATGCCGCTTCGGTTGCGCCCAATCGTGAACGTTTCAGAACTTATATCGGATGTGTGGATGAAAGAGCACCAATCGATGCCCTCCACTATATCGCCACAACAGCGCAGACAGCCGAAATCGCGAATACCGAAGATTATACCGTGTCCGCTGTGCGGTGGCCCGTATTTGACGGTGTGGATGGAGAAGGGCTTCTACTTGAACCGGAGAGAGAGCCTGTCGCCCAAATTATAGCACTCCCCGATGCGGATTGGACGCCGGAGATGCTTGTGGGATTGGGGGACGGAATATCACCGGAAGCACAGTTTGCCCGTCGCTTGGTTGAACAGGGATGTCGGGTTGTCGTGCCTACGTTGATAGATCGGGATGACAGATGGTCGGGCAACCCGAAAATTGGTCGTATGACCAACCAGACCCACCGTGAATTTATCTATCGCATGGCGTTTGAGTTAGGGCGACACATCATCGGCTACGAGGTCCAGAAGATCCTCGCATTGGTGGATTGGATGAGCGGTGAGGAAAATCATCCGCCGATCGGAGCGATGGGCTACGGCGAGGGAGCGCTAATGGCACTTTACAGCGCTGCTGTGGACACACGGATCGGCGCAGCGGTTGTCAGTGGCTATTTCCAATCGCGTGAGGAGGTTTGGAAAGAACCGATTTATCGAAATGTTTGGGCGCTGCTGCACGAATTTGGTGATGCAGAGATAGCGAGTCTCATTGCGCCACGAACGTTGATTGTCGAAGCCAGTCGCGGTGTTGAGATTGATGGACCGCCACCGGTCCGTGACGGGCGATCGGGCGCTGCACCGGGAAGCTTGACCACACCACCACTGGAATCGGTGAAAGCGGAATTTGATCGGGCTCAGGCATTGTATGAGCAGTTAAGGGTCGGGCAGAATCTCAGCCTTGTGGAGTCGGGCAACGGCACTGGCTCGCCCGGATCCGATGCTGCACTGACCAGTCTTCTTACCGCGCTCGGTCTGGATCAGCCGCTCACCCCATCAGGAATACCGCCCCAGGATACACGCATAGAGTTTTCGCCCGATACACGACTACACCGACAGTTCCATCAGCTAATGGCATTCACACAAGATGCGATGCGTCAAGCCGCATCTCGGCGTGAGGTACTTTGGTCAAAAGCGGACCGTTCCTCAATCGCAAAGTGGCAGGAAACCTGTCAGTACTATCGTGACTATCTCTGGGATGAAGTTATCGGCAGATGTCCGCCGCCAAGTGTCCCAACCAATCCTCGGACCCGATTGGCTTACGACGAACCGGGTTTCAAGGGATATGAGGTTGTCCTTGACGTTTGGGAGGAGGCGTTTGCGTACGGTATCCTACTCGTTCCCAAAGGGATTGGGCCGGACGAACGTCGACCGGTGGTGGTCTGTCAGCACGGATTGGAGGGCAGATCACAGGACGTAGTCGATCCAAGAATCGAATCCCCATACAACACGTACGGTGCTGACTTGGCAGATCAGGGGTTCGTGGTCTATGCACCGCAAAATGCCTACATCGGTCAGGACGCCTTCCGCGTTATCCAACGCAAAGCAAATCCCGTCAAGTGGTCGCTTTTCTCGCTGATCACCCGTCAGCATGAACGGACGCTTGCGTGGCTTGGGGAACAACCCTTTGTGGACGCTGAACGGATCGGATTCTACGGACTCTCCTACGGTGGCAAGACCGCCATGCGGGTTCCTGCGCTGCTCGACGGCTATGCGTTGTCTATCTGTTCCGCAGACTTCAACGAATGGATCGTCAAAAATGCGACATACGATTCTCGCTACAGCTATATGTTCACCGGCGAGTACGAGATGCCAGAGTTCAATCTCGGCAACACTTTCAACTATGCGGAGATGGCGTGGTTAATTGCGCCCAGACCGTTTATGGTTGAGCGTGGACATCACGATGGCGTGGCACCGGACGAATGGGTCGCCTACGAATACGCAATCGTGAGACATCTGTATGCCAACCTCGGCATCTCGGATCGGACGGAGATTGAGTTCTTTAACAGCGGGCACGAGATTAACGGTGAAGGAACGTTCGATTTCCTGCACCGCCATCTAAATGGGGAAGGCTCATAAATAGAATGGAGTAGGAGTTACGCACTTCAGTTCGTAGTAGCGCAATTCATTGCGCGTCCGGACGCCCCGATTTATCGGGACTACTACAAACCTGAGCCCTAACTGTAGTTGTCCAACTCATCAAGTGTAGGTGTGCGGTGATAAATCACCGAACTACGAGGAGTTGAACGTTCAACTGCGTAAGTCCTATGGAGTCAAGATAGCTGCCCCTGTTCAATCCCAAATTAGGGGGCGATTACCCACCTTAATTTCAAAGGAATAAAATGAATCAAATTCACGACGCTGTGCGTCAACAGTTCAGTCAACATGCCGAATATTACGCGCAAAGCAAGGTTCACTCGGAGGGAGAGACGCTGGGGGTGCTTGTCGATTTTGCAGAGCCAACTGGCACCGAAACAGTCCTTGACATCGCCACCGGAACAGGTTTCACAGCCTTCGCCTTCGCGCCAAAGGTTGCGCACGTTACCGCAACCGATCTGACTCCGGCGATGTTGGATCAGGCGGAGGCGCTTGCGGGTGAACGCGGGATGCAGAACATCGACTTCCAGGTCGCTTCAGCAGAAGCCTTACCTTTTGAAGCAGAATCTTTCGATTTGGTAACGTGCAGGATCGCGCCGCACCACTTTCGGGATGTACCCAAATTTCTGTCGGAAACCCATCGGGTGTTGCGTCCGGGGGGACTGTTCTGCATGGTGGATTCCGTCTGTCCAGAGTCGGAGCGACTCATCGAGTGGCAGAACCGTGTCGAAAAATTGCGGGATCATTCCCACGTGTGGGGCTATCCGCCTTCGCAGTGGCGGGAGATGATTGAGGGAACTGGGTTCACAATTGAGAACGAGGTACATACACATAATGCACTTCAACCATTTTCGTGGTGGGCTGACCGGCCCGGCAACTCGCCAGAGCGGGTTAGGCAGATCCGCGCCGCCTTTGATGAACTGAGTCCGGAAGAGGAGCCGATCTTTGCCATTCGGCGGGAAGCGGAGGAATTTTATTTTGCGTGGCCCATGTACTGCGTCAAAGCACGGAAACCGGATTCACCGTGATCGACCAGCACCCTACAACAGGATTACAATCCAATTCTAACCGTCTCCAACGATCTTGTCCGGCTCTCTTGGTATAAGTTCCAGCGGTTGAACGATCTTCCTACGTTCGGGAGTCAGGCGTGCTAACAGTTCTGGTGAGGGTTGATAACCGTATCGGAAATTGCCCCACGATGGACCATAGCGATAGACGATAGTTCGGCGGATGCCCGGATTTGTCCGTTTCGCTGAACCGTGTGAAGCACCATCTACGAAAAGCAGCGCATCACCGGCTTTCATGTGGATTTCAACCGCCCCTTCGATCCCTTCAACTGTTGCTCCCACCGCCATCCTGTGTTTATCAAAGTGTGGGTGCCTGAAGTTGGATTTGTGACTGCCGGGGATAATCATCGTGCCACCATCGCCGGGGTTAAAGTCTGTTAGTGCGATGAGAATATCAATCTGCCCGCACATGAACCGTCCATTGTGATAACGGAACTGGTTTCGATGGATGGGTGGATAGCCACCAGAGTGCAATCCAATGGCTTCTCCGGGACCGCGAAAAGTAGCGAAGTTTTCATCTATAAATAGGGGGCCGTGGTGGTAATCAAAGCTGCCCTCCCCTCCAACGAAGTGTTTCACCTTATCAATCCATGATGGATGGTCAATCAACCGCTCGAACGGTTCGCCTGCCTCATAAATCTGCTGCAAATTGAAACCGTCAGTCGTACCATACCGGTGTGCGTGAACGTAACCGTACCATTCACCCGCTTCCATCGGCGGTATCGCATCAAGACGTTCGTTGAGTTCTGCAACCTCTTCGGGGGTCAAGGCATTTGGCAACACGACATAGCCACGTAAGTCAAATAGATAGATTTCGAGATCAGAAACCATAAGTCCTCCTCTGATTCATTGTTCGTTATCTCAGTATATAAGTCCTATTGGGTTTAATCGTCATCCAACGCCAAGACATTGCGAGCAAGTGGGGACACCCGAGCCTGAACTTCGGGCGACAGATATTTCTTTTGTTCGAGCTGCTGTGACAACCCGCGCCGCGTGAAATAGCCGTGCATGACCCGCCGTCGGCGACCCGATGGGTTAGCGGACGCACCGTGAAGGATATGTGCGTTAATAACGATGACGCTGCCAGCTGGAACCTCAGCATAGACCACACTCGCCTCATCGTCGGGCGGAGGGGCATCGGTTTTATGGCTGCCCGGAACCAGTCGGGTCGCACCGTTAGCCCTGTTCATGTCATCGATTGCCCACAGTGAATTGGCAACGATGGGTCCTGTATCAGGTGCGGGTGGTCCATCGCGGTGGAGGCCTTGGTCGCCTTGATTCTTCAACGGCTCCAAGGAATTGAGGCTGGAAAGGATGCAATCTTCCCCAAGCAGATGACGGGCGAGGTCATAAACCGGACTTCGCAAAAATATCGACTCGAAGAAGGACCCCTTATCTACAAGATTAGAGGCAAAATGGTAGCCTTCAACCCTCCGAAGTCCGTCTCGTTCAGGATCAAAGGTTGCGTAGATGTCGTCTAGTGCGCCCCGGAGAAAGCGAAGTTCATCTTCGGTCAGAACATTCGAAGCTATGGTAAATCCATTCTCCTCCAGATTCTGGATGTGGTTCTGGAGGGTTGCATCGGCTGTTGGAGATTTACTGTTGAGGGATTGCGTCATCTTCGCACGCTTAGTGTGGACGGAACCGTAAGTTATATCTGGTAGATTTTAGAATTACTTAGACACTTTCAATGCACAGCCAACCCCCTAAATCCCCTTGTCAGAGGGACTTTGGAAACTTCACGAATGTCGGAGTATTGGTAAATGTCCACTTATTTCTCTAATTCACCATCTGTGGCATGACCTGTTTATCGGTCTTGCACAGATCCGTCAAAGCCGATAGGTGTATCCAATACCTTGTCCTGAATGGGATAGCTCAAAGCCGCTTCGTTCAGTTCAATCCCCAATCCCGGTCCCTCAGGCACTGTCAGATACCCCTCCTTCAGTTCCAACGGCTCGACAAGCAGATCGCTCTTGGGCGGTTCCGCCTCGCCGGTGTACTCCTGAAGCGCAAAGTTCGGAATTGCCGCATCCAACTGCACACACGCCGCAGTGCTCACCGGGCTAAGCGGGTTGTGCGGAATAACTTTAACGTGGTGTGCCTCCGCCATCCCTGCCACTTTCTTGCACCCCGACAGTCCACCGCAAAGGCATAGGTCCGGACGGATATAGGAGGTCGCCTTAGCTTCGAGGAGTTGTTGGAATTCAAAGATACTTGCGAATCGCTCGCCTGTTGCGATAGGCAGGTTACACTGTTCTTGTACATCACCCATGATTGCTGGGCTATCCGGCAGCATCGGATCTTCGTAAAAGTAGGGATTGAATTGTTCCAACCGCCGTCCCAGCCAGATTGATTCCGCAGGATTCATCTGCCGGTGAATTTCGACACAGATATCAACCGAATTACCGACAGCCTCGCGCACCGCCCCTACACGACGCACCGCCTCGTCTGCCCATTCTGAGTATGATTTATGGAGATGAAAATCTTGGGGAAATGGTGAGAAACGGAGTGCAGTAAAGCCTTGCCCCGCCTTTTTCACGGCATCCGCTGCTAAGTCTTCCGCGGTTGCGCCGCCCACGTGCATGTAGCACCGGACGCGGTGGCGCGTCATACCGCCCATCAGGTCGTAGATCGGCACACCAAGCCGCTTCCCCTTGATATCCCACAGCGCAATGTCAATAGCAGAAAGCGCGCCTTGAACGACCGAACCCATGAAATGCGACGAGCGATAGAGCCATTGATAGTGGTGTTCGATAAGCGATGGATCTTTGCCAACCAAATACGGTGACATAACCTCCAGCATCGTTTTGGTTGGGCGTTGCCAACCGTGAACGCCGCCCTCTCCAATACCAACTGTGCCATCTTCGCAGTGAATCTTGATTAGAAGCCACCGGTCCCAGAGAATCGTTTCTACCCGCTCAATCTTTGTTTTCTGCATTACCTTATTTTTCCTTTCAGTACGTGAACAGCGTTGCGAATTTTCTCCGACTACGTGCTATGAAAGTTCAAATACCTGCCCGTCATACGCCAGATAGACATTTTCGGGCAGATCAATGTCCTGTTCCGTGCACTGATCCCGGAAGTACCGATGATCAAGGCGGTGCATGATATGCGTGAAATAGGTCTCCTTGGGCTGCAACACATCGACAACTTCCAGCGCTTCCCCGACCGAGAAGTGGGTTGGATGGCGCGGATTGAAGCTGAGTGCGTCAATGATTAGTAGGTCAACCCCTTGCAGTATGGTTATAGAAGAATCGGGCATCCGTTTCACATCGGGCACGTAACCGAAGTTATCAATTCGGTAGCCGTAGGTTTGCACAGCAGCGTGTTCGACCGGAATTGGGATAAGCTCAAACCCGTGTAAATGGAACGGTTCTTGCACGACATTAGGTAGCAGATGCCCCACGCCACCGCCCTGGAAAGTCTCCTTGCTAAACATATAATCAAAATTGCGTTGCAGGATACGCATGGTCTCTTCCGGACCGTAGATAGGCATGTCCATCTGTTGTTTACGGCACGGCATGACGATGTCATTTGTCCCGCTCACATGATCTGCGTGACAATGGGTAAAGACAACGGCGTCAATCCAGTCGATTTGGTTTCGGTCGATTTGGTCTATGAAATTGGGACCGAGATCGAATTGTAGATGTTGCTCATCCCTTTCGATATGAATTGATGGGCGTGTCCGGTAATTTTTTGACCCAAACTCTCGGGCATCCTCGCAGGTTTCACAGTCACATTTATATTCGGGAACACCTGTCGAGGTGCCTGAACCGAGAACAGTAATTTTCATAAACTCCCCCATGTCCTGTTGAGAATAACTGCCAGAACCCCCACGGATTGTGGCGCAATTTATAATATATTAGAGGCAGAAAAAATGCAACTTCAAAATCAGGAGAATCAGGTCCCGATCTTTACAGAATTATGGATCCCGGATTTGGTAAATCTTCAACGCCTGAAAACGGCGAAATCTGAACTTGCCAATACGCCTAATCTGTGTTAGAATCTTCCTAATTATAGTGACCCTTAGAGTGAACCTTAGAATTAATGAGCCACTCCAAGCCGGTGCGGTTAGAAACCACACCTACCGGCCCGATAAATCCCCTATACATCGGGACAGGCGGGATCGAAACCGAGGAGCGAAGGTGTCTATTTATTTTTAGAATTCACTATATAATGAACTTTTGATAGTTGAAAGGTAATTCATATCTCACAAGGTATTGAACCGATGCAGCGTATTCTATTAGACACCGATACCGGCGTAGACGACGCTTTGGCAATCATCCTCGCGCTCAACTCGCCGGAGTTGAAGGTAGAAGCAATCACCTCCGTCAGCGGTAACGTCCATGTCGATCTCTGCACGCGCAATCTGCTGATGACACTGGAGGCGATGGAGATAGATGAATATCCAGTCTGTGCGAGGGGTGGGTCACAGCCGCTGATTAAGCCACTTGTCACAGCATCACACGTCCACGGCTCCGATGGCATCGGAGATGCGACACAGTTGCTAAGGGACGATGGCTCGCGCCTCTACCCTGACCCCAAACCGCGACTGGCAGCGATCTCCGCTGTTGACCTCATCATAGATCTCGTTGGGCAGTATCCGGATGAACTGACTCTAGTTCCGGTTGGACCGCTGACAAATATTGCCAAAGCCATGATCAAACATCCAGCGCGGATGCGGCGGATTCGGGAGATTGTACTGATGGGCGGTGCCTTTGAAACTTACGGAAACGTCACGACAACCGCTGAGTTCAACATCTTCGCCGACCCCCACGCAGCGCAGCTTGTTCTCGATTTTGGTGTACCAGTCACGATGGTACCGCTCGATGTAACGCACCAAGTTATGCTGACGGGAAAACGTCTGGACGCTGAAATCGGTGGACGGAGTGATAGATTGTCACAGTTTCTGCGAGATGTTACACGAGCCACTATGGGGTATCATCAGGACCTCGAAGGATTTTATGGCACCTACATTCACGACGCACTTCCCATCGGTTTACTCACCCATCCCGATCTGTTTGAGACGATGGGGGCATTCGTGCAGGTAGAAACTTCAAGTGACCTAACCCAAGGAATGACCGTCGCGGATCTACGCCCGGAAAAGCCCCGTCCAAAACCGAACGCTCGTGTCTGCGTAGGGGTGAACGCTGAAGCCTTTCTACAACACCTCTTTGATCGGATACTACGTAGCCCAAGTTGCTAGTTGCCAAACCCGCTCGGCTTGGATAAACATATCCAAATCTTGGACTCTCCCCGATAAGATCGGGACAGGCGGAACGGAGCCATCTCTGTGCGAAAGCAAGATGTAATTGTTTGTACTTGTTTGAAATACGATTGGAGACCTACGCCAAAACGCTTAATTCTGAAATGGAAACAATTTACCCGTTTTCGTGTGTAAAATGTTACCTTTTTCATCTTGCTTATGTTAAAAAGTTGCACTACATACACCGTAGGAATCAATGAACGAACTGTTTTCACAAATCACGTTTCACGCTAAGGTAGTTACATTATGGAATGGGTACTTAATCTTTTTTCCGAATATCTTGAAAACGACTTCAAAAAACGGCTCGACGTTCCCAAGCCGACCATCGATCAACTCTGGGAAGTGTTCCAGGTGCTTTTCCCCACAACCACTGCGCGCCTTTTGGTGCAGGAACCGGTGGGTAACACGGTGAGATTCAAGCCGCTCGCCTTCTATCATGCCGACGAGATGGGACCGTTGATTGACGACCCAATGCGCTACATCAAGGATAATTTTGGCGGCGGGAAGTTCAAAATCAACTTCTATCAGGGGATGCAGTTCATCGCAACAATAAACTTCAAGCCGGAGGGGCCCGAAATCTGGCGTGATTTGCCGGAACTGGATGAATCATAGTTCTGACCCCTTCTGATAAGTTGAAAATCCCGATTTATCGGGGAGGGGAAAGACAAAGGGAGAAGATCCCCTGACCCCCAACCCCCTAATCAGGGGGCTTCCCTTGTCAGGGGAGTTAAATGAATTCCGAATCAAAACTCACAGAATGCCCAAGTTGTCATAGCCAAAACGTGCAAGTAGTTGGTAAAAATGGGTGGTTTTGCCTCGACTGTGATTGGGATGATCTGCCTGCTGTCACCGGAGAGATGGACACGCTGATTTCCACGCTACGGCACGGTGATAAAGAGGCACGGCGGGAGGCAGCACAGGCGTTAATCAATATCGGTGACTTTGAACGTCATCTCGCAACAAACGATGACCTGACCCCGCTGCTCGAAGCCCTCGACGATGCAGACGATGATGTCCGTTATTTTGCAACCGTTGCACTCGGACAGCTTGGTGATAGACGCGCCCTGCCGAAGTTGAAACAGGTCGTACAGGAGGACGCTGCCACTCTGGCAAGAGAGGGCGCGAAGACTGCGATTGAACGCCTTGAAGCAGCGAACGGACAATGATTACTATCTCTGACCTACCCACGGTGAATGCTACACTGAATACAATTAGCGCGGTTTTCCTGACCACCGGTTTCTTCATGATCCGGCGGCGCAAAACCGTCGCCCACAGAAACTGTATGATCGCGGCGTTTGTGGTATCGGGACTGTTCCTCACATCCTATCTGATTTACCATTACCACGCTGGATCAACCCCTTTTGAAGGGAGTGGGTGGATCCGCACCATTTACTTCGCCGTTCTTATCCCTCACATTATCCTCGCTGCTTTAATCCTCCCGCTCGCCTTGATAACACTCTACTTCGCTTTGCGGAAACAGTTCACCAAACACCGGCGTATCGCGCGCTGGACGCTCCCGATCTGGCTGTATGTGTCCGTAACCGGAATCATCGTCTATTGGATGCTCTACCATCTTTGAGGATAACCCAATTCAGATTGAAATTGGGGCGGGCAGTATAGTATACTGTGAATCAAATCTGCCAGAAAAATCTACGGCAACGACGAGGAAAATAAATTCATGCGTTCCCAAAATTCTGCTAGCCCCCAACAGCCCCATTCAGGGAGATCCCGTTCCGAGGGCAAGCGACCTGAACGGGCTGCTCAACCGACCGACGCCCCAGAAATTCGTGAGATAGGTGCACCGATTAATGGTGAACTCCAATACAGTACACGCCGTCTATTTTTGCAGCTTCAGGTCTTCACCGGATGCTCTCAACCACATGAACTGATAGAGCCGTTAAAAGCAAGCGATTTGGAAACTGTTCTCTACCACGATCTGAACGATCCCAAGGGCATCGGTGTGCTTTTTATGACAGAGGATGCAGATACCCTTCTGACTGAAACGAGACGGATCCTTACGAGCGAACCGTTCGGCGGGCTTCACTCAAAACCTGAGTTCACCATGGTCGGTAGAACCTACGCCTCTGGACGGGAACCGGACCTGGAGGATTGGCTGCTCGTTAAACCGCGCCGCAATACGCTTAACCCCGAACTCTCGTGGGCAATCTGGTATCCGCTCCGTCGAAAACCGGAGTTCTATCGGCTCCCCAGACAAGATCAGGGAAAAATCTTGATGGAACATGCAATGATTGGCAGGACATACGTGGAAGCAGGATACGCACACGATATTCGACTCGCATGTTTCGGATTGGACGCACGTGACAACGATTTCGTAATAGGATTGATGGGCACAACACTTCACCCCTTGTCACACCTTGTGGGAGAGATGAGAAAGTCGCAACAGACCGCCCAATATCTCGAATCACTGGGTCCATTCTTTGTCGGTAAAGTCTGCTGGCAAAGTCCTTGTAACATAGACTGAGGAAAACAATGAAAAACATCGCTGTAATCGTCACCAAAGAATTGTATACCTACTTCGTCTCACCCATCGCCTACTTTGTATTCTTTATTTTTACAGCGGTGTCCGGGTTCCTATTCTATGTGATTCTGGTGGGCTTCACAGCGTATCAGTATTCGACAACTGATGTGATCCAGACCCTGTTTAACAACATCAGTGTGACTCTCCTCTTTTTCGCCCCGGCTCTGACCATGAAACTTTTCGCGGAAGAAAAAAAGACAGGGACAATCGAGCTGATGATGACCTCTCCACTCAAAGATACCGAAGTCGTGCTCGGGAAATTCTTAGCGAGCTGGATCATGCTGTTCATAATGCTGCTGTTAACCTTGATTTTTCCGCTGATAACGACCCGATTCGGGAATTTGGACATCGGTCCAATAATTAGCGGATATTTGGGGCTACTGCTGCTCGGTTCGACATTCCTCTCACTCGGTGTGATGATATCGTCGATGACAAAGAATCAGATCGTTGCCGCCTTGACCAGTTTCGGACTACTACTCTCGCTTTGGATCATCGGCTTTTTGTCAAGTCGCGGTGGTAGGATTGGGGATTTCTTGGGCTATCTGTCTCTAACTGAGCACTTCAGCGACTTCTCGCGGGGAACCGTCTCCCTTAAACACACTGTCTACTATTTGAGTTTCACAATCGTCTGTCTTTTCTTTACAGTTAAATCGTTTGAATCATCAAAGTGGAGGTAGTTGTGATGCACGAAACGCCACGCCCGAAAGATACAAAATCACGAACAGGCGATAAGTGGGCACCGCTGCTCGGTTTCCTTACACTTATCCTTCTGTTTGCCACACTGTCGAGCGTTTTACTGCGTCAACGCTTCGCTTTGTGGATTTTCCTCGTGCTCGGACTCACATCTCTGACCGCTTTCGTGATTCTGAAACGTCAAGCGATACTCCGCTTCTTCGTGAGCCGTCAAGTTCGGTATGGCACCAATGTCGGCGTCACCGTTCTGCTGGTGACTGGGATTGCCGTCATCGCCAACGTCATCGTCGTGCAAAGGTTCGACACCTCCGCAGACTGGACAGGAGATAAGATATATACCCTCTCGGATCAGACGAAGAAAATTCTGCACGGATTGGACCGGGAGGTTCAGGTACTAGCCTTCTTCAGCCTCAATCCCGATAATGATCAGATAGGACGCGAGCGTCAACGCGCGACATATCTGTTGGAAATGTATCAGCGCGAGACTGACAAACTCTCGGTCGAGTTTGTAGACCCGTATTCGGGGGCGATGCAGAGTCAGGAATATGGCATTGAGTTTGATGGGACGACGGTGTTCGAGAGCGGGAGCGTACGAGAACGCATCAGAACTGTCGGTGAGCAGGAGTTTACCAGCGCGATCCTGAAAGTGATCCGTGACGAATTGGTGAAAATCTATTTCTTGACGGGTCACGAGGAACAGGCAATTGACGATTTTGATCAGAACCGAGGATACAGCCAGACCAAAGAGGAGTTGGAAAAGCAGAATTACCGGGTCGAAACACTGTCTCTGGCAACGCAGCCGGAAGTGCCCGCCGATTGTGGAGCACTCATCATCCCCGGTCCCAAAGCACCGATGTTGACACACGAAGTCAATGCGATTTCCAAATACTTGGATAACAATGGGAAGATGCTCCTGATGCTTGATCCCTCGTTGAATTCGGCGAAGGACCCGAATCAAGGGTTGGTTGACTTGATGAGCAGATGGGGGGTTACGATTGGTAACGATCTCGTTTTCGATCGGATCCGGCCCGCTTTCTTCCTCGTTGGCGGCAGTCGCCCGGAAGCACCCACACCTATCGCCTTTGAGTTCCATGAAATCACACAGCATGTAAATCGGCAAGTGACATTTCAACTCGCCCGGTCTGTTACTCCAAAAACGGACGCAGGGGATAACCTCAATGTCAATTCACTCGTAAAGACTACTGATGAAATTGGCGGCAGTTGGGGCGAAACAAAACGGCAGGCTGATGGCACCTTTGAAACGGATCTTTCGTATACAGAAGGCGAGGATACACCGCCACCGGTTTCTCTCGCTGTTGCTATCCAGCGCGAAGGCGGTGAACCAAACACGGGAGACGCTCCATCCGCTGATACATTGGAAGCGAATAGAACGCGAATCGTTGTTGTAGGCGATTCTGATTTTGCGGGCAACTTCTTCTTTTATGGGACCGGCGGCGGCGATTTCTTTCTAAACGCGGTGAACTGGTTGACCTTGGAGGAAGATCTGATTGCTATCCGACCGGTGGACCCAACTGAGCGAAGCCTTCGCCTAATGACGCCACACGAAAAAGCGTTCGTACAACTCACGTCAATTTTTCTGATCCCGTTAATCATCTTTCTGATTGGTGTGGGGGTGTGGTGGCGACGGCGGTAGCTTCTCGAATCACCTGTCCTTCCCCAAACATTCCTGATAGTGCTGTGGGTAGATTTTGATGCCCGCCTTAATCAGAGGTGTGAGCGCCATAATCTTCGAGAGTGAGCCTGTGGGCACAATCTGTCGCTTAGTGATTGCGCCCATGACGTTAACCTCTCCCAACCAAAAGTGATGCGCGATATCGCCAGTCATAGCAAGTTCCACATCCGGTTTCTCCTCGCACTCACCATAGTGGATGGCACTCTTACCCTCATGCGCAGTGAGCGTAATGGAGGAGGTTGGCTCTGTGTGGTTGAACGTTACTGTTAAATTGAGCGATGCCAGCGCTTGCTGCACATGTGTCTGAGATTTTAGCCGCTCAAACAACCCACCGATACAGGCATAGAGTTCATCCGCAGTTTCAAAAACTGGCATCACTGGAAATCCTTCTTCTTACCTTCACGTTGCAGGCGTTAGCTCCAGAGCCTATCGTGCGATCGTTCTTCATCCCACTCCGTTGTCGGCGCAAAGTACTCTGATTCGCTCGGATGGAGATTCCGCTTTATGGCGTCCGGATTGAGTTCGATACCGAGTCCCGGTGTATCCGGCACTTCCATAAACCCGTCTTGGATAATTGGGTTGGGAAGCCCAGTCACTAAGTCATTCCACTCCGGATCATCGACCGAATGGTTTTCCAAAACAAGGAAGTTCTCTGTCGCCGCAGCACAGTGGATGCTCGCCATCGCGCACACCGGTGTTCCCGCCATGTGCAGTGCCATGGCGATACCGTGTTCTTGAGCGAGATCGCCGATCTTCTTGGTTTCCAGAATCCCACCCGACGTTGCGATATCCGGATGGCAGATGGAAATGGCTTTTGCCTCAAATAGTGTCTTAAACTCTTCCTTGCAGTAGATATCCTCACCCGTACAGATTGGTGTGGCACACGCGTTTGAAAGTCGGACGTACTGATCGGTGAACTGCCACGGCACCATATCCTCTAACCATGCCAAGTTATATTTTTCCAAAGCCCTACCGAGACGGATACAATCCTCGATTCCAATATGACCAAAATGATCGGTCGCAAGCGGAATCTCATAGCCAATAATTTCGCGCACAGTCTCGACATATTCACATAAAAGTGAAATCCCTTTGTCCGTCAGGCGAATGCCGGTGAAGGGATGCATCAGGTTGCTCGTATCAAGATTGCCCGACGGCGCGGAGAGGGTGCCCGGAATGTCTCTAACGAGTCCAATACCGACGTCCATCTTCAAGAAGGTAAACCCACGATCCATCCGTTCTTTGAGTTTGTTTCCCATCTCTTCGGGATCTTTAAGCGACGGTGTATCGGCATAGCAGCGGATCTTGTCACGGAACTTTCCGCCTGCGAGTTGGTAGCAGGGAACACCGTAAGCTTTGCCTGCGAGATCCATTAGTGCCATTTCGATCCCGCATACGCCACCACCTTGACGGGCATGGCCCCCGAACTGCTGAATCTGGCGAAAAATCTTATCGACATTGCAAGGATTTTCCCCCAATATCCGACTTTTGAGCATCAGTGCGTACGTTTTGCTGGCTCCGTCGCGTACTTCGCCAAGTCCGTAGATCCCCTGATTTGTGTCTAACTTGAGAATCGGACCGCCGGTCCTCGTCTGAGTGAGACGCATGTCAGTAATTTTCAGTTCAGATGGGCGTGAATTTGTGTTCACATTTGATGAAATTTCTGTGGTTGTCATTAAATCTCCGTTAAATAGGTATGAGCTGAGTTGTAACCAGTGGTACTAATTTACAACTGTTGATATGTGCTTGCCTGAAACGTAAACACAATTGGTTCATTAGTCCATTGGGTAATTGTTTCATTGGGTAATTAATGAACTAGTGAACTCTTGAACCAATGGAAGATTCCTTAACTTAGAATATTGAGCACAGCATCAAGCGCTGTCAGATGCGCTGCTATCCGCCGATCCATGTGCCAACTCGTGGGGGTTTCACAAGTCATCACGTGATCCGCATTAAAGTGGAAAATGTAGGGGGCAAAACCTACATTTCCCCACTCAGGATCAACCCGAAAGACACCGTTAGCGATCGGCAGGTCACTTTCCCCCATTTCTCCATCAATCGAACCAATCTTCTCGATCTGGGGAGTTATTTCAGGTCCTATCCACCGGTTCTCGCGTTGCGCTTCGTAGAAATATACCCCCTTCGCTTCCCAATCTTCGTGGAAATCGATGCAGAAATCAAAACGCTGTCCTTCAACTGCTTTCTTGATAATGTCTATTTCAGCGATGCTGCTTTCTTCAAATGAACGATTTAGGTCTATCCCCTTTTTGTTCTCCCGCGTGTTGTGTACATAACCGTAAGGATTGATACACGGTAGAATTAGGAACTTGAAATGCTGCAACAGATGGCTGTTATCCCGTTCCAAGAAACGCAAAACCGCTGATGGACCGGCTGGCTCGTCGCCGTGAATGCCTCCGGCGATCAGGATGTTCTTATCCACACGGCGATCGGCTGCCAGCAGAACGCGATGGATGGGATAATCGTCCACAACGCCTACGGTTTCTATCCGCGTGCAGGGTGAGCTTAGGGATACCAACCGTTCCACGAAGCGGGTATAATCTCGGTGTACCAACGTTCGGGCTCCTCCACTAAAGTTCCTGAGTCTTTACCCACTCCGCAAAGTCAGCGTTGATCTCGTCCGACCACGCCCCATCAATTTCACCGGGGGTATACTTACCCTCCTGCAAGCGTTGGTGCCCAAATCGGTCCCGCATCCGGATGTCCTCGGAACGCTCAACGACCTCCTGTGCCAAGTGTGGCGGGATGAAAATAACCCCCTCACGCCTTCCGAGCACAATATCTCCTGGCAGAACTGTGACCTCACCGATGCGGACCGGAATATTGATGCCCGTCAAGGTTACATCCGCGATGGCGCTGGGATCTACCCCGCGCACAAAAGTCGAAAAATCTGGGAGATCATAAATGCCGTCGAGGTCACGGATGCCCCCGTCAATAACCATACCTGTTTTGCTACGCGCAAAAATCGCATTACCAAGATTATCACCCGCGAATGTCCCATTTTTCACCTTACCAAACAGGTCAACGACAATGGTGTCGTTTTCGAGGAGCGTATCAATCACCCACGAGTTTTGCCCGCCGATCCGCTCATCTTTCTCGCCCTGTTCCGCAACGAGGTTTTGGAAGTCTGGACGCAGTGGAACAAACATACACGTCACCGCTCTTCCGACCAAAACACGATCCGGGTGCAGATTCATCCAATCCCCATCAAACTGAAACCGGTAGCCGTGCCCTTGCAGCACCCCCCACGCCTCCTCAATCGTTACCTTTTTCATCCGTTCAACGATGTCGTCCGATACATGGGGTCTCCCATCAGGAAATCGGTCACCTTCCCACTCTCTCGTAATTTCGAGTATATTCTCTTTGTTGACTAATTGCACAGTTGTTAATTATCCTTCCATGTTAAGTAAGTTCATATCTTCAAGAAGTCGCATTTTACTCGACCTAGAACGTATGTATATAGCTCAGCCATACCAATCTACGCTAAACCCGCTTGTGCCCACACTTTACCCAGCGATTCAGAAGCGGTCTTTGCAGCATCCTGTGGCTCCATCGCGTTGATTTTCGCGCTGAACGGCTCAACGGTCACGGGACCGTCGTAGCCGATACCGTCGAGAATTTGCATCAATTCGGCAAGCGGAATTACACCCGTCTCGGCGGGGATGCAGCGCACACTGTCGATCTGATCGTCCGGATCAATTCCCGCAGGGGCATCGTTGATGTGGACGTAGACCACATCCGCTTTAGAAAGTTTTCTGACATCATCAAGTGTGGAACGGCAGGTGTACCAATGCCACATATCAAACAGCAGTCCGACGTTGCCCGTACCGATCCCAGCGGCAAGCCCAAGCACAGCGTCCATCGTGTAGGTGAACAGATACTTGGCTGATTGACGGCTCGTCGCCGGACCGATAAACTCAAGACCGAGTGAATGCCCATAATCCTTCAGAATCTCTGCGACAGGGCGCAGCCGCTTGACGTGAAAATCCCAATTCTCTTGGAATGAGCGGTCACTCGAACTCGGCGACACAACGGTTGTTGTGCGATGGCAGCCGAGGTCTGCAGCAAGTTTCGCTAAATCGGGGAATGTTGATAGGCTTTCGTCGAACTCCGCATCACTCCCACGATAGTTGACCGGCAATCCCCAACCGCCCATCTTCAAGCCCGCCTCTGCCCAAAGATTCCTGACATAATCGACGGAGTGTTCGTTCGCCAGTGTATTCGCCTCGCTGATATTCAGGTCTAACCCTTCAAAGCCTGTCGACTTCGCCAGCGCTAATCCTTCTTCAATATTCGCCTGAATGCCAATGGCACCCGGGCTCAGATTTTTGAACATATTATGCCTCCGTGTACAGTAGTGAAACGTGAAACGTGCAAACAATTAGTTCATCGGTTCATTTTGTGGGTTCATTGGCTCATTAAATGAACTAGTGCGCTCATGTACTAATGGGCTAATCCCATCAAGCACCTTAAAAGGTAGCTGTTTGTCCTGTAATAATTCGATTTGACGCCCCGAAACGATATAAACGTGATCTTTAGAAATCCGCGTTGTTCCACCTTCCTGAATTAATAAGCGCCACGCTTCTCCCCAATCCGCTTCGGGAAGTTTCATAACTGGCATTTTTTAACCTCCAGTCCGTCCTAGCTAAACGAGTTCAGGTTTCGCTACCTCAATTTCTGGATCGGGACTTACAAATGCCTCCCCTAAGAGTAGACATTTCCCACTTAGTTGTCCTCCACCCGAAACTTTTCTAACGCATCCAGATCTAATTCACAACCCAAGCCGGGTGATTGCGGCACAGGCGTGTAGCCCTTCTCAAAGGTGAACCCTTCCGTAATCAGATCATCGCTGCGGGTCCAGCTGCCGACGAAATCACTGGCAAGCACACAGTTGGGCGCGACAGCAGCGGCGTGGAGATACGACCGCTCCATAATACCGAGATCGTTCCCTGATCCGTGCCAGACGGGGATGCCCGCTGCCTGCGCAATCGCAGCTGTCTTGACAAAGTTGACCATCGAGCCGCCGAGGTTAAGATAGTCCACCGCGTCCGCTCGAATTGCTTTAATCACATCCGACGCGCCGCCGAGGTGGAGTGCCAGCGGAAATGGCAATTCCCCACGCATGTAGCGATACTGTGCCAAGACATCATCCCGTAAACCTTTCTTTGGGATGGGATCCTCAAATACTTCGACGTTCTCCAGCTCCCTTATCTGTTCGGCAAGTTCAAGGGTCTGTTCAACCGTGTAAAAACGTTCATTCGGATCGACCGTCATTTTGAAGTCCGATCCGCCAACCTCCCATACCGCGCGTATCCGTTCTACCATCGGCTCTTGGATTCGGCATTTCGTCTTGAGTCCAGTGAAGCCTCGCTCAATGGCAATCTCTGTGCTGCGTCCTGTATGTTCTGGCGTCTGGTGCCCAATCCAAAAATCCGCCCGTACTTTGTCCCGACAGGCACCGCCCAGAAGCGTGTGGACGGGCACCTCCAGGCGTTTACCGAGGGCATCAAAGACCGCCATCTCAAACGCCTCGTATCCGGTGGGATAGGGACCGGGATCGATCTCCCAATCTTCTGGCGATTCGGGGTTCGGCTTGAGCGGTTCCGAACGAAAGACGTTTTGCAAACACATCTTCATCACGTCCCTGCCCTTTAACTCCTCAGCCGCTTGAGCAACTACTTGGGTGGATTGCCCTCTCCCTGTTTCACCGATGCCGGTGATGCCTTCGTCGGTATGCAGCCGGATGATCTGCTTGGGCACCCTTGCCCAGTCAGGATAACCGCCGTATTCCTCACTATGCACCGCTTCGGGGAAAACTGGAACAACCACCGTCCAAACATCAATCTGCGTAATTTTCATCGGAGTCCTCCTTCTAATGAACTAATTATCTTCACGTTTCACGCACCACGTTTTACGTTTTTTTATTCCTACCAATTCTCTCGTCCAACGTAAAGCCCTCGATCCGCCAACGGCATCGATACTTTCGCGCCACCGTGCCGCTGCGATTCGATGAAGCCGAGAATCATTTCTTGGCTACGGCATGCAATCCGAATATTGCCAACTGTTTCACGCCCCTCCTCAATTGCCGCAACGATATCATCAATCGCCCCAACGGTACCGCTTATGCGCGAGGGTTCAGGGAACGGCACCTCTTCGAGGATATTCCACTTGTCCTGAATTGTGCGCCACTGACACGCTACACTGTCGTTGAGCGTGCGGAGCTTGCCTTTTGAACCGCTCACCTCAAACTCAAAGCCACCACTCGCAAGTAAATAGCCGCGGACACCATTCTTGAATGTCACATATCCCATCGGAATCCCCGGATCATCGTCCACACGATTCCCGACAAAATCTGCCAAATCTACATTCACATCGCCCTGCACATATTCAATCTCCGAATCGCTCGCCAAATAGAGCAGCATGTCAGAGGTGTGCGTGTGTCCCCATTGCGCGGAACCAACACCGACGTGCCCTATTACGGCTTGAATCTCACCCAACTCTCCCTGATCTATCAGTTCCCGCATCTTCTGAAAGATTGGCATATAGCGCCGCTGTGTGCCGTAATTGAATTTGACACCGTGCTTTTCGCACGCTTCCAGCATCGCGTCCGCCTCTTCCATCGAGCAACAGAGCGGCTTTTCGCAGTAGATACCTTTGACTCCGTTCTCTGCCGCGAAAATCGTGGTCTCGGCATGTGTCGCCGGACGGGTGGCGATGCTCACAATATCCGGCTTCTCTTTCAGAATCATCTCACGATAATCGGTGTAGCCTGCCGGCACATTGTACCGCTCTTGAATCGCCTCCACCTTCTCCGGGAGGACATCCGCGACAGCAATCAGGTCCGTGTGCGCTGAAGCCGTATGCCCGGCAGCATGCGAGTACGGAATCCATCGAAAACTTTGGGGGTGGTCTCGAACTTCGTCATCGATTGTCGCTCCCATCCGACCGCAGCCGATGAGGCAGGAACTGTATCGTTTCGCCATGTTTGGACTCCTTAATCGATTCTCACTCCATAGAATAGTCGAGCACGTATCCATTCAATTAGCGCGCTATTCTATTACGCAGGTAGCATTACTGTCAAGTAGAAATCTGTGAATACCCTTGATGTTCTGACATGTTCTGGTATAATGTATATCAGATTATATCCCTCCTCAGAAGGCGGACTTTTCAATGCAAACACCTATTAAACCGAATCGACCTCGCGCCCGTGAACTTGGCATCCAAATTGGGGTTCTACCGACCGGCGCACTCAACGGGATGACCGATGTTCCCGGCGTGAAAGTGGGACATGTCACACGTATAGTGGGTGAAGGCCCTCTCTCCCCCGGCAACGGTCCCATCCGCACAGGCGTGACAGCCATCTTGCCGCACGACGGCAATATTTTTCGTGAAAAAGTGACGGGGACAGCGCATATCATCAATGCCTTCGGCAAATCAATCGGCTTGCCGCAACTGCTTGAACTCGGAAATATCGAAACCCCGATCCTCCTAACAGGCACACTCAACGTCTGGACTGCCGCTGACGCACTTGTGGATTATGTCTCAGCGCAGAATCCGGGTGTCTATTCGTTTAATCCAATCGTCGGTGAATGCAACGACAGCTTTCTCAACGATATTCTTGGGCGTCATGTCCGACGAGAGCATGTCTTTGAAGCGTTGGAAACCGCCTCCCACACAAATATCGAGGAAGGCGTTGTCGGTGCCGGTGTAGGCATGAGTGGTTTTGGATGGAAAGCCGGGATTGGAACCGCTTCGCGGGTGGTTCAAGTGGACGGAACTGCGTATACGACTGGTATTTTGGTCTTGACCAATACCGGAGGAGCGTCCGATTTACGAATAGACGGTTTTCCGATTGGAGAACATCTGACACCAGAGGACATCTCAGAGGAACGACCGGGGTCGATCATGATCATCGTTGCGACGGATGCACCGCTTTCCCATCGCCAACTCACCCGTGTAGCCAGACGGGCGACGTTTGGGCTCGCACGGACCGGGGCAATCGCATCGCACGGCAGCGGCGATTTCGTCATCGCCTTTTCGACAGCCAACCGTATCGGCGGTCCTGAAGGCGGGACTGCACAACCAACCTTTCCTGACGAGGGCGCACTAAGCCTCCTCTTTCGCGCCGTAATTGAAGCAACCGAAGAGTCAATCATTAACTCGCTGCTCAAAGCGCACACGGTCGTCGGTCGTGACGGTAATACAAGGCACGGCATTCCTATCCGCCGCATCCTCGAAATCATGGAACTCCAACCGCCCGAAGCACTCTCTTGGGACGAATAAGATCTCAGCAGCATAGGCGGTACTGACGGAATCTGCTTCTCCCCACTCGGCTACA
Source organism: Candidatus Poribacteria bacterium (assembly GCA_965220385.1). GTDB lineage: Bacteria > Poribacteria > WGA-4E > WGA-4E > PCPOR2b > PCPOR2b. Next base: position 6,153,440 of record OZ244825.1, on the reverse strand, counting down.
CGTTCGCATATCTCTAAACCATCAATTTTCCACGTGACATCGGTATCAATCTTTGCTAAAATAGGTCAAATTCTTATCCGGTTGAGTGTCCAAAACCACGATAGGATCTGAGACACTAAAATCAAAATATAAACGGGAGCAAATATGGAACAATCCAATACAAATGTCAATGATTCTCCAGACGAGAAAGTTGATGGAGGTTGTTTGCCCGATTGGGAGGTTGCGGATCTACCCGCGCCGCCACCCTACCGCTTCAGTCGTGCGTTTCGCACCGTTTTGGGACCAGGGATTATTGCACTAGGCGGATCCATCGGCAGCGGCGAATGGCTGCTCGGTCCAGCAATCACCGCCCAATACGGTGGGCAACTCCTTTGGATCGCAACAATTGCCATCCTGCTCCAATCCTTCATTAATACGGAGGCAATCCGCTATACGATTTATACCGGAGAACCGATGTTCAGCGGTTATATGCGCTGCAAACCGGGCTCGCGGTTCTGGGCATTTTTCTATTCGGGCATAGATTTCTTCGGGATCTGGCCCGGCTGGGCTGCGACCGCCGCCACAGCCATTGCAGCGGCGTGGTTGGGATATATGCCTGGAGAAGCCGACCAAGGCACAGTGCGATTCTTCGCGTACTTGGCTTTCTTCCTATGTCTGGGAATTGTCCTGTTCGGCAAGAAGATATACAACGCCCTTGAAAAAGTCCAACTGGCAATGGTTATCTGGATTATCGGCTATCTGCTCCTGATCGATCTGTTTATGGTGCCCCCCAAAGTGTGGTGGACCGTGATCAAAGGATTCTTTAGTTTTGGGGCGTTTCCCGCAGCGGAGGGCGGCCAGGTCGACTGGTTGTTAGTCGGTGCTTTTGCAGCCTACGCGGGCAGCGGTGGATTGGGCAACGTCGGTATCAGTAACTACGTGCGTGACAAGGGCTGGGGCATGAGCAGCCTTGTCGGCGCAATTCCCTCTCTGATTGGTGGGCAGCAGGTGACGCTGACGCATATCGGCAAAGTTTTTCGGATAACCCCTGAAAATCTGGAACGCTTCCGAGAATGGTGGAAATACAACCGTTTCGAGCAGTACTACATCTGGGTGATTGGCTGTTTCTTTGGTCTGGCACTGCCCGCAATGTTGACAATTGAATTTGTTCCCACAGGACAAGAGATCGATCAATGGTCAGCAGCAGCGTTTCAAGCGGAAGGACTTGCCGCAAAAGGCGGCCGGATTTTCTGGTATCTCACGCTGCTGTGTGGATTTTGGGTACTTTTCTCAACCCAGTTGGGCGGTGTAGACGGTGTTCCACGTCGTTACACGGACATCATCTGGACCGGATTTGCAAGTGCGCGAAAAATGGAAGAACACAATGCGAAATGGATCTATTATCCGATCCTTGTTATCTATATTCTTTGGGGCGTTATTGCACTCTATCTGGCAAAACCGTTCTTTATGATCCTGGTTTCCGCGACAATCGGCGGGTACCTGCTCGTGGTCACTGCGCTGCATACCCTCTACGTCAATCGAAAGTTTCTACCGAAAGAGATCCAACCCTCGGTTTGGCGGCAGCTTGGACTCATCGCGTGTGCAGGATTCTACTCAATCTTCGGAACATTGACAGTCATTCGGAATGTAATTCCTAAGTTGGTTTCACTTATTTCTGGATAGGAGAAAACGAATTGGATCTAAATCTGAAAGATAAAGTTGTCATCGTCACCGGTGCCAGTCGAGGTATCGGGAGAGCAATTGCACTTGGTTTTGCAGCGGAAGGTGCCAAGTTGAGTATCTGTGGCAGAACCCAAGAGACCCTCGACGCAGCTGCTGATGAGGTTAAAGCACGTGGAGCAGAGGTCTTTACCCAACTCGCTGATGTCACACAAGGTACGGATGCTGATGTATTTGTGAAAGCCACATTAGAGCAGTATGGACGGGTTGATGTGCTGATTAACAATGTCGGTGGGAGCAAGTGGACGCCGACTCCGGAGATTTCGGATGAGGAGTGGCACGAAATTATCGACCTGAACCTTGTTTCCGCCGCCCGTATGAGTCGAGGTGTTATCCCGACAATGCAAGCACAAGGGGGCGGCGTCATCATCACTATCTCGTCAATTTACGGGCGGGAGGGTGGCGGACATATCACCTATAATGCAGCAAAGGCAGCGGAGATTAGTATGTCAAAGTCCCTCGCGGGTGAACTTGCCAAGGACAACATCCGCGTCAACAGCGTTGCCCCCGGTTCGATTCTATTTCCCGGCGGCGGCTGGGAACGGCGGCAAAACGAAGATCCAGAAGGGATCGCTGCCTTCGTGGAAAGCGATATGCCGCTAGGTCGGTTCGGAAAACCTGAAGAGGTGGCAGACGTGGTGGTGTTCCTCGCCTCTGACCGCGCAAGCCTCGTTACTGGGGCGTGTCTCAATGTCGATGGTTGTCAGTCAAAGTCGAATATTTAAAGTCGAGTTCAGTGAACATCTGCCTGCTAACTCCGGTAGAGGTTGGGATTCCCAAACCATCGGACGGGGAACTTCGATTCTACCATCGATCAAGGGGGCCTACCCGACTATCGCCCCATGTTCCTATCTGTCTTCGGGGGCAGCGTGTGGGTATCGTTTTCGAGGGGAAGGCGCTGTTGGTGCTGTATCTCTTGTCGCATGGTTGGGTCAACGGGCGGTTTCTCAATGGTTTCTTCAATCTGCTGCTCCCGTCTAGCATCGAGCGGTGCTTGCTTATCCCGTTGAGGCGTTTCCTCCGCCGTGGTGATTCCCAACAGTCTCTCCAGTTCTGCCCACTCGTCATCTGAAAATGTGCTTAACAGTTCCTCAAATGCCGCCCAATCTTCATCTGATGAAAATTGGGTAGGTACTTCGGATATTCCAGGGCGGGTAGACACGGATTCAACCGGTGGGTCAGACGGGGTTAGTACAGAATGAGTGGCATTTGGCTGCGATTCTGTTGATGTAGATGGCGTGGGTGCCGCGGTGGGTAGGCGGATTAATTCTCCACTTGCGATTCTCTGCTCTAATTCCTCATCTGTCAGTTGTGTGGGCTTTGGCATGGACAAAATGACTTCTGCGTCTCCGCTCTCAACCTCAATTGTGACCTGGGTAAATTCCCCACTTGCGACTTTTTGCTTTAACTCCTCCTCTGTCAATGGACGTGAGATAATAAGTTCGCTAATTGCGATTTCTTGTTCAGACCCCTTCTCTATGAAAATGTTTTTTCCGAGTCTGCTCTCGAACATCGCAGTTATTGGCTTACCGCTATGGTTTTCTAGCACTTCTATCATTACTTGAAGAATCTCTTCCGGTAGTTCCCGCAAATCTCCTTTCGACAGTTTGCGTATATCCTTGATAGCAACCACTCCGCTATCTGTTGAAACTTCAAAGCGATTCGCTTCGCCTTTTTCAGGCATAGATGTCCCATTCATTGGGGTACTGTTGCCCAACACTGCATCTGCCTGATCTACAACCTTTGTTGATGAGTCCCCTGTAACAGCCTTCGCCGCCGAAATTGCTTGTTCGTTTACTTCAACAGGATTCGATTCAAATGCGTGGTGATACACCACACCGCCCCCACCGATTCCGATAATCGCCGCAACCCCGACTGCTGCGAGTTTTGCTTTCACGGATAATTTCACGGCTTCTATACCTCCCAAAATAAACGTTCTACCCGGCAATATCGCCACACCACCCAACAATTTTTCGATTCGGTAGCGAATCTCCCGCTTTGCACGCTTGAGGCGGTTGGCAACCGCTGCATACGATAAACCGGACTCGATCTGCAGCTGATCGTAGCTTGCCCCTTCAATGTAACGGGCTTCCATCAGCCGGCGGTCGGTTTCCTGTAGGGTACTGATTGCCTGTCGCACAACGGTTTCGATTTCAGCCTTCAGCGCAATATCTTCAGGGGATGGAGCAACTTCGGCGAAATCTGTGTCGTTAGTCGCCTCGAAGCGGATCATCGAATCATTTCGACGCCGGAGCCAATCCTTACAAGTATTGTGTGCAATCTGTTGAAGCCACAGTCGAAAGCGATCCAACTCCCGCAAGGTTGTCAACCGCTCATATGCCCGAATAAATATCTGTTGTGTCAGGTCCTCAGCATCTGCCGGATTTTTGATATATGACAGAACTAGCGCATAGATCGTTGTTCGGTGTATCTTGACCAACCGATCAAACGCCGACGTATCGCCATTTAGCGTTTGTCGGACAAGATCAATCTCATTGGAAGATTCAATCTTCATGGTGAATACCCACCGCTTTAAGATTCAATAACGTAAGACGTAAGACGATGTGGTCGGGATTTTTTATCATTAAAATTGCTGGTATTCAGGTGGGACGGATGATACAATTGTTTCCTGTGCACTCAATTTTGCTCGCTCATGTTAAGAAATAGTGCAACAGAAACCGAGTTTTTGACAAAAACTCGGTTTCTCTGTGTGCTTTGCACCTTCTTTTTAAATGAGCCATTTCGTCAAAAGCTGCCTCCCCTGTGGGCCCATGTCGCGCAGCGTTTATGTCGTTGGAATCGCATCGTATAACGGCGCATTGAATCCAACGAAAAATGTATCTCCAAATTGCAGTGTGGGCGCACGTAGGTTGCCGCTTCGTCCCATAACTGCTTTGAGGATTATCTCTTGTGAATCGACGTTTGGGGCGAAAACATCGACTTTTTTGCCTTTAGCGACATGAATGGATTGAGCGGTTCTGATACGCGCCCAAACCTCCGTCGGATTCAATTTTTCCTTACGTGCGTCCGTTCGACTGTCTACCTGAATGTTGTTTGCGTCAAGAAACTCTTGCGCTTTTCGACAAGAAGTTCAGCTGTTCCTGAAAAACATCCAATTTGCTGTCATCAATTTCCTCCATTTTTTGGGATTTGTGTTTGGATCAGCAGAAAGATTTTGCGCGCTGCTACTCCTAGTGGTTCGATGAGTAGCAGATTTTTCCGCCAACCACCGTCAATAGATTCTTAGAAGTACTATCAAGAATCTGTTCAATGACGGGACGACCGTCGTTTGGAATTTGCACCGCAATAACATCCGCTTGCCAACCTTTCTCCAATCGTCCGACCCGTTCTAGACCAAGCGCCTTTGCACCGTTACAGGTCACCATATCGAATAACGTTTCAGGGCGGATACACGGTTGGGTGCGTGCGAGGAACTTCAACTCATCAAGTAGGCTCAGAGACCAATTGCTCGCCAAACTATCGGTTCCGATGGCAACATTGATTCCGCTCTCAATCAATCGCACGATGGGATGGTCGGTGTGATAGAAGTAATGGTGGCTCCGTGGGCAGAACACCACAGATGCACCGCTCACAGCAAGGATTGTCATATCTGCGTCAGTTAGGTAATTGCAGTGGGCTAAGAGCGATTTTTTGTCCAAGACACCCAACGTTTCCATATACTGCATCGGTGTTGCTTGCGGCGGGTGCCACCCGGCTGTTGAGATGCCAAACGCTTCCAGATAGTCCACAAACGCGCCCGTACCGCTGGAGAGAAATTCAAGTTCCTCCTTGGTTTCCGCTATATGCGTGCAAATTGACAAACCAGATGCGACACATTGACGATAAATATCAGCCGACGTAGAATAGGGAGCGTGTGGTGACAATGCAGGCGTCAATAGAGAATCGGAAACAGGGGGAGTACCCAAATATGCCGTAAGTCGATCGAGTCCTGTGGCGTTGCTGTCGCCCGAAAAACCGAGCACCTCACAGAAAACCACCTTCCGAATCGGGGTATCCCTCAGAACTTGTACCGATCCCCCGGTTCCGTCAATATCTCCCACGGTTGTCACACCACCGGCTAAACTTTGCTGCACCCCTTCTCGAATAGACGGTTCTATTGTTGAAGGGTTCCGCTTCCCAACGATTTGGAACACCCAATCGGTAAATTTGGGGACCCGCTGAACTGAATCGGCACTGCTTGTTAGATCAAGGTGAGTATGTGCGTTCACCAAGCCAGGGGTGAGTATCGCTTCGCCAAGATCGTGTATTGGGAGAGTGCCGCTGTGCTGAATCGTCGGATACGGTCCGACATCGACGATCTCCGACCCTTGAATAGCAACCGCACCGTTCTCAATAATCGTGCGGCTATTTGGCATTACATATTTTGCGCGTAAAATCATACAGGATCCTATACGTGAAATTTAAAACCAATCCTCTGTCAACAAACAAGGAACTTCTATGAATTCCAATATCACCGGACACGCCACTTCACAAGCGACACAAGCCTTCGGGGACCGAATGAACGCACAACCCCCTGCCTTCGAGGCAAATGCGTATCGCCGGCTCACCGGCACGGATCTGATAAGCTCCAAGATCGGCTACGGCACCTACCGCGTACATGACCAAGACGAAACACAGGCTGAAACGCTGGAATCAGCGATCGAAGCGGGGTGTAATCTGATTGATACCTCCAGCAATTACACCGACGGCGGCAGTGAAACCTTAATCGGTAATGTCCTACAAAAGATGATTTCTGCTGGCGAAATCGCGCGGGAAGAAATCATCGTTGTCTCGAAAGTCGGCTACATGCAGGGGCAAAACCTCGAGCAGGCACAGCAACGCGAAACTGCGGGCAATCCGTGGGAAGAGGTCGTCAAATATATGGAGGGCTGTTGGCACTGCATCCACCCTGATTTTCTTACCGATCAGTGGACGCGTAGCACAGATCGACTGGGTTTGGAAACCATCGATGTTTACCTGCTACACAACCCAGAATACTTTCTGTCCGATGCCAAGAACCGATCCTCCCAATCTAATAACTGGGACGCAATACGTGATGCCTTCTACGACCGTGTCTACCGCGCATTTGTGCAGATGGAACAGTTCGTGGCGGATGGAAAAATTCGGCACTATGGTGTCTCATCGAATACCTTCCCCTCATCACAAACCGACCTTGAGCACGTCTCCCTCAATCGCGTGTATGAGGCAGCTGCCAAAGCCGCAGAGACTGTGTATGGAGATCATGCGGTGAGCCATTTCAAAGTGATTCAACTTCCATACAACCTCGTTGAATCCGAGGCATTAACCGAAACGAATAACGAAATCGACGGAAAACGCGTTACCGTCCTTGAGGCGGCGAAGTCACTTGGGCTTGGTGTTCTCGTGAATCGTCCCCTGAACGCTTTCAAGGACAATCGTATGACCCGCTTGGCACAATATGAGCACCATCCAAACGCCAATTACCCTCAGATGATGTCCTTAGCAGAGAGCGCATTAACCCAAGTCGAAACCAGGATGGAGCAAACACTGAAAAGTTGGGGAATTTTCGATTCGGTGCAAAATCAGGTCAATGTCCATCTCTTTTATGACGTCGCCCAACAACTCGGCGGATTTATGCCGCGCATCCAAGATCGCAATCATTGGGAACAGATCCTACAGCAGCACCTGATTCCACAGATCAATGCCTATCTGCGCCAAACCGGGGTCGCCTGCCTAAATCAACATCAAACAGAGTGGGAAGGCTTGCTCGCTCAATATGTCGATGCACTTAATACCCTGTTCGCAGTCATATCGGAAATTTTTAACCGTGTGGATGCGGAAAAGGTTGAACCGATCTCTCAGGCGTTGAACCAACACCTCTCCGACGATCAGGCGGCGCTGAGTCTCTCTCAGCGAGCATTGAACTTCGTGACTTCATCGCCGGGGGTATCTGTCGTGCTGAATGGAATGAAACGCGAAGAATATGTTGAGGACGCGATGGGCATTATGGAGGTGTCTGATTTCCCACAGCCACTCGCACTGATCGAAAGCGTAGCGCATACGCCGTGAGGCTTCTTAATCTCACGCATGTATCAATAATCCCATCGAGCCAGTTCCATCCAAGCAGTAAGTTCGCGCTGCTTCGGTGTGAGACGTTCCCGGATCTCCGGCGGAAAATAGAAGTGATGACAATTTCCGCGCTCGCGAGTCATGACGTTGTAATGCGCATGGACATAGTTATAGTAGAGGTTTGATCGAACAGGCTGTGTGGTCTTAGGCAAGCCATCGTGGATGACGGTCTCGGAGAACATTAGAACATCTCCCGCCTTTCCGGTAACTGCGGTAGCGCCGGGCATATCCAAGCCTTTGTAGTCCTGCCAACTCAGATCAAAGTTGCTCTTGTGGGAGCCGGGCAAAGCGACGACGCATCCGTCCTCTGCACCATTATCGGTGAGAAAGAACACGACGTTGAACATACGACTTCGAATAACACCGTTGCTGTACGAATAGTCTGTGGTAGGCACACCACGATGCCAACCCCCCTGTTCTGCCCCACAGAATTTGGAGATGGACCAGGTGTTGATAAGCTGCGGTTCTCCGACAAACTCATACAGATAGGGCAGGATACGCGGATGGTCAATGAGTTGATCGAAAATGCTGTGCAGTCGAGGCAGACCGTTGAGCCGAATCTGGTGGATCCGCCTAGTTTCGCGGGTAGGTCGACCAGGTCCAACGGTTTCCAGCCATTTGTCTTCGTAGTCCTGATTTTCAAGTGCCCCCAAGGCTTCCAAGTACCGCGCACACTCCTCAGAAGAGAGGACCTTTCGGAGCACCAGAAAACCGTTGAGGTCAAAGAGAAAACGCTCCTCAATATTAACCTGTGCGTTTTGGGGCTCTGGCATTTCCCGACCTTTCTGTTGGCGTTATCTACTACCGTATTTACAGATTTCGGCTGTCATTTGGTTTAAGTGCCCTTACCTTAACACTCGCAACCTCCGCCTTCCCAATTTTGGCGTAAGGGGATTTGCTGAGCACCTGAACTTCCTCCAACCCCGCCCGACGGATTGAGCCCAGATATTGGTCTTCAGGCAGTGCCCCAGAAATACAATTCGCCCAATTACTAATCGTTGATCTCAACCACTTGGGCAGATGGTTCGCGACGATGTCCGACACCAATAACTTTCCGCCCGGTTTGAGAACGCGATGCACTTCCCGAAAAACTATATCTTTGTCCGGCGCAAGGTTAATCACGCAATTAGAGATCACCCAATCAACACTTTCATCTTCAACCGGCATTGACTCAATTTCTCCTAGCCGAAACTCAACATTTTTTGTGCCCGCTTCCTCCGCATTCTTTCGCGCTTTTTCGATCATCTCTGGCGTCATGTCAACGCCAATCGCTCTTCCGCTTTCACCAACGAGCTGTGCCGCGAGCAGCACATCAATGCCCGCCCCTGACCCAAGGTCGAGCACGACGTCCCCTTCACAAATATCGGCATACATCAGTGGGTTCCCACAACCGAAAGAATTTTCAACGGCATCGTTAGGAATACTGGAAAGCTGTACATCGGTATATTCGTTCTGATTTGCGAAGTCCCCTTTAAGCGCTTCTTCAATGTTGATCTCTGGGCCGCAGCAGTCAGAAGGTGAGCAGCAAGATTCATCGCTCCTTACCAAATCTGCGTAATGTTCGCGGACAGTTGATTTAATCTGTTCTGCGTTGTGGACTGTCATATTATGTCCCCTTGTGTCGAATCAGTGACTATTCCACTAAGACAGATTCACGCAAAAGTCCAACAGATCAATCAGCAGAGAGCGCATCTCACTCCGCTGAACAATCCTGTCGATCATCCCGTGCTCTAACAAAAATTCTGCCTTCTGAAAATTCTCAGGAAGTTGCTGTTTAATGCTTGCAGTTGCGAGAGGACCGGCGAAACCGATCCGGGCACCCGGTTCCGCGAGAATGATGTGCGCCAACGAGGCGTAACTCGCGGTTGATCCACCAAAGGTTGGGTCCGCCATCACAGAGATGTAGGGGAGCCCTGCTTCGGCGTGCTTTACACACACCGCTGAGGTTTTTGCCATCTGCATCAGCGATAGTGTGCCCTCCTGCATCCGCATCCCACCGCTTCGAGAGACAATAATCAGAGGCAATCTGTTCTGCGTGGCGTATTCAATATTGCGAGTGACTTTTTCGCCAACGACTGCTCCCATCGTCCCACCTCTGACACCAAAATCACTGATCGTAATTGCGACAGGCTGACCATCAATCTTCGCTTCACCGGTCAGAATCTCCGACTTGAGTCCCGTTTTAGCGTAATCGCGTGCGAGTTGCTCTTCGTAGTCTGGGAAATCTAACGGGTTAGTCGAATACAGACCGGCGTCATGTTCATCAAAGCTGCCTTCATCAGCCAAAAGTTCGAGCCGTTCATAGGCGGTCATGGGATGATGATAGCCACATTCTGGACAGACCTTATGTGCTTCTAAAAATGTTTCCTCAGAAATTTCTGTGCTGCAACCCTGACAGGTAATCGCCATGTCTGTGCACTCCATCTTTGTGTTGGAAATAAATGGTGCTACAGAGTTGATAATTTGTATGCACATGATACCTTTGGGGGTGACGTTTGTCAAGCCGAAATAGAGAATTCAACTTATGCAAGTAGTACGTGCCATTATGCCGTATCACAACGGAAACAGCGCTAAATTCATCCTTGAAGAACATAGCCATTTGTGATATTATTTTGCGGTTATGTTTTGAAATACGAGCAGAACCGATTTGCATTGTTGCAGAATTACAACAACTGGGTATCAAAAAAAACTCAACTGAACTCGAGTGCGGTCGCCGAAGGTTTCAAATTCCTTAGTATATTCAAAGGTAGATTGAAGACCCAGATGATAGTTCAACACTACACTATCACGGCTGTTTTGTTGGTGTGATTAGCGATTTCTATTCTTGACTGACTCTCTCCCCAGCTAAAGTTGGCACAGAGTTTGCCATAGCGTAATGGCGTAATAGCTATTGATTTCAGAAAACCTCATAGTCAGTGATTCGAAAAGGCCCTTATTGGATCGAGCGGCTTTGACGACAACTGCCAATTGGAAGGAGAAAGTTCATGTCAACGCAAATACACCGACTTATCACCGCATTTCTTCTTGTAATAACTGTAATAACACCGTTAGGCTTAATCTTAGGCTGCGGTTCTGATGACGATGATCCAGTTAATCCAGTTTTGGAAGATACGGAACCACCGGCGATACCACGGGGTGTAAGGAGTATCACCGGCGATGGCGAGGTGACGGTTGAATGGTTCCCAAACGGTGAAGCAGATCTTGCCGAATATAGAATCTGGCGCGACGAAGATGGCGACGAAGAATTTGACCTGCTTGGTGAACTCTCATCAACTGACTCTCAAGATGTGGATAGATTTAGCTTTGTGGACGATCAGGTTATCAACGGACGCACCTATTCTTATGCCGTCTCCGCTGTCGACTACGATGGCAATGAAAGCGAATTAAGTCCAGAACAGGTATTCGATACGCCACGTCCATCGGGGAACAATGTCACCCTAAACGACTTTAGTCTGACACCTGCCCGAAGCGGCTTTGACTTCTCGCAGCCGTCTAGGGGTGCTATCAGTTGGGATCTACCTGCTACTGATATCTATTTCGGTTTTGATCCAGAGGTCAATGTCCCATACCTCTATTCAGACAACTTGACAGAAATGCAGGACATGGGCTATCATGAGTATTTTGATGAGGTCGATATTTCGCCGGTGCGAGGTTTCACAACTGAATTCGTTGAACTTATTGAGGGGCACGTGTACGTACTACTGACTCCCGACGGAAACTTCGCCAAGATCCACATTATTGCTGTTTCCGACTCGGCAATAACTTTTGATTGGGCATACCAGATTGATACGGGTAATGCACAGCTTGCCCCAGCTGCCCATCAAATCAACCAGCCAAATGGATAGGAGCCCTCAAAAAAAATGAAAAAGCACCTCTTTGTGCTGATTGCCTTTGCAAATTTCGTCATAGGCTGGAACATTGTGGCAGCAGAATTAACTGCCGGTGAGACAGCTGCGGATCCAGAAATAGCACAGGCAAGCACCAATATCGAAGATACATCGACCTCGCTGAGTTTGACAGGAAGCGTTCTTCCCCGCGATCCAAATCGTCAAACGGCGTCGCAAGATTATCCCCTTTTCCGATCACACGCATCAAAGTACTATCCCCCGAAAACCGCTCGAACAGCGATTCTTCTATCCGCGACATTGCCCGGTTTGGGACAAACCTACTCCGGACGTCCGGTGAGAGGTTTAGCTTTTCTTACTGCGGGGATTGGATTGATAGCGGCTGGAGGATTCCATTTGGACCGCGCAGTCAACTATAATGACCTCTCAAATCGCTTCAACACAGGATTTTACGATCCACATGGCGATGGTTTTCTTACTGCGAATCAGGGACATGTTAAGTCACGGAGTCATGCCCAATTTGGGGTACTCTTCCTGGCAGGCGGAATTGGTGTCTATCTCTGGAATATTTTCGACGCAGCCAAAACCACCGATCAATATAATGAGCGAAGATTTCCTGTGCAGGCGCAACAAAGTGTGTATGGAGAAACTTATTTCACAGTCAATCGTCGCTTTTAGACATAAAGACGGAGGGTAATCCGCCCTATAAGCCGCGAGTTGGGATGCGAAATGACCCATTTGTTGCGTGTCTCAACCCCACATGACCCTTTCGAAGGTTTCATCGGATAAGGAGAGTTATCCCTTGCGATTCGCTCAAATTCTATTGGTTAGTTGTTTCATTTTTCTGAGCTTTTCTCTAGCCATTTCAGCAACATATCCACTGCTGGACACCAAAAATCTTGATCAGGACCCCATTCAAATTGGCGAGATCTTGACTTACAGCGTCAAAATTAAGGGACTGCCTGCTGGTACACAGGTTACAAAGGTCGTTGAAAAGACAACGCTGGCAGATCAGCCCGTGTATCGCTTCAGATCGGAAAGGCAGACCGGAAACCTGCTTGGTAAATTGTACCACTTTTATGATCAAACAGAAAGTTATGCGACAACCGATCAGCTATACCCACTGAAATATGTTAGAGATTTAGAAGACCAGAAGTATCGAGCACATGTTGAAGTCGATTTTGACCATGACGAGGGAACAGCACAGTATACCAAAAATTCAGATAACAAAGGTTTGCACATCCCAATCGGTATACAGGATGATCTGTCGATGCTTTACTTCCTGCGTTCAAAAGAGCTGGAGGTCGGTCGGACCTATAAACTTCCGGTGTTAGTCAAGGATAAGTGCCAACATATTACCCTTGAAGTCCGTCGTCGGGAAGTGATAAAAACGAAAGCACTGGGACGTGTGGAAACATTGGTGCTGCGCACCTCGCACGGCTATCTGATGTGGCTCACAAATGATGAGCGCCGTATTCCTGTTAGAATCGAAGCCGAGGCTCGCATCGGCAAGTTAGTTGGCGCATTGGAGAAAGTTGATTTTTTGGATTAGAGAAGGAACGTGATAGATTTTCTGCAGCAGTCAAACACCTATCAATCGCTCGTTAAAGCCCTGACCGCTCAGTTTTCGAGGGGGGAGTGTGCCCCGATCTCGTTAAATCAGCAAGCAGATCTCCCTAAACCTTGGCTGCGCGGTCTGCATGGTGCATCAACCGCTTATCTACTCAGCACATTGGCAGCCGATTTTGCCGATAAATCTTTTCTCGTCGTCCTGCCCACCCAGCATGAAGCAGATAAGATCATCCAAGACTTACCCGCCTATCATTTTGAAGAAGCCCATCTCTTCCCACAATGGCAGAATTTCCTGTATGATGGTATCCCCCCAACAAAAAATGTTGTTGCAGAGCGACTGATCTGTTTGTATCAACTGTTGAAGGGAGACCGTGCATTTATTGTCACATCAATCCAAGCATTGATGCACAAAATTTTGCCGCAATCGGTTGTAGAATCTGCCTTCCTGACCCTCCGTATCGGCGATGAGATCGCCCCCAACAAAGTGGTCGAGCAACTGCTGCGTAACGGTTATCAGCGCGTAGATCTCGTAGAAGTCAAGGGAGAATTGGCTCTTCGTGGTGATATTCTGGATGTCTACCCATTGACCACCGATGCCCCCATCCGGATTGAGTTCTTTGGTGACGAAATCGACGCTATCCGCTTATTTGATCCGACATCACAACGCTCTGCTCCCGATGGAATTGATGACCAGCCAAAAGAAATAACGCTGTGCCCAGTTCGAGAAATCATCCTATCCCCTGAAACCCTCGATCTGTGGAAAGCCCGATCAGAGATACTGATCCAAGACAATGAATCACCAAAATACCGAAACGCAGTCAATGAGATTACGAACCGTCTCGAAACAGAAACAAATCCGGATGGACTGGAAGCCCTGCTCCCAATGTTATATGAAGACACCAATATACTCATGGATTATCTATCCCCACAGACTATCGTCCTCCTGATTGAACCAGCTTGGATGGAGCGTGAGGGTGCCCAACTCATAGAGGATACGAAAGAGCTGTATGAACGAAAATTAGCATTTGATCAGTTTATGGTGTCACCGGATGAGACATTTGTACCGTTTGAATCAGTAATCTCCAATTTACATGCGTATCCCCTCGCTCGCACATCGCTAACTCCGCCTGCACTGAATACAGAGGAACCGGTCGAGGAAATTGCTTTTGGTATGCGTCCGCTCGGTCTGCCGCGCAGCAATTATCGGATGGTCATGGATCAGATCAAGGAGTGGACTGATGAAGGCTATTTCGTCAACTTCCTCTGTGATAATCCAAAGAGCGCAGATCGGCTATACAACATTTTAGCGGATAGAGACCTACCCGCAACCCAAACGGCGGTGAACATCGGCACCATCAGCGAGGGCTTTGTCAATGAAACTCTCAAACTCATCACACTGTCTGAAGATGAGTTGTTTGGACGCGAGCATCGTCGGCACCGTAAAACCTCCTTTAAGGAAGGAACGCCTCTCCTAAGTCTAATTGACCTTAAGGAAAAAGATTATGTGGTGCATATCTCACATGGGATTGGCCGTTACGCAGGAATTCGTCGCCTTGACGTTGATGGAAAGCCACAGGACTTCCTCGCGTTAGAGTATGCAGACGCGGGTAGGCTGTATGTTCCAACCTATCAAATTGATCTTGTCCAGAAATATATTGGTGGACAAGAGGACGGCAGAATACGTCTCGACAAACTCGGTGGAACGTCATGGGAACGGGTCAAAGCCAAAGCGCAAGCCTCCATAGAGCAAATGGCGGAGGAACTGCTGAAATTATATGCTATTCGTGAATCCCGACAGGGTCATGCCTTCCCAGCGGATGCTCCTTGGCAGAAAGAGTTTGAGGTGCTCTTTCCTTACGAAGAAACCCCGGACCAACAGAAGGCGATCGAAGAGGTCAAGCAGGATATGGAACGGCCTCGACCCATGGATCGGCTAATCTGCGGAGATGTCGGATACGGAAAGACCGAGGTGGCGCTTCGTGCAGCGTTCAAGGCAGTGATGGCAGGAAAACAGGTGGCCCTCCTTGCTCCAACCACAATTCTTACGCTGCAACACTTCAATACATTTCAGGAGCGCTTCGCCCCTTTCCCCGTTCAGGTCGAAATGCTGAATCGCTTCCGAACGGATAAAGAGACGAAAATGGTGGTGGAGGGAATGGCAAACGGAACGATCGATATTGTCATCGGCACCCATGCCTTGCTCTCAAAAAATATTAAGTTTCGGGAACTCGGTCTGCTCGTGATTGACGAGGAACATCGTTTCGGAGTAAAACATAAAGAAAAGATTAAACAACTGAAGCAGACGGTTGATGTATTAACCTTGACAGCGACGCCGATTCCGCGTACACTTCATATGTCTCTTGTCGGTATCCGCGACTTCAGTGTCATTAATACGCCTCCAGAAAACCGCCTGCCGATTGAAACGTACGTCATGGAGTATAATCCTGACGTAGTTCGAGATGCAATTTTGCGAGAAATGGAACGGGGCGGGCAGATCTTTTTTGTTCACAACCGCGTCCAGAGTATCGCAAGTATTGCCGCCACAATCCAAGATCTCGTTCCACACGCTAGAGTCTGCATCGCACACGGGCAAATGCCTGAACGCCAATTAGAAAAGGTAATGTTGGAATTCATCAGCCACAAATATGACGTTCTGGTTTGCACCATGATTATCGAATCTGGCGTGGATATTCCAACCGTCAACACAATCCTGATTAATCGCGCAGACGCGTTTGGATTGGCCCAACTTTACCAGTTGCGCGGACGGGTTGGTCGCGATCAGCATCAGGCTTACGGTTATCTGTTTTATCCACAAGGCTGGGCAATTACGGAAGGTGCACAAAAACGCCTACGCGTTATCGAAGAATTTACCGACCTCGGCTCTGGATTTAAGATTGCGCTCCGCGACCTTGAGATCCGAGGAACAGGCAATATTCTTGGTTCAGAGCAGCACGGTCATATCACCGCTGTGGGTTACGATATGTACTGCAAACTCGTTGAAGAAGCAGTACAAAAACTCAAGGGTGAGGAAATCGAAGAGAAGGTCGAAACGCGTATTAACCTTCCTATTGAAGCCTATCTGCCCGATGAATATGTCCCCGACAGTCGACAGAAGGTAGCGCTTTACAAAAAGATCGCTGCCTTAGAAACGGAAGTAGATCGGAAAGAACTTGAAGAGGAGATGGTAGATCGGTATGGAAAGATTCCCGAACCGGTTGAAATGCTCCTCGAAATCGCTGACTTAAAACAAATCAGTCAACAACTCGGAGTTGATGGAATCGTCGCGGGTGAAGAAATCGTCAAGATAACATTCGACGAGGCAAAAACAAGCCTTGATCCCCGCAAACTGATCCGCCTGATTGAAAAAGATCGGCGAATCTCGATTACACCGCCCGCACGCATGGCAATCCGTATGACAGAAGTGCAGGGGAAAACACTCCTGTCCGAGCTTAAGCGTATATTGGATACATTGATGTGATCTGTAAGACGTGATGTGCGCTGCATAGGCGTGCTTGTGAGGCACGCCTATCAGCATACATGTTATTTTGAATAAGTATGAATATACCACTAACTGCGAAGACGGTGTCTTTGCAACCTACTTTTTTAACCAGAAAGGAACAACACACACAATGAAAAAAATATTGATAATTTTCGTCGTGGCTGTGGCAATCGGTTTGAGCAGTCCCGATCCGTCGGGATCGCACGATGTAGCTGGGCCGATGGACGAGAGCCAAGTTGTTGTAGCCCGTTACGAATGGAACGGTACACACGAAATTTCGCTTGCAGCACTTAATGCAGAAATTGCGGCGCTGCCGGAATACAAACAGAAAAACTATCGATCCAAAGCCGCTAAGCTAATATTTCTTGAAGACATGATTAACCAAAAGCTGATGCTCCTCGCAGCAAATGAGGCAGGATTCGATAAAAATAAGGAGTACCTCAAAAGAGGTGATGACTATAAACACCAGTTAATGGTTGAACGCTTGACCGAAATCGAGGTTGACGAAAAAATTGTCGTCAACGATGATGCACTCCGAGAGTATTATGAGGAAAACAAAGATACATATGTAGATAAGGAACAGGTGCGAGCAACCTGCGTCACGGTATTCGATAAAGAGCTCGCACAGACAACACTGGAAGAGATTCAAGCCGGTAAGGATATCTTTGATGCAGCGAAGGAACTTTCAGAAAAAGGTGTATTGACCGGTCCGGGTTCAAATCCGGATGATCCGGGTGACACCGGTCTCTTTACTCGAGATATTTCTGCAAGAGCACAGGCATTCGTTGACGCGGTTTTTGCAATGGAAGTTGGTGAAATAACCGAAGAAGTTTTTGAGCAGGACGTCGAAGAGGCCACCTATTATATGATTTTCCGAAAGGAAGAACACCAGCCAGAACGCCAACAGACCTTTGAAGAGGTTAAGCCTCGACTTGAGTATCCGTTAAAACGCGAGCTGAAGCGGAAGCGCATCCTTGAATGGCTGGAAGTGCTTACTGCAGAGGCTAAACTCACAACGTATCCAGAACTGCTCCCTCCACCGGTGACACCCGAAGAGGAAGAAGATCCAGAAAATGAGCAATCTGAGCAGTAGGGAAACGCAAACTGGACCAGACTTATCGTGCACAGAAGTTGACTGGAGATAGTCATCAAAATTGGGTAACTATATATCACGCAAAATTTTTTATGGAGGTATAGCTGTGAAGTTATTAGGAATTATCGGTTTCATCTTAGTCGGTGCCGCGGTTATTAGTATTTCGTTGAACGGTTGCGGTGGAAAAGCTGGGGCTGAAGGCACTGTAATCGCTGAATTTGAATGGGATGGAAAGCACCAAATCACGCTTGAAGAGATGCTCCAGGAGATAAGCGAACTCCCTAGCTACAAACAACCACAGTATCAGGAAGCAGAAGGTGGGTATGAGGAATATATGAATCTAATGGCGGAAAGCCGTCTCATACTTTGCCTTGCTAAGGATAAGAAACTTAACGAGGATCCTGTGGTTCTGAAAAAAGTGCAGGACTATTACCATGAACTGCTCGTTGACAGAATCACAGAAATCGAAGTAGAGGAAAAAATTAAGCTGACCGAGGAAGATTACCAGGCCTATTATGAAGAAAATAAAGGCGATTATCTCGTGCCGGAAAAGGTACGACTGACCTGCATCACCCTCCAAAATGAGGAGCGAGCAAACGAGGTCTTTCAACGAATCAAAGATGGGGAAGACATCGCTGAGCTTGCTAAGGAACTCGCGGCAAATGGGGAGTTAATTGGCCCAGGATCAAATAATGAAATCCCGGGCGACACCGACTTTTTCGATGACACTATGTATTCGCGGCGCGCAAAACCTTTTAGCGATGCAGCATTTGAATTGGAAGTCGGTCAAATGAACGACGAGATTCTCCATGTCGAACTTGATGGGGAGCACTATTACCTAATTTTCCGTAAGGAGGAGGTCCAGCCGGAACGCCAGCAAACGCTTGAGGAAAATAGTGTACGACGCAATGTGGAAAGACATGTCGAGAACCAGAGGCGTGAAGAACTTATGACCGACTGGCTGATCCGACTCCATGAACAGGCGAATGTCCAAACTTTTGCAGATCGAATCCCTGACACACCGGAGCCGGAAGAGGAAGCAGAAACCGAATCGACTGATGAGAGTGACGTTTCTGCCGAGCCTGAAACAGAACAGTAAAACGTCAATCCCTGAACCAAGGAGGTATGTCCCCAAATGAAAATATTGCGCTTCTGTGCGCTGATTCTACTGATCTTTTATTGCGGGATCAATCCTGTGGACGCGCGAAGGTTTGATCAGATCGTCGCGTATGTCAACGAAGATGTGATCACCCGGTGGGAACTCGATAGCGTTGTTAAGCAAAAAGGGCTGGAACTTCAGCAAGTTTACCGATTCAGTGAACGCGAAGCAATGCAAAAGGCAGAGGAGGAGCGGACCGTGCTCCTCGACCAGTTGATCCGTCAAATGCTTCTCGTTGAGACGGCATTAACGCTAAAAATCGAAATCACGGAGGCTGAAGTTGAGCAATATCTGCAAAACTTCAAAGACCAGTATAAGATTGAGACTGAAGCGGAACTTGCTCAAGCATTAAAGAAGGAAGGTTACACGCTGATGTCTTTCCGTGAACAGGCTAAACGCAACCTGATGGCGGATAGACTCGTCATGCAACGTATTCTCCCAAGGTTGCAAATACGGGATTCAGACATACAGAAGTTTTTTGAAGAAAACCGTTCGCAATTGCCCACTAAAACGGACAGCGTCCACCTTCGACACATCTTCGTTGCTTTCAAGCCCAGTGAGGCAGATCGAGCCCTCGCCCTCGGGAAAATCAACACGATTCTTCAAGAATTAGAGACTGGATCAGATTTTGAGAAACTTGCACAAGCCTACGCTGACGCAGAGCACAAACAAGCAGGGGTTGGAATATTGAACGAACTCCCCATATCAGAAATAAGCGTCCTCTCGGATACCTTCCGTGATGCGCTTTCCGCGCTTAACGCCGGCGAGATTAGCGAACCGGTTGAAGGCAATGATGGGCTTTATCTCTTCAAAGTCGAGCGCAAAGACGAGCAGATCGTTGCTTTTCGTCATCTCATTGTCAGTTTGAAGCCGAGTGAGGAGGCGATTGAGGCCGCTTATGAACGCGCAGATGGCCTCTTGCAGCGGTTAAATCAGAGTGAAGATTTCGACACGCTCGCACGACAATATTCCGACGATGCACAGACAAAGGCCAACGGTGGTGATCTCGGGATTCGCTCCCTCAGCGAATTAAATCCTGACACTCGAAAAATTATCGAAGAACTCTCCATCGGATCACATAGTACGCCGATCAAAACGACGTACGGTGTGCATATCTTTAAGATCGATAGCCGCGCTGCCCCTGAGTTAATTGATGTTGAAAAAGACCAAATCCGAATGATGCTGCGTCAGCAAAAGTTCCAAGAGGAATGGCAAATCTACACAGATCTGCTTAAGGAAAATTCCTTCATAAAAGTTAAATCGGAATTATTTGACAGCGAGGATTGAGGTAGAAAAATCTGACTTTCGGATAGACTCTATTGCTTTCGAATAGTTGATATTACAGCGTAGCAGAGGGAAAATAGGATGGAGAGGAGGGAAAAACGGAAATGGCAAGAGATTGTAGGCAATGCAGAGAAATCGCCCAGCCGATTTCCTACCCCTCCCTGCTTCCAATTCCTTGATCAATTTTTGCGGGAAACACGCCATGTTTTACGTTTTGGTCCCGATGTATCCCGCCTCGGCCTCTGTGTCCTATCAGTCGCGATTTTCACGCTTAGCCTAACTTTGTCCGTGGGCATATCATCCGCCCAAACCGACTCGCTTTCCACTACCGATGAAGAGGTGCCCAGCGTCCAAACTGAGACGCCACCAGAAGCCTCCTCAATCGCAGATGCGCCCACTCCCGAAACTTCCACCGATGCGACTGAGGCTCCATCCACAGTACCTCCTGAAGAAACATCAGAGCCTTCACCATCGACAGATCCACCTACGCCTGACGAACCCGCCCAAGCCAGTCGAAAGCTCGATCCGGAAAACATGACACCTGAAGCAGGGAACCTGCTCGCAAAAGGCGACGACCTTTCCTTCCACCAAAATCTGATCCAGATTCACGGCAACGGATTAATCAAATATGACGAAGTCATACTCTATGCAGATCACATCTGGGCGGATTTCGATGAAAATGTCATGCGCGCAGCGGGAAACGTACACCTACTCGTTGGAAAGGAAGAAACTTTTGCAAACGAGCTGGTTTATAACCTTGAGACGAAAAAAGGAATTGTTCGTGAAGGCTTCACATTCAGCGACCCGTGGTACTACCGTGGTACGGAAATTTTCAAGATCGAAGATGATGAATCCTATATCCGTGGTGGTGCTCTGACGACATGTTCCCTCAAACACCCCCATTACTACTTCAGCGCGTCACAGATTATTGTCAAAGTAAACAGAGAGTTGATTGCCAAAAATATTGTCCTGAGAGTTGGGGGCATTCCCCTCTTCTATTTTCCTGCCTACCGTCGTGATTTGCGCCAAGAAGACAAAATTGCAAAAGTAATCGTCAAAATCGGAACAAATAGCCATCAAGGGGTATTTCTGAGCGTAATTTTACCGCTTGCGCGTCGCTTCCGCTATGACGGTGCCCTGCTGTTTGATCACTCCAGTCGTCGGGGAAGTGGCGCCGGTTTTGACGGAAAATATCGGGTAAACGATGCCAAAATCCAAGAAATCATCGTCCCGCTGCCTCCCAATGCAACGCCAAGTGAGCGGACAAAATTAGAAGAGAAAGCACAAGAGTTAGCAGACCGTCTTGATGGTGAGTATGACCGATACAAGCTGCGACAACTCTTCCTGGAGTATAAGATCTCCGAAGAAGACATCGCCGCTGCTCGCGAAAAGGCAGATAACACTTATACCCAATTACAGGAACCGGATGCAGATTTTGCAGCAATCGCACAAGAGAAATCGACTGATCAAGGAACACGCTTTCAGGGAGGCGATATGGGCTTTCTGGTACCTGGAGAACGGGATGAAGAAGGTGAACTTCGACTGGACCCTATCCTCGAAGAAGCGGTTTTTCAACTAGAGCCGGGGGAAATTACACCGGTTCTCAGGACGGAATCTGGTTTCCACATCTTGAAGGTTGATCATGTGCTTGATGTATACGGCGAACGAGAATTCCAGATCAGCCGAATTGATATAGCGATTGAACCGAGTCAAGAAACCCGCAACACAATCCAAAGCACTGCAAAGGAAATCCAAGAACGCGCAGAGGCAGGAGAGACACTTGAACAACTGGCAGGACAATACGAGGAGGTTGAAATCTCCGAAGCTAACGACGGCGCAGGGTTCCTGCTGAATGAAATGGATCGGCGTTGGAAACACCCCGTAAGTCGGCTAGAAGGACCCGGAGCAGTAACGTGGCCCGTCAACACCGAGCGAGGGACCTACATCTTTGAATTAATCGAAAAGGAACCGACCCCGACCTTTGAAGAAATCGCGCGTCAGTTTGAAATAGAGTGGGCAGCGATGGAAGCGGAATTCGGGGAACCACCAATGAGAGAAGACAGTGAAATAGAACAACCAAAAGAGGCAACTGATAAACAGAGCGATGGGGATCGCAATATAAGCGCGGAAGAGGATAGTACGCCGATCGTTCGGGAGCCTGATAAAACTGAAGACGATGAGACGGCGGAATTGCTCGAAAGAGTAGCGGAAGAGGAACCGCTACAGGTCTACCAGAAATACGATTATCGAGGAAAGTGGGAGATGCCAACCGTAATCCACTCGCAAGCACAACGACTCTACAGCGGTGATCATACCGGAATAATCAATACCCGCAAAGGGTATCGCCTGATTAAGATCGATAAAAGGCGCACTTACAGAGGGGACCTTTACTTCTATACCAACGATGAATTTTCTTACGATCGCCGAAGTCCGTTCAAAACTGGACGGCGATGGAACATGCGATGGGGACACCGACACACCTTCTACACCCCTTGGGATAGCCGAGCAAGATCGCGACGGCCCGTGAGTTTTGTGGGGCGTGTAGCGTGGCGCGCCAGAGAATTTGAAGAGGAGGGATTCGGAATCAATGAATCGGCGGTTAATTCTTTTGGTGTGCTCACATGGGGAAATGCCTTTTCTGGACTGGATCATGAGGATAAAGACCAAGACGGAAACCTAAAATTTTCGTACAAGACACTCGGAGAGTTCTTAGGACGGTTGCAGGTTAACCACACCTTAAACCTTAGTGAAGAAGGAACAACAAACCTGCAAAAGTTACCCGCGCTTGAACTTTCGTTTTCGCGTATGCGCTTAGATGGCCTGCCTGTTTTCAAGACTATCAATTCGCGTCTGACCAAAATTTCCGAAGCACTGCACACCGATCTCCCAATCCTTTCGATGCTTGCCATTCCAACGTTTGATAACATCAGTTTTGATCTGGATACGAATTTCGGCAATTTTTTCCGTGAACGATTTCGAGACGAGGAGAACATCTACCTGCAAACAATGGATCTCGGTTTTGATCTCCGTAAACAATCGGTCCTACAAATAATCCCAAATCGCGAGTTGCGCCTCGACATGGATTTCGACACCAACCTTATCTGGCATGACAAAGACCGAGAAGGAAACCAGAATATTTTCCGGAGTATATACAGCTCACGGCTGTCTGCCAGTAATCTACTGTTTCGGATCTATGACATCAGTTTCATTCCGGGTGCACGCCGAATGCGCCACCAAATCAACTCAAGGGTATCGTTTGATTACTCACCGCCCGTCGACAGAGAAGACGCCCCCCAACTCTATCCCTTTGGGCCCAGTGTCTACTTCTTTGAAAGGAAAAATCTCTCTTATAACTTCGATACCAGTATTGAAGTTAAAACTCGCGGCAGCAGATCTGCGCTTCGTGTGCTTCATTTTAATACGCGAATTGCGGCGGATTTTACCAAATTTGAGGCGTTGGGTGAACGTCGGTACGTACCGATTGAAAGCAGAATGACGATAGTTCCACTGGCGAGCCGAAACCTGAATATCACGTTCACGTCGACACATGATCCGAATGAATCGCGCTACGATGGGAAACGACTCAAGCAGGTCGGTTTCCGATCTAATGTCAGTTACCGCCGCGAAAAATGGAACTTCACGTTCGGAAATGCCTTCAACAAAAGGACACAACGCGCCTTCCGAAGCCTCACGGGTAGTCTACGGATTCGCCCAAGCCATCTATTCGAATTGAACCTCAGCGTCAATTACGACTGGATCGAAAAACAGTTCTATTCACAAAGCATAACGTTCCGGCGAAACTTGCACAATTGGAATATGACAATCCGATGGCACCGCATCGGGATTAAGCGGGAACCTCCCTTCGATAACGTGCGACAAGATTTCACCTTTCAGATTAACCTGATTGCCGAACCCGCTGCCTCGGTTGGAGTTGGCTATGACGCCACAACGGATACATGGGGATTCCGTACCCTGCCAGCCGGTGTACCTTACGACTCCTTCGGTGTCGGAAACTCGCTTGGCAGATCTTACTTCTAATCCTAAATCTACCGCGCGGAAACGAGTAGTTTTCCTTCTTAGTAGCACCCCTTCGCGCTGACCGGGATATGCCCCCATCACCAAACAGAAACTATGATCTCGCGTAACGCCATCAAAGCCTTGTCTTGCACAATCGGGATGAGGCTTTTTTGTCCCTAAATTTTCCCTTGACCACTTAACGTATATGTGCTATATTAGAAAGTATGAAATTATGAGGAAATGTCCTCAATGCCGCTTCAGTGTCTCCCTACCCGCTGCCCTTCCCTCTGTCGCGAGAAAGGGTGTTGTCGATGCCTGAAATCTATGGTAAAATGGGACTTTACCAACCACTCAAGTTTGAACAGACATTCGCACGCAGAATCTCGCCAGATAGGTCGAATCACCTCTAATCACGGAAAGCCCTTCAGTCAAAGGAAATTCAATGCCGGAAGAATTCATTGATATCCGCGGTGCACGCGAACATAATCTCAGGAATATCGATCTCAAACTCCCCAAAGACAAACTCATCATATTCACCGGTGTCAGCGGCTCCGGAAAATCATCGCTGGCATTCGATACAGTTTACGCTGAAGGTCAACGCCGCTACATTGAATCCCTCTCCGCTTATGCTCGCCAATTCCTTGGACAATTAGAAAAACCCGATGTTGACTTTATCGGTGGGCTCTCCCCATCCATCTCGATCGATCAGAAGTCGGGTGGGAATAACCCACGCTCCACGGTCGCAACAATCACGGAGATCTATGACTACCTGCGAGTTCTGTTTGCGCGTGTGGGCACGCCGCACTGTCTAAAGTGTGGTGCGCCGGTCGGTGCCCAAACAGCGGCGGCGATCGTCGACCAAATAACCAACCTGCCAGAGGGGAGCCGCATCATAATCCTTGCACCAATTGTCAGTGGGCGCCGCGGAGAGTATCGTGAACACCTTGAAGACGCCCTTAAAGCGGGGTTTGTTCGTGCCCGAATCGATGGACAGATCTATGACCTACCCGCTGAAATTCAACTTGACCGTAATCAGCGACATAACATTGAAATTGTCGTTGACCGAATCGTTATCAAGTCTGATATTCGCAGCCGTGTTGCAGAATCGGTTGAAACCGCGCTCCGCATGGGAGAGGGACGCCTAATTGTGAACATCGTCGATGGGGAACCAGGTGAGGAGGACCTCTTGTTCGGGGTGGACTACACCTGTGTGCAATGCAATATCAGCTACGAACCCCCTGCCCCGCGAAATTTCTCCTTCAATAGCCCCGCCGGAATGTGCCCAACTTGCAAAGGGCTCGGAACACTAACGAAGATGAATCCCGACCTGGTGGTCCCTGACCCAACGCAATCGATCCGCGAGGGAGCAATTGTTTTTTGGGGGCAACTCGGCACACTACAAACGCGACATCACGCCGAGAGTTTGGCAGCGCACTTCGGTTTTCATCTTGATACACCGTGGGAACAGTTGGACGAGGCGCATCAACAAGCTATTCTTTATGGGACTGGAAAAGAGGAGATTCCTTTCGTTTATCGCTCCCGCCGCAACCGCCGCTATAAGTACCAAGCCGCATTTGAGGGGGTGATCCCGCCCGAGGAACGAAAGTATTTCCAAGCCACTTCAGAACTTGTGAAACGTTACTACGGCAAATACATGGTTTCTGGTACATGTCCAGATTGCAATGGGACGCGGCTAAAACCAGAAGTAAAGGCTGTGACAATTGATGGGCAGTCCATCCTTGATGTCGTCGAAATGGCGGTGGGAGATTGTTTTAGGTTCTTCGAAAAGCTCCAATTGCCGGAACGTGAGGCATTCATTGCAACTGACCTGCTGAAAGAGATTCAAGGGCGACTCAGGTTCTTGATGAACGTTGGGTTGCATTATCTTACCTTAGACCGAACGGCACCGACACTTTCCGGCGGCGAAGCGCAACGGATCCGGTTAGCCAGTCAGATTGGGGCAGGTCTGCGAGGGGTAGTCTACGTCCTCGATGAACCGAGTATTGGTCTGCACCCGCGCGATAACCTGCATCTCCTAACGACCCTCAAGCACCTCCGAGACCAAGGTAACACGGTAATCGTTGTCGAGCACGACGAAGATACCATGCGGGCGGGGGATATGATTGTTGATTTTGGACCGGGACCGGGAATCAAAGGCGGCGAAATTGCAGCAATCGGCACACCCCAAGAGGTCGCCAAGGATTCATCCTCCCTGACAGCGCAATATCTTCGTGGCGAACAACAGATCGAAATTCCTACCGACCGTCGCCCAATCGGTAATCAGTGGATTGAGATCTGCGGGGCACGCCATAACAATCTCAAAGACATTGATGTGCGAATTCCGCTCGGAATTTTCACCTGCGTGACCGGTGTCAGCGGTTCCGGCAAAAGCTCACTTATCAACGACATTCTGCATGAAGCGCTCGCGCGAGACTTGATGAAGGCACAGGCGCAGCCGGGGGAGTACGATCTCATACAGGCAATCGCTACAGAGGAAGAACACACAGGCGACGATACATACTGCGAATCTACATCTCCGGTTGACGAAGTCATTGATAAAATTATTGACATCGATCAATCCCCTATTGGACGGACGCCGCGGTCAAATCCTGCCACGTATACCAAAGTGTTCGATCAGATCCGTGCCCTTTACGCCGAGATGTCTGAGGCCAAAGTGCGCGGTTATAAGCAGGGGCGTTTCAGTTTCAACGTTAAAGGCGGTCGATGTGAGGCCTGTGAAGGCAACGGCGCGAGACGAATCGAAATGCACTTTATAGCCGATGTTTGGGTGAAGTGCAATATTTGTCAGGGGAAACGATACAACGACGAAACGTTACAGGTCGAATACAGGGACGCGAGTATCTCAGATGTGCTCAATATGGATGTACAGGAGGCTTTAGAACACTTTGCGAATGTACCAAAAATTGCGAAGATTCTGCAAACCCTACACGATGTCGGTCTCGATTACATCAAGCTGGGACAACCTGCCCCAACGCTCTCCGGCGGTGAGGCACAGCGGATTAAGTTGGCGCGGGAACTTGCTAAGCGTAGCACAGGCAAAACCCTCTATATCCTCGATGAACCGACAACCGGATTACATTTCGACGATGTAAAAAAACTTCTTGAAGTCTTGCACCAACTTGTTGATGCGGGCAATACCGTTGTCGTTATTGAACACAACCTTGAGGTAGTAAAGACAGCGGATTATCTGATTGACCTTGGCCCTGAAGGGGGTGAAGAGGGCGGCTATGTCGTCGCAACGGGAACACCAGAAGAAGTGGCAGCGGTCGAAGAATCACATACCGGCCTCGCATTGAAGCCGACACTGAAGCTGGAAAAGATGCAAAAATCCTCGATCAGTAGTACACAATACACAATACACAGCACGTCGCCCGTCCTACAAGAATCCACCGCCCCTTATGGATTGACCAACACGAACAGTCAAAAACATATCTCTGTGCATGGCGCACATGAACACAATCTGAAGAACATCGACGTAGACATCCCGCATCGAAAGTTTACTACATTCACCGGCGTTAGTGGTTCAGGGAAATCATCGCTGGCATTGGACACCATCTATGCAGAAGGGCAACGACGCTACATCGAATCCCTCTCAGCCTACGCGCGGCAATTCTTAGGACAACTCGAAAAACCGAAGGTCGAAAAGATTGAGGGACTCTCACCAGCAATTGCGATAGAGCAGAAGGCGCCAAGCAAGAATCCGCGGTCTACGGTCGGGACAGTTACAGAGATTTACGACTATCTACGGGTGCTTTACGCACGAACCGGAATCGCCCACTGTACACAGTGTGGGTCAGAAATTAGCGTCCAATCCGTGCAGCAAATCGTTGACAAAATCGTGGCATTGGCAAGTGGAGGGCGGCTTTATGTCTTATCCCCTTTAGTGCTACGACCCAATGAGGACTATCCCGACGCCTTCCAGCGCCTACAACGTGACGGTTATGCTCGTGTCGAAATTGACGGAACGATCCACCCGATTGATCGGGCGCCAAAGATTGGAAAAAGCATCCGCCACGACGTCAAAATTGTAGTCGATCGCCTCGCCCTCGAACCCGATGAGCGTGGGCGCTTAGCTGAAGCTGTCGAAACCGCAACACAGCAGAGCGGTGGAACCGTGGCGGTGGGAGTGTTAAATGAAGGGAAGCGAACAGGCAGAGGAGGCGGGATCACACATCACGTTTTCAGCGAACATTTCGCTTGTGTCCCGTGCGGTTTAAGTTTCCCCGAAATCACACCGCGTCACTTCTCGTTCAACAGTTCTATTGGCCAGTGTCCATCGTGTGAAGGTATTGGGACAATCGGGAATCGGCTGTACACCTGTCAGGAATGCGAGGGCACGCGAATTCAGCCCTTGGCAAGAGGCGTTACGTTAGGAGGAAAAACCATTGCCGAAGCGACAGCAATGCCGATTGGAAGGACCGCCGACTTCTTTGAACGTCTCGATTTGTCTGCCCATCAGATAGAGATCGGTGGAACGTTGCTCAAAGAGATTCAGCAGCGACTCCAATTTCTGGTCGATATTGGACTGCATTACCTGACGTTAGATCGACCCGCGCCCAGTCTCTCCGGCGGCGAGATGCAGCGCATCCGTCTGGCAAGCCAACTGGGTAGCGGCCTCACAGGCGTTACCTATATCCTCGATGAACCGAGCATCGGGCTGCACCAGCGAGACCAAGAACGGCTCCTGAATGCACTAAAAGGACTGCGAGACCTTGGTAACAGTGTCTTGGTCGTTGAACACGACTTGGAAACCATGTTGGCGTCGGACCATATTCTCGATTTCGGTCCCCGCGCTGGGAAGTTCGGCGGTGAGATCGTCGCCGCTGGGTCGCCGACTGAAATCCAGCGGAGCGAGAGTTCGCTGACAGGTGGATATCTCACAGGAAAACTCAAGATTGAAGTTCCCCCGCAGAGGCGCCCAGGTAAAGGGGAATGGCTTGAGATGGTGGGCGTTCAAACCAACAACCTTCGGAAGGTCGATGTCGAAATCCCGTTGGGGACGCTAGCATGTGTAACGGGGGTATCCGGTTCTGGCAAGAGCTCGTTGATTGAGGAGACGTTGTATCCTGTTCTTGTGTCTAACCTCAATCGAACGCGGATGCGAGCGGGAAAATATCGGATGATTCATGGGTTGGATTATCTCGATAAAGTAATTAACATCGACCAGCAGCCTATAGGGGACACCCCACGCTCAAATCCAGCTACCTACACCGACCTGTTCACCAAGATTCGCTATCTCTTCGCCGATCTACCGGACGCCAAGGTCCACGGCTTCGATTCCCGTCGCTTCAGTTTCAACCAGAAGACAGGGCAGTGTGAGACATGTCGTGGCCACGGCTTCAACAAGGTTGAGATGCACTTTCTCGCGGATGTGTGGGTAAAGTGTGAAACATGCGGTGGCACCGGCTACAACCACGAAACGTTGCAGATCCGCTACAAAGGTAAAAATATCGCCGATATTCTGGAGATGACAGTACAGGAAGCGTTAGAACATTTCCAAAGCATATCGACCATCTATAGACCCTTACAGATGTTATACGATGTCGGTCTGGATTATATCGAACTCGGTCAGTCGGCGACGACGCTCTCTGGTGGCGAATCTCAACGTGTCAAGCTGGCGCGCGAACTCTCGAAGCGAAGTACCGGCAAAACCATCTACATCATGGACGAACCGACGACAGGTCTACATTTTGACGATGTACAGAAGCTGCTGATAGTGCTCAACCGCTTGGTAGACAAGGGTAACACGATCGTCGTCATTGAACACAACATGGACGTGATAAAATCTGCCGATTGGATCATTGATTTAGGTCCTGAAGGCGGTGCCGAAGGTGGAGAGGTTATCGCCATGGGGACACCGGAACAGGTGGTAACGGTAGAGGAATCGCATACGGGACGGTTCTTGCAGAAGATACTTACGACACTAGACTAATACCAATGACGCTATTTTGCAGCTGTTGATAACGTGAGACGTGAAACGTAAAAACATGGGTTCAGCGGTTCATTTAGCCCCAGAGGGGCGACATGTTTATAGTACGCGGCTGAACAAATACCCCAAAGCCCCAGAGGGGCGACATGTGTATCCTAACGGTGGAACATAAGAAGAATGAATTGGCCAACCGACTAATAAACCAATGAACTCCCCGATAAATCGGGATCCAAAGCAACCTGAACAATGTAAAAGAGTTTCTCACGAAACTAGCACCAAAGGTTAATAACAGGTAAGATACTGCTGATATGTCTGATGTAAAAATTTCAGGATAAATGAGGGATAATTATGCCAACTATCCGTTTATTTCCTGCTTCAGAAGAAAAATCTTGGCGTGCACTTCTTGATACTGAAGAACCTGTCCACTGTTTTAAGTCAAAAGAGGAAGGAAAGTTGTACCTCGTTTCTCGCCATCAGTTGGAGGTTCTTGAAAAACTGCAATTGCCTTTTGAGGAGATTCCTGATTAACGCATGGATAGATTTTTTCGCAATTTGCTTGGCACGCTCGCCGATATTCGAGAGGTCAGAAGGAGACGCATTTGGAATCCAAATTTCAAGAACTCAAGACACTGTTAATGGAAATTAACGACCTGGGATCAGCAGCGTCGATCCTACACTGGGACCAGGCCACCTATATGCCACCGGGCGGTGCAGCTGCGCGGGGGCGTCAACTCGCCACGTTGAGTCGCCTCGCGCACGAGAAATTCACCGATCCAAAAATT
Source organism: Candidatus Poribacteria bacterium (assembly GCA_965220385.1). Lineage (GTDB taxonomy): Bacteria > Poribacteria > WGA-4E > WGA-4E > PCPOR2b > PCPOR2b. Next base: position 6,122,412 of record OZ244825.1, on the reverse strand, counting down.
GGAAAATTCCTCGATGATTTACAACCTTACGAGGAAAGTCTGCCCTACGATTCCGACGATGCCAGCCTGATTCGTGTTGCACGACGCGGATACGAGAAAGCTACAAAAGTGCCCTCATCGTTCATGGCAGAGCTTCAGAACCACGCAGCCGAATCGTATCAGGTCTGGACGACAGCGCGTCCGGAAAACGACTTCGCTGCTGTGGAACCTTATCTCGAAAAGAACTTAGACCTGAGCCGACAACTCGCCGATTTCTTTCCCGGCTACGAACACATCGCCGATCCCTTAATCGATTTTTCCGATGAAGGCATGAAAGCCTCGACCGTTCGCCCCCTTTTTGCCGAACTCCGCGAACAACTTGTGCCGATTATAGGTGCCATCACCGCCCAACCGACCGCTGACGATAGTTGCCTGCGCCAAACCTTCCCCGAGGAACAACAGCTGGAATTCGCCGACGATGTTATCACACGTTTCGGCTATGACTTTGAACGCGGCCGACGCGACAAAACCCACCATCCGTTCATGACAAAATTCTCGATTGGCGATGTCCGCATCACTATCCGCACAAAAGACGATGACCTGAGTGAAGGGCTATTTAGCATGACGCACGAGGCAGGACATGCCCTGTACGAACAAGGGACCTGCACGGCCTATGAAGGCCTTCCCCTCGATGGTGGGGCGTCATCCGGGGTGCATGAGAGCCAATCGCGTCTCTGGGAAAACGTCGTTGGACGAAGCCGGGGCTTCTGGAACTTTTTCTATCCGAGACTCCAATCAACCTTTCCAGACCAGCTTGGGGATGTGCCGATAGATACCTTTTACCGTGCGATTAACAAAGTCGAACGCTCACTCATCCGCACAGATGCCGATGAGGTCACTTACAACCTGCACGTCATGCTTCGCTTTGATTTTGAACTCGATCTGCTGGAGGGGAAACTGGCAGTGAAAGATCTCCCTGAAGCGTGGCATGAGCGGTTCAAAGCGGACTTTGGAATCGTTCCGCCGGATGACCGCGATGGGGTGCTACAAGATGTTCATTGGTATGCCGGCGGGATTGGCGGCGGTTTTCAGGGGTACACGTTGGGCAATATCTTGGGGGCGCAGTTTTTTGGGGCCGCTTTAGAGACCCACCCTGAGATTACGAGCGAGATTGAGGCGGGAAAATTTGGCACCTTGCACGACTGGCTCAAAGAAAATATCTATCAGCACGGCAGCAAATACACCGCTCCTGAACTTATTGAGCGCGTTACCGGAGGACCGTTACGCATTGAACCGTATATCCACTATCTGCGGTCAAAGTACGGAACGTTGTATAGCTTATAGTAATTTGTAGAGTAAGCCTCATCCCAAAAATCGGTAATCTGGAGGTCCAAATAGTACAATGCAGGAGGGTTCAATGATAATCAAAACAGGGGACGAAGTTCATCAACTGGTCAAGAACGCTTTATTAGCCGCAGGTGCCGATGAGCAAAACGCAGAGGACGTGGCAGAGCATCTGGTTTTGGCAAATCTCAGCGGCGTTGACACGCACGGCATCTGGCATTTGCCACGCTATGTGGAATCCTCCCAATCCGGTGAGATTGTGGCAACAGCCCATCCGGAGATTCTAAACGAAACCGCCACAAGCGCCCAAGTAACAGGGAATTGGACTTTCGGTCAGGTCGCGGCGAAATACGCGATAAAAGTCGCTATAACAAAGGCAAAAGAGAATGATATCGCCGTGGTCGGACTCGTTCAAGCAGACCATATCGGGCGACTGGGTCACTATGTGGAGATGGCGGCATCTGAAGGACTGATCGCTATGGTCTGGGCGGGCGGTTACTCTGAGGAAGAGCCAGCAACTGTTCCCTACGGTGGCAGAGAAACGGTTCTCCATACCAACCCACTGGCGATGGGGTTTCCCTCCGGCGATGGACCACAAATGATGTTCGACTTTGCAACAGCGGCGGTTTCCGGTGTCAAGGTTCTCAACGCGCAACGGAGAGGGGAACCGCTGCCGCCCAACTGTATCGTTGACAAAGATGGGAACCCCAGCACGGATGCGAATGATTTCGTTAATGGAGGCGGGCACGTCCCGTTCGGCGGACACAAGGGCTACGCCCTGATGATGGCGACAGAGTTCCTTGGGCGAATCTTCACAGGAGCGGATGCTTTTGTTGACCCAAAACATGGCGGTCCAATTATGCGGCATCAGGGCGTCACATTTATCGCTCTCAAAGCGGATCTGTTCCAGCCGTTCTCAGATTATGCAGATCGCGCTGATGAAATGGGATGCCGAGTCCGGGCAATTCCACCGGCACCCGGCTTTGATGAGGTCTTGATGCCCGGCGATCCAGAGGCTCGAACACGCGCCGTCCGTCAATGTGATGGCATCCCGATTGCCGAAGATATTTGGCAGTCCGTTACCGAAACCGCAACATCATTAGGTGTAGAGGTTCCCTAGGCAAACCTCAGATTGTAGGGAACGCAGATCTGCCTTCCCTGCTCACCTATAGAAAGGAACATAGGGAAGGAGATACGCACATGACTCAGGCCACTAACACAGTAGGGCTTACTGAAGACCAAATCGACTTCCACAAGACGTTTGGCTACACGGTACTAAAGCAGCTGTTCTCAGCCGATGAACTCACAACGATCCGCAAAGAGTTTGACGCTACCATGGCAGAGCAATACGCGCACAGACCGTTTGATGGTACAGAACGCCACTGGACGCCGATGACGGACGAAGATACGCCGTTCTTTGCAAGCCTGATGGAAGACCCCCGTTTTTTGACTGTCGCTAAACAGTTATACGGGGACGATGTGCTCGGTATCGGCACAGACGCCAACCGCTATACCGGCGACACACGCTGGCACCGCGATACCGGCACGGTTCATCAATACGGCGTGAAGTTCGCGTTTTATCTGGAACCGGTGGACGGGAATACAGGAGCGTTGCGTGTAATTCCTAGCGCTCATCGGCTTCCTGACGATGACAGGTTCGCCGATGGTGTCCGGGCACTGCCGTTGGAGCAAGTACCGTGTGCCGCGCTCGCTTCTGAACCGGGAGACGTGGTCGCGTTTGACCTTCGTATGTGGCACGCATCGTGCGGCGGCAGCAATGATCGCCGGATGTGCACGGTTGTCTATTACACAAATCCGAAGAACCCCGAAGAACTTGAAGCGCTTCGTAAACAGGGTGAAGGTAACGCCCAAGCCGGGGTCAAAGCATTCAATCCCAAACGGCAGTATCTATACTCGAAACAGTGGATGTCCAATCCGCACCGCAGCTCAACCCGTCAAGCTTGGATTGACCGTCTGACAGAGGTCGGCTACTTTGATGCGCCGGGTTCGGTGGAACAGTAGCACCATACAGAGATCTCGCGTTACTCATCATCATTACCAGCCCCGAGTTTGGCGCAAGTTTCCAAATTTTGAGGCAATGAGGAGGCAGCATGAATAACAGTTCTCGTCCATTGCGCGTCGGTGTCGTCGGCTGCGGTTCCTTTGGGCGCCACGCATACTCAGACAACGTAGTCGATCACCCAGACGCCAACCTGGCTGCGGTGTGCGATGTCGATATAGAACGCGCTGAAACAGTCGCACGTGAGCTGTTCGAGGCGCACCCCCAACGACCACGCGCGGCAACTTACACAGATTACCAAGAGATGTTTGACAAAGAATCTCTCGATGTGGTCATGGTTGGCACGATGGCAGATATCCGCCCCACCGTGACCATTGCCGCACTTAACAGCGGTGCCCACGTGTTGGCGGCCAAACCGATGGCACCCTCACTCGCCGACGCAGAAGCAATGCTTCAAGCAGCGGAGGGGGCAGATCGGATGCTGATGGTCGGATATAATTTTCGGTTCCGCAAGGATGCACAGGCGGCGCATAAATTCATCCGCAGCGGAGGATTGGGAACACCCCGCTTTGCACGCACTTGGATACACGCAGGCAGCGTTCCGGTTTGGGGACCACACTACATCAAGTCCCGATCCGGGGGTGGCTCACTCGCCAGCACCGGTGTGCATACACTGGATCTGGGGGTTTGGCTCCTCGGTTGTCCGCCCCTACTCTCCGTAGAAGGTCGGGCAAGCGCACGTTTTGCCAACCTCCCCACGCTGCCTCCTGATCTGGAAGCGGTTCGAGACACCTACGATGTGGAAGATTTGGTGAGCGGCTATGTTACTTTTGCCGATGATGTTACATTGTCGGTCGAGAGTATGTGGCTGGCGCCCCCGAAAACCAGGGATAACGGCGTCGATGTGTGGGGAACCGAAGGGTACGCTTCATTGTCGCCGTTCCAGTTATTGACGTGGCGGGACGGCGATTATGTGGATGTGACCGAGGAGGTAGCCCCCGGCATCGCCGACACGTTTGAGGATAACCCGAGGGTACGAACCCGCACCGAAGCGCTTCATTTTATCGATTGTGCACTCGGTAAAACGTCGCCGCTCATTACACCACAGGAGATGTGGACGGATCAGGCTATTGTTGATGGGATATATGCCGGGGGACGATCATATTCGTGAGGGATGTTGTGTGGGACCTCAGTTCCTTATCCTTACCTAAGTTACTAGTTATAAGAAAACGGCTCAAACCGAGCGAATAAACGCTAAAGTCACCCCATCACCGCCCCGATAAATCGGGATTCAAAGCAACTCGCAGTGGATTGACAAATCCACTGCATATTTACAAAGATGGCTCCGTTCCGCCTGCCTGCTCTCGGCTTGTCGGAGTCCCGATTTATCGGGGAGAGTCCGAGACCCCGATAAATCGGGATTCAAAGCAACTTGGATACGCCTATCCAAGCCGAGCAGACTGGACAACTAGCAACCTGCGTTATCCTTGATGGCTCACATTTGGATTAAAGTGTGTAACGAGGAAGGGTAGTGACTGCCCGAAACTCACGACTTCAGAACACACCGGATCGGCCGCTCCGGTGCAGCATATTGTTAGCGACTGTTTGCAGATTCTGCCTTCTCCTTCTCGACCCCGGAAAAGATTCGCCGAAAAAAGGCGAGGCAATTTGGTATGTGCTCGTGAACCCATGTCTCTACCTCTGAGGGTAGGCGACCTGGGCGTTTCAGCACGGTATAGGCAAAAAGGGCAGACTCAGGCAGGTCTTCCTGTGTGGGGTTACTAGCCGCATACTGCGTGATGAAACCGTCATCAGCTTTTTGTGCCGACAACCATGCTTTGCTCTTGCTATGCTTCAAGCTAAGTGTGGCGTGCACCGATTCATGGAACACCGTTTCCTCCAGATCGTGATTGCGGACGCGTGTTTCCATATTCTCCGAATAGAGAACGAAGAAGTGGCCAGCGCTCTCTGCAAAGGCGGTCAGATCACCTTTGTGGATCACAACATGTGAAAGTTTTTTGCGCATCAACTCTGGAAGTTTACCGAGAGGCCCAGACAGCATGAGGGCATAGCGTTCGGCCACCTCCATGCTTCCGAATGCGCTATGTGCCCAGATCTTCACCTCACTGTCATCACGAAAGCGGGCTTCAAAGATAAAAGTGTCCTTTGCCATCAGTTCATTGTTTCGCTTATCCGGCATTTCTCGCGTTCCCTGGCCAAGAAAGCGGAGGGATTCAAAAGCATTGGGGTCGGCGGAGGTAATGAAGTCGAACTCGGTGGATACAATCGAATTCTTGAAAAGTGGCTCAACTGGATGTGCACCGTTGCTTTTCGGCTCTTTGCCTTTCTCCTTTCCCCTATCTGCTGCACTCAAATACATGGCAAAAACGAGCGTTATGCTCAATACAAGCTGGAGTGTCTTCATTTCTTTCTCCTTGCTAACGTAATTAGGACTTACGCCGTTGGTTCATAAGTCCCCCCTGATAAGTGGCACATCCCGCCTGCCTGGTCTCGGCACGGACTCCCGATTCATCGGGATAGGCGGGATTCAAAGCAATGTGCCTACTACTTTGTGCCGCCCCTACTTCAAAATCACCATCCGCCGCGTGGCAGAATAATCGCCAGCGGACAGGTGATAGAAATACACACCGCTCGCCACCCGTTCCCCCACATCATTTCTTCCATCCCAATAGATTGCCTTTGACCGATTCTCGTAGACCGCAGCAATCCGATGCCCAACATCGAGCGCCCGGACAACCTTACCGCTACCGTCATAGATGGTCAACGTCACGAAAGTATCCTCCGCCAACCGATACGGTATCCATGTCTCCGGATTGAACGGATTCGGGTAGTTGGACAACAATTCCGTCTCCGCCGGTATCTCGTAGGCGACCAGGGCCGGCAACTGAATATAGCTCCGCTTCACATCTTCAGCCGTAACGGTATATCGTAACGGTTGTATACCGACTGACGGATCTGGAGATTTGGCAACAATTTCAAGAAGATCCCCAACCGTCGCTGCACGTCCTGTCTCTATGTCAACGACGGTGAGTTGATAACCTGCCCCATCGGGTGTCGCAGCAGTGGCGACCGCTCTGCCAGTTGATAGGTTCTTTACGGTTACCCGGAAGGTTGGCACCTTTAAGCCTGCTCCTTTGTCAACCACTGCCCCTCTCAACGCTAACACAGGAGTGGTGTGCTTTACTTCGATACCCTTCAATGCCACTTGCGGTGCGGCAGACGGGTCAGCGGCATTATACCACCCATCACCGGAGAGCGTAACTGTTGCAGCCCGTTGAGCGGTCATGATAAAGCCTTGTCCCCCGGTGATTGCTATATCCCCCGGATCACCCGCGCGTCCGACCAACGTGAACGTGTCGCCATCGGTGAGGATAATTACAGGGACATTGCCCCCAATCTCTTCAAGTGTAAGCAGGTCGCTCACACGCTGTATTCTTGGATCTCTCAACGGCAGTCCTACAAGGTTGAACCCCTGGTTCAAGTTGATGGCACCACTTCCACCTGTTCTTAGTGGGGTGCCACTTAGATGGAGCGATGCCGACGCTTTCAAATTAGCGATAATTCCTGTGTCGTTAGCTAAGCGCACATCCGCGGAAGTATCCGAAGCACCGAAATAGCTGCGCCAGTCCTGAGCTTGGGAGTCATAGGTGATGAGGAATTGGACAGCATTTGCACCGCCGAGAACGTCGTAGAGTTCAGAGATAGATGCAACCGTCGTTTCCACGCCCTTAATCGCAGTGACTCTCAACGGGACATGAATCAAACTGATACCGGGTGGTATTGACCAGAGGAATTCGGTGGGGAGGGTATCAGCGATAGCGTAAAAAGTGGCTGGACTCTCAATTCCGGTGGCAGACACAGAAACGGTGTTTGCTCCCAGATTTGGACCCAATATGAGTGTGCTCTGTGCCCTGCCGTTGGGACCAGTCCTTGTGCTTGTAGTGCTGAGCGTACCACCGCCTGCGACAACGGCAAATGTGACCGAAATCCCCCCGAGTGCAGAACCTTTCGCGTCCTGTGCTTCAACGACAAATGGTTGAGACAATGATACGAAGGAGGCGCCGTTCTGATTATCGCCTGAGATTTTCAGAAGTGCGGGATGGGCTCGGTTGTCAAACTCAACTGTAACCCCTCTGCTTTGGAGGGTTGGAATATGGGTGTGGATGGATTGGTAGCTCAAGGGATTGCTCTGTACATAAACCTTATCTCCACTCCCCAATCCTGTATTATCTATCAAGGACGAGAGATCCGAAATGTTGTTGCCATAAAGCCACAGTATTGTTAGGTTAGTTAAGTTAGCCAGAGGCGAAAGGTCCGAGAGGTTGCTACCCCCACTACCCCCAAGCTCTAGTCGTGTCAGATTGGTTAACTCTGATACCCCGGAGATGTCCGAGATGCTGTTACCGTCAAGATCCAGATATGTCAGATTGGTTAGTCCCGCCACCGACGATATATCCGAAATACTATTGTCGGAAAGTTCCAGTTGTGTCAGTTTAGTTAATCCTGCCAGAGGTGAGATGTCTGAGATACTGTTCCCCCAAAGATTCAGATATGTCAGTTGCGTTAAGCCTACCAAAGGCGATAGATTTGATACGGAGTTGCTGTTAATCCGACGCCCCTCTGTATCGAACCCAAGATCCAGATATGTTAGGTTGGTTGCAAACTCAAGCCCGGTTAAATCAGTGATATTGGCGTTTGGTGCTTCAAGGCGAGTCAATGCTGCCATCTCCCCTGGAGCGATCGGCACCCCCTCTTTTTTGCCCAAAGCCCCCTCAATGGCAGCGCGAAGATTGGAATCAGGGATGTTTGCCTGAACATCGCTGAAGGTCACCGACTCAGAAATTCCTTCGACACTTGCACGAACTATATTCGTACCCCCATCAGGCCCTAGTGTGAGCGTACTCTGTGCTCTGCCCTTTTCATCCGTGATTGCGCTCGTTACACTGAGTGTTCCACCGCCTGAAGTGACAGTAAACGTCACCGGAACCCCTTCAAGTACGCGTCCGTTACTGTCCCTTACTTCAACGATAATCACGTTATTTGACGCGGTAATCACGCCTGAAACATTCAATAATATCGTAGGCGTTCGGTCGTCGAACCATACTGCAACCCCTCTGCTTTGGAGGGCGGGGATGTGGGTCTTTATTGATGCGCGGTTTAGGGGATTTCCTCGCACATCAACTATGTCTCCACTCCCCAATCCTGTATTTGCTACTAAGGGCGAAAGATCCGAGATGTTGTTGTTACTAAGAATCAGGAGACTCAAGTTGGTTAAGCCTGCCACCGGCGAGAGGTCCGAGATGTTGTTGTTACCAAGAGACAGGAGACTCAAGTTGGTTAAGCCTGCCACCGGCGAGAGGTCCGAGATGTTGTTGTTACCAAGAGACAGCTCCCTCAACTTGGTTAAGCCCGATAACCCTGAGAGGTCCGAGATGTTGTTGTTACTAAGACCCAGGTAATCCAAGTTGGTTAAGCCCGAAAGAGGCGAGAGATCTGACACCGAATTACTGTTGATATTACGATTCTCTATCGACTCAGCATCAAGAAACAAATTTGTCAGGTTGGTTGCAGTTTCAAGTCCTGTCAAATCGCTTATGTTCGCGTTGCTGGCATTAAGATGGTTCATAGTTGCAATCTCCGCCGGGGCAATCAGAGTGCCCGGTGCCTTATTGAGGGCATCCTCAATCGCAGCGCGGAGATTGGCGTCAGGAATGTCCGCCGGAGCCCCCGCCACAGCATTGAACGTCACCGTGTGCCCTTCAGTGTACACCTCAACAATGTTTGTTCCGAAGTTGGGCCCCAGCGTGAGTGTACTCTCTGCCCTGCCCTTTTCATCAGTCATTGTGCTTGTGACACTGAGTGTACCACCGCCAACAGTGACAGTAAATGTGATGGGAACTTCCCTACGCGCAAAACCGTCGTTCAAATCCCGCAATTCAACAACAAAGGGGACAGGTAACGGTGTGTTGGGTAAGCCGTGCTGATTATCGCCTGAGATTTTCGTCAGCGGTTGAAGCGTTTCAGATAGCAACACAAACCGAAAACCTCCACCCCACATTGACGAGTCTACATCCCCATTCACATCAACGGCTTCAATAACAATTGGATGAATAAGAGGATCCAAAAGACTCGTGCGTATGCTGTAAGATGGTTGGTGAGCAGATGGGATTACACCATCATAATCAAATTCAATGATTGCTGATTTTTCACCCGAAAATCCACGACACGACTTCACCGACCATCTATTGTCGGGTTGTGCAGCGTGTAAGATCACTTGGTGAAGCCCATCTGGATCGCTGACTCTGAGTCGAACCGGAAGGCTCTGCGAACTCGCCGGATAGGAACGGGGCGAGATCAGTTCGATTGTTGGCGACTCCTCCATTTCAATTGGGATATTGGGGTTGAAGTAGGGATGCACGGACAAATATTCGGCACTACATGCGGACAACCGATCCTCCACCCTCCATAGGGCGCGATGCCCCCCATACGACATCACGTATGCACCATCCCTGAAATCGTGTTGCAATCCGAAGGCGTGTCCCAGTTCATGTGCCGCCGTTTCGAAGCTAAATCCACCATCCACCCACGCACCTCCACCATTTTTTTCATCTCTGCCTCCGACACCGCTGACAACCCGTCCATCAGCCAGACCAATTGCATTTATGCTATTGTCGATGACGATGAGGTAGACGTTCGCATTAAGGTCAAACGCCTCTTCAACCTCGTCGCGCACTGTAGTTGATGTATCATCAAGGTAATAGCTATCGGGGTGTTTCCCATCCATGCGGTGCACTTTCGGTGCGCCTTGGGGGTCGGTCTCCACGCGGAAGGTTCTCCGTCCGTAGCCGTGTGCGTCCATCTGTTCAGCATAGAAGGTCTGAATGTTGAGAATCTCATCTTTCATCCGTTGTACCACATCAGCGCTATACGGGCGGTCGTTAGGGAGAAAGTAGATCATCCGCACTGTGCGCGGTTCACCGACGTTCAAGTTCGCCGCAGTAGTGCGGGCATAATTGCGATTGGGGTATTGATCCGAATGCCGTTTGTTCGCCCAACCATCGCTGACACCGCAAAAATGTGTCCCGTTTCTCGCCAATGGATGGGTAGCGGCAACGGCGGGGTTGAGTGTGCCACAGATGAGATAAATTATTATCGCATATAAGGTGAAACGGAGAAATTCTTTTTTCATTAAATTGAGATCCTTTATTAACGTAAGTTGCGGGTTATCTTTGTAGTTCGGCGATTTATCGCCGCCCCACAGGTGAAGGGTAAAACGTGAAACGTAATTAAGATAACGCGAGTTGCACATGTCGCCCCGCCCCGATAAATCGGGATTCAAAGCAACTGGGGCTTGGGGGTATTGGTTTATCGATGTGCTATAAACATGTCGCCCCGCTGGGGCTAAATACGACGCTGTTACGTGCTTGGGTAAATACTCATCACCCATCATGTCCGCCCTGATAAATCCCCGATGAATCGGGACAGGCAGGATTCAAAGCAACTGGAGCGAAAGCTAAAAGCACCCAATCTTAATCTCAAACCGCTGGGGTTTTAACACTAGCAACTTGCGTTATAATAATAAATTCGTGGAGACTTATGGTTTATAGTTGCACTTTTCTTTTATATGAACCGAAAAATTTATTGACACATACTGACATATCAGCATAACATGTGATCTAATTTAGCATAGCTTCATGAAAAAAACAAGAAAATTAGGACTTACGCATCTCAGCACAATTGGCGCGGGGCAAGTCCGAGAGAATCTCCGATAAATCCCCGATAAATCGGGACTCCGACAAGCCGGGAGCAGGCAGGCGGGACTCCGACAAGCCCCCGATGAATCGGGACTAAGAAGCGAGAGCAGGCAGGCAGGATGAAAACACGAGACCAGGCTCCGTCCCGTGAGCAGGCAGGCGGGATTTCGCTTGGCTCAACTTGCGGGGGGATAGAGGCGGGTGGTTTTGAGCGTTCAACTGCGTAAGTCCTACATAATATTATCCAACACACCATTTATTAACGATCGCTGTTCCTTGAAATGCGGAAGTCCTGTTAGAGTAGGAATAATGATAACACACCCCGCCAACCTCAACTGACCGCAACGCGTACCCAGCGGATGTTGTAGACCTCATCCTCGTGACACCAGAACGCAACCAGCACATCGCCATCGGGTAACAAAGCAACGTTAGGGCAGCCGAGTTTGAGCGATCGCAGCTCTTCCGTTGCGGTCGCTTCCCCGAACATCTTCGTGAGTCTTTCGCCCTGCCATAGGACCTGCGGTTCCTCGTGCTGCCATTCCTCTCCATCAAGATGGACAATCGTACCGCACAAACCCGGTGGATCAATACCGCGGTAGACACAAACGACACGTCCATCCGGCAGCGCCAAAAGCTTACTGGTCTCCCCATCCAAGCCTGTCGGACGTGGCGGAGTGGAAAACGTCTTGCCGTCGTTGCTAACAGCATAGTTGACCGCTTTGGTCTTGCCGCTACGCTCATCAAACGCCCAACCGACAGCGAGTAGTCGTCCATCCGCCAACTGCACAACCGATTGCTCAAAATGGATAACCCCGTTGGCGAAATCATCAAGGATGTCCATGCAGGTGGACCAAGTCTCCCCTTGATCGTCAGAAACCATCCCGATAACCTTCAGACCGTTGGGAGCTGCGCCATCCCAACACCGCAGGCACGATACCGGAGCCAACCATCTGCCGTCCGATAACTCGACAATGTTATGACAGACCTCAAAGGGTTGCCCTATTAGTGGTGGTGCAATGTGGTGGGGTTGGTTCCAGGTCCGACCGTCATCGGGACTTCGCGCTACCATCAAATCCATCTCAACTAAGCCGGTCGTGTCCGGATTCCAGATACCCTGTTCGGGATCGTCACGGTAAAAGCGGGCGGTGAATCCGATCAATTCGCCGTTCGACATCCGTTTCGGTCTTGAAATATGGGTAGTGCGTCGCGTCGGATGCTGAATCAGATTATCGGGGTAGATCGGTGCCGGGGCGTCCCAAGTCTGCCCACCGTCACGGCTGCGGCTGATATAAGTCCGGTAGTCCAAACTCTCAACCGCCTCACCGATGTCAAACGCGGCAATTAGCTCGTTCGGATCAATAACCACCAACGTTGGATGCCACGCATGTCGAGCGCGCAGATGTGGTTTCGGGTTCCGGTAGATGTGGCCTGTTCCGCAAATCTCAATCATCGGCTCGTCCGCTCCCATGTGCACAATGACTTGACCCCTTGGGGGAGATCAGTGTCATCTCAGACCGATCCTTTACTTCTAAGATGCCTTAGCAGGCTCTTCATCTCCTGAAGGACTTTATCTTCCCTTGTGGACATCATACCAAACATCACCCGCGGTGGAACATTCCTTTTCCTTGTAGCACCTGTGGAGGTCTTAGAGATAAAATCTCCGTAACGGTCAGGAGTAATCCCCAGATATTTGATCGAGAGATAATGTTCTGAGGGTTGCCTTGTAACCTTGCCATCGAGGATATTTCCGGTTTTTCTCCTACCGTAACTGACGGTATAGCATCTGCCGCTTGCGTTGTTCACAATCGTATATCCTACCTCATCAATGGACTCATTCCAGCACTTCTCAAATCCATTTGTTGGCATCCGTTCTCTTAGGTCCTTTGCTGACCGCATAACGACCCTTTCACGAATCGGGGTCCTTGTGATGAACAGATCCGCCGCTTTGACCCTTTGCGGAGCGGGTCCCTGCATCAAATAGACGTTGTCTAAGGTGTACATCACGCCACTCCTGAGGCCTTTCGCAAGGTTGAGATGCCTTTCAATAATATCCTTATTAAGCGGATGGAGCTGGTACCGACCGTTCGAGTTAAAAATGCTGCGTAATCTTCTTCGGCATTCAATGTCTGCGTACCGATCGTTTGGAATGGGCACTTCCACCTTTAGCTCGTAATCGACAAACAGATCATTTGTTGCATTGACCCGCGCCTCTTGTGTGTTTGATAGGAGCGATAAGCCGGTCTGACTTTTGGACAAAACTCGACCAATGAGTTTATCTTGGCGTAATGTGCGTATCTTTTGAGAGATCAACTCAAGCGTAGGTGCTTCCATATCCTCGATCATGATTTTATGTTCCCATCGCGTGCCTCTTTCATGGGCAAGGATTTGGAGTTGCTGCATCTGACCATCGGAGTGGATATATCCCAATACTGTCCACGGATCGAAAGTGGTGCGGTATCCTCCCGCAGCTTTAGAGATATCACCTGCCAGCACACAATCGCGCCTTTCGTATCGGGAGTAGATACCAAACTGAAATTCCAAGTGACGGAAAGGTTCTAACGCTTCCAAGAGATCCGCAGCGAACGATGATCCCTGCGGAAAGGGTTCAAAAATGGATTGGGTTTGTGCAGGATGGTTTAGTGCATCGAGGAATTTTCCGATTGGAATCCCGTGCGCATCTCCGTCCTCACCGCCAAAAACCTTTGTCTTAGTCTTAAAAGGTGGGTTCCGCAAAAACAGATCTCGCTGGGAAACCAACTGTAACGCAGGATCATCGGACAGGTCTCCGAGCGAGGGGCCATCGCCGAAAACCTCCTCTTGAACCGTATTATCGATAGGCTCACCCGATTCAATACCGCGTTTCACTTCGGCAAAATCAACGATGTCATTTAAGTTGTAGCGGAGCGGTGCGCTCGACGCTTGGTTATCGTAGTTAAACCGGCGGAATCGTATTCTCGGCTTAATCCGAAAAACAGGGATCAAACCGTAATCTTTCAACAACGCATATAGAGTAACCGTATAGGATTCGGCGTGTATTTTCCGCTCCAAAATCCCGTTTTGTGTAGAAAACCCTCCGTCTGCACCGTCTTCTCGAATTAAGTGTTCTTGGACGGGGTCACTATCATTCCCAAAAATGATCATTCGGTGTTCTTCTCTGCTGTCGTCTACCATTTATGGTCCCTCCCCTGTTAAAGTAATCCGAGCCATATTGGATTTTGAGAAAGATTATAACATGAGTTGATCAGAGAATCGCAATAAAATTGCACATGCCGACCCATCTTTGCCGCGATCCGCTAATCGAATATCTCGACCTGCGGTGTAAAGGACATATCTTCATCAAGTGGATAAATCGGTCGCGGGACAATTTTGTGACCTAATGTCTTAATATTGGGACTCGCTGCGCCCGGCACGTCTATCGTCATGTTTCGAACAGCCCATTCGTCATAGAATTCATAGGGCGTATGCGGCAATTTCTGGATAATAACATCAAAAGTCTTTGGGTCTTGACCAACAGCGGGATACATCCATCGATCGCACAGGATACCGCCTTGGGTAGCGGCGACGATGGTGATGTTGCCAGCCCTGAGAACGGCTATCGGTATATTGTCTCTTATGGCAAGGGCTTCCACTGTGACCTCTACATCTATCGGGGTAAAACGGGGATCCCTCGTGCCGCCGATCGGTAGGGTGATGATGCTGCCTAAACCCGCCTCCATAGCCTGCTTGATCGCCGGTTCATCTCGGATAGGAAAAAGAACCCGTCCCGTGTAGTCGCTCTCCAAAAACCCTTTTAAGATAGCGTTGCTGGTGCCGGGCGCGCCAGAACTTGTAGCATCGGCAGCGTCGGAAAAAACAACCGGTCCATCCGCTTTCTTCGCGTTTTCGATCGCCGCCTCCACACTGTGCAGCACGCACTGCATCCGCTCGCGCATATCCCAGAAGTTTTGACCGATTCGCATCGCTTCCCGTTCAGCCAATTTTCTGTTATTATCGGTAACGATGATGATCCGCGATCCCTGCTCCGGGCAGTCCGTGGGTGGATGGCCCAGCATGATGCCCGCAGCCAACACATCGTCCCGTTCTTCGAGCCGCTCAAGGTGCCGGATGAAGGTGCCGTGCACACCGGTTGCGGTCTTGAGTTCGTCGCCCCGGACCATGGTGGGCGTGTACACACTCCCGATAACCGGCTTCGCACCATCAAGGATACTGAGTAGCATTGTAGCCGTCCGTTCCCCCAACTGATACCAGTCGATATGTGGATAGGTGTGCAGAATAGCGGCACCGTCGATAAACTCCAACATACGTCGGGTGACGGTGCCGTGCATATCGAGAGAGATAACGATAGGGATATCCGGTCCCAAGATCTTACGGGTCTCTTCAAGGATGTAGCCTTCGGGATCCTTCTCTATCTCGGCAGCCATCGCCCCGTGCAGAGCGAAAAACAGGGCATCTGCTCCAGCACTGTTCTTCTCAATCGCCTCTAAGCACTCTCCGGTGGTTCGCTCAAAACATTCATGGGTAATTGTGCCGCCCGCACCCATGCTCGCACCATAAGTGGGCACAATCTCCAAGTCGGACCGCTGAGAGAAAATATTCAGCGCACCGTTGATATCCTCACGACCTGCCTCAAATAAATCCCGACCGAAGTGGACATTAAAATCCTCATACGTCGTGGGGTTTGGATGGAACGAATTGGTTTCTTGGAAATAATTGGCGACGATGATTTTAGGCATAATATTCCTTTTCTGTTAAACGACGATTGTGCTTGTCCCGGTTACGACCGACAGGCACCCCCGAAGGATCAGGGCGCAGTTGCGATTGGAGATGCTTTAATTGGTATTGGAGTCCGCAACCAACTTCCCGAAGTGCCACACAAATGTCATTTGAGCCTGCGTGCCGTCGAGTTGTACACGATAGTTGCGACCCGAATCCAATTTCATGAGCGGTCGGTTTCTCAGATGTTTGAACTCTAAGCCCAAAACGAAGTTCTTCGATATTGAGAAGGTAGTACCCGCCAAAACCTGACTGCCAAAGGCAGCCCCCGTTGCAAGGGGCGATCCGGGTGTCTCTTCACGAGTCCAAATATGATTGACGCCTACACCGATATACAAACTGTGAACCCGTCGGTCCGTTTCGGGCAGGTTTGATATGAGGTTAATAATATAACTCATTTCAACCGGGGCAAACGTCAAACTGGATGAGGAATCCGTGTTAACGAAGGTATTATCGTTGTACGGATCTCCCTTTTTCCGATGCAAACTGATTGATGCTGCCAATCCCGTGTGAGTCGAAACTGCGAGTTTATACTTTGCCCCGAACATAGGTACGCTTCCGTAGATGCTATCGGTACTGGACTCCGATGGGCTATGAAACCCCGCATATAATCCAAATCCCTCCCGAAACTTCGCAGACGAAACAGACGGAAAAAGGAGAACGATAGATACAAATCCGAAAAATGCAACGAATCTACGACGTTGGGAATCCATTCATTTAATCTCCTTTGATTTGGTCGCTTCAGCTTGTGACCAACGTCTTAGCGGCCATATTCGTCTCCATGCGAAGTAGCCAACTATCATCAATCCGAGCAGTAGGAGATCGGGAAGAAAAGTTAGCCCCATATATCGGACGCGGCGAAATTCCTCGCTATCCTGATGGCGAACTAACTCAAAATCTGCACTCATTTCGGTGCGGGCGAAGCTACGACGTAAGCGGGTTAGGTAGCGCGATTCTCCGATGAAGCTGCCAAAGGTCGGGTGCCGCAGACGAATCGCATCGCGCTCGTCATCGGTAACTCGGTTGGCGTACTCAACCCTCGCGCCCGGAAAGTGCATCTTGTCTGGAGTAAGAACATATACGGTAACATCCGTCCCCTCCCGTGAACTGATCGAGGTTAGACGCAACGGGTAGATTAACCGCTCTGCCCTATATGTCAATAAAATTGGATCGATAGGTTGGTCGAAAAAGCGGGCAGGGCGACGTCCACCACCTTCAAACTCAACGTTAAGTCGCATGGCAGTGAATACCCATCTCTGATCAATGTAACTTTGCAGTATCGCATTGTCGTCAATAGAATGGTGATAACCGTGCTCGTCAAGCCAATCGGTTAATGCCATCGGATTGTCGGCGGTGAGGATAACCGTATCAAAAGCCCCTACGGTCTGCTCAGAGATGACGGTAACACCATCCTCGGCAGCACTATCAAATACAAGACTATCGTCGCTGTCCGCCGTTGTGAAAACGTTACAGCCCGAAGATCCACCGCCTCCGCGCCATCGGGTCACGGGCATTGTTACATCATCCAACTCTCTAAAGATCCGCCGATCAACTGTGTCAAGTTTCGGGATGGACGGTGTCGGGATGACGATACCGAATTCTGTTGCTTCACCGCTGATATTGATACTGGGAACGAGGTCAACCTGCTGTGTCTGCGGATCATACGCAATGAACGCACGTTGTCCGGTACCGTTTAATTGCTGCTCGGGTGGCGTAAACACAACACAGGGGGCATAGCCGTCACCTGGAAGAAGTAGAAGTAGTACAAACAACCAAAGAAAATCGAAACGTCTTGTCATTGTTAAACCCTCCACGGGGCTTGAGAATAGCAATACCAAAAGAATTGTTCACTGTTATGTCAGCATATCTTGCCGATTCTATTGTCTCCAAGGGCAGCCCCCAACTCGCGTCACATATTCTGCCACTTTATAACAGGGGCCACACGAAAAATGCCGCCGATGTTACCCCAAAATATACAAAGAAAACGAGTAGTAAGCGCCCCATAATCTCTCTGAATTCCAGTTTAACGATAGCAAGCATCGCAATCGCCCAGAAGGGTTGAATCATGTCCGTCATCATGTCACCCCAAGCGTATGCAACAACCAGCCTTGATGCCTCAACGCCGAGCGCATCTCCCGCGGGTATAAGGTACGGTGCGGTAACTGCCCACTCCGAACCCCCGGATGGGATGAAGTAGTTCAGAATACCTGCATACCAATACGTTATCAGCAGGAACGTATTCTTGCTCCCAACAGTAATAAAGGCTTTGGTGAACGCGGTTGCAAGATTGGTAAACTTGAACAACCCAAAGATACCGGCGTAAAATGGGAACTGAATAATAACGCCCCACACAACCCTGCCTGCGTTTTCCGCCGCTTTCAGGAACCGCCACGGATACCAATGCAGGAGAATACCAACCATTAAGAAAAAGAAATTGATACTATTGAGGGTGATTGCGTTGGCGATACCTAAACGGACAACCTCGCCAAAAAGCCAAGCCAGCCCAACCGTCCCGACTATCAAGTTGAAACCGGGCCACCAGTTCAGCGCTATTGATGGCGCTGTCTGAGGCGGTTTTTCGGGTGCCTCAAACAGTTGCAGTTGCTCCAGAAGTTCGGGTTTGATCCGGTAACTGTTTTCCGCTGAAGGATGCATCACCGCCATCATCGCCGTCACCACAACCACGACCAACACAAGTAAGATGATGTTAAACGCGCTAAAAATGGTTTCGCTGGTTGGAATGGTCGCTTGGAGGATCTCGCCCTGAATCAGAAAATTGTCGGGCGTATTCACCAAAAGCGGTGCGGAAGCCGACAATCCGGCATGCCACGTACAACCAAGTCCAAGATAAGCCGCTGCCACGAGCAGCCTGTAATCGACCTTTTGGTTTCGATGCACCAAAAACACCGCAAACAGCGCACTGGCAATCAGACTGAACGCCCAACTGAGCCACGCGGTGATCATCGAAAACAGACTCATCAGGACAATGGATTGCGCAGGTTTATCCGGATTTGGCAATGACGCCAGTTTCTGAAGCACACGCCTGACAAGCAGTGCATTGGCGACGATGTACCCTGTCATCATTGTCAGACATACCTGCATCCCAAACTCAAGCAACACCCAAAACCCGTTACCCCACGCTTTTACCGCTGATACCGGGGAAGCGTCTCCCCAAAGGAGAGCGAAAACAAAGCAGACTGCGGTCAGTATCCAAACAATCACGAGAGCGTCCGGAATCCATCTCTCGGTCCAAGTTGTTAACGCTGCCCCCCAACGCTGGAGTATATTCGTGTCTCGATGGTGGTGATCTGTCATGGGTCAAAAAGTATCGATATGCCTAATAGATAGCGCATGAATCTCGCTTGATATGAATATCTTTCTGGTCAACCATAACCATCAGAAAAGGGATAAATTCTGAAGGGCATCATAGCACGACCAACCTGAGAAAGTCAAGCATCTGCCCTACTGCCAGCTTCCCAATAACGCTTCACACGCTGTCATCCATCCAATGAAGACGAGGCGAAAAACAGATTTTCTATCCGTTGGTTTGGTAGTAGCGCGGATCCCCACTTCGATCACCGATCCATTTGAAGTTCAGGACGCGGAAGTAGTCGTCCCCCTTGCCGTTTTCACGCCAATCCTTCAACGCTTCCCGATGCCCCAACCGCTTCATCATCGCCCACTCGGAAATCCGGAACACGCGAGAATAGGTATCCCACAGGGCGAGACCGTCGCAGCCCAATTCGTACAAAGTCTGCGCAGAATACAGGGAAGCGGCGGGAGGCTGGCGGCGGGGATAGAGGTCTGGATACAGTTTCACCGGTGTGTCCTTCACCAACTCCACCATCGGTTGAATCCACTCTGCCGCATTCATCGCAAAGGTTGGATGAGGCATCAGGTAATCTACCAAGCCCTCCCTCACCAAGGTCTCGACATCAACGCCCCAGACCATATTACTCTGCATGACCTCGCTGAGATTATATTTGCCAGTCCCACCGCCGACCTCCGGCCTCGAAGCCGGATCGCCCCCCGGTGCCCGAAGTCGACTTTCCATCGTCGAGGTAACATTGTAGGCAATCTCAAGTTTCTTTCCCATTTTTAGGCTCATGGCATCGACAGCTGCCTTGAGTTCACGGGCAAATTGGGTAACAAAGGTAGACAGCACTCTCCAGAAACGCGGATCGTCGTCTGGGCATTCGCGCGGATCCTCTCCATATTCTTCACGGAACCGTTGGATCACCGGCGCCTCGTATAACACAAAGGGCTGGGAACGACAGAAAATTACATGCACCCCATCAAACCCGTATTCTAAGGCTTCACAGAGGAGTGAAATCCACAGATGTCGGACTTCAGGAAAAGCCAAACTGAGATGTGCTATCCCTCTACCGTGCTTGTCCTTGCAGCGAAATTCGGGATGCCGTTCATAGAAACTGCCTGTCTCCATTTCCAGCGGCACCGCTTTCGGCCCCTGCAATCGGAGGCTTGGAAAGATGCGCAGACCGAGTGTGTGGGCGGCTTCCACAACCTCGGTCATGAAGTCAATACCCTGTTCCTCTAATGCCCTGAGCGTTACATCCCAGCCTTCGTGGACGGAGAACCGGTCGAAGGGATTGTTCCCCTCAGTCAGCGTGCGACCAATGCGACTGCGATAGGTGCAGTTTTCCCCTTTGAAGGTTGCCCATAGCATGATCCCCACATCGCTGTCCCGATACGGTTCAAACTGCGCCCAGATATCCTCCTTTGTACGAAGGTCAGCGAAGATACCAGCATCATTCATCGCCATGAGACATTTGGTTTTTTCCTGAGGTAGTTCTCGTCGGTATTCGTCCACTTCTGCCTTAGCAAGCGGAATCAGCCGCAGGTAGACAAGACTGCTGTACATCTGGGCATGGCTACCGCCTCGACCACCCTCGTTGAAGCGACTGATAACGAGATCTGCTCCCGTGAGATCTGCGACCTTCCAGAAAGCCTCGGAAACTTGGTAATCCGAGAACGCCTTCGTTGTATGGCTCCATCTTAGTTCGGCTGGGAGGCCGTTGAGATCCTTGCCAGATTGTGTTTCTGCTCTCACAAGGGTGTATGCTGGATCATCGGTCAGACGGAGACGTACATGCACATCCCCAAATTGGCCTGGGTAATGGACACCTACATATATCGCATGGTGGCCTTCACAATTTAGGGGCAATGTCAGTGGTCCAGAATCCATGCCCGGACCAGAATAGATCATTGTGCCAGCAAATTCTTCCGTTTCGTAATCAATCAATCGCCAAGTACCGTGTCGGTAATCCCGGTCAAGCCGGTGGGCTGGTTGACATTGACTTAGATCCGAAATAATCTCATCTTTCATTGTGGCGATCCTTTCCGTTCTTTCGAGTAGTTCATGCTTCCGCCAATACGGGTCTGGGCGCGGTGATTATGAACCCCGATAGATTTGGAACAGGGGCTACGAATTGATTCACCGTCATTCACAGAATCTCATACCCGAAATCCATGTAGGTTCCAGCAGTTACCAACTCGATGGGCAAGCGCACCCCATCCAATTCTTGAGCAATCGCACCCAACGCTACGAAGTTCGGTATCTGCCAGATGGCGAGTCCACCCGGCTCTGGACCGAGTTTTCCAACGCGGCTCACCAGCAGATTGAGGGCAAAGTGAGGATGTCTCTGAGTCCGTGCGGTGTAGAAACTGCGGACGGTATCCAAATCTGCTTGGACGCGAAAGAATTCGGCATAATAGGGTCCATTGCGGGCGTAAACCGGTTCGACCAATGGCGTATAACAGCCGGCGACATCAATCCGCGCAACCTGAAAAAAAGAGCGTTCCAGCGGATCCACCTCATCACTGCGAAAGATGCGATCCCAAGCATCAATCCGATCAAAGTTGGCTTGTGGTGAGTACCAGGCCGCCAGATATTCTGGTTCTGGTCCCAGTCGCCACGTCCGACCAATATTCAACACCAGTTGGTCTTCCCCATACCCGGTATCCCAGCCCTCCTGTCCGTGGGTCACCCCGGCTCGGAAGTCCGCCATATCTACACCTGGGCGACGACTGATGTACTCGATATAGATTAATCCCATAAGCTAAATCCCTTCTCAGAATGTGCATGAGAAGCCCGATGAAACGCCTGCCCCCTTTTCGCACATCCGCTCAGATAAGCGTGACGCCATGTTGTATCCGCCCGGTATACTTCGTCTGTCCGATCGGTTCATTTCTGCCCCGCCGGATTCGATGGCGTTGTCGCAACGACGACCTCATGCCCCCGTGCCGCAGATTCGTACAGCGCATCCATGAGGCGCTGGATACGCAAAATCTCTGCACCTGACACCGGCGCGGGTTCACCGGCGCGAACGGCTTGCAGAAAGCCTGTGATCAGCCGTTCCATACGGTAGTCACATGGTGCGAGTGTCCCCGGCGGGGGTGTAGCATCAATCCATTCATCACCGTGGTCGTGCCACACGCGGATGGGTGAGATCGACGCCGTCCCACGCTCTGCAAGCAATTCCCACCCCTCATGACGTTCGGACGGAGATTGTAACCAGTTTGCTTCAACGGAGATAACTGTGCCGCCCTCTACCCGCACGAAACCCATGGCAAAGTCTTCAATCTCTGGATCCACCGCCCCTGGCCTGATCGTATTGAGCGAGGGACCCAGCGCCGCCGGATAGCGAGCGAGGCGTTGATGACAGAATGCGCTGGCAGTGAGCGGTTCAGGGTTGCCCAACAGCCAGAGCGCCAAATCTAAATTGTGAATCGTCCAATGGTCTAGAACACCACGACCTGCGCTCGCTTGTCGGTGGAAGCTCGCAATCGTCGGGAAACCGTATACGCTCCCGCCCCAAGTGCGCACTGCATGTACTGGACCGAGGTCACCGGCGGCAATGCGGTTATACAGATAGACCGATTCGTCCCAATAGCGATACTCGAAACAGACGCTCAAGAGGCGCCCGGCACGTTCAGCCGCTTGGACCATCTCCTCCGCTTCGCTGAAATCCATCGCAACCGGTTTCTCACACAACACATGGCACCCGGCGTTAAGTGCGTGCAGTGTTAGGTGATGGTGACTCGATGGCATGGTGGTAATGCTCACCACCTCCGGCTGCGTTTCAGCAATCATATCTTCGGCTGATTCAAAAGCCTTCGTGTCATACTGTCGTGCAGTCTGCTGTGCCCGCTCTGGAATGACATCGCAAACGCCTACCAGTGTGCAAAGACCTGCCTCTGCCGCTGTGCGGTAGGCGGGCAGGTGTCCCTCGTTGGCAATTCTCCCACAGCCAATGACAGCAACTTGGGTCGGCTGCATACCGTTCGCTCCCTTCGTCGCTTATGACTAAAACGTAGTATGAGCAAGCAAAATTGGTCTAATTATACTGCAAACGGTCACAGATTACATCTGAAATTTATCACGGTCTTATCATACTAAAACGTCAAAAGACGCCAAATTTCCGGGACTACCGCTGATGCTGGTCATAGCGGCGGAACAATCTGCGCGGACGTAAGATTAGAAAACAATTGAAAACTGAGACACAATCGGATAAAATCCGGAAGACGTTTTCAAAAAGTGATCGAAAATGAAAGGTAGAAGATATGAATAAAGCAGGGCGCGGCTGGTCCCAAGCCAGTCAGATGAAACCGGCCGCAGAATATGATATTCGCTACGGCTCAGGGCTGCTAAAAAAAGAAAGTTCCGGATGGCCGCCTTATCTAATAGTGTCTACACCGACCGCGTACGAAACAGCGCAACCCTATCTATCCAAGCAACCCATAGGGGTAGCCCATGCAATGTGGCTCGATTCCAAACATCAAAAGGAGCTAAGCGACAGTTTGCCCGACGATGCCGAGTTAGTGGTTGGGCTGGGCGGCGGAAGAGCGTTGGATGTCTCCAAGTTTGTGGCGTTGGACAAAGATCTGCCACTTATCATGGTCCCAACGATTGTATCAACGGGAGCGATTATCCATGGCGTTGTGGCAAAGTGGGACGGACGGAAAATCGTAGGGACGATTGACGATTGGCCCTGGGTGGACTGCGACCATATTTTGGTGGACGACGACCTAATTCTCGAAGCACCTTACTATCTGAATACCGCCGGTCTCGGTGACATACTATGCGGATATGCTGCGCCCGCCGAGTGGCGTTGGCGTGCCAAGAACGGGGTAGGACCGCCCTGCGACGAAGCAGTAATCGATCAAGTCCTCAGTCATCACGAAGAACTCACGCAAGGTTTCGAAGCGACACTCGATACACAGGGAAACTTGACAGGACAAACCGTCCGACACATCATGAAAAGTGTGCAGGAACGTGATTCTCGCTGGATTCAACGGCCGGAGGCTGAGAGTGGAGATCACCCTTTCTGGCTTGCCTTGGAAGAAAGGCATAATACGAGCTACATCCATGGAGAGATGGTCGCGTTCAGCGCAATTATCATCGCCTGGCAATGCGACGAACAACCCGAAATTCTGATGGACCGATTAGACCGATGCAAGGTGCGACGCCGACCACAGGAGGTAGGGATCACCCGCGAGGAGCTTCGTGCAGGGCTGGAATTTGCACCGAGTTACATGGAGAAAAAGGATACCAACACCATCTTGCGGCATCGACCTATCACAGGATCGCAATTTGACCGACTCTGGGAGTTCTTGGAAACCAGCTGACAGGCACCACGCCGAGAGGAAATTTACGATGAACGAATCACACGCTGACGATAACGATAAGCCTTTATCCGCCTCCCAAGACCTACAACCCCTCCCCGATCGGTTGGTTGTTCTGACCTTCGACGACGGTAACAAGTCGGATGCCACCTATGTTGGACCGTTACTCAAGGATTACGGCTTCGGTGGAACCTTTTTCATCACTGAGGGGCTCAACTTCCTTACGGAAAAGACGCACTATGTGACATGGGAAGAGGTCAAGGCACTGGACGAAGCCGGTTTTGAAATCGGCAACCACACACGTTATCACAAAAACGTGAACAGTCAATCAAGCGAAGAATTGCACGCGGACCTACAGCACATCGATTTACGTTGCAAGGAGCACGGTATCGCTGTACCTGAGACGTTCTGTTATCCGGGTTATTCTAACGGACCTGAAGCTGTAAAAGTCCTTACTGAAAGAGATTTCCTCTTTGCACGACGCGGCATTGCACCGGAGTTCTCTTACGATTCTGAGGGCGGCAGGGGACCTGCATACAATCCGGCGAAACACCATCCGCTGCTCGTCCCCACGACAGGCGCATCGGGACCACACTGGACGTTTGATGACTTGGTGTGGGCAATTGAGGGGGCAAGGGATGGGCAGATTGCCGTCTTGACGTTCCACGGTGTGCCTGCTCTGGAGCATCCTTGGGTCAATACAGAGCCAAAGGTCTTTGAAACCTATATGGATTATCTTCGCGATAACGATTGCACTGTCATCGCCCTACGCGACTTGGCAAAATACGTTGATCCGATTCAGAGCAGAGATCTTCCCTGCTATTTCTAAACCAGCGGCAACAGCACATTTTCCCCACGATTGCTTTCAATGCAGTAAATCCGCTACTCAATCCAACCGCCGCATTTTTTGTTACTGAAACAGTGGAGACGTGATATAATTGCCAACCTGTTTACGTTCCAATAGAAAATTTTTAACCCGACGGAGAGGACATGATGCCAACGGGACGAGTCAAATATTATAACCCAGATAAAGGGTATGGGTTCATCGCTCAAGATACCGGTGAAGAGGATGTTTTTCTACACATATCTGCAATTCAGGGTGTTTACGACGAAATCCACATAGGACAATATGTTAGATATGAGATAGTTGTTGGCGATAGAGGTCCCATCGCCCAGAACGTGCAGGTCCTGCTAACTCCACTTGAGCAGAAACGGTTGAGCCAAGGTAAGGCAGTGATACCTCGCAACTATACCCCACCTCAGCAACCAAATGGCGACGCTAAGAAAAGACCTTTCACCCCACCTCGAACGCCCATGCAGCCCGCACCAACGACCCACACCCCACAACGGTCCAAACAGGAAGCGCAGACTTCAGTTGTCGGAACAGTAGCACCAGAATCAGTTGGTGCTCCCCCAAATCAGCGACCTTTTTCGCCGCGTGCGCCCCAACCAGACCCAGCGCCAACCCCGGATGAAGAACCAACCTTTGGCGATCTCTACGTACAGAAGCAGATACGCCTTCAAACACCGATGTTTTTCGGATTGTATGACCATGCCCTCGTCCCTGCGACGATTACCGCACTCACCAAATATGACTTCGTTTTACAAGTTGCTCTGAATTCCGATTCTATCGGGACGGAAGGGGAAAGCCGAGAACTACCGAAAACCGATGTCAAATACTGTTACAAGGCAGAGGATGCTACGGGCATACAGTCAATTATCAGCTACAACGAAGAGATTAAGAAACAAAACTTAAAGCCCATCGTACAACCAAGCAAACGCTATAGCATCAATACAAGTGTGATCATACAAGCACGACGTGCTCGACGGACGATTGAAGTCACGATGTTGGAAGGAGAGGTTTTCCGGGGATTGGTGGATTGGGTGAGCAGGTACGAAATTAAGATGATTTTAGAGAACCAATCGAAAATCGTTGTGTTTCGGCACGCTATCTGCAATTTTAAGGTGTTTCCAGCCGAAGTGTAGGAGAGTGATTGAAGCGCAGCAGGGGACGCCGAATGATGAGAGTAGTTATAGTGAATTATAGAAATAAGTGGACATTTACCAATAGCTCCGCCCTTCGAGAAGGTTCCAAAAGTCCCCCTGACAAGTGGTACATCCCGATTTATCGGGGGGGGGGGATTTAGGGGGTTAGTTGCACATCAAAAGTGTATAAGTAATTGTAGAATTCACCATAATTAGCCGGGTGCGGTTTCTGTTGAATCCCGCTGCAATGAGCGAAGAAAGTCAAATGTATAGATGCCTGTCTTGTGTCCGTCAGCCCAGACTAACCGAATTGCGTAACGACCGACAAGCTGTATATCGACAAGCCTCAGATTGGATAACGGATCAGCGGGCAACACGCGTAGGGGGTTTTGATCTGATTCTTCTGATTGGCACCGTGCACATGGGCATTTTTGACGCAGCAGTTGGTAGGAATACTCGCTTTGGTGTCCATCATTCCATTGAACACTAAGTGCATCGGAAAGACGTTCAATCTGAGTGGGTTGAGGTGTCATCTACCAGCCTATTATGCTATTTGGGGGCATCAAAAAACGGGCAGCAATTAGAGCGTCCTGCTCGCATTCGGCTCGAATCGCTGCCCGTTTTTGGTTTTGTGGTACGCTATTATTGGAAATAGTCAGCGTTTAACTGGGTGAAGTGCTCCCATTCTTCGGGGACATCCTCATCTATGAAAATCGCTTCGACCGGACATTCTGGCTCACATACACCGCAATCGATGCACTCTATAGGATCAATAAAAAGTTGGTTGTGATTCTCAAAGTCATCTGAGTCTGAGGTTGGATGAATGCAGTCAACTGGGCAAACATCAACACAGGCAGTGTCTTTAACATCGATGCAAGGTTCAGTGATGACGTAGGTCATCGGCTCTATCCTCCTATCTCACTCGGAAGTACAGTTATTGAAAATTATATATTGAAAATTGACGATTGAATCCTTTCAACCTGATGCATATATCATTCAGGTCCCCTATAAAATTGGGAATAATCAAAGCGTCGGCGTTTTCAGTTCGATAAAGTAAGTTAATCATATCATATCTACCAAAGTTTGTCAAATAGATCTCACAGCGATTATTGATAACCCAAATCACCCCCTAAACAATCCATAAATATACTATTCCCAAGGCACGGTGTATAGCGAATACGGTGGCGATGTGCTGGCTGGGTCGTTTAGTTCAGCGCCGGGATCTGGAGGGACCGGTCCATGTAAAAGCGGGTCCTCCGTCTCAAGCATCCAACGGTCAAGCCGCTGACGCATATCCTCAAGCACAGGTGTCACAGTCGCATCATCGACTAAATTGTGGGTTTCGTTTGGATCGAAGATTAGGTCGTACAGCTGTTCAGGCGCGATATATCGATCTTGCCAACCGTGTCGCAGCCAGACATCTTTGGTCGGACTGCCATCGCAGTTAGGGAGCACCGGCTTCTGCCGATCGCTGTATCGTCGGATATACTTCCACCGTTGTGTGCGGACAGCGCGTTGCGGTTCGTATGCGGCGTGGTAATTGACCTCCGCAAAGATTTCGTCGTGAATCGCTTCCGCTTCGCCGCGGATAAGCGGCATCATTGACCTGCCCTGCACCCCATCCGGCACAGCAATATCCAATAGGTCACAGATCGTTGGAGCAACATCAATGTGGGAAACCATCGCATCGCAAACCTGTCCATCGGTAAAACCATCAGGTCCCCGCATAATCAGCATCACGCCGATACCGTGGTCGGTGAGATTGCACTTCATGCCCGGGAAGGCGAGACCATGATCGGTGGTGCAGATAACCAACGTATTCTCAGCTAACCCGTTCTCGTCAAGCGCATCCAAAACTGTCCCGATGCTCTGATCCAAAATTCGGGTACTCGCTTTGTAGGCCGCCATATCGTAGCGGTTTTCAGGCGTATCGGGAATAGGAGCAGGCGGCAGACAGTAACGCGGATCCTCGTCCGGACCGGGTTCTGGAAACTCACGATGCGTTACGAAAAACCCAACATCAAGGAAGAAAGGTTGTGACGGCGCATCCTGCAGGAAGTCAACTGTGCGTGAGACAACCTTTTCGGGAGTACGCTCGCCATCAAGGATCTGATCATAACCGATCTGATCGGGATCTTTGGCGACATGCTGGAGTCCGCCCAAAACCGAGTGATACCCGGCACCCTCCCGAAGAGTATGAACGATATGCTGGCTATAATCCGACAGTGAGAACCCACGATTGACCAGACCAAGCATCCCGCAGCTGTGCGCCCATTTGCCGGTCAGGAGGCTAGCGCGGGAAGGTGAGCAGGTAGGATTTGCGCAAAATGCCTGTCGGAAAAGGACTCCCCCTTCAGCGAGACGTTGGAGGCTCGGTGTTGGCACAGCGTGCCCGTAAGGCTGAACGTAGCGTCCGGTGTCGTGGGAATGGAGGTATAAAATGTTTGGGTATTTCACGTAATAGCCCCTCCTTTTTTGGCATATGAGAGGGGTCTACTCTCGCCACAAAGCGATGCCGCCCAGTAAACCGGCGATATTAGGAATTATTTTGACATTCGAGGGCAGGTCAAGCCTAAGCCTCCGAGCATTGCCGCCTCCGATATAGAGGGTATCATAATTAAACAGGTGTTCGAGAGAGGCAATCGCTTCCGCCACACGTTGTTGCCATTTTTTCTTGCCGGTTTTCTTTAGTGCGGCACTTCCCAAATGCTCCTCGTAAGTTCTATCGTTACGAAACCGATGGTGGGCAACCTCAAGGTTGGGCACCAGTTTCCCGTCGAGAAATAGGGCAGATCCGAAGCCGGTCCCCAGTGTGACAACTAACTCCACACCCTCTCCGGAAATTGAGCCGAACCCCTGAATGTCTGCATCGTTCAAGACACGCACCGGTTTGCCAAGTCGTTCCGACAACGTGGTCTCCAAATCAAACCCAACCCAATCCTTGTGGAGATTCACCGCTGTTTCAGTCACGCCTTTACGTATAACGCCGGGGAAGCCAACCGATACACGATCAAAGTCTGAGTGTTTCTTGGTTAACTTGGTGATTCCCTTAAGGACAGCATCCGGTTTAGCAGGTCGTGGCGTTCGGACGCGTACCCGTCCTCCTATCGGATTTCCTTCCATATCCAGAAGCATTGCTTTGATACCGCTGCCGCCTATATCAACTGTCAAAGTTTTTTTCTCAGCCATTTGTTATGCCTCCTACCCAACTACGTCAGGCACTATGGGAAATTGGGATTTAGCCACCGACGTTCGGGATCATCCTTTCCAATAAGATCATTAGCGGGATCGGGTCCCCATGTTCCGGCTTCATAGTTTGGAAAATCGCGAGGCGGCAAGGCTTCCCAAGTATCCAAGATAGGCGTCGCGACCTCCCACGCCGCTTCTACCATGTCCGCACGATGGAATTGCGTGGAATCGCCGTTCATGCAGTCGTAAAGCAATGTCTCATAACCGGTCGCGGGACTACTGCCTGCCAAGTCCTCGTAACGAAAGTCCATATCAACCGGGGTCAAACGTACGGTGGGTCCCGGAATTTTTGCTTGGAATCGGATGGTGATGCGTTCGTCGGGCTGGATGTGAAGGACAAGCCGATTCGCCTCTAACTGTTCTTCCGCACTGCCGCGAAAGAGAAGATGGGGCACGCCCCGAAATTGAATCACAATCTGTGTGTCGCGCTTGGCTAATCTCTTCCCGGATCGTAAGAAGAACGGTACGCCTGCCCACCGCCAATTTTCAATAAAAAGCTTCAGCGCCGCATAAGTCTCCCGTTCTGAAGTGGGTAAAACCCCCGGTTCGTTGCGATAGCCGATTACCCCTTCCCCATCCACTATCCCTTCGCGATACTGACCGCGCACCGTGTTGTGGATGACCTCTTCGGGGCGCATCGGACGGATCGCATTCAACACCTTTACCTTCTCATCTCGCACCGCATCCGCCTCAAAAGAGATTGGGGGTTCCATCGCCACCAACGCCAACAACTGGAACATGTGGTTCTGGATCATGTCGCGCAGGACCCCCGACTCCTCGTAGTATGCGCCGCGCCCTTCGATACCAATACTCTCAGCCACCATGATCTGCACATGGTCAATATAACGGCGATCCCACGTCGGCTCAAAAATGCCGTTGGCGAATCGAAAGACGATGATATTTTGTACCGTCTCTTTCCCCAAGTAGTGGTCAATCCGGTAGATCTGCTCCTCATCAAAAGTCTCAAGCAAACGGCGGTTCAGCCCTTTAGCGGAATCCAAGTCATGCCCGAACGGTTTTTCCACAATAGTGCGTCGCCATGTTGTCCCATTTTTGGACTTTGCGAGTCCAGCACCACCCAAATTATCCGAAATTGCTTCAAAGGAACTTGGGGGTGTCGAGAAATAGTAGAGATAGTTGCCGTTTGTTCCCCACTCCTCATCCAACTGCTTCAACAATTCCCCAAGACGGTTATAATCATCCAGATTGTCGTAATTGCCTTGATGATAATAAAGCCGTTTCTCCATCCGTTCCCACAGCGATGGATCAAACGTAGTGGTGCCAAACTCTTTAATCGCTTCCGTCATCTGGGCGCGAAAATTATCGTGGCTGTTTTCTCGGCGCGCGAAACCGACAACCACAACGTTTTCATTTAATAATCCGTTCTGGGCAAGGTTGTACAGGGCTGGCACCAATTTGCGCTTCGTCAAATCCCCGGAAGCACCGAATATCACCATCACGCACGGATCCGCAACCCGTCCTTGATCAGTTTTCATATTTTCACCCATAGCAACTACGGCATGGCGATTGGAAGTGCCACATCCCACCCGGAGCTATATCCTAAATAGCCAATTCGTTGTTAAGCAAGTTTAAGTATACATTTTTAGTTTTTACAGAAGTATCTGCTGGAGTTACTCTGATTCATGAATCCCCATCAAAGATTGGAATCGTGAAAACGGTAATCTATCCAGCCACCCGATGACAGTTTGACAGAGTTGAGAGAAACTGTTGAAAAAATAACTCCTGTTAATTTGATCTCGCATCAGATGCCACAATCGCTCAATGAGATTCAGATGTGGACTATAAGTTGGCATCGGGACTAAACGCAATCGGTCTTTGTGGTGAATCAGGAAATCGTCAAGTTTTGCCGTTGTATGACTCGATGCATTATCACGGACGACAAACAGCAACTCATCGGGATACATATCCATTAGGTTTTGCCAATGTGTTTTGATCTGAAGATGGGTTTTATTGGCATAGATTTCATACAAGCCTGCCCCCGAAGGATACTCTAAGGAGCCGATGAGGTATTTCCGCCGGTTTTTGCCGGGGGTGTTGACCTTATATTCAGTGCCTTGCTGTCGGTAAATGCGTCCACTGTTGGGACACCAAGACACGTTAGCTTCATCAAAGAAAAATAGGCGAGCCGTCTTTTTTTTAGCCTCAGGTGCCACAAGACCTAAACGCCGAAGTTGGGTATCCGGGAGAATCAACCGAGTCGCCTCACTCGTCAACTCTCCCGTTTTGGCAAACACCTCAACTCCGTCAGTTGAGTCCGTTTCGCTTGATATTCTGGATCCGGACTGCCAACACGGAGTTTGCTTCGACCGGTGCGGTAGCCTACCCGTCGTAAAGCCAGATGGATCGCTGGCGGTGTGACCGAAATCTCGTGATACGCTTGGAGATAAACTCTTATCAGCTCAAGCGTCCAGTGTCGAGAGGCCGTCTGAAGTTTTTCGTATTGATTCGGCGTTTGCTCAAGAAGTCGATTCCAGTCGGATTTGCTAAAGTGTGTGATTTTACCACGACGCCCCGGAGGACGCTTAGGCATCAACGCATCTAAGCCAGAGCTATTGTATGTATGAATATAAGTCCTAACACTCTCATCAGAGACATTAAACATCTTGGCGAGTTTCGACACGGGCATACGTTCAATGCCACTAAGTTTGATGATTAGTAAACGCCTATACCATTTCGGGTGTGTCGCTTCACAAAGCGCAACATCAAGACGTTCAACAGCCAAGGCATCGTTAAGGTCTGCGTAAATCATCAATTAAGACACTCCTTGTGAGATAGATTTACACACAGTATAACGCAAAACTCTATAAATTGGTGATTTATTATTTAATATTGCTTACCCCTGAACTCCCGCACATTCGCTGGCATTTAATCACAAACAGTAAATTCCGTCAACGAAAAAAACGTACTGGACGCTTGCCCTGATTCAGATACCGCTTTCTCCAGCTACGCCTCAAGCTGGAACAATATGTGCCCGTTCGGGTCGAAGACGCTTTTTCAACTCGCGATCATAGTCTCGCTTAGTCTCCGCCTGATTCTGGGGCAGCCCAATCTCCACACCCTCCGCCGTGAAGGTAATAACCATCGCCTTGCGGGGAAGGGTATCAACATTGATAGACGCGCCGTGCACCATCGCAGTGGTCAGGACAGTCGTTTGTCCGGCTCGCGCCACCACGGGAATCGCATCCGCATAGTCAAGCTGGGGGAGTCTGTCCAGCGAGACGCCCTCGACGTGTGCAGCGCTGCCTTTCAGTCCCGGTCGGTTTTCCCGCTCTCTGGCTATCAGTCGATGGCTGCCGGGCCGATACATCAAAGGCGCACGTTGTGCCGTCACATCATCGATCCAAAGAAAATAGCTACATACCATGCGTCTCGGCGTGGCATCGAGATCCGAGAGGCAGTACTGAACATCTACATGTTGATCGAAACTGAAGGGGGTGTTGGGTGCCGGATAAGTTGTCACGATGGCAGTTTGAAAGAAGCGCACCTCATCGGCTCGTAGGGCCCGCTTAGCTACCTCCTCAAAAAATGGATGCTGGATGATGTCCAGTAATTCTGGATCGTAGAAGGTGCACGTTGTACTGACCCGGTATCGCGGCTTTTCCCCCGGTCCGGGAAGTAGGCGATCAAACACGCCCGATGCTGCGGTGAGCTGCTGTTGCGTCAGCGGCGTATCAATGGTGACCGCCCCCAAATCTGAAAACTGTTGAATTTCCTGATCGGTAATCATATCGCCTCCGCTTGCCCCCTTAGTCCTGTAATAATTCTGTTGAATGAGAAACTAAAAAATTATACAATGATATTAGCCCACATTATGTCACAAAATTGCAAAAAAGACATGTCATATTTCTAATATTTCAGAAGGACACGGACAATGGCAGATTCTCAAGTTTTTGAGGGCAGCGTCCCGGGCGCACACGAAGGTATAGTTGAACTGCGGGATGGACGATGGATGATGGTTTGGTCGGGCTTGAATGTCAGCTACTCCAATGACCGTGGACGCACTTGGTCGGCGGGTGAACCCCTCCAGACCGGCGGCGAGCCAATCATTGGGACAGGCGCCCCAACCTGCATAATCCGTTTGCAATCGGGCAAGCTCGGTCTGCTCTACGGCCGCCTTAGCGGCACAGCCGGCGGGACATTGTCCGGCTACACCCTCTGTTTTCGCACTTCCGATGATGAAGGGGAATCGTGGTCAGAAGAGATCGCCATCAATCTACCCGGTGAGACTGCGAGCAACTATCACGACACACTCTTTCAACTCCGATCGGGTCGTTTGGTTTTACCCACGCGGTTCTGCCCGCCCTGCACGTTTCCGGAACTGAAGGACGCCGGCGCTTACGGCACTTTCCAAGGCAAGCGTTTCAAAACAGAGGGTCACGCCCACAGTCCGGAGATTGACACGAGCCAAGTGTACTATTCGGACGACGAGGGCGCTACTTGGAAGCGGGGACCTCAGGACATCGTCATCTGGCATCAAGACGGTTACGGCGGGATGTGGCCCTGCGATGAACCCGGCGCAGTCCAACTCAGTGATGGCAGACTTCTGATGATGTTCCGAACGACACTGGGCCGTCTTTATCAAAGCTTCAGTGACGATGAGGGAGTCACTTGGTCATTGCCCCAGCCGACAGTCCTCGCCAGTTCATACTCACCATGTCGGATCCGCATTATCCCAACCACCGGAGATCTGCTCTGCGTGTGGAATCAGGTAAGCCGCGATGAAATTCGGCGCGGTTTTCGTCGGTCCCGCCTCTCGCTTGCCATCTCGACGGATGACGGGGATAGCTGGAGCCACTTTAAGACGCTCGAAGTTGGCGGCCCAGCGGATAGATCCGATCGCATCGACCCTGATGACGAAATCGGTATGGTTCGTGGTGAGAAGGAACTCGGTGAGTTACCGGCTGATATGATATATGTATCGTATCCGAACGCCCATTTCTTCGGGGATGAGGTTGTACTGCTCTATGACTTCGGACCCCAGTTAGACGCTTCCACGGATCCTCCCGTTTGGCCCCGCCATCGTAAAATCGTTATCCGTCCAATTGCGTGGCTATACGAGAAGATATAGAGTTATCACTAGTATGAAAGGAGTTTCTTTGATGAAAGGTTTGACACCAGAACAGAAAGCACAGTACGAGCGGGATGGCTATACCATCCTGAAATCGGTCTTTTCCAAAACGGAGTGTGAGGGGTTCGTCGAGCACATGATGGCACTTCATTCGGGAGAAAAGATACTGGAAGGTTTCGCTCCTCGCGAACCAGACAATTGGGGACGTACCAATAATCAGCACTGGTACGATCCGAAAGCACTGGCACTGCTGATTGATTCACGTCTACACCAGCCGCTGGAAGATTGCTTTGAGGAGAAAGTGGAGGGCATACAAACCATGTACTTCTACAAAGGTTCCGAGGGAGTGCGCCACCAAGATCAGTGTCCGCTCCCCGGCTGCATGGCGGTTTGGCTGCCTTTGGTAGATGTCAACGAAGAAAACGGCACTATCTATATCCAGCCCGGTTCGCATAAACGGGAACTTGTGACATACTGGGAGACGTTGGATGAGAACGGGAAGATGGATTACGAGTATCGCCACAACAGGACAGAGCAGATCTTCAAAGAGAACAATTTACCTGAAGTCTCCATAATAGCCAGTCAGGGTGACGTGGTGTTATTCCACGGTGGCTTGATCCATCGTGGCGGTCCAATCAAGAAGCCCGGCGCTTTGCGCCATGTCATGGCAAATCACTATATCCCGTATAGTTTCACGGATTGGCCCCACACAAGCTGGCCCCGAACCTCCTTTGACGGTACACAACGTTACACCGATTGAGACATGCAGATTTTGACGCTACAGCTGCTTGTCCCCAAATTGCGCGTTGTAAAGCCGCGTGTACAATCCATCTTGCGAAAGCAGCTCCACGTGTGTCCCAAGTTCGACAATCCGATTGTCCGCTAACACCGCGATCCGATCTGCGAATCTGATGGTCGCAAGTCGATGGGCGATAATCAGTGTAGTACGCCCGTGCAGCAGGTTTACCAAGCTCTGCTGGATCAGTTGCTCTGATTCTGTATCGACAGAGGAGGTCGCTTCATCGAGGATGAGGATTGGCGGATCTTTCAGAACGGCACGTGCAATCGAGACCCGTTGTTTCTGTCCGCCGGAGAGACGCATGCCGCGCTCCCCAACAACGGTGTCAAAGCAATCCGGTAGGCTCATGATGAAGTCGTAGATATTGGCGGATTTCGCTGCCATCTCTATTTCCATCTGCGTCGCGTTCAGCTTGCCGTAAGCGATATTCTCTCCGATTGTTCCGTTAAATAGGAACGTCTCTTGTGGCACAAGCCCAATCTGACGCCGCAACGCCTGCATCTGCCAATCCCGTACACTGACACCATCAACCTTCACCTGTCCGCCGGTTACATCGTAGAATCTCGGCACAAGCCCCACCAACGTAGTTTTGCCGACACCGCTCGGACCGACAAAAGCAACTGTCTCCCCCGGCCGGATCTTAAGGTTTACATCTGTCAAAACATCTTCGTCCGTGTATTTGAACGAAACATCCTCAAACAGGAGCTCCCCTCTAACCTTGCCCGTCCAAGCATTTGGAACATCTTTGATCTCAGGCGCTGTATCTAACAGATCCATCATCCGTTCGCCGGCGGCGAGGGCTTTCTGCAATCGTTCATTTTCGTGACTTGCCATCTCAATCGGTATGAACAGCCGCCACAGAAATCCGATGAAAACGAATAGTTGTCCAACAGTCATATCACTTGATCCGTTTATTAACTGCCAACCCCCATACCACAAAATCGCTGTCCAACTCGCGCCAAGCAAAAATTGAACGGTAGGATTCAGTCGCGCCCACAGGCGCACTCCTCGAATGATTGCGTTGCGGTAATTAGCACATCGAGCGATGAACCGCTTCTCTTCGTAGGGTTCGCGAGCGAAGGCTTGGATCTCGAAGATACCCGAAAGATTATCTTGTAGACGGGCGTTGACCTCCGCCAGTTCTGCACGCACATCGCGGGAGATGAGTCGCAGCTTTATACCGAAGTAGACAATCAAAGGTCCCAAAATCAGGATCGGAACAATGGTCAAACTCGCCATTTTCCAGTTTAGGCTGTACAGCAAGATCGCAATGCCGCCAAAGGTCAGCACCTGCACAGTAATAATGTGGATGGTGTGGGCGAGCATGTCCCGCATCGCGTCGATGTCGTTCACCACACGCGACATCAGATCACCGGTCGTGCTGTCCTTGTGAAAGCGGAACGACAGCTTCTGCAGGTGGCTGTAGATCTGCGTCCGCATATCGTAGATAATTTTTTCAGCGATTTCGTGGGACAGCCATTCCGCCAACATCACCGCGATGCTCTTTATCAAATAGATGCCAAGCAGCAGGAGAGCGATCCAGTGCAATCGACTGACATCCCGTTGTACAATTATCTCGTCAATAACAATCCTGCCGGTAATCCATGTTGGGACAAGATTGCCAACGGACACAACCAACATTGCTATCAGTGAGACGGCTGTGCTTTTCCAGTACGGCTTAACATAACTCAGTAGGCGGAGATATAGATTCATTGGCGGTTATCCTTGCTTGATATTTCGTGATATATGGTACATAACAATTTGAGTAGAAAACCATTCCGCGAGATGTTAGAATTAGAAACTCAGCATAGATGAGCAATTTAAGAGGAGTGGATATCAATCCCGATTGGCTCAAGTTAAGAAATCGTGCAGCAGAAGCTGTAGGGAACAACTCTCGGATTCTTGATCGTAGACCGTAGAATCGTTGTTCTTCACTGCTAATGAACCGATAGTTTTCACGTTTCACGCTCTCGGTATATTACCCTTTCTTTTGACGTGAACCTCCCAATTTATCGGGACAAATCCCTATCAGGAGAAAATATGGAAACAGAAAAACTGAAACAACTCGCATCGGAACAGGCTGTCAAGGAGGTAGCGTCCGGCATGATCGTCGGACTCGGCACAGGCTCAACAATTTACTATGCGCTACTGGCACTCGGTGAAAAGGTTCGGAACGGCCTTGATATTATCGGTATCCCAACATCTAAACAGACCGAAGAGATCGCGACTCAACAGGGCATATCGCTCTCAACCCTTGGGGAGCACCCCGCAATCGACTTGACCATTGACGGCGCGGACGAGGTCAATCCCACCCTCGACCTTATCAAGGGTGCGGGCGGAGCGTTAGTCCGAGAGAAAATCATTGCCCACGCTTCCAAACGATTGGTCATCATCGTTGACGAAGGGAAACTGGTTGAACAGTTAGGCTCCAATTTCCCAGTACCCGTGGAGGTCGTCCCCTTCGGATGGGGTTCAACCCAGATCGCACTCAACCAGATCTGCCAAGACTCAACCCTGCGTCGCGATTTTGTCAGCGACAACGGCAACTACATTCTGGACTGTACCTTCGATGGCATTGCTGATCCGGTCGCCATTGAGCTTGCCATTAACAATCTTCCCGGCGTTGTCGAAAACGGACTCTTCATTAATCGGACAGATCAGGTTATTATCGGTGCTGCTTCAGGGATTCAAACCTTAAAGCGTGACAAGTAAAGCACAAGAAGAATTTGGATTTTTTTCTTATAGGACTTACGCAGTTGAACGGTCAAAACCACCCCCCCTGCCCCCTTATCAAGGGGGTAGTTCGGCGATTCAGCGCCGCTATACACCGTTGCCAACGCCCGTTTCTTAATCCCGCCTGCCTGCTCTCGGCTTGTCGGAGTCCCGCCTGTCCCGATTTATCGGGGATGAATCGGGGATTTATCGGGGATGAATCGGGCAACTACAATCTGAAGTGCGTAACTCCTATCTTATTTACGTTTCACGCATCACGTTTCACAATACAATTCAATCCATACTGTCGTGCCAGTTCCCGCTTCGCTTTCGACGAAGATTTCCCCATCGTGATCGGTGACGATGCGCTGAACAATCGCCATGCCGAGTCCTGTGCCTTTATCTTTTGTCGTATAGTAGGGTTCAAAAATCTGTGATAGTACTTCCGGCGACATACCGATACCTGTATCCTGAATCTTAATCCGAATTTTCGCCTCATTTACCAATTCAGTCGAAACGTTCAGCACTCCCCCGTCAGGCATCGCTTCAATTGCATTGTTAATCAGATTCCCTAACGCCTGCGTAACCTGTGCTGCATCAAGGGGAAGGGACGGGAGATTGGGAGCGAGACTCCCCTCAATCTGAATACTCTCAACGGATTCTGCGTGCAGGTTCACCACGTTCTGCACGATTGGATTCAGATCCGACAACTCCCGTTTAGGAGGGGGCATTCGCGCAAATTCATTGAACTCATCCACCAGCCGCTGTAGTCGATCCACCTCTTCGATAACGATGTCAGTGCACTGTGCAAAAATTTCCTCAAACTTCGTCGATTGAGCATTCCTACCTCGATAAGCTCGCTGAAGATTCTCAATCGAAAGCCGAATCGGAAATAGCGGGTTCTTAATCTCGTGGATAATCCAACGTGCAGCATCTGCCCACGCTGCACGTCGCTCGGCGGTAAGCCGCCTCTCCAGACTTGCCTTCAGGGCTGCCGCCATCTGATTGAAAGCCCCCGCCAATCTACCGATCTCATCTCGACTCTGGGCGGCGACCCGCTGTTCCAGATTGCCTGACGCGATTTCTGCCGCTCCTGCTGCCAACTGATTGATAGGTTTAGTCATCTGAAGCCCAACGACATAACTGACAACATACACCAAAGCGAGCCCAACCCCACCGATGATAAGTAGAAACAACATCAGCTGCTGCTGCAATTCGATTTCGTCCCGATGAGAATACGCCAGAATCAACTCTATTCCAACCGCTTCAG
The DNA here is from genome assembly GCA_965220385.1 of Candidatus Poribacteria bacterium. Classification (GTDB taxonomy): domain Bacteria; phylum Poribacteria; class WGA-4E; order WGA-4E; family PCPOR2b; genus PCPOR2b. The sequence goes on along the minus strand of OZ244825.1, from coordinate 6,082,770 downwards.
GTTTCGGCTCCGCTCCAACCTGCGCCTCGATATTCGGAGCCAAGATTGGGATATGACTGACGCTGTGCTGTATACCGATCAGCGAGATCTTTTGAAATGGCTGATCCACATCGCCTACAGACGTAAGGAGTGACTCACGCTCAAATTCAGGAATTGTACCCGCCGGCGTATTCAGCGGCACGAGACGAATCCCTTCTTCGAGAAAGATTGGATGGAGCGTCAAATCTTTCAGCGCTTGGCTGAGGTGTTTATGTAAAAAATACCCGCCGGTGACAAATCCCAAAAGCTCACCCTCCGCTTGAATCGGCAATGTAATCTCAATTGTGGCTCGCCCTTCGGGTGTTCGGAACCTCGCCGCCGGTTCTGGCTTCAACTCTCGTGCCCGATCCAACGCTTCCAGATCTCTTCCGCCGTGGCGTAAGTTGAGGGAACTACGGCTACTGTTTTCTACCTTACTCGCGGTGATGATGCCCTCATCGGTTCCATATTCCAAGATGTCCAAGGCACTATCGGTGATGCTGGGAGGATACGGTTCACGCCCTCGAATCGCCTGAACGACCCGCCAATCCTTGATTTCGCGTCGGACTTTCTCCTCGATATCTTGTTGAAGCAGATCTATCGTGTGGGCAACCCGCGCCTTGAATGCTTGGGCGTCCGTTTGAATTTGTTGATCAACAGGATTGACAATAACAAAACTGGCAACCACAAAGACCCCGATGATTATAATCAGGAATACGGAACTATACGTGAGAAAGATTTTGTGATGGAGTTTGTTGATAGTAAAGTTCATTGGGGTTCGTGGATCGGCGATCAGAGGTAACGGTGCCAGGCTGTTATAGCGTCCAGTTTTTTCGAGGGCTGCGTCTTTCTTTAGGTGTATTGTTTGGGGCATGGCTAACGTCGCAACGCCCGAATCGACTACGCTTCTGCCCAAACAACTCATACCGATTATTGAGTATAGAAACGTCCAAAGAGTGTAGCAAAGTTTAGCCCCAAAATCAAGAACGATTTCTTTTCACGGCTTTTTCGCTTGATTGGGGTTATCAATCCTGATAAAATACTTACAATCGGGCAAAGACCTTGATATTCATCAATAAAACTATCTAGAAAAGACCCCCTCTATGTTTAAGTGCCATCCAGTCCCACATTTGATTGGGACTTGTAAGCAGCAGTATTGCCTCGCATTCATCTGTGTATTGATTCTCACCGTATTTTCTCCAACTGTATCCGCCCAACTACAGATAGCCCAAGATGCCTACGCCATCTTTGAGCAAAGCTGCCTTATCTGCCACGGTCCCGACGGTGCTTATAAAGAGACACTCCTAATTGAGCACAGCGCGCTTATCAAAGCAAATGGCTCTGTCGTTCCGGGAAACCCAGAGGCTTCCAGACTCTATAAGCGGCTGCTTGGAGAAGGTGGACAACTGATGCCGCTGGGAGGTCCCCCACTACCCGATCCACAGATTGAGACAGTTAAGAACTGGATACTGGCAGGCGCCCCCGATTGGGCGGCGCCCTCTACAACCGATAGACGTTTTATCACCCCCAGTGAAACCCTCAATACCATAGAAACACACCTGACCTCCCTCTCATCGTTTGACCGTGCATTTGCCCGTTACTTCACAATGACCCACCTCCACAACGCAGGGGAAACCGCAGAAGTCCTTGAAGCCTATCGCAACGGACTCTCCAAACTGGTCAATAGCCTCTCATGGGGGAGCACAGTTATTAACCCACAGCCGATCGATCCGGAAGGGACAATTTTCTACATTGATCTACGCAACTACGAGTGGGACATCAATGACGGCTGGACGAAGATTGAGGCCGCCTATCTCTATCACATCTCTTTTGATGCACCGACACAAACCGAGTTAAAGGCACAACTCAGTCGTTTACAGACGGAGATGAGGAGTAATATACCATCGGTCCATATAGACTGGTTTTTGGCACAAGCATCTTTACCTCCACTCTACCACGACCTGCTCTCTCTGCCGTTAACAGACAGAGAGTTAGAAACACGACTGGGTGTTAATGTGTCACGTAATCTCCGCGACGCACCGGGGGTGCGCGTATGGCGTGCAGGATTCAATAACTCCGGCGTTTCCACTAACAACCGGATGGTCGAGCGGCATGCCTTTCGGGATGGTGCATATTGGAAAAGCTACGACTTTGCTGGCAGTGTTGGGACACAGAATATCTTCAACCACCCGCTCTCATTCACCCATGATGGTGGAGAGGTGATTTTCAATCTACCCAACGGGTTGCAGGCGTATTACTTGGTCAACGCGTCCGGCTCTCGGTTGGACGCAGCACCGATAAATATCGTATCCAACCCCGCAGCGAGTGACCCGACGGTGCGGAATGGGTTGTCCTGTTTCGGTTGCCACACCGAAGGTATGAAGACCTTTGAGGACCAAGTCCGTTCTGTGATAGAGAGTACAACCAACCCGGCTTATGACAAGGAACAGGCGTTACGGCTCTACGTTGAGCAGTCAAGGATGGATGCGCACCTCCAAGCAGATATGAACCGCTACCAAGCGGCACTCGAAGCAACGGGTGGAGCGTTTAGTGACATCGAACCGATTTCCCGTTTCCATGAGGCGTTTCAGGACGACGTGGAAGCGGCGTATGCCGCTGCTGTAGTCGGGTTAGAAACCGAAGCTCTCTTGGAAGAGATTCGAGAGAATGCGGGGCTACAGAATGCAGGATTATTGGTCTTAGACAGTCCCAATGGTAGTATGAAAAGGGACGCGTGGACATCAAGTTTTCGGGATATAGTTTTTGCCCTCAATTTCCCGACAGCTCTCGTGGTGCCTCCCGTCGTGACGCCGCCCGAACAGAAACCGGATGCCGTTGTTCAGATTCCTGATCCGAACCTCCGTGCCGCGATTGCAGAGGCACTTGGCATGAGTCCAAATGCCGCTATTGCTGTGAAAGACATGGAACAATTGGTAAGACTAGTGGCAGTTCACAGCGAGATAGAAGATTTGACCGGACTTGAGTTTGCAACCAATCTGAACCACTTGAATCTCTCGGTCAATCCGATTTCTGACTTGTCGCCAATTGCCGGATTAATCAAGCTGGAGTACTTACGCTTTGGTCGCTCTAACAGTGAACGTGATAGTAATATCAAGGTGTCTGACTTGTCACCCATTGCAGAACTAATCAATCTGACGAAATTACATGTGGATACTACCAATGTATCTGACTTGTCGCCAATTGCAGGACTGATCGAACTAGAGTGGATACATTTTGATGTTTCCAACATATCTGACCTTTCGCCAATTGCAGGACTAATTAAACTGAAAAGGTTTGGCACTTGGGGCGGCCCCGTATCCGATTTATCACCCTTGGCGAGATTAACCAAATTGGAGGTGGTACTCATTTGTGGCGGAGATATCTCGGACCTCACGCCTTTGGTAGGATTGCCAAATTTGAAAGAACTCTATCTTGTCAGCAACAAAATATCGGATATATCGCCCCTTACGGGGTTAACCGAGGTAACCCGTCTGAGCCTTGAACACAACGAGATATCGGACGTATTCCCGCTTGCAGGGTTAACTGACTTGACATGGCTAAACGCTCGCGATAATGACATATCCAACGCAGCCCCGCTTGCAAAGTTAACCAACTTAACGTGGCTAAATGTTGCCGATAATGACATATCTAACGCAGCCCCGCTTGCAAAGTTAACCAACTTAAAATGGCTAGCAGTTAACAATAACGACATCTCTGACCTTTCGCCTCTGGACAGGTTACGTGAGAATATAACACTCATTTGGCATAGCAATCCGGGGTTTCCAAAAGGGGGCCCCAAGATAGAAGGACCGTGGTTATGGGTTGTGTTACCGGATACAGAACTGGATAGCAGCACCGATTTACTATCGGAAGCAAGTAGCGGCACGGTAACAGAGCTGGAAGCAGCCACCCATGGAGCAATAGAGGGGCAGTCCGTCGGAGATGATGTGTGGACATCTCACAAACTCCCACCTACAGGCAGGGGAAACAATATCGAAAAGATGCTTGGCCGCATTGAAGGTGCCATCGTTTACGGCACTGTGTCCCTATATTCTCCACGGAAACAGGAAACAACGATGTACGTCGGTAGCGATGTTGATTTTAAGGTTTGGCTCAACGGGACTTTGGTTTACGAGGAACTCCGTTGGCGTGGAGGTGACGACTACAGTGATTTTTTCCCGGTCACGCTGAAGCAGGGAAGAAATGTCCTATTAGTCGCCGTTAACACCGTTGGGCACGGTCTTTTTGGATTTGAACCGGGCACGGAATATATAGTAACAAATCCCGGTATCGGCTACACTCTTTCTCCGACACCAATTCATGCGGGCGATACCTTTACCCTTGACATCAACGCCAAAGATATCTTCGACTTGGCAGGTTGGCAGTTTGATATCGCCTTTGACCCCACTGCACTGGAAGCGATTGACGCGACCGAAGGCGATTTTCTGAAAACAGGCGGTGCAGGCACTTTCTTCCAAGGTGGGACTATTGATAATGTAGCAGGTAAAATTGGAGGACTCAGCGCTGCACGGTTCTCAACCCAAGGTGCGAACGGCACCGGCGTTCTACTTCAGGTAACGTTCAAGGCAAAATCTGCCGGCGAAACGCAGTTGACGCTGCAGAATCTTGAGTTCGCTGCTGTCACCGGGCAGCACATTCCCGCAGGACCTCAGCAAATCCTCATCACTGTGGCTGAACAATCGGCTATTGGAGATGTGAATAGAGATGGAAGGGTTAGTATCCTAGATCTAGTTCTCGTCGCACAGCAGTTGGGACAAAGGGTGCCCCCCGACTCGCCAGTCGATATCAACGGCGACGGGGTTGTTAATATCTTCGACATCGTACCCATAGCACAGGCGATTGCCAGTGCAAGCGCTGCGCCGATTGGAGCAGAAAGCGTAGACGCTGTGATGATAGAGTCATGGATAGCACAGGCACGGTTAGAAGATGACGGTTCGCTCGCTTTCAAAGAAGGCATCGCGAACCTTGAAAAACTACTGATTTCATTGATTCCTAAAGCGACAGCGTTGTTGGCAAACTATCCAAACCCGTTTAACCCGGAGACATGGATACCGTATCAGTTGGCAGAATCGGGGGAGGTCACGCTGACAATTTATGACATAAACGGAAAAGTCGTTCGGCGTTTGGCGGTAGGGCATAAGGCGGCGGGTATGTATCGGAGCCGAAGTCGTGCTGCCTATTGGGACGGTCGGAATCAACTCGGTGAGCAACTCGCCAGCGGTGTCTATTTTTATACGTTGACAGCCGGTGAGTTCTCTGCGACGCGACGGATGCTGATACTCAAGTAAAGCGAATCTGCTTGCCCCAGTTTGGATCTATGGTATAATCACTTAACCTCAGGTAACAACTTGAGTCATAATATGCAACGAAAACGCACAAATATTGTTTGTACGATCGGTCCCGCCAGCAACTCACCAGAAATGTTGCGTTCACTGATTGAGTCAGGGATGAACGTCGCACGGATTTCGTTCTCACACGGCTCACACGCCGATCACGCGCAAACCATTGCCAACCTGAAAACAGTGTCCAAGCAGCTCGGCGTCAGAATACCAATCCTGCAAGATCTCTCCGGACCCAAGATGCGGATCGGTAAATTCTCGGACGAGGCGATCGAATTATCCGTGGATGCAAGGTTCACCCTCACGACACGGGAGGTCATCGGCGATCACGATACTGTCTCGATCAACTACCCCGAACTAGTTGCGGACGTTAAACCGGGGGATCACATCCTATTGGCGGACGGAGAGATTGAGTTGTGTGTCGTTTCGACTACAAGCACAGACATCGTTTGCGAAGTTGTTGCGGGCGGGTTGCTCAGTTCAAACAAGGGCATCAGCGTCCCCGGCATCTCATTACAGGTCTCTATTCCGACCCCGAAAGATATCGAAGACCTGCGCTTTGGGGTTGACCACGGCGTCGATTGGATCGCCCAATCCTTTATCAGAAGTGGTGCAGACGTTCAGAACCTGAGATCCACCCTTCGAGAACACGGTTCCGATATACCGATCATCGCTAAACTGGAAAAACGGGAGGCGTTGGACGACTTAGACAGAATTTTTACCGAAGCGGATGGCGTGATGGTTGCCAGAGGCGATTTGGGGTTGGAGGTGCCCCTCCCGGAGGTGCCGCTCATCCAAAAGGAGATTATCAAATGGGCAAACCTTGTGGGCAAGCCTGTCATCACCGCAACCCAGATGCTTGAATCGATGATTGTCAATCCGCGTCCCACACGCGCAGAGGTCACAGACATCGCCAACGCGATTCTCGACGGTACGGATGCCCTAATGCTTTCCGGGGAGACCGCTATCGGTGCATACCCTTCCGACGCAGTCCGAACCATGGCTCAGGTCGCTACAACAACCGAAACTACCATTGACTACGTGGAGTACTTCAAACGTCAACCAATCACCCTTGAAGAGAGCGTACCGGACGCAATCGCGCACGCCGCCTGCCACACCGCCATAGAGATCGGTGCGAAGGCAATTATCTGTTGTACAAGGACGGGGCAAACCGCGAGATTGGTAGCCAAGTACCGCCCACTTGCACCGATTGCGGTTGTCAGCCCCTATGAAACGACGCTCCGACGGGCAGGGCTCTTTTGGGGTGCATTCCCTGTCTTAACTGAATTCGCCCCGGACACCGACACGATGATTGCAGGTGCAAAACAAGCGGTATTGAAATCAGGACTTGTAGGGGCGGGTGAGCAGGTGGTTATCATCGCGGGCATACCGGCGGACGTACCGGGAACAACGAACATGATCAAAGCGGATACCCTCTAAGATAATCACTTTGCCGAAAGGACGAAATCGGTTTGCAAAGAGTCCCCCTTAGACAATACGTTTCACTCCTCACTTACTACCTCAAACCGCAATGGTTTCGGGTGACACTGCTTGCCATCTTTATGTTCACTGGGATCGGCCTAGGTCTGGCAAACCCGCAGATTCTCCGTTACTTCATCGACACGGCAACGGAGGGCGGAGCACTCCGCAACCTGCTTATCGCTGCTGGACTATTCCTTGCCGTCGGCATCTTTGGGCAGATCATTATGTTAGTCAACTCCTACCTAGGTCAGGATGTGGGGTGGCGGGCAACAAATCGGATGCGGGGCGATCTGGCGTTCCACTGTCTAAAGCTGGATATGTCGTTCCATCACGAGTACACCCCCGGCGAGATGGTCGAACGCGTCGACGGCGACACAACCGCGCTCTCAAACTTCTTTTCAGAATTCGTACTACAGGTCATCGGCAGCACATTCTTCCTGATCGGCGTTCTCATCATGGTCTCCCGCGAAGATTGGCGAGTTGGCGCTGCACTGACAGGGTTTGTACTTGTTGCATTCATCATCTACAATCTTATACGAAGCATCGCTGTCCCTGCGTATACCGCGGAGCGAGAGGGCTATTCTAAACTGTATGGATTTATCGAAGAACGGCTGACCGGGATTGAAGATATCCGGACGAACGGCGGAAATGCTTATACCATGGACCGATTCTACCATGTCAACAGCGATGCCTATCGACGGGTGCTGAGATCGGAAATCATGGGCGAAATCGTACAAGCGACCACGAGGATTATGTTCGCCATAGGGCTTGCGATCTCAATGGGTATGGGCATCTATCTCTATCGGGATGGGGTGTTCACCATCGGTACAGTCTTCATGGTTGTCCAATATACTGCCATGCTCCGGCATCCACTTGATCAGATCAGCCGTCAGCTTAACGATCTACAGCGAGCAACAGCCGGCATAAAGCGAATCGAAGCCTTGCAGCGCACAACCAGCCAGATTCAAGATGGCACAGAAACACTCCCCGCCTCAGGAGCCATCTCCATCGAATTTGATGGGGTAACATTCAACTACAATGAAGGTGAACCGGTCCTGAAACAGATCTCCTTTAACCTTGAACCGGGCAAAGTCCTTGGCCTGCTGGGGCGGACAGGTAGCGGAAAAACAACCATAACCCGCTTACTATTTCGGTTTTACGAACCAAATATAGGAGAAATCCGGCTGGATGGGCGGTCAATAATGAACGTCCGATTAGACAGTCTACGTCAACATGTGGGGTTGGTGACACAAGATGTTCAGCTTTTTTATGCCTCTGTCCGGGACAACATCACACTTTTCAGCTCTGAAATCAGCGATTCGCAAATTTTGGCGGTTATTGAAGATCTCGGCCTGTCGGGGTGGTATGAGTCGCTCCCAGAGGGGCTTGATACTATAATCGCTTCTGGAGGTTTGTCGGCTGGGGAAGCGCAGTTACTTGCATTTGCCCGCGTGTTTCTCAAAGATCCGGGAATCATCATCCTCGACGAACCCTCCTCTCGACTGGATCCAGCGACCGAACAACAGATTGATCGTGCGGTTCAGAAGCTGCTCCACAATCGGACAGGTATTATCATCGCCCATCGTCTGGGGACCGTTGAACGGGTCAACGAGATTATGATCTTGGAAGATGGCGAGATCCGAGAGCACGGCGAAAGGGAACACCTTGTAAGAAATCCAAATTCTCGGTTTTCTCAACTGCTCAAAACAGGGCTGGAAGAGGTAATCGTGTGATTTACCCCCACGTTCGCTTTCTCCTGTTTCTTTAGGGTCATTTATGGTAGTTTATAGAATTCCTTAGACATTCCCGGTGCACAAACAACCCCCTAAACCCCACCCCCGATAAGCCGGGATGTACCACTTGTCAGGGGGACTTTGGAAACTTCGCGAAGGTCGGAGTTATTGGTGAATGTCGATTTATTTCTCTAATTCACCATAGTTTTCCTGTAGGAGGGATCTCCGAATCCCGACATCTCACTGTAGGAGGGATCTCCCGGTTGCGCCTTTTCAAAACAAAATGGGTAAAACACCTAAAACTGAATAGCCCCATGTTTCTTCCCTCGCGGTTGACGCATGAAGTAGGTAAACTGTATAATTAACTGTATCTTAACGCAAGTTGTTGGTAGTAGGCACACTCCGCCCCGACGGATTGGGGTCAAACCAATCCGCTGTAACCGCTGTAAATTATGACACACTGGCGTGTATCTACGAATGCAGATCTCACGTATCACGTTTCATGCAGGTAACAGATATGACAACCGAATTTAATCTCCCCGAACTCGGAGAAGACATTGATGCCGGCGATGTTGTCGCCCTGCTGGTGTCCGTCGGTGACACGATAGAAGTGGATCAGCCGGTACTGGAGATCGAAACGGATAAGGCTGCCATCGAAATCCCCTCTTCCGTCAGCGGTGTCATCACTGCAATCCATGTAGAAGAAGGTGGGATAGCAGAGATAGGGAAGCCGATTCTGACGGTTGATACAGAGGGCGCGAGCGGAGAAACAGCTAAACCGGTCAAGACACCTGAGAAAACCGCCCCTGTCCCCGAAGCGGTATCGCCACCCGTCCACGCCGAAAAACAGGAGGAGCCGGCAGCCGTCACAGCATCCAAAACACAACCGCCCACTGAAACTGCCGAACCGCTACCAAATTTCTCAAGATGGGGTGAAGTTGAGCGAGCGGCGATGGGAGGGGTCCGCCGCGCTACCGCGAAACATATGACTACCGCTTGGGGAACGATTCCGCACGTTACAAATTACGATAAAGCGGATATCACAGAGTTAGAAAAACTCCGAAAACAGTATGCTTCAAGGGTCGCAGATAGCGGCGGCAAACTTACTATCACAGCAATACTCCTCAAAGTCGTCGCAGGTGCGTTGAAACAGTCCCCGCAGTTTTGCGCCAGTGTAGACATGGAGAAAGAGGAGATTATCTACAAGAAATACTATCATATCGGTGTGGCGGTCGATACGTCGCAAGGGCTTCTGGTCCCCGTTATCCGTGATGCAGATCAGAAGAACATTATCGAGCTATCAATTGAACTCAGTCAGGCAGCAGAAAAAGCAAGAAACAGGAAACTCGGCTTGGAAGATATGCAAGGGGGGACCTTCTCAATAAGCAATCTCGGCGGTATCGGTGGAACCAATTTCGCGCCGATTATCAATGCCCCCGAAGTGGCTATTCTCGGTGTCTCCCGCAGTCAGATAGAACCGGTATTCATCGATGACCAATTTCAGCCGCGTCTGATGTTGCCACTCGCGCTCTCCTACGACCATCGCTTAATTGATGGTGCGGACGCAGCCCGCTTTCTACGCCAACTGGTTGAGGCACTAGAAAACCCTTTCCTGCTCGCTCTGGAAGGATAAATAAAATATCTAAAGTACTGATTAGGCTATGTTATGGAAGATTATGATATTGATGAATTAATTGAACAACTGGAATACGATGAGGATCGTGAAGCGACGATCGCAGCACTGGTTCAGGTTGGTGAACCCGCGGTACCCGACTTGATAGAGGCGTTAGAGAACGTGATTTGGGATGTGTGTGATGGTGCGGCTGACGCTTTAGCGCAAATTGGAGAACCCGCCATCCCCGGTTTGATCGATACATTTGCCCATGAATTCAGGCATGTCGCGCTTAACGCCTCCGATGCCGTCGCACGAATTGGAGAACCCGCTGTTCCTCTTCTGGTTGAGGCATTAAACGACACCTATGACCCCGTCCGCGAATATGCCGTTCGTGCGTTGAGCACCATCGGGAACTCCACCCAAGCGGTTGTGCCGGCACTGATTCAGGCGCTCGGCGACGATGAAATTGATATCCGCACCTATGCTGCGGTTGGGCTGGCAAATGTCGGTGAGGCTGCAAGCGATGCCGTGCCGGCTTTGATAGCCACCTTGACGGATGAATCCGATCGGGTCCGTGACCATGTCGCTTTTGCGTTGTCAGAGATTGGAACCCCTGAAGCAGAAAAAGCGCTAAGCGAACTCTGAAATTAAAATTGTTGGTTGAGGCGAAAACATTCTCCCTGAACAAAGGCAGAGGATGTCGCCAGTTGTATAGAATTCATTTGAAAAATAAGGTAGGATGTGGTATGCTTAATACGATTTTCTGCTGACCAGACCTTATTTAACCATAAAATCTTGTTTTTGCTAAATTATTCAACCAAATTTTGAACACGCACACCTGATTTTTGCGCAGTAAAAGCAAATTTCTCACCTCATCAATATGTAGTAAGAATTTGGCTTTGTTAATCTGCGATTTTCAAATAGGTGGAAAACCTATGATAGAAAGGATATAAAATGGGAAATTACGATTTTGCCATTGGTATGGGTGGGGCACCCGGCCAGGGTATTGAGAGTAGTGGACCGTTACTGTTGAGGATTTGTGCACGTCGTGGCATCTATGCGTTCACCTACAGTGCCTACCAATCCCTCATTCGTGGCGGCCACACCTTTTTAACCATGCGGCTCAGCTCCGAACCCGTTGCAAACCATGGCGATAAGATTGATTTGGTCATTGCTTTGAACCAAGACGCAATGGACAAGCACCTTCAGAACGTCGCCCCCGGTGGGGCGATTCTTTACAACAGTGACAACACGAAGCCTGAAGGAGATGTTCCAGAGGGCGTCCAGCTATGTCCGCTCTCCTTTAAAGAACTGTCTAACAACAGCCGAAACCGGATTATGCTAAACACGCTGTTGCTCGGCGCCGCGCTTAACATGCTTGGTGCTGGCTTGGAACAGTTGGAGAATATTTTAACAATCCAGTTCCAACGAAAAGGTCAGGCAGTTGTTGACGAAAACGTCGGCATCGCCAGAGCCGGATTTGATCATGCTGCTGAACATTTCACACCGTTCCCCACATCGTTGCCGCTGCAAGACAAACCGTTAGCGGTCACAACCGGTAACGACATGATGGCAATGGGTGGCGCGGCAGCCGGTGTCAAATTCTATTGTGCCTATCCGATGAGCCCTTCAACCGGTGTGTTACACTGGATGGCTACCAATGCCCGTGACTTGGGTATCATGGTTCGGCAGGTTGAAGACGAAATCGGTGTCGCGAATATGGCGATTGGTGCCGCCCATGGTGGAGCTCGTGCGATGTGTGCGACCTCCGGCGGCGGTTTCGCGCTGATGACCGAGGCTATCGGTAGTGCCGGAATGATGGAAATTCCGCTGGTCATTATTAATGTCCAGCGCGGTGGTCCCTCGACTGGATTACCGACCAAAACCGAGCAAGGCGATCTGTGGCAGCTGCTTGGTGCCAGCCAAGGTGACTTCCCGAAAATTATTGTCGCACCGACCAGTATTGTTGACGGCTTCACTGTGATTCCAGAACTCTTCAACTTGGTCGATAAATATCAGTGTCCGGGGATGGTGCTTTCCGACCTCACACTCTCCATGGGCTACACGAATTTCGACCCAGATCATCTCAAGTGGGATCAGGAGATTAATCGCGGCGAGATCATCACCGAAGACAACGGTTCGGACGAAAACTATCAGCGCTTTAAGATTACCGACAGCGGTATTTCGCCACGTGCGCTGCCCGGAACACCGGGACATGTCCATGTTGTAGCAACCGATGACCACGATGAAGATGGTGTGCTGATTAGCGACGAGTTCACGAATCCACACAAACGTCGTGACATCATGGAAAAACGCCAGCGTAAGATGGATGGCATCATGGCTGACCTACCAGCTCCAACCCTTACGGGACCCGAAGACGCAGATATCACCTTGATCGGTTGGGGCTCGACAGACAGTCTCCTCGGCGAAGCGGCGAGCCTGCTCAGAGCAGAAGGATACAGCACAAACCATATTCACTTCCGCTGGATCTATCCGCTCGACGAAGAGAAGGTGAACGCGGTCCTTGCAAAGTGTAAGCGCGGTATTATTGTTGAAGGTAATTATACCGGTCAGTTTGCTCGCTTCCTGCGCGGTGAAACCGGCTTCAACGCCGAGGGTCATATCCGCAAATATGATGGCGAACCGTTCATGCCACACCACATCGTTGATGGTGCTAAGGAGATTGAGGCAGGTAAGACTGAGTTGTATATCCCGTATCAAGAAATCGTAGTATAAGGAGGAATAAGATGGCAAACGATGGCAAACCGATAAAGGCGGCTCCAACCGCGAAGGATTTTAAAGGCAACATTGCTCCAGATTGGTGCCCCGGTTGTGGCGATTTCGGTGTATTGAGAGCACTTGAAATGGCTTGCGCCAAAACTGGACGCGAACCACATGAGTTCATCACAGTCAGTGGGATTGGCTGCTCATCCAACCTTCCCGGATTCATCAACACCTACGGAATGCACACCCTACACGGACGCTCACTTGCTGTAGCGACGGGGATGAAACTCTCCAATCACGAGATGAAGGTCATCGTCACAGGGGGCGACGGCGACGGATATGGTATCGGCGGAAATCATTTCCTCCACACAGTTCGCCGCAATATCGATCTCATGTATATTGTGATGAACAACCAGATCTACGGATTGACGATTGGTCAAACCTCGCCGACAAGCCGAATGGGCATGAAGACGAAGAGTACCCCGTTCGGTAGCATCGAACAACCGCTTAATCCGCTCGCGTTGGCGATCCTCTCAGGTGCAACCTATGTGGCACGTGGGTTCAGTGGCGACACGAAGCACCTCTCCGAACTGATGTATAGGGCGATTGAGCATAACGGGTTCGCGCTCGTGGATGTCTTCAGTCCCTGCATCACCTTCAATAAGGATAATACCTTTGCTTTCTTCAAACAGCGCGTGAATAAGCTCGAAGAAGAAGGACATGATCCTACTGATATGCAGGCTGCCCTTCAGCAAGCGATGATTTGGGGCGATGAGATCCCGATTGGTCTGTTTTATGAGGATACGACCCGTGACGCACTCGAAGACCTCGAACCGGTCCTTCAGGATGGTGCAATCGGCAGAAAGACAGATCTCGCCATTACAAAGGAACAGGGCGAATCAATTGTTAAACAGATGATGTAACCCTGTCCGCGAGGCACTCAGCGTAACACAATCTATATTAGTTACAACTACTAATCAGCCTGGAATTGCTAACCCAATTTCAGGCTGATTTTGTTTTGGCCCATGTTAAGGTTTCTCTAAGCTACTCTGCATTAACAGTACGACGTTGTGAGTAGGCTGAACGACCATTACGATTCCAAAATGGATTAAATCAACAAACCGAAGTATTCATCTTTGGAATTCTTGATGTAACTGGCTTCCCATCTGATGCGTTCCCTTTTTGCTTGACAAATCCCTCTGAAAATGGTAGTTTAATTTCGTTAGCACTCTCAAGAATAGAGTGCTAAAAATCTTGCGAATTGGGGCGATCCTCTTGACAACTTCTGCGTTAGATGCTCGAAAATATGCCGTTTTAGAGGCAATTGTCAACTGCTATAACCGAACAGCCGAACCCGTCAGTTCACAGAAAATTGTGCAGGACTACGACATGGGGTTAAGTGCGGCGACATTGCGGAATACCATGGCGGATCTTGAGGAGCTTGGGTATCTGACGCAACCGCATACGTCTGCCGGGCGGATTCCGACGGAGCAGGGCTATCGTGTCTATGTCGATAGTCTGATGACCGACCAGAAGTTGAGCCGAAGAGAAAAGCAGTTTATCCGAGATGGATACACGTCACCTACTCGCGACTTTGAAGAGATTATGGAGCAGACCTCCAAGATTCTGTCCGCGATCTCGCACCATATCGGTGTCGTCCTAAGCCCAGAGTTGCACGAAAGCATCCTGCGCCGAATCGAACTTATCTCGATCGATAGCGAGCATATACTTGCAGTTCTATTGATGGCTTCTGGCGCCGTCAAAAATCAGGTCGTTCCCATACCTAAGAATCTGTCCGATGACGAACTCTACCGGATAAATCAGATATTAAATGAAAAATTAGCAGGGCTGCCTTTGAAACAGATAAGGCAGATCTCACAAGACCCCGCAAAGTTGAAAGCCGTTTTCGATCAACGTCTGTCCGACCCGATAGTGACTGTTGCGCGGAACACCTTTGCTTTAGAGCAGGAAACCCATGTCTACATCGATGGCACCGCCAATTTCTTCAGTCAGCCCGAGTTTGAAGAAATTCAGAAAATCGAATCGCTATTTCGAGTCTTAGAACAGAAGAAACAGGTCGCCGATCTCCTGTCTACGCAGCAAGAACCTCTCGGAACTCAGGTACTAATCGGCACCGAAAACGGATGTGAAGGTATGGAAATGTGCAGTATTGTCAGATCAAACTACCGGGTGCGAGGGAATCAGTTTGGAACAATAGGGGTTATCGGACCAACCCGGATGGCGTATCCACGGATTGTATCAATTGTCAATTTTACTTCCCAGACGGTCAGTGAACTGTTTGAAGAATCACCGTAGTAGCGGTGAAATGTGGAAGTTGTTTTGTAGCTATTCCTTAGAGAGGTCATGCGTATGTCAGAAGATAAAAAAACAGATATAGAAGAGCAGGAAACAGAAGCGACTGATTTGGACTCGGCAGAGAGTGAACCGATCGATGATGGAGCGGAAGCCGCTGAGGCAGAAGCATCCAGTGCAGATGCCGAACCAGAGGTTTCACCCGAAGCGGAAGCGCTCGCCAATCTCAAAGCCGAGTATGAGGCATATAAAGCTGAAGCAGAGGAACAACGCGATCAGATGCTTCGCACAATGGCAGAGTTCGATAACTCAAGAAAACGGGCAGAACGCGAGAAAGAGGAATCCTTAAAATACGCCCTTGAAAGTTTCGTGAAAGAGTTGATTCCGACAGTAGATAGTATCGAAAGGGCAATCCAATCGACAGCAGAATCTGAAGACTTTGGCGCTCTCGCTGAAGGAGTTGAGATGATTTACAAGGGCATTCTCAGTACCCTTGAAAAGCGCGGCGTTATTCCAATCGACGCCGTGAACGAACCATTCGACCCTATGCAGCATGAAGCAGTAATGCACGTTGAATCAGAGGATGTTCCCGAAAATCACGTTATTGAAGAGTGGCAGAAAGGGTATCTGTTACATAATCGTGTGATTCGCCCATCGATGGTTTCGGTCTCTAAGGGAAAAAGTGAGCAGGTCGAGGAAAGTGAAGCCCCGAACCTCGAGGAGGAAGAATCGAATGAGTAAAGTAATTGGCATAGACCTCGGTACAACGAATTCGTGTGTAGCAGTTTTAGAGAGCGGAGAACCGAAGGTCCTCGAAAATGCTGAAGGTGATCGTACCACCCCCTCTGTTGTCGCCTTTACGAAAGAAAATGAGCGGATCGTTGGACAGGTTGCGAAACGGCAGGCGGTAACAAACCCCCAGAACACCGTATCTTCGGTCAAACGTTTCATGGGGAGACGCTATAATGAGGTCAGCGAGGAAATGCAGCGGGTGCCCTATGCGGTAGCCGAAGGAGGCAGCAACGAAGCGCGGATCAAGATTGACGATCGTGAGTACGCGCCTCCTGAGATTTCAGGGCTCGTCCTGCGCAAAATGAAGGAGACGGCAGAAGCGTATCTGGGCGAAACGGTGGCGCAAGCTGTCATTACGGTTCCCGCCTACTTTAACGACGCGCAACGTCAAGCCACCAAAGATGCTGGACAGATCGCCGGGCTTGAGGTGCTACGAATCATTAACGAACCGACTGCCGCTTCCCTCGCTTACGGATTAGACAAGAAAACGGATCAGACAATTGCCGTCTACGATTTAGGGGGCGGTACCTTTGACATCTCGATCCTCGAGATTGGAGAGGGTATTTTTGAGGTCAAGAGCACCAATGGAGACACCCATTTGGGCGGCGACGACTTCGATGAAACAATTGTTAATTGGTTAGCCGAGGAGTTCCTCAACGAGAACGGCATAGATCTACGGCAAGACCCAATGTCGCTCCAACGCCTGCGCGAAGCAGCAGAAAAAGCGAAGTGTGAATTATCAACGGCACTCCAGTCAGACATTAACTTGCCTTTCATCACCGCAGACGCAAGCGGTCCCAAGCACCTGAATTTAACGCTCACGCGAGCGAAATTGGAGCAGCTTACTACAGATCTGATTGATCGGGCAATTGAACCGTGTCGTCAAGCCCTTGCCGATGCCGAGTTAACCGCATCGGACATCGATGAGGTCGTACTGGTCGGCGGTCAGACGCGGATGCCGAAGGTGCAAGAAGCGGTCGAGCAGTTTTTCGGTAAAGAACCGCACAAAGGCGTCAATCCCGATGAAGTGGTTGCCATTGGCGCAGCAATCCAAGGCGGTGTTCTATCCGGCGATGAAGGGGTCAAGGATGTACTGCTGCTTGATGTTACGCCCCTTTCACTCGGCATCGAAACCCTCGGTGGCGTCTTCACTCGTCTAATCGAACGAAATACCACGATCCCGACTAAGAAAAGCCAAACCTTTTCGACTGCGTCAGATAACCAAGAAGCTGTGAATATACATGTCCTTCAGGGCGAACGTGATATGGCAGTCTACAATCGCACGCTTGGTCGGTTTGATCTGATCGGTATTCCTCCCGCACCGCGTGGACTGCCACAGATTGACGTGACATTTGATATCGATGCGAACGGTATTGTGAACGTTTCGGCAAAAGACCTTGGAACAGGCAAGGAACAGAACATTCGGATCGAATCTTCAAGCGGCTTGTCCGACCAAGAAATTGAACAGATGGTTACGGATGCCGAAGAACACGCGGAAGAAGATTCTCAGAAGAAAGAGGAAGTTGAGACCCGCAACAATGCTGACTCGCTAATCTATAGCACGGAAAGCTCCCTCAACGAATTTGGAGATAAGATCTCTGAAGAAGACCGCAACGCAGTTCAAAGCGCGATCGAGAAATTGAAGGAAACGTTGAACGGAAATGACGTCGAAGCAATTAAGGCAGAGACGGAGGCACTAACGCAGGCGAGCCATAAATTGGCAGAAGCGATGTATGCCCAAGCAGCAGCGGAGTCCGAGGCAACAGCAGAAGCAGGGGATTCAACGGCAGAGACAGACACATCGGACGAAACCGTTGTCGATGCTGAAGCGGAAGTTGTTGACGAAGACAAGGACAGCAAGGCAGAAAAACAATAGTGGGGAGGACCCATGGCGGAAAAACGCGACTACTATGAAGTACTCAATGTCAGTCAAAGCGCGGGCGAAGACGAGATTAAGAAAGCCTACCGCAAGCTGGCAATCAAGTATCACCCCGATAAGAATCCTGACAACAAAGAAGCCGAAGAAAAATTCAAGGAAGCAACTGAAGCGTATGAAGTCCTGCGCGATCCCGAAAAGCGTAGCCGCTACGACCGGTTTGGTCATGCAGGCTTAGAAGGCATGATGGGCGGAAGCGGATTTGACTTCGGCAACTTTGAGGATATTGTCGGGGACATTTTCGGCGATTTCGGCGACCTCTTCGGATTTGGCGGATCGAGCCGTAGGCAGGCAGGTCCCAAACGTGGGCGGAGTCTGCAATACGATCTGCAAATTTCGTTAGAAGATGTCATGCTTGGAAAAACCATGACCATTGATGTCCCGCGCTCAGAAACTTGTCAAACCTGTCACGGCACCGGTGCTGAAGTCGGATCCAAACCGGAGACCTGTCCAGAATGTTTTGGACGTGGGCAAGTCACTCGGACACAGGGCTTCTTCAGTATGTCGCGCACCTGTTCACGCTGCCAAGGTGAAGGTAGAGTGATCCCCAGACCTTGTAACGAATGCCGCGGTCAAGGGCATGTCCGGCAGGTTCGCCAGATTAAAGTTCGCGTCCCTAAAGGCGTTGACACCGGAGCCAAAATCCAGATGCGGGGTGAAGGCGAAGCGGGAGTCAATGGAGGACCGCCCGGTGACCTCTTTGTTGTCATCCATGTAGCACCTCACGAACTCTTTGTGCGAGAAAAGAACGATCTGATAGTAAGCGCGAGCATCTCATTCCCGCAAGCTGCGCTTGGTACTACAATTGAAATCCCGACGATTGATGACACTGTCAAAGTCACGGTGCCGAGTGGCACGCAGTTTGGCACGAGGCTGCGCATCCCTCACAAAGGTGTTCCCTATTACAACCACTACGGCTCTGGTGACCTCATTGTTGAACTTCAGGTCGAAACACCGAGGAACCTAACAGAGCGAGAAAAAGAGCTTTTGGAAGCCTTTGTCCAGCTACGCAGCGAAGGTGGGGCTGAAGAACATTCAGGCTTTTTCGATAAACTCGGCGATAAACTCTTCCATCGCCACGACGACGAGAAAAGCGAGTAAGCCCAGCTACAGAATAGAGGTGCTTGAAGTGGGAGTGGGACTTTATGAGCCGTTAGCAGGGTAAAGCGTTACACCGCTTCTCAAGCAGGTCCCACTACAACCCATCAAGATATGAAATGGGCTCAGGTAACAATCACAACCTCTCAAGAAGCATCGGACGCTGTCGCAAACTATCTCTTTGAGCGCGATGCGACGGGCGTCGAGATAAGAGATACCCTCTCCTCAAACTCTCCATCCGTCACACTGATCTCCTACTTCCCGACGGACGATCTCATTGGTGAGCAAGTGCAGGATCTGCGCGATTTTCTCGCGAGGCTCACTCAGGTAGGGATCGACACGCACCCGGCAAAAGTCACACTCAGGTCTATTGAAGAAGATAATTGGTCAGAGCAGTGGCGGTCAGCCTTCCCACCCCAAAAGATCGGAAAAGGCTTAGTTATTGCGCCGACATGGGATGATATTGTTCCCGAACCATCTGAGATCTTGATTCGATTGGATCCGGGCATGGCATTCGGCACAGGACAGCACGCCACAACGCAACTCGCCTTAGAATTGCTGGAGGCGGCGATAAAGGATTCCGATGTCGTCGCTGATATCGGCACAGGTTCTGGAATCTTGGGGATCGCAGCCGCTAAGCTGGGCGCCAAACGGGTCGATGCCGTTGATCTCGACGCAACAACGATTCCAATCGCCCAAAGCAATATTCAACTCAACGAGGTGGAATCAGTTATCCGTCTGTATCAAGGCGACGGACTGAACGTGCTCGACAAGCAAAAATATCCACTCATCGTCGCGAATATCCTCACAAAAGTTATCTTACCGATGATTCCGCGATGCCCGGAATTCCTTGAGCCAGCGGGACGGTTGATACTGTCTGGGATTATGGTACAGGAGGCGTCGCAGGTGGAAGCTCAGTTGAGTGAAAACCGTTTCCAAGTCCTCGAAGTCCGTCAACTGAAAGAGAGCCACGACGTAGCACAAACCGGAGAGAATTGGGTTGGTATTTTAGCGCAAATGGGAAGGTGATAGGAACGAACAAATAGTTTTCACGTTTCGCGTCATGAACCCTTTCTCTCTACTGAAGGTAGCCAGACGGAATACCAATCTTCCCAATCGATTCACCGCTGGCGACCATAGGATAGACAGGACGCGACCAGAAGATTCCGCTCTCAGGAGCTCGGATGGTCTCCCGCAGATGACCAAAGACATCACAGATTTCCGCAATCGGTTGATACACTTCCACCCGATCATACAGGTCCGCTTGATAGTACACAAAACCGCCCTGGTCACTATAAAGTGACACAAACCGATCCACAACCACCTGTCGTTCGGGCAGCTTCGGTTCACCATCAATGAAGTTGTACTGTTTCAGGATGTTCAATACGCCCTGCACCCCTTTCGCAATGCTGGCAGCATCCCAACCGTGACACCCACCCAACTCCGGATCAATCGTCGGAACACCAATCTCTGGGGCTGCTTGAGCGAGTTGCCCCTTCGGTCCTTTCTGATCAAAGATGTAACCCATCCCAAAGATGCGAGCCAATTCAAGGCAAGCCGCATGTTGGGAGTGTTTTGGGTCAACGCGTACCCGGACCTCATCTATCATGGGGTGGACACTGCCTTGATGTAGGTCAATGCAATAATCGGCTTGGCGGATAAGCGTATGAAAGAGCTTGTAAGCAATCCGTTCACTGGAGGTGCCATCGGGGCGTCCCGGAAAGCATCGATTCATCTTCATGTTATCAACGGGACTGTAGGCTTGTCTGGCATGGAAGGCGTGAAAGTTCACAATCGGGACAGCGATAACCCTGCCGCGTAGCGTCTCAGGGCAAATCTGACGTAAAATTTCGTGGACAACGGCAATCCCATTAAGCTCATCCCCATCACTCGCTGCTTGTAGGTAGAGCGTTTTTCCAACCCCTGCACCGTTAACCAAAACAATCGGCAATCGGAAGGGGGTGCCATCCTGCATATTCCCTACCTTGAGATGGCCTTCGACACGCTGTCCCGGTTCTGCTATCAGTGAGCCGACAACAAATTTGGCTCGGTTCATGTTCACCTGCACGTTCCCTTTCAGATCTGAAATTATGCGTTTTTCCGCATGATGCGCTATTTTAACACCTCCCATCGTCGGTTGACAATAGGAAAAACGCCTTCGCACTGCATACCACACCGTTGCAAAATGTATCATGTTACAAAATGCAACACACCAAGCGCAAACCCTGTATTGATGCACCGCAGCGCGCCTTTTCCCCTCAAATAACCCGCCTTGCCCCGCTCCGACTGTCACATTTTGAAACGATTCAGATATTCTGTCCCGGTCAATGCCTTTTTCCAGAGAATCCAGCCATAGCAAGGGTTCAAGCCCATTTATAGATCCGGATTTGGAGTTGGCACGGTTTATGCGTAAAAGCCGTCTCGTGTCACTATGGTGGAGCCTATATTATTCCACTCCATCGTTTTATGTTGGGGAAAACCCAACACAAAGGCTGAAAAAAGCCAGGAGAAGTAACAATGAACCAGATGAATCAACCAATGGCCCTAGCACGACCTATAGATTATATCCACACTGTCCAAGAAGCGCTGAAATATCGCGAGGAAGATATTTCATATGCCTATCTGATGGGTGCGTCCGGTGAAGCCTTCCGCTTCTTTTATAACCGCACCGACCCTGAAGCGGGGATGAATACCTTTTTCCACAACCCACTGCGCGCAACCTGCCGTACACTCGGTTACAGTTTCGAGGTCTCATACGATGACACCTACGAGGCTGCATCGGAGCGGCTCCAAGAAAACGCGCGCGCTGGAAAACCGACATTACTGCCGTTTGACGATTCCTGCCCGTTCCTCACCAAGGACAACGAACCAGAAACCCTTATCTGTCAGAACGGTTCGCGGTATCAGATCAAAACCGCAGACCTCCACAAAGAGTGGCATCCAAGTGGTGGATTCCTCGAACTGGGTCCCCACGGCTACTACCAGTTTGTGATTGGCGAGCGTGAGCGCGAACCCAAGGGCAGGGATGCAGCATTAGGCACCCTGCGTGTTGCCAGAAAAATGGCAGAGACTCGCCGAAAGATTAACGGTTGCGCAATCGGTCTCGCAGCCTATGACGAACTGATCACCCACTTGAGCGGTATGCTGAGTCGCCGGAGAAAGCTGACCGAGCAGAACGTTGCTAAAATTATGAAGTGGAGCGGACAACCGCTAGCACAATTTATCGAAGCACGAACAGCAGCCGTGGACTACCTACAGATGATCAGGGAACACTTTGAGGACGAAGAACTTGAGCATCTGGATGAAGCGATTGATGAGTACCAAAAGGTTGTAGGATTGCTCAAAGCTATTCAACGGATCCTACCTTCATTGGAAGCACGCGAAGATGCTCCAACCGATGACAAGATAAAGGTCCGATCCGGCTTGGGATTATCTCGGATCGGCTTGTGGATGCATCCCGCCCGAGAGGCACAAACCCCAAAAGAAGCGATGAGTCACTTCAAGCCGAAATGTCGTGCCGCGATTAAAGTGCTCCAAAAAACGGTCGAGGCAGAGACAAAGGCAGCCAGAAAGATTCGGGAAGTCCTTCAAACGAGCGAAAAGACGAAGATGTAAGTGGTGACTGAATTGTAGGACCATGGAGGTCCGCGATGAAACAGTTTTTCAGATTATTTGCATACGCGAAACCTTATCTACCTAAGCTGATCCTTGGCTTCTTCTTGGTCGTGATGGTCGGGCAATCGCCCTTATTCATGCCACTTGTCCAGAAGTTTCTCATTGATACAGTTTTGGGGTCCGCTAATGCACCACTTGCAACCATTGATTTGGCGTTTCGGGATGATTTAGATAATCGGGCAGGGCTGTCTAACGCGCTGAGGGAGCAGCTCGAGACACAGGGGCTTTTGTTCTCCTCAAGCACGGCCGTCTCGATTGAAAATCCGGGAGAAAAATGGAGGGTCGAGGACACAGCAACAGGCGAGAAATACCGCATCAATCAGCAGGTGTTTCGGCTTGACTCGGATTTCCGGAAGAAAGGGTATTTAGAAAAACTTGAGGGGGTAACCGATTTATCAGAAATCCAACGACTGCCAGATTCTGAGCGTAAGGAGTTCGATGAAGCATCCAAGGCGTTGCATAAAGCGTTCAAGGATCGGAATATTCTGATATCTTCAAGGACAATTGTCTCGGTCGAAGAGGCAGGCAGCCAATGGCTCATCATCGATAGGGCAACAGGAAAACAGCATACGATCTGGAACGAAGGCGGTAAGTTCTATGCCGCCGAAGGCGAAATCAAGGTTTATGCCGCGACAGTTACACACACCTTGCTAGGGCGTGAGTTTCATTATACATTGGTCGACTGGTTGATCATTCTTCTTGTTGTTATTATTGTCTACTATGCGATTTTCGGTGTCCTATCCTACCTCTGTACCTACGTCATGACATGGGTCAGTCAGCGTATCCTGTTCGACTTGAGAAATAAGGTGTTCTCTCACCTACAGTCGCTGTCGATGCAGTTCTATGAATCCCAAGGGACCGGACAAATCCTCTCACGGGTCAGGGAGGATGTCGCTTCGCTACGGAGTCTCGCCACTGAAACAACGATCCGGATCGTAACCGATGCGGTCACTTTCGTCCTCATGCTTGGCCTCATGCTGTACTGGAATTGGAAGTTGACCCTGTTCTCCCTGCTAATCTTCCCGATGATTATCGGGAACTACCATCTATTCATCCAACGGTTGCGGCCAATGTGGCGTCAGTGGCGGCACAAGTGGGCGGATATTGCAACGGGGATGTACGAGGCAGTCGCGGGGGCAAAGGTCGTCAAGGCTTTTCATCGGGAGCGTTACCATGAGCGACAACTGTTCCATAATATGCGCGAGACCCTTGAATCGAGAATTAAAATCGAGGCAACCCAAACGGCAATGGGGCGTGTCGCACTCTTTTTCCGGTCGATGGGCAGGGCGGCGGTACTCTGCTATGGCAGCTACTTAGTCATTCAGGGCGACTTCACCATCGGGGCGATGCTCGCTTTTTACCAGTTTATGGAACGCCTCCAAGAGCCAATCATGAACCTGATTCGGGTCAACACACAGATACAAGAGGCGATGATTTCAGCTGAGCGTGTTTTCGGTCTGCTCGATTCGGAACCGACCGTTGAGGAAACCCCCGACGCGATGACCCTTCCCCGCATTCGCGGCCATGTCAAGTTTGAAGACGTTTCCTTTCACTATGAACCAGAGAACCCGGTCCTGCACAATATCAATCTGGAAGCCAAGCCGGGGATGATGGTGGCGTTGGTTGGACCATCGGGGTGTGGAAAAACCACTGTTGCGAACCTGATCTCCAGATTCTACGATCCGGTAGAGGGAAATATCTTCGTGGATGAGTACAACCTCCGCGACGTTTCGATTAAGTCGCTGCGAAATCAGATGGGAATTGTGTTGCAGGATAATTTCCTGTTCGCGGGTTCGGTTACCGAGAACATACGGTTCGGCAAGCTCGGCGCCACCGACGATGAGGTCGTGCAAGCAGCACTCGCCGCCAACGCGCACCAGTTTATTGTTGATCAGTTACCGGAGGGATATGAGACCGAAGTCGGGGAACGCGGCATGCGTCTCTCTGGCGGGCAGAAACAGCGCATCGCCATTGCACGCACCATTTTACGAGATCCGCGCATCCTGATTCTGGACGAAGCGACCTCCAATTTGGATACGGAATCTGAGTCACAGATTCAAGAAGCACTCGATCGATTGATGCAGTCCAGAACCTCATTTGTCATCGCACACCGACTTTCAACCATTCTGAATGCGGATATGATTCTTGCGATGAAAGAGGGCAGGATTGTTGAGTTTGGCACCCATGAACAGTTGATAGACAACGATGGGATGTACGCAGATATGTATCGCAAACAGTTCAAGAAAGCAGATTCAATTGACGATACTACTTGGTCAAAATAGATAGGAGATAGCAGCCATAATGTGGACAAATGTTCAACAACAACGATGGATAGCCTTAGGGATCCTAATCATAACAGCGTGTTTAACGACATCAGCCTTTGCTAATACTCAAAATTCAGGACGCGTCATAAAAGCCAAATGGCTCGATACGCCGCCCATTATTGATGGAGATCTCTGCGATGGTGTCTGGGAAGAAGCCGAGATCGCGGATAATTTCTATCGCGTCGAAGGGGCACACGGCGTCCCCGCAGAGTTAGGCACAAAGGCGATGGTCATGTATGATGCAAATACGCTTTATGTTGGTGTACATTGCGACGAACCGAATATGGAGGCATTGCGTGAGACACAGACGCGCCGCGATGCCCCGGTCTGGCGTGATGACACGATCCAGGTGCTGCTTGATACCTATCATGATCAGCGTAACTGCTATGTTCTGGCGGTCAACACGTTGGGAACGCAGATGGACGCAAAAATCAGCAACGAGAGCAATTTTGACCAAGCGTGGGATGCGGATTGGGAGGCAAAGGTCCAGAAGAATGGGAACCATTGGACAGCGGAAATGGCAATCCCATTCAGCGAACTCCGTTTTGATCCCGAAGCAACGACATGGGGCATCAACTTCGCGCGACCGCACCCGATGGAAGGGACCCGTTATACGTGGGCGGATACAGGAGACGATTTTAGTCGGGTTTCGGAGTTCGGCAAGTTGGAGGATCTCGAATTCAGCAGAGTGAATGTGGATCGAAAGATCGATATCCTGCCCTACGTGACCCAACGCTCGGTAGAGGGCGAGTCGCTCGATATGAGCACCGGCTTAGACATCGCGATCCCGTTCTCAACGAACATCACGACAAATCTGACGTTTAACCCGGACTTTTCACAACTGGAGAGCGATGCAACGCGTATCAGCGTCTCAAGCGATCGGGAGATGTATCTACCGGAACGACGCCCGTTTTTCCGAGAAGGATCGGAGTTGTTTGAAATGCCGCTCGATCTATTTTATAGTCGTCGGGTTCAGGATATCGATTACGGTGTGAAATCGACAGGAAAGGTTGGGGATTACAATTTCGCTTTTATCGATACCTACGGAACGATGGTTGATCGCTACGACGATGATAAGAAGAAGCAGGCGAACCTCCTTGCTACACGAATCAGCCGAAACGTTGGCGAGCGCACGGTAATTGGTGCCATGGGATTGCAGAAACATCAGGAAGACCGAGATGTGACCCTGGTTTCGTTAGATGGTCGGTTTGCGCTCAACCGTGACGTGACCGCTCGTGGTCAATATGTGACCGATCTGATCCATGGGGAGATGCACTCAGCGTTCCACGCCTCCATGGACTGGGATCATGAGAGCGGTTGGGGCGCTGAAGCACGCGTCGAAGATATGCCAGAGGGGTTCCGCCCCAATGAGATGGGGTTGGAAGATGAGGCATTTCGCAAGACATTTGGTCGCTTACGATACAGGCATCGATTCGACAAGGACAACCTCGTCCGTGGATACTACCTAAGTGGTTATCACCTCTATAAACTTAACGGACAGCATCTGTTATGGGACCGGCGGGTCGGTTTGTCCGGCGGGGTTGATATCGGTAGGTTTGATCTGTATACCTTTGTAGGCAGCGGAACACGACGCGAGGACGGCGCGCTTTACGATAGAGAATATATCGGCACAAACATCAGTTACCGTCCAAAATGGGGGCGTTTATCGCTGTATAATCGCTTTGGTCCTCGTCAAAACAGATATAGCCGGTACACGCGCATCTCTGCCAACGTCAATCTTTTCGGCAAACTCAGTTTCGGCGTGAACGGAAGCAACTTCTTCTGGCGCGAAAATCGCAACACACTCATCGTTGGGGTGAACACCACCTACCAATTCACCTATCGGATGGGCTGGCGGATCTTCGCAGAACGGGTAGACGAGCGTATGTCTCACGAAGTCAAGTACAACTTCAACTCCGTCTTTGATTACCGCTTCACCCCAGAAAGCCGATTCTTCCTCGTGTTCGCCGACAGCACCAACGGAGAGCGGGCGGTCCTTACCAAGATGTCCTACCTCTTTGAGTCAGACTTTCTGTTTTGAGTGACTTCAAGGGGTTTCTCAGTTTTATAGTGGACTTTAGAATTGATGAGACACTCCAAACCGGTGCGTCCCGATAAATCGGGATCCCGACCTGTCGGGAGAAACCGCACCTACCGGGGTTAAAATTCACTATAATCTTTCCAGCATCGTCATCTCAAATTGGGGATTTAACCGTGCTTACCGCTGTCCAACAACTCAACTACGCAATTGTTCTCTGTGACGACTTAGACGTAATGAAGGCGTTCTACCGGGATCTATTCGCCTTTCCGATAGTCTCCGAGTCGGAGACAGGTCTGACATTCCGTGCGGGGGAGGTGCTGCTTTCGCTGCGCAAGCGTACCCGGTATTACGACGGGAACGGTGTTCGACCGGAGCTACCCGGTGTGCAGCTCGCTTTTCTGGTATCACCGGACGAAGTAAGCCCCTGTCACGACCAACTCGTCGCCAAGGGTGTGAAAATCCTTGAACCACCTACGGACCAACCCCGGGGACATCGAACGGTCTACTTTGCCGATCCTGAAGGGAATATGCTTGAAGTCTACGCCGAAATTTGAATCCCGACCTACTAATAAAGACTCATCAATCCTTCAGCCCCGTCGATAGGCTTACGCTCAAACTCCTCACTAATCCAGCGTGCCGCAGATGACCTGCCAGGGTTACGATAGGCGTAGACCACCGTCCATCGTGTATCACTATTAGGTTGCCTCGGACTGACGGCGTGTGCCGCATGCGTCCACATCAGTGCGACCGTGCCGTCGGGCGCAGATAGATCCTCTATCTCCAACGCTTCGCCGGTAAGCGGGTGCTTTTTCCCCGCCATCCACCCTGATAGCAGCTCCTCATCCGTTTGGAAATGGATCTTAGGATCCCGATACAGATGACTCCCCGGAACCGCCTTTAACCCACCGTCATCCACATCAAAGCCGTTGACATAAAAGAAGATGCGTATGAATCCTAAACTGGAATCGTCGTCCGAGTACTCGTGACTATGCCAGCGGGTCCCCTGATTGCCGCCCGGCCGGTTAAGCGCAACACAGTGGTCGTAGCGAATCTCCTGCCCAAGCACCTGCCGGGCGAGCGTGAGCATCTGCGGATGCGCAATAAGGCTCTCCAAGAATTCATCGTATTCTGCAGAAAACCGATTCGGTTCATGCCCTTCGGTCGCATTCGAAGCAAGCGACTGAATGTAGGACAGCGATTCGGTCAACCGGTCACACGCCCTTGATGTCAATATGCCGGGGAGGACAAAATGCCCGACCCGATCCATTTCCGCTTTTTGCTCTTCACCGAATTTGTATGTGTGAAAAATAGGAAAACGTTCCATTAGAAATCCTTTCTCCCTGTTTAATGTCCCTAATCCCAGTCCAACAGCCTTGCCAGATTCTCCCCTTTCACCTTCCGCCTGTCTGCCTCACTGTATTCCGGTAGATGTGCATCCACTATGTCGGGTATGCCGCTGCCCCAAACCATCTGATCCGGTCCGAAGGCTTCGATCACGCGACGGGTAAATGGACACGCACTCAGGTAGAGCGGTGCATCCTTTGCAAAATGATTGAGACCAGAAAGCTTCATATACACACCGTCGAAATCCGCCAGATCCAAGACACCCGCAAACTCTACCGCATCCCCCATGTGCGGCTCCGCCAGATGATCGATTAACACCGTGGATTCCGGGTAGTCGCGCAACATCTCCGCCGTTTCTTGTGCATAGTTCGGTCCGATGTGCAGTTCAACAATCAGATTTAGGTCCAACGCCTTCTCCCA
Organism: Candidatus Poribacteria bacterium; assembly: GCA_965220385.1. Lineage (GTDB taxonomy): Bacteria > Poribacteria > WGA-4E > WGA-4E > PCPOR2b > PCPOR2b. Next base: position 6,053,895 of record OZ244825.1, on the reverse strand, counting down.
GAGCCTTCGTGCTTCGGAACTGGTCAGGCTATCCAGATACATATCCTTGCCGCGATGGGCGTGGAATCGTGTGGCAACAATCCGGGGCTGTCTCGCTACCAATTCTTCCATCTTGCGAGGGGCGTCCGGATCTTTTGGGTAGAACAGGCATGTGCCTTTGACCCGTTCCTTCTCCTGTTCCAAGCAGTCCAGAACAAGCCGGTGATCGTCCCCGTAAGGCTCTGGATGCACCAACACCGCCCGGTCAATACCGTTTTGATCCATCTGCGCCAGATATGCACCCAGCGGATCTGCCGACTGGACAGAGACATCGGGCGTGTAGGATGCCTTCTCATGAAACGGATACCGTCCCAGATCTGGACTAAAAATGTGTGTATTCCATTCAATAACCATCCCTCTCCTCCTATTGACAGGACGTCTTCTTACTGCGTAGAAATTGATTCCCATTCTAACCCAAGCGTGCCGCAGCTGTCAATCTCAAAACGCCCCCCTCAGGACCCTCAGTTTTCCGTTTTGCCCTACGCCCCACCGTTCACAGTAGCACGTCCTATCGCCACCCGGTAGGCGGGGCATCTTGTCCCGCTATTTGCGCTTGACACAACTCGGAGTTCGTGCTATTTTTTAGTCAAGCAGGACAATCAGAGGATCGTTAAAAACACTGATAAACGCTTGTCCCACACAGTGAAACTCAGATAGAAAACGGAGTAGAGGATGTTGACAGAGGTATCGAACTGAATCGTGTGATTAAAAGGAGGCTCAGCCATGTCAAATGAAAACTCACATCTGTTAGAAGAATACAGTGAGCTAGGTCTTTGTTGGAGACATGATGATGAAGTATTCTCAAGATTGACGGCTGTTTTACTTCCACTATCTATTGCTGCATTGACCTTACCCTATTTGAAGCCGGGAGCCCCTAAGTTGCTATGTGTCGCTGGGGGATTAATGCTAATGGTGCACTGGTTCTTCTCATCTAAGAGGAATGAAGATAGATCATGTATTCGGTTCTCGCGGATTCACGAGATAGAAGGGATCCTGGGGTTCGATTCACATTTAAGGATACATAGGAAAAGAGATAAAAGCGTATTGAAAGGACAACGCCTCCGATCTTGGATGTTTGGACTATATCTAGCGATAGCTTTTTTTGTAACCTGTTATGTAAAGGTCGAATCCAGCACTCTCACATCTGAGCCCGATGTTAGAATGTTTGGAGTTACTCTAAGCAGTGTTGATGTGTGGACTACTCCCAATCTGTCGCCTTTTGGGAAATGGGTTGTTAACCTATCTATTACAGTTGAGACGCTTTTGTATTTCATCATAGCTGCCGTAGTCGTTTGGATTTGGCGTTGGATTTGCAAACATGATAGTAAAGGTTCAAGTCCTAAAAATAAGACATAAGATCCAATTCTCGACAGAAACCTATGCCCAATCAATTGACAGACGAACCATGAGGAAACTATGAGACCGAAACCCGGAATTGAAACCATCCAACCCTACCAAGGGGGGAAACCGATTGAAGAGGTCCAGCGCGAGTTGGGAATCTCGGATATTATCAAGCTGGCATCGAACGAAAACCCGCTCGGACCTTCGCCGATGGCGATGGGTGCCATCCAAGACGCAGCAACACAGGTGAACCTCTACCCCGACGGCAATGCATATTATCTAAAACAAGATCTAGCCGCACACGTTGGCGTTGATCCCGAACAACTGATCTTAGGGAACGGTTCCAACGAGGTGCTGCAACTGGTCGGGGAGACCTATGTATCGCCGGGCGACGAGGTAATCTACTCGGAGAGCGCGTTTGTTGTCTACATGCTGGTCGCCAAGGTTTTCGGCGCGGAATCGATCATCACGCCGATGGACGGTTACACACAGGACCTGAGAGCGATGGCGGATGCAATCACCGATCAGACCCGCGTCATCTTCATCGCGAATCCAAACAACCCGACCGGGACGATGGTGACGAAAACGGAGACCGAGAAATTGATGGCGCGTGTGCCGGACGATGTTCTCGTCGTGTTTGACGAAGCCTATTACGAATATGTCGATCGACCCGACTACCCGGAGACACTGCCCTACATCCACGAAGGGCGCAACGTCATCATCACGCGCACATTCTCCAAGATCTACGGGCTTGCGGGGATGCGAATTGGATACGGGCTCGCCAAGCCCGACATTATTGAAACGATGAATCGCGTGCGTCAGCCATTCAACTGCAACCTCGTCGCACAGGCGGCAGCGCGGGCAGCGTTAAAAGATGTGGAGCATGTGCGTCGCAGCCAAGAGGTCAACGCAGCCGGCAAAGCGGTTCTGTATGAAGCATTGGATCAGATGGGACTGGAATACATCGAATCCGAAGGGAATTTTATTCTGGTGCATTTTGACCGCTCCGGAAACGAAGTCTCCGACGCACTCATGCAAAAAGGTGTGATTGTTCGGCCTGTGGGTGGATACGGCTTCCCCAACTCCATCCGTGTGACGATCGGTACGCCGGAGGAAAATGAACGGTTTGTGACGGGCTTGAAAGCAATCTTAGCGGATAGCTAAGGTTGAAATGTAGGGGAACACACCATTGTGAACCAACACGCGCTTGATGTTCTGGAATATGACAAAATCAGAGAACTGTTGGTCAGCTATACAGCATCAGGCTTAGGGGCAAGGCTGGCAGAGGAGATCCAACCCCTGACCGCCCCACATCGGATTGAGCGACTCATCGCCGAGACGACCGAGCTGAAAACGCTGCTGTCGCCAGATCGCTACCTGCCGTTGGGCGGGCTGCACGATCTCTCCCCAATTCTGGAGAAGTTAGACCAGGACGCGGATATTCTCGTCATTGAGGAGATCATGCACGTCAAGGAAACCCTTCGCGCCTTTAGGATCGTCAAGGGATTCCTGGAAGACGCAAAGGGGGATTATCCGCATCTCAGGCAACTGGCGGGAGACATTCGGGTATATCCCGACATTGATGCGAAGATTGAGAACACACTGAACGAAAACGGCGCAGTCAAGAGTACCGCCAGTCCCGAACTAAAATCTATCCGTAGAACGATTCAGACGGTGAAAGGGCGTATCCAAGGCAAGCTGCAATCGGTCCTCCGCTCTCAAAGTGTCAGTCCCTATCTACAAGATCCGATCATACGCGAACGCAAGGGTCGCCCTGTGATCGCCGTGAAAGAGCGCGACGCGTCCCGTGTCCCCGGTGCGGTGCGGGATCGGTCAGATCGCGGCAATACCGTATTCATCGAACCGGAAGCGGTGCGCGAACTCGGAAACGAGCTACAAGCCGCGATAGACGCCGAAGGGGCGGAGATTGTGCGCCTGCTCCGTGAGATCACCGCCAAGATCGCAGCGGTAACCGAACCGATGGGTGAGACGCTGAAGATACTCGCCCATCTGGATCTGACGTATGCAAAGGTGCGTTTCAGTCGCGATTATGAGATGAACCCGCCTGCCCTGAACACAAACGGGCAGGTCAACCTCAAGACAGCACGGCACCCGCTGCTCTTAACCCTGCAGCGGGAAGAGGATTCAGATATTGAAACGGTGGTCCCTATCGACTTCCGTCTGGGAAACGACTTTAATACCCTAATCATCACCGGTCCGAACACCGGCGGCAAGACCATCACACTGAAAACAGTCGGTCTGTTGACGCTGATGGCGCAATCGGGTATGCACATCCCCGCAGAAGACGGTTCTAAGATAGCGGTATTTTCACACATATCTGCGGACATCGGCGATGAACAGAGCATTGAACAGAGCTTGAGCACATTCTCCAGCCACCTCCGTAATATCGCCGAGATCCTTTCGTCCGCAGACAAGAATAGCTTGGTGTTGTTAGATGAGTTGGGCGGCGGCACCGATCCGGCGGAGGGCGCGGCGCTGGGGAAATCTATCCTCGAATTTCTGCATACGCGCAACGCACGGACGGTTGTCTCGACGCACATCAGTCCGCTCAAAAATCTCGGTTACACCGTGCCGGGGATCGAGAATGCGTCCGTAGAATTTGATATAGCGACGCTGCGACCGACGCATAAATTGTTGATCGGCACCCCCGGCAGCAGCAATGCGCTCGCAATCGCCACACGCTTGGGTCTGCCGGACGAAGTAATCACAAGCGCGGAAAAAAGCTCCGAGGGAACCGACGACGGGGCAGCCGAACTAATAAATCAGTTACAGGCGGCAAAGGTAGTAATAGAGGAAAATAAGCGTAGCACATCGGAAGCACAAGTGGAGGCATCGCGTTTAGAAAACGAATACCGCCAGAAATTGGACGAGGTATCCGCGAAGGAAAGAGAGATGCAGGTACAACTCAGCGGAGACACCTACGCGCTACTCCACCAAATCAAAGGACAGATTGACCGATTGTCTCACTCGGAAGCGTCCCGGCGGTCGTTGGTCGAATCACTATCTGAGATCAGTACCTATATGACGGACCAACTCAGCGAGTTCCCAGAAGAGCAGGAGCGACAAGCATCTATCCGCGAACTCACAAAAGGCGATGAAGTCCGCGTACACAGCTTAGACAGCGTCGGGGTGCTCAGCGAAGTAAACCTACAAACTCAGAAAGCGGTCGTTCGATTCGGTGCGATGGAGATGACCGTGCCGTTGGATGATGTCGGCGTCGCTTAGGAATTTGGAGGTTTTAAGAATGGCTGGAAAGCAAAGTCTATACGAAAAACAACTTGAACGTATGGCGAAAGCTTTCGGAGAAGATCTGATTGCTTTTTTAAACAAAGACGAGCTACTTGAGCAGATGTCTCCTGAAGTACGGGTACGTGGACTGACCCCTGAGGAACGATTGAGTGGACTGACTCTTGAGGAGCGATTACGCGGACTCGACTTGGATGCAGAAACCCTCGAAAAACTTAGGGAACTCATCAACGGTCAAGATGAAGTATCGAGTTAAAAACAAGAGGAAAGACTGTCATGTCAAAAGGTCGTTTGTTGCTCATCAACCCGTGGATCTACGATTTCGCCGCCTTCAACCTCTGGGTGGAACCGATCGGACTGCTCTCTATCGGTAGCATCTTCCGTCAGCACGGCTATCAGCTCAATTTTATCGACTGCCTCGACCGCTACAACCCGGACCTCCTCAAGCTGCAAGGACTGACCGCACCGAAGGGCAACGCCTACGGGGCAGGGAAATATCACCGACAACCGGTTGAACGTCCAGAGGTCGTCAAAGATGTGCCACGCCATTTCTGCCGATACGGCATCACGCCGGAGATTTTTGAATCGGAATTGGATAAACGTCCAAAGCCGGATGTGGTACTGGTAACATCGAAGATGACCTACTGGTATCCGGGACCGCACGAGGTGATCCGTCGTGTCAAGCAGCGCTATCCCGATGTGCCGGTGGTGCTTGGCGGAACGTATGCGACGCTCTGTTACAAACACGCGGTGGAAAAGTCGGGCGCCGATTATGTGGTCAAGGGCGAAGGGGAACTTTCCGCGCTCAGACTGGTTGATCAATTGACAGGGAACCAATCGGATTACTCCCAACTCCCCACCCATATCAACGACTACCCCTTCCCCGCACATGACCTGATCCGAAAACTCGATTTTGCGGCGGTGCTGACAGCGCGAGGCTGCCCGATGACGTGCTCCTTCTGTGCCGTGCGCTCGGTCAGTCCCGGCTTCCGCCAACGCGATCCCAAGCAGGTTGCCGATGAACTCCAGTGGTGCTATGACGAGTTTGGGACGCAAAACTTTGCCTTCTACGATGACGCGCTCCTGCTCAACGCGCGAAAACACATCCACAAGGTTTTAGACGAAGTCCTTGAGCGCCGACTAAAATTCTATTTCCACACACCCAACTCGATGCACGCCCAAGTGATTGACGCAGAACTCGCACATAAGATGTACGCCGCCGGGTTCAAAACAATCCGAATCAGCTTGGAGACCAGCGATGTAGTCAGGCAAAAGGCGATCGGTCCCAAAGTCACCAACAACGGCTTCACCCGCGCGGTCGAACGGCTGAAAGCCGCTGGATTCACAGCCGAAGATATCGGCGTTTATCTGCTGATGGGGCTGCCCGGACAACCCTTGGAAGAGGTGGTCGAGAGCATCGAATTTGTGCACGCGCAGGGGGTTCAGGTGAAACTTGCGGAGTTCACCCCCATCCCCAGCACCCTCGAATGGGAGCGAGCGAGTGAGATTTATGGGTTTGACCCGGACTCAGATCCGCTGCTCCACAATAACTGCGTCTTTCCACTGACCATCGGAGAGCACAGATTGGATGAGTGGGATGCGGTCAAGCGGTTGGCATCGGACGGAAACCGGCGCGTCCGTCAATCGGAGCTTAATGAAACCGTCCCCGCTCCCAACTATAGTAGATCTTAGAATTAATGAGATACTCCAAACCGAACCGCATTGCCCCACGAACGGTAGGTGCGGTTTCTAACCGCACCGAATAGGCACGTCCCGATAAATCGGGATCCCGACCTGTCGGGAGAAACAGCGCTTACCATACACGTAATGAGACGGCCCCTGCTCTCAACTAAAGAGGCACGAACAAGGCAGCATCAGACGGAGGAAAACATGAAAGTTACTGAAATCGAGGTTCACCCAATTACCCTCGAATATGTCGATTGGATCGCGTATCAGCTCAACCATTTCTACGGTCCCATCACGCGCACGGTGTACGCCGTGCACACGGACAATGGGCTGGTGGGCTTAGGAGAGAGCGGGAGTCCGGAGCCGCAGGAGGTGATCGACGGATATATCGGCACCAATCCCTTCGACTGGGTCGGGGACGAGGTCTCCCTTGGACTGGGAACAGCGATGTACGACCTGATGGGGCAGTACGCGGGTGTGCCTGTCTACAAGCTGTTTGGACAGAAATACCGCTCTTGGGTGCCGGTGGGGAGTTGGACGGTCTCGACGCACCCCCATCTCATGGCGGAGACGGTGGAGCAGTACGCCGCACAGGGTTACACATGGCTGAAGTATCACCTCTCACCCTTTGAGAATGTCATGGACCAAACTGAGGCGATGCAAGCCGTCGCGCCGGAGGGGTTCAAGATCCATTACGACTTCACCATGCACGGCACAGACGATCACATGCCGAAACTGCTCGCCAAACTGGAAGAATACCCGATCGCAGGCTGCTTTGAAGACCCGTTGCCGGGCGAGGACATCGACGGATATATTGAATTGCGTAAGCGGTCACGCCTGCCCATCGTCCTCCACCATTTCCCGATGGGTGCAACATACGAGGTATTGATGAAACCCGCCGATGCCTACATGCTGGGGCATTCTCGGATCGGGGACGCCATCCGACGCGCTGGGCTATTTGCCGCGGACGACAGTCCGTTTATGCTCCAGAACGTCGGCGGCACGATCACCCGCACCATGACAACGCACATGATGGCTGCGTTTCCAACGGCGACCTTCCACTTCTTCGCCGACACAGAAACTTGGAAGGACGATGTCGTGGAGGAACGGTTGGAGCCGATCAACGGCTTCCTGCGCGTACCAGAAAAGCCGGGGTTGGGACTTACACTTGACCGCGACGCGCTGGAGCGACTGAAGCACCTGAAGCTGCCGGAACAGGAGAAGTGGATTATCAAGTCGCAGTTCAAGAACGGGACGAAGATGTATAACATCGCCGATCCGAAAAACTCCATCTTCATGGTGCGACCAGATCGGAGCCGTCTCATCCCGATGAGCTACGACGCACCCATCTCCACGGAGTATTGGGACAACGACGGCACGACGGCATATCGAGAGATGTTCGACCGGATCGAACGGGAAGGCATCGTGCTCGAAAGAGGGTGAGATGAGACAAAGCAGCATCGCCTCCACGAGAGAAGAGATCGTCGCGGAAAATGGCGTGGTTGCGGGTGGCCATGACCTCGTCGCTCAGACCGGCGTGAAGATTATGCAGCAGGGTGGCAACGCGGTGGATGGGGGCGTGGCCGCTGCATTCGTCGCACAATTGGCGGAGCCGGGCATGTGCGGCGTTGGCGGCAATGGTATCATCTGCGTGCACTGCGCTGATCGGGGCGAAACGACCGTTTTCGACGACACCACAGTGCCACCGGGGGCAGCAACGCCGGATATGTTTGAACTCCTGCCGGGACAGGGCGGTTTCTACGGTTGGGAGAATGTGCGGGACGACGCCAACATCATCGGACACAAATCTGTAGCGATACCGGGAACTGTGGCGGGCTTATGTGCTGTTCTGGAGCGTTACGGGACGATGGAGATTCAAGATGTCCTCGCTCCGGCTATCGAACTGGCGGAAAACGGCGTGGAGGTAGATACCCGAACCACCATCACGATCGCGAGAGCGATGAAGCACTTCGATCAATTCCCGCTTCTGGGAAAACTCTATCTGGTAGATGGATTACCGCCGGCGCCGGGCACCTTCTGGGCACCGGGCGACAAACTGAAGTATCCCGAACTCGCCGATACCTATCGCGCTATTGCATCGGACGGGGCGGACGCCTTCTACAAGGGCAGAATCGCGGAAGCGATTGTTGATGAGATAACAGGAGGCAACGGCATCCTGACTTACGATGATTTGGCGAGTTACCGTTCTGATACCCGTGAGCTGCGGGAGGAGCATTTTGGCGAATACCGTGGGCTGCGCTATACGCCGGGCGATTCCAATTTCCTTACGCAAACACTGAATATATTGGAGAATTTTGATCTTGCGAGCTTCGGTCCCGACAGCCCAACCTATCGCCATCTTATGCTGGAAACCATGCGGCGTGCGTGGGTGAATTACTTCGCATTTCCGCGCGAACCGGGCTTGCTCAGTAAAGATTACGCCGCCGAGGTCGCCAGTCGCATCCGTCTCGACAAAGCGGAAGGTGATCCGCAGCCGGTATCACCCGCACCGTACCAAGGGGGTGAATCCCCACCACAGAATCAGGGAGGCACAAAATCGGTTGGGGGTCACGATACGACGACGCTCGCTGCGGCTGACCGTGCAGGAAATGTATTCAACATGCTCACGAGTCTGGGCAACGCATTTGGATCGTATGTCGCAATACCCGGAACGGGAATCGTCATGAATGACCACATGTGTAACTTCGACCCGGTGCCGGGGCGTCCGCTCTCACTCGGACCGAGTCGGCGTCCCCCACGAGGCGCACATGTCCCCATCTTCTTCCGCGATGGCAAGCCGTTCTTGGCGGTCGATGCGCCGGGGGCACGGCGCAGCATGAGCGGTGTGGTACATACGCTTATCCACTACATCGACTTCGATATGGATATCCAGAGCGCAATGGAAGCGCCCCGCGTGTGGGCGGAAGCGTTGTATGAGGAGTCGTTCCTTGAATCCCGTATCCCCGAAGATGTGCAGCGCATCTTGTCGGATATGGGACACCGCGTTGTGAGTATGGACGCCGCAGCCAGTGGCGGTTTTGGGCGTCCCACGGGGGTAAGCATCAATGAAAACGGAACACTCCACGCGGGCGCAGATCCCCTATATGGGACAGGGGTGGCAGGCTTCTGACAATATTTGAAAACAGGGATAATATAATGAACAGGTATTATATAGTGAGTTCTACAAATAAGTAGACATTGAAAGTAGATAGTTTTTTGTACCACAATCTGTTAGATTGTGATCCCAAACCGCAAACTAACAGTTCGCGCTACTTATGGCAGATTGCCCTTTACATCGGAGGCGTGCACCGTGTGCTGTAACCCTGCCAGCAAGTTTCTGACGTGCCCGTTCATAGTGTCCAATTAATTCCAAAATCTACTATATACGGTGAATTATAGAAAACAGCAGACGTTCATCAGTAGCTCCCCTCAGCGAAGTCTTAAAAATCCCCCTGACAAGTGGTACATCCCGCCTGTCCCGATGTGTCGGGGATTTATCGGGGGCGGGATTTAGGGGGTTGGTTCTGCATTGAAAGTGTATCAGTAATTCTAAAATCTACTATAAATCCACCGACGATCATCAGCGTTAGACGACGCTCCACATTACGAAGGAGATCCCCATGAAAATAACAGATGTCAAAACCACGTTGCTATCCCTGCCGGATCTCGGCGGGATTCAGGACGCAACAATCCGTCATGTAGCAAAAGGGCGAAGCGCGTGCTTTGTGCACATCATCACCGATTCCGGCCTCGAAGGGCTAAGCCCGTCGGGGGGTGGTCGCGCAGGGCAGACGCTCATAGAAGGCACCTTCAAGGAGCTGTTGATCGGTCAAGATCCACTGAACATCGAAAAGATCTGGGACGACCTCTTCTGGTGCGTCCGGGGTGTGGGACGGAAAGGACTCGCGTTCTGTGCGCTTTCCGCCGTTGACATCGCCCTGTGGGACCTGAAAGCGAAGCACTTCAACGTCCCGCTCTATCAGCTGTTGGGTCCCTACACCGATTCTGTCCCGGTCTACGGCAGCGGCGGTTGGACAAACTTCGATATAGAGGAATTGGTGGCGGAACAGACCAGTTATGTTGAGCGCGGTTTCAAATCGGTCAAGATGAAGGTCGGCAAGGATTTTGGGAAGAGCGAACGGGAAGATATCCAACGGCTCGCCGCTGTCCGTGAAGCGGTCGGGGACGATATTGAGATCCTTGTCGATGCCAACAACGGCTATTACGCCAAACAGGCGATCTACATGGGCAAAGCCTTTGAGGAATACCGGGTCGGCTGGTTTGAAGAACCGGTATTGGCTGACGACATCGACGGATTGGCAGCCATCGCCAAAGCGATCAATATACCCGTCGCCACAGGCGAACACGAATACACGAAGTTCGGCTTCAAAGAGCTTATCGCTCGTGGCGGAGCGGACATCGTTCAGCCGGATGTCGGACGCGTGGGCGGAATCACGGAATGGATGAAGGTGGCGCACCTCGCACACGCCTTTAACCTCCCGGTCGCTCCCCACGCCTACCAGCTTATCCACCTGCACCTTACCTGCGCCACGCCAAACCTGAAGATAGTGGAATACTTGGGGATGGCTGAAGCATCGGACAGAATTGTCTACAAAGAATGGTCAGAGCCCAAAGATGGTATGTGGTCGCCTGACCCGAACAAGCCGGGTTTGGGGTTGGAATTAGACCCTGAAGCCGTAGAAAAGTATGCAGTGGGCGCAGACGCTCCGCGCACGCAGCTGTAATCATTCTAACTGATAGAAAAAGAAAGTGCAAAGCACTAAGCGAAACCGAGTTTTCAAGAAAAAACTCGGTTTCTGTTGCACCATTTCTTAACATGAGCCAGACATTCTTACAACCACAAGGAGATATGAGATATGAAGATTTTACGTTATCGCAGCGATGCAGAGGTGAGTTACGGTATCTTAGATGATGGTGGGAGAATCCGCCAACTGGAGGGTTGTCCTTTCGAGAGTCTGGATACAAGCGGTGCTGTCGCACATCTGGACCAGGTAACGGTCCTCGCGCCGGTCGAAACCCCCAGAATCATCGGTGTCGGACTAAACTACGTCCTACACGCCCGTGAAGCAGGCAAACCGCTTCCTACCAATCCGATGCTCTTCATGAAACCGACTCTAACGGCTATCGGTCCTGAAGAGGCTATCATCTACCCAAATCAAGGGCAAGAGGTACATTACGAGTGCGAGTTGGCGGTCATTATCGGCAAAGAGACACGACGCGTCTCCGAAGCGGATGCCCTCGCCCACGTACTCGGCTACACCTGCGGCAACGACATCAGTGAGCGGGTCATCCAATTCGCTGAGATGGAGATGGGCTGTATGCTGCTCGGGAAGGGGTTCGATACCTTCTGTCCGCTCGGACCGGTGATCGCCACCGACTTGGATCCGAACAACCTCGACATTAAAACGCGGTTGAACGGCGAAGTGGTGCAGGATTCCAACACCTCCGATCTGGTGTTTTCCGTCGCTCACCTAGTTTCCTACATCAGTGCGGTGATGACCCTCCTGCCCGGCGATGTAATTATGACCGGCACCCCCTCCGGCGTGGGTCCCATCGCCCCCGGCGATACCGTTGAAATTGAGGTCGAAGGCGTCGGTGTTCTGCGCAATCCGGTGGTCGCAGAAGCGTAAGATTTTCAGAGTTAGTTTCGTCTGTAGGGGCAACCCCCCGATGAATCCCCGATAAATCGGGACAGGCGGGATTTCGCTGCGCTCAACTTGTGGTTGCCCAAACAACAGAAGGACAAAAAGAGAAGGAGGCAGGGATGGAATATCGCAGTCTCGGCAGGACCGGCACAAAGGTAAGCACGCTCTGTCTGGGTTGTCTGATGTTTGGTGGAAAAACAAACGAGTCCGACTCCATGGACATCATTGACAGGGCGATTGATGGCGGCATCAATTTCTTTGACACAGCGAATATGTACGTCCGCGGTAAGAGTGAGGAGATGGTTGGGAAGGCGTTCAAGCGGAACGGGAAACGCGCACAGATCGTGTTAGCGACCAAAGTCCACTTCCGCATGGACGACGATGACCCAAACGCACAGGGCAATAGCCGTCGCCACATCATTGAACAGTGCGAGGCATCGCTGCAACGTTTACAGACCGACTATATCGACCTCTATCAGATCCATCGCCCCTGCTCGGATATACCGATCGACGAAACGCTCAGAGCGTTAGACGATCTGATCCGAGCGGGCAAGGTACGCTACATCGGCAGCAGCACCTTCGCTGCATGGCAGGTGGTTGAATCCCTGTGGGCTTCAAAAGAGTTGGGGCTTAATCGCTTCATCTGCGAGCAGCCGCCCTACCACCTGCTGGATCGGAGCATCGAGCGGGAGTTGGTCCCGATGGCACAGACGTATGGAACGGCGCTCATCCCGTGGTCGCCGATGGCGGGGGGGTTCCTCACCGGGAAATACAGACGCGGCGAGGCACGTCCGGCAGATTCGCGCTACCAGGACGCGAGCCGAGACCGGGATCTGTTCTCAGATACCGCATTCAGTGTCTTGGACGTTGTTTTGGCGATCGCAGCGGAAAAGGGGTGCACACCGAGCCAGTTCTCGTTGGCATGGTGCGCCCAGCAGCCGGGAATTACCAGCCCAATCGTCGGTGTCCGCACAATGGAGCAGATGGAGGACAACTTGGGCGCAACCGACGTGGAGGTGACGGACGAAGACCGGGAGCGGATCGACGAAGTTGCGCCGCCCGGCGGGGTTATCTCACAATACTACAGGGCAGATTTTGGACCGCACCTATTTCGGTGGTAGGATTTTCCGATAACTTAGAGAGGAGTTTTTCAAGATGGCTGGCAGCAAACATCTACTCAGCGACGAACAGATGCAATATTTTATTGCCAACGGGTATATCAACATTAAAACCGATCTGCCCGCAGATTTTCACGAGACAATTTTCCAAGAGACGGAAGCGGTATTTGAGAATGAAGGCAATCCGGGGAACAACCTGGTGCCCAGAATTCCTGAGATTCAGGAAATTTTCGACCATCCCACTGTCGATGGTGCTTTGAGGGGCCTGGTAGGTCCGAACTATTACACGCATCCGCACCGCCACTGCCATCACAATCCACCGGGCAGTACCGGACAGCGAATGCACAAAGACAGCTGGACGCGCCGACGGCATCCGACCCGCTGGGTGATGGCGCTCTATTATCCGCAAGATACCCCCGAAGAACGGGGACCGACGGGCGTGCTTCCGCAGAGCCAATGCTACAATGACCAACCGGACAACGGTCAGATCGAGTTGCCGCTCGCCGGAGAGGCGGGATCAATGACCATCGTCCATTACGACCTCTGGCATCGTGCCATGCCGAACCGTACCGACCAAAACCGGTATATGATGAAGTTCCTCTTCACGCGCATGGAGGAGCCAGACCAACCCTCTTGGAATAACGAAGGGGCAGAGTGGATACCGAGCGATGACGGACAGCCGTTGATGTGGCAACATCTTTGGGCGTGGCATCTGGGAACAGGGAACGGAGCGCACGGATCCGAAAACGGTTCTATCTCTGAACTGATCGACGCGCTGCGAAGTGAGTCCGAATCAACCTGCCTCAACGCCGCTTACGCATTAGGGGCCGTAGGCGCGCCCGCGGTGCCGGGACTGATCGAGGCATTGCGCGACGAGTCCGAGATGGTGCGCCGGAATGCGAGTTATGCCTTGAGCGCTATTGGTTCGCCCGCGGTGTCAGTCTTGATAGACGCTGCGAACGACCCAAACGAGGGGGTCCGCGTGATCGCTATTGATGCGTTGGGCGATATGGGTTCATCTGCTCAGGAAGCTGTGCCCACATTGATCCAAGCAGCGCAAGATGGATCGGCAGAGGTTAGGAAGGTAGCCGTAGAGGGGTTGGGTATTGCTGCACAGTCGTGTTCGACGGCGGTTCCTGCGTTGATGGAGGGATTGACTGACGCGGATGAATGGGTGCGTCGAAATTCCTCGCTTGCGTTAGCGCGAATCGGTTCAAAAGCGGAGGAGGCGGTTCCGGCATTGAAGACCGCACTGAAGGATGAGAACCGGTATGTCCGAGCCAATGCCGCGCATACGCTGCACCAGATCGATACCCCGGAAGCGAAGGATGCGCTGATACACTTCCTGATGAAGTCACGGTGGTGTGCATCGACCACATGGGAAAGCAAGTATTAAGATTTTCGTAACGCTGAACCGCACAATAGGGGCGGGCGAATTGCAAACCCGCCCCCACACCTCTCAGTCAACCGAAATCCGATAGGAGTTTGCATCTATCCGCTCGTGGTCAGAAGAACGGGCGTTCTTCAGCGCGTGTTCGGTGACGGGTAGGTAGTAATGGGTTTCGGCTCCTGCTGAAATAAATCCTTCCGCATAGGCGCAGCCGCCTGCGCTTCCAAACGCCCCATCGCTGGTTTCGATCCGTTTCCGAGCATACGCGCCACCATATCCTTGGCTCACCAGACAATCCAGCGCCGCCAGTTTTTTATCCGCCACATCCGTGATATCGATGAACACATCGTTATAGTAACCGCCCTCGGACTGCCACACGCTTCGCGGTATAGACGCTGCGCCGGCCCCGAAGAAGAAGACCTGTGCTACCTTATGGGGCGTATTTCGATCGCCCGGATCGACGCTACCCGCATGTGACATCGCGTGGAGCGTAATCTGTCCTGCGACGGCGTGTGCGTTGGTCAGTCCATCGCCCTCTTTGGGGAAATGGGTCAGGATAATGTCGGGGCGCACCTCGCGCAACAACCGTGCGAGCCGTTTCACGATCTCCTCTGTGACCAGTAGGACCGCATCGTCCGCACCGAAGAAGTAGATATCATCGACCCCCAAAATCTTGCACCCCTTCCGTACCTCCTCCGCCTTAACATCTGAGCGTTCGTCCATCAACGCCACCAAGTCAGATTCGTCGGGAACCTCCTCGCGATGAAACATTGAGTCGCTGATCACTGCGTCATGTACGCGGGCACCGTGGGTCAACACGACACAAGCGACATAGTCGCCCCGACTGGTGTGATGTGCCATTGTACCGCCAGATTGATCGAAAATATCCGCCGGGTGTGCGCCAATTGAGAGTATCCGTAAGGGTTCAGCCATTTCGTATGCCTCCGTCATTAACCGTAAAGTTTAGCAAGAACCTGTTGAATAAGAAGATATTCACTATAGATAGCAGGAACATCTTCAAAGGTAGCCACTTGGGTTATCTTACCAATCTTTTCGGAGACAATCAACAAAAAAGGCGAATGGATAGCACAATTCCATTCCTATTGAAATGGGTGAGACTCCCAATCCTTTAGGTTTGGGAGTACATCAACAGGTGTCTATCGTCACAGCCCAACCTTTACAATAACTCTTGACCAATAATCAGGCGATACGCCTCCAGATATTTTTCGCTGGTTTGGCGGATGACCTCTGCTGGCAATTCAGGGGCTGGTGGCTCTTTGTTCCAGCCGACATCACTCAGATAGTCACGGACATACTGTTTGTCAAAGCTGGGTGGCGAGGTGCCGGGCTTATATTCGTCCTTGCGCCAGAAGCGAGATGAATCCGGGGTAAAGACCTCGTCAATGAGAATCAGTTGACCATCAATCTCCCCAAACTCAAACTTGGTGTCGCAGAGGATGATTCCGGACTTTTCGGCATGCTCGCTCGCGGCTTCAAACAGCGCAAAACTGGTTTGGATAATTTTATCTGACAAAGCCTTTCCAATCATCTCCTCCATCTCTGCGATTGAGATGTTCTCATCATGCTCGCCCTGCTCCGCTTTCGTGGAAGGCGTGAAGATAAGCTCTGGCAACCGCTCTGATTCGGTTAGTCCTGCCGGCAGCTTTTCGCCGCATACCGTTCCAGCCTCTTTATATTCCGCCCACGCGGTGCCCGCGATGTATGCCCGCACGACGCATTCGATATCGATTCGATTTGCTTTCCGTACAAGCATTGACCGCCCTTCAAGCACTTCTGCATCAGCCTGCAGCACGTCAGGATACTGTGAAACATCAGTCGTGATGATATGATTATCGACAATTGATTTTGTGTAATCGAACCAGAACTCGGAGAGTCCAGTCAGGATTTGCCCTTTGTATGGAATCCCATTCGGCAGCACAACATCAAACGCCGAGATCCGGTCCGTTGAGATAATTAATAATTGGTCGCCGAGGTCATAGAGGTCTCGGACTTTGGCAGTGATTTTGGGAACTGTTCCAATTTTCATAGCGGTGAATCCTCCTGAGTAGATCTGTTTGAGTGTCGTTGCAGGAGGAACAGATAAACCAGTGAGCAGGTATTGCAACCGTTTGGTGAGTCTCTGCTTCGCACGCGACAATCGAAACGCAATCGCCTTGTATGACAGTCCGTGCGTCCTTGTCAATTCGTCGTAGCTTGCACCATCGAGGTAGTATGAGTGAGCAATCTCCCTATCCTTTTGCGAAAGTGTCTCCATTGCACGACGAATGAGTTCCCGCTGTTCGTCGCGTATCAACTGGTCGTCGAGCGTATTTGGGGTCTGAAGTGCGCGTTCCTCCACTTCGTTGATGGATACGGTATCCATTCTCTGCGCTCGCAACCAATTCAGTGCACGATTTCGCGCAATGGTTGCCAGCCAACTTCTGAATTTGGTCTGCTCCTCATACTGAGCCAAACCGCGATAGGCGTTCAGAAAGGTGTCTTGGACCACTTCCTCGGCGTCGTGGGGATTGTTCACAATCTCAATGACAATCGCATAAACGAAGGCATAGTACTCCCGCATCAGGTCAGCAAATGCCCCTTCATCTCCAGATTGGGCGCGGGAAATGAGTACCTTCTCGTTAGCCACTGTTCTTGATTCCTCCCTTACACTTTATAAAACACCGTTCTGCGATTTTTTCTAGCACTTTTTTATGATTCTGCGAAATTATGGTAGATTTTAGAATTACTTAGACACTGCCAATCGGCGCGGTGAGCAAACCTCGACTACTGGGGTTAGAAAAATCTGGGTTAGCACACCGGTAGGTGCGGTTTCTAACCGCACCGAATAAGCGCAGTTAGAAACAGCGCCTACCAAACATGAGGAGCGAAAGTGTCTATCTGTTTTTATTAGAACTTACACACTTGAACACTCAAAGTTTTGTAGCTCAGCGATTCGTTACCATAGGACACAATTTTCAACGCCCGATGAATCGGGCAACTACAGTAAAGTCTTAGGTTTGTAGTAGGGCGATTTATCGTCCGTCAGGACGCGCAATGAATCCCCGATAAATCGGGATTAAGAAATGCGCTACTACAAGCTGAACTGCGTAACTCTATTTATAATTCACTAAAATAACGCAGGTTGCTAGTTGTCACACCCGCTCGGCTTGGATAGGCATATCCAAGTCTCGGACTCTCGGAACGGAGCCATCTTTGTAAATATGCAGTGGATTTGTCAATCCACTGAGAGTTGCTTTGAATCCCGCCTGTCCCGATCTTATCGGGGATTTATCGGGGCGGTGATGGGGTGACTTTAGCGTTTATTCGCCCGGTTTGAACCGTTTTCTTATAACTAGCGACTTAGGTTAAAATAAAAAAGACGAATGGATTGAACCATTCGTCTCATGTGTCGAGGCAGGAAAATCCCTCAAGCATTTTTATCATCATTGATAGGAAGAAGGAGTGCACTTCAATGGAGCGTGACCGGCACACCCTCAAGCAATCCATTCTCGTGCATATCGACCCACTCGTCCAAGAAGGTTTTGTTCCACTGCTCGGTGAGCGGACTGTCCATCATCTCACGGTAGACCGTGGACATGGTGACAAGCTCGTCTGCACCGTCGCGGAAGGCAGCGTGGGCGGTCTCCACCGAGCGGACGAGTGCCGCCATGATAAAGGGCCGGTGTTCCCAGCCGCTGAACATCTGCGCACATTCACGGATCAGTTGGGTCGGATCGCCGCCCACCGCCTTGACCGGATCGCAGAACGGCAGGATGTGGTCAACACCGGCTTGCGCCACCGCAGCCGCTTGGGTCAAGGAGAAAACCGTTGTGCAGAAGGTCTCGACCCCCTCCGCTTTCAGGACGCTGAAGGCTTTGAGCGCGTTGAACGTGCACGGAATTTTCAGGATAATCTGATCCGACAGATCACTAAAAACCTTTCCGACCGCGAGCAGTTCCTCGACCGTGTGACCATCGATCTCCATGACCACAGGTTTGTCGGTTATGTCGAGATACGCTTTGATTAGGTCGATGGCTGAACCGTACTCCTTGGCGTACTGATTAAGCACGACGGTATTAGTAACAATGCCGGCAATACCCAGCGACATCATCGGTTCCAACTCGTCGGGGGTGCCAGCGAGCCAGATGGTCGGTCCCCGACCTTCAGAACGGGCTTTCGGTACAGCTCCATTTGCTCCCATAATCAATATCCTCCTTGTGTGGATAAATGCTCAGGTAACGTTCGTTTGACGTAAGAGATTAGACGATAGCTGCAGGGATAAAAAAGAAAAGAATTGCTCCAAAGATTGTAGTCAAAATATGCCGATGCGTCAATAAAAAAGTGCAAAGCTACTCGTCCGCGTTTTTTGCATTGCATTAGCATACTATTGACATTTGTATATACAGAATGTATACTATATATGTCATGGAGTTTGAATGGGATACGATTCGAGACAGCATTTGGCGTATTATCTCAGCAAGGAGGGCAAATCGCCGTGAAAGAAAAAAATACCTTGAAATATTCCTTAAATAACCTCCCCAAGGATTCACAGACAGATTGGGAACATATCAAAAATATGACTGAGTCCGAGATTGAAGCCGCCGCCGCATCAGATGCGGACGCCCAGCCAACGGACGAGGCATTTTGGGCAAATGCTAAGGTCGTGATACCACAACCAAAGCGCGCCATATCTTTGCGCGTAGATAGCGATGTTTTAGAGTGGTTCAAATCTCACGGAAGCGGCTATCAGA
Organism: Candidatus Poribacteria bacterium; assembly: GCA_965220385.1. Classification (GTDB taxonomy): domain Bacteria; phylum Poribacteria; class WGA-4E; order WGA-4E; family PCPOR2b; genus PCPOR2b. Next base: position 6,034,637 of record OZ244825.1, on the reverse strand, counting down.
CACGCATGAACGCAGTCTTGCGGGCGTATATGGAAGCCCAGCAGCGTTAGGCTTTACTTTCCTCTTTCGCTAGCTTTGGAACTCTTGGATGAAGCGTTGATACAATGTCTCAATCCCCGCCGTCTCTGCGTCCCCATCGTGGACGACGACCCGTACCGCCAAATCGAGCACCTCGCCGTGTTGGATCATTCGCCCCTCCTGCGCAAACGGATTCACCGCCATCGTCCCCCAATCCGCGATATACCAAGACGCGCTAACTGTAGAAGGATACCGGAACAGCGCGACACCCGCATACCCGTCCGCAGCAACCTGTCCTGAACAGTCCACCCAATCGGAGATCTCACCGCTTATCGCCGCGCCCCCGGAACGCCCTTCAGAGTCGATGAGGGTTGCGCCGGCGGTAGCACGCAGTGATTCGACCATACGAACGCCGAAATAGGCGTGCCGCGTCGGTCCGATTTTGATATCCCAATCGGTTGGACTCAGTTGGGAGCGGATGTCGATGAGGTTCGCTGTCTCGCCGGGATAGATATCGATGGTCCGGGTTTCAACCGCGAGGATCCGCCCCTGCGGCGCGCCCCATTCGGACGGACCTTGCCAGTTGAGCGTTTGTATGAGTCGGAGATGGGTTTCCGACACCTCGGTCTCCTCCACCGAAACACTGACGATATGACCCGGTGCGCGCCCCTGAAAGGTATCGTTGACGTAGAAGTTATAGGTCGCTTCCTCATAGGCGTTCGTCGAAAAGGGCAGGTGGCAGTGGAAATGATCGGCACCGATCCAAAGCGAGTTGTGGTGCGGGTGATCTATCGGACACTCAGAGGTCACGGCGAATCCCGCCGGGGTGTACACGGGGAACAGATAGGCGCGATATTCGCCCTGACTCAGCGCCGCAATGTGCCTCCCATGCCAACCTATGTTTAGCCGATGTGCTTTTGCCCACGCCCCGCGCGGCAGCGAAATCGCATCGCTTTCAATGGAGAAGGATTGCATATCATGGACCTCTTTCATATTTTAACGCAGGTTGTTAGTTGTCCAGTCTGCTCGGCTTGGATAGACATATCCAAACCATCTTCGTAGGTATGCAGTGGATTTGTCAATCCAGCGCGAGCGGGAGATGGGTCCTTACGCTCGGCTTGGATAGACATATCCAAGCCATAAGCCCGGACTATAGCGCAAGGTGCGAGGCATCTGTGTAGTGGATTTGTCAATCCACTACGAGCAGTGAGGAACTCGATTTCGTTTTCATGCTTCCGCTTTGCGACATTTCACATCACTTGCGAGCGGAAGAGGGAGTCCTTATAGCTCGGCTTGGATAGACATATCCAAGCCATAAGCCCGGACTATAGCGCAAGGTGCGAGGTATCTGTGTAGTAGATTTGTCAATCCACTGCGAGCAGTGAGGAACTCGATTTCGTTTTCATGCTTCCGCTTTGCGACATTTCACATCACTTGCGAGCGGGAGAGGGAGTCCTTATAGCTCGGCTTGGATAGACATATCCAAGCCATTATCGCGTTACCTGAGCAGTTTGCGTACATCATCAATCGGAATAATACACGGTGAATTGGTAAGATAAAAGCCAGCACTTGACCAGATATAATTTTCGGGGCGTTTACTTAACCCCCAATGTGGTTGGCACGGATTATTGTGAATATACTCCATTTTCTGGAGCAAGAAAGTTTCAGATACTACGTCTTTGGCATTGTATCCGTCTTCCCAGATTTTATAAGTCTGCTTTTCGCGTCGTTTCACTTTTGCCTGAAGTTTATGAAGCACAGTTTGTTTTTTCTCTACCTTCAAATGTCGAATCAGTCGATCAGCGGTCTGTCGTTTGAAGTCCCTGAGAACGCTGGATAATGGATCGGTAGCAGAACATTGTGCAATATAGTGTAGATGATTCGGCATGATAACAAAACAGAAAAGCTGCATCCGTTTTTGAAGATGGAAACAATCAAGGGTATCTACCAGCAAACGCTTGACGACATCATGTTGGAAGAGGTGAGCATAGTCAACAGCTTTCGTCGTGACAAAGTAGAGATTTCCAGGACGGAAGTTAGGTCTCCAATTAGACATTTATTTCTCCAAAAGGGTAAGCCCTCCTCATGCTCTATAATTTTCAGTAAAAGTCCACATTGCGCTGGATTTGTCAATCCAGCGCGAGCGGGAGATGGGTCCTTACGCTCGGCTCCGGCTTCGCCGAGAGTTCAAAGCAACTTGGATAGACATATCCAAACCATCTTCGTAGGTATGCAGTGGATTGACAAATCCACTGCGAGCGGAAGAGGGAGTCCTTATAGCTCGGCTTGGATAGACATATCCAAGCCATAAGCCCGGACTATAGCGCAATGTGCGAGGTATCTGTGTAGTGGATTTGTCAATCCACTACGAGCAGGACCATTAGCATTTATCTGACAGAGTAGTAGGTATACAGTGGATTTGTCAATCCACTGCGAGCCGTGAAGCGCCCAATTCAGTTCCCATTTTCCCGTTTCGTGACATTTCACATCACTAGCAACTTGCGCTATTTTAGCAGACCCCAAAGATTCCCTCAACGCTAAAATGAAACAGATCGGGAGGACGGGCGCTGCGCGACAGCACTTTTCAGTTGTATTACGGGTGAACTATTGCTATAATCCCGACCTTGATATATCCATATCCGCGAGCGCTATGAGACGCAAAGGGGACCCACATGAACCGCTCTGACACACACATCGAACCACTCATCTCGCCCGACCAATTTGTAGGACTGGAAGGCGTAACACATCTCTGCACAGGAGGTGAAGCCCCTTGGCTGAAAGCACAGGAAGCGGTGTACGCGGAATTCGCCCGTTTGAAGAGCGCGGGACACGATGGACGGGAAGAGATCTACGCCCGCGGGGAACGGTGTAGAAGCAGGATGGGTGAACTGTGGCGTGTGCCATCGGATCGGATCGCGTTTATGCCCTCAGCAGCGGAGGGGATGAATTGGCTCGCACGCGGCTTGGACTGGCGGGACGGGGACAACGTGGTAACTACCAACTTGGAGTTCCCCTCCGTCGCCTACGCTTGGCGCGACCTTCGCGCCCACGGGGTGGAGGTGCGACTGGTCCCTCATCGCGATTGGCTTGTAGGCGAGACAGATCTACTGGATGCGGTGGACAAACGGACGCGGGTCTTGGCGGTGAGTCAGGTCAGTTTCTATACGGGACAATGCCTGAACATCGAACAACTCTCCGAAGGGCTTCAACAAAGGAACGCCCTCTTTGCGGTGGATGCCACCCACGCTGCAGGCGTTGTGGATGTGCCCGCAGGATTGACCGATCTAACCGTCAGCAGCAGCTACAAGTGGCTACTTGCCACCCACGGCGTTGCCCCCATGTACCTCAGCGAGAAGGCGGAGGGACAGACAGCATCGACCAGTTTCGGCTGGCACAATCTGGCGGTGTGGCCCGCCCAAGCGGCGGTGCGCGCACCGGAGGTCGAGGAGCTGCCGATGCCCGAACGACTGGAACCGGGCAACCCATCAATGATGGTAGTGATGCACCTCGACCAAGCGTTGGAGGTCCTCCTCTCGATTGGAATCGAGCGCATCTCCAACCACGCTCGCACGTTGTCCGAACAGGTAAGTGCCGGACTCAAGGGGCTGGGGTTCACAGTTATCAGCCCACAGAACCGATCGGCGCGATCAGGGAATACCTGCTTCCTCATTAAAGATGCAGCAGCGATGCAGACGCGGTTAGCGGAGATGCGAGTGCTGTGTTGGGGAGAGTTCGGTCGAATGCGGATCTCAACCCATCTCTACAACGGGAGCGCGGACGTGGCACGCTTGTTAGAGGCACTGTCAGATCAGTAGGTCAAAAACTCTCCCCGATTGCATCCCCGATAAGGAACGGAACAGGTGGAACGGCATCGGGACGGAACGGAGAATGAGTAGACTCGCAAATTACACATCAGGCATAACGTCTCACCTCTCACGTTTTACAGGCGATCTATCGCCCCGCCTACTCCCCACCTTTTTCGCACTCTGCACAGCATTCCTGCTCGGTGGTATCTTAATTCTCTTTTTCGGTGAGAACCCCTTTGAAGTCTACGGACTGTTATGGCAGAGCGTCTTCGGCAGCCTCGACGATTTCGGTTACGTTCTGTTCAATGCGACCCCGTTAATCTTCACCGGTCTTGCGGTTATGCTGGGGTTCAAGGGCGGGCTCTTCAATATCGGTTGTGAGGGGCAGCTGTATCTCGCAGGATTCGCCGCGGCATGGGTTGGGTTTCACCTGAACTGGGGCGGCGGTTGGATTATCATACCCGCCTGCTTAATAGCCGCAATGCTCGCGGGCGGATTGTGGGGAGCGGTACCGGGGATACTCAAAGCGCGGTACGGCGTGCATGAGGTCATCAACACCATCATGCTGAACTTCATCGCCATCGCGTTGACAAACTACCTTGTCATCGAGGTCTATAAGGCACCGGGTCAGATGTCACCGCACACACCCCTGATCCACGAAGCGGCACGTCTACCACGTTTGGCAGCTTTCACCTCAACGCTCCCGCCGAGTAACCCCCTAAACGTTACGTTTTTCATCGCGCTTGGTCTAATTTTACTGACACAGTTTCTGTTGACGCGCACCAAATGGGGATACGAAATCCGTTTCGTCGGCAATGCCCCGGAGGTCGCTACCTATGGCGGCATTGACGTACCGAGGGTGACGGCCTGGACGATGGCCCTGAGTGGGATCGTTGCGGGTTTCGCCGGCGTGTGGGAGGTGATGGGCTACCGCTACCGTTTTCTGGACAACTTCTCACCCGGCTTCGGATTCACCGGCATCGCGGTCGCACTGCTCGGCAGGAACCATCCTTACGGTGTCCTTTTCGGCGCGCTTCTGTTCGGTGCGTTGAGCAAGGGCGCACTGGATATCGAGATCATGACGAATGTACCGGGGAAGCTATTTCTGATTATCCAAGGTGTGCTTATTCTGCTGCTGGTCTGTGCTGAAGGCTTCAGTCGGCACAGAACATCAGAATAGGGGCTGCTTTTATAACGCAAGTTGCTAATTGTCACACCCGCTCGGCTTGGATAGACATATCCAAGTCTCGGACTCTCGGAACGGAGCCATCTTTGTGCGTAGGCAGTGGATTTGTCAATCCACTGCGAGCAGTAATTGATTCAATGTAGTTTTCAGCCGTTCGGTTTGCAACGTTTTCTATAACTCGCAACTTAGGTTTTTATAAGTCACCGAGCGGGTGCGCACGTTCAGTCAGCGGGATAGGCACTCGCTCCCCGCCCAACAGGTGCGAACTATAGACCCCTTGGACCATCTCGTTCACGAAACGGACCATACGGATACTTGAGAGCGGTTCGCGGTCGGTCTCAGCGGCATCTATCAGGTCCCGCGCAAGGGTTCTGTTGCCTATGGACAGCCAGTTCTGTCGAAGCAGCGGCGGCGCGTGTCCAGGACGTTCGTGCCATTCCGGCAGCCAGACCCGTTCCCAAGCGAGATCCTTAATGTCGGGCAATACCCGCGGCGCAGGATAGATGTAGACATCACCCGGTTCGCGGAGTTCCAACGCCGCCCGTTCGCATTCAAGCGATAACCCGTACAGGTTATCAAAATTTGATTCGCCGGGAATAGCTAAACCAGCGGTAGACTCAAAGAATCCCCGGACACCGTCATCAAAGCCAAAGATCGCTGAGATAGAATCACCGATGATGGGACCGACAGGCGCATTGCCCTCGCCTGTATCGTCCGTTGTAGCGTCCCGATCACCGACGGCGACATGCCCGCTCGCCCAGCGCGGCTCACCGGCAAACGCCATCATCAGGTCGAACAGATGTGTGCCGTGTAGGAGCAATTCTTCGCCGCCGCCCCGACTGTCATCCTTTGGACGGGTCCGGACGCGAAGCAATTTTCCGAACTTACCGGCTTTCACATCTTCGATTAGTCGCTGGATCGGGAGCATCGCACGCCACTGATGGGCGACCGCCATCTTCACCTTTGCACTTTGACAGGCGGCGACGATCCTATCGACCTCAGCGAGGCTGCCCGCCACCGGTTTCTCACAGTAGATGTGGCATCCTGCCGCCGCAGCGGCTTCAATCATCGGAACCCGTTCTGTGACCCAACTCGGCGCGATACTGACAAAATCGGGCTTTTCTTTTTCGAGCATCTGCCGGTAGTCGCGGTAGAGTCGATCAACACCGAGCCGCTCCCCGGCATCCGCAAGTCCTTCGGGATCGGCGTCAGCGATAGCAACCAGTTCAACGCCGTCAATATCGAACGCAGTATCCAAGCGATGGCCATAGTTGCCCTTACCGGTCGATCCGATGACGGCTGCGCTGTAGGTTTTGGACATGTTGTGCCTCCATTAAATCTTTTGAAAAAATATTTGAACGAGAACTACATATATAGTAAACTATATATGGTAGAAAGGGTTAAACATGTCAACGATGGCTTATAACGACAACGTATTCATCAACTGCCCATTCGACGATGAATACAAGTCTTTATTTAATGCGATGGTATTTGCAATACACGATTGTAGTTTCGTTGCACGTTCAGCTCAAGAGACTGAAGATGGAAGCCAAGTTCGGATCGATAAGATCTACACAATCATTGCCGAATGTCGTCATGGAATCCATGCCTTTAGCCCCGGAGGGGCGGCATGTTTATAGAATACAGGACAACACTTCACCCAAAGCCCCGGAGGGGCGACATGTGAATCCCGGCTGAATCAGGAGTCACAGCAGAAGAGTGTCTGAATCGCGGATTAACACGGATTGAAGGATTACGCGGATTAAACCCCCCCTAAATTCCCCCGATGAATCCCCGATGAATCGGGACAGGCGGGACAGGCTGTGAAACATCGAAACTATTGGCTCTTCGGTGCCTTTAGCCCCGGTTTCGAATCCCGATTTATCGGGGAGGGGCGACATGTTTATAGCACCCCAATGAATCAATGAACGTTTCAACAATGTGGGGAAGACTAACACCAAAGGTTAATATGTATATTTATTTGTATTGTTCACCATAAATCTCACGACAACAACACCGAAGAAGTTATAAATCTTGTACGAGATTGGCTCAGTCATGCCTCAATTTGCTTCGCGGAGACTACAGTGATGCCTAGAGAACGAACAATCAAGGGACCAGCAAAGCGTGGAACTATCACTAAACGTCAAGCACGCACTGCCGCAAGAGAAGTCCTCGAGGAAAGATATGGCAAAGCAAAAAGTTATGAAACCGCAGGTAGAGCAGCAAAGAAATCAGCACGGTCAGGCAAACAGCACACTTCAAGCACCTCGAATAAAAAAGGGAATCGCACTTAACCAATAACAAGCACAGCTAACTTTACCCGGGGATTCGCGAGAGCGAGTCCCTTTTTTTTATAGAAACGTAAAAAATCCTATAATTGAGCAATGCCTAAATGTGAACACACCCTAGCACGTAAGATTTAACTACTATGGTAGATTTTAGAATTACTTAGACACTTTCAATGCACAGCCAACCCCCTGAATCCCGCCCCCGATAAACCGGGATGTACCACTTGTCAGGGGGACTTTCGAAACTTCTCGAAATGTCCACTTATTTCTCTAATTCACCATAAAAAGGGATCAAAACGCCATGAAGCGGAACCTTGTTAAAATTATCATCGCTATCGTTATTATTGTTGGTGTGTATAGCCTATTAAGTCACTACGGCGTGATCAAGTATCTCAACCCGGACAATATCCCCCAAATCAAAGAAAAGATCGAGGGCTTCGGCGTCATCGCGCCTCTGGTCTACATCGGTTTTTACATCGCTGCGACCGTGTTCTTTCTACCCGGCTTGCCCGTTACAATGCTCTCCGGTCTCGCCTTCGGTCCCATCTGGGGGGTCGTCTACGCCTCTATCGGCGCGGTGATCGGCGTCTCATGCGCTTTTCTAATCGCACGTTACGTCGCTCGCGGTATGGTGGAAGGGTGGGTTCAAGGCAGCACACAGTTCCAACGGATCGATTCGGGCGTGGAGCGGCAGGGCTGGCGGATGCTGATGATTACCCGGCTCGTCCCGCTTTTCCCGTTCAACCTACAAAACTACGCCTACGGACTCACAAGGATAAGGTTCTCGACCTACGTTCTCGTCTCATGGATCTGCATGTTACCCGGCACCGCCGCCTATGTCCAGTTGGGGGCCGCGGTAAATGTCGGCGAAGGGAATATCAATAAAACCCTGATCTACCTCGCGGGCGCCGGTGTCTTTATCGTGCTGGTGTCGTTGATCCCGAACCTGATTCGGAAGCGGCAGCCGGATGCGATGTAAACGGCGCGGGTTTGGCGGGAACCGCAGTGGGCAGGCACAAGACCCCGATGAATCCCCGATAAATCCCCGATGAATCCCCGATGAATCGGGACAGGCGGGACAGGCGGGATTTCGCTGCGCTCAACTTGTGGTTGCCCTTGTTGCTGAAATGCGTAAGTCCTGTATCAACTCAATGATCACTCAGTTTGTAAAAGGAAAAGACGAGCCGATGGATCGCAGTGATATGTGCGGTCACAGCGAGAATTGCGAATACACCGAAGAGGATCATCCCCTTCGACTGTAAAAAGGTGTATTGATCCGGGATAACTCCCTGTACCAGCACGCCGAGTGCTAATAAAATAATCCGTTCGGGCCGTTGCATCAGTCCGACCTTGCACTCGATCTGAAGCCCTTCCGCTTTGGCGCGCACGTAGCTAACGAGTATCGACCCAATCACTGCTGCAAAAACCAATACCACCCCGAAGAAGTTCTGTAGCTGATGAAAATAGATGAGGGCACCAAGGAATATCACCGCCTCGGAGTATCGGTCAATTACAGAGTCCAGCAGCGCTCCCGAAGAGTTGGTCGACGTTCTCGCACGCGCAACTGCACCATCTATCATATCAAAACTGGCGCCAAACAGTATCAACAGTCCCGCCGCAATCAGCCGTTCCGTCGCCAAACAGTAGGCAGCGACCAAATTAACCAGCAAACCGAACATCGTAACCATATTCGCGGTGATGCCGAGTGATACAATTATCCGTGCAAGGGGCGAGAGTATTGCGCTGACTTTTGATCTAAGCTTCGCTTCAAACATGGATAACATCCATCCTCTATCTTCCAAGTAACGTAGATGTTTCGCGATTATAACCTTAGTTTAGCATAAATCAGGCTATAAATCAATGCCTTTGAACGCTTGAAATCCTAAGAAAATCAGCAATCCGGACCAGCTTCGTGGGAATGGATTTTAACTTGACAAAGGCAACTATGTTTGATAGAATGATTTTTGCTTGTCGCAATCAACAGCAGGCGCATTTGTCCCGACAGCAAACGCTTCAGCGATATAGGTTCTCACGCGCTCAAATTGAAAACAGGGGGTGCGAATTGTGAAACGTCTGATAGTTCACAGCACATTAGCCGGTTTGATATTATGTGGCTTTTTTGGCGTTCCCACGGTAACTATCGCAGGCAAATGGGAACCCAAAGCGCCTCTATTACGAAAAAGATGGGGATTAGGGACGGAAACTGTCAATGGGAAGATCTATGCCATTGGCGGGCAAGATGATTTACCGGAGGCAGGTAAAAAAGTGGCGGAGTATGACCCCGCGAAGGACCAGTGGACGGAGAAAAAAGGACTTCCAACGGGTCGATTTCGACTCGCTACCGGTCTGGTCAGAGGAAAGATTTACGTTTTCGGCGGGACTTCCAACAACTTTGAAGCGGTTCCGACGGTCGAAGAGTATGACCCGAAGACCGATACGTGGACCAAAAAAGCGGACATGCCAACTGCGCGGTTGGGGCTTGCCGCTGCGGTGGTAGGCGGGAAGATCTACACCATCGGCGGTGCCGAATCGTTCTTCTTTCCATCGGCAGCTGTCGAAGTCTATGACCCCCTAACCGATACATGGGACAAGAAAGCGGACATGCCCAATCCGAGATGGGGTATATCCGCCGTCACAGTCGCCTCCAAGATCTATGTTTCCGGCGGAGCGATCGATATCAGCCATCAGAAATATACCGATATGATGGAGATGTACGATCCGAAGACCGACACATGGACGGAGAAAGCTGATATGCCAGTTGACTACTTTAATGTCGGCTTCAGCTTTGTCAATAGTGGTAAGATTTATGCTATCGGTGGACAGAAGTGGGATGGACGAGACAAAGATGGAAGAGAGAACGAAGGGTGGACGCTCTATTGGACCGTCTTTGAATACGATGTAGAGAAGAACAGGTGGACGAGGCTCAAGGATGAACTACCAACTGAGCGGTCAATCCTGTCCACAACCGTTGTCGATGGGATAATCTACGCTATCGGTGGTTGGGAGGGCGGCTGTTGTGGACCTACGGCGGTAGTGGAAGCGTATACCCCTAACGGTTGGCCCTTCCCGAAGCAGTTCGCCGTTTCGCCTCAGGGCAAGCTCGCAACGAAATGGGGCGTAATTAAGCAAAACCGTTAAAAAATCGTCAAAAGGAGGTACGGAGCGATAGGACAAATCGAGTTTCTGTCGCACCCTTTCTTAGGATAAACCAAAAAGACTGGCAGGTTAATAATCATGCAACAGCGAATAATTTTAATAGGTTTGATAGTATGTGGGCTGCTCGGTTTTTCGACGACAAGCCTTGCGGGAGACTGGGAAGAGAAGGCGGATATGCCGCAGATCGGTGCCCTCTCCGGCGGGTTATGGGGGTTAGGCACCGCTGTAGTGAATGGAAAGATATATACCATCGGCGGCCAGGACGACCTACAAGTGCCGGGTAAAGTTGTAAAGGAATATGACCCCGTAAAGGATAATTGGGTTGACAAGAAGAAACTGCCACAGGGCAGGTTTCGGCTGGGCGTCGCCCTCGTGCGGGGTAAGATCTATGCTTTTAGTGGAACAGCGAATAACTTCGAAACCCTTCCCAATGTCGATGAGTATGATCCCAAGACCGATACATGGACCGCTAAAGCGCCGATACCGACACCGAGAATGGCATACGGCACCGCTGTGGTGGGCGGAAAGATTTATATCATCGGTGGCGTGGAATCTTTCTTCCTCCCGTCCGCTGCGGTCGAGGTCTATGACCCGGTGACGGACACTTGGGAAAAGAAGCCGGATATGCCCAATCCGAGATGGGGGATGCCGGTGGTAGCGGTCAAGAGTAAGATCTATGTCTTTGGCGGTGCCGTGGATCAGAGCCATCAGAAGTACACCGACCTGACCGAGGAATACGACCCGAAGACAGACACCTGGACAAAGAAAGCGGATGTGCCAATCGCCTATTACGATATGGCGGCGAGTTTTGTCAACAGTGGGAAGGTGTATCTCATTGGCGGAAAAACCTTCGATGGCAGAGAGAAAGATGGGCCCAAGTTCCAAGGCTGGGTGCTTCACTGGACGGTGTTGGAATATGACGTAGAGAAAAACAGGTGGCAAAGACTGAACGATCAGATGCCAACCGGTAGGGGCACCTTATCGACAGCGGTTGTGGACGGAAAGATCTACGCCATCGGCGGTCATCACAACGGTCCGCGCAGAGAGGTCGAAGTCTACACCCCCGACGGTTGGCCCTTCCCCGACACCTTCTCCGTCTCTCCCCAAGAGAAGTTAGCGACGAAGTGGGGCGAGATCAAGCAGAAACGATAAACAAAAGATAGAGGTGCAGACTATGAAGTATTGGATACGGCGTTATCTCTTAGCAGGATTGGTAGTGTGCGGGCTGCTCGGTTTGTCAACGATCAGCTTTGCGGGAAAATGGGAAGAGAAAGCTGCGATCCCAAAAATGGGCGCCATTTCAGGCGGTGCTTGGTGGTTGGGTGCAGAGGCGGTCAATGGGAAGATTTACGCCTTTGGCGGACAAGACGATCTGCAGCCTGCGGGCAAACTGGTGCATGTCTACGACCCAGAGAAAGATGTATGGACCAGAATCAAGAAATGGCAAAGGGGCAGATTTCGGTTGGGCAGCGCTCTGATAAGGGGAAAGATCTACGCCATCGGCGGGACAGAGGATAATTTTCAGGCGGTCCCGTTCTTGGACGAATACGATCCCAAAACCGATACATGGACTCCCAAAGCCGATATGCCAACCCCCAGAATGATGACAGCAACCGCTGTGGTGGGTGGAAAGATTTATGTCATCGGTGGCGCGGATTCCTTCTACTTTCCGTCAGCCGCGGTCGAGGTCTACGACCCGGTGACGGACACATGGGAGAAAAAGGCGGATATGCCAAACCCAAGGTGGGGGTCAGGCGCTTTTGCTGCGAGAGGGAAGATTTACATTTGTGGCGGTGCCACAGATCAGAGTCATCAGAAGTACACCGACCTGACGGAAGAGTACGACACAAAGACGGACACCTGGAAGAAGAGAGCGGATATGCCGGTCGCGTACTACGATATGGCGGTGAGTTTCGTCAACAGTGGCAAGGCGTATGCCATCGGGGGCAGGACATTTGGCGGGAACGACAGAGATGGACGCCTATCTGACGGGTGGCGCTATCATTGGACGATTTTTGAATACGATGTAGAAAAGAACAAATGGTCACGGTTAAAGGATCAGATGCCGACCGGACGGGCGAGTTTAGCATCAACCGTTCTGGACGGGAAGATTTATGCCATCGCTGGGCATGTTGGTATCGCTGGGATAACACAGGTATATACCCCCAACGGTTGGCCATTTCCAAAAGCCTTTGCGGTTGATCCTCAAGGTAAGTTAGCAACGCAATGGGGCGAAATTAAGCGCAGTCGATAACAAATTGGGGGTTGCTCTTCATGAAACACCGTATAACATATAGCATTTTAACAGGTTTGATAGCAGCTGGGTTGTTCGGCTTTTCAGCGGTCAGCTTCGCTGGAAAATGGGAGAAAAAGGTCAATCTGCCACAACTCGGTGACCGTGCCGTGGGCATCTGGGGGTTAGGTGTCCAAGCGTTTAACGGGAAACTTTACGGCTTCGGCGGACAGGATGACCTAAAACCGCCGGGCAAATTTGTGGGAGAATATGATCCCGCTAAGGATGTGTGGGATGTAAAAGGGAAATGGCAGCGAGGCAGATTTCGGGTAAGTAGCGCCATCGTAAGAGGGAAGATCTACGCCTTCGGGGGAACAGAGGATAATTTCCAAGCGGTTGGACTGGCGGATGAATATGATCCCAAGACCGATACATGGACCCCCAAAGCCGATATGCCCACGCCGAGGATGTCGACGCTCGCCGCGGTAGTAGGCGGCAAGATTTATGTCATCGGCGGCGCGGACTCCTTCTTTTTTCCCTCCGCTGCGGTCGAGGTCTACGACCCTGTAACCGATACATGGGAGCAGAAGGCGGATATGCCGAACCCAAGATGGGGCGCGGGTGTTTTTGCTGCGAAGGGGAAGATCTACATCTGCGGCGGTGCTGTGGATAACACCCATCAAAAGTACACCGACCTGACCGAGGAATACGATCCAAAGGCGGATACCTGGACGAAGAAAGCCGATATGCCGCTCGACTATTACGATATGTCCGTGAGTTTTGTCAATAGCGGTAAGGCTTACGCGATTGGAGGGCGGACCTTTGGCGGGAACGAAAGAGATGGGCAACCGATCGAGGGGTGGATCCTGCACTGGACCGTCTTTGAATACGACTTAGAAAAGAATAGATGGTCAAGACTAAAGGATCAGATGCCGACCCCACGCGGAACTTTGGCGACTGTCGTTCTCGATGGGAAGATTTATGCGGTCGGCGGTCACGGGGGCGGTGGTCCTCGGAGGGAGACGGAGGTCTATACGCCCGATGGCTGGCCCTTCCCCAAAGCGTTCTCAGTTACGCCCAAGGATAAGCTGACGACGATATGGGGTGACATTAAACGGCAATTGTCTGAATCGCGGATTAACACGGATTAACGGATTACGCGGAGAAGACTGTCTGAAGCAGGATTTACCGGATTAAAGGATTTAATGGATTAAAACAAAAAACGGAAAAACTACGCCTTTAGCCCCGGAGGGGCGACATGTTTATAGAAAAGCGGCATAACCCCTCAAACAAAGCCCCGGAGGGGCGACATGTGATATGTCTGAATCGCGGATTAACACGGATTAACGGATTACGCGGAGAAGACTGTCTGAAGCAGGATTTACCGGATTAAAGGATTTAATGGATTAAAACAAAAAACGGAAAAACTACGCCTTTAGCCCCGGAGGGGCGGCATGTTTATAGAATACGGCATAACCCCTCAAACAAAGCCCCGGAGGGGCGACATGTGATATGTCTGAATCGCGGATTAACACGGATTAACGGATTACGCGGAGAAGATTGTCTGAAGCAGGATTTACCGGATTAAAGGATTTAATGGATTAAAACAAAAAACGGAAAAACTACGCCTTTAGCCCCGGAGGGGCGGCATGTTTATAGAATACGGCATAACCCCTCAAACAAAGCCCCAGAGGGGCGACATGTGAAAAGCAAGACGGGAGGCGGCGAGGAGACGGGACGAACGATATTGTCTGAAGCGCGGATTAACACGAATTAACGGATTACGCGGAGAAGACTGTCTGAAGCAGGATTTACCGGATTAAAGGATTTAATGGATTAAAACAAAAAACGGAAAAACTACGCCTTTAGCCCCGGAGGGGCGGCATGTTTTTGGAAGGCGGAGGGTTCTCAGGAGGGAGAACCATACTAAATCTTTTACAGGAGGTCTGTAACATGAAACAGGCAAGATATCAGATGTTAGCGGGACTGTTGTTATGCGGCCTGTTCGGATTTTCGGCGATGAGCTTTGCGGGCTGGAAAAAACTCCAACCTGTCCCCACGGGTCGATGGGGGTTAGCCGCTGCCGGTGTGGGCGATACGGTCTACGCCATCGCTGGGCAGGATGATAGCCCCAAGATCTCAAAGGTGGAAGCGTTCGACGTAGGACAAGGCAAATGGGAGGATAGAAAAGAGATACCGAGCGGTCGGGTGCGGCACGCTGCGGTCACTTTCAAGGGGAAAATCTACGTCTTTGGCGGAACCTTCGATGGGATCGCCGCCGTGGAACAGGTCGAGGAATACGACCCTAAAAATGATGTCTGGAGAATGAGGGCACCGATGCCGACACCGAGGATCGCTCCGATGGTGGTCGCAATGAGCTCGAAAATCTACGTCATCGGCGGCGCGACCGACCTCTACTTTCCGTCTCCGATAATCGAGGTCTACGACCCCGGAACCGACACTTGGGAGAAGAAGCCGGATATGCCCAATCCGAGATGGGGCGCAGCCGCTGCCGGTATCCCGACCAAAGGGAAGATCTATATCTTTGGTGGCGCAACCGATTTCACCCACGAAAACTCAACCACCGACGTGGACGAATACGATACCAGAACGGATACATGGGTCCCGAAGAAGAAGCTACAACGACCGTTGCATAACTTCTCCGCCAGCTTTGTCAATAGCGGGCTGATTTATGTCATAGGCGGTCAGAAATGGAAGGGCAAAGGGGGCGTTGATGGCGGCGTGAACGACCCGGAGTGGACCTTCTATGACGATGTGTGGGAATACTCGCCGGAGAAAGATACGTGGAAACGTGCGGAAGCCATGCCCAAACCGAAGTCCAGTTTTGGAGCTGCCCTTTTGGACGGCAAGGTTTATGTCATAGCCGGTTGGTCGGGCGGCGCTGGCGACGAGAATGGCACGGATGTCTATCAGCCACCCGGTTGGCCCTTCCCGAAGACTTTTGCCGTCGAACCACAAAACAAACTCGCAACAATATGGGGTGAGATTAAGCGTCACCAATAATTGTCTGAATCGCGGATTAACGCGGATTTAAGGATTACACGGATTAAAAACGGGAAAGGGAGAAAGTGGGAAAGGGGGAAAGGGAGAAGGGGCTGCACCCCGTTTGTAGTAGCGCAATTCATTGCGCGTTCTTACCCAGCTGAAGCGCGGATCTACACGGATTACACAGATTAAATACAAAAACGAACACCCTAAATCCCCAACCCCCCCTAGCCCTCCTTCCGATTTTATCGGAATCCCGATGAATCGGGACTTGTCAGGGGGACTTGGAAGGGGACAATGTACCGCAAACTGTTAGTTTGCGTCCCGGGATCACAATCGAAATGAGGTTTCAGAAAATAGTCGGGAGAACGGTAGGTGCGGTTTGTAACCGCACCGCATCGGCGCGTCCCGATAAATCGGGATCCCGACCTGTCGGGAAAAACAGCGCCTACCATATACGACGATCGAAATTGGAAGGTTCTCAAGGACACTCAAACCAAAGCATACAAGAAGGAGGCATACACGATGAAACGGACAAGTTATCAAATGTTAGCAGGGCTGATCCTATGTGGACTGCTTAGCGTTTGCTTTGCCACAGACAGCTTTGCGGGCTGGAAGAAATTGAAGCCGCTGCCAACGCATAGATGGGGACTCGAAATCGCCGCCGTCGGCAATAAGATTTATGCCATCGGCGGACAAGATGATAGCCCCCAGATACACAAAAACGAAGAATACGACATAGAGAAGGATAACTGGGTCGAAAAGAAACCGATACCAACAGGACGCGTACGACACACCGCAGTCTCCGTCGACGGGAAGGTCTATGTCATCGGCGGAACCCGTGACGGAATCGCGCCTCTGGCAGAAGTAGAGATGTATGACCCGAAAACCGATACCTGGTCGAAGAAAGCGGACATGCCAACGCCGCGAATCGCCCCTGTTACCGTTGTGGTGGGTCGCAAGATTTATACGATTGGTGGCGCAAGCGATGTGTTCTTTCCATCTCCGGCGATCGAGGTCTACAACCCCGTGACCGACACGTGGGAACAGAAAGCAGACATGCCAAATCCACGATGGGGCGCAGCGGGCGCCGCCGTACCGGGCGGGCACATCTATATCTTTGGAGGTGCGACCGATTTCACCCATAAGGAGTCAACCACAGATGTAGACGCGTATGACCCCAAAACGGAGACATGGACGCCCAGAGCCAAAATACAGCGACCCGTTCATAATTTCGCCGCCGCCTTCGTCAATAGTGGCAAGATCTATGTCATGGGCGGTGAGAAATTTAAGGGCAAAGGCGGACTGAAGGGCGGACCCAATGATCCGGACCTGGTATTTTACGAGGATGTCTGGGAATACTCGCCAGAAGATAATAAACACCGTCGTATGGACGCTATGCCTACCCCAAGGGGAAGTTTTGGAATCGCTGTGGCAAATGGCAAGATCTATGCGATTGGCGGTTGGAACGGCGGTGCTGGTGGAAATGAGAGAGAAAATGAGGTCTACCAACCGCCCGGTTGGCCCTTCCCTGAACAGTTCTCGGTCGAACCGCAGGACAAGCTGGCGACGATATGGGGTGAGTTAAAGGCGCATTAGTGGTAGGGGCACCGGCGCAGTTGAAAACAGCGCCTACCAAACGGGAGAACGGTAGCGGCAGTTTCTAACCGTAATTCTATATTTTCCCCGGCTCCGGTAGGTGCGGTTTTTAACCGCACCGACTTCAATCCAACCCGGTAGGTGCGGTTTCTAACCGCACCACATCGGCACAGTTAAATGAGATAGATGCCATGAAACTGAACGATGCCCAAATCGCACGCTTTAACCAACAGGGCTACCTGTTTTTCCCAAGCCTACTGGCAGACGATGAGGTGAAGGTTCTGCAGCGGGCGATGCCGCAAATCCTCAGTCGCCGGGGTCCGGAGGTGATACCTGAGAAAGATGATCCGAACTCTGTCAGGCTCGCTTTTGGGGCGCATGTCTATTCCGAACCGTTCCGGTATCTCCCGTTGCTGCCACGGCTGCTGAACCCGATCCGTCAACTGTTGGGCGACGATGTGTACCTGCATCAGAGCCGTCTCAACCCCAAACAGGGGTTCGGGGGCGGTGCGGCGTGGGAGTGGCACCAAGACTTCCCACCGTGGCATCGCATCGACGGAATGACAGAACCTAAGTGTGTTATGGCGTCCGTATTTATCGACGACTGCACAGCGGTCACGTCGCCGTTACTGGTTGTGCCGGGTTCACACACATACGGCCTCCTCGACTCGAAGCCCCACCGGGACGCGAAGGGCTACGCCTTGCACCACATCGATCGCCCCACCTTAGAACAGCTGGCTGCAGAGAGCGGTATCGAAGCGTTGATAGGGCCCGCAGGATCTGTCTGTTTCTGCCACTGCAATGTCGTCCACGGTTCAGCCAACAATGTCTCCCCCTGGCGACGGGCGATCATGTATTTGAACTATAACGCCGTCAGCAACGCCTGCACCGGCACGGAACGCGACTGGTATCACAATAACCGCGATTTCACACCGTTACAGCCACTCGATGATGACCGCTTGAAGGAATTGGCATGACGCTCACTGTGCCGATCCCGTCCAATCCCCTCTCACGCATCACCTCCTGCCTCCTTTTTTATCTGACCCGATCCGTACACCACTATCTGGCTAAAGATTGTCTGAATCACGGATTAACGCGGATTGAAGGATTACGCGGATTAAAGACAAACCAATTCCCCCCTGACAAGGGGGGCCAGGGGGGTTATTCGTCTGAATCACGGATGACATGGACAAATCAATGCACCAATGTACCAACGTACTAATGCACCAATGAACCAATGAACTAATATACTATGGCTATTGACCACCAAACAAAGACATCGAATCCCAGCGTGACACTTCGAGCCGT
This sequence comes from Candidatus Poribacteria bacterium, assembly GCA_965220385.1. GTDB lineage: Bacteria > Poribacteria > WGA-4E > WGA-4E > PCPOR2b > PCPOR2b. Next base: position 6,016,037 of record OZ244825.1, on the reverse strand, counting down.
TAGCCTCGGCTTGGCGTTGATCCCGGTCAATAGCTACTGTATCATGGCGAACCATCTCAAGTACTGGAGCACGCTACCGACCACCATCTCGCTCATCTACAACGTCATCATCACCTTGATGATCCTGCTCCCCGTCAACTTCGCGATTCAGCGGTTCCTACCACGTTTCGCGCTCACCCAAGGGGAGTTCTTGACCATCTACGTGATGCTCTCCGTCGCCTCAGCGATCGCGGGGCACGACATGATGCAGACAGTGGTGCCGACGATACCCGACGCGTTCTGGTTCGCCACCCCCGAAAACGAATGGAAGGAACTGTTCTGGAGATACCTACCCCCTTGGCTCATAATGAACGATCTGTCGAGCCTGACGGGCTTTTATGAGGGGGATAGTACATTTCACATAGAGACGCATTTTCGGAGTTGGCTGCGACCCATCCTCTGGTGGACGCTGTTTCTGACCGTCCTCATCTGGGTGATGATCTGCCTCAATATCCTGCTTCGTCGGCAGTGGATCGAACGGGAACGGCTCGCATATCCCATCGTGCAGCTGCCGCTCGAAATCACGCGGTCGGACGGGCGGTTGTTCCGGTCCAAGATGATGTGGCTCGGATTTGCTATCTCCGGCGGCATCGATCTCATCAATGGGATACACGCACTGGTGCCGTCATTCCCTGAGATCCCGATCCGTCACGCTGAGATTGGTCAATTCTTTACCGAAAAGCCGTGGAGCGCTATCGGATGGGTGCCGGTCTATATCCTCTCTTTCGCCGTCGGTTTGGCGTTCCTGATGCCGTTAGAGATGTCCTTCTCCGTCTGGTTCTTCTACCTGTTCTGGAAACTGGAGTATGTGCTGGGCGAGGCACTCGGGCTAAAGGGTTTGCGCAACTTCCCCTATCGCGGGGCACAGGTGATGGGCGGTTACTTGGCGATTGCCTGTTTCGCCCTAATCGGTGGGCGACGCTACTTTATTTCACTCTTTAAGAACCTGTTTCGGAACACGCCCGGCGAAGAGGGGGAACCGATGCGGTATCGGTGGGCGGTGTTCGGCGTAATTGGTGGTATAATTTTCCTGCTCGTTTTCTCGTATCAGGGCGGGATGGCGCTCTGGGTGGCGGGGATCTATTTCCTGGTCTACTACCTGCTGTCGATCAGTATCGCGCGGGTCCGTGCTGAGGTGGGTCCCCCGACAAACGAGGTCAGCGCCACGCCGCATCTGTTCCTTACCGATGTGTTCGGCTCACGGCGGTTGTCCGCCGGAACCCTGACGATGACTCGGCTCTATATGACGTTTAATCGGGGCTCGCGTGCACACCTGATGCCGCACACGCTGGAAGGGTTCAAAGTAGCGGACGCCGCGAACATGAATTCGCGTCGGTTGGTATGGGCGATGCTGTTGGCAACGGTGGTCGGTATCCTTGCCGCGTTCTGGGCGTATCTGGTTGTAGGGTATAATATAGGCACGGTGAGCGATCTCGGTGTCGGCGGTTATAACGCGCTGCAGGGCTGGCTCTATCACCCGCTGGGCACGGACTACCCCGCCGTCGCTTTCATGGGGGTCGGTTTTCTCTTTACCGGTCTGCTCTGGTGGCTACGGACCCGGTTTCCGCTCTGGCCGTTCCATCCGGCGGGTTATGTCATCGGCAGCAGTAGCTGGACGGTTGGGTGGCTCTGGTTCTCGATCTTCGTGAGTTGGGCGATAAAGGCGATCCTGTTGAAGGTGGGCGGTATCCGGCTCTATCGCAAGGTATTTCCGCTCTTCTTGGGCATCCTGCTGGGCGAATTCATTATCGGCGGCGCTTGGGTGCTGATGCGGCTGTTTTGGGATATCGGGGTGTATTCATTCTATCGTTAGCGTGATAAGAATTTAACGCAAAGGCACAAGGACGCAAGGGAAAAACAGAAGGGGAGAAAGTGGGAAAGGGAGCGAGGGGGACGGCTTTTCTGACGCAGTACGGTTTACGTATTATTCTTCACCTGTCTGAATCGCGGATTAATGCGGATTGAAGGATTGTCTGAATCAGGATTTACAGGATGAAAACGAAAAACAGCAAAGACTACGCCTTTAGCCCCGGAGGGGCGACAGGTTTATAGAATACAGGGCAACCAAACACCCTAAGCCCCGGAGGGGCGACAGGTGAGAATTGTCTGAAGCGCGGATTAACACCGATTTAGGGATTACGCGGATTAAATACAAGACGATCAAAGCTCTTAGCCCCGGAGGGGCGACAGGTTTATAGAATACGGCATACCCATTCACCCAAAGCCCCGCAGGGGGCGACAGGTGAGAATTGTCTGAATCACGGATTGACACGGACTAAGGGATTGCGCGGAGAAAATACAAGACGATCAAAGCCTTTAGCCCCAGCGGGGCGACAGGTTTATAGAATACGGCACACCCATTCAACCAAAGCCCCGGAGGGGCGACAGGTGACTATTGTCTGAATCGCGGATTACACGGATTAAGGGATTGCGCGGATTAAATACAAGACCATCGAAGCCTTTAGCCCCGGAGGGGCGACAGGTTTATAGCCGGGCGGCACACCCATTCAACCAAAGCCCCGCAGGGGCGACAGGTGAGAATTGTCTGAATCGCGGATTAACGCGGATTGAAGGATTACGCGGATTAAATACAAGACCATCGAAGCCTTTAGCCCCGGAGGGGCGGCATGTTTATAGAATACAGGGCAACCAAACACCCTAAGCCCCGGAGGGGCGACATGTGAAAAATTACCTAAAGGAAATACATTATGGCGGATACCTATACCCAACTTTATATTCATATCATTTTCGCTGTTAAAGGCAGAGAATCCCTCATTCCAAAGCCACACAAAGAGGAACTGCACAAATATATCACCGGCATTATCGACAGCAAAAATCAGACAATTATTCAGATTAATTCTATGCCCGATCACCTTCATATCTTTGTCGGCATCACCCCTGACATTGCCGTTTCTGACTTGGTCAGAGATATCAAGGCAAACTCGTCAAAATTCATTAACAGACAGAGATGGGGGGTTGGCAAATTTGAATGGCAGGAGGGTTTTGCTGCGTTCTCGTATGCACATTCTCAGCTGAACACTGTCGCCCGTTATATTAGAAATCAGGAGACACATCATGCCCGTCAGACATTTAGGGAAGAGTATATTGCGTTTCTAAAACGGTTTGATGTCCCATATAACCCGAAATATGTTTTTGATCCCGACGATACAACCGAAACATGATTCACATGTCGCCCCGCCGGGGCTTGGGGGTATAGGGGTTCAACATTGCTATAAACATGTCGCCCCGCTGGGGCTGAAAGATTTCATCGTCTTGTTTCTTAATCCGCGTAATCCGTTAATCCGTGTTAATCCGCGATTCAGACAATAGGCACATGCCGCACCGCTGGGGCTATAAATACAAAAAAGAAACCCTTAACCCCCTAGCCCCCCTTGTCAGGGGGGAAGCCTTGTCAGGGGAATTGACACTTCTTACGTATTACGCATTATTCTTCACCATGATCGAACAACGGACTGACAACCAAAAACCACACACCGGAATAACCCTGCGCGCTGTACTGATTGCACTAGCGCTGATGCCGATCAACACCTACTTCATCATCACGAACGAGGTGAAATATATCGGCACACTGGCGACCACGATGTCGTTGATCTACAACGTGGTTATCAGCCTCACTGTGCTAATCATGGTGAACGCACTGATAAAGCGGTTCCTGCCACGTATAGCGCTGCATCAGGGCGAGCTAATGACGATCTACATGATGCTCTCGCTCTCCTCCGCGATCGCGGGCCACGATGTCGGGCAAACGGTCGTGCCGACACTCTCCCACGGCTTCTGGTTCGCCACCCCCGAAAACGAATGGAAGGCACTGTTCTGGAGATACCTGCCCGCTTGGCTGACGGTGAACGATCCGTTAAGCCTGCTCGACTTCTACGAGGGTCAAAGCACGCCCTACACCGAAGCGCACCTCCGACCGTGGATCCGCCCGATCCTGATGTGGACGCTGCTCTTAACCGTCCTAATCTGGGTAATGATCTGCATGGACGCCATCCTGCGTCGGCAGTGGGTGATCCGGGAGCGGTTGGCGTATCCCATCGTTCAGCTGCCGTTGGAGATGACCCGTTCCGAAGGCAGCCTCTTCAAATCCAAAATGATGTGGCTCGGCTTTGCGGTCGCAGGCGGGATCGACCTCATCAACGGTCTACACGTGCTGTTCCCCGCGTTCCCGGAGATCCCGGTCCGGAAAGCGGAGATCGGTCAATTCTTTACCGAGAAGCCGTGGAACGCGATCGGGTGGACACCGCTCTATACGCTGCCCTTCGGGCTGGGGCTGGGGTTTCTGATGCCGCTGGAGATGTCGTTCTCGCTGTGGTTCTTCTTCCTGTTCTGGAAAGCGGAACGGATCTTGGGACGTGCGATGGGGCTTGCCAGTTTTCCCGGCTTCCCGTACGAGGGTCCCCAAAGCATCGGCGCCTTCTTCGCGATCGCCTGCTTCGCCCTCTACGGCGGACGACGTTATTTTATCTCGATCCTCAAGAACCTGTGGCGCGACCAGCCGGGCGAGGAGGAGGAACCGATGAAGTATCGGTGGGCGGTACTGGGGCTGACCGGCGGCGTGATCTTCCTACTGGTGTTCTCGCATTACGGCGGGATGACGCTCTGGATGGCGTGCCTCTATTTCGGCACCTACTACCTATTGGCTATCGCTGTGGGACGCATCCGCGCGGAGGTGGGACCGCCGACGAACGAGATGTTCCTTGTCAACCCACGGCTCTTCATCACAGACGCGATCGGCACCCGTCGAATCCCGCCGCCGAGCTTGGTGATGATGGGGTTTTACTACACATTCAACCGCGGCTATCGCGCGCACCCGATGCCGCACACACTGGAAGCGTTCAAGGTAGCGGACGCGACGCAGATGGCGCACCGTCGCCTCATTGGAGTGCTGGTTCTGGCAACGGTGGCGGGTATCCTGACCACGTTTTGGGCGTACCTCACGCTCGCCTACACCAGCGGTGGCGATAACATTAACGTCGGTCTGGGAAATGGCGCGTATGCCAATATGCGGAACTGGCTCTATAACCCGACGGAGACCAACGTGCCCTCGGTGCTGTTCATGGCGGTCGGGTTCCTCTTTACCGGATTCCTTTGGACAATTCGGACACGCTTCCCGCTCTGGCCCTTCCACCCCGCCGGTTATGCGATCGCCAGCAGCCCGTGGACTTTCGGCTGGGTATGGTTCTCCGTGTTTATCAGTTGGGCGATCAAGGCGACGGTCTTGAAGGTGGGCGGGATTCGGCTCTATCGGAAGACGCTGCCTTTCTTCTTGGGATTGCTGTTCGGAGAATATATCGTCGGCGGGGGTTGGGTGCTTATCCGTGTCTTCTGGGGGATTGAGGTGTATTCGTTCTATCGGTGATTTTTGAAGCGTGAAACGTAATACGTGAAACGTGATAAACAACTCTCCTCTGTAGGAGGGGCATCCCCCGATAAATCGGGATCCAAAGCGACCTGCCCCGATGGAAGATGGGAAGAACATTTAACGCAATGACGCAAAGGCGCAAGGGGAAAAACCAGAAAGGGGAAACGGGGAAGCGAGGGAGCGGGGAGGCGGGGGAAGATTTTACCGCTTTAAGGGATTGCGCGGATTAAATATAAAAAACAACCCCCTAAATCCCGCCCCCGATAGATCCCCCGATAGGATCGGGGCAGGCCCGATACATCCCCGATGAATCGGGACAGGCGGGACTCCGACAAGCCCCCGATGAATCGGGACTAAGAAGCGAGAGCAGGCAGGCGGGATGTACCACTTGTCAGGGGGACTTGGACAGTCTTTAGCCTCGGAGAGGCGACATGTTTATAGAATACCGGCATAACCCCTCAAACAAAGCCCCAGAGGGGCGACATGTGATAATTGTCTGAATCACGGATTAACGCGGATTTAAGGATTACGCGGATTAAATACAAGAAAATCGAAGCTCTTAGCACCGGAGGGGGGACAACGCAACCGGAACAGGATTCACATGTCGCCCCGCCGGGGCTTGGGGGTTTGGTGGCTCCGCTGTGCTATAAACATGCCGCCCCGCTGGGGCTAAAAGATTTCATCGTCTCTCCCTTTCTCCCCTTCTGTTTTTCCCTTGCGTCCTTGCGTCATTGCGTTAAAGTCTTTTCCTGTTTTTATCACGTTTCACGTCGCCAGGGCTGAAAGATTTCATCGTCTTGCTTTTTAATCCGCGCAATCCCTTAATCCGCGATAATCCGCGATTCAGACAATGATTCACATGTCGCCCCGCCGGGACTGAAAGATTTCATCGTCTTGTTTCTTAATCCGTGCAATCCCTTAATCCGCGATAATCCGCGATTCAGACCCTTTCCGTCCTTTCTCCCTTTCTCCCTTTCTCCCTTTCTCACCTGCTGTTTTTCCCTTGCCTCTTTGCGTCCCTGCGATTGTGCGTTAAATTCTTCTCACTTTCCCACTTTCCCACCTTCTCACTTTCTCCCCTGCGCCTCTGTGGTGGACTTCGGGCACAAAAAAAGGGCGAGACATCGAATCGATGCCACGCCCCTTGTTACGCTTAGATGTTGTCGGTAATTTTAGTAGCCGCGTTTCAGCTTGCCCCACGTTGTGGTCAGCTTGCCCGCGCTATCGACTGACAACTGTTTGTCCGTTGAAGGGATATTTTCGAGCCCTTGTTCTGGCAAGGAGTCGACACGGACCCAGTAGTAATTCACTTGGCCGCCACGTCCGCCGATACCCGGAGGTCCCTTTGCCCATTTGTTGTTTTGGACAACAATCGACAATCTACCATCGACCGCGTATTTGAGGATATTCCCTTCTGCAGAGAATGTGAGAACATAATGCTCGCCGCCCTTTGTATCCTTTGAATCGGGACGTTTGGGGCGTCCGGCATTGCCGCCCGGTGTGATCTCATGGGCGCCACCGTCTCTAAATTCATACATTGAAATGGTGTTGGAGTTGTAGCTGACCTCAACAAAATAGAAGTCTTTGGTCGGTACAACGGTGCGGGTGAAGAGATGGAAGTATTTGCTATCGTCACCAATTTTTCGTGCAGATACTTCTAATTCATAGTCTCTCAACTCGGCGGGGTTGACATCGGGGTGATTGAAAAAGAGTCCGGTGTTACCTTCAGACTTGAGTTCAAGCACATCGCCTTTAACTTCTGCTTGTGCGCCGGGACCCACGTCCCAGTGGTCCAGCCCCTCGTTCCAGGGGATTGTGGCTTCGTCGTCTCCGCGCTTACCGTAGATGACGGCATCGGCAGGGTACACGGTCAGAAACGCGAATGCACACACCAGCAGCAGGGTCAGTAGTGAACGGATTTTCATGGTGTGTCTCTCCTTATTTTTGAAGGTTAGTGCTATACGGCGTTGAGAAAATCGCTAAATCTATTTGAATTTTACGCCATTCGGCAAAAGATGTCAAGCATTTTTTGTGTATAACAGTGCATTGGTGCATTGGTTCATTAGTTCATGGGTGCATGGGTGCATGGGTGGATTGCGCCGCTGCCCGTTTTTGTCCGTGTTAAGCCGTGATTCAAACAATGATTCACATGTCGCCCCGCTGGGGCTTGGGGTTTGGTGGCTCCGCTGTGCTATAAACATGCCGCCCCGCTGGGGCTAAAAGATTTCATCGTCTTGCTTTTTTAATCCGCGCAATCCCTTAATCCGCGATAATCCACGATTCAGACCCTCCCCGTCCGGCCTTTCTCACCTTCTGTTTTTCCCTTGCGTCTTACCGTCCTTGCGTTAAAGTCTTTTCACGTTTCACGTCGCCGGGGCTTAAAGACGCTTTCCCACTTTCCCACCTTCTCCCTTTCTCCCCTTCTGTTTTTCCCTTGCGTCATTGCGTTAAAGTCTTTTCACGTTTCACGTCGCCGGGGCTTAAAGACGCTTTCCCACTTTCCCACCTTCTCCCTTTCTCCCCTTCTGTTTTTCCCTTGCGTCATTGCGTTAAAGTCTTTTCACGTTTCACGTTTCACATCGCACATACGGATTACGGACTATGGCAGTGGGGTGCCACCAACGGCTTGGCGGACGGTGTCCATCCGCTGGTCTATCAACGTTCCGGGCGGTAGGGCTGATAACGTGTCGAGGAGTTCCAAGATAGCGGGCTTGAGTTCGGACGGATCGGTCGTTGCCCTGACCAACATCGAAGTGGTCTCGTCGTCCGAGGGGGTCGGCGGCGGATCCTCTGCCTCTTGTCCGAAGAGGATCGCCGCATCGACGGCCGCGAAGTCTGACGGGAGAGACAGCGTGTCAAAGACGCCGATGACCGGCACGGGCAGCTTTATCAGTTGTAACCGGCTGTTTTGTGCCGCGCTCCTGTGTAGCAGCGTGGTGCTGGGTCCGGCGATGTCGGCTTGGAAGAGGAGGTCCCAGAGCAGTATGGGTCGTCGGAGTTGTTCGGCGAGACCGAATAGCCGAGAGACGCGGCGCCAGCTGGGGGGTTGGAACAGGACCGGTTCGCCGCCGCCGATCAGGATGAATTTGGCGTCGTCTACCCATGCTAACCCGGCGTGGATTTCGTCGCCTATCCCTTCGGTACGGTCGCCGTAGAGTTCGATGAAGCGGTGGATTGTGTTTTGGAATTGTATTGAGTCGATCATAGGTTTTAGGTCAAAGCGAGGATTTTTAACGCGAAGGCGCAAAGAGGACAGCGGGAAAACAGGGTGGGGTTACGATAGGGTGTTTTGCATCGCTTCAATTTGTGCACGCAGCTGGTCAATTTGAGATTGCATCTCCTTCCGACCTCTGTCTCTGTAAGCAATGATAATCTGAGGGATGGCAATCGTCGCTGCCACCAGTCCAAAGAGACCCATCATTAAACGCCACATATTGTCCATTCGCTTATCCAACGCACCAATTTTGGCGTTCAAGCTTTTCTCCACGCCATTAATCTTGGCGTTCAGGCTTTTTTCCACGCCATCGATTTTGAGATCGATATATTCTTTCATGCGCTTTTCGGACGCGGCACTTTCTTCTTTGATAACCTTGTGTAGATCTTCCTTCAGGTCGTACAGATCCTCTTTAGTCAGTTCGCCGAACGCAGCAGAGGTTAGCAGGAGTAGCGATAGGATGGTTACGATTTTCATGGTTGAATGCCCCTTTTTGATGATTGGTCCGATATGGTATCACGGGGTTGGTCGGCTTGGCAAGACAATGTCTTCTATGATTCAGACCCTCTCCGTCCTTTCTCTCCTTCTCCCCTTCTGTTTTTCCCTTGCGTCTTACCGTCCTTGCGTTAAAGTCTTTTTACGTATCACGCATTACGCTTTCACATGTCACACCGCTGGGGCTTAAAGATTTCATCGTCTTGCTTTTAATCCGTGCAATCCCTTAATCCGTGTTAATCCGCGATTCAGACAACATGCACATGTCGCCCCGCCGGGGCTTTGGTATTTGGTGGGTCCGTTGTGCTATAAACATGTCGCCCCTCCGGGGCTAAAGGCGTTGTCTTCCCCGCTCCCTCGCTTCCCCGCGTCTCCCGATAAATCGGGATCCCGTGACTACGGGACTCGCTCCCCCGTCTTTAATCCGCGATTCAGACAATGATTCACATGCCGCCCCGCTGGGGCTTGGGGGAAAGGGTGTGCCGCCCGGCTATAAACATGCCGCCCCGCTGGGGCTAAAGACTCGCCTGATCGCTGTTTTTATCACGTTTCACGTTTCACGTCGCCCCTCCGGGGCTGAAAGATTTCATCGTCTTGTTTTTAATCCGCGTAATCCCTTAATCCGCGATAATCCGCGATTCAGACAAGATTCACATGCCGCCCCGCTGGGGCTTGGGGTTTGGTGGCTCCGCTGTGCTATAAACATGTCGCCCCGCCGGGGCTAAAGGCGTACGCTTTCCTGTCAATCCTTCAATCCAGTAAATCCTGATTCGGACAATCTTTTAATCCGCGATAATCCGCGATTCAGACAACATGCACATATCGCCCCTCCGGGGCTTGGGGGTGTGGTGGCTCCGCTGTGCTATAAACATGTCGCCCCGCCGGGGCTAAAGGCGTACGCTTTCCTGTCAATCCTTCAATCCAGTAAATCCTGATTCGGACAATCCCTTAATCCGCGATAATCCACGATTCAGACAATGATTCACATGCCGCCCCTCCGGGGCTTGGGGTTTGGTGGCTCCACTGTGCTATAAACATGTCGCCCCGCCGGGGCTAAAGGCGTACGCTTTCCTGTCAATCCTTCAATCCAGTAAATCCTGATTCGGACAATCTTTTAATCCGTGTTAATCCGCGATTCTGACAACATGCACATGTCGCCCCGCTGGGGCTTGGGGGTGTGGTGGATCCGCTGTGCTATAAACATGCCGCCCCGCCGGGGCTAAAGGCGTACGCTTTCCTGTCAATCCTTCAATCCAGTAAATCCTGATTCGGACAATCTTTTAATCCGTGTTAATCCGCGATTCTGACAGACAGAGCATAAATAAAAAAAGCAGGGATAGTGCGGTGCACCGTCCCTGCTTTTATTCTAAATCCCGATTTATCGAGGATGCTCCTAGTCGAGATCGAGAGAGCTGATCGCAAACCAAGCGGCTGTGCCTGCCAACGTTGTTAGGAAGGCGAGGTTACGTTTGGTGTTGTTCGGCTCTTCGGTCGCGCCTGCGTGCATGGTGTGGAGCTTGTCAATGTTCTCTCCGTTCGCCTTAATTTTTTCGGCGAGCATCTCGTCGGAGGCTTTCATCGCTTCCATACCAGCTTTGTGTTTCTCTTTTACCGTTTTGCGGAGGTTCGCGATATCCTCACGCGCCCCTTTAACCTCTTCCTTGGTCTTAGAGATTTTGCTTTTGCTGGCTTCGGCGTGCTCCATCAGGGATTTGTTGATCTTCTTAACAACATCGCGCGTCGCTGCAACCTTGTCCTTCGTGCTCTTGAGACCACTTTCGACCGCTTTCTGCTGCTCGATCAGTGCTTCAACCTGCATCTTGATTGCGGTGACATCGGCGGCGGTAACAGCATTCGCCTCCTCTGCCGCCATCGCTCTGGCTTCCGCGGCAGCGAGTTCTGCCTTAACCATCTCAAGCTCTGACAGGGTAACCATATCTTCCTCAACGGCTTCCTCTACGATCTCCACCACCATTTTGGCGGGGATCCGCATCATCTCGCCGGGGTAGATCCGGTCGGGATCGCTGAACGTGTTGTAATCCTTAAATTCGGGCCATGCGCGTGCGTTCTCCAGATGCTGTATAGCGAGATCCCACAGGGTATCGCCTTTAACGATCGTAATGAGCGTCGTGCCATCCATGTCTGGGTGTGGCGTAATCTTGGCGGAGGCGGTCAGGATATATGCCGCTCCGGTCAAGAACAGACAGAGATAGAGGACAAGCGAGAAGCGCAGGATCGGTTTCATTGTCTTCATATGAATGCTCCTTTATAGTAGAATTAAGTAAACAGGATTTGTGCAAGTTAGCATACGGGGGTGGATTTTTAACCGCCTGAATCCCTACCCCCCCTAGCCCCCCTTGTCAGGGGGGAATACGAGAGTCCCGGTAGATGCGGTTTGTAACCGCATCGGCGCCCCCGATTCCGGTAGATGCGGTTTGTAACCGCATCGGCGCAGTTGGAAACAGCGCCTACCAATGGAACGGAGGTTTTGACCGTACCGGCGCAGTTGGAAACAGCGCCTACCAAATGGACTGGAAACAGCGCCTACCAGATTGGGATTAGTAGCTATATGAGAGTGATACAAAGTGCGTGCCGCCGCCGATGTCATCGTAGAGAGAACTCTCAATCGCTTTCACTGCATAATCGAGTTGAAGTCCACCAACACCCACGCCGAATCCAGCGAAGAACTGAGCGCGATCGGTGGTCAGTTTGCTGCCGCCGCGAATCGCGAAGGTCTTTGCGATCAGGTATTCCGTCCCAAGATGGAGACTGGTGGTGGATTCTGGCAGGTCAACGATCTGGTGCTGCACATCGACTGAAAACGTCGCGACATTTTTGTGCATAACCCGATAGGCGAGACCGCCTGTGACGATGACCGGTAACTCAGCACCGGGGATTGAATTGCCGAGATTCCTTGCGGCGATACCGTAGCTGAAGGTACTGGCTTTGTTGCTGCCCAGCAATCCGACATCCGCGCCGGCGAAACCGCTTGCGCTCGAATCATCAATGTTATCCATATACATGCGCCCACTTGCGCCGAGGCTCACAGCGCCGAGGTCGTGACCATAAGAGAGGGCAATGGCGTTCGAGTTATAGCCAAATGAACCGGTTCTGACCCCTTGGTTATTATACGCATCGATACCATCGACACCGGCATTGATCACGGACAAGCCCAGACCGCCGTTACCGACACTTTTGATCAAGCCGATAAAGCTGTGCCTTCTATCAAGGCTCATGGGTGCAGAGGCTAAGGTTATGGTTAAATCATCCACCGCCGGTAACCCAGCAGGATTCCATATAGTAGATGTCGCATCGTCAGCGATGGCGGTGAACGCGCCGCCCAATCCGATGGACCGCGCACCGCTACCCGTACCAAGATGAGGTGCAGCATTCACGCCGGCGAAGCAGACAGGTGCAAGCAAAACTGCAAGAGCCAGTAGCCCGATTGAACTGATTAGTATTTTATGCTTAAATTGAAACATTGTCTCCCTCCTTTATGAAGGTATGGCTCCTGTAAAAGAGTGCAACATACGATCCTGGTAGATGCGGTTTGTAACCGCATCGGCGCAGTTGAAAACAGCGCCTACCATACACGGTTGCTTTCTTAACATAAGCCGAAGGCATATCCCCTGACTCGGAATCGGTTGGATTCACGAGTCAGGAGAAATAGCGAATGTTAGTCAGCTACGATTGCCATCTTCAGAATAGCAGATTGAGGTTCTAGCTCACTTTCCATCAGGATATGGCAGAAGTAGACACCGCGTGCGAGATGGTCACCCGCACTGGTCTCTCCGTGCCAGTCAATCTCAACCACACCTGCTTCTCTGATTGAATTTGCGACAGGCGTTGCGACAAGCCGTCCGGTGAAATCGTACACCCGGACGGTAATCCTGGCTTGCCTCGAAATCCTGAAGGTAATCGTGGTCTCATGGTCAAATGGGTTCGGATAGTTTCGCGCATCCGCTATCCCGATCCGTTCTATGTAGAACGTCCACTCATGGACAGCCGTATTCGCCTTCGGCGCCGTGTCGGACAGTTCCAGCGTCACTGTATGTTCACCAAACGGCAGGTCATACCCAGGTGTGAACACTAACTGAGTCTCTGACACATCATCCGGTTCAACCGTGGTCCCATCAAGCGTCAGCTTGATCGAATCAACATCAACGCCCGACATATTATCCGTATAGGAAGCAGAGATAATCGGTCGTCGATTTTCGGTGTGTTCCTGCGATGGACGTGTGATGAGAACACTTGGCGGTATCAGGTCAAGCTCAACGGTAAATTGCCATCTCGCTGCCGCCTCGTTCCCAGCCTGATCCGCGACTTTGACATCGACGGTGTAGACGCCATCCTTCAACGCCTGAGTCGGCGTAAAGGTAGCGGCTGTCTTATCAGACCGGACATCGGTGACACCATTGACCGGCAATCCTCCGCCGTCCTTCGCTGTAATTGCGATGCTATCCACACCGGACCTATCATCACTGGCGGAAACTGTGATAATCGGTTTATCCAGGTGAATCACACCGTGCGGCGAGGTGGTCGTAATTGACGGCGGCGTCTCATCCAGCTCAACCGTGAACTGCCATTCCGCCTCGGTTCGGTTGTTGTACCTATCAACCACGGTCAGCCGTGCCGTGTAAGGACCTGGCGTTACCGCAATGCTTGGCGTGAATGTGACAGTGGTAGAGGTCGGGCTTGAACGTCTGCCTGAACCTTGGTTACCGGGGACACCGGCGAGGATCAGCGTGATGCCGTCCCTTGCAAAGCCAGATTCATCGCTCACTGTTGCAGCGAGTACCGGTCTATCCGTCCGAATAATTCCGAGCGGCGAGTAGGTGACAACCTCCGGCGGCTTTGTATCCGGATGCACTATGGTGAACTCCCACGTTAGGGTTGAACTACCGCCGGTACTTTCAGCAACAATTGTCACTGTGTGCGTACCGAGCGGCGCATCGAAGAAGTTAAAGTTGGTTTGGCCCTGCACCTCGGTGCCGCCTCCCACATTAACAACCCGACCCGACGAGAACGACAGATCCGTAAGCGGATTGTCATCAATCGCGAACTGGATCCGTGTGATGTTCGATTCATTATCGGTCACAACGGCGGTGATTCGACCAAGTTTCCGAGTAATGTCACCCTTAGGCGATGGTCCCGAAATCACCGGAGCGGTATCATCTAAGGAGACCGCGAAACTGGTGGAGCCTTCAGCGGTTCGCCCTTCGCTATCGACAATTTTCACAGAGATGGTGTTATCGCTGCCACGTTGGACAATCGAGTCATCTCCATCAACGAGCGGCGGCTGGAGGGTGTGGGTCAACCAGTTATTCTCAAGGGTTCCCTCAAGATCGTTACCGTTGATCTGGAACTCATCTACAGTTATATCGCCGTTACCGGTAAGCGCGACACTGATAATCAGTGGCTGCCTCGGATCGATAATCCGTCCAGCGATCGGTGACACGATTGAGACTGTCGGCTGTACGCCTTCAACGGTGAACTCGACCGATTCTGCGACGGTCTCATTGCCGAGCACATCCATCACGGTAGCACCGACGCGGTATGCGCCGCCAACGACCGGATCATCGTGCGTGTAGGCAATATCGCCGCTCCGGGTCAAGATTTCGCCGTCAGCGGCTGCTGTCAGACGAATCAGGGTTTCGGTGATATCAATCTCGACATCATCCGCCAACCGGGTCAAGGTGATCACAGCGTGTCTCGGATCGGTGTCGGTGACATCGAAACCGCTTGTATCACTGAAGGTTATGTGAACGGTCGGCAACGTGGTCAGTTGATGCCGTTCCACCGGTGACACAATCGCGATGGTCGGACCTGTCCGGTCAGCTTGGGTTGCCGGTAAAGCGAACTGAATGCTGCCGTTCGGCTTGATTACCACGCCCACGAGACCGTAGATCCCCTCTTCCAGACCGGAGGTGTCGATCATCATCACATTGTCAATGCTACCAGCCGCCTGCATGACCATGAGCATACCCGCTGCGTCTGCGGACATCTGATCGTCCCCAACGAGGACATCGAGATCGCCTGCGGAGACGTTCGGCACCATCAGGGTTGCGGTAACCTTGTCTTCGATGGCGGGGAATCCAGCCGTGTACTCGGCATCAATTTCACTTGGACTCCGCGCATCGCCGCGGGTGTTGATAACACTGAGGATATCAACTGTCGGGTCTGCAAAATTCTCCGGTGGTGTGAAGTTACCCACCTCAACGGTGATTGGATTAGCGACAATTCTTTCCTCTACCGAACCGGAACCATCGCTGGCGTATGCGACTGCCATGAAGGTGTACATCCCGTTCGGGACTGACGCCAGATTAAAGACACCTGTGTAGGTATAGTTACCGGACGCGCTGAAGCCGGTCGCTGGGATTTCCATCGCTTCGCCGGTCGCATTGTTGACAGCGAGCGCCATGCCGCCGGTGAACGCGTTCGGATGCGAACCCGTCCATGCGGTCAGGGTCAGCATCGGATCTGGCACACTCTCATGGAGTAAGCCGCTGACATAGTAGCTTCCGTCTGCCCGTGGCGCAACCTCTTCAACCTCGTTGGCGACTGCGGTAATCGATGTGGGTGAGTAGTTGTCGAGAGAGAAACTATCGGTAACACCATCAGCCGATTCATATCTCGCGGCAGCCGTGTCAACAGCGATCGCTCGCAGGACATACGGATTGTCATCAAGGCTCGCATCGCTTGCGGCATCGGTGCCATCTAAGATGGTGTCCTCAAGCATCGCACTATCGATGGTAAGTGGCCACTCTCGGTAGAGCGCAGAGATTGGGGCGGTGGGTGCACCGCTGACAATCGAACTGATCAGATCCTCAATGATAGCGAGATTAACGGGAGAGACAACCTTTGAATTGGCTATCTGCACGATACCGAGTGGCGCCCACTCTGTATCGGCGGTCCGACGAATCTCCAACTGAACCGCAACTGTACCCGGCTTGGTCATCGCTTGTGTGAAAGCACTGACGGTAATCAACCCTTGTGCCCCACCACTGTCGGGGTTACGATCGGTCACATTAGCGTAAATTGCTGACACGTCAGGCGGTAGACGACGCTCATAAGCCGCTACTACAACGTGCTCATTGACAACGTTCAGCGCGTTGGTCGTCACGGTACGAAGCATCACCTGTGCGCCCCTGTCCGGAAGCAGCGGGATATCAGGGATAGGCAGGGGAACCTGCATACTGTCGCCCATCACGGTGCCAACCAGATCTGCGGGACCGAACCCACCGATCGGTTGCCAACCGGAACCGGGTATCTGATACTCAAGGACGATTGATGCCAACGGGTGAGCGGTTCGCTCTATCACCTCAACGGTGAGCGTTACCAGTGATTCGGAGTAGACGACGACATCTCCGGCGGCGGACTGCATTTCGAGTCCCTCAATCACGCCGTTCCCATCGAAGTCTGATGTCACGTAGGTGACCTCAGCCATATCGGGGTCTGGTGGAACCAGATCAACCACGACACCAACAGGCGCGCCTGAATCCATATTCAGGAGGCTGTCAATACCGACCGCACGGAGTCCGTATGTACCGAGCAGCCCACCGCCCTCTGAATTGCGGATAAGCACATCGACCGGATTACCAAATGATAACGGCAACACACTCGCTGGATCGGTGAGGAGTTTCTCCAGGTCTAACGGCAGCAGATCCGCGGTTACCACCGGATTCCATGCTCCCGGATTACCTGCGCCATCCAACCGAGCCAACTGAAGCATATACGCCGCAGCCTCTGTCAGCGGTGTGGTTGGCGTGACGGTTAGGCTCGATTCTCCCGGATTCGGACCGGTTGCGACGTAGGTTCCGTCGGGCCGCATATACATACCGGAATTATGACCGGTTGCGACCGTAACACCGGAGCTCGGCGCTGTCCGGTCAACCATCAGCATCTTACCGGCGATAGCTTCTTGGTATCCGCCGCGATAGGTGACATTGACATCCAACTGATGCGGACCATCGGCTGCCAGATCGAATTTACCGACCCAGAGTGACTGTTGGAAATCGACCGCTGGCACACTAAACACAGATCTCACGCCCGGATCCAATGCGGTGATCTCCGATGTGAGGAGCCCCTCGATCGCTTGGCTGAGTCCGTCCGTTTTAAGCTGTCGGTTCAGCGGGTCGATGAGCGGGAACGTGGCAATCGTTATACCGCCCAATGGATCGACATACGGTTCGGCAAGCTCGACCATATAGTAGTAGGAAACTGTGGAACCGGGGGTCAACATCATATCTGCTGCCCATACGCCGCCAGCGCCTCGCGCCATCGGGACCGGTGCGTGCCCATCAACCAGGAGCGCGACCGCTCCGAAGGTCGGCATATTTCCTGAGAAGAGCGCTATCATCTCCTCTTCCAGTTGGAAGGTATAGGGGAAGGAACCGCCTTCGGGGACAGATGTCCCTGACATAGCGACACCGTTCAGGCTGAAGGTAACACTCTCAATGGTCGGTGCGCCTGAGATATACAGATTCAACTGATTCCCATTAATCCATCGACCGGGTGTCCGTTCCGCTGCTGGGAAAGCCGCCCACGCTGTCGGTCTGGTGGTGATCGCATTACCGAAACTCTCCATCGCGATATGTTCGTCGCCGACATCAAACCCTGCTGGCAGCTCAAGTTCAAACGCGCCTATGGCAGCAAAGATTGGTGAGAGCAGAAGTGGCAGACTCGGCGGGAGCATCACCAGCAGCTCCTCCGCTGGGGGACCTATAGCGTTAGCACTCGCAGCGGCGAGCGCTGCCAGATCCATACCGAGCAGCTGCTGGATAATCGGATCTTGGATACCTGTGTAGTGGGTGTTGATTGACAGACCGCCCAACTCCAACCTCGGCGGAACCAGCATGATCGGATCAACTACCAACGGCTGATTCAGGTAGACAAGCTGGTATGACCGCAATTCTTCGACGTGATGTCCGTGGAACTGATCGAGTTCGCGTAGCACATCAATCATTAAGACATCGCCGGTCGCTGCAACCGGAGTTACGAGATTAACGAAGTTATATGTGTACTCACCGCCGGCGGTGGTGGCGGTCTTCACATCGACCTGCGACCCGCCCATGTCGATCCTGATGGAGACTTCCAAACCCGCTTCTGCAGCGCTGCCATCGGTCTCGATCACAGTTCCCTCAATAGCGAAGACCCTGACCTCTGCGGGCTGCTCTGACATAATACTGATGTCTACCCGAGTGGTCTGGAGATCCTCTATGGTGAGGGTGTGGGTTACGGTCGCCACGTTCTCATCCGCGTCGTTTGTCACAGTCAGCTCAAGGACATCGCCCGTCTCTGCGACGGTGGCGAGTGGGTTGACGAAGGTAGCGCTATATTCGCCGGCGTTATCAACGGTATCGCTCTGCGAGAGGCTGCGGGTCGTATTGGTAACGGTGACGGTCAGGTCGCCTTCCCTGAGATGGCTGGCTGCCGGTACATGCTCGCTATCGCCATTCTTGAGGTAGACGGTGCCGAGCACGGCGAGGACGTTAGAGGTCAGCCCTATATTTGTGGTGACATCGCGTGTGATTGTCGCAGAACCGCCAGCAGCTACGGGGAGTTCTGCATTCCTGATCGGCTCGTCATCGTTTCTGCCGCGTTCGCCGGTAGCATCGGACGCAACGACCACAACGATATCGTGGCTGGCAGCAACAGGATTCAGTAGATTAACGAATGGCACTGAATAGGTGCCATCTGTGTCTGTCTGGGTCGTTTGGGAATTTGAACCGACGGTCACGCTAACATCAAGACCGCCGCCTGCGGAGGTTGTACCGTCCTCTTTGTAGACCATGCCAACTACTTCCAAGACATTGACAGAACGGGGCGGAATTACCATGTCGGTCGTCGCATCAACGGTGACGGGCGTTCCCGCCTCTACCGGTTCGAGGATCGCATTGACCAGCGGGAAGCTGGCACCGGCTTGGTCTGTGCCGTTGACGTTGAGAGAAACCACATTGGCACCCGCAACAGCGATTGAAACCATATCGCCGGTGGTTGCAACAGGAGCAAGCGGGTTCACGAGTGTTACCTCATAGCCGCCGTTCGCATCGGTGGTGCGCGTCGCAGGCGCGTTTGAACCGACTGTGACCGTAACCTCGGCGCCGTCGGCGGGGATTTCGCCGTCCTCTTTATATACGACTCCCTCAATAACGATGATGTTGACAGGTATTGGATCCTCACCCAACAGGTTCAAATCCAGATTTTCAGAAATCCCGTCGGTGGAGACTGTTACCGTTTCGGTCGTTTGGGTCCCAACTGGAACCGCCGGTGCAGAATAGGTTGCGGTATAGGTCCCGAAAGCGGTTGCGGTGAACGCGCCAACGGTGCCGTCGCCCGTATTCGTAGCGGTCAAGGTGGCACCAGCAGGGTTGCCGTTAGCATCGGTGACCATCGCGGTGATGGTGGACCTGCCGAGGCTGGTGACAATCATCGGTGCTGCGCTGAGTGCGATTGCTGCGGGCGGACCGGCGTTAATCACGATGTTTGCCGTGTCTGTAACAAGTGCCCCGGTCGCCGTTGCGGTGAGCGTTACGTTACCAGCGGTTCCGCCGGAGGTGTAGGTCGCGCTGTAGGTGCCGTCGCCGTTATTTGTCACCGCGCCCACGCTTCCGCTTCCGACTGCGGGGGAGAGCGAGAGTGTAACGGTCTCATCTGCCACGGGACCCGCTCGATCGACGGTCACGGTGACAGCACCGTCACTCGGTGTGTCCGCCATAAAGGTACTGGGATTCACGCTGACCGAAACGGTTGTCGGAACCGGTGTCAATGCAATGGATACATTTCCGGATTCGCCGGTTGTCGCCGAGTTTGCGGTAATCTGAGCGACATCGGGGGCAACCAAGATCAGGCGTGGCGCGGTATAGGTTGCGGTGTACTCGCCGTTCCCTGTCTCTGTCACAGCACCCACCGTGCCTTTGTCCGCTGTCACGGTGACCGTATCGCCGGTGACCGGGTTTCCACTATCCTGAACGGTTACCGTTATCGTCGAGGTCGAGGTCCCGTCAACGGGAAGTTGCGCTTCACTTGACGCAACCTCAACGCCAGCACCAATGATAATATCAAGGGGATCACCTATGACGCCACTGGTTACATCGGCCACGGTTAGTGTATGCGTAGTGCTTCCTGTGCCCTCGGCACCGGTCGCGGTTACTGTTATCGTATCACCGACATTTACCTTTCCACCAGTAAAGTCGAAGCCAGCTTGGTCGTAGCTGCCATCAGGCCGCGATGGAGGCCCAGTGAAAACAAAGGCTGGATTGGGCGGGACGATCTCTACGGATATTGCATACCCGACAGCAGGATTACCATCGGCATCCATGACCGTTCCCGTAATGACCAGACTACCGGTAGATTGTCCGTAGGCGGTGCCACCCATGATGATACCGCAGACAATCGCTACCATAAATAAAACAACGAACTTCTTGCTACTCATATTTATCCTCCTGAGGGTTCCCATCAGTATGATTTAATTAGAGAAACCGAGTATTGATTGGGTAGGCACAAGACCTACCGCTACTCGGTTTCTGTCCGTTTTGGGGCATACTCCGATTTTTTTGGGAGGTCCCCCGTTTTTTTTGTCAAGGTGCCAACGTGTGTTAAAGAGTACATTAATATATGAAACCATTTAGTAAAGAATAAGAAGTAGTGCGTAAATCGTATCGTAGGGTAGGTTTCTAACCTGCCCAATATCGTAGGTAGGTTTCTAACCTGCCCTTTGATTGATCACAGATAGCGTAGGGTAGGTTTCTAACCTGCCCTTTAACTGATCACAGATAGCGTAGGGTAGGTTTCTAACCTGCCCAATATCGTAGGGTAGGTTTCTAACCTGCCCTTTGACTGATCACAGATAGCGTAGGGTAGGTTTCTAACCTGCCCTTTGACTGATCACAGATTAGGAAATCTGTGACTACGAAAGACAAAATGCGGTGGTGTTACTTTACACAAAAAATAGCTGTTGGATGCTCCAGCGTGTGAAGCATCCAACAGCTATATCAGGTTAATGGTATAGCGTAGATTACTTCAGAATGACCATCTTACGGGTCGCTGAGAAGTCACCTGCACTCAGGCTGTAGAAGTAGATACCGCTTGCAACCTGTTCACCGAATTGGTTCCGACCGTCCCAGTAGATGGCTTTGGTTCTGGTGTCGTACTTCGCTGCGGTCTGATGTCCCACATCGATGTCACGGACCAGCGCACCATTGACATCATAGATGGTCAACGATACATTAGCATCCTCTGAGAGATGATACGGAATCCAAGTTTCTGGGTTGAACGGGTTCGGATAGTTGCGAAGCAGTTCCGTCTCTGCCGGAATCTCATACGCGATGAGGTCTTCCAGTTCGATACGGCTGTTCTTCACATCATCCACAGTCACGACATAACGGACAGGTTTGACACCGACGAGCGGATTCGGCGAGTCAGCGGAGACCTCCAGCACATCGCCTACGCGTGCGGCGTGAGCGTCAGTCAGGTCAACAAAGGTCATGTTGTACCCGTCTGTGCTGACGTTGCTGAGCGCGGCTTTGGTGGACAGGTTCTTCACCTTGACACGGAATCCCTCTTTTTCGAGTCCGGTCAGTTCGTCTACGACAGAACCGAGGACATCGAGGACCGGTGTCTGGCTATCAACCGTGTAACCGGAGAGCGCGATCGGTGCTGCGCCCGCGGCTTCGCCATTCTCCCAACCGTCGCCTGTGAGGGTTGCCGAACCGGCGGCGGTCGTGCTTACGAGATATCCTGCATCACCCGCAACAGGACCGTCGCCCGGATCGCCTGCGACTCCGATCAACTGGAACTCACTGCCAGAAGAGGCGATGACGTTGATAACAACGCCATCAGCGAAGAGACCTGCGATGTCGCTGATGTTAGTGACGCTCGCATCGTTCACCGGTAGACCAACAAGAGTCGAACCAGCTGCCAAGCTAACCGTTGTATCTTCCCACGCATAGCCTGTGAAGGTGATGGATTCCTCTGCCTTCATCGAAACGAGGATACCGAGCGAGCCGGTAATTGCCACATCTTCACTACGGCTATTCCAGTCCGTGCCGTCGTAGGTAATTAGGAGAGACTCATTCTCTAACATACCTGCGAGATCGCCAACGGTGTCAAGCCCTTCAACATCCAACGGCACACTGAACAGGCTGACGCCCGCCGGTAGTGTTGAGGTGAAGGAGAGCTCGTTGTTCAACGTAACGCTCACGGTAGCCATTTCGCTCATGTTGCCAGCCATATCCGTCGCGGTAACGGTGACATTCTGCGGTCCGTTTGCCGCTTCGTTAGCTTCGCTGATAGTAATTTCAGCACTGTAGGAACCGTCGTCTCCCATGGTCAATGCAACCATATCGGTTTGCGTTGTATCGAGCATGGAGACATCAGCCATAACCTTATAAACACCTGAACCGTCCTCAACCACCGTAGCGGAAATGGTAACCATATCACCATTTGAAACCTCGTCAGCGGACGATGCTGCCGTCGCTGTCGGTGCTACTGTGTCGATGGTTATCGACACTGAACTGTCGCTTGCGCCGTTCAGACTGACGGTAACGGTGTGCGAACCGTCCTGCAGGTCAGCAACAACGGTGAACGAGCCGGTATAGGCACCCGCTTCGTCCTCTGTCAGATCCTCATCGGTGATAACCGAGCCGACGGAGAACATACCGTCTTGGGCGGCTGTACCCGATACGGTAACCATTACGGTATCACCCGCTTTGGCGAACGACTCGCTGAGCGAGACGCTGGTGATCATCACGTTATCGGTATCAGCGTGGACCATAACCATGGCTTCATCAGGATCGGTGGCAGCATCGCCATCAAGATCCGCCATAGCTGTGACGGTGATATTCGCTGCCGCTGTAGCGGACAGATCGGTCATCGCCATGTATTCGCCGGCGGCGATCATCACTGACGATGCGATCGTCCCTGACGATGCGGTAAGGGTAACCGTTACACCCCCTGCCCCCGCCGTTGCCACACTGCCGTCAGATGCCATCAACTTGATGGTGACCTCAGTTGAGCCATCGGTGTCAACGTTGAAATCATCTGCCTCAACTGAAAGCTGCGTTGCGCCTTCAGCGGACTGAACGATAACTTTAACGTCATCCATCTCACCCACCGCCATATCATCATACTCGGTTGTGAAGTGTGACGCTCCTGTAGCAGTCGGTGCGGTGGCATTGGAGTAGGTGAATTTAACGCTATCACGAGCAGCTAACTTAGCTCCAGATGCGACTGTAGCGACCATAATCATCGGCATTGCATCCGCAGCCGCGCCGTCCGCTTTCATAACACTTGCAGCCACAGCGGTACCTTCGTCACGCACACCATCTGCATCATCAGCAGCCAGATCGAGTAGATGCGTAACGGTGAAGGTTCCCATCTTCTCGTCGGCTGCTGCCTCGTTGAGAGGCGGTGACCAACCGTCGGGAACTGCAACGGTGATTGTCTTACCTTCGCCGATCTCACCGATCGCTGTGTAGGTGACCGTGATTTCGTTACCGTCTGAACCAGCGACAACTGCGCCGCCCTGGTCAATCATAACCGTACCAGAACCGGCTGCCGCCTGTCCAACGGTAACAGTCAATGCACCAGAACCATCTATAAGTGCCATCGGTGCCGGAGAACCCTCTGCAACTTCACCGGGACCTTCGCCGCCGTCAACTGCGACGGTGAATGCGAGATCGCCCGCTGCTTCCGGCATCATCCCTTCATAAGTGAAGGTGAACTCGTCATCGGCACTCAGATTGACACCACTGACAAGCACATCGTTTTTGGTGACATCTGAATTCGCGTCCAGCTCCAGATCCACGCTACCACCGTACTTCGCAGAACCGGTAGAGACGCTGATATGCGATGCTGTCACACCGTCGCCATCGGCCCCACCGGTCAACGCGTCGGGAACGGTCAGTTTTATCCGTCCGTTTGCGATTTGACCTTCCGGATCATAGGTGATTGTGATGGAACCGTCAGGCGCGCCGGCGGTGGCGTTCATTGATTCAATAGAAGCCGAGCCCCTACCGCTTGCCTGAGACATGACATCTACATCTACGGCACCGATGCTGGTAAAGGTGCCCGCAGTTCCCTTCACAGCAAAGAGGAATTGACTCGTTTTCTTGGCTGTGGGCGCTTTGGCACCGAGGCTGCCTACACCGTAATGAATCTCAACGTTTTGACCACTGTCAATACTGACAATCGGTATAGTGATAGAACGGTTTCCAAAATCGTATGCCCCAAGAGATGCTGAACTCGAGATTTCGGTATAACCGAGCACATTTGAACTCTCCTCTTGCGGTGGACTCCAATCAGATGGGACGGTGAACCGCAGCGCGCCATCCTCAAGGGTTTCGACCGGCGTGTACCTAAACACGAGGTAAATCTCCTCGTCACCGGCATGGACCTGCCGATCCGATATTTCCTCACCGTCTTCATTCAGGTAAGTCTGAAGTCCGGAGTCGGTCCGAACGATTTCGACAAGTTCTGCCTCGCCTGTACCACCCGCTCCGGGGACCACTCTGAGCCGTAGTATACCTGTATCAGCCGTAACGGCAGCGGCGTCGGCTGTGGCACCGGTCTCTGGTACGGTCCCACCCTCGGCAAACCGAGGCACGTAGACTTTCCCTAGCAACATGTAAGGATCGATTATATTGTCGTCACCGTCTTTCGGCAGCGGTTCACCCATAAGCCGCGCTAGACTGTCACTGGGACCGCCGGCGGACTCAACCGTGAATTGAGCAATACCAATCGTTGTTTGGGCTTTCACATTGCTAAGGACAAATTCGACAGTACTGTTATAGCCGGCTGTCATGAGAGGGACCAAAACGTTGTGAGCGCCGTAACGGATTGCGTCTTGGCTGGCCACACTCGATGAAGCAACCACCCGAATATGGTTCTTTGCCGTAGGGTCTCTCTCATCCAAGCTACCCCAAGCGGCGGGTGTACTCAAGCGCACGCTACCGCCATTCATTGTTCCGGCTGCCCTGTAGACAATCCGAATCGTATTATCGTCACTACCAGCCTCAACGGTATAGCTAGCCGGATTCGTTATGCTCGCAATACCGGAGCCTGCCTCGACATTACCAATTCGCATTATTACGGGTGAATCTGCGGGGTAATATGTACCAGAAACGCCGGTGCTAAAACGTCCGATAATCTCCAAATCGGCTTGTGCGTTGCGCTGCACCATGCCTCGCATGTCACCGGTGCCAACACCGTATACGACCGTGACATTCATAGGAGAAGCTGCGGTCCCATTCAACGTCTTGATCGCAACATTGATCTGACTACCTGAAGCTGTGACCACAACATTATCATCGGCACCATACTTATCAACCAGGTTAGCAGGAATGGTATCAGTATTATCGTCGTCGACCAAGGTACCATCATCGGCACGTTGCAACAACTTCACCCTCGCCTTACCCGCTACATCTGTATGGGAGGGTCCCCTCCAACCGTTCGGGATGTTAAACCGAAGGCCTCCACCCTTAATGGGGGTGCTAAGTGCAAATTGAAAATATATGTTCCGCTCGCTCGCAGCAGGGTAGTGAGCAAGATCATCAACAGCGGTACCGGCCGCATTTAATACGTCAAACGCAACATCATCATTCACGTTGACAATGTAGAGCGTAGGATTTCCGGCTGTCAACGCTGTACCGCCGAGGGTCGTTACCCACGGATACGCGCCGGCGACGATATCAGTACCGTCAGGTGAGAGCTGCGCTCGACTTATCCTCACCGTGAACGAAGCATTTTTGGCAAGGTCAAGTCCATTCAAAGTAATGGTATTAGCAGTATTATCAACAGCTAATGTGGCATCGCCCCCGCCGCTGTGGGTAACGTAATTATCCGCTTGAGCATTCCCACTACCGGTTACAAGTGCTAGATTTATCCAACCAGTAGCAGTAGGCTGGGTAATGACCAAGACAGCATTCGTAAGTGCGGTATGCGCTTTATAGGTAAAGGTGAGATTCTGCCTAGAACCCATCGACACAATCTCGGGCGAAATTTTAATCTCCCCAGAACCGGCTATTGTCCGAACATGGTCTGCGGCCGGATCAAAAACAACATTCCCCGTAGTAGATGACCCTGAAATCGATGTCGCAGTGAAGACTGCGTTGGTACCCAGCGCAGGATTAACATCGACCTTTCTATAGGAAAGAGTGACTGTCGAGTTGTACTCCATCCGCGTGATGTCGATTGTTACCTGGCTACGGTTGGTGGGATCAACTATAATCCGCTGGTTCGGATTCGCAAACTGCACGGAGCCCGTTACGCGCGATACAGAGACGAACTCGTCCGCGTTCGCGGTGGTTGTTTGTGCCATGGGAGCGGGGAATGTGTCCGCTACTGAGCCGAGTCCCTGTGGGATTGTAATCACTACATTGCTGTCAATACCGGTCGTATCATACATCGGACCAGCGGCGGTGAAGGTCAGTTGAATATTGCGATCCGCCTCACCTTGATAGACTATCGGAGAAACTTTAATCGTGCCTCTACCGCTCGCAACATTACCGACGCGAATCTTCGGTTGCGGATCTATCTCCGACTCGTCAACGCCTGCTGTATCTGGATCATCATCAAGGATGAGCAGACGTCTATGAACGCCATCCTTTGCCATCGTTGTGGTTGTGAATGTATATTCCCGATACGGTAGACCTGTCTGAGGGACAAACAGCGAACGGGGAATAGCGGAGGTTACACCCGTTATTGCGATGGTTAATGCGTCGCCATCAGTCCAATCACCATCCAGCTTGACAGCAATGCTCGTAAGCTTATCATCAGCACCGGCGAACACCAAGCGATCGCCAGTATTAGCAGCTGCTGTCAGCTCCTCGCTATCACCGGTAATGGTAACGGTTACGCCAGCCTTAGGGAATTTCCAATCGTCGCCTGGGATCGCGACCCGCACCATCCCGCCGTTCATGTCGGCGGTCGCTGTGTAGGTAAAGGTCACTGTATGACCTTCCTGGTTCGCGAACAGGGTAGCGGTAATCCCTGTACCCTCAAAGACATCACCAGTAGCTGTTAACGTTGTTAGTCTCATTGTTCCATGCCCATCGTTGGCTGCTGCCATAGCGGTGCTACTGAACAGCCCCGCAACAAGCATCAACGCGATGGTGAGGAACGCGGTAAATTTCCAATTTGTCATACCTTGAATACCCATTATAAAATTTCCTCCTGTCTTTTTTTGGGTTGAAAGGTTTACGTTAGATCTGTTTTTACTTCTATTTTGACGCTCGTCACACGGTGGCGATGCGTCGTTCCCTTGTATCATAAAAATAGGAATCCTTTCGTGTGAAGGGGTGTAACGGAGGGGCGCGTGTTTTCCGCCGGCGTCCGCTGGGTCGCGGAAGCCCCGAAAAATCGACGTAATTGCCCCTTTATAAAGTAGAGACGCCCTATAATACAACAGATTCAAATATCTGTCAAGCCTTTTTTTGTGAAAAATTTCACAGGTGTCGCTGGAATTCGGTTTGGGCGTCAAAAAAGAGAATTGTAGGCATAACTACGGTCATTCTGTTCGGGATGATACGCATGGGGTGCGGGGCGGGTTTCAGGTTTTTTTTGGGAAGATGATTTTAACGCAACGACGCAGGGGAAGGGGAGAAGGGGGGAAAGTGGGAAGGGGAGAAGGGGAGAAAGGGAGAAAGTGGGAAGGGGAGAAGGGGAGGCATTTAGCCCCAGCGGGGCGACATGTTTATAGAAACGCGACATCCCCCCTCTCCAAAGCCCCAGAGGGGCGACATGTGAATCATTGTCTGAATCGCGGATTAAAGACGGGGAAGCGAGTCCCGTAGTCACGGGATCCCGATTTATCGGGAGACGCGGGGAAGCGGGGGAGCGGGGAAGACAACGCCTTTAGCCCCGGAGGGGCGACATGTTTATAGAACAACGGACCCACCAAATACCAAAGCCCCGGAGGGGCGACATGTGCATATTGTCTGAATCACGGATTAAAGACGGGGGAGCGAGGAGGCGAGGAAACGGGAGAACGGGAAAGACATCCACGAATCTACGCGAATCTACACGAATGACGGGAAGGCAAGTCTTTAGCCCCAGCGGGGCGGCATGTTTATAGAACAGCGGCATGCCTTAGGGACCAAAGCCCCGGTTTCGAATCCCGATTTATCGGGGAGGGGCGACATGTGCATATTGTCTGAATCACGGATTAAAGACGGGGAAGCGAGGAGGCGGGGAGGCGAGGGAGCGGAAGAACGGGAAAGACATCCACGAATCTACGCGAATCTACACGAATGACGGGAAGGCAAGTCTTTAGCCCCAGCGGGGCGGCATGTTTATAGAACAGCGGCATGCCTTAGGGACCAAAGCCCCGGTTTCGAATCCCGATTTATCGGGGAGGGGCGACATGTGAATCATTGTCTGAATCACGGATTAACACGGATTAACGGATTGCGCGGATTAAAAGCAAGACGATGAAATCTTTTAGCCCCGGAGGGGCGGCATGTTTATAGAAACGCGACATCCCCCCTCTCCAAAGCCCCGGAGGGGCGACATGTGAATAGGGGCCGAATCGCGGATTAAAGACGGCAAAGCGAGGGAGCGGCGAAGACAACGCCTTTAGCCCCAGAGGGGCGACATGTTTATAGAAACGCGACATCCCCCCTCTCCAAAGCCCCAGAGGGGCGACATGTTTATAGAACAACGGCATGCCTTAGAGACCAAAGCCCCGGAGGGGCGACATGTGAATAGGGGCCGAAGCGCGGATTAACACGGATTAACGGATTGCGCGGATTAAAAACGGGAAGGCAAGACGGGGTGAGGTTAGGATGGGCTGTTTTGCATCGCTTCAATTTGGGCACGCAGCTGGTCAATTTGGGATTGCATCTCCCGTTGTTGGGTTTGCATATCTTTCTGACCTCTTTCTTTGTAAGCCATGATGATTTGAGGAACGGCGATGGCGGCTGTGACTAGGGCAATGAGTGCAATCATTATGGTCCGTATATCGTCAATTCTCCCATTCAGGCTTTTGTCTAACGCATCAACTTTCTGATCCAACGCATCAATTTTGAGATCGATATATTCTTTCACGCGCTTTTCCAACGCGGCGTTCTCTTCCTTGACGATGGTGCGGATATCTTCTCTGGTCAATTCGCCATACGCGGCCGAGGCAAACAGCAGCAGCGCTAGAATTGTTACGGCTTTCATCGGTGGTTACCTTCTTTGCAGGAAAATGATGGTATATGGTAGCACGGGGTGGGCACTTTGGCAAGACATTTTTGACGGGAAAACGGGGAAGGCGAGTCTTTAGCCCCGGAGGGGCGACATGTTTATAGAAAAGCGGCATGCCTTAGGGACCAAAGCCCCGGAGGGGCGACATGTGAATCATTGTCTGAATCGCGGATTAACACGGATTACACGGATTGCGCGGATTAAAAACAGGAAGGCAAGACAGGGTGGGGTTAGGATAGGGTATTTTGCATCGCTTCAATTTGTGCACGGAGCTGGTCAATTTGGGATTGCATCGCCTGTTGGCTGCTTTCCATCTCCTTCCGGCTCCTGTCCCTGTAAGCGATAATGATTTGAGGGATTGCGATGGTGGCTGTTATCAGTCCAATCAGTGCAGCTATCATGAGCCACACACGACCCAAGCTTTTATCGACAGCATCAATTCGGGTATTTACCCCATCAATTTTGATATTCAGGTTATTCTCGACAGCATCAATTCTGGCATTTACCGCATCAATTCTGGCATTTACCGCATCAATTTTGAGATCGATATACTCCCTCGTACGCTTTTCGGACGCGGCGATTTCTTCTTTGATGACCTTGTGTAGATCTTCCTTCAGATCGTGCAGATCCGCTTTGGTCAATTCGCCATACGCGGATGAGGCAAACAGCAGTAGCAAGAGGATGGTTACGATTCGCATGGGTGAACGCCTCCTTTGCGGAGAATGATATTATATAGTAGCACGGTTGGGCGGGGTTGGCAATATCTTTTTGTCTGAATCACGGATTAAAGACGGGGGAGCGAGTCCCGTAGTCACGGGATCCCGATTTATCGGGAGACGCGGCGAAGCGAGGGAGCGGCGAAGACAACGCCTTTAGCCCCAGCGGGGCGACATGTTTATAGAAAAGACGCACACCCCTCTCCAAAGCCCCAGCGGGGCGACATGTGAATAGGGGCCGAAGCGCAGATTAAGGCGGATTTGAGGAGGACACGGATTAAAAACAGGAAGGCAAGACGGGGTGGGGTTAGGATAGGGTATTTTGCATCGCTTCAATTTGGGCACGCAGCTGGTCAATTTGGGTTTGCATCTCCTTCCGACCTCTGTCTCTGTAAGCAATGATAACTTGAGGGATAGCAATCGTCGCTGCCACCAGTCCAAAGAGACCCATCATTAAACGCCATATACTGTCCATTCGCTTATCCAACGCACCAATTTTGCCGTTCAGCCCTTTCTCCACACCATCAATTCGGGCACTTAGCTTTTGATCTACGGCATCAATTCTGGCACCCAGACTTTTCTCCACACCATCAATCCTGGCATTTACCGCATCAATTTTGAGATCGATATATTCTTTCAACCGCTTTTCGGACGCCGCGTTTTCTTCTTTAATGATGGTGCGTAGGTCCTCTTTGGTCAGCTCGCCAAATGCGGGGGAGACCAACAGCAGTAGCAAGAGGATGGTTACGATTCGCATGGGGCACCGCCTCCTTTTGATGACTGGTCTGATATGCTATCACGGTTGGGTGGATTTGGCAAGACTTTTTCGTCTGAACCGCAGATTAAAGACGGGGGAGCGAGTCCCGTAGTCACGGGATCCCGATTTATCGGGAGACGCGGCGAAGCGAGGGAGCGAGGAGGAGGGGCTGTCCCCCGTTTGTAGTAGCGCAATTCATTGCGCGTTCTTATTACACCGATTACACGGAGAA
The DNA here is from genome assembly GCA_965220385.1 of Candidatus Poribacteria bacterium. Classification (GTDB taxonomy): domain Bacteria; phylum Poribacteria; class WGA-4E; order WGA-4E; family PCPOR2b; genus PCPOR2b. Next base: position 5,985,017 of record OZ244825.1, on the reverse strand, counting down.
GACGGGAGAGCGACTTCGTAGGGGTTGGGTTCCCCAACCCTCTTGGGCGAGGCGACCTCGACCCTACGATTGCGGACTCAGACGACTCACCTCCGCTTTTAGCCCCAGTTGCTTTGAATCCCGCCTGTTCCGCCTGTCCCGATTCATCGGGGATTCATCGGGCCTGCCCCGATCTTATCGGGGGGATTTATCGGGGCGGGGCGACATGTGAAAACTTGGCTGAATCACGGATTAACACGGATTAACGGATTACGCGGATCGCTGTTGCTTTAGCGTCTCAATTTCCTGTGTGAGCATTTCAACTTGTCTTTCGAGTGAGCGATCCCTCCCGCTCCGCCACGCAATGAAGGCTGTGGGGATACCTACCGCAGCCACAATCAGAGGCATGAAGACAATAAGGACCCAGTTGTATGTTTCTAAACGTTTATCGACACCTGCTAAATGTTTATCGACACCTGCTATTTTGGCATCAACATAATTCTTTACGCTTTGCTCAGAGCTAGCAATCTCCGCCTTGAGTTCCTGTTTGACTCCGGCGATTTCCGCTTTCAGTTCCTGTTTGACTCCGGCGATTTCCGCCTTGACTCCGGCGATTTCCGCTTTCAGTTCCTGTCTGACTCCGGTGATTTCCGCCTTGACTTCCTCTTTAACAATCAAGCGAATCTTGTCAAGATCTGCATCTGTTAACTCACCCAGCGCGGGAAACGCGATCACACAAAAGAGTATCGAAAGGACGACAAGCGTTTTCATGGAAGGGCTCCTATTGGAGGTAGTAAGGAAGGTATTTCTATACCGTTCAAGTTGAAAATCCCGATTTAGCGGGGAGTTCATTAGGTCAATGCTTCGATCCGTTCGCGTAGTTCTTGAATCTGGGTCCAATTCTTCTTCCTGTCTCTTATTTCTCTGTAAAGGATAATGAGTTGAGGGAGTATAATGAGGAATACAATCATTACCATCGCAATCCAGAAAGGATCAAGGTTTCCGAAAGGATCAAAATATCCATTGGTATTATCAATTCTGGCACCCAGACTTTTCTCCACGCCATCAATCCTGGCGGTTACCGTCTCAATTTTGAGATCGATATACTCCTTCATCCGTTTTTCAGACGCGGCACTTTCTTCTTTGATGACCTTGTGTAGATCTTCCTTCAGGTCGTGCAGGTCCTCTTTGGTCAATTCGCCATACGCGGATGAGGCAAACAGCAGCGCTAGAATTGTTACGATTTTCATGGTTGAACGCCTCCTTTTGATGACTGATCTGATATGCTATCACGGTTGGGTGGATTTGGCAACACCTTTTTGTCTGAAGCGCGGATTAGCACGGATTAGGGGATTACACGGATTAAATACAAAAGCAACCCCCTAAATCCCGCCCCCGATAAACCGGGATGTACCACTTGGCAGGAGGACTTGAGCAACGGTCACCAAGGCTGAAATCTTTAAGCCCCGGAGGGGCGACATGTTTATAGAACAACGGACACACCAAATACCAAAGCCCCAGCGGGGCGACATGTGAATTCTGTCTGAATCACGGATTAACACGGATTAACGGATTGCGCGGATTAAATACAAAAGCAACCCCCTAAATCCCGCCCACGATAAACCGGGATGTACCACTTGGCAGGGGGAATTCAGAACTTCCCACCTGTAGGAGGGGCATCCACCCCCCGACACCCGACTTAATACCGCAGAGACGCTGAGGGAAAAACAGAAGACGAGAAAACGAGAAAACGGAAGAAGGAAATTTAACGCAAAGGCGCAAAGGAATACAGGGAAGCGAGAATGATTATTTGCTATACAGCGGAATAATCTTGTCAAAGAGCATACGGATATCTTTGCGTATCTCATTTAACTGGTTATTCATATCTGTTCGCAGCGCATCTATCTCACGTCGAGTTGCATTATGCTCACGTCGAGTTGCATTATGTAAAGCAAATACCAACCCACCTAAGACGCCAATGATACTTACTATTATCGTTATGGTTTGCAGCCAGCTCATAACAACCTCCTTTACCAACTTATTGCTTGATTATACCAATAAGTAAGCGGGTACAACAAGTAAAATCAACAAGAGACCAAGCGAGAAAGGGGGAAGGGGGGAAAGGGAGAAGGCGAGGCATTTAGCCCCAGCGGGGCGACATGTTTATAGAACAACGGACACACCAAATACCAAAGCCCCAGCGGGGCGACATGTGAATTCTGTCTGAATCACGGATTAACACGGATTAACGGATTGCGCGGATTAAAAACGGGGAGGCAAGGTGGGGTTAGGAGGGGGTGTTTTGCATTGTTTCGAGCTCTTTGCGGAGCTCGTCGATTTGGGTTTGCATCTCCCGTTGTTGGGTTTGCATATCTTTCTGACCTCTTTCTTTGTAAGCCATGATGATTTGAGGAACGGCGATGGCGGCTGTGACTAGGGCAATGAGTGCAATCATTATGGTCCGTATATCGTCCATTCTGCCATTCAGGCTTTTGCCTAAATCATCAACTTTGCCATTCAGGCTTTTGTCTAAATCATCAATTTTGCTATTCAGGCTTTTGCCTAAATCATCAATTTTCTGATCCGACGCACTAATTTTGAGATCGATATATTCCCTTGTGCGCTTTTCGGACGCGGTGATTTCTTCTTTGACTTCCTCCTTAACAATCAAGCGAATCTTGTCAAGATCCGCATCTGTCAACTCACCCAGAGCGGGAAACGCGATCACCAAAAAGAGGGTTGAAAGAACGAGCATCGTTTTCTTCATTGAACGGCTCCTATTGGACGGAATAAGCAATGGTTCAATATATTATCACGGCTCCGTCGATTTATCAACACCTTTTTGTCTGAATCACGGATTAAAAACGGGGGAGCGAGTCCCGTAGTCACGGGATCCCGATTTATCGGGAGACGCGGCGAAGCGAGGGAGCGGCGAAGACAACGCCTTTAGCCCCAGAGGGGCGGCATGTTTATAGAAAAGACGCGCACCCCTCTCCAAAGCCCCGGAGGGGCGACATGTGAATTCTGTCTGAAGCGCGGATTAACGCGGATTTAGGGGATTACACGGATTAAAAACGGGGGAGCGAGTCCCGTAGTCACGGGATCCCGATTTATCGGGAGACGCGGCGAAGCGCGGATTAACGCGGATTTAGGGGATTACACGGATTAAAAACGAGGAGGCGAGGAATCGGGAGGCGCAAAGGCGAAAAGAAAGACAGAAAGGGGGAAAAGCTCACGGGGGCATTGTTCGGCTTATTCGTTGTGTTGATGGTATGCTAAGTGCTCGATATGGTTCTGGTTGAGTTGTCGTATCGAAGCGTCCATATCGGATAACCGTTGATTCATCTCAGACCGTAGCCCGTCAATTCGATGATTAACTTCACCCATTTGTTGATTCATCTCAGACCGTAACCCGTCAATTCGCAGATTGACTTCATCAATTCGCTGGTTCATCTCAGACCGCAGACTTTCCCCTTGCTGATTCATCTCAGACCGTAACCCGTCAATTCGCAGATTGACTTCATCAATTCGCTGGTTCATCTCAGACCGCAGACTTTCCCCTTGCTGATTCATCTCAGACTGTAACCCGTCAATTCGATGATTAACTTCACCCATTCGCTTGTCGATCATAGCGATCAATTCCGCATCCCGCTTTTCGGCACGCTCTTCACTGCGTATCAAGCGTTTCTCGTTTTGGCCCATGCGATAGAATAAGATCCCTATCTGCACAATGAAACCGGCGACGATGAATAGAACCAATATCGTGTGTGAGGGAGACCATGAACCGAAATCCATTTTGGGCACCTACCTTTCTTGGGCTTATAGGTTATCACGATTGCGGTGGGCTTGGCAAGATAATTTTGTCTGAATCGCGGATTAGGCGGGGGAGCGGGGAGGCGAGGAAACGGGAGAACGGGAAAGACATCCACGAATCTACGCGAATCTACACGAATGACGGGAAGGCAAGTCTTTAGCCCCAGCGGGGCGGCAGGTGGGAATGGTCTGAAGCGCGGATTAACACGGATTACACGGATTACAACCTGTCTGAATCGCGGATTAACGCGGATTAACGGATTACGCGGATTAAAAGCAAGAAACCCCCTAAATCCCGCCCACGATAAACCGGGATGTACCACTTGGCAGGGGGACTTGGACCGATCTTTAGCCCCGGAGGGGCGGCATGTTTATAGAAAAGACGCGCACCCCTCTCCAAAGCCCCAGCGGGGCGACATGTGCATATTGTCTGAATCACGGATTAACACGGATTACACGGATTACGCGGAGAAAAAACGGGGAGGCGGGACGGGGTGGGGTTAGGAGGAGGTGTTTTGCATCGCTTCAATTTGGGCACGCAGCTGGTCAATTTGGGATTGCATATCCTTCCGGCCCCTGTCTCTGTAAGCAATGATAACTTGAGGGATAGCAATCGTCGCTGCCACCAGTCCAAAGAGACCCATCATTAAACGCCATATACTGTCCATTCGCTTATCCAACGCACCAATTTTGCCGTTCAGCCCTTTCTCCACACCATCAATTCGGGTATTCAGGTTTTTCTCCACCGCATCAATTCTGGCACCCAAGCTTTTCTCCACGCCATCAATTTTGAGATCAATATATTCTTTCATCCGCTTTTCGGACGCGGTGATTTCTTCTTTGACTTCCTCTTTAACAATCAAGCGAATCTTGTCAAGATCTGCATCTGTCAACTCACCCAGAGCGGGAAACGCGATCACACAAAAGAGGGTTGAAAGGACGAGAATCGTTTTCATGGAAGGGCTCCTATTGGACGGAGTAAGCAATGGTTCAATATATTATCACGGCTCCGTCGATTTATCAACACCTTTTTGTCTGAATCGCGGATTAACACGGATTACACGGATTGCGCGGATTAAATACAAAAGCAACCCCCTAAATCCCGCCCACGATAAACCGGGATGTACCACTTGGCAGGGGGACTTGGACCGATCTTTAGCCCCGGAGGGGCGGCATGTTTATAGAAAAGACGCGCACCCCTCTCCAAAGCCCCGGAGGGGCGACATGTGAATTCTGTCTGAATCGCGGATTAACGCGGATTAACGGATTACGCGGATTAAATACAAAAGCAACCCCCTAAATCCCCTAACCCCCCTAGCCCCCCTTGTCAGGCTTACTATTACCCACAAGTAGAAGATGGTAAACTTTCCGAAGTTGGCATTGGTATTTGCTTGATAGGCAAAAGTCGATATGATACATTTAATGGCATTGGTAAACGACTATACTGATTCCTCCCAACTCAATAGGAGTTGCTGATGCCTACTGTAAATAATGAGTTAACTCCCTGTTGGAGTCAACAGGAGTTTGAGACACTTGATTTAGGCGATAAACGTCTGACTCAGCGGCTGATTACTGTCGCTTCGTCATTGTCAACCTCCCCGCAATCTGCTATTCATGCTGCTTGTGAGGATTGGTCAGCTGTCAAAGCGGCGTACCGTTTATTTGATAATGAGCAGGTGACAGCGGAGAAACTCCTATCTCCTCACTTTGAACGAACAGTCGAACGGATCGGTGGCTATGGACGTGTGTTTGCGATTCAGGACACGACCTACCTCAATTACACACATCACCCATTGACTGAGGGGTTAGGACCGATTGGCACCGATTCTCAGCATATCTATGGGTTTGTCAAACACACCACTTTAGTGGTAACGGAATCGGGATTGCCGTTGGGGTGTCTGACCGATGCCGTTTGGGTTCGGGACGCTCCCAAGCCAAACCATAGCAAAGCCAACGTACCGTTGACGGAAAAAGAGAGCTACAAATGGATTGAGGCGTTAAACCAGACCCAAGCGCGTACCCCAGATGGGGTGGAGATGATTTCCATCTGTGACCGTGAAGCCGATATTTATGAGTTTTTTGTCCAAGCCAAAGACACCCCTTTCGTTATCCGAGCGGCTCATAATCGAAAGGTTGATGATCAAGCGGGGCAACTCCGGGCTGTGGTGCAAAGTCAACCGGCTGCCGGTGAACAACTTGTCAAAGTACCCGCTCGGGGGAATCAACCTGCCCGACAAGCCACAGTCAGCATTCATTTTACAACAACGACACTGCTTCCCCCTTATCGACACCCGGCATTACCCCCACAAGACCTACCCCCGGTTGACGTGAGTGTCGTCTGGGTGACGGAAGTCAATCCACCGGTGAAGGTAACTCCACTAGAATGGTTGTTAATTACTAATGTCAAAGTCAATGATTTTACCGATGCCATACAACGGATACGCTGGTACAGTCTGAGGTGGCAAATTGAAGTCTATTTCAAAGTCCTCAAATCCGGCACCAAAATTGAACACTGCCGATTGCAAACCAAAGACCGGCTCTTACGATATATTGCTCTAATGAGTGTCATTGCATGGCGACTTTACTGGTTGACGATGTACAATCGCCATGCGCCTGACGCTGAATGCACCGCTGTGTTGACTGATGATGAATGGAAAGCCCTTTATTGTATAACCCATAAGACAACCGATTTGCCAGACAAATTACCTACCGTTGCTCAAGTCACGGTGTGGATTGCAAAACTCGGTGGCTTTTTAGCACGAAAATCCGACGGCGCACCGGGGGTGACTGTCATCTGGAGAGGCTGGCAGCGCTTGAATGATATTGCTGACGCATTTACCCTGTTACACAACACCTGACCCAACCATAACCATTAACATCTACACTGATAAAAACCAACCCCAGACTTATGGGTAATAGTAAGCCTTGTCAGGGGGGGAATTGTGATGCTCTTGGCACAGGTGATGGCGGCACCTGTCGCCCCGCTGGGGCTAAAAGACTCGTTTTCCCGCCTTCCCGCTCCCCCGCCTCCTCACTCCCCCGCTCCCTCGCCTCCTCACGTTCCCCCTTCCTCCGGCGCCGGCAAAGCACGCGAATCCGAATCCCGCTGCACCGGTAGCCTGAAACTGTCCGGCTGCATCAGCGGGTTCTTCTCCGGTCTCCTGCGCCGCTTCCGTTTCGGGTTCAGCAGCGCGTCCGACGCGTTGCCCCGCCGTTCCCACGCGTCCAAGAGCACCTGAAGACCCGCATTCGCCGCATATTCCGCCCCATCCATCTCCATCTTGACCCGCGGATCCAAATTCTCCGCGTGATCCGCCCAGACCGGTCGATCCGGATTCATCGTGTACGCAAAATCGTCCCTTAACGTCTGGAGGTACGCATCGCGCGCGTCAATGAAATCAAGAATTAAGGTCTTCAGCGCGGCCTCCTCCATATCATCGAACAACGCCGGCGGCAGGTCAGCGAACGCCGGAAGGATCCGGTCCCAATTCGCTAACTTCTCCTTATCCTGTTCCGCTTTCACGTGGCGACTGTTCTCCGCTATCTCTTCCGATACCAGCCGATCCCGCTCTGCACTGAAGAATGCGTGTTGTTGCTCGGCGCGCGTGTCATATTCCATTTCATTGCTATCCCACGAGCGCGAGCCAACGGACACCATGCTGCCCCGGTCCTTTTCTCGCTTGTAAAGACTCGCCGCGAGCTCTGCCGGATCCGTCTCCTGTGTACCGGGTAACGCTGCACCGTAGGTGCCGGTCGCTTTCAGAATATGGATCGCAGCGAGCAAGCGCACCTTTATATCTTCGTCGTGCAGCCCCTCCCGCAAGACATCGACCGCTTCCGCCGCCAACGTGTTAAGCCGGTTCAACTGACTACCCCACAACCGCTGCCGCCGGTCGTTCAGGGTTGCCATGAAAAGCGGGTTGTGATGACGCCAGACGTTGACGGTCGATCGGGATTTGCCAATCTTTTCTGCCACCTCGTTGTCACTCTTCCCCGCGAGGATCAGGTCAATCGCCGTCTCCTGTTGGTGGGTGAGCTCGTTCGAGATCGGGTTTTTGGACATTGTGAATTCTCTAAAAGCCATGATATGCCTCCCTATTATTAATACGCAAGTTGCTAGTCGCCCAACCCGCTCGGCTTGGATAGCCATATCCAAGTTGCTTTGAATCCCGCCTGCCTGCTCCCGGCTTGTCGGAGTCCCGCCTGTCCCGATTCATCGGGCCTGCCCCGATCTTATCGGGGGATTCATCGGGCCTGCCCCGATCTTATCGGGGGATTTATCGGGGTCTCGGACTCTCGGAACGGAGCCAGCTTTGTACCTGTGCAGTGGATTTGTCAATCCACTGCGAGTTGCTTTGAATCCCGCCTGCCTGCTCCCGCTTCTTAGTCCCGCCTGTCCCGATTTATCGGGCCTGCCCCGATCTTATCGGGGGATTTATCGGGGAGGTTAATGGGCTTTATTCAGTTCCCATTCTCCCGTTTTACAACATTTTCCATAACTAGGGCGTGTTGACATTTTGCTTTTGCTGTCGCGAGAAGCGCTCAAATCACTGGAAAAGATGCCAGAAACCGAGTTTTTTCTTCAAAACTCGGTTTCTTTTCTGCGGTGTTACGTCAGTGAACCGATTTAGGTCTCTCTATTATCTGGTCACAATGAAATGTCAACAGAACCTAGCAACTTAGGTTATTAATGGTAAATGTGGGCTGTTTTCGGCATCAATTCTATGCCATTTATCGGTTTCTAACACCCTATAGGGTAACACATGTTAAGTATAGTGTCAAAATTTTTGTTAATTTTTTCTCTGTCCGATGCGTCAAAACCCAGACAGGGAGCGGGTTTGACGGACACGGCAAATTTTGCTAATCACCCCGACAAACCGGCTGGAAAACGTTGAAATTTTCTCAAAAGTGTTAGATTTTGTTAGATTTTGCCAATTGGGCATAAAGGCTTCCCAAATCCCCCTGACAAGTGGTACATCCCACCTGTTCCGTTCCTGCCTGCCCCGATCTTATCGGGCCTGTCCCGATTTATCGGGGGGATTTATCGAGGGGATTTAGGGGCGGGATTTAGGGGGGTTGTTGCTTTTAATCCGTGTAATCCCTTAATCCGCGATAATCCGCGATTCAGACAACATGCACATGTCGCCCCGCTGGGGCTTGGGGGTGTGGTGGATCCGCTGTGCTATAAACATGTCGCCCCGCTGGGGCTAAATGCCTCCCCTTCCCACTTTCCCACTTTCTCCCTTTCCCCCCTTCTCCCCTTCTCCCCTTCTCCCTTTCTCACCTTCTGTTTTTCCCTTGCGTCCTTGCGCCTTTGCGTTAAAGTCTTTTGCTGTTTTTATCACGTTTCACGTCGCACATGTCACACCGCTGGAGCTAAAAGATTTCATCGTCTTGCTTTTTAATCCGTGCAATCCCTTAATCCGCGATAATCCGTGATTCAGACAAGCGTCCTCCGCGATTCAGACAAAAAGATATTGCCAAAGCGCCCACCCCGTGATACCATATCAGCACAGTCCCATCAAACTGCACGAAAGAATTGAAGCGTTGAGGCAATGAACGCTTAAACGATATAGAGCCACCTGCTTTGCTTTCTCTAACAGGAGAACCCTAATGAAAACGATTGTCGTCCTTTCGATACTCTTTTTGGCGATCGCCTTGCCCGCTCTGGGTGAGTTAACAGATGCAGATCTTGACAAGATTCGCTTGATTGTTAAGGAGGAAGTCAAAGCGGAAATCACTGGAGTCAGACAGGAACTCAAGGCGGAAATCGCCGGAGTCAGACAGGAACTCAAGGCGGAGATTGCTGGATCTGAGCAAAGGATAATAAAGTATATTGATGCCAAAATAGAAGGTGTCGATAAACGTTTATTGCTATACAACTGGATACTTATTGTCCTCATGCCGCTTATTGTCGCTGCGGTAGGTATCCCCACAGCCCTCATTGCGTGGCGGAGCGGAAGGGATCGCTCACTCGAAAGACAAGTTGAAATGCTCACACAGGAAATCGAGACGCTAAAGCAACAGCAATCCGTGTAATCCGTGATTCAGACAGGTCGTTTTTAATGGGTGATGGGTTTGGGTTAAGAACGCGCAATGAATCCCCGATAAATCCCCGATGAATCGGGACAGGCGGGATTAAGAAATGCGCTACTACAAACGGGGTGGTAGGTCCCGGCTTATCGGAATCCTCGGAACGGGGGCTGCCCCTCTCACAGGTTCCGTTGTCTTGCTTTTTAATCCGTGTAATCCCTTAATCCGTGTTAAGCCGCGATTCAGACCCTTTCCGTCCGGCCCTTCTCACCTTCTCACCTTCTGTTTTTCCCTTGCGTCCTTGCGTTAAAGTCTTTTGCTGTTTTTATCACGTTTCACGTTTCACGTCGCCCCGCTGGGGCTTGGGGGTGTGGTGGATCCGCTGTGCTATAAACATGCCGCCCCGCTGGGGCTAAAGGCGTTGTCTTCCCCGCTCCCTCGCTTCCCCGCGTCTCCCGATAAATCGGGATCCCGTGACTACGGGACTCGCTCCCCCGTCTTTAATCCGTGATTCAGACAACATGCACATGTCGCCCCTCCGGGGCTTTGGTATTTGGTGTGTCCGTTGTTCTATAAACATGTCGCCCCGCTGGGGCTAAATGCCTCCCCTTCTCCCTTTCTCCCTTTCTCACCTTCTGTTTTCCCTTGCGTCCTTGCGTTAAAGTCTTTTCCTGTTTTTATCACGTTTCACGTTTCACGTCGCATTCGTTACTCGCCCCATGCGTTACCGACAACGCTAACTGTAGCGGCTTCTGCGGCGAACAGGAGGAACGCCTGTCCGCCCGTGATGGGGATATCGCCCTCGTCACCGGCTCTGCCGACCGCCTTGAACGTCCCGTTATCCGTGACGACAATCGCAGTGACGTTGCCGCCAATCCCTTCCAGCGTGTACAGGTCGCTCACACGTGCTATCCGTGGGTCGTCCAACGGCAGCCCCACAAGGTTCAGCCCCTGATTTAAGGTGAGGGCGCTTGTTCCGTCCACCCCAAGCGCGTCACCGCCCAACCGGACGGATACCGGGGCTTTTGTGCTGACGAGGACACCCGCGCCCTCGGTCAACGCCGTATCAGTGATTCCCCCCCGATCCGCGTCCCCAAAATAGCCGCGCCACGCCTGCGTTGTGGGGTCATGCGTGATGAGGAAATTGACGGTAGCTGCACCGCCGAGCGCAGCGTAGAGGTCGGAAACCGACCCGATGGCACCCGGCATCCCGTCAACCGCTCTCACTTTCAGCGGGAGGTGGATTAGGCTGAGCCCCATCGGTAGGGCGAGCTCGAATTCGAGCAGTTCAGCCACAACGGTGAAGGTTACGGTCTCGGCGATCCCCTCGACACTTGCTTCGACAGTGATCGGACCGGGCGTATCTCCGAGGGTCAGCGTCGTTTCCGCCAGACCGTTTGCGTCGGTCGTTACAACGGTATCACTCACCGTGCCATCGCCTGCGGTGACGGTAAAGGTGACGGTCACGCCCTCTAGCGGGTTCCCGTACTGATCGATAACCGCTACGACAAGCGGCTCCATCAACGTCTCACCCGTCAATCCCATCTGAGTCTCACTTGAGATGATTGACGATGTTGTTGGGGTCGGCGGTGGAAGCACCGTTTCCGCACCAAAGACTTCCGTTTGGAAGATCTCCGCGACGCTTACCTCGACGGTGTTCGTGCCGGGGTCGCTGCCAAGCGTCAGGGTGCTTTCTGCACGTCCATTTATGTCGGTCGGTCCCGTTGTCGTGCTTAACGTACCGCCGCCTCCGGTGACAGAAAAGGTGACCGTCACGCCCGGCATCGGGTCGTTGTACTGATCTCGGACCTCGACGACAAAGGGAATAGCTAACGGTTGATCGACCAATCCCGTCTGATTATTGCCGGAGACGATGGCTAGATCTGTTGGCACCGGCGGTGGGAGTGTCGCTTCCGCACTGAAGGTCCTCACATCGGAGATACCGCTCGCACGGACTTCCACGGTGTTGGTGCCGGGTTCAGTGCCAAGTGTCAGGGTGCTCTCTGCGCGACCGTTTGCATCGGTTTTTGTGGCGGTGGTGCTCAATGTACCGCCCCCCGCGGTGACAGAAAAGGTGACCGGCACATCTCCTAACGGCCTGTTGTTGTGATCGCGGACTCTGACGGCAAAGGGTGCTGCTAACCGTTCACCAACCAACCCGGTCTGATCGTGACCCGAGATTATTAATAACCTGTTCATCGGCGGCGGCTCTGGCGGTGTCGGGATGATCGCGGTCGCCGTAAAGGTTACACTCGCGCCGCCGGGTACTGACGCTGTGACCGTCGTTACGCCAGTCCCCCTGCCAAGCGTAAGGGTACTCTGTGCCCGTCCGTTCGCATCCGTCTGGACTGGCACACCGGTCGATGACCCCCTGTCGTGGAGGAAGGTCACAAACACCCCTTCCGCGGGCGACCCGTTCTGGCTGACTTCGACGACAAACGGCGCCAACGTCTGCCCGGGTTGACCGGTCTGTCCGTTGCCTGAGATTATGCTTATCGTGTATTGCGCGGACGCGCCAGCCGGTATTAAGAGGCAGCCTACTATTAATAGTAGAGAGAAGAGAGATATTCGTTGCATTCTGATGGTCGGTTATCCTTGTATTGGTGCTGGATTTGGGGGCTGATTATGTTAGCACGGTGCGGTTGATTTATCAACGGTGTTTTGATATAATGACCCAGATAGGATGAGGAGAAGAAAATCGTAGGGGTTGGGTTCCCCAACCCTCTTGGGCGAGGGGACCTCGCCTCTACGATGGCTGTCGTTACGGTTCCTTCACTAAGCGCACAGCCGCAGGAGAAAGGGAACAGACGGGAAAATAGGACTTCAAATTCGTAGGGGTTGGGTTCCCCAACCCGTTGCACAAGGTTGCCTCGTCCCTACGGCAATCAAGCCCTCGCACTTCGTCTAACCATACAGGTATACAAACAAGGTTCTAAGGGAGGTCTTCCTGATGCAGCTGAAACCGCGTCGACCCCGTCGTCGGGCGACGCGCTTACGTGACTACGATTACGGTCAAACCGGTGGGTATTTCGTAACAATCTGTGCACAAGACCAAGAATGTTTATTTGGGCGGATAATAGGTGGACGATTGCAATTGAGCGAAATCGGCAAAATTGTCGCCAAATGTTGGAACCGTATTCCAAAACATTTCCTTTCCGTCGAATTAGATGTGTGTGTTGTTATGCCGAACCACATACACGGAATTATCGTATTGGGCACCAGAGCGGCGCGCTTTCCCCGCCCGTCTACCCGTTCACAACCGGACCGTAGGGGCGAGGTTGCCTCGCCCGGACCACAAAATTCTACTGGCTCAGTTCCTTCACCTTCCTCACCAAAACGTACGGATGAAGCCCCTTCACCCACTCTGGGACAAGTTGTGGCATATTTCAAGTATCAATCCACGAAGTCCATCAATCAACATCGTGATACGCCGGGGACGCGCATTTGGCAAAGGAATTATTACGACCATGTGATCCGAGATGATAGAGATTTACAGCGTATTCGTCAATATATCACCGATAACCCGATGCAATGGGAGTTGGATCAGTTGCATCCTAGCAATTTTTATAGGGCTTCAAATTCGTAGGGGTTGGGTTCCCCAACCCCAGCGGGCGAGGAGACCTCGCCCCTACGATTGACGCAGACACACATTGGAACTCATAATGAGGAAACGGATGAAAGCCATATCTAATACATTTAATATATTACGCACTACGCACTACGCATTACGGATTACGTTTTACATCTTATGTTTTGTGCTGCTCGGATGCCTGATCGGGTGCAGCGGGAAGGACGATCCGCTCCGGCAGAGCGAGGCGCTGATCCGGTCGGGGATGCATCCGGAGGCGATTAACCTGCTGGAGAAAATCCTCACCGTAGACGATCGGAACCCGAAAGCGCGGTTCCTGATGGGTCAAGCGTATGAGGGGCTCGGCAGCTACGACGAAGCGATCCGCCACTACCGGACGGCAATCAACCTGTACGCCGCTCACCCTGAAGACAGGGCGACGGTACGGTTCGCACTGGCAACGGTGTACCTGAAACAGGGGCTTCGGGACCGGGGCTATAACGAGCTACGGGCGATTGTCCAATCCACATCGGATAACGCTGTGCTACAGCGGATAGCGGGGCTTATCACCGATGCGTATCAGGTCTCCCAGCTGACCAGCGGCAAGAACGATAACTATTCGCCACGCTTCTCGGCGGACGGATCGCAGATCGCGTTCGCGTCGTACCGGTTGGATAACGGCGAGATCTTTATCATGGACCTCAACGGACGGGTGCGCCAACGGGTGACCTACACCACCGACTTCGATGAGGGGGAACCCGCGTTCCTCCATGACCCGCACTACCTCATCTATAGCCGTGAACCGCAAACCTCGCGTCAGGTCAAGATTCTATTGCAGAGCAGCGGTTCAACGCCGATTTATGCGGGTTTCTATGCGACCCACATCCACAGCAAGGTTACGCAGGAACTGATGCCCACCGGGTTCGGTGTCCGGTCGTTGGGGATATCGCCGGACCGGCAGCGTGTCGCTTACGAATCGAACAGCGCGGGCAATCTGGAGATCTACACGCTCGATTTGACGGGCGTGGATCTGGCGGCGGTTGATCCGGAGACGATTCCGTCCACGCAGGTCACCCAGAACGAGGTGGACGACGGCAGCCCGGTCTTCTTCCCGGACGGGGAACGGCTTGCATTTGTCTCTGCCCGGACAGACGGCCTGGCGGAGGGTCAAGCGGAACGGCATCAGATCTATAGCATTGGGGTCGACGGCAGCGATGAGAAGCATCTGAACCCGAACCCACACGACTGCTATAGCCCAGTGATCTCGCCGGACGGGAAGACGATCGCCTTTGTCTCGGCACGGGACGGGGATATCGAGATCTACCTGATGGACGCGGACGGATCGAACGAGCGGCGGTTGACGAACGGGATCGGCGCGTCGATGCAGCCGGCATTTTCGCCGGATTCGAGGCTGTTGGCGTTTGTTTCGGACCGCAGCGATGTTTTCCAGATCTATCTGATGCACCTTGACCGGCCCCTGACACGGCGGGATCTGCTTTTGCATCTAGAATGAGTGAAACGTGAGAAGAGCACCGCAGAGACACAGAGAACGCTGAGAGGGAGAAAACGGGAAAACGAGAGGACGGGACGGACGGATAGGGTCTGAATCGCGGATTAACACGGATTAAACGATTACTCGGATTAAAAACCGAAAACCAACCCCCTAAATCCCCCTTGTCAGGGGGACTTGGAAACGCCGAAAACAATGGAATCTTTTAGCCCCGGAGGGGCGGCATGTTTATAGAAAGCGACACCCACCATCTCCAAAGCCCCAGAGGGGCGACATGTGAAAAATCACCTAAAGGAAGTACATCATGGCAGATACCTACACCCAGCTTTACATTCATATCATTTTCGCTGTTAAAGGCAGAGAATCCCTTATCCCAAAACAACACAAAGAGGAACTGCACAAATATATCACCGGTATTATCGACAGCAAAAATCAGAAAGTTATCCAGATCAATTCTATGCCTGACCACGTTCACATCCTTGTAGGCATTACTCCCGACATTGCTGTGTCTGACTTGGTCAGAGATATCAAGGCGAATTCGTCAAAATTTATCAACAAACACAGATGGGTTATCGGTAGATTTGAATGGCAGGGAGGTTTTGCTGCGTTTTCGTATGCACATTCTCAATTGAACACTGTCGCTCGCTATATCAAAAATCAGGAGACACATCATACCCGTCAGACCTTCAGGGAAGAATATATTGCGTTTCTAAAACGTTTTGATGTCTCATATAATCCGAAATATGTTTTTGGTGTGGACGATACAACCGAAACATAATTCACATGTCGCCCCTCCGGGGCTTAGGTGGGAGCATGTCGCCCGGCTATAAACATGTCGCCCCGCTGGGGCTAAAAGATTGAACCTCCATTGCACATACAGACTGATTGTCAAGACATATATTGACGGCATAACCGTAAATTCAGAATATGTACTTGGTGTGGACGATACAACCGAAACATAATTCACATGTCGCCCCGCTGGGGCTTGGCTGTGGGAGGGTGCTTATGTGCTATAAACATGCCGCCCCGCTGGGGCTAAAAGATTGAAAGACCTTCGGACTATACACATTGTGTTCCTGCTCGATAAAACCGAAATTTAAAGTGATTTGGACATGGGTATTTGGAACGCATAAGGGATAAATCGGACATGACGAACACACACTTTTTTGCGACAGCTGCGAAGGGGACTGAATCGCTCGTCGAAAAGGAATTGACGGCGACCGGTGCCCGGAATATCCGTACCACCGTCGGCGGTGTCCATTTCGAGGGCGGGTTGGAAACCCTCTACCGCGCGAACCTCTGGCTCCGCACCGCGAATCGGGTGCTGATGCCGATAGCGGAGTTCGCCTGCCCGACCCCGCACGCGCTCTACGAAAATGCACGTAGGGTCCGGTGGCGCGATTGGATGACCGTTGACACCACCTTCGCCGTCGATTGTAACTGCCGCGATTCCCGGATCTCCCATTCCCATTACGCCGCACTGAAAATCAAGGATGCGATCGTCGATAAGTTTCGGGATGAGATCGGCCGTCGCCCAAACGTGGATCGGCGGCAGCCGATGCTCCCGATCAACGCCCACATCGTAAAGGACCGCTGCGTCCTCAGTCTCGATGCGTCCGGCGACCGGTTACACCGGCGCGGTTACCGGCGTCAAGCGACGGATGCACCGTTGCGGGAGACGTTAGCCGCGGCGATTGTCGGGTTGGTCAATTGGGATAACGAGGGGATGTTCATCGACCCGATGTGCGGGTCCGGCACCATCGCCATCGAAGCGACACTCAAGGCGATGCACCATGCGCCCGGACTCCTGCGCTGCGGGTACGACGGTTCGGGACAGGTGGGATTCGGTTTTCAGCGGTGGCAGAACTTTGATAAGAAGTTGTGGGCGCGTCTGACGGATGAGGCGCGCCACAGGATCCGTGAGAAGATTCCGGGACGACTCCTCGGCTACGATATTTCGAGACCTGCGATCCATATCGCGTCCGAGAATGCGAAGTTAGCAGGCTTGGAACGGCACCTCCGTTTTATGCGGGGCGATGCGCTCAAGTTGAGTCCGCGCGGGAATCGGGGCGTTATCGTTTGTAACCTCCCCTACGGCGAGCGGACCGGCGAGGTGGAGGAACTGAAATCGCTATATACCGGGTTCGGGAATGTGCTGAAACAGCGGTGTGCGGGGTATACGGCGTATCTGTTCACGGGCAACCTGAGGTTGGCGAAATGGATCGGCTTGCGGACCTCGAAACGGTTCACGCTCTATAACGGTCCGATCGAGTGCCGATTGTTGAAGTATGAGTTGTTCTGAAAGGAATAGTACGTAATAAAAAACACCGTAGAGACACAGAGAACGCTGAGAAAACAAGAAAAATTTTAACGCAGGGACGCAAAGACGCAATGTAGAATAGAAACGGAGAAAGGGAAACGAGAGGGGACTTCTTTTTACGTATTACGCTTTACGTATTACGCTTCACTTGTCTGAATCGCAGATTAACACGGATTAACGGATGACGCGGATTAAATACAAAAGCAACCCCCTAATATTCACGTCATTTTCGCTGTCAGAGGTAGAGAATCTATTATCCCAAAACAGCACAAAGAGGAACTGCACAAATATATCACCGGTATTATTGACAGCAAACAGCAGACAATCATTCAGATCAATTCTATGCCGGATCACGTGCATATCCTTGTCGGCGTTACCCCCGACATTACTGTGTCTGACTTGGTCAGAGATATCAAAGCGAATCCGTCAAAATTTATCAACAAACACAGATGGGTGGTCGGTGTTCTTATCACGTTTCACGTTTTACGTTTTACGTCGCACATGTCGCACCGCTGGGGCTTAAAGATTTGATCGTCTTGTTTTTTAATCCGCGTAATCCGTTAATCCGTGTTAATCCGTGATTCAGACAATTATCACATGCTGCCCCGCTAGGGCTAGAAGATTGAAATACTACCCGCCATACTAACCTTTGCTGGACAAAGACATATATTGACGGGATCCCTGTTTGGACTCAACAGGGCACAGAGAACACATTGAATTCGCGCCCCAAAACTATTGAAAGCCCCGGCGAAAAATGATATAATTTATGTTAAACCTGCCTAACGAAAAACGCAAAAAAGGAAGACTATTATGAAGCCTGAACTGAGTCCATTCAAACCGGGTCAGACCGTGCCACTCGAGTTTTTTGTAGGGCGTATCGCAGAAATTGAGCGCTTGCAGAGCATGGTAAAAGCAAGTACGCGGGGACAGTTCAAAATAGGATTCATCAGTGGAGAGCGAGGTATTGGTAAGAGTTCCCTTGCCTCGTTCGTGCGATACCTTTCAGACTCTAGCTGCAACACCGCAGGCTGTCATGTCTATCTCGGCGGTGTCCGAGAATTAAACGAGATGGTACGGACAACATTTGATCGGATTCTCAAAGAGAGTATAGACAAATCGTGGCACCGGCAAGCAATGGAGTTTTTTGGCGATCATGTTCGTAAAGTCGGTTTGTTTGGTTTTTCGCTTGAACTGAATATTACGGATAAGGACCTGCCAAGCTTATCTCGAAATTTCGTTCCATCTATGCGGCATCTGTTAGATAAACTCAGCGACCAAAAGGAAGCCCTCCTTCTGATTTTGGATGATATAAACGGTCTTGCGACCTCCGAAGATTTTGCCAATTGGTTAAAAAGTACGGTGGACGAAATCACCACCTCCGGACAAGAGATGCCGCTTTGCATTCTTGTTGTTGGACTTGAGGAACGACGTCGGGAATTAATAAGCGGACAACCCTCTCTTGCCCGCGTTTTTGAACTAATCGATATTTCTCCATGGTCAGACGACGAAGCCACAGAGTTCTATCAACGCACCTTTGAAGCCGCAAACGCAAAGATCGAGGAGACAGAACTCAGTCAACTTGTTCGGTTTACTGGCGGGCTACCAGTATTAGCACATGAAATCGGCGATGCGGTTTGGCGGACAGCCCAAAGTCTAAACATCAATGCAAGGGAAGTTTCTCAGGGTATATCTGTAGCTGCTGAGATTATAGGTAGGAAGCTGCTCGAACCTCAGATTTTCAGTGCGATTCGGAGCGAAAGGTATCGTTCAATCCTCCGAAAAATAGCGGGCGAACCTCAGATGTATTTCCGGAGAGCAGAACTGGTGGCAAATCTAACAGAGAAGGAAGCAAAAGTGGTAGATAGCTTCCTTAGACGCATGAAACAGTTGGGAGCAATAGAGACAGTCGCAGATGTCAAAGGTGGCTACAGATTCCCTAATCTTCTCCACGCCCTATATTTTTGGTTAGAATCAGAATACACAAAAGACTAATGGGCTTTCTGATATTTCTTAAAATTCACTGGGTTCTGTTGCCATTTTACAGCCCGTAGGTTGGGTTGAACGGTTAAGCATGAATTCCTACCACACACAATAGAGATCCTGCCTTTCAATAACCTCCGCTTAACAGGTAGATAGTGAAACACAACACACAGTCTATACATACTCCGCCCTCCTGTCGCTAACTTGCCTCTATCATTCGTGTAGATTGGCGTAGATTCGTGGATGGTTTCCCCTACGTCTCTGCGGTTAATTTTCCAAGGAGATACGGGCTTTAGCTTTTGGCCACCTTCTCACTCTCATACCTTCCCCTTTCTGTCTTCCCTGCGCCTTTGCGCTAACTTGCCTCTATCATTCGTGTAGATTGGCGTGGATTCGCGGATGGTTGCCTCTGCGTCTCTGCGGTTAATTTTCCTTTGTGTTTTATCTGGATCTGCGCTACACTTAACCGACGGCTGTTCAACCTATCCTTCCGATCCTTTGGACATATCAATCCGAAAATAACCGGTAGAAAAGGAGATGCTATAAACGATGACCGACCACAAACCGCCCCTCCACCGTTTCACCGTTCTCGATTTAACCCGTGTCCGCGCGGGACCGACCTGCGTCCGTCAGCTTGCCGATTGGGGCGCAAACGTCATAAAAATCGAAATCCCGCCAGCGCCCGGTAAGGAGGGCGATGCCCTCGGTTCACGGCATAACTCGGACTTCCAGAACCTCCAGCGCAATAAGCGGAGCATGACGCTCAACCTCAAGTCGGAGATCGGGCACGCCACATTCATGCGGATGGTCAAACAGGCGGATGTGGTGGTCGAGAACTACCGTCCCAACGTGAAGGATCGACTGAATATCAATTACGAGGCGTGTCGCGCCGAGAACCCGCGCATCGTCTACGCGAGTATCTCCGGGTTCGGGCAGGACGGTCCCTACGGCGGTCGGCCCGGCTTCGATCAGATCGCGCAGGGGATGGGCGGCTTGATGTGGATCACCGGCTTTCCGGGTCAAGGGCCCGTGCGGGTCGGCGTTCCGATTGCAGACCTCGCTTCCGGTATGTACACCGCTATCGGGGTGTTGATCGCATTGCTGCAGCGCGAGGAGACGGGGGAAGGGCAGTGGGTGCACTCATCGCTGCTTGAAGCGCAGATCGCGATGCTCGATTTCCAGGCGGCGCGTTGGACCATCGACGAGCACGTGCCGGGCCAAGCGGGCAACGATCACCCCACCAGCATCCCGACCGGCGTGTTCCAGACGACCGACGGCTACATCAATATAGCGGCGAGCGGCGGGACGATGTGGAGTCGGCTGTGCGACCTCTTGGGCGCGGACGAACTTCGGAACAACCCCGACTACGCGGACGATGGACTGCGGTCACAGAATCGGGAGGCGTTGAACGCGGAACTACAAACATACTTCTCAACCCGAAGCAGCGCCGAGTGGATCGAGGCACTGAACGACGCGGGTGTGCCGTGCGGACCGATCTATAGGATGGATGAGATGTGGTCGGACCCGCACATCCAGCACCTCGAAATGTCGCGGACTGTGGATCACCCGACGCTCGGTCAGATGGAGGTGCTGCGTCACGCAACAAATATGAGCGGCACACCAAAGATGCCGTATCGGCCGGCACCCGAAATCGGTGAACATACGGACGAGATCTTGCGGGAATTCGGGTTCTCTGACGACGAAATCGAGGCAATGCGAAAGGAGCGTGTTGTATGAACGCTGCGGCAACCAGCACCACAGATCTGATTCTCGCCGACAAGCGGGACGGCGTCGGCTATCTCCGTTTCAACCGTCCAGAAAAGCATAACGCCGTCTCTTACGAGATGTGGCAGGGCATCGCAAAGGTTATGGCGGACTTCGAGGCAGACGACACGGTTCGCGTCGTGGTCGTTTCGGGCGAGGGCGGCAGGGCATTTTCTGCGGGCGCGGACATATCGCAATTCGAGAAGCAGCGCGCATCGGAGGACGCGATTAAGGAGTATAACGTGGCATCGGGGCTCGCCCATGAGAATTTGACGGGCATCTCTAAGCCGACCATCGCCAAGATTACGGGATATTGTATCGGCGGCGGGTTGGGGATCGCGCTCTGCTGTGACCTGCGGATCGCTACCGACGATTCAACCTTTGGCATCCCCGCAGCCAAACTTGGACTCGGATACGGTTACGGGGGACTGAAGCCGTTGGTCGGTCTTGTCGGTCCCATCCGTGCCAAAGAGATCCTGTTCACCGCCAGACAGTTTGACGCGGCGGAAGCCTACGACATGGGACTGATCAACCGGGTCCTGTCGAAGGACGAGATAGATGGCTTTGTGGACGAATACACGGAGACCATCGCGGGCAACGCGCCCTTGACTATCAAAGCGTGCAAACAGATTGTCGCGGAGGTCTGTAAGGACCCGGACGACCGGGATTTGGAACTCTGCAAGCAACTGGTGGACGCCTGTTTCGCCAGCGAGGATTATAAGGAGGGCAGACGCGCGTTCATGGAGAAACGGAAACCGCAGTTTCAGGGAAGATAAGCGGGGAGACGGGGAAGCGGGGAAGCGAGGAAGCGGGAAGGCGGGACGGAGTGCTTTTAGCCCCGGAGGGGCGGCAGGTGAATAAGTTGTTATAGTAGGTGTTAGAATTAATGAGACTCCAAACCGGTGCGGTTAAAAACCGCACCTACCGGTCTACCGTTTGGTAGGCGCTGTTTCTAACTGCGCCTATGCCGTGCCGTTAAAAACCGAGCCTATTGAGGAGCGAAAGCGTCCATCTGTTTTTAGGATTTACTATAAATACGTTATTCATTACCATTCATATGGTAAGCAAGCAGCAGCTCATACAGTTTATCAACTTTCTTATCAACGTTATTGATTTGTGATTGTAGATTATCCTCTAACTTATCAATCTTATTATCAACGTTATTGATTTGTGATTGCAGATTATCCTCTAACCTATCAATCTTATTATCAACGTTATTGATTTGTGATTGCAGATTATCCTCTAACCTATCAATCTTATTATCAACGTTATTGATTTGTGATTGCAGATTATCCTCTAACCTATCAATCTTATTATCAAGAGGTTCTTTGACAAATTTGAGAATAAATACCATATTCAAGGTTATGACTGCCGCACCAGTGCCTATTACTGTGGAAATTATGGTGACTAACGTGGCATTATCCATGACAGCCTCCTTTCAAGATTACTCAATTATATCAATTAGTAAGATGACTAATCAAGTAAAATAGCAGGAGAAGGAAAACCAGAAAACCGGAAAACGGGAAAGACAATCCGTAGGGGGTGGGGCACCCAACCCGCTTAGGCGAGGAGACAGGCAACATGTTTATAGTTTTTAACCCCGGAGGGACAGGTGAATAGGGACTGAAGCACGGATTAACACAGATTGAAGGATTACGCGGATTAAAGACAAACAAATTCCCCCCCGATAAATCCCCGATACATCGGGACAGGCGGGATGTACCACTTGTCAGGGGGACTTGGAAACGCCGAAAACGATCGAATCTTTTAGCCCCGGAGGGGCGACATGTTTATAGATACGCGACATCACCCTCTCACCCAAGCCCCAGCGGGGCGACAGGTGATAGCGTAATACGTGAAACGGCTATTCTTACGCATTACTCGTTACGCATTATACTTCATTAGCCCCAACGGGGTGGCATTGTCATTAAACTGCGATTTGGCAAACTAACATTCAAAAAGAGGGATATATGGCATCAGAGAAAGATTACGCGGTTCAGTTTGTCGCACAGGAACAGGCGGAACTCCGGGCTGTTGAACGGGACTCGACACCGCTCGCCTCGGACGAAATCGCTGGCAAAAGTCTCGTCACATTGATAAGCGCCGGAACGGAATCGACGGGTTCCTACACGGCAGAAGGCAACTTCCCACGCGGATCCGGCTATGCGGCGGTATTTGAGGTCGAGTCTGTCGGGTCGGATGTGAACGATGTCAAGGCGGGGGATTGCATCTTCTGTATGGGCAATCACCAGTCCTATCAGCGCATTAAACGGGACGCCGGTCTGCTGGTGCCCGAAGGACTCGCACCGGAGGTCGCTGTCTTCGCCCGACTGATGAACGTGAGCCTGACCACGTTGACCACAACGACCGCCCGTCCGCCGGAGAAGGTTATCATCACCGGCTTGGGTATCGTTGGGAACCTCGCCGCACAAAACTTCACCAACGCCGGTTACGATGTGACCGCCTGCGAACCGGTTGAAACGCGGCGCAATGTCGCTATCGAATGTGGACTTAAAAACGTGCTGTCCACAGTTCCGGTGGATGACCCCGACATCGCTGGCGCGGTGGGCTTGGTCGTCGATTGTTCGGGCCATGAGCAGGCGGTGCTGGACGGCTGCAACGTTGTCCGAAAGAAGGGCGAAGTGGTCCTGCTCGCCACACCGTGGCGCCGCTATACCGAGATGTATGCCCACACCGTCCTGCACGCAATTTTCCACAAATATGTCGTTGTCCGGAGCGGTTGGGAGTGGGAGCTACCAAACCAGCCGACCGAGTTCCGCACGAACAGCATCTACGGCAACCTCGCCGCCGGGCTGAGATGGCTGGCTGAAGGTCGAATGTCGGTCGCGCCGTTGGCGATGAAGATCGCGCCGGATGATCCCCAGACCGTGTATCAGAATCTGTTGCATAGACGGAGCGAACGGTTGACCTACATGTTTGATTGGACGGCGGTTTGAGAGGCGTGAAACGTGAAGAAAAGTTAACGCAAGGAGGCAGGGGCGAAAGGGAGAAGGGGTGAAAGTGAGAAGGGGAGAAAGTGAGAAAGTGGGAGCGGATATTGCCTGAATCACGGAGGACGCGGATTGAGGGATTACACGGATTAAATACAAGAAACCCCCTAAATCCCCCCCCGATAAATCCCCGATGAATCGGGACAGGCGGGATGTACCACTTGTCAGGGGGACTTGGAAACGCCGAAAACGATCGAATCTTTTAGCCCCGGAGGGGCGGCATGTTTATAGATGGGCGGCATCCTCCTTCCTCTCAAGCCCCAGAGGGGCGACATGTGGAACGTAGCAGGCATACGCCGTATGCCGTAACCCGATCCAACAACACAACTTTATTTCTAAGAGGGGCATCCTATACCGACACATTGCCGGGGCGACTGGTGCGTATTATCTGAATCGCGGATTACACAGATTAAACGATTACACGGATTAAAAACAAGACAATGGAATCGTTTAGCCCCGGAGGGGCGGCATGTTTATAGTACATGGATAAACAAATATCCCAAAGGCCCGGTTGCCTTGAATCCCGCCTGTCCCGATTTATCGGGGATTTATCGGGGAGGGGCGGCATGTGCAGCCAAAGGGTACAACCAATGAGCTACCCTAATGAATCAATGAATGCTTCAACAATGTGGGAAAGACCCTCTCACTAAATAGCACCAAAGGTTAATATGCATACCTGTTTGTATTGTTCACCATAATATACCAATCAATCAATAAAAAGGAAAACTATGCCAACTCCTACCAACGAATCCTCTTCAGAAAAACATACCCCGTTACAGGTTAGGCCACCCAGGATCCTCTGCAACACCGGCGCTTGGAGCCCGTTGGTGGATACTGTCGATATCTACGGTGGTAATCGGGGCATGAACCGCGAGGGCTTATTCATCCCGTTTGACGCGCCCGTTGGCATCCGATTCGAGGTGGAGACCGCCCTGAAATCTGAACCGATGCTTGAAGCGGTGAGGGGGTGGGAGCACCCCGGCATCGCCCCGCTCTATATCTGGCAGGATGAGGGTGCCTATCACATGCTCTACGAGTCCGGGGGCAACGGCGCAGCTTATGCCCGCAGCGACGATGCCTATCGGTGGACCCGCCCCGAACTGGGACAGGTCGAGTTCCAAGGATCAACGGCGAACAACCTGATCGCCAATCCGCCGCGCGGGTCGTCGGGCTTCTTCGAGGATCCGGGTGCGCCACCGGAGGAACGCTACAAGGCGATGGGCGGCAATATGGCGTGGTACGATCCGGACACCAACGAACCGCTGTTCGGCGAGGAGCCGGGCAGGCGGCTTGCTGCCCAGAACGCTGAGGGCGCAGCCTATAAGGGACCGAAAGCGGTTATCTGGGGCTGGATGCTCGGCTGGACTTCGCCCGACCGGTTCCGGTGGACGCCGCTGGAACAACCGCTCGGTAACCGTCCGGTCAACGGTGCGATCGCCGCCCGTTTCGATCCGCATCACAACAACTACTACGCCTACCTCCAGATCATGGGCTACCCGACCGAAACGCTCGGCGGCATCGGCACGGGACGCTTGGAGGAGAGCACCCACCGCCGCACGATCGGCTTAGCCCGGACGGACGATTTTCGCACATGGCCCGCCCCGAAACTTATCTTGGAGCCGGACGCGCAGGACGACCTCGATATCTCGTTCTACGGTGCCAACTACTTTCCGTATCCCGGCCGAACCGATCTGCACGGGATGCTGATCCCGGTTTATCATCAGATCGCCGATCACATGGACGGTCAGATCGCTTTCAGCCGTGATGGCCTGTTCTGGTCGCGCCCTGAACGGAAGCCCGTCCTTGAGGTGGGCGAGCCGGGCAGCGGCGATGAGTGTTCCGCCCATTTCTGGCGTGGCGGACTGATCGAACTTCCGGACGGGTATTGGGCATCGCCCTATACGGGCAACTCGACGCTCCATAACATCACCGGCGACAAAGAGGCTGAGATGTTCCCGCTCTATCGGCCCCGTCAAATTCGGTGGGCGCGCTGGCAGCCGCACCGGTTCTGCGGCTTGGTCGCAGCGATGGAAGGACGGTTCACGATCCCGACGGTCTACCGCTGCCACGACGAGCTCCGGCTCAACTACCGGTGCAAGCCCGGCGGTTGGATAAAGGTGGAACTCCTTGATAAGACACCGCACCTGATGACGCCGGACGGGGACCCCGTTCCCGGCTTCAGCTTTGCGGACTGCGATCCCTTGACCGGCGATGCGCTCGACAGTGTTGTGACGTGGAAGGGGCGGCGGGACATCAGCAGCATCGGCGAGACCGTGGCAATCCGTATCCAGATGTACCAAGCGAAACTGTTTGCGTATCGAGTTTGAATTGGTTCATTGGTTTATTGGTGCATTGGTTCATTTAGCCCCGGAGGGGCTAAAGACTCATTTTCCCGTTCTGCGTCTTCCCCTTCCCTATATCCTTCGCGTCTTTGCGCCCTTGCGTTAAACATTCTTGTGCCTTACGTTTTACGTTTCACGCATCTACATAGGAGAAAAGATGAAAATTACCAAAGTGGAGACCATCCGATCCGAATGCAGAAACTACTGCTGGATCCTGATTGGCACCGATGCTGGCTATGTCGGGGTCGGGGAAACCTACCACCGCGCCGATCCCGCGGAGATTGTGGTCCATGAATTTGCCCAGCGCCATCTGCTCGGCGAGAACCCGGAGGATATTGAGAAGATCTGGAACCGGATGTATCGCACCGCCTCCTTCCACGGACTGATGGGCGCCGAACTCCGTGCGATGAGCGGCATCGACATGGCGTTATGGGACCTTTTGGGCAAGACATTAGACCGTCCGCTCTACCGCATTCTGGGCGGGGAAACCCGCTCCAAAGTGCCGGTCTATTTCAGCGGCATCTACGATGAGACGGACACGAATCGAACGGCGTTTCAGGATTGGTCGAAGCGGTGTGTGGACGAGGGCTGGAAAGCGTGTAAAACCGCCCGTTTCTTCGGTGATTTCTATCCGAGCCGTGGTGAAACCGATTTCGCGGACACAACCGGCTACATCAGCGCGACAGATGTATCGGAGGGTGCCGAGCGATTTGAATGGGTGCGAGATGCGGTTGGGGATGCGTTGGAGGTGGGGATAGATCTGCACGCCGCCTTCGATGTGCCCGGCGCGATCCGGATCGCGGAAGCGGTGCGACACCTGAACCCCTACTTTATCGAGGAACCGATCCAACCCCACAATTTCACAGCGTTAAAAGAGGTCCGAGAGAGCGGGGGCGTCCCCATCGCTGCCGGCGAGCGCATCTTCTCTCGATGGGGCTTCCAACAGATATTGGAACTGGGAGCAGCCGATGTTCTCAATCCGGACCTCGCTTGGACGGGCGGCATCTCAGAGATCAAGAAGATCGCAAGCTACGCAGAGGTGCACTATATCCCGGTCGCACCCCACAACTACGGCCCGCTCAGCTGCATGGCGTTGACACATCTGATGGCGGTCATCCCGAATACCCGACACCTCGAATTCACCGCCTACCACTACCCGACATGGAACACCTACATCGACGAACCGATAACGGTTAGAGAGGGGCTGTTAGATCTCAGTGAACGTCCCGGCTTGGGCCGCGAACTCAGCGCGGAGGTGCTGGCACTCCCCCGGACGACGATAGAGCCCTGACGAACGTGATGCTTGTATCCAAGGTATTCGCCCAGAGGCAAAAACAGGGGATCATGTTAAGATTTATAGTGGACATTAGAATTAATGAGACACGCCAAACCGGTGCGGTTAGAAACCGCACCTACCCTTCTACCGTTTGGTAGGCACTGTTTCTAACTGTGCCTATGTGGAGCGGTTGGAAACCGCACCTACCCTTCTACCGTTTGGTAGGCACTGTTTCTAACTGTGCCTATGTGGAGCGGTTGGAAACCGCACCTACCCTTCTACCGTTTGGTAGGCACTGTTTCTAACTGTGCCTATGTGGAGCGGTTGGAAACCGCACCTACCGGGTTCGGGGGCAATAAGGAAGGATAGCCATAAATAAGGAGATAGGGACAGAGTGCAGGCACCGAACGATATTTCCGAGGGGACGCAGGAGGGTAAAGATTATCAGCCCGGACCGTGCGACGATTCACCCGTCACCGAAGATCCAAAGTATCTCTCAGATCAACTCATCACATATATCGGTAACAAACGGGCACTTCTGACGCAGATTGGCAAAGCGGTGATGCGTGTCAAGCAACGGACCGGCAAGCAATACCTGCGTGTGTTCGATGCGTTCAGCGGTTCCGGTGTCGTTTCCCGTTTCCTGAAAGCGCACGCTTCATTTATTGTCAGTAACGATTTTGAGGACTACGCCGCTGTGATTGCACGATGTTATCTGCGTAACAGCAGTTCAGTTAATTTCACGGTTCTGTCCGAAATTGTAGACGAACTAAATGCTCGCGTGGATGACGAATCGTTTCCCACGGGATTTATTGAAACGCTCTACGCCCCAAAGGATGAATCAAAAATCAGGAAGGACGATAGGGTTTTCTACACGATTGCCAATGCCCGCCGTTTGGACAATTATCGTCGGATGATTGATACGGTTCCCTCAGACTTTCGCGATCTGCTTCTGGGTCCATTGTTAAGCGCGGCATCCGTCCATTCAAATACCGCGGGCGTGTTCAAGGGATTCTATAAGGATCGCACCACCGGCGTCGGTCGGTACGGTGGAACCGGATCGGACGCCCTGAAACGGATCAAGGGCGACATCACGCTTGAAATTCCGGTATTGAGCAAGCACGAGTGCGATTACCGGGTGCTGCAAGATGATACGAACACAGTAGCGAGCCAATTAAAGGGGCTGGATCTGGCTTATATCGACCCGCCCTACAATCAACACCCCTACGGCTCCAACTACTTTATGCTCAACTTGCTTGTCGGTTACAAACGGCCCGATGATATAAGCCGCGTGTCCGGTATCCCGTCGGACTGGAGACGTTCAGGATATAATGTCCGGACAAAGTCTTTACCGCTACTCGAAGAACTGCTGCACAATATCGACGCACGTTTTCTCCTGATCTCTTTCAACAATGAGGGGTTCATCAGTCCTAATGAGATGCGTGCGATGCTACAAAAGATAGGCACTATTGACGAGTTTAATGTTCGCTACAATACGTTCCGCGGGTCAAGGAATCTGAGGAACCGGACGATTCATGTAACAGAGCAGATGTTTCTTGTAGAAAGAAGCTGACACATATAACATAAAGCTGGGAGTTGGGCAGGCACAAGACCCCGACGAATCGGGATTAGGAAACCTGCCCCTACATTGGATTGGTTCCTTGTAGGGGCAACCCCCGATAAATCGGGATTTCGCTGCACTCAACTTGTGGTTGCCCTTGCTACTAATAAAACCTGAGTTGCTAGTTGCTAAACCTGCTCGGCTTGGATAGACATATCCAAGTTGCTTTGAATCCCGATTTATCGGGGTCTCGGACTCTCCCCGATAAATCGGGACAGGCGGAACGGAGCCATATTTGTATACGTGCAGTGGATTTGGCAATCCACTGCGAGCTGTGAGGAACTCGATTTCGTTTTCATGCTTCCACTTTGCGACATTTTACATCACTAGGGCGTGTTGACATTTTGATGTTGCTAATGCCGATGCCGATTTATCGGCATTCCGCTGCGCGGAATCGGCATCCTCGACGAGCCGGGATCGGCAAACAATGTAGCGCAAACTGTTAGTTTGCAGGCTCGGATCACAATCTAACAGATCGTGGTACAAAAGACCACTTGTATGAGATGAACCTTTGAAAAGGAGATTTCCCGATGTATCGGGAGTCTCGACCTACAGACCGTCAAACGTCAACAGAACCTAGTACACAGTCAGATAATTGTTAATACCCTAGCTCGTTGTGGATTGACAAATCCACAACACCCCCGCAAGGCGGGCTTGGATAGACATATCCAAGCCGAGCAGACTGGACGACTAGCAACTTGCGTTAATAAAGGAGAAAATCTATGAACAACACCCCTGATTACACCTCACGTGTCCCACACTACACCTTTGCTGACACCCTCGAAGCGCAAGAGGCGCAGCTCAAAACCAACCCGCTGATGTTGCGGCTGCTTGAGTCGCGGAAAGGGTACGCAGCCGATCCGCACCGCCCCATCTACCATTACGTGAACCCCGAAGCGATGCTCAACGATCCGAACGGACTCTGTTTCTGGCAGGGCAGATGGCATCTGTTCTATCAGGCATATCCGCCGGAAGATACCCGCCAGCATTGGGGACACGCGGTCAGCGACGATCTCATCCACTGGCGAGACCTGCCCTACGCGATCTATCCCAACCCCGAAAGATGCTGTTTCTCCGGTTCGAGTTATGTCGAAGAGGACCGCGTGATCGCGATGTATCACGGCACAGAGGTCGGCAACATGGTCGCTGTGTCGAGTGATCCGCTGCTGCTGAATTGGGAGAAGGTGACGGGCGAAGCGGTGATCCCGATGCGGAATCCGGACGGGTCCACCCCGCCCTACCGCGTCTTCGATCCATGCATCTGGAAGAAGGACGGGGTGTACTATTCGCTTTCAGGCGGGACGCTCCCGCACGGTCCCGGCGGCAAACGGGTCCGCGCTAACTTCCTGCTCCGCTCACCGGATTTAGCGAATTGGGAATATCTCCACCCGTTCATCGAGGATGATCAGTACACCTTGGTCGGCGATGACGGCGCCTGCCCCTATTTCTGGCCCATTGGTGATCGGCATATCCTCCTGTTCTTCAGCCACATGAGCGGCGGTCAGTATCTGCTCGGCGATTACGATAAGGAACGCGATAAGTTCGTCGTAACGGCGGGGGCGAAGAACAACTTCGGTGCGGCAGCCCCTGCGGGTGTACACGCGCCCTCCGCAACCCCTGACGGTGAGGGTGGACTCATCTGTATCTGGAACATGAACCCCGCGAAACCGACCGAGGGCTGGAATCAGATTATGACCCTACCGCGCCGCTTAACGCTCGCTTCAAAAGATGAGTTGGCGATCGAGCCTGCCGGTGATATCGAATCGTTACGCGGGGCGCATCAGAGCGTGGGTGCGATGACACTGCCCGCGAACCAAGAGGTTACCCTCCAGAACGTCGAAGGGAACGCGATGGAGATTGTCGCGGAGATCGACCCGAAAAGTGCGCCGATGGTCGAGATGAATGTTCTCCGCTCGCCGGGGAAGGAGGAGTTCACCCGCATCGCGTTCTTCCGGGAACGGGGTTTCAGGGATCCAGATCTCGAACGGGAGGGACGGGACAGCCTGATAACGATCGACTCATCCTACTCGTCGGTTGCGCCGGATGTGCTGTCACGCGCCCCCGAAACTGGCGCCGTTTTCATCGCACCTGACGAGACGCTCAAGCTGCGTGTATTCATCGACAAGAGCGTGGTCGAGGTGTTCGTCAACGGGAAGCAGTGTGTCGCGATGCGCGTCTATCCTGACCGTGAAGATAGCGTCGGTGTATCGCTGCGTTCCCAAGGCCAGGATAGCGAACTCAAGTCGCTCGACGCATGGCAGATGGAGAATATTTATGAAGAATAATGCGTAATACGTAAGAAAGAACTTAAACCAACGACACCTCCACCTGTGGGAGGGGCATCCCTGCCCCGACCCCGGTTTAAGGATTGCGCGGATAGAAACGGCGTACAAGGGACAAGCACCTGTGGGAGGGGCATCCCTGCCCCGACTTTGTGTGCGAACTGAAAAGGTGAGAGGACCGCGCAGCCTTCAGCCCCGGAGGGGCGGCATGTTTATAGAACAACGGCACCTCTACCAACCAAAGCCCCAGCGGGGCGACATGTGAAGATTGTCTGAATCGCGGATTAAAACGGATTAACGTATTGCGCGGATAAATACAAAAGCAAACCCCCTAAATCCCGCCCCCGATAAACCGGGATGTACCACTTGTCAGGGGGACTTATAAAGATGAAACCCCTAAATCCCTCTTTCGCTCACGGTGGATTGACAAATCCACCGGCTTATCTCAAAAGGGAGGTCCTTCATGAAAAATGTATTCGCTTGTGTCGGCGGTTACGGCCGTTATGAGTATATCATGTACGAGCATTTATCGAGCATCGGGGTGAACCACCTACAGATCCCAGCCCCATCGCCCTCAGAGGTTGAAGGGGTGAAAGCGGAGTTAGACGAGAACGGTTTTGCAGCGGTGGCGTTGACGGCGAAGTACCAAGACGAGGACACCGCCGCGACAGATGCGGCGACATCGGATTGGACGGACGCTTTCGAGGCAGCAGTCCACATGGGTGTCTCCATCGTGCATAGCGCAGTTAAAGCGCATCCCGGGGCGGAATCGGATGTCTACCACTGGCTCGTAAAGATGGGGGACGCAGCCGCTACGCGCGGTCTCACACTGGTCCTTGAAACCCATCCGACCTTACTCCACAACGGCGAGGTCTGCGTAGAACTGATACGTGCGGTGGATCATCCAGCCGTCCGGATCAACTTCGATACGGGCAACATCTCCTTCTACACCGACGGCGGCGATGCCGTGGTGGAACTTGAAAAGATCGCCCCCTACGTCGCCTGTACCCACATGAAAGACCACGACGGCGTATTCGATGCGTGGCACTTTAAGACGCTCGGTGAGGGGATCGTGGATTTTGCGGAGATATTGCGAATCCTCAAATCGGTTGATTACATGGGTCCGTATATCCTCCAACCGGAAGGTGTCCGCGGCGAAGAGTTGACTGAAGCACAGACCAAAGAAGCGATAGAGCGGTCGTTTGAACACCTGCGTCAGCTCGGTTATGGAGACTAAGCGATGGGGGATCAATGGGAGCGATTAAAAGGCAAAACCTATCCGGACAGATTGGCGAAGCAACTCACCGCGCTCGAAACAGATGAGACATTAAGTTCATACAGAGAACAGAGAGAACGGATGGCGAACGACCCATATCGTCCGATCTATCACATGTCCTCTCTATCGAGCATGGGCGACCCGAACGGGCTTTGCCAATGGCAGGGACGGTATCATCTATTCTACCAATTCGGTCCTGAAGGGAGCAACCGGTGCCACTGGGGGCATTGCTACGCCGATGACTTGGTGCATTGGCGGGATCTGCCGCCTGCGCTCTACCCGGACACCGAGCTTCACTGTTTCAGCGGCCAGACGCTTGTGGAAGATGACAGGGTTGTCGCCCTCTACCACGGCAAGGAGTCGGGGAATAGTATCGCCACGGCGACGGATCCGCTTTTGTTGAACTGGGAGAAGCATCCCGATAATCCGGTTATCCCAAACCCGAAGACAGACGAATACGAGCGCCCCTACAACGTCTTCGACCCGTGTATATGGAAAGAGGAAGATGGGTATTATTCGATCTCCGGAACGTCAATTGACGGTTACATCCGGGAACGGCGCCGTTCCGCCTCTCATCTGTTCTATTCAAAGGACCTCTCCCAATGGAGATATCTCCATCCGCTGCTGATCGATGATGTTTTCTGTGATCTCGGTGAAGATGGTGCGGTGCCAAACTTCTTGCCTATCGGTTATGGTAAGCATATCCTGCTCCTCTTCAGCCACAAACGGGCGGCGCGCTACTATATCGGTGAATATGACCGGGGGAGACACCGATTCACGCCAGAATATCACGGTAGGATCAACCACGGTCCCTTTGGCGGCGGACATGTCGCCTGTCCGTCCGCAACGATAGATAGCGGCGGACGTTGCATTACCATCCTCAACTGCGCGGACGGCAGACAAGGTCCACAATCCGAGTGGGGACGCTGTATGACACTACCCTGGCAGCTCTCCTTGAAGGAAGACACCATGTTGGCGATGGAACCGGTCGATGAGATGAAATCCCTTCGTTATCATCACGACGGTTTCGCGGATATCGCGTTATCAGCGAACGAGGAACGCGTCCTCGATTCAGTCGGCGGCAAAGCCATCGAGATCGACCTAACCGTAGAGATGGGCACTGCGCGGGAGGTCGGTCTGTATGTGCTCCGTTCACCAGATGGGCGTGAGCGAACGAAAATTTCGATCTACAACCACGGACACCCAAAGACCAATGATAGCTTACAGATCGACACATCAAGCGCTTCCTTGCGGACTGATCTCGTTGGCAAACCGCCGGAGACCGCGCCGTTCTACGTGGGAACGGATCGACGGATACGGCTGCGCGTCTTCATCGACCGCAGCCTCATCGAAGTGTTCGCGGATAACGGAGAGTGCAACGCAGAATGGGCGTTCCCGCGGAAAGGGATCGACAAAATTTTTCCGTTGTTCTCCAGACAGTGTGCCGTTGCGCGCGCTTACCCGGAACGGGAAGACAGCAACGGTATCTCTCTATTCTCAATCGGCGGCGAAGCGCAGATTGTGTCGCTGGATGTGTGGCAGATGCGGTCAATCTGGCACGAGTTAAAGTACCGGGAAGGGACGTAGGGGCGAATATGTTACCAGTATGCCAAGGAAATCGCAACCTTACGGGAGAGGTTCATTTCGTTTGCACACATACCACAGAGAGCTATTAACTCCGAGAAGGGGAGCGAGATGCGATGAAAGCAACACTCTTTTCCATTTTTTTGGCAATTATCATTTCAACGCTATGTCCGCCGCACAGCGTCGCCCAAGATTACACCCGATGGGGTTTACCCGAAGGGGCGAAGGCACGCCTTGGTAAAGGCATAATACGGGATGTTCAGTTTTTTCCAGATAGCACGCGGCTCGCAGTCGCAAGTAGCATCGGGATTTGGATATATGATGCACGGACCTATCAAGAGATCGACCTGCTCACAGGACACACGAGTTCGGTCTGGAACCTTGATTTCAGTCCAGACGGCAAGACGCTCGCCAGTGGGAGTTTGGATGGCACTATCCGGCTGTGGGATGTCACCACATGGCAACACAAACAGATCCTCACGGAGGACATAGTCACGAGCGTTGTGTTCAGTCCGGATGGCAAGACGCTTGCCAGTATTAGCGGGAGTTGGGAGGGCACCATCAGTCTGTGGGACACCGCCACAGGGCAGCATAAGGAAACGCTAACGGGACATACGGACGCGGTCTATAGCATTGCGTTTAGTCCGGACGGTACGACGCTTGCCAGTGGCGGTGTGGACGAAACCCTCCGCCTATGGGATATCACTAAAGGGCGGAACGAGAAAACCTCTACCAGCCTATTGGACGTGATGCGCATCCTGACATTCACCACCGGGCAGCACCGTAAAATACTTACAAAGGATACAGGGATTATCTCTGCTGTAGCATTCAGTCCGGATGGGAGGACGCTGGTCAGTGCCAATGGGAGTTACGGTGAGGGTCCCATCCAACTGTGGGATACCGCCACCAGGCAGCGCAAGAAAACCCTCATAGGAGCCGATACGGGTAGCCGTAGTATTGAGAGCCTTGCGTTTAGTCCGGATGGCAAAACACTCGCCGGTGGGGATTCGGACGACACCCTCCGGCTGTGGGATCCTACCACGGGCCAGCACATAAAAGCCCTCACAGGACATACGAGCACGGTCCATATTGTCGCGTTTAGTCCGGATGGGAGGACACTTGCCAGTAGCAGCGGGAGTTTGGACGAGACCATCTACCTGTGGGATACCGCTACGAGACAGCAGAAGAAAACACTCACGGGGCATTCGTATATGGTCTATAGCGTTGCGTTTAGTCCGGATGGAGGGACGCTTGCGATTGGAAGGGGTGACGGTACGCTCCGCCTGTGGGATACCACCACACGACAATACAATGAAACGCTTATAGAACATACGGATTGGGTCAAGAGCATCGCGTTTAGTCCGGATGGCAAAACACTCGCCAGTACGAGTGATAAAACCATCTACCTGTGGGATACTATTACGGGACAGCAGGAGAAAACCCTCACAGCCTATACAGACGGGTTCAATCAGGTGTTGAGCATTGCGTTTAGTCCGGATGGGGGGACGCTCGCAAGTGGGAATGCAGATGATACGATCCGCCTGTGGGATACTGCGACAGGGCAGCAGGAGAAAGCACTTACGGGACATACGGATCGGGTCTATAGTGTTGCCTTCAGCCCAGACGGCACGACACTCGCGAGTGCGAGTTGGGACAAGACCCTCCGCCTGTGGGATGCCGCCACGGGACAGCACAAGAAAACCCTCACGGGGCATACGGATAAGTTTGGTAGTGTCGCGTTCAGTCCGGATGGGACGACACTCGCCGGTGGGAGTCTGGGCGGTAAGGTGCTCCTATGGGATACCGCTACGGGACAGCACAAGAAAATCCTCACAGGTCATACGGACGAGATCTATAGTATCGCGTTCAGTCCGGATGGAGGGACGCTTGCCAGCGGGAGTTGGGACAAGACTCTCCGCCTGTGGGATGCTGCCACGGGACAGCAGGAGAAAACGCTTGTGGGCCATACGGGCCATGTCTATTGCATCGCGTTCAGCCCCGATAGCACGACACTCGCCGGTGGCGGGATCGACGGTACGGTACTTCTGTGGGATCTCAGTCGATAACAGTCCGTCGGGGTTAGAGATAACGCAAGTTGCTAGTGATGGTGAAATGTCACGAAACGGGAAAATGAGGGAACTGAATTGAGCGACTCACGGCTCGCAGTGGATTGGCAAATCCACTGCATGTATACAAATATGGCTCCGTTCCGCCTGCCTGCTCTCGGCTTGTCGGAGTCCCGATTTATCGGGGAGAGTCCGAGACTTGGATATGGCTATCCAAGCCGAGCGGGTTCGATAACTAGCAACTTAGGTTAGAGATAACGCGCAAAATGGTTGAGATGCAGGGTAAAACAGATCCTGACGCATCGAGCCAACATAATTGACGATTGGAAAGTACATTCGATTACAGTGGTAGATTTCAGAATCAGTTAGACACTTGCAATGTACAGACACCCCCTAAATCCCTAACCCCCCTAGCCCCCCTTGTCAGGGGGGAAATCCGATGAATAGGGACTTATCAGGGGGACTTTGGAAACTTCACGAAAGTCTTATTCACAACTCAAATCATCCCCACCCAATCGGGTGGAAGGAGAAACTGTAATGCCAAGAAGTCATCGCCCCTCAGTCCGCGGGAAACGGTACGTCGTCTCATCGGTGCACTATCTCGCGACAATGGGCGGGGTACGTATCCTCGAAAGTGGCGGTAACGCCGCCGATGCCGGCATCGCCGTCGGTATCTGTATCAATGTGCTGCAACCGGGGTTCACCCATTTCGGCGGTGTCGCACCAATTATCTACTGTCCGGGGTCAGGGGCACCTGTAGAAACGATCAGCGGTCTGGGACGTTTTCCACGCGGGGCGAGCATCGACTACTTCCGCAAATATCACGACGGCGACCTGCCTCCCGGAATCTTGCGGACCGTTACACCCGCGTCGCCCGATGCGTGGCTGACGGCGTTGGCGCGGTTCGGGACTATGACCTTTGAAGAGGTGATCCAGCCCGCGTTAGACCTCGTCGAAAACGGCCACCCGGTCGATGATCAGTTCCACGCATTTGCCAGCGACGAGCTGGGCGGTGAACCGTCGACCCATGCGGTCTTCAATCCCGGCGGACATATCCCACAGGTCGGGGAGATCTTTTTCCAGAAGGATTTGGGGAACACCTTCAAGCGGATGATCGACGCTGAACGGGGTGCGCGTGGCGATCGGGAGGCGGGAATCAGAGCGGCACGCGACCTAATCTATAAGGGCGAAATTGCCCACGAGATCGCCGATTTCCACTCACAGGAAGGGGGACTGCTGACCTACGAAGATCTCGCTGCATTTTCGGTTCGGGTCGAGCCGCCGACGCACATCACCTACAAAGGCTACGATGTCTATACCTGCGGACCGTGGTGTCAGGGACCGACGCTCAACATGGCGTTAAAGATTCTCGAAGGAACTGACTTGCCGGGGATGGGGCATCAGTCTGCGGACTATCTCCACACAGTGATTGAGTCGCTGAAATTGGCGTTTGCGGATCGGGAGGCGTATTTCGGTGATCCCGATTTTGTGCAGGTCCCGATGGACGGCTTGCTCGATGCGCGATATGCCGCCGAAAGACGGAAGGCTATTGACCTCCAACGCGCTGCACCCGATATGCCGTCCCCCGGTGATCCGTGGCGCTACCATCCGGAACCGCGTGGGGAGAACGGTCCGTTCCCGACATTGGACCCGAACCGCTCGCAACCGGAGCGGATATCGCAGTGGGAGAGCGATACCAGTTACCTCTGCGTGGTGGATGAGAGTGGAAACGCCTTCTCCGCGACCCCTTCGGATGTGGTTGGTTGGTCTCCAGTCGTTCCGGGGTTGGGCTTCCCTGTCTCAGGACGGGGGACGCAGATGTGGCTCGATCCGGCGCATCCCTCCTCCCTGCAGCCGTGGAAACGTCCACGTCTCACCCCGAATCCGGCGTTGGCGCTCAGGGATGGAAAGCCGTTCATGCCGTTCGGCTGCCCCGGCGGGGACGCGCAGGTACAGGGGATGCTGCAGGTGTTCCTCAATATCGTCGAGTTTGGTATGGAACCGCAAGAGGCGATCGAGGCGCCCCGTGTCATCAGTCACAGCTTCCCAAACTCGTTCTGGCCCCACGGATCACTGCCCGGCGAGGTGGTGGTCGAAGCCCGTATCGACCCGCAGGTCCGCGAGGCTTTGAGGAATCGTGGGCATCACCTCCACGACAGCGACGATTGGAGCGCGGGGGTCAGCCGTGTGTGCGCAATCACGGTTGATCATGAAACAGGCACACGTCTCGGCGGTGCGGATCCACGCTCTACATCGTATGCAATCGGTTGGTAAATGGACCTACAAAAAATGTATTTTCAATAACCTAAGTTGCTAGTCGTCAAACCCGCTCGGTTTGGATAGCCATATCCAAGCCGTACTCGCGCATGTGCAGTGGATTTGTCAATCCACTGCGAGTTGCTTTGAATCCCGCCTGTCCCGATCTTATCGGGGATTTATCGGGGCGGTGATTAAGCGACATTTCCCATCTGATGCGCTGGGATCGGGGCTAGGAAGCCCCTCCCACAAAAGGAAGCCCCTGCTACAGCAATGTGAACTTATACAATGAGAGAGGAGAAATCGTATGCCTTTAACCTTTGATCTGTCGTTAGCGGAGTTGGAAACCTATCAGGGTATCAATCCGCGTCCCGACGACTTCGATTCGTTTTGGGAGGACGCGCTTGCGGAGATGCGGGCAACCGATCCGCAGGTTGAGATAGTGCCCGCAAGTTTCCAGACCTCCGTTGCCGAATGTTCGGATCTCTATTTCACCGGTGTCGGCGGGGCGCGGGTGCACGCTATGCTGCTCCGCCCGAACAACGCGCCCGACCCGCATCCAGCGGTGCTGATGTTCCACGGCTATTCCGGCGATGCCGGCGACTGGGTAAGCAAATTAGGTTACGCCGCGCTCGGTCATACCGTCGCTGCACTCGATTGTCGTGGGCAGGGCGGCTTGTCGGAAGATAAAGGGGGCGTTACCGGCTGGACGTTGCGCGGACATATTATCCGTGGACTTGAGGATTCGCCGGAGAAACTGCTCTACCGCCAAATTTTTCTGGATACCGCACAACTTGCAAAAATTGTGATGGAGATGCCGGATGTGGACGAAAACCGGGTCGGCGCGACCGGTAGAAGCCAAGGCGGCGGATTGACGCTCGCCTGTACCGCGCTTGAACCGCGCATCAAACGCGCAGCGCCTGTGTTCCCGTTCCTCTGCGATTACCAACGGGTGTGGGAGATGGATCAAGCAAAAGATGCCTACGCCGAGTTGGCGGAATACTTCCGGAAGTTCGATCCGCTCCACGAGCGCGAAGGGGCGATATTTGAGAAACTCGGCTATATCGACGTGCAGTACCTCTGTCCACGGATCCGTGCTGAGGTCTTTATGGGCGTGGGACTGATGGACACGATCTGTCCGCCTTCGACGCAATTTGCGGCTTATAACAAGATAACGTCGGAGAAATCGTTAGCGATCTATCCCGACTTCGCACATGAAGACCTACCGGGCCACGGAGACGAGATTTTTCAGTTTATGAGCGGGCTTTAGAGCCTGTGTGAAAAGTCATTTCGCTCTGAAACCGAGTTTTTTCTTCAAAACTCGGTTTCTTCCGTAATCCACTATTCAACGCCACATTCTCACCATATACTGAACCGTAGTGGGCTTTTATCAATGATAAACACACAAACATTCCGATTTTTCCTGTGGGTGTTCCTCATCTGCCTAACCTCTGTCGCGGGGTACGCCGAAGAAGATAATTTTTTTATTCGGTTGGACCAAGACATATTCGATGCGATCTACGATGAACCGCCACGAACTGAGCCGCTCGGCACCGCTATGGAGTTGGGCACCTATCTTGGCGATGGCAGGACGATGTTGGGGGTTTCTCTGCTCCTGATGGCATACGGCGGCGATACGCACCGTGACACAGGCAGGCTACTTGCCTCCACGTTCATCAGCACGGGTGTGATTGTTTGGGGGATGAAGGAGATCATCGGGCGT
Organism: Candidatus Poribacteria bacterium; assembly: GCA_965220385.1. Classification (GTDB taxonomy): domain Bacteria; phylum Poribacteria; class WGA-4E; order WGA-4E; family PCPOR2b; genus PCPOR2b. Next base: position 5,944,613 of record OZ244825.1, on the reverse strand, counting down.
AAGCGTCCCCTCGACGATGCGAGTAATCCGGCGTTTCCGTCGGGGCACACCGCCTACGCTTTCGCCGGTGCGACGCTCCTCGGGAATCGGTATCCCAAACTCCGCATTCCGCTCTATATCGGCGCGGGATTGGTCGGATTCACGCGGATCTATCTGGGCAGGCACTACGCCTCCGATGTGATTGCCGGCGCAGCGGTCGGCACACTCACCGGCGCGCTCGTTTCACGGCATCGCGGGACGTTGTTGGAGTGGCGGTTTTAATACGGCTTGGATAGTTGGGGGATGGGCGAGGGGACCGCGCCCCTGCGATGTTGGGCAGGTAACCCAATCGGGGGAATGGGGCAACGATTCCGGTCTCTGTGCACGATGGACAAGTCACAGCGGATATTGCTGGCGGGCTTGAGGGCTTGGCAATTCAATTGGCGGACGAGGAGGTTGGATTGAGAGCAGTGGGAAGGCGCTTTAGCGGATTGTGGAGAGCAGGATTCTGAGGAAATTGACCGGTACAGCGAAGTTGAGATTTTGTGCTCCTAATTCATCGCCTCCAGCAACACCAATAACCTCAAGGTATCCATTAAGCACGGGACCGCCACTGCTTCCCGGGGAAATCGGGGCGGTCATCTGAAAAACTTTCCCGTTGACCGATTCATTGCCTTCATGTCGAATGCCGCTGATCACCCCTTGTGAAAATATGCCTTTGAGTTTTTTCGGATTCCCTGTTACATAAACAGTCTCGCCCACCTGAACCGAACTAGAACTACTATCGCCAAGCGTGAGCGGCGATGCTGTGAACCCTTTCACTTCTACAATCGCAAGGTCGTGCTTTTGCGAGACAGCCAGAGTCTCTGTGATTGGATACTTCCTCTCATCAAAGACCGACTCAGCAGTTCCGCTCACCATCCCCTCAAGAACATGCTCACAGGTCGCAATCATCTCCTTACCGACTACAAATCCCGATCCGTAATAGTTTTTGTGTTTTGTTTGGATACGCAGATAGACCGTAGACCTGAGCGCGGTTGCAGCAATCACTTGAGGCGGTAGAGGCGTTTTTTCCGCCTCAGCCATACTCGCAAGTTCATCAGCAACAATCCGGGCAACATCTTCTTCGGTGAGTTCGGGTTCGGCGGGCTTGTCGGCGCAGGAGAGCAAGGATAGGAAAAGGAGGGTAAGCAGGGCACTGACAATCAGGTTATTGGATTGCATCATTTATCGATTAGTGGCGCGATAGGAATGGTTTGGGTTTAATCGGCGGGCGCATGAGCGATTGGGTCGGTGCTCGAGTCATCTCTCAATTCTTCCATGAGCGTCTGCAGTTCTTCTGTTTTCGCTTGTAAATTTGCAAATTGTGCTTTTGTCTCTTCTCCCAATTCCTCATGTCTGCGCAAAAGGTTCTTTGCTTCTTCGGTACGCTGTTCAAGCAATCTATTGGTTTCCTCTCTCGATTTCGTGTTGGATTCTAACAGTTCGCTCATCTTCTCCACAGCGCCACGCGATTTTGATTGCTCCGTCATCGCGCTACTCAATTGTTTCGCTGCATACGTCATAGCTGTTGCAACGACTACAATCACTGCAATCATTGCAAGGATTCCAGTTACGAGCCTGTGAACATCGTCAACTCGTTGGTTGACCGCGTCGATACGTTGGTTGACCGCGTCAATGTCTTTACGTACCAGCTTGATTTCGGTGTTTATGTCTGCCAGCTTAATGTCTGTGCGCTGTTCCGACGCAGAGATTTCTTCTTTGACAACTTTTTGGATTTCGTCCAAATCCTGTTTTGTCAACTCAGCGAAAGCAGTAATCTGTGTGAGTACGCAGATAAGTAAGACTAACATAGTTGTACGCACGACATAACCTCCTTATCAACGTCTTGCATCCTTATCGAATAATATCCATTTTACGAGCATTTGAAATAAAACGCAACAAAAAATAAAAAGTTTATTTTTAAGAATTGCTATTGTCACCGTTTGGGTTGATTGTGACTCTGGTTCAGTTTCCTAATTTCGGTGCGATCTCCTGCGATTTCTTGTCTGATTCGTTTCAGTTGCTCCCTGATGTAATCCATTGGTAAAACTTTATTATCGCACACTTTCATCAGTTTTTCAAGGAATAGAAAATACTGTTAATCAGTCATCAACATCTTAAGAGGGGGATAGTTTTAACGAGTAGTCTACTCAGGGGCAGTGGTGGGGTTGCAACCTTCCCCCGACGTATATTCCCCGCTGCAGCCATGATTGAAACGATAACAGGGTTTTGGATTGCGTCCGAAAAGTCAACCCCCGGATCAGCAGAGATCACCCCGTCATACTGGAAGGGCATGAAACCCTCCTGAGGTCGCTCTTCCCAGAGTTGATACTTTTTCAATTCATACTGCCCTGTGGCATCTTGCGGGTCCGGCGTCACGGGTTATCTTAATTTTCTGGTAGGGTTACGGGCACCGATTGATTCAAGCGTGAATGGTGCATGACCCAGTAGATAGCTGCGACAAACATGCCCCCGACGAGTGCCCCCAAAAACCAAATCATGGGACCCACGAAAATCGGTTTTCTATGAGTGGGCAAATTGGTCGCATCCCGAAACAGTGCTATCGCAAAGGCAATATGCACAATGAGCGCAATAACAGACGCACAGATAGCAATTGCACCGACAGGCAGGCTCCATAACCCTCCCGTCACGTTCACTGTAAAAGTGTCCATAATATCCATTTTCATCCTCCTTTTTCTATTCCGTTCGCAGGCGCGGATCCAACGCATCACGCACCGCATCCCCGAACAGATTTGCCGGTAACACCAACCCAAACATAAAGGTAAATGCGGCGATCAGATTCCACCAGACCACCGGATCGCGGGCTAACTCCAAGCGGGCGGTGTTAATCATGTTGCCCCAACTGCCTGTCGTCGGATCCACACCGATCTGGAGATAGGTCAGCAGCGCTTCAAAGAACACCAGTCCGCTGAAACGTAGGACCGCGGAGATAAGAACGATGTGCATAACGTTTGGGACGATATGTTTGAGAAGGATCTTCCACCGACTTGTGCCGAACGCTTCCGCGGCTTGGATATACTCCAGTTCCCGCAGCTTGAGGGTCTCGCCGCGCAGCAGGCGACACAGCCCCGTCCAACTGCTGATACCCAGGATGAGACAGAGGTTAAACAGACCGTGCCCGAACAGGAGCATGAACGCAGCGATCAGTAGAATGCTCGGAATGGACGCGAGGGTGGAGTAGATATATTGAACGACATCATCGACCCGTCCCCCGAAATAGCCAGCGAGCACACCGAAGCAGAGTGCGAACGGGATCGCGGTCAACGTTGTGAATCCACCGATGATTAGCGCGGTCCGAATCCCTTTCAGCGCGCGGTAGAAGACATCGGTGCCGACCTTGTCCGTCCCAAAGAGGTGTGAACGTGGGTGTTGTAGCGGCGGATGTTCGCGGGTGACCCGCCCGTCCGGTTGCCGGATCGTGCTTTTGGTGTAGAGGTGGGTTGCGAGGGGAGCGGAGTAGGTTTTTTCGGCGTTCTCACGTAACGGCGTACAGATCCGATCGAGCAGGCTCCACCTTCGCGGGGAGTAGATCAGTTGACCCGACTCGTTGCGGGTCAGTTTCCCGTCCGGGTTGATCACCGGATCACTCCAACGGATGCTATCGAGCAGTCCAACCAACAGGTAGACCGATAGAATACCAAAGGAGAGCATCGCCAACCGTCGTCCACGGACCTGACGCGCAGCATTCCGCCAATACTCCTGACGTGCGGCGTATCGGATGAGAATGATCGCCGCTGCAATCATCGCGAGCAGGAGCAGGTTACCGTAGGCACCGGAACGCCAGATCCAAGCAATACGGTCGCCGAAATGGAGGGCGCCCACAGTCTGATCCATTCCGATGAGAAAGATGGACATTGCTATCTGTCCTCTAAGCTATGAAATCTCGTCTCGTATAGTCGAACAAACCGACGTGGTTCGGGAATACTCGCTTCCTCATGCTCAAAATCGAGAGGACTATGTGTTTGCCAAAATTCGTCTTCTTCCTCCGGGGTATCAAAGGCCAGAGGGGAGGGTAATTTTTTATTCATGTGTTTGCCGTCATCTTGCTTGCTAAAGGCAGCATGCACAGGTGTTACGGCATACGGAGTATGCCTACTACTATATCACAGGCGTGGCAGCGGTTGGGGACGCGTGTCGTGCGGGTGAACGATTGCGTGACGCTCATGCAACTGAGACAGATGACGGAGCCGTTCCGGACTTGCAGTCTCCAGCATCAGATCGGTGTACATACCGCCGATTTTGAACCCGTGCGCGACCGGACAGTGATGGCGGAGGTACTGATCCACACGCGCAATCCCTTCCTCCGTTACCCCCTGCCTGATCAGATTCATCGTGAACATACGCCGGCGCTCGCTGCCGCCGAAGGCAGCGTGAAGCGTATCGTGATAAAAGATCGCCAGATCACCGGGGTTCGTCTCTAAGGCGACATTACCCGGCACCTCGGAGGGTGGGACGCCCCACAGTTCTTCCGAATCCCGCGGTGCCACATTTTCCGTCCGCCAAAAGGAGTCGGGCCGATGGCTACCCGGAATAACGCGCAAACAGCCGGTATCGCGGGTTAACGGGTCGAGATAATATGCAATTTTGATCGCGAAAAGTTCTGGGTATCCACCATCGGCGTGCCAGCCGGTATCGCCGCTATAGTAGTTGCCATCGCCAGAAGCGTAATTAAAGTCTTCCCCCAAAATATCGGATGCGATACCGACGACGCGTGGGTCATCGAGCAGTGTACACAACTTTTCGCTGTGATCGATTGTCGGCACAATCATGGTCCGTTGTGAACCGTCATGTGCATTGCCCTTTCCGTAAGTATCGAGGACATGCTCAAACTCTTCGGTAATCCAAGCGACCTCGTCCGGGTTGAAAAGCTGTGGAACATGGATGAACCCAAAGGTGTGGAAAAAGTTGAGTTGTTTTTCTGTAAGGTGCATGGGAATACCTCTCTATAGGTACAAATTAGTGAAGGCTCATGTCAAAAGAAAACGTGAAACGTGATGCGTGAAACGTGAAAATCATTTGCGCTAAGAGAAACCAAAGTTTTTGGTAAAAACTTCGGTTTCTGTTGCCTGATTTTTTACATGAACGTTATTTTTTTAATGCTACCTGTCGCCGCGCTGCCTCGCCCCGTTCGCCGATATGCAGCGTGTCATACGCCTGTTGGGAGGTCTTGAAGTGCCCCAACCCCTCATGACCGTGCCAGTCCTCCTGTGTCATGATCGGATTCCTGAAACCCGTTTCCGCCTCACGTTTCGCAATCCATTTCTGCATTCGTGTTTCGAGCATCGCTACAACGTCCGGATATATTTCGGCGAGATTGTTGTTTTCGTCGGGATCCTCAATGAGATTGTACAGTTCGACCGGCGGCTTGAAATGGAAATCCGGCTCTAAGGCGATAATCAACTTCCATTCCGGTGTGCGCCAACCGTGCTTCCGCATCCAGGTGCATTCCGTGATATAAATTTCGCTTTCGTAGGAGGGGATCTCGCCCTTAACCAACGGCATCAGACTCACCCCATCGAACGCGATACCTGTTTCGATCTCCGCTAATTCAAGGACAGTCGGCACCAGCGCCTTATGCTGATTAAAGCCGCTTACCCGTTTGCCAGCGGGAACTTTGCCCGGATAGCGGATAATCAACGGCACATGCAGGGTGACATCATAGATCCCGTGGTGGTCAAACCAGCATTCATGATCGTAGAGCGTCTCACCGTGATCCCCGTTGACAACGACGATGGTTTCGTCGAAGATACCGTGCGCTTCCAAGGCGTTAAATATGGTCTGGATGCAAGCGTCCATATAGGCGATCGCGCCGTCATATTGAGCGATAATATAATCCTTGTCCGTAACACCGGGCGGCATCCACCTCGCAAAGTAGTCGCAGAACGGCTTGAAACCCATTACCGGCTCCATTGACCTGTTGGACGGATCACACTCGTCGCCGTGATAGAACATCCGCTCATACGGGGGCGGTGGGAGATACGGGGAATGCGGGTCCATGTGGCGCAAGAACAGGAGGAACGGTTTGCCTCCCGCGACGAGACGGTCCAGTTCGGGGATTGTAACCTCGTTGAGATTCTGCGCTTTTGGACTGGGACCCTCGTCCCAACTTCCCCACCCTGAATAGTTCAGGTAGTTATCGAATCCGCGCGAACTGGGATTTCCGCTGAAACCGACACAGGTTGTCTCATAGCCGACCTCTCGAAGGATTTCGGGCAGGGTCTTGACCTCCGGTCTGAGCGGTCCCTTGTGCCGGAGCGCGACCACCTGTGTCCCGAAAACATCCATACCCGTGAGCATCGATGCATAGGCACTGGTGGTCGGAACATGTGCGCTGTAGGTGCGTTCAAAGAGCGTCCCGCCCTGCGCGAACCGATCGATGTGCGGTGTTGTGAGTCGGTGGTAGCCGTAGCAACTCATGTGGGTTGCGAGGAGGGAATCGATTCCCATCAGTACGATATTTGGATATTTTGCCATAAGCGTGTGGTGGTGCGGTTAATCACCATCACTTCCCTGCATTTGAAAACAAAAGGTCAATTTTTCAACCTTCGACTGCCTCGTCCAAAGCTCGAATGTAGCCTATCGTCCAAGCGAGTCCGGCGGCGGAATCGCCGGCGATAGATGGATAGTGTTCGGGATAGATTTGTCCCTGATAGTTGATCTGCTTGAGCGCGCGGATCGAACCGACCATATCGACTTCACCCGTACCAAAAGCCACTTCAAGGTAACCGATGTCTGCCAGACGTTTTTCGACCTCCGGTGAGATGTCGCCCTCAACTTTTGTCACAACGTCACGGATATGGAACATAAAGATCTGATCTCGGTAGTTCAGGATATCTTCCACCAAATCGTCGCCTGCCATCTGGGATTTCCCTTGGCAGTATGTAACACCACTCGCGGGGCTATTTACTTCGCCTAAGAGCCGTGACATCGTTTCGTAGTTCCAGAGCAGGCGGTCCGGCACATGGAAATGGTGGGTGGAGATTTTGACACCCGCAGCTTCGGCGACATCGGTGAGTTGGTTATAAACCTCAACCAAACCGCCCCAGAGCCCCTCTCTCTCGTCGTCAGAACTCAATGGATCCACGTTGAGATAAAGGTGAACGTAGGGGATGCCGGCGGCGCCCATATTTTCGATGAGTCGGCTGAAGGTCCCCACCTCTTCCCTTTGGATGTCAGGGTCAGAGAAGGCAGCCTGACGAATCCGTGCGGGTGTGAGCGCAGCGAGCGTGATTCCCGCAGCGGCGTATTTATCAACGAGCTCCTGCAGCGCCTCGGCTGAGGGGATACCGTCGGAGCCTTCACCGATTCCAGCCGCACCCAAGACGATGTGGTGGACATCGGTATCGTGACAAAAGGCGATGTTGCGGTCATGATCCGTTCCGTAAGGCGCGAAAATACCGATAGCTAACATAATAGATAACCTCCGTGGCGTAAAACGTGATGCGTGAAACGTGAAAACCGTTGGGGCATTATCGCTAGTAGCGGATCGACAAATCCACTACAAAGCATAGAGGGGGCTTGGATATGTCTCGCCAAGCCAATCAGGACTGATACAAAGGACAGTCACCAGAAACGTTCCAATTTTCAATGATTAGGAATTTGTGCTATTCTATCACCAAAAGGGGGTCGTGCCAAGAAAAATTTAGGTGATTGTGTTATCTCACAGAAGATGATATAATGTTGGTCATCTATCCGATACGGTAAGGAGGGATTTCTACTATGAGTCAGGAAAAGGTTTTCCAAGTCGGTGGGGTTGAACTCCACGTTGATAACCGGACCATAACCGGCGACGGCGGTCCCGCTGTCCGCGTCTACGGCGATGTCGATGGTGAAGCGGTGCAGCTGCTTCGGTTCGACTGCTTCCGAAAGGACCCACACTACCACTACGATCCGTCCGGCAGAAACGAGCAACACCACCTCGATACAGCGACCGTCCCCGATTCAATCGGTTGGACGATGGAACAACTCGGCAACAACCTCGTCGAGATGATCCGCACCGCCAGCTACGATGGGGTCGCTGCAGGCGTTGATCAGGCGGCGGTCAAAGCGGTGCTGCCAGAGGTTGAATCCATCATGCGGGGTTGAATGGTCAGATGCTTTGTCAACTTTGTAGTGACGACTTTTGTCACTCCTGAACGAAGTCGTCACTACAAATTTATCCACCCCATTAGGGGTTGACGCCTCTTGAATCACACACTAACGTCATTCCTTTCAGACCGCCTCGTATTTTTTCACCAGCTGCTCAATTTCCTCGCGAACACCGGGCGGTCAAACCGCCTCCGCGCAACCATCTCACCACATAAATTGCTAACCTCACAGGATCTCATTTCCTGCACCAAAGCGTACAACCCAGACTGACGATTTTGCCTTTTTCAGGATATCCCGAAGGTTCACCCAGACGCGGAAGTCCCCTTCTTGGCAAGTATTGTCGGTGATAGAACCGATGGCATATAAATTGCTCGAAACGCAAGCGTCACCGATTCAGGTCAAACTCGTGCGCTTTATATGAGTACCTTGCCAATCATTATACAAATGTACAACTGAGTTATTAGAATTCAAAATCGTTTGAGGAGGATTATTATGAAAAAATTCACCCTGATTGCACTCGCTCTCCTAGTCGTTGCCCATGTAAGTATCGCGCAAGATCCCACCGATCAACACCTATACAATCGTGTCCAATCCGCTTTACAATCAAAGCAGTTTACAGATGCTGTCGCACAGATTGACGTCGCCCTCGCTGCGGGAGATGAGAGACGTGATTACCTGCTCTATCTCAAGGGACTCGCGCTATTCTACAATGAAGATTACACCAGTGCCATTCAGGCGTGCGACCAACTTCTAACGGCATACCCAACAAATTCGGCGTGGTCGCGAAAAGCCACATTCCTCCGAGCCACGTGCCATTTCAATCTCAAAGCGTTTGAGCAGGCTGAAGCTATTTACAGCGCCGAGGTCGACCGACTGCTTTCGTCAGACCGCAAGTCAGAAATCGCCCAAGTCTATATCGAACTTGCCGAAACCCTCTCACGGAAACCGGAAAAGGGTGACCTAGATGCCCCTCCACCGAACTATCAGAAGGCTTATAACCTATATCAGAAGGTATTGACGCTGGAGATTGATCGTGATCTGCGCGAGGTGGTGACTTTTCGTCTCGGTCGTATGATGCAGTTACAGGAGAAATACCAACAGGCAGCGAACGACTATCAAACCTACCTTGCTGAATTTGACTCCGATTTTCGACGTTCAGCCGGTTCGGTACAGCGCCCGGAAACAAATAAACCGCCGGGAAATCACCGCTATCAGGTGCGATACCATCTCGCTGCGTGTCAGCTTGCCATGGACCAACACCTATCAGCGCAATCGACGCTTGAAGATCTGATAAAATTGATTGATGATGAAAAGGCAACAGTCCGCCCCCTACTCAAGGACGCACGATTCCTGTTGCCCCGCACCTACCAGTTCCCCGCTCCCGTTTCAGACGAGGCGTTGGCGCTTGGCGTACAATGTGCCAGACGTTTTCAGGTCGATTTCCCCGATGACCGGCGGTCAATGACGCTGGCACACGAAATTGCGACGGCGTATCAGCAGCGTAGGCGAAGCGAAGAAGCCCTCAGCGCCTATCAAGATTTTTTAGACAATAAAGGGTTCAAAATCGCTCCCGAAACACGGGGTGCTGAAGATTCAAGCGAATCGTTCACCGAACATCGCCATCGACTGCGAATGTCAGCCACCTTTCAGATTGGGGCGATACGGTTCGGTCAGCGAAAGTACACCCATGCGATTGAAGCGTGGAATCGGTACATCCGAGAGTTCCCCAATGGGCCACAGTGGACAGATGCACAGCAGCAGATTATCAACGCCGAATTTCAACTCGGAGTGACACTTCTTGCCGAAGAGAAGTATGACGAAGCGGTGCGTGCACTCGATCAATTTCAGGCGCAACACCCGTTGGATGAGCGTGTTCCGCAGATCATGTTAATCTATGGTCAGATTCATCTGCACAACGCTGAGCCGTTGCCCGCAATTGCGGTGTGGGAAAAACTGGTCAGCAAATATCCGAACAGTGATGAATCCTCACTCGCGCTCTTTCGGATTGGGCAGACCTACGAGGAGAAGATGGGTGATCTTGAGAACGCGCTTGAATCCTACCGAAAATTGACATGGGGGCGGTGGCACGTGCAAGCACAAGAGCGCATTCGTCGGTTGACGGAAAAGCATTTGAAACTAGTGACAGAACGAACGACTCGCACAAATGAGCCAGCGGAGCTCCACGTTTCACTGCGGAATATTGAAACCCTTACCGTAAATCTCTACAAACTCAACCTCGAAGCCTACTGGCGCGAGCTGTACGATGTGAAAGGGGTTGAAGACCTTGACCTCGCGTTAATTGCGCCGGACAAAACGTGGGAATACCGCGTACCAGACTATCAGAAGTATAAACCGTTTGAACTCAATATTGACATCCCGATTGAGGGAGCGGGCGTCTACGCCGTACAACTCGGAGAGGCAGATCTGGAATCAACAACGCTCCTCATCCGCAGCGACATCGAAGTCATCACCAAAACGTCACGTCGGGAAATGCTTGTATTCGTGCAAGATACGTTGAAGGGCGAGGTCGTCGCCGATGCCAAAGTGCTTGTGAGCGACGGTTCACAAGTCATCTTTGAGGGATTTACCGGAACAGATGGCGTGCTTCATGTGACCGAAAACGCCATCCTAGAAGACACGCTTGGGGAGAACCGCCTCAAGGATGCGAGTCGGGTGACAACGTTTGTCGCTAAAGATAGACATGTCGCCGCGGATGGATTAGATCTCGCAGGACTTGGATTCAGTACAGGACTGACGCCGCGCTGCTATATTTACACCGATCGCCCAGCATACCGTCCGGGGGACCATGTTTCGATTCGCGGCATCCTCCGCGATGTCAAGGAAGGGACCTATATCGTGCCTGATGGCGTGCGATATAAGCTCTCGGTGATTGATGCACAAGGCCGCTCCATCCGTGAGGAAGCGGTCGAACTCTCACAATTCGGTGGATTCGATACCCAGATGCAACTTGATCCGGACACCCCCGTTGGCGAGTATCGCATTCAGGTTTCGCCATACGATGCGAAGGGTACGGAACGCACATTTATCGGGAAGTTTCGTGTTGAACGATTTCAACTCGAAAAGGTGCAGTTGGCACTCGATTTTCCACGCGATGTTTATTTCCGCGGCGAACAGGTTGAAGCCACCTTTTCGGCACAATACTACTACGGTCAACCTGTGAAGCACGCGACGATTCAATACGATCTACCAGATGGTCGAAGTTATACGGAAGAGACAGATGACCAAGGGAAACTGAAGGTTATTTTCGATACGATGTTGATGCAGCCCGGACATCGACTACATTTTCGCGGAACGATTCTGGGTGAGAACGTTAGCGTTAAGGCTCACGTCATGCTGGCATACCTCGAATTTTCGATCGCTGTCAAACCTGATGCGGATCTGGTCCTTTCCGGCGAGCCTTTCGACGTGACCCTCCGGACGACTGGTGCCGATGGGAAACCGCTTGGGGTGAAATTGGCGGTTAAGGTGGTTCAACAGCAGAAAGGTCCTCTCGTGCATCCTGTCTTGTCACAGATTCCTTGGCTTGAGGGTGAAGACACGGCGGAACCTGCGGAAGTAACTATTCAGGAACATCACCTCCAAACGGACAACGCATCGGGGATCGGTACAATCCAGTTGACACTTACCAAAGGGGGCACATATATCATCCGTGCGAGTGGGGTGGATCGGTTTGGTCAACCTGTCAGCGGTGCCGGTCGCGTCCGCATCTCCGACGAGAGCGACGAGACCAAGCTGCGCATCTTCGCTGAGCGCACGAGAACGGAAGTGGGGGCTTCCGAAACGCTTCGTATCCATTCGCGTCTAGCGCAAACCCACGCACTCGTCACGTTTGAGGGTGAAGGGATCATCGCTTATGATGTGCTCGTATTAAAATCGGGCATGAATCCACTTCAGTTCACGGTCCGACACGCACACTTTCCAAACTTCTATCTTGGAGTGGCAGCAATAGACGGTCAGCAACTCCGCACGACACAGAAGCACTTCGTTGTCGAAAGGAAACTGAATCTGAAGGTGAGTTGGAAGGAAGAGCAACCCAATCCCGATTACAACTTTGAGCCGTTCCCGATTTATGAACCGGGAGCGACAGCTAAGGTCGAGGTTCGTGCTACCGATCAACTTGGGCAGCCCGTTAAAGCGGACTTTTCATTGGCACTCGTGGACGAAGCCCTATTCGCCATCTACCCCGATACACTCATGCCGATCAACCACTTTTTCCAACAAGGCATCCGACGCGAGTCGGCGATGCGGGCCGCTTCAAGCTGCACCTTCCGCTACGAACCACCGACACGACAGGTGATTCAAGAGATATTGGAGGAGGAGATACGGCTTGAAGAAAAGATAATCTTTTCAGCACCAGTCCGCACTACCACACCTATCGAAGCCTCTTCGGAGCCACAGGTTCGCAAGCCTGTTATCAAACCTATCCTCAAACCTACTGTCCCATCAAGAGATCTAGCGATAGTTGAGCAGGCAGTAGAGGCGGCTCGTATAGGTGCAGTTAATGGTCCGCTTGAACCCGATCCGCTGCATGTGCGCGAAGAAGTTACAGCCGCTGGACACTGGATCGGCGCGGTCATCACGGACGATGCGGGTGTGGCAACCGTGACCATCCCGATGCCGGAGAAGACCACGAAGTGGCGGCTGACAGGACGGGGCGTTACCGTCGATACGCTAGTCGGGGAGGTTCGCGTACAGACCGTGACCCGGAAGGATTTTTTCCTTGATATCCAAACTCCCTCAATTGTCACCGAAGGGGATAAGATTCGAGCACATGTCCGCCTTCACAATCTGACCGATTTTGAGGGGGATGCCGAAGTTCAACTCACTCTCACTGTTGATGGGACGCGTCACTCCCTACGTGACCATGAACAACTCACGATAAAGGGGCAGGGCACAACCGAACTTATATTTGACGCAACGACCGTCCCCGCCGGAGACCGACTCATCATCGAAGCAACCGCGACAGCGGGAACAATGCGCGATGGAATACAGCGTGAAGTCCCCATCCGTCCATGGGGGCTAGAATACGCTGATACGCAGAGCGGCACGGCGAGCGGTGACAGCGCCGTTTACGTTGAACTCCCAGCCGACCAACGCTTCACGCGGAAGGGACTCACAGTTAGCATCGGGCCAAACGTCTCACGATTGATTTTCGACCTTGCTATGAGCCACCAGCCTCGATGGCTCCAAAACATCGCTATCGGATCGACGGTGCAGATGCCCGGCGACGGTGGAAGCGATCTGCTCGCCCTTGCCCACGCACTCATCTATGTGAAAAAGGTGGGCGGGCACCCTACCGATAACCGTGAGTTGCTTGCGCGGGCGCGGACGCACCTTGGACGGCTTGTGACAACCCAAAATAGTGACGGCGGATGGAGTTGGATCGGCGGAGAATCAGAGAGTCATCCCCGTGTGACCTCGCGCAATCTTTGGGCGATGGCTGCCGCAAGTCAGGCGGGTGTCGCTGTGGACGGCCAAACGATTGCAAGAACCATAGCCTATCTCAAAACAGCGTTCACTCAAACCAATCAGAAGGACAATGACACAAAGGCAGTCATCCTCCACGCACTCTCAACACTCGGTGAAGCGGATTTCGCATACGCGAACCGGTTGTATCGGCAGCGGAATCAGATGACCGACGCTGCGGTGGCGTACACTGCACTGGTCTTTGTGAATCTAGAGCGGTTGGAAATTGCAGGAGAGATGCTCAATGTATTGGAGCATCGAGACCCGTTGTCCACATTTTCACCGCTCCAGAGAGAGGAAAAAACTTTGCCGTCATTTACAAAGTCAGGTCGGGTGGAGACCATCGCATTGGCGTTGCTGGGACTGGAAGCTGTCCGCCCAAATTCACCGTGGATCAAGCAGACGGTCGAATATCTGATTGAACAGCGCCGTTACTACGGTTATTCACCCTATACCGCCAAAGGGCCTGTTGTCGCTGCACTGGCAACCTACTATCAGGAGACGCAATACACCGCAGACGACTATAAACTGAGTGTACTCGTGAACGGTGAGATGCTCGAAACGATTGTGGTGCGTCGGGACTCAGCAAATCACCTAATCGATGTACCGATGGCTCACATTGTCAATGGGCAGAACAGCGTCGAGATGCGAATTGATGGGCGTGGGATGTATACCTACCTTGTTACACTCAACGGGTTTTCGTCACTGATTCCAAGTTGGGTCGGAACTGAACCGAAGACAGCGGATAATTGGAAAAAGACGCAGATAACGCGCCGTTACCATCACGCACCGCTGGAGTATGGGGGCCGACCGATTGAGGCGCAGAGTACGACGCAGATTACACACTTGGAAGCCGGGATGAGAACGGATGTCGCTGTTGATATTAGTCCCGGGAGACGCGGGTTTTTGCCCCATCGTCAGGATAAAAACCAACACCTCGTCGTTGACGAGTATTTTCCCGCTGGAACGACCGTTATCGACGGGAGTGTTAAAGGCAATTTTCACCATCACGAACTGGGAGACGGGGTGATCCACCTCTACTATAAGCCCGGGGGGCGCGTGAGCCGCTACACGTATCAGTTAATCAGCTACACCCCCGGCGAGTACCACGTCCTCCCGACGATCATCCGTGACGCACAATACCCCAGGGACATATGGATCGGAACGGTGGCCTCATTGACCGTGTTAGGCCCCGGTGAAAAATCCCCTGACCAATACCACCTGAACAATAACGAGGCGTATACGCTCGGAAAAGCCTACTTTGACGATGGCCGGTATAGCGACGCGCTTCCGCTGCTTGAAAGACTTTCCGCGGACAGCTCCTTTTACAATAAGAAGGAGACTATGCAGATGTTGTTGTGGATGTACACCACAAGCGCACACTACAACGCTAGAAAAGTGGTTGAGACGTTTGAGTTGTCACGCGAGCGTTATCCCGAACTGTATATCCCATTTGACAAGATTCGGGCAGTTGGGGCGGCATATCGGGATATTGGGGAGTTTGAGCGGGCGACGTTTGTCCACCGTTCGACGATTGAATCCAGTTTTGTGAATGATGCCAATGTCAGCGCCGCACTTCAGGATGAAGGGAAATTCCTGCGTTCGCTTGGATTCATGGAGGCGTTATGGCGTGAGTACCCCGACACCGCCGCAACCATCCCTGCCTACTTCGCGCTCTCTCAAGCTCTTTACGCAAGGAAAGATGAGAAAACAGAGGAAAACACCGATGGGAAACCACAAACGGTAACAAAACGGGAAATACTCGCGCGAACGGCAAAGACGCTTTACCAATTCTTGACCTTGTATCCGACGAACCCGCTCGCTGATGATGCAGGATTTTCACTAGCGAACGTTTTGATGGATGTGGAAGATTTTGAGACTGCGGTACAACTATGCCAACTGAATCAGGCACGCTATCCGGAGAGCGATCTACTGAGCAGTTTTCAGTACATGGAGGCACTCGGATTTTTCTCGCTACACGCCCACGAGAAAGCCATCGGGGCAGCGACCACCGTCGCATCAAGCGAAAGTGAAGACCGCGATTTTGCGCGATACATTCTCGGACAGATTTATCACGTCCAAGAGAAACCGGAACAGGCGATAACATGGTACAACAAGGTTAGGAAAATCTACCCCGACGCCGACGAGTCCATTGCCTACTTCGAAGCGCAGCGGATTGCCCTTCCCGAAGTCACTATCAAGCGACCGGATACGGATGTGGCGTTGACGCTCAAATATCGCAATATCAAAACAGCTGTGATTCAGGTGTACCGGGTTGACCTGATGAAACTCTATCTGAGGGAGAAAAACCTAAGTCAGGTGACCCAAGCGCGTCTCGCGGGAATCGAGCCAGAGGTCAACCAAACCGTTCCACTCGGCGACGGGAAAGATTACATCGACAAAAGCCGCGAAATCGCTCTGCCACTCACGGAAGAGGGGGCATATCTCGCCATCTGTCGAGGAGATAACCTATTCACAAGCGGTTTAATCTTGATTACGCCGTTGGAGATTGAGGTGCAGGAGGGCACGGTCAGCGGGCGGGTGCGTGTCAATGTACGAGACGCAGTCGCTGGGAAATACCAATCGAAAGTCCACGTCAAGGCGGTTGGTTCTGCAGCTGGGCATTTCATCTCAGGTGAAACCGATCTTCGCGGTATTTTCATCGCCGATGGCTTACGCGGCACGGCGACGGTCATCGCCCGCGATGCTGAAAATCGTTATGCGTTTCATCGCGGGACAGCGTGGCTTGGCTTGCCACATGGAAAAACACAACCGGCACGACAGGACGTCAGGCGACGCGAGTCCACGGATTATCGTCGGCACCTCAAACGTAAGAACCGGGCGATTCAATCCAAAAACGTTATGATGTTTGACCGGCTGCGTCGGAGAGCTCGGGCTGGGGTCCAGGTGCAGAACACCTATTAGCCTTTAGTACTAGCCGGTGAGAAGGTCGTTTCTATAAGGGCTGTAGAATTTATGCATTCGACCCTAGTTGCCCGTTCTGCCATTTTGTAGATGTAATTTCTCTCTCTGCTCTGCTGTCACCCGATCCGCATCCGCATCGGTGTAGACCACATGCGGCGTGATGAATACCATCAACTCCGTTTTTTCAACCCGCGTATCCCTTCGCTGAAACAACTTACCCAACAGCGGAATATCGCCCAGCACCGGTATCTTGTGGACGGTCTCCGTCTTGTCGTCCTTGATCATCCCGCCGATCACCATCGTTTGCTTGTCCTTGATCGTCACAAACGCCGACGCCTCGCGTGTGGAGATGATCGGGGCATCGAACAGCGTAAATTCGACCAAGCTGTTAATCTGTTGGTTCACATCGAGAGAAACCGTTCCGGATCGATTGATCCGCGGCGTGACGGTCAGGATGACACCGACATCCCGAAAGTCTGTGCTGGTTAGGATGCCACCGGTCGCTGTCTCCTGCGTACTGACAAGGAACGGCACCGCTTGACCGACGTTGATAACCGCTTCCTGATTGTTTTTGGTCATGATCCGCGGTGTAGAGAGGATATTAACCTTCGTGTCCTTCGTCAGGGCGTGAAGCATTGTGTCCAATTTGCTGGAGAGGATACCGTATTTCAGACCGAAAATCTCATCGGTCAACCCGAAATCGGTCGTTCCCTCCTGCTGATAGGTTTTATCGTCGCGGGTTGTCCCCTGCTCCCACATCCACTCGACCCCGAACGCACTATCATCATCAAGTGTCACCTCAATAATCTGTGCCTCAATGAGGACTTGGGGGAGCAGCACATCGAGCTGTTCGACCAGTTTTTCAACGGCGGGAAAATTTCGGACGAATGTAGTGATCAGAAGGGCGTTTGTCTCCTCGTCAGCGACGATTTTCACATTGCCTGTGAGTCCACGGGCAGCATCCGCGGTCTGTGCACCTGAACCTAATGCACCGGCGGCTGATCTTCCGCCACCAAAGCCACCGCCAAACCCGCCTCCGAATCCGCCGCCAAACCCACCAAAGCCGCCGCCAACGAAACTGGTGCGATTCGCTGCTTGACGCTCAAAGAGTTCGGTGGAGAGGAGTTCGTTGAGCACCGCTGAGACATTTGCCGCGTCCGCGTGTTCAAGGGTGAAAATCCGGGTGTCCTCGGCGAAGTCCGCGATGTCTCTGTCAAGTTGTTCGATCAGCTTGCCGACAGCCTCCATCTGCTCTGCGGTCGTTGTTACCATCACAGAATTGGTTCGTGCATCCGGCACTGCAACCAATTCTGGCAGACCGAGGACGCCTGCTCCGCTCTGCTCGCTGGCGCTCTGCTGTTCCTGAAAAAAACGTCTATCTCTGCCTCTGCCACCACCAAATCCGCCGCCAAACCCAGTGTTAAATACATTGCGCGCGGCACTCGAAAAGGCTTGGTTGAGTTCACTGGCAATCTCCGTTGCATCGCCATATTTTAGGGAGAACACACGTGTTTCCGGTTCAGAAAAGCGTTGCGTATCCAACTCGGAAACAAGTCCACGAATAACTGTGAGGTTGGGTTGGCTGGCAGACACGATGAGCGAGTTGGTGTTTTCATCGGCGACCGCTTTGACTTCGCCGAGCAGCTGTAGCGCACCGCCCTCTGTAGGGCTACTTTCCTCAGTTGTAGTCTCGCCTCCTCCGCCATCTCGACCAAATTGACCCCGATTGCCGAACCCGCCACGGCGTCCCCGCTGCTGCCGTTCCTGTTCCGCTGCGGCTTCGGTGTCGGTCGGTTTCTCATACAGTTTGGTGATCACTTCGGCTAACTTGGTCGCATCCGCATATTGCAACGAAAACACCTCAAGCTTGATCCGGTCCGCCATTGAAATGTCAAGTTGTTCCACAATTTCAGCTAACCGCTTGATGTTCGCCGAGGATGCGGTGATGATCAATGTATTGCTCCGACCGTAGGCGGTCATCACACCGTACTGTGGCACAAAATCCTTGAGGTCTTTGACAAGTTGGGTCGCATCCGCCGAAGAGAGTGGCATCACCTGCGTGGCAATGGTATCCTCAGATTTAATCCCTTCCGGATCGCTCCCAACCTGTATAGGCGTCGCTTCAAGCTTCGCTTCCTCCAACGGGACGATCTTTACACTTTGCCCATTAACGATGCTGGTATATCCTTTGATTGCCAAGGTAGTGTTCAACACCGAAAACGCCTCGTCCACCGGCAGATCGTCGGGGCTAATGATGGTCACACGCATATCCAGATCTGCTGCTTTGACAACGGTGTAACCCGTTGCATCGGAGAAAAATTCCAAGATATGGTCGAGCGAGGCATCTTTGAACCGCATCGAGATCTGTTTCGGCTCGGTTTCCCCTTCCGCAATATCACTTTCACCCGTTACTAAAATAGATACCGCGAGGAGAAAGAGCAGCGAATAATTGATGTGGAATACCCATTTCAGAGATTGTGTCATTGATTTAATTCCCTCTGTCTCCTCGCTCGCATCCGTTCAATGAGGCTCTGTCTACTGTCATCATCACTATCCGCATCTGCACTCGCTCCGTTGGCAAGTTTCGATATCTTCGCGGCACCGGCGGTGCCAAATCGTAGCCGTCCATCCACCCCGTATTCAATACTCTCGCCCAACGCAAGTTGGAGGGTCGTTCCATCACGAGTTAGCGTGATATGTTCGGACATAATATCTTGTACGCGCACGTCTTTCAGGGTTTCACCACGCCGGAGAAATGTCCCTTCAACCCGTTTCCGGTCTTCGACAACGGCAACCCAGTCTGAACCGCTTCTTGCAATCCCGGTCAGCACGAGTGTATAAGTCGGCGGAGATGGTGGTATTTCGAGAATCGGTTCAGGCGCGACCGTTGGGGCGGGTTCTTCTGATGATTGGACCTCTCTTTTCCAACCGAGCGGTCGAAATATGTTGTTTTCGGCGATAACCTCGTAATCTTCTGGACCTCGGTGGAACGAAAAAGCCCGCTCTTGTAGGGAGAAAGCGGACTTCGATGAAGACACTTTTTGTGGCAGTTGGAACGATTTGAGGACTGTATCACTCTTGCCCATTTGGGAGATAACGAAATATATGATGAACCCCAGAATGATAATACCCAAAATTGACAGGGCAATGATATTTTTCACTGACTATTCCCCACGATCTCTTAAGTCCAAGCAGACTATCTCTTGGTGGTTTCGTAAGTAAAGTTTGCCATCAGATAGTGTGGGGGCGGTCCAGCACCGTCCAGAAAAGACCTGCGTCCGTGCAACTTCGCGATATGCCTCCGGCGTCGCTTCAACGAGTGCGAGATTCCCATCTTCACCAAGCACAATAAGGTGTCGATCTGCATAAATAACCGTGCCTTGACCAAACCCACGGGTCTTCCATTTCTCCTCACCTGTATCAGCGTTGATACACTTAAAAATGGTGTTTGAGAAACCGTAGATGTAACCGTCATAAAGTACGGTTGTGGAAAAGCCATTAATCATCGTATGGCTGCGCCAGACCTCTTCGACGCGCATATCGGCATCTGCCCCGATAATCCGTAGGACAACCCCGGCATCACCACTCCGAGACGAAATAAAAATCTTATCAGGTGAGATGAAGACCGGCGTTACGCGATTGTCACTATTCCGTCCACCATACCACGGATAACGCCAGTACACACTTCCATCTTCGGGTGAAACGGCGAGAAGTTCATCCCGTGCGAAAAAGAGTGCCTGTCGGACACCGTTGACGGTCACAAGAATTGGGGAGGAGTAGCTGGAAGGAGAAGTTGCCCTCCCCCAAATACGGTCTCCGGTCCCTTTGTTAAAAGCAATAATAGCGTTATCGTTTGCGCCACCGACCTCAACGAGCAAACGGTGATCCTCAATAACAGGTGATGTCGAGAAACCCCAGCGCGGCATTGAACTCGAAAATGCTTTTGTGAAATCGTGCGCCCAAAGCTCTTCTCCTGTATTTGCGTTGAGTGCAACGAGTCGCCCAAAGGCACTCAGGACGTAAACCGTATCGCCATCAATCGTCGGTGTGGAGCGTGGTCCGTTTCCGCCCTGACGTTCCGTGTAAAACCAATCGTCAAGATATCGCCAAAGCTCCTTCCCTGTTTCCGCATCAAGACACAGGACAACCTCGTCCTCGCCCTTGGCAAACATGGTATAGGCGCGTCCGTTCGCAACTGAGATCCCTGAAAAACCATCACCCAGCGGAAGTCGCCACAACTCTTTCGGTCCCGCCTTGGACCACGCCTTGAGGATCCCCGTTTCGAGAGATACCCCATCCCGATTCGCGCCTCGCCATTGGTGCCATTCCGCTTGAGTCGCTGCTCCGTGATTTTCTGCCCCGACTATATTACTACTCAGAAGTATGATCAGTATGATAGTAATATATAAAAATGTGTTCGCTAAATGAGTAAATCGTTGTGTCATAATTGTCTCCTCATTGTGAGTTCTCGTGTAAATTGAAGATGTCAAGCATTGGGTGCATAGGTTCGGAGGTTATCCGCCCAGACCACCAAACCCACCTTGACCTCCACCGCGTCTGCGACCACCGCCAGACCCGCCACGCCGTCCCATTTCGGGTAATTTTAGTTCGGGCAGCTTGATCTCGGCGAATTTCTCTTTCTGTTCTTTATTGAGATTTTCTTGGATCTCCACAACTAACGTATCAATCTGTTTTTGGAAGGCTGCGCGCTGTTGATAGAACGTCTGCATCTGGTTCTGGGAACCGCCACGCACTCTGCCACGTCCACGACCTCCGACCACCCCACCGCTGCGCATCTGATTCCGTCTTTCCGCGAACCCGGCTTCCAACGTTTCCTTCTCTAACTCGTAATCTTCAACGATCTCCTCAATCTGCTGCACTTTGGATTGCACCGCCCTGCGCTGAGACTCTGACAGATTTAAGACGCTTGAAGTTTTCTCAATATCCAGCAACTTCGTGCTACCACACGCAGATACAGCAAATATAATGACGATAAAAATAAGTCCGTTGAGGGATGTTTGGCTGTTCATTTACATATCCTTTGATGCTAAATGTATTGTATTAAGGAAAGAACGGCTAAAGGAAGGATACATCTCCGCAACTCCCCTTAGCCGCTCGCTTAAATCGCCATGCTATTAATTACCGCGTGGTCTATCCGGTCTATCACCACGGCGTCCATCTCCACCACCGAGGCGCCCCCGACGACCACCAAATCCACCGGCTCCACCATCGCTGTTGACGATACCAGCGATCGTCAACTGAGCTTCTTGGCGCAAGGTTAATAGTTCGACCAATTCCTTCTCTAACGCTTCGGCTTTCGTCTTCTGTTTATTCTGCTGTGCCTTAAGCGCGTCGAGCGCGGACTTAATTGCTGCTTTATCCTCGCCGTCAACTGAGGTGCGCAGGGTTTGTGTAAGTGGTCGCAACGTTTGGCGTTGCTCCAGGCGATGCTGTGCTATGGCTTTGATTTTCGGCACGAGTACAGCACCCTCTTCGTCAGAAAGATTCAGATTCTCAATGGCGCGTTGCGTTTGTCGCTCGACCATCTCTGCGACATTAAATTGACCTCTCCCTCTCTCGCCGCGTTCCCCACGCGTTCGCTGTTCTCGACTGGAACGATCGGGGCGCGTATCCTCTTGCGCCGAAATGAAGTAAGCACTTATCAAGACCAAACCGATGGTAAGTATACCAACGAATGAGCGATTCAATTTTGGGTTTGATGGGTTGGGTTTCTGCAACGTGAAAAACATGATATATCCCTCCGTAAGATAAAATGAAATGAGTTTACTGCAAGTTTATGAAAATCGATTTTCGTTAGGGTTAGGCAAACGATAGGATAAAAGGTTCGATTTTTTCTGAGAAATTCTCTGGGGGCGATACAGGCGAACGACTTGCTGAGCGGGTTTCTGTGGAGAGCAACAACGGAGCAGGAATGAACGGAAGAGGCAGGTCAATTCACTGATAGTAGAACGGGGGTTAGATATAGCAAGGCGGGAAATGCTTACGTGAAGTACCTATCCATAGAATTTAAAAAAGCCGTAGAGACACAATATACTGTGCCCCTACGGCTTTTCTGTTTACGGATCTCCTGTTTGCTACTCTTCATAGCGCAGGTGGACAACCTTGTTGATAGCATCGATGTAGGCTTTCGCGCTCGCTTCAATAATATCCGTGCTTGCACCGTTCCCATTAATCACATGCCCGTTGTCCTGCACCCTGATTGTAACTTCACCGATAGCATCCTTCCCCTCGGTTACAGCCCTGATGTTGTAGTCCGTGAGCAAGAGGGGGATCTTGGCGACCCGGTCAATTGCTTTGTAGGCGGCATCAACAGGCCCATCGCCGGTGGAAGCTTCTTCAACGATGCCCGTTTCGGTACGGACGCCCACGGTCGTTGTTGAAGAGATCCTCGTTCCGCTGACCACCTGAATATACTCCAATTGGAAGGTTTCGGGGATCGAGCGAACCTCGTCTCTCATGATCGCTTCAAGGTCGGCATCGTGAACCTCTTTCTTCTTATCGGCGACACTGAGGAATCGCTCGTAAATCTTTTCGAGCTGCTCTTGAGTCACCTCATAGCCGAGTGCACCCAAGCGGTGCCGGAGGGCGTTACGTCCGGACCGCGGACTGAGGATAATCTGACTCTCTTGCCAACCGACATCTGCCGGATCGATAATCTCAAAGGTGTTTCGCTGCTTGATAACACCGTCTTGATGGATGCCAGAACTGTGTGCAAAAGCATTCTCACCAACGATTGCTTTGTTCGGTTGAACGGGTATTCCCATCGTCCGGCTGACGCGACGGCTAATCGGAACGATCTCTTTCGTATTGATGTCGGTATAGTAGTCGCTGTAATAGTCCCGACGGGTCTGGATTGCCATTACAACCTCTTCAAGCGAGGTGTTGCCAGCGCGTTCACCAAGTCCATTGATTGTGCACTCGATCTGCCTTGCCCCGTTTTCGACCGCTTCGAGGCTGTTCGCAACAGCGAATCCGAGGTCGTTATGGCAGTGGACACTGATGATCGCTTGATCAATGTTGGGGACATTCGCTTTGATGTCCGCGATCAATTTCCCGAATTCAGCGGGCACAGTCCAGCCCACCGTTTCGGGTATATTGACAACCGTCGCGCCCGCCGCGATCGTCGCCTCGACCACCTCATAAAGATAGCTTGGCTCCGTGCGTCCGGCGTCCATCGGCGAAAATTCGATAGTTGCATCGAGGTGTCCGGCGGATAGTTCCTTCGCGTAGGCGACCGCATCGACCGCCATTTTCAATGTTTCCTCGGGCGATGTCCGCGTGATACGTTCCCGGTGAATAGGTGATGTACCGACAAACGTGTGAATACGAGGCCTTCGTGCGTCCTTAATTGCTCCCCATGCCGCGGTGATATCCTTCTCAACCACGCGCGAAAGCGCACAAATTTCCGGACCCTCTACTTCATTAGAGATGCGCGTCACTGCATCGAAATCGCCGGGCGATGAGACGGGGAAACCGGCTTCGATAATATCGACTTTCAGTTTTGCGAGGTGCTTCGCGATTTCCAACTTTTCCTCAAGATTCAGCGCAGCACCGGGTGTTTGCTCGGCATCTCGCAGGGTTGTATCAAAAATATAAACTTTCTCAGACACAGTGTGATTCTCCTTTTTTGTAGTTGTACTCTCTTCACTCTGTTGCTCTAACGATGTAAGATTGCTTTCAATATCACGTAAATCCGGTTCGTCGGTAGCCGTCAACCCCACCTTCATCACCTCCTTTCGTGATGCGTGTCGTGATGCGTGAAACGTAAAACGTGATAGAGGATTTTCTTTTAACTCTCTGATCCACTCCTTTTAGGTGTACTTATGCTTCGCGCTGCTTTTCAGCCAGAACAATCATCCGCTTCGAATCCCACGTGAACTCACTACCATCAAAACCGCCGAACACTTGAATCGGCGCAAGGCCTGCACGGTTAAGCATCTTTGTCAACTCAGGATAGAAGTACAACCGTAAAGCCAGGTGAATTTCCCGCTTGCTACCGTCGGGAGCGATGTAGGTGCGACATTCTTCATTATACCCTGTCAGGATATTGTAATTTCGTTTAGTCAGGACAACTGTACCATCTGGAAGTTCGTCCCAACTTTGAGGCAGAAAATCACGGATGATCCGCAGAGTATTGAGGAGGTCAATGAGGAGCTTCCCCCCCGGCTTTAACGCCCTCCCAACGGCGTCGAGGACCTTCTGATTCTCCGCATCGTCATCAAAATATCCAAAAGCCGAGAACAGATTGATGACCGCATCTAACTCGCCCTCAAATGGAATCTGCCTCATATCGGCGTGGATAAATCGAATCTGAAGATCGCGCGCTGCAGCGGCATCTTTCGCAAGATCGAGGAAGATGGTTGAGAGATCCTGTCCAACCATCGAATAGCCCGCTGCTGCGAGTTCAACGGTATGCCTGCCGTGCCCACAACACAGATCTAAAATTCGCGCACCTTCAGCAGTCTGCGGGAGATTCAGCGTCCTGTCGATGAAATCCGCCTCTTTCTGGGCCCGCTCAGGCGTAAGCCCCCTTGCGTACTCCTTGAGGTAGTTCTCATCAAAGAAGGTTTCATACCATGCCATAAAGATTTCCCGTATCCCTTTCAAATCGCCTAAGCGAGGCTTTTATGCGCCTCTTTAAGCAGCGAAGCAGTTGTCTCCCAATCAATACAACTGTCAGTGACGGAAACGCCGTACTCAAGTGTGGACTTATCAAACCCGGTTAGGTCAGAAGGTATTTTCTGGCTCCCAGCGTTAATATTTGATTCCAGCATGATTCCCACGATCCCATCATTTCCGTCACGAATCTGTTTCAATATCTCCTCAAAAACAGCGGGTTGCTTGCTGTAATCTTTCTCCGAATTCCCGTGGCTGCAATCTATAACAACGTTTGGAGGCAGGTCCTCCTCCGTCAGCATCGCTTGGACCTCTTGGACACTTTGTGAATCATAATTTGCGCCCGTATTGCTTCCCCTTATCACGATATGGGTGTATGGATTGCCCGTTGTTCGCACAACAGAGGGAGCGCCGTATCCATCAATCCCCAGAAAAGAGTGTTCGCCGTTCGAGGATAGAATCGCATTGACCGCAACGGAGATATCGCCTTGAGTGCTGTTTTTGAAGCCAACCGGCATTGATAACCCCGAAGCGAGTTGTCTGTGTTGTGGCGACTCAGTCGTCCGCGCACCGATCGCTGCCCAAGAGACCAGATCGGAGTTATATTGCGGCGTGAAGGTTTCAAGATACTCAGTGGCGCACGGCAATCCGATCTCAAGATTATCCATTAAGATCCTTCTGCAGATATATAAGCCATCCTTGATATCCCCTGCTCCATTTAGATGTGGGTCGTAGATTAAGCCTTTCCAACCCAAACTGGTGCGCGGTTTCTCGAAATAAGATCTGACTACAATAACCAAGCGGTCTGAAACAGCGTCTGAAACCTCTTTCAATTTAGCCGCATAGTCGTGGGCGAGCTCTGCGTCATGGATGGAACAGGGTCCAACAATGACAAATTTTCGTGAATCGGTGCCGTCCAAGATGTTCCTCATGGCCGCTCTGCCGTGTTGAACTGTTTGCGTCATCGCATCTGTTCTTGGAAGATCCGTCAACAACTGCCTTGGGCTCATCAAGGTCTGATAGTCTTTGACATTTCTGTCAATTGTACCGTTAGTCTGCATTATTTAGCTTGCCTCCTATAGACAAAAAAAACGCCCACCACCGAACCTGTTTCCGATGATGGGCGTGAATGAATAACCGAATGTGGGATAATCTCTACATCTTCGATGCAGGGTCTACCCGCCCACCATCGCAGCGCAAATACAACAAAAAGAGATAGAGATAAAAGAAGTACAGCGTTGTCTGATTTGCGATGTGAGGCTGTAGGTAGACGCTTTTCATGGTTATTTCTTTTAGGTGTATTGATAGCCAAGTATTCAGTCACTTGGCCTTATTGGAGTATGATTTCGTTAAGACATCTGTCACATTAGTCAGCCGCCTGATTTACTGGCGCGATACCGCGCGGTGCAGGAGCACCTTTTAGTAAACCTTCCGTGCTTAAATCCTCATCAATATCTGGCCAATGAATCCCATAGCCACCACCACATATCTGCCAATTTGCCCG
Source organism: Candidatus Poribacteria bacterium (assembly GCA_965220385.1). Lineage (GTDB taxonomy): Bacteria > Poribacteria > WGA-4E > WGA-4E > PCPOR2b > PCPOR2b. The sequence continues at coordinate 5,917,930 of OZ244825.1, read as the reverse complement.
TTGCCCCGGCGTTGCATGAAGGAGTTTGGGATACCATACCAAAGGCACGATAATAGTACGTCCATCAATGAGGTCAACGCTCAAGGTGTCTTCAGTGACATATACATCTTTGACACCTTCACCTGGTTTAACGTCCGAAGTAGTCATGCCACGCCTCTAAAAGTTCTTGTTCAGTTATTATCCGTTCTATTCTGCGGAGTTCTACTGAGCTGAAGTAAGATTGCGGGCGAAACGAACAGGTCCAAGCCAAAACTTGGCTGAATTGGCATCACGATCAACATGAACATGTGGTGGTTCGTCAGGTTCATGGCTCCAGAAGTATATGCGATACGGGCCAGCTCTTAGAACAGTTGGCATCGTTCAAAGCCTCGTCTAAAAATAAACATTCATATCTTAACAAACCTGTGCACAAGATGTCAAGGGCAATTTTCGTTGACAACCCTTTTTTGGGGTGTTATAGTTATATTTTGGAACGTCGATGAAACAGACTCAATCGGAATTCGAGGATTAAAGTGCCTGGAGCATTCGCCAATCCTGACAAAGGAGCAGTCGTTTGAACGCTGAAGAGAAGTGCCTATTTATTAACAGTCAGATCCCCAAAGGGGGACTCTTCGCCGGTGAAAAGAAGACAGTTCACCCCGATAGCAACGTAACCTGGCGGCTTTCGCCGGAGCCGTTTTGGATTCTTCAAGAACACTTGGATTGGCTTGAGGAGCTTGGACCGCATTTGTTGCAGTTCTACAAAGCCTGCAATCTACTCTATTCGCAGAGTGTCCGTGGTATTCAGCCGGATTGGGTTGCAGCATACCTCGATCAGGGGAAACCTGAGTCTGTGGTGGAACTCGGACGGATGAATCGGTTCAAGAGTCAGCTGCCGCAGGTTATTCGTCCCGACATCCTACCGACCCCCGAAGGGTTTGCCATCACCGAATTGGATTCCGTTCCCGGCGGTATGGGGTTCACAGGTAGTCTATCCGCCCAATACGCCAAACTGGACTACGATCTCATTGGCGGCAGCAACGGGATGCAACTCGCTTTTGCGGAGATGGTCAGGTCGATCGCAAAGGTTGAACACCCAACGGTGGCAATCGTTGTTTCCGATGAATCTGCGGATTATTGGGACGAGATGAAATGGTTAGAATCCGCGCTGCGGGAGGTAGGCTTGAGCGCCTACACCATTAAACCCCGCGACGTAGTCTTCACCGAAGATGCGCTGTTCCTTGAATCGGAAGAAGGAAAAATCCAGATCGATGTCCTCTACCGTTTCTTTGAGCTATTTGATCTGAAAAACATCCCCAAAGTGGATCTGATGCTCTACGGTGCTAAAAGGCGAACAGTGGTGATGACCCCGCCACCCAAGACATACCTTGAGGAAAAACTGATGTTCGCCCTGTTTCATCACCCATCGCTCCAACCCTTCTGGCAAAGAGAACTTGGGAAGAAAACCTACCAATTCCTACCAGACGTCATCCCACAGACATGGCTACTCGATTCGCGTGAATTACCACCGCACGCCGTCATTCCGGATCTTGAGATCGATGGACTGCCTGTCACAAACTGGCGGCAGATCGTCCCCGTCTCACAACGTCAACGCGAGCTTGTCCTCAAGCCCTCAGGCTTCTCCGAATTGGCGTGGGGCAGTCGTGGGGTCGCAATCGGACATGACCTTCCCACCGAGGATTGGGAAGACGCAGTGGAGAACGCCCTGACCAATTTTGGTCAAACCCCCTACGTCCTGCAGAAGTTCCACCGAGCAGAACGGCTCACCATGACCTACTACGATTTCGAACAGGGTGAAGTTCAAAGGATGCCGGGGCGGGCACTGCTTCGTCCCTACTACTTCACAACCGGCGACAAGGTCCGCCTCGCTGGGATTCAAGCGACCGTTTGCCCCGAAGACAAGAAAGTGCTGCACGGAATGGTCGATTCGATTATCGCGCCGTGCGCGGTCAAACCGGAGACGTGGTAACATGACCGTTCCCAGCAAAGCCACGCGTTACTCCCTGCGATACGGCAGGGCAAGCGCGGCGGGTGGTCTGGCGTGCCCGACAAATCCAGCCAGCACAAGCAGTGTCAAAACATACGGCAGCATCAGGAAAAATTGATAAGGGATAAATCCGAGATCTGCGATCGCCTGTAGACGGTCGGGCAGGGCATTGGCGAGCCCAAACAGTAGTGCCGCACCACACGCCTTGACCGGATGCCATTTTCCGAAGATGACAATCGAGAGCGCGATAAAGCCGCGCCCGGCGGTCATCTCCGTGCTGAAGAACGGTACGTCCACCAACGAGAGATACCCACCAGCAAGTCCCGCCATGAACCCGCCAAAGAGGACGCATTTCGCCTGAAGACAAAGTACACTTACGCCGACCGTATCCGCCGCCTTGGGGTGTTCACCGCAGGCTTGGATAACGAGACCGTGATGTGTGTGGAACAGATAGAAATAGACGGCAGGGACAGCGAGAAATGTGATGTAGACGAGCAGATTTTGCTGAAATAGGATGGGACCGATAAACGGGACAGAGGACAACAGTGGAATATGAAGGGGCTGAACAATCGCCACCTTCAGCGCGTCCCCGGTCGCACCAAAGATGCGGCGGTACAATACCTCAACGAGTCCGAACGCCAATAGGTTGATACCGGTGCCTGTCACCACCTGATCGGTCTTCAGCCAGAGGACTAGGGTCCCAAAGATGCCCGCTAAGATCACACCGCTCAAGCCACCGAACAGGATGCCGATCCACGGCGCAAGCCCAGGGTTCATACCTTGGATGTAGAACGAACCGAGCCAGCCGGTGAACGCTCCCAAAATCATCATCCCTTCCAACCCGATATTGATGACCCCGGCACGCTCAGCGATAAGTTCTCCGAGGGCGACAAGCAGGAGTGGCGTTGCGTAGCGAAGCGTTGCTTCAAGAATATATTCAATCATGGCACATCAAAAAGTCCCCTGCAACTCCCCTGACAAGGGGAGAAGATAAGAGGGGATCTTCTCTCTTGTCTTTCCCCTCTTATCAGAGGGGTTGGGGATTTAGGGGGTTGGCTGTACATTGCATGTCCGTTAAGTGGTATACAACCACTATTGCAGGGAGAGGGCTCCGTCGATTTCCGCCTGATATTCATAAACCTCGCAGTTTTCTACCTCGCTCATCCGTAACGCCCGTCCGGCTCTGGCTGATTCAAAGATCGCGTAGAGGGCTGCCACATCCTTCAATCCACAGCCCCCATCGACCTCAATCTTCCGTCCGTTGAGAATCGCTTCCGCCAGTTCATAATATTCGAGTGCGATCAGTTTCCAGTCCACCGCCGAATCTCCAGCAGAGATGCCCGTCGGAAAGAGATATTCCGCTAACGGCTCCAGGGAGAATCCATCTATAGACGCTAAGACTTCCTCTTGATTCCTTGCTTCCTGACCCCTCCGCTGCATACTAATGCTACCACCGCGCGTCCCAAAGCCGTTGATGCTTCCCTCGTTACCGAAAATCATCTCGCCGCCGCAGCCGCCGTGCCCGCTAAGACCGACCAGCCAGTTCACGGTCGCCCCGTTCTCCATCCTGAACAGCGCCAACGACGTATCCTCTGCCGTCGCCGGCACTTCCGGTTCCATCGCCTGAAACTGGCTCTGGTAGAAGGTGTAAGTGTCGCCGATGCTGTCCGGCTTTTTCCGTACTGGTTCAACCAACCGCACATCCCCGTAGACTTCCGCTATGTCTCCAAGCTGATACCGGATCATGTGAGTAAAGTGGACCGCCATGTCGAGGAGTACTCCGCCGCGTTCTTTGAGATGTCGCCAAGGCGTGATGAAGATCCCGTTTCCCGGACCCAGCGAATGGAACAATCCCATATAAGGCGTCCCGATTGCGCCGCTCTGTAATAGATAATGGACGAGTCGAGCGGAGGGATCTCGTCGGAAGTTCTCCGCCACCGACAGATGCCGGTTGTTTCGCTCTGCGGCTTCGATCATCCCTCGGCACGCCTTCACCGTGATCGCCATCGGTTTTTCCACCATCACATGGAGTCCCAAGTCCAATGCTTGATACACAACATCATGGTGTACCGACGGATCCGTTACCACATCTACGGCGGTAAGGTCGGGCACAGCACGAGCCATCTCCTCCAAGTTCGTGAAAATCTCTGGACGGCTGCCTATCAGTTTCTCCGCTTCCTGCGCGGCGAGTTCGGCATTCTCGCGGCGGATATCACATACGGCGCAGAGCTCTACGTTAGAGAAAGGACTCTGCACCAATTCCCGCAAGCCGTACAGATGCCGCGTTCCCATCCCGCCGCAGCCGACCAATCCAAGTCTGATTTTGTCCATATCTTCGCCCTACCTACGGGATATAATTTTCTAAATCCGGTTCGATAGCCAGTCCCTGTTCCAGATCGAAATCGACTTCGACCGAGTGGGCATGATAGTCCTGATCGCCACGAACCGTCTGGTAGACGTCGTCCCCCTCCACACAGATAGGCATGGTATGCCACACCTTGAGTCCCAAACAGACGCCTGTGCTCCCGTCCGAATAGAAGGCGCGCACATCTTCAGGCTCTAAGGTGTCCTTGATTGGACCGACCAGAAACACGGTTGGCTGGTGCAGGCTCGGATAGAACGCCTGACCCGCATCGGTGTGAAAGGCGAAGTGGGCGCGCTGTTGCCCTTCGGAGAGCGGTGTTTTTTCAAGTTCGGCGTTCGCTGATGCCTCAGAGAGATCCGCAGTTACGGGATATGCAGCCGATCTCAGCCCACCCTTCGCTATCTCCGGTTCGGCTTCCTCGAACGTTTCGATGACCTCCCCGAATGGCGCGAATGTTTCGGGAATCAAAGGTTCAACTTTGACTTTGAAACTTTTCCACATGGTTCTAATCCTCCTCAAAAAAAGACTCGCCATCGAATCTATTTTCGATGACGGACGGCAATGGACAATCTAATACGGAAAAACCTCTACCACTTCCGTACGAGTCCTTACCCGCCCACCTTCACATCGAATACCACATCAAAAATGTAACGGCTACGGCTGTGAGGAAAGAAACCACAGCCGCTATGACGACAACGAAAAGAATTTGTTTCCACGACAGCCTTTTCACCTTCGCTTCGCTTCGTGGTTGACGCGTGACCTTCATTGTTGGACAGCACGGCGGAGACTCGAATCGGAATTCAAAGCAACATATCTACTGCTCCCTACAACCGCATTGTCGGCGGTAAGCCAAAGTCCTCAGCGGTTTGATTGAGTCGCTCGATATCTGCGGAACTGATAGGGGCACCATCGCGTCTGTATTCCTGTTCCCTACGAGCCTCAGGAGTTCCGGGAAGTGTCGCCTCGTCGTAACCCCGTAAGGGTGCCATCGTTTCTCGGACACCTCGCACCAAGTTATCGACTCCGTTGCGGAATTCCCCCGGATCGGTGAACAACCCGATATCCATCACCACAATCATGCCACCCGCCTGTCCGCGGGGCCATTTCTCCCTTACCGCTTTTGCCCGTGCACTGTCCGCCCCAACAAAGGGTCCACCGAGCCCCCGAGCGACGCCGGTATAGCCCATAGACTTGAAGAACGCAGCTGGAATTACCTCCTGCAAGGCATCGAATTCCTCACCGCGCTGGTAGTCGGCGAGGATGCACGTCGCCATATCGGGGATAAGCGGGGGTTCGTCCCCACCGGGCAAGCCAAAACAGAGCGGGGGATTGCCCCAATACGCAGATTGGGGACGGTTATCTGGATCGGCCGATCCCATTTCACTGGAACCGCCCTGGACAGAAAAGGCGGTGCATCCCTCCTCCATCGCCCGACGGACATAGTGCCCCGCCGAACCGTAGTGTCCGATGTGACAGGTCGCGCCGACAGCCACACCGTTTGCCTTCGCTTTGTCGATAGCGCTCTCGGTTGCCATCATCATCGGTGCGTAACCCAGCCCACCGTCGCCATCAACAAGGATGGAGGTAACGGTCTCTTTAAGGACCTGGCAGTTGGGGTTGGGATTAATCAATCCGTCTCGCAGGCTCTCACAGTAGCCGGGAACCTGTCGGAGGCCGTGGGAGTGTACGCCACGCAGATCGCCGTTGGTCAACAGTTGGGCGAGTTGCTCCGCGTGATCCCCACGTAAACCCGCAGCTTTGAAGCAGGCACCGGCAAAGTCGCGCAGCTGCGTTTCCGAAATACGTTTGGATTCTTGGGGCGGTCTATTCATTGCATCTCCTCCTATTCCTCTTGCTCTTTCTCGCTAAGTATTTTCATAACTTGATGGTGCCCCATGCCCTGACTCTTCAGTTCGGCATAGGCTTTCTCGTCAATGGCATCGCGTTTTAGGAAGCCGCGGATATCGTATCTGCCCGGCTCTTCCACCGGCAATCTGCCCTCATCTACCATCAGCGCCAACGGATAATCCTCCTCCAGTAGAGGAAGGTGGACAACGTGGTGCTGTCGAGCGGATTCGTAGAGTGCCATCATGATCTCCACGGTTGCACGCGCTTTTCTGCCGGATCCGCGGTGTTCAGGACCGCCTTCGATCCAAGCGATAAGTTCGCACACCTGTGCGGCGTTGGTGTGCCCGCCGATTGGTCGAATTTCCTCCGCTTCTACCCGTAACGGAACCTGTTCCCAACCGTTGGAATCGGCGTTAAACAGCTTGACCCCCGCTTCGCTGACATCTAACATGCCCTCGGTGCCGCGGATCAGGAAGCCGCCCGCCGCTGCACCCTCCGCGCACAGATCTGACTGTATAAAGAGTTGCAGATTGCCTTCCATCTGCACCAGCGCCATGCAGCTATCTTCGATCGGCGTATCCCTTTCGTACCGATCCGTTTTTCGTTCCACTGATCCCATCACCCATTGTGCTTGCGGATCGCCCAAAACGAAGCGTGAGCCGTCGATCGCGTGTGTGCCACAATTGAGCAAGCCCTGCACGATTTTGCAGTTCACCCAGACCGGTTCGCCGATCACTTTCTGTTCAATCAATTCACGTGCTTTCTCCCAACCGGGCGTAAATCGTCGCTGGTGGCTGATTATCAACTTAGTGCCGCTCACCTCGCACGCATCGACCATGCTGTTTGCCGCGCCCAAGCTGGTCGCCATCGGTTTTTCGCAGATCACGGCTTTGACACCGGCTTGCGCCGCCGCGATGGTGGGTGCCGGGTGCAGCGGATGCCATGTGCAAACGCTGACGATATCTGGCTGTGCTTTTTCCAGCATATCTTCAACCGTGGAGTAGCCCTGCGGAATATCGTATTTTTCCATGTATTCCTCGCGGGCGACTAACAGGGGGTCTGCAACCGCCACCACTTCCACATTGTCGTTCAAACCGTAGCCATCCATGTGGGCATTACCGATAGAGCCGCAACCGACAATCGCCGCAGTATATTTTTGAGACATCTACTGTTTCCTTTCCATTTGAGATAAGTGGATTATGAACTCTGAATCTTTATCGGGACAACCCCCGACAACCTAAATAGTGTGAGATTTTATTACGAAGTCGACGATTCCCTCGGCAGCTTGCGCATCACTCGTTTCTCCCGTTCCGACAGCCCTGTCCAGACATATTCGGGAACCGGGTTCCGTTCCCGGCTTTCTCGCTGCATCCAGCCACGGAGACAGGCAAACACTGCGACAGGACGCGGGGTATCTGTGTGATTGGGTGTCCCTCGGTGCAGGCAGCGCGGGTCCCGGATGAGGACATCGCCGGCATTCATCAACAACGGTTCAAGCGGGATGTCACCATCTTCGATCCGACGTAACGCCTCCGCTTTTGGGAAGAGATGCGTTCCGCGCGCGACCTCAAACGGTCCGTGTGCCGGCGTGACATCGATAAAAGGGAAGTTCACGGCAAGGATTGCAGGGGGATGCTGGAAATCGGGGTTTTCATGGAAAAGCGGACCGACATCGCCATGAATCTCCTGATAGACCGAACCCTTGAGCGGTGTGTCGCTGGCGTACTGATCAATTGCAAAATCCTCGCCCAGCACCCGACTCGCTATGGCGGTAACCGCATCGTCGTCGAAGAAGTAGGGGCTATACAACGGCGGCTCGAAAGGTAGTGTGATATAGTGCCTACACGGTCCGCGGTTCGGATTGCCCCCATGCTCGGCGACATAATCGCGCAGGATCGGCGCAAAGGCTTCGTTGCAAGCCTCAAGAGCCGATTTGGGAAGCTGATCGCGCAGGATACAGAAACCCTCGACCAGAATCTCCTCCGATTTTTCCTGAATATCCACTGACATTTTCTGATGCTCCTCGTTCTTTTCGCGTCTTCAGATCTTCGTCCGCGCCTGATAGATGAGGGGATGTACAATCCCGATTTCCGCTATCGCAGCGTTGAGTTCGTCCGAGAGTGCGCCGCGGCGTACGGCAGAGATATTGAAATCGACCTCCTCGATATTGCTGAAACCGACGACGACGGACTGTTGCCGCTGCTCCGAAAGCATCCACCGGATACAGAGCTCTGCCATAGGCGTCCCCGTGTCCGCATGGATATCGAGGAACTTGAGATAGGATGCCTTGAAGGTATCGTCCATCCACTCAGGAGGGTTCTCCCGCCAAGCGTTTTGGGGAACGGCGAGCCAACCTTTCATCAGCGGCGCGCCGATCACAACCCCTACGCCTAAATCTTGGGCGGTCGGGAACAGGAATTCAACAGCATTCCGAAAGACTGGATTGAACTGATGCGCTGTCATGACAGAATCCACCTCGACCGTTTTCAGTATCCGCGCTAACACGCGCGCATTTTTAGCTGTCAATCCGATAAAACGCGCCTTGCCACTCCGCTTCGCATCTGCGAGAAATTTGATTGCCGGCGCATCAAGGAAATCGTACTCTTTATCATCCTCAATGAGCGCACTCCAAATTCCTGCATTTCCATCATCAGAGATACTGTCCCACCACTTCATATAGTCCGCCTCATGGATCTGAATGATGTCCACGTAATCGGTCTGAAGTCGTTTGAGCGAACCCTCAAACTGCTCCATGAGTTGGTCGGCGCTGCGATGTCCGTCCAAGCGGTAACGCTCACGATCTATGAATCCCACTTTGGTGGCGAGGATGACCTTGTCCCGTTTCCTCTTCAAGGCGGCACCCAACATCGTTTCATCCCTGCCATCACCATAGTTTGCAGCGGTGTCGAAATAGTTCACGCCGTTGTCAACGGCATAATCCACACAACGATCCGCGCCATCCTGCCCTTGACCCGCCATGAAGGCAGATCCAAGTCCGAGCTCACTGACACTGAGTCCTGTCTTACCAAGTGTACGTGTTTTCATTTCATTGCCTTTTTTGAAACACAAAAAATGATAGCTTTTAGACCCGTTTCACCTATCCAGAAATTCACGGAAGCTCTGTAATGCGTCCGCGATCTGCGGGGTGAATGCAGCCGTATTGGGATTAGCAACATACATCGAGTGGAGCAGATGCGCCAGATGGATTAAGCTCCGAATTGCAGAGACACCTTCTGGATAGGACATGTCGGGGATTGAGAACTTTTGTTGCCACTGCTGGATCGGTAGATCACCCGGCGTCACATAAAGCGTCAGCCACGCCCATCCCTGATTCAGGTTCCAAGCCAGCTCTATCCACGGATCTGGCTCATAGGCATTGGCAGGGATGCGCCGTATCCCTTCGGGCGGAATATTTTCCGGGGTCCGAAATTCCGTCGCTGCTCCTGCAGCGGGTGCCGCAGCAAACGGTCGATTCGTGTCCATGGGTCCGTCACTTTCAGCTATTGATCTCCACTATGCATGTGCATTTTGCGGAGCACCACTTTTCCGGGACTCTTAATTTTCAAGGTCTCTGCCAGATACCCTTCATTAATGGCAATTTTTAGGACACTCTCCTCTATGTCGAAACGTACCAGATAATCTCCGACCGGCACATCGCCGTAGTTTTCAACATATCGACAGTCGATTTTCCGCCCATCCTCAAATTCGACTGTGACAGTGTCTTTCAGCTTCCATCCGAGCGCGGTAAATGCAGCGGGTTTAATATCGGTAACGACGTTGGCGTGGTTGTCAATCGCTGTGATCTGCCCCATAACTTCTTCAGAGGCTGCCTTTTCGGCTTCTGCCATACCCTCCTCTGTGGCTGTCTTGCCGCTGCACCCCATCCATAACACCGTCCCAACCATTAAGATCAGGGCGTAAAACAAAAGTTTGTGTTTCATAGTAAGTCTCCTTGTAGTATGTGTAGGTTAATTTTCCAAAATCGATAAGCCACTGGAAACCGAGTTTTTGACAAAAACTCGGTTTCTCTATCCTTCCCTAACCAAGTTGCTTAGTCAACATCTTTGATATTTCTCGGATAGGGGCGCTGCCAATCTTCTTTCCCGAACGCTGGATTACCGGCAAGATCCTTAGAATATACCCGTTTGCTCTCATGAGAAAGCGCCATTGAATTCATAATCTCTCGCGTCAGTTCGGCATCCAATCTGGCATACTCTTCCTGATATCTGCTGTCTTTCATCAGGTTTCGCTGTTCGTGTGGATCTTCCGATAGATTAAACAGTAACACCTCGCCGCTCCCGTGTTTACACAGTTTCCACTGACCGTCATAAATCATCCAGCCGCCCCTGACCATGCCGATGACACGCTCCCTCCGGTTTTTGCGCGAGATGTCGAGTTCGGGCAACGGTATGGAGTCCATGTAGTCAGGGATTTCGCACCCGCCGAAATGTAGCATTGTTGCGGTCACATCACCCAACTCAACTATATCCCTGCACGTCTTCGATTCGTTGGTCCACGGCAGCCGAACCATCAACGGCACATGGATACTCGACTCAAAGAATGTGCCCTTGCCGATGAAATCGTGATCGCCGAGATAATCGCCGTGATCGCTGGAGAAGATGATAATCGTGTTGTCCAACAGTTCTTTTTCGCGCAAAGAATCAAGGATTTGTCCTATCTCGTAGTCGATCTGTTTGACCAACCCCGCATAGTGTGCGCGAATCTTCTTTTTATGCGCCTCCGTAAATTCGGTGTAATCAACGCCGTTCCACGGTCCGCGGTTGCCCTCAATATTTTGCTGACGGAGCTTCGGGGTATCGCCCTCTACTGCCGGGATGGAGTCGGGCATATCGGCGGGGTCGAAGCCTTCCAAAAACTCCTCGTTGGGGTCATACGGGCAGTGCGGTCCCGGGAAACCGACCATCATCGCAAAGGGGCTCTCATCGCCGTAGTTGCGGATAAAACAACACGCCTCCTGTCCCACGAACCGATCAACCGAATAGCCCCACGGAATCTTGTTGATAATTGCGCCCCTGTTTTCGTGATAGCCGGGGTGTTCGTTCCCGTGGAGTTTTCGGTAGCCGCCCTCCTTCAAGAAATGGTAGTAATCATCGCGAATCTCCAGCCACCGTTTGTCTTCGGCGGCGACTCGGTACTGAAATCCCAGATTGATATCCCACGGATAGAAGTGCATCTTGCCGATGGCGGCGGTGTAATAGCCCTGCTCGGACAGGGTTTGGGGCCAGGTGTCTATGCCGGACGCAGCGAGATCAGGACTTAACCACTGACCGTTATCGGTTACACCATTTTTGATCGCGTTCAGACCTGTTAAGAGCGACGCTCTGGCTGGCACACATATCGGCGATGCAGAATAGGCACGCTCATAGCGGACCCCCTCGTCCGCGATGCTGTCGATATGGGGTGTATGGATGAAATTTGCACCGTAGCAGCTCAGGAAATCCGCCCGCAGCTGATCGGGCATGATAAATAGAAGATTCGGCTTCTTCGCCGTTTGGGATTCGGACATTTAGTTTCTCCTGTAGGGGCAACCCTTGTGGTTGCCCAAACAAGGGCAGGCACCGGACCTGCCCCTACTACGAAACAGGGCGACGCTTCCCTATTCCCTCACGTCTCGCTATATCGGAGATGAGATGCGCCGGTCGACGACGCATGGGATTGACGAGTGCCCGCGGCGTGTCCCCACTCAGCGTTTCTGCTGAACGGATATATAGGCTACGATCGGGGAGCGGAAGGTCTACACGCACATTGCCTCGGCGGTGCGATTCACGGATGGCGATGGCAAGTTCCAGCAGATGTCGTCCCATATCGCCGGAGCAGTTGGGCGTTTTGCCTGTTTCAATACAGTTGATAGCATCCTTGACCTGTCCCACACCAGCGCTCCAGATGCGTTGAGGACGCGGGAAGATGTGCCGTACCGGTGTGGGTGGCGCGTCGTCAGTGATCTTTCCCATTTTCCATAACTCAAACTCATAGCCGTCGTTGCCGTTGCGGAGGTGAATTGTGCCGTGCTCACCGATTGCGTCAAGCGTCCATGTTGATGCAGCGCTTGGCAGCATACGGCAGAACCCACGGGCACCGTTTTCAAATGCCAGATAGGCGTTACCAGCAAGGTCTGCATCGCCCGCGGCTTTTTCGTCGCTCTCCACCTCTCCGACAACCCAAGAGACACGCTCATTCTCACCTGCCAATACACACATCGCACCGAGCCAGTGGACACCCATGTGCGACAGACTGCCTGAACCGTGCGCCGTTATTTGTAGCATCTTGCCCAGCACACCCTCGTCGATAAGTGCCCGTGCCCTGCGATAGTATACATCGGAGGCGCGCATTGCGTTCATCATCAGGATGATACCCGCCTCACGGCAGCCCTCGACCATGGCATCGGCTTCTTCCAGAGAGGTCGCCATCGGCTTTTCTACCCAGATGCACTTCACATCTGTCCGTCTCTCACGCACCATACGCACGATGTCTAAGGTAATCTTTGCGCGCGGCGCGGCGGAGGTGCAAATACTCACGATATCAGGTTTTTCGCGTTCAAGCATCTCCTCGTAATTCTCGTAAAGATGCCCATCTGGGATAGTCCAACGCTCACCAAATGCCTCACGTTGTTCGGCGTATAGATCGGCGGCACCGACCACCTGCACCTCCGGTACATCCATGTAGCTGCCCATGTGGCTGAACGGCAAGAGCCAGCCATCGCCTATCACTTCATCGTCGATGGTATCCGCAATACGTCCTAAACCTATGAGGGCTGCTCGATAACGTCCGTCGTTCATATCGTTCTCCTGTCTAACCTATTTTTGGAGTCTGTCACAAATTTATTCCGCGAATCTACGCCAATCCACACGAAAAATTAGCGTAGATTCGCGTAGATTGGTGGATAGTTTTATAGAATAGTCGGTGTAAGTCCAGGAATTTCCGTGTCGAGTGGAAAGTAGGGACGCTTTAGGTGTTTGAAGGGCAGGTGTCGGCATGTCGCGGGTGTCGCGCCGGGTGTATCGAGAATAAAGGAAACCTTGGCGATTTCACCGTAAGCAAGGCGGTAGTTCATCGGGTTTTTCACGACGATGAACTTGGCATCCGGTGGATGCATGTCCATTGAGCGAAACTGCTCATCCGCCCAATCGTAGGTGCCGTGCGTGGCGATCAATACCTGAATTGCACCGATTGTCAACACCGCCGAGGGTCCCATGTTGCCCTCGACGCCGTCCCAAATCCCACCGATATAGCGGAAACGACCGTCACTCAGCCGGGTGATAGTGCCTGTTACGGACATCGGCTCACCCCAGCGCGGGTCCAGTCGATGCCCCAACGCAACGGTAAGCTCCTGACCGACACCCGCCCGATGGCAGGCTGCCGCAACCTCTGGATCCGCCACAGGCACGAGTGAAGGCGCAGTCACCTGTGCGTCGAGTAACGCTCTCAATGTAGCGACGCTATCGCCCGCTGCGCCGCCGCCACAGCAATCCGCAGCTTCAACTAAGAGCACCGGACCGCCATCGACTTCCAACCCTTTAGCGATTGCATCCGCCGGGGTATGGATATCGGGTTCAAGGTCAAATCGCCGATTCCAATACTGTTCGGCGAGCTGATTCGCAAGCGATACCGCCATCTCCATATCGTTGTCCGTGATGACCAATGCGCCGCTGCCCATGTCCGGTTGATCCAGATAGGGATGAACTAGGAAAGCACTGGTGGAAAGGACACCACCACGTTTTTCAAGTGCTTTGGCATCGCGCATAATATCGGCGAAAGGATCATCGCCCTCGGTCGAACCGTGGATCGCGCTGGTAATCACCGGTACCTTTGCCATCGCCATGGTTGGACGGCAGCGTCCCGCGAGCGTATCCCGGAGCAGCTGTGCACCGCGCACACCGGTGGTGAAGGTATCGCGGTGGGGATAGGTCTCCCACGCAATCAGTCCATCGGCGAAACGGACCATGTCGGCGGTGACATGCGCGTGTAGATCAAGCGTAACAACAATCGGTATCGCATCCCCGACGATTGCACGCACCGCTTTGATGAGATCGCCCTCCGGATCACCGAGGTTTTCGACCGCAGCAGCACCGTGCAGCGGCAACAACACGCCATCAACGGGTAAGGAGACGCGTAGTCGGTCGAGTAGTTCCGTCTTGAGTTGTGTGTAGCACTCAGCGGTCAGGGGACCGCCGGGGCAGGTGCTCGCATAAATCAGTGGGACAACCTCCGCATCACATTCGCGCATCACCTGCAGCATCCCGCCCACCACGCCAGCGTCAACCCCCAAGACTTCATCCCCGTAACATAGCTCATAACGCTCGAACCACCCTATATCAATGGGCACTCCACCAAATTCGTTGCATTCGGTGAGGATCGATCCGAGGGCAACACGCGGTCTACTTTTCATAATTATTTTCCCGTTATATCTTTAACCGGTTTCTAACGCTCCCAACTACACAAACGGAAACATAAAACATGATAAAACCAACCACAGAGACGCGGAGACACAGAGAAACGCAGAGATTTTTTAGGAGTTATGCACTTCAGTTTGTAGTAGTACAATAGGCATGACTGTAGTTGCCCGATTTATCGGGTGCTGAAAGGTGTGTTGCACGGCGATGAATCGCCGAACTACAGGTCAAAGATTCTCAGAACGGAGGTTTTGAGCGTTCAACTCCGTAAGCCCTATTCTTTAATATTTTTCTCTGTGCCCTCTGCGTCTCTGCGGTGAAAAAGGGGCGCTAACGGGGTCACCATCTCGGCAAACGACCGGGAAATGTTCGCCCGCCTTCGCCATCGGTTCACCGTCCTCCAACGTTACAAACTGCTTCATCAAGTGCTGACCACTCGCCACAAATCGCGACTCCCCAGTCATATAGTGGATGGCGATAGCGCGCCTTGGTCGATCTGACCGATTGAAAGGCGAACCGTGCCATGTCAGTGAGTGATGGAACGACACCTCGCCACTCTTGACGGGTCGGGGCTGGGGCACCACATCTTTGACTTCAGAATCGGGGGGCGGGGAAAACCCCTCGGTGTTGATATTCATAAATTCTTCGCGCCCCTCGAGATGCTGCTGGGTACGAAGAAACTCCATCTGGTCGCCCCACTTGTAGCTGCCGGGCACCATCCACATACAACCGTTCCCCTCGTCGGCATCGTCCAAGGCGATCCACGCCGATACGGGGGTCATCGGGAGGATGATGGGCCATAGCGGTGCATCTTGGTGCCACCGTGTCGCTCCACCGTAGTTGGGAGGCTTGTACTGGATCTGGTCGTGCCAAACCATCAGATCGGGAGCGTCCGTTAACTGGCTTATCCCCTTCACGATGGATGGGTGGTAAATCAGGCGCTCAAAAGCTGAAGAGGCTTCCCAGATATTGACAATCTGCCAAACGGCGAGGGCGGCGGGTTCGTCCTCCCGCTTGGACATGTTGCGGAACGACACCGGCTGCGGTTCTTCGCCGGTAAAGCCGTCGGGGCCCTTCTCCAACATACTGTCTAAATCCGACCTCAGTGCATTCAACTCATTATCTGTAAGGATACGACCCCCGTTGAGGAAGCCGTTGCGATGAAACTCATCAATTTGCGACGGTGTTAGCATAGCGACACATCTCCATATTCATAGTGTGTACTGGATAGTGTGATAGTCGTGCTTAAAAGCTCTTGGCTATACGGGAGACAGCCACCACCTTACCAAGGAAGAGCGGCGGACGGCCCATTAACAAAACACGACGTTCCCAAGTCAAGCGTAATCTCGGTCGCGGGGGGCAGAACAACCCGGAGACGGCTCGCGTCTACGGAGGCTGTCCGGGTTTCCTCGGCTACAGGCGGCGCGGCGTATGCCTCATTCGCGCCCGGATACTCACTTGTACGGTGGGTGTACCGAACCTCCGTAAATCGGTGTTCGCCAAACGCGCCGCCCTGAACCAACATATCTCTGGTCTCAAATGGACTGAGATTGAGCAGCCGCACCACCGTCCGGTCCGCTTCGAGCGTTTCGACGAGTGCGGCAATATCTTTGGGGAGACCGGGACGTTTTCGACTGAGATCGAAGTAGCGGAGCCGGGACATCAGGAGGCCACCGTTGTAGATCAGTTGCGGTGCGCCCAGCGTCAGTTGAATCAACGCCTCCGTCGTCACCGGGTTGGTGTGCTGCCAGCGGTGAGGATCTTGATGGGTGGTCGCCTCATCATCTCCGCGGACGAGATCCAATCGTCGGCAGACCTGACGGTAACTCGCACGTAAGATATCTTCGGGATAGGTCGGGTTATCACCCGCAAGGAAACGGACCCACGGCTGCTCGTGTCCCGCGTCCTCTTTGGTGTGGAAGGAAAACACCTTGTTCCAGTCATACCCACTCGCTTTGCGGATCTCCTCAATCCGATCCCAATCCTCCGATGCCATCGAAAGATTCCAGAGCGACACCGGGTAAATCGGCGACATCGGCTGATAGTCGAACCAACCGGCATCCCCGTAGCGGTACGGAACGAGGAAGGTTTCGCGTTGTTCTCCCAACGCTGAGAACTGACCGATCCAGTGCTCGCCGAGGCTCATGTACTCCTCACGGAAGTCACGGACTTCGCCACGCCCCACAATGCGGTCCATCTGAATACGCGGCAGATCTAAGTAGCCCGCATCTTGGGTCAGCAGATAAGCGTTGGACGCGGCAACTTGTGCTGCCATCTGGACATTGTAAAACCCGTGGGGCCACGTCCAGCCGTAGAGGCCGCCGTACCAGTTTCCTTCAATATACTCACCGACCTGACCGGAGAGACCCACATTGTCCGGAAGCAGTCCGTCGTTCTGACGGGCGCGTTCTATCCAAGCGTCTGTGTATTCCAGCACCCAATCGCGATATTTTTCTTCGCCGGTCAGTAGGTAGGCGTTGGTGACCAAGCTGGTGACGGCGAGATTGCTGACCACATCCCCACGACTCATGCGCTGATTCATCGCCTTGCCCATTCGCCGCGCTAACGCTGGATCTTTCAGGTCTTCAATTTGGGTGATACCGGCAATGTCGTAGTGGGGCAAGCCGTATCGCGCCATGCCGGGGGAGTAGCCGTAGGAACGCCCTTCCGACACCGACAGGTCGGGACCGTCACTGCCGTTGTAGGGAGAGCGGATGATTTTGTGCGCCGGGTCATAGTTGAGGGCTTCGGGATCCTCGTTCATGTATAGCCCCGCGAACCGTCGCGCCCGTTCAACGTGTTCCGGACGGTTCGGGTCAGCCAGGCAGAGCAGGTAGAAATAGATATCGCTTTCGGCTTGATGGAACTGATCGTCCCGTCGGGCATATTCCTTGTGGACCCGTCCCGCTTGGGTCAGTTGCCGGGTGACAGCGTTCCATCCCCGCGCCCCCAACTCTAACAGATCGTCCCCGCCGCCCAAGAGGTAGAGCAGGGGCCAGTTGTAGAAGCTCTCGTAGAAGTCGTCCTCGCTGCCGCCGATGTTTCCGTTCCAGATCAGGCTGCCGTCCGGATGGGTGTATCGTTCCAAGAACGGATACACCGATTGGTCCATGAGATCAAACAGCTGCCGCTCCAGTACCGCCCATGCGGGCGGTCCGGTAAGCGGCGTTGTCGCTGTGATCGTAATCATATATCGCTCCCAGTGAAATTACTTCTATCCCGGATTCGACATCCCGCCCGCTTCCCAATCTTTGGACAACGCCGTGCACTCGGCAGCGACCTGTTCCGCAGTCGACTCAGTCCGTCCCGCCAACGCCTCTATCGTCCAGGCACCATCAAAGCCGATGTCCGTCAGTGCTTCCCCTAAAGCTGACCAGTCAATAACGCCATGTCCCGGCACCCAATGGCAGTCGTCCTTTCCATCGACATCCTGTATGTGCAGCGCGCAAAGTCTCTCCGACGCGACCCGTGCCTGCTGCGCCGGATCAAATCCACTGATACAGGCATGCCCCGTATCCAAGCACAGTCCGACATGTTCAGGTGGGAAGCCAGCGATGAATGCGCGCAACTCTTCCATAGACCTCAACGGACGACACGGTATGCTTGTATTCGGGAGATTTTCCAGCGCAATACGGACCCTGGTTTCCGCGGCAACGGGAACCAACTCACTCACGGAACGGTGGATACGTTCCGCCGCTGCGCCGACATTTTCCAATGCGTAAGGCACTTCTTCAGGGGTGGTGGCGCCTGTTGGGTGCACAATTGCAGCCCGTCCGCCAAGCTCTCCGAGAAACCGCATCGCATCCCCGATACGGGTGACACTGTCGCGCCGAATTTCCTCAATTGAGCTTGCCAAGTTTATACCCGACATGGGTGTGTGTATGGTGTGCGGAAAAATGTTAAACCGCTCCAACGCCTCGCGACACGGTCCCGCATCGTGTGAACCCGGTGCCTGCCACTCATCGCCCTCAGCCATCAACTCGGTCTCACTGAAACCAGCGGCAGCAATTGACTCAAGTGCCGCCGCGACATCATGTCTCGCTGCACTCTCTGCGTCAAGAAAGAAAAGTCCTGAAGCTAAACTATATCTCGCCACTATAGCCTCCTTGTGCGGAACGCAGATCTGCGTTCCCTACGATTTGATCCTATCCTACGCGCCATCAAGCATCTGTTGAACCCGTTCGGTAACACCCGCGACAACGGCGTCGAGAATATGACCACCCTTGGGGACGGTTGCCAATTTTGCGTTGTCGTAGTTGACTTCGTTAGGTCGGATGCGCTCCGGAAAAACGACCATCGCAAACGAGGTCTCGAACTCGCCGGCGTGACCCGCACTCCGTTCCAGTTCCAGATTCGCCTCATAGAAAGATTGCGGTGCGGTCTCCCAATAGGTCACATAGGTGACACCCAAGTCATCGATCCGCTTCATGACATCGGGAGCGACCGGCTCAAGATTCTCTCGCTTGTTACCGCCGTGCCCGTTGAGCACCATAACTTTTGGGACACCCAGCCGTTTCAGGCTATTACACACATCGTGGACATATTCGAGATGGATATCCGGTCGTATCGTCAGCGCACCGCCGCGCTCCATGTGGTGTTCCGACACCGACATCGGGACGGTGGGCGTGACCAAAACATGGGGATAAAAGTTTGTCGCAACCCGTTTGGCTATTTCCGTGACACTGACGGTATCGTGGATCATCGCCAGATGGTCTTGATGCTGTTCGGTGGCACCCGTTGGGACGATCGCCCCTTTAATCGTGCCACTGGAGATGGCTTCCCCCAGCTCTTTCCGTGTAAGTTCACCTAAAAACACGTTATTATCAAGCATTGATATTTCCTTCTGAGTTGTTAAACCGAGGTTATGAAAAGATAAAGAGATAGTGCATATTGAGGATAAGAATGGGTTGGGCGGGAAAGGAAGGGCGGGAGGTTGACAGATACCGCCTCCCACCAATAGTCTACATTGCAAAACTTCCAACGAAAATGTTGTTTGTGTCTTCGCCATCGTTCCAGGTGACGGAGAGAATTTTGTCTTGATAGCGATAGACGGTCGATTTGCCGACGATAGGGGTATCCAGTTGCTCTAACGGCTTGTACCAGATCTGGTGTGGCTGTGTGCAATTTTGGCATGGATAGCGCGAAACGGATAGCATTAGCACTTCTCCAACCCGCAGGTCGTATTCCACACCTTCCTTACTGAAAGTAATTGGCGCGCGCTCTGTACTAACAATTTCACCGAGGAGCTCGCTGCGTTTCGCCGCCATCAGATCAGTCAAAGCGGTACGCTGTTCCGATGTCGCCTTTTCGTCGAGGTACAGGACGCTGCGACGCGTGCTGGTATCAATAGCGAGGTTGTTCTGCGCCGTAACCACGGCGACAACAGTTAATCCTTCCAGTGAAACACCCTTCCAGGTTCCTTGGTGGATGTTCCAAACGAGGGTTGCCTCCCTGCCCCCTTCGACATACTCAGCCCCGTAGTGGCATGCTCCGACATAGACACTGACGGATCGGGCTTCCAAATACTCGCCCTGCACGGTTTCGGGCTGTGTAGCCAGCGCACCAGCAATGGTCAGTAAGAGCGCGATCGCGGTTAAGGCAAAAATCTTGGTCTTCATCTTTATACTCCCTTCTAAAGATCGAACGTGAAAGTTGTAAGGCAGTTTATCACACCCAAGATACCGCGTCAAGTGAAAAGAAAATTCGAAAAGAAAGTTCATTGGTGCATTAGTGAATTGGTTCATTAAACTGACGAACCACATACATTGGGAAAACGTGATGCGTGAAACGTGAGCGTTGGGTTTCATGGTTCCCAGCCAACTCAGTCTATGTGGGATACACCTGTTTCCCCCGCTGGAACCGCAAGTTGGCCTCATCCTGTAGGCCTATATTCATATCTCAGGGCTGGGAGGTCCACTTTGGAAAATCGGGGCACAAAAATTATGTAACTGGACACTATGAGTCGCAGTATCAGGGGAAAGCCTGGGGCGGAATTTTCGCTTGACGGAACCCCCAAAATATGATAGATTGTGTTTAGGATTTCTATCATTATTTAGCCAAAATTTCTGGAGTACCTCATCGGTCGTCAACAACCGATAAAATAGGAGGACGACATGTCAAAAGAGAAAGAGAAGGACCAAACGCAGGGGACGCCCATATCGCGGCGGAGTTTCCTGAAAGGCGTGGGCACCGGTGCCGTCGCTGCGAGCGTTGCACCGTCTGTTTTGATCGACGCAGAGACCGCGGAAGCCCAGATGGGTGAAGAAATCACCCGTGCCAAAATCAAACTCAATATCAACGAGAAAGCCCATGAAGTTGAGGTTGAACCGCGTACCACGTTGTTGAGTGTCTTGAGAGACGGTTTCGACACCAGCGGCAACCGCGTGGATCTGACCGGCGCGAAGCCGATCTGTGAACGAGGCGAATGTGGTGGGTGTACGGTACAGGTTGACGGAAAGGCAGTTTATTCCTGTATGACCCTCGCTCTCGACGCACAGGGGAAGCAGATTACCACGGTGGAAGGACTTGCCAACGGCGATCAGTTACACCCAGTCCAAGAGGCGTTTGTCCAGCACGATGCGCTGATGTGTGGGTTCTGTACACCTGGCTTCGTCGTGGCGGCGAAATCATTTTTAGATCAGAATCCGAGCCCAAGCCACGAAGAGATTAAGGAAGGGTTGGCGGGCAATATCTGTCGCTGTGGGACCTATCCCTTTATCTTTGAGGCGGTCAAAACGGCTTCACGCAAAATGGGAGGCTAAAAAATGGCATCATGGGGAAGACCAGAGAATTCGCGCTTAATCGGCAAACGTGTTCAGCGTTTGTCAGGCGCTGATAAGGCTACTGGAAAAGCAAAGTATACGTTCGATATTAATCGTCCCGGACTGCTTTACGGCCATATCCTGCGATCACCGGTTGCACATGCGACCATCACCCACATAGACCTGAGCGAAGCGGAGGCACTGCCCGGCGTTAAAGCCGCTATTCCGCTGATTGAACCGGGCAAACGGGTGCGCTTCGAAGGACAGGAGATCGCTGCGGTCGCCGCTACTACAGACGACATCGCAAGGGACGCGCTTAGACTCATCCAAGTCGACTATGATGAACTGGATTATGTTGTCGATATGGAAGATGCCAAAGAAGTGGGCGCGCCCCAAATCCGTGACGATTGGGAGGGCAACCAGAGCGAACCGCGGGTCGACGAACGTGGCGACCTCAAAGCGGGTTTCGCTGAAGCGGCTGTCGAGGTAGAAGCGACCTATCACGCGCCGGTCCAAACCCACGTCTGTTTGGAGACCCATGGCAATGTCGCTGAATGGGATGGGGATAACCTGACCGTTTGGGCTTCGACGCAGGCGGTTTTTGGTACACGCCAAAATCTCGCTCGGCATTTCGAGCTACCCGAAAATCAGGTGCGTGTCATCACCGAACACATGGGCGGCGGTTTCGGCAGTAAGTTCGGTCCGGGCGTGGAAGGGGTCACCGTTGCGAAGCTTGCACGAATAACGGGCGCACCGGTCAAGCTGATGTTGACCCGCAAAGATGAGCACCTTGTTGGCGGCAATCGTCCGTCGATGACGCAGACGGTCCGTGCGGGCGCAGCGCAAGATGGTCGGTTCGTCGCTTACGACATGAGCGGCTACGGCACAGGTGGTATCGGTAGTGGAGCGGGTTTCACCGGTCCCTATGTCTATCATGTCCCAAATTATCGCACTGAAAAGTCCGCCGTTGCAATCAACGCCGGCAGCGCACGCGCTATGCGTGCGCCGGGGCATCCACAGGGCGCCTTCGCCATGGATTCGTTGATGGACGAACTGGCTGAAAAGCTGAACATAGATCCACTCGAATTCCGCCGTATAAACGGTGACAGCGACGCTCGGCGAGACCGGATCCGTCAAGCTGAATATACGCTCGGCGCGCAAGAGATCGGCTGGCATCGACGCAACAGAGTCCCCGGCTCTGGTACAGGCGTTAAGAAGCGCGGCATCGGTGTGGGTTGCGGACTGTGGGGCGGCGGCGGTGGAGCGGGTACGGAAGCTCGCGTAACCATCCACGCAAGTGGTGCCGTCGAAGCGACCACCGGTACGCAGGATATCGGTACCGGTATCCGAACGGTTATCGCCATGATCGTTGCGGAAGAACTTGGACTGCGTCCCCAAGACATCACCGTCAAGGTTGGCGATACAGCACCGGGACTGCCCTCCCGCGGGAGTGGGGGTAGCCAGACAATCGGCTCAGTGGCACCGGTGATAAAGACGGCAGCGATGGCAGCGAAACGCAAACTCTTTGCACATATCGCACCGATGGTGGAAGCGGATCCGGGGAATTTACGCGCTGTAGGCGGTCGGATTCGTACCGAGTCGGATCTGAGGATGAGTGTTTCGTGGAAAGAGGCGACAGGATATCTCGGCATGGAAACTATCTCCGAGGGTGGCGAGTGGGACGAAAACCTCCGCGTCGGAGATACGGCCGGTGTCCAGTTCGCCGATGTCGAAGTTGACACGGAAACGGGGCTTGTCAAGGTCATCAAGATTGTCGCTATCCAGGACTGCGGTTTGGTGGTCAACCGCCTGACGACTGAGAGCCAGATCAACGGTGCCGTCATCATGGGATTGGGTTATGCGCTGCTTGAAGAGCGTATCATGGACGATCAGACCGGTAAGATGATTAACGCGAACCTTGAGGATTACAAAGTCCCGGGCACGATGGAGATCCCTGAGATTGTATCCATCGCATACGATACCGACCGGAAGATAACGGGGATCGGCGAACCGCCGACAATCCCGACGGCAGGCGCAATCGCAAACGCTGTCTACAACGCTATCGGTGTCCGTATCCGGGAACTACCAATCACACCGGACAAAGTCCTCAACGCCCTCGGTTAATGGAAAAGAAGGAGATGAAAAGATGGAAAATTTTGCTTACGTCAACGCGGCAGATGTCGAGCAGGTCCCTTCGTTGTTGAGTGACGATTGGAGCGAGACGAAAATCATCGCAGGGGGAACAGATCTCCTCGGCGAACTGAAGGAGTACATCGAAACGCCGAAGAAGGTGGTCAATCTCAAGTCGATCCCCGGTCTGGACGAGATCAAGGCGGATGCGTCCGGCTTAACCATCGGTGCACTCGTAACACTCACCGACATCGCTGCACATTCGACCATTCAGCACCATTACACCGTTCTGGCAGAGGCTGCTGGCTCTGTCGCATCGCCTCAAATTCGGAATGTTGGCACACTCGGCGGGAACCTGTGTCAGCGTCCCCGCTGCTGGTACTATCGCAATCCCGACATTATTTGTTTGAAAAAGGGTGGCGATACCTGCTACGCGATCGAGGGACTGAACAAGTACCACGCAATCTTTGGCGGGGGTCCCGTCTATATCGTCCATCCGTCTGATACAGCACCGGCGTTGATCGCGCTTGGCGCTACCGTCAAAATTGTTAGCACCAACGGCGAGCGGACGATGCCGTTAGAGGATTTCTTCGTCCTGCCCGATGTCAACCCGCAACGTGAAAATGTGCTTGAACCGAACGAGGTCGTTACGGAGGTGCATGTCCCTCAACCGAAGATGGGCACAAAGAGCACCTACCTCAAAGTCCGTGAACGCGGTTCTTTCGACTTTGCATTGTCAAGCGTTGCGGCTCACTTTGAGATGAGCGGTGGGACCTGTAGCAAGGCAAACGTTGTCCTCGGTGGCGTCGCTCCTATCCCTTGGCGGTCGAAGGAAGCGGAAGCAGCGTTGAACGGCAAACGGATCACAGACGCGGTAGCGAAGCAGGCTGGCGAGGCGGCGGTGGCAAACGCAGAGCCGATGACTGACAACGGTTATAAGGTCCCGTTAACTCAGAACATTATCAGTCGCGCCGCAATGAGCCTCGCTTGAGTGTAGCTGCATCAATTTTAGAAAAGGAGAACGAACATGCAATTAGAAAAAGGTCTTTCCCTCTTGACTAAACCGATATGTCAAAACCTATGTACCAAGGCACTCTATACCCACGGCGGGAATCTGAAAAATCTTGTCGAGACCAATCCGTTCTCAAACTACTGGTGCAACTGCACGATGACGGTGGTTGGACCGGATGACCGATTTGTTTCTCCAGAGAACTGTAATCGGTCTCGCGACTGCTTTGAGCCGATTGGGGGCACGCCTCCTGTTGCGTAATTTGCCAGAGTTCTTTCCTTTGTAGTGGTAGGGGCACCCTTTGTGGGTGCCCTCTTTTTATAGGGATAAAAACCTAGCGCAACACCAAAAAGGACTGGAGGCACAGCTTGAGCACAGTTGACACCATGATTGAGGAAGCGTTAGCAGGCAGCGTCGGGAAGGCACAAAAGCTGCCGAACATGGGGACACCGCACGTTGTGTACAAAACGGTGGCAGTGGACGATTTTATGCTGACCCTGCAACCGTCCTGCCAGTCAAGGAGAACGGGTAAGCCGATACCGGGTATCAATAAAGGTTACACCCAAGGCGAACCGAGCCAGTTGCGTTTGCTGATAAACCCTACCGATTTAGAAGTGGAATCGGTCAAGGTGGAACAAGGCATAGCAGCGTTGAAGGTGTGCATTCCAGAAACTGCCACGTTGACTGAAATCAAGCGAATTCTGCATACACGGACGCAGGGCAAAGAGTGGGTTGTCCGTACCGCAGATTTTGCCGGTTGGGATTTGCGGGTGAAACACCGGCGTCTTGTGTATCAGCGCACACAGTGTGACCATTGCCACGGCTATTACGTTCACAGTTACAAAGGATATTGTCTATTTTGCGATGTGAGAGACAATTGGCACCCGTGCGAATATTGCGACACCGCGATTGAGGGTGAATACCGCTTCTGTTATTCCCACAGCAAGATCGCGTACAGTGAGGGTCTCCCTACCAAGCATTTAGGCAGTTACAACACAGTCGGCACACGACGTGTGTGGCGCCACACGGTGATTTCCCCAGAGATGCAACAGTGGTTTGAATGGCGGCGCAGGTTGAGAGAAGGGAGTAACACGGGCTCAGTCGGCCAGCCGGCGTTACCGCGGAAAATGGAGGGGGTTAACACGGCTGAAGTGGATACGCTGATAGCCGAGATGGAAAAGGTATTGAAGGAATAGCGAGTGGTACAAAAGGCATCGAGTAACTTCTCCCCCCTGACAAGGGGGGCGGGGGGGGTTGGCTTCGAGTGTTCAACTGCAAAGGAATTCTAAATGCCCCGCATCTTCGATAACATTGACCAACAACTGCTGCCCGCACTCCGCGAGACCCTCGAAACCGCCGATCATGCCGATTTCTGCGTCGGCTATTTTAATCTGCGGGGATGGAGAGGGCTCAGCTCTTATATTGAGGAGTGGGAAGGCGGAGATGGGGGCTGCTGCCGCCTATTGGTAGGGATGCAACCCCCTCCTGAAGACACATTTCGGGATGCCATGCGTCTTGATCAAAGAGACGATGGAATTGACAATCAAAGGGCATCGCAGCTGAAACAGGAATTGGCTGAGCAGTTCCGCGAACAGTTGACCGTCGGAGTGCCAACCCGTGCAGATGAAAAGGGTTTGCGGCAATTAGCACGGCAGATCCGCGACGAGAAGGTAAAGGTAAAGCTATTTCTTCGACATCCCCTCCACGCAAAGCTTTACCTACTTTACCGCCCCGATCCAATTGCGCCGATTGTGGGCTACCTCGGCAGTAGTAACCTGACCCTTGCCGGACTCTCACGGCAGGGGGAACTCAACGTTGATGTGGTCGATTCAGATGCCTGTGAAAAATTAGAGAACTGGTTTGAAGACCGATGGACCGACCGGTGGTGTATCGATATCTCTGAGGAATTGGTTAAAATTATTGAGCAGAGCTGGGCGCGTGAGGAACGAATTCCGCCATATCACATCTACCTCAAGATGGCGTATCACCTGTCGAACGAAGCGCGTGAGGGTTTGAATGAATTTCAGATTCCACGCGATTTTGAGGGCAAACTGTTTGAATTTCAAACCGCAGCGGTTAAAATTGCAGCACACCATCTGAACAAACGCGGCGGGGTGTTGATTGGGGACGTCGTCGGTCTCGGCAAGACACTGATGGGAACGGCACTCGCACGAATATTTGAAGACGACCACGACCTTGAAACGCTGATTATCTGCCCGAAGAATCTGGTGAAGATGTGGGAGGATTATCGGGACGAGTATCGCTTGCGTGGGAGGGTACTTTCAAGCAGCCGGGTCATCAACGAGTTGCCTAACCTTCGACGTTATCGCCTTGTCCTGATTGATGAAAGCCACAACCTCAGAAACCGCGAGGGAAAACGCTATGGGGCGATTCAGGAGTATATTCAAGAAAATGATAGTAAGGTTATCCTCCTCTCCGCAACCCCCTACAACAAAACCTACCTTGACCTCTCTAACCAGCTGCGCCTGTTTGTTGGAGAGGAGACAGATTTGGGAATTCGACCTGATCAGTTAATTAGAAAGTTAGGCGGTGAAGCCGCGTTTAGCAGCGAACACCAAAGCGGTCCCCGAACGCTTGCAGCGTTTGAACAGAGCGAACACATCGATGACTGGCGCGAATTGATGCGCCTCTATCTTGTCCGCCGCACACGCAGCTTTATCACAGAAAACTACGCCGAAACAGAATCCCAAACAGGGCGAAAGTTTCTCTCCTTCCCCGATGGGGCCCGTTCCTACTTTCCCACACGGAGTCCCAAAACGGTGAAATTCGCAATTGACGATCAAAATCCCGATGACCCCTATGCCCGGCTATACTCACCGGGTGTTGTGGATACCATTAGCAATCTGAAACTACCTCGATATGGACTGGCAAATTATATCGATGGCAGACCATCGAAACCACCCACACCCGGTGAGCAAAAACAGTTGGAAAACCTCTCACGGGGTGGGAAACGGTTGATCGGTTTCAGTCGGACCAATCTGTTTAAGCGACTGGAGAGTAGCGGGCAGGTGTTTATCCAATCCGTCGAGCGGCACATTTTGCGAAACCATATTTTCCTTTACGCGATTGAAAACAACAAACCGTTACCGATCGGATCGCAAAACGCCGAGATGCTCGATTCGCGCCTCTACGATGAGGATGCAGACGATCTAAATCTCACCTCCGATCCCTTCGATGACGACATTGACGACACCGAGGAAAAATTTGATGAGACCAATTCACAGTTCGTCTCCTATACAACCGATGCGTTCAATGAGAAAGCTGCTGAAATCTATCATCTTTACACGACACAATACAGAACCCGGTTTAGGTGGATTCGTCCGGATCTTTTCCATCAATCACTTCAAAAAAATCTCACCGACGATGCACACGCCTTGCTTGAAGTTTTGCAACAGTACGGCACATGGGACGCGGAAAAAGATACGAAACTGAACGCGCTTGAGAATCTCCTAACCCAAAGCCATCCGGACGATAAGATCTTGGTTTTCACGCAATTTGCCGATACGGTGCGCTACCTGAACGATGCTCTTTTGGAACGTGGGATCGATCAGATAGAAGAGGTAACGGGTGACACATCGGATCCAACTGAGCTAGCGAGGCGATTCAGTCCTATCAGCAATAACAGGCAAGACACCCAAAACGAGCTGCGGGTACTCATTAGCACGGACATATTGAGTGAAGGGCAGAACCTACAAGACTGCGCGATTGTCGTCAACTATGATCTACCTTGGGCGATTATCCGCCTGGTTCAACGCGCCGGACGTGTCGACCGGATTGGTCAGGAAGCGGAGAATATTCTGTGCTATTCGTTCCTACCGGCAGAAGGCGTCGAGCGCATCATTAACTTGCGGGCCCGTGTCCGGGCACGTCTGCACGAAAATGCGGAGGTTGTCGGCACAGATGAAGCGTTTTTTGAAGATGATCGTAATGAGCAAGCGATCCTTGACCTCTACAATGAGGAGGCGGGGTTACTTGACGATGAACTGGACAACGATGTCGATCTCGCCTCCTATGCGTATCAGATCTGGAAGAATGCAATCACCGAAGATCCACAGTTAGAAGGGGTTATTTCTGAACTGCCGTCCGTCGTTTATTCGACACAATCGCATTCCCCAACAGATGCAGAACCGGAGGGGGCACTTATTTATATGCGGACGGGTGAAGAGAATGATGCCTTAGCATGGGTAGATCGGGAAGGGCAGAGCGTAACGGAATCTCAGTTTTCGATTCTTCAGGCCGCAGCGTGCCAGCCGGATACCCTAGCACTGCCCCCACTTGAAAATCACCACGACCTTGTGCAAAAAGGGACAGAGTTGATGATAACCGAGCAGCGGTCGATCGGCGGTGGGTTGGGACGCCCATCGGGGGCACGGTTCCGCACCTATCAACGTCTGATCCAGTACGCCGAAGAGGTGAGAGGGACCATATTTGATACGTCAGAACTGAGACGCGCCATTGAAGACATTTATCGTTATCCGTTGCGCCAGAGTGCGACCGACATCCTGAATCGTCAACTGCGTAGCGGTATATCCAATCAAGCGCTCGCGGAACTGGTGATCGATCTGCGGAACGAGGATCGGCTCTGTATCGTTCAAGAAGAAGCAGAGACACGAGAACCGCAGATTATCTGCTCATTGGGGCTTAGAGCCGGTTCCCCGTAGATGGGGCATCCCCGGTCACGTCCCAATTCATCGGGATCGGACTTGCCTCGCAAGGTAGTAGGAATACGCCGCCCCGATAAATCGGGATTAAGAAATATGCCGTAACCAGAAATCGTAGGCAGAAAGGACAGCACCGATGCAAATTGATCGCGAACGGACCCGCCAACTCCTTAAAGATTTTGATTTTGAACCCCTCCTGATTAATGAACTCGGTTGGGATCGTTACAGCGGAGAAGTCAGAACTGAAATCAGAGAAACGGGGGTCAATGAAAGCGAATACCTATTGACCGCAATCGCCGAAAAACGCGGGATGGCGGTCTTTCAATGTTCAGCGAGGACCGACGGGACTATTCCAGATTATGCGACCCGGCGAAAAATTCAACGGGAGGTTGCCAAATCTGTCCTCGAACACCTGATTATTTACACCGATGCAGAGCAAACCACACAGATCTGGCAGTGGGTCAAACGGGAGTCGGGGAAACCCCTCGCATGTCGCGAACATCGTTATGGTCAAGAACAGTCCGGTGAGTCCCTGATTCAAAAACTGGAAGCGATTGCTTTTAGCTTAGACGAGGAAGATAACATCACACTGCCTGACGTAACCGGACGAGTTCGGGCTGCCTTTGACGTGGAACGCGTCACCAAGCGATTTTACGACCATTTCAAAACGGAACACGCTCGATTTCTCAATTTTCTTGAAGGGATTCCTGATCAGGAGATGGAACGCTGGTACGTTTCGGTGATGTTAAATCGTCTGATGTTTATCTACTTTATTCAGAAGAAGAATTTCCTAAACGACGACCCAGACTACCTGCGGACCAAACTGCGGGAGAGCCAACGCAACGGCAATGATCGATACTACGTCGACTTTCTCTGTCCGCTTTTCTTTGAGGGGTTTGCGAAACCCGAATCCGAACGGAGTAGAGAGGCAAAGCGGCTGCTCGGAAAAGTGCCTTATCTGAACGGTGGCATCTTTCAACGGCATCAGATTGAGGAACTCCACGGAGTTCCCCCCTGTCAAGGCTTACTATTACCCATAAGTCTGGGGTTGGTTTTTATCAGTGTAGATGTTAATGGTTATGGTTGGGTCAGGTGTTGTGTAACAGGGTAAATGCGTCAGCAATATCATTCAAGCGCTGCCAGCCTCTCCAGATGACAGTCACCCCCGGTGCGCCGTCGGATTTTCGTGCTAAAAAGCCACCGAGTTTTGCAATCCACACCGTGACTTGAGCAACGGTAGGTAATTTGTCTGGCAAATCGGTTGTCTTATGGGTTATACAATAAAGGGCTTTCCATTCATCATCAGTCAACACAGCGGTGCATTCAGCGTCAGGCGCATGGCGATTGTACATCGTCAACCAGTAAAGTCGCCATGCAATGACACTCATTAGAGCAATATATCGTAAGAGCCGGTCTTTGGTTTGCAATCGGCAGTGTTCAATTTTGGTGCCGGATTTGAGGACTTTGAAATAGACTTCAATTTGCCACCTCAGACTGTACCAGCGTATCCGTTGTATGGCATCGGTAAAATCATTGACTTTGACATTAGTAATTAACAACCATTCTAGTGGAGTTACCTTCACCGGTGGATTGACTTCCGTCACCCAGACGACACTCACGTCAACCGGGGGTAGGTCTTGTGGGGGTAATGCCGGGTGTCGATAAGGGGGAAGCAGTGTCGTTGTTGTAAAATGAATGCTGACTGTGGCTTGTCGGGCAGGTTGATTCCCCCGAGCGGGTACTTTGACAAGTTGTTCACCGGCAGCCGGTTGACTTTGCACCACAGCCCGGAGTTGCCCCGCTTGATCATCAACCTTTCGATTATGAGCCGCTCGGATAACGAAAGGGGTGTCTTTGGCTTGGACAAAAAACTCATAAATATCGGCTTCACGGTCACAGATGGAAATCATCTCCACCCCATCTGGGGTACGCGCTTGGGTCTGGTTTAACGCCTCAATCCATTTGTAGCTCTCTTTTTCCGTCAACGGTACGTTGGCTTTGCTATGGTTTGGCTTGGGAGCGTCCCGAACCCAAACGGCATCGGTCAGACACCCCAACGGCAATCCCGATTCCGTTACCACTAAAGTGGTGTGTTTGACAAACCCATAGATATGCTGAGAATCGGTGCCAATCGGTCCTAACCCCTCAGTCAATGGGTGATGTGTGTAATTGAGGTAGGTCGTGTCCTGAATCGCAAACACACGTCCATAGCCACCGATCCGTTCGACTGTTCGTTCAAAGTGAGGAGATAGGAGTTTCTCCGCTGTCACCTGCTCATTATCAAATAAACGGTACGCCGCTTTGACAGCTGACCAATCCTCACAAGCAGCATGAATAGCAGATTGCGGGGAGGTTGACAATGACGAAGCGACAGTAATCAGCCGCTGAGTCAGACGTTTATCGCCTAAATCAAGTGTCTCAAACTCCTGTTGACTCCAACAGGGAGTTAACTCATTATTTACAGTAGGCATCAGCAACTCCTATTGAGTTGGGAGGAATCAGTATAGTCGTTTACCAATGCCATTAAATGTATCATATCGACTTTTGCCTATCAAGCAAATACCAATGCCAACTTCGGAAAGTTTACCATCTTCTACTTG
Organism: Candidatus Poribacteria bacterium; assembly: GCA_965220385.1. GTDB lineage: Bacteria > Poribacteria > WGA-4E > WGA-4E > PCPOR2b > PCPOR2b. The sequence continues at coordinate 5,886,137 of OZ244825.1, read as the reverse complement.
TGGGTAATAGTAAGCCTGTCAAGGGGGGCAGGGGGGTTCGATTCAGATCCCTGACGCTGCATTTGAGCAGATTTTTAATTTTTTTGCGGAGTACGAATGGCACCTCGACGAACGTCCATTGCGAGATGATAATGAGATTAACCCCGATGTCCTCGGCTACATCTTTGAAAAATACATCAACCAGAAGGAGAAGGGCGCGTACTATACCAAAGAGGACATCACAGAATATATCAGCAAGAACACGATAATTCCATCTCTCTTTGATACCGCATGCAAGGGGTGTAGAATCGCTTTCGAGAGGGAGGGGAGCGTTTGGCAGCTGCTACAATCCGACCCGGACCGTTACATCTACGACACCGTCAAAACGGGTGTCGGATTAGGTTTACCGGAAGATATTGCAGAAGGTATTGGCGATGTATCCAAACGTGGCCTGTGGAACACGACAGCACCTGACGAATACGCCAACCCAACGGAGATTTGGCGGGAGGTTATCGCACGACGGGATAGATACCAATCAATTCACACTAAACTCTCAAACGGAGAAATAGACGATATTAACGCGCTCATTACCTATAACCTCGACATCCGCCAGTTTGCACAGGACGTGATCGAAAATTGTGAAGGGCCCGAACTGCTACGCGCCTTCTGGAAAGCCATCACCAAAGTAACAATCCTCGATCCGACCTGCGGTTCCGGGGCGTTCCTTTTTGCTGCCCTCAATATTCTTGAACCACTCTACGAAGCCTGCTTGGATCGGATGGAAGTTTTTCTTGGAGAGATAGAACATACCCGCGAGAACGCGCGTACCGAAAGATTTAGGGATTTCCGCAAAGTTCTTGAAAACATTGATCAGCACCCGAACCGCCGTTATTTCATCCTCAAGTCAATTATTATCAACAACCTTTACGGCGTAGATATTATGGACGAGGCGATAGAAATTTGCAAGTTGCGGCTCTTCCTCAAAATGGTGGCACAGATCGATGAAGTAGATCAGATTGAACCGCTCCCCGACATCGACTTTAACATACAAGCTGGGAATACGCTCGTTGGATATACAACATATGATGAGGTAAAGAAGGCAATCACCGGTAAGTTCGACTTCGGCAACATTATGGAGAGCATCCAAGAAAAGGCGGAGACTGTCGAGCACCTGTTTGAACAGTTTCGGCTACAACAGACGGAATTGGGCGGTGATGTAACCCCGGATGACAAACAGGCATTGCGGGATAAACTCAAGGTGTTAGAAGATGAACTCAATCGTTACCTTGCTAATGAATACAAGGTAGACCCACAGAAAGAATCTACTTACCAGAACTGGCTATCTTCGCACAAGCCGTTTCACTGGTTTATTGAGTTTTACGGGATTCTCCAGAACGGTGGATTTGATGTGATTATTGGAAATCCGCCGTATGTGAGCTATTCAAAAGCAAAAAAAGAATACCATGTTATTGAGAGCAACTTTGAGACCATTAAAGGTGGAAATCTCTATGCACTGGTTACAGAAAAAGTTTTTGATCTAGCTATAAGAAAGGGGCGTTTTGGCATTATATTGCCGCTTAGTAGTACTAGTGCTAACAAAAACAGTTCCTTGCAATCAAAGATGCGAGAACTCTCTACGCTTTATATTTCCCATTTTGCAGTAAGACCAAGTAAATTATTTGTCGGAGTAGAGATGAATCTAACCATCATTTGTGGAATTCGTGATTCAAATCAAATACAAAATTATTATACTACATCATTTTTAAGATGGCCTTCCAGTTTTCGACCTTTTCTCTTTCCAAACCTTTCATATGTTAAAAACGAAAATGCAATCAAAATTTCAGGCTTCGCGAAATTTGGCAATGATTTGGAAATTTCTATCTGGTCAAAGCTATTTGCGGGAAGCAGCTCAATAGCTTCTATCTTGACTTCCAGTAAAGTGAACTCACAGAGGCAATTGGCTTTCCACAGTTTCGGACGTTATTGGCGAAAATGTATTTACGAACAATTGTCTGATAACTATCAAGTGTTTGATATAAATGAAGAATACTCATCTTGTGTTTTGTGCATATTGAATAGTCAGTTGTCCTACTGGTATTGGATTCTGTCTTCAGACTGTTATAGATTCACAAAAACTGATGCTTTCAATATTTCGATGCCCTCCAAATCAAATTTACCTCTTTATACTAAGCTAGCAGAACTACTTCTAACATCATATGAACAAAATTCTACACTTAAAGAGAAGAAGGCTCGAAACGATCAAATGGTCACAGAGAAGCAACTTTTCCCAGCAAAATCTAAATCCATCATCGACAAAATTGACCGTGCTCTAGCACAACACTACGGCTTCACCGACGAGGAATTAGACTTCATCATCAACTACGACATCAAATACCGGATGGGATTGGGAAGTGACTGAAAAACAGGAAATGACAATAGAGGGATTTGGCTGTTGCTTCGGTGCAGTGACAATGTTGCGGCAGTAACGGGCTTGTTAGGAGAGGCTTTTAACACCTATTGAACTTTTCCCCTAAAATTGGATTTTAATCCACAAATATCAGTCACCTAAAAAGGGCGGGATTTTGTTATGAAAGATAGACTTACACCTAAATTGCGAGAAATAGAGGAAGAAATAGATCTGCACTACAAGTCTAATCCTTTGGTGAATCTTCCATTTGCGACTGCTGCTTGGTATTTGTTGACGTTTGCTGAGGATTATATGCAACAGGAGAAGATTGCTGCTGCAATAAATGGAATACAAGATCTCCATGCGCTAGCTAGCGACTTTATTGTTGAAATTGAACATCCCATGGCTTGGCTCTACAATGCTTGTGAACAAGACGGTCAAGTCCCCTTTGCTTATGACAAAGACCTCTATAAGACATCTAGAGATTTATTTGAGCTAGGCAAGAAATATGACTCGTTTGTTTTCGCATTTACGTGTGCTAGCAGCGGAGTGCTTGAATTGGAGCTTCAGGGATCAACGATTCAACCAACAGGAGATTTTTTTACAGGTATAGAGTACGAAGCATACAACATCTTGATTGACCCATACGACGAGCAAGAATCATTACCGTTGATGAATTTTGGGAATTTCCCGATAGGTGCAATCGAGCGTTCTCTCAAAGTACGAGGCGATAGGTTTCATTATAAATTGAACCCAAAAATGGTGTCCAATACAATAAGGGCAATGAGACCCTTATTTGACATAATGTTCTCATTGCCTAGTGAATGGCAGTTTAGTCGTTACTCGTTGGGAGATTTTCGCAAGGTTTTCAAGGCAATTTGTGCTATAGCACATATTCACTGGATAGCACGGGAAATAGCTATGATTCAGGGGTGCAATAACCGGGGTTACACCGACAGCATTTACGTACTAGTCTATGGTGAACTGCTAAGGCGAGTTGCTAGATATTCTAGCGTGTCAGATACAACGGTACAAAGCATCTTCGATGATTTGTGCTATGGAAATGGAGGTATCTCACATCCTCAACCCGCTTTACAACCTTTAATTAAACTGAATTCAGAGACCTATGCAATTGTGCCCCATCTATGGATTTGTTCTGCAGCAGAGGTGAATTTCACCAAGCTTTTAAATAAATTGCCATCTGAAAAGGCAATCTACGCAAAGCTAGTTGGTGAAAAAGAAGCACTTATGAGACAACGCTTCACCAATGGTTTGTCTGATAAAGATTTTCGGCTTGTTTGGGGAAATGTGTCAGGCTTACCAGATGTTGACCTCGCTATCATCAGGGATTCTGAAAAAACGTGTTTACTATTAGAACTCAAATGGTTCATCGCGCCAACGGTAGCACGTGAACGTATTGAGAAATCCACAGAAATTGAGAAAGGCATTTCCCAAACGCTTAAACTGAAACAGGCTTTTGTGAATAATCACGAGCTGTTATTGGAAAAACTCCAAGTTGATTCCAGTTACAGACTAGACGGGATTGTTGTCTCAGATAATTGGATAGGATACGCTAATGTTCAATCTCCGGAAATACCTGTAATCCGAGCGGACCATCTGATAGCTAAGTTAAAAGCAACAGAAAGCCTTGAATCTGCGATGGAATGGCTGAAAAACCGAAAGTATTTGCCTAAAGAGGGAGACCATTTTAAGGTTCATAGACCTACTACCAGAATCAGCAATTGGACCCTGAAATGGTATGGGATTGAACCACTTATTAGCGACGCGTTTTTTCCTTTGTAGACTGCTCTATTTTCTTGGAATATCCAGCATCTGAAAATATCTCAATGAAATTACCTTGAAATAGTTCAAGGAGATGATTAAAATGGCGAGAGAAAGAATCGTCAAAGACACTCCCAAACGAGGGAAACTCACAGAAAGACAAATTCAACGGGCTGTAGAGAAGGTTATTTATGCTAGGCGCAGCCGTGAAAAGCCGGAGCAGACACGCCACGCGGCTACTATTAAGGTCGGGCGTGATGTGAGAACAGGCAGGTTTATAAGTTGTAAAGAAGCCAAACACCGTAAGGCAACAGCAGTGGTCGAAACTATCAAGAGACCGAAAAAAAAGAAATAGAATGCGTGTTGCACGACCAAGAGAATTACAAATCTACCGCACTCCAAACGATCGAGAGCCTTTCACTGAATGGTTGAAATCACTACAAGATCGAACGACACGAAAAAGAATTCAAGCCCGACTTGACCGCATCGAATCCGGTAATTTAGGCGACCACAAATCCGTTGGAGGCGGTGTATCTGAACTCCGTTTCCAATTTGGCCCAGGCTATCGAATCTATTTTGGAGAAGTAGATAATGTTATTATCCTGCTACTCTGCGGTGGAGATAAATCCTCGCAAAACAGAGACATTGAACGAGCAAAAGTCTATTGGCAGGAATACAAGGAGTCCCAAGAATGAGAGAAATGAGAAAATACCGCGATTACCTCATGGAAGAACTTTCTGATCCCGAGGAGGCAACCGCCTATCTTGAAGTCTCTATGGAAGAATACCAGAAAGACGGTGACGCTGTCGCATTTTTGATAGCACTCCAAAGCATCGCCGAAGCACAGGCAGGGAATAACGAACTCGTTTCCCAAGTCTATTTGTTGGGCGGCGACGTTCATCGCTCACGGGGGGAGCATGAATGGGCGATTGAGGACTATGACACAGTAATAAAACTGACTAATACAGTGATAGAAACGGATCCCAATAATGCTGAAGCCTATATCCGCCGCGGCATAGCTTACCAACAGAAAGGCGAGTATAACTCCGCCATTGCAAATTTTACCAAAGTAATAGAACTAGATCCAAGCATACCTCAACTCTATTTAGCACGAGGCATGGCTTACCAACAGATAGACGAGTATGGCTACGCTATTGAAGACATGACTAAAGCGTTAGAACTGAATCCTGATAATGCCGAGGTCTACAAGTATCGTGGTCTAGCTTATCAGAGCAAAGGTGATTATGACCGCGCTATCACAGACTTTACCAAAGCAATAGATCTAAACCCCAATGATGTCAATGCGTATTATAATCGAGGCCACACTTACCAGAACAAAGGGGATTATGACCGTAGCAAGGGTGATTATGACCACGCCATTGTAGACTTTACCAAAGCAATACAATTGGACCCAAACAAACCTTATTTCTACCTATGGCGAGGCGTAGTTTACTACCAGAAAGGCGATTATGACAGCGCCATTGAAGACGTTACTAAAGCGTTAGAACTGGAGTCTGATAATGCCCCAGCTTATATACATCGCAGTTTGATGTATCAGACTAAGGGCGATTATGATCGTGCTATTGAAGACGTTACTAAAGCATTAGAACTGGAGCCTAATAATTTTAACGCCTATATAAATCGTGGTCTGATTTATCGGGCTAAAGGTGATTATGATCGCTCCCTCTTAGACTTTAACAAGGCAATACAACTGAATCCCAATAATGTCGATGCTTATAACAATCCTTGGGTGGCATGGTTACGCTCGGAAGTATACGAAGAAACCGATTCAGACCAAACGACTGTCGAAGACATGGGAAAAAATATCATCACTTCGCTGCGTAATGAGTACGGAAACATTCCAACTGTGAATCTGCCAGAAGAAATCACCGCAATGTCGATTGCCTCGTAGGAATGAATTCTAAGTTACGACTATATAGTTCTGATTGTTCTACACTTTACTAAAGGGTAAAAGGAGTACCCTAGGCATGTCGAAAGCAATGGTTGAAGGCATCACCAAGATAACGGTGAGCGGCTTCAAGTCACTCGCGAAAGAGTGTACAATCGACATCCGTCCGCTGACGATTCTTGCCGGTGCGAATAGTTCCGGGAAGTCAAGCATCATGCAACCGCTATTGATGCTGAAGCAGACGCTGGAGGCACCGTACGATCCGGGACCGCTGTTGATTGAGGGACCAAACGTTCAGTTTACGTCGGCGGAGCAATTTTTGTCCAAATTAGTCGGCGAAGAAAGGGCAGATCGTTTTCAGATTCAGATTCAAACTCATAAATCTAATGTTTCCAATGCAGTGCAAACGACTTTCAGAAAGGGAAAGAATGGGATTGAAATTGTCGAAATGACGAAAGAAAATTTAGACCCCGATCAAGCGTTATCTACCAAGTCCCTTACATTATATCCAGAGATGTCGTCTGAAGAAATCAAGTCGCTAGGTAATCAAGATCCGGCATTCAAGGATTTTGATATAGTGAAGCGTGTGCGCTGTTTTTTGTATTTGGGATCTCAGTATAGTAGTAGGTTCTATGAGGTTACTTATGGCTTTGGGGCATATATTTTTAATACCATCCACCTACCCGGATTACGAGGCAATCCAGAACGCACCTATAAACTTGCTAGCACCGGCCCACAGTACCCCGGCACGTTTGAACATTACGTTGCAAGTATCATTCACGAATGGCAGGAGACGGGGGATGAGCGTCTAAAAACGTTAGCCGATGCCCTTCATGCACTTGGACTGACAGGACAGGTTGGCACCCAAAAAATTGACGACACCCGCATCGAACTTCAAGTCGGTCGCCTCCGTAACGATAGAACCGGCGAAACGGACATGGTCAGCATCGCCGATGTGGGATTCGGCGTCTCCCAAGTCTTGCCCGTTTTAGTTGCCCTGATCGTCGCGGAGCCGGGGCAGTTGGTCTATCTGGAACAGCCGGAGCTGCACCTCCATCCCCTAGCACAGGTTGAGCTAGCGCACCTCCTAGCAGCTGCGGCGAAACGTGGTGTTCGTGTCGTGGCGGAAACGCACAGCTCGCTGCTGCTTTTAAGAGTTCAAACGCTTGTCGCCGAAGGAGACCTTTCGCCGGAGTTGGTGAAGCTGCACTGGTTCACACGGGGTGATAATGGTGCCACCAAAATCGACACCGCTGATCTGGATGAGGTGGGTGCTTATGGGGATTGGCCCGAAGACTTTGATGATGTCGATCTGAAGGCGCAGAGCCGTTACCTTGATGCCGCAGATAAGGTTGCATTTGGCAAGGCGGAGGTGTTGTGAAAATAGGAACGTCAAAAAGATTGGTTATTGACGCTAGTGTTGCTCGAGCCTCCGGTGGAGTAGCTACTCACCCACAAGCCAAGCATTGTCGTGATTTTCTACAGAAGGTATCATCGTTAAATTACAAGATTGTGATGACGCCGAAAATTAGCAAGGAGTGGCAAAGGCGTCAATCCCCCTTTGCACTTCGGTGGAGGAGCGCAATGGCTAGGAGCAACAAAGTGTGTAGTGTTAATGCCCTAGCAGATAAGGACCTTCGGAAAAAAATCAAAGACGCAGCAGAGCAAGAAAATCAGATTCCAGGAATGCGGAAGGATTTTCACCTTCTTGAAGCGGCGCGGATAGGTGACCAGACGATCATTTCGCTCGAAAGAAGGGTCCGGCGTCATTTCGCCTATGTCGCTCAATATGTTGATGAGATCGGAGACATCGTTTGGGTGAATCCTAACCGTACAGCAGAAGAGGAACCGCTCGTTTGGCTCCAAAACGGTGCACCACCGGACGATCACCGTAAACTCCGCACTTGGGGGATTGCTAGTAGATCTTAGAATTAGTGAGACACTCTAAACCGAGTCGCATTGCCCCCAGGTTCGGTAGGTGCGGTTTCTAACCGCACTGAAACGGCGCAGTTGGAAACAGCGCCTACCAAACATGGAGAGCGAAAGTGCCTATTTATTCTTAGAATCCACTATAGTTTGGCATAGCAGCCGCATGAGACTCGAAAGTGACGCCTCCAATTGAACGCATTACACAATCAGATCCCAACTACCCAGCGCAGTTGAAAGGGTATTTGAAAACAGAAGCACCAAAAACTATCTGGGTGCGGGGAAATACCGCCCTGTTGACAGATCCGGACAGCGCCCTAAACGGAGATCTCTGGGCACTTTTCTGTTCTAACAAATGTCCCGGTCAGATTATCTTGAAAGCGCATGAATTGGCTCAGCAATTCCGAAAATCAGGAACACCCACCATCGGGGGGTATCACTCCCCGGTTGAAAAGGAATGTCTTCGTGTTCTGTTGCGCGGTTCACAACCGATAATTCTTTGTCCCGCTCGGAGTATTGAAAACATGCGGCTGAATCCAGTGTGGAAAGAGGCGTTAGCGGAGGAGCGTCTGTTACTTCTGTCTATCTTTGACAGCAAACATCGGCGATCGACCGCAGGGTTGGCAAACCAGCGCAACGTAGTTGTTGCGGCGCTTGCGGATAAGATATGTATCGCCCACGCCTCGGAAGGCAGTAAGACGCTGGAATTCGCAGAGCAGGTCTCGGAATGGGGCAAGCCGCTTTTCACCTTTGATGTGCCGGCAAATAGGTCGCTTTTTGATTGCGGAGCGCAGCGGATAGAGGATCTTGTACCTGAAATATAGTGCATCAACCTGATGCGACACACATGTCGCCCCGCCCCGATAAGATCGGGGCAGGCCCGATAAATCGGGATTCAAAACCGGGGCTTTAGGGTTGATTTTATTCTGTATTTCTATAAACATATCGCCCCGCTGGGGCTAATGATATATAATACGTAATGCGTAGGAAGAAACGGAACGCAGATCTGCGTTCCCTACGAATCAGCTTTGTTCGAGCTACAAGGTACGTGTGTAGGTTACGGCATACAGAATATGCCTACTACTGAAAGGACTTAGATGAAAGCGTGGCGTTTTTATGGGTTTAACGATATGCGGTTGGACGATGTGCCTGACCCAGTGCGGCGTGAGGGGCATGTGATCGCAGAGATTCTCTGTGTGCAACCCTCCGTGACCGAAGCACAACTGGCTTACGGGATTCCGACCCTCGCTTACGAGCAGATTAAGTATCGCTTGGAGACCGAGGCACCGATACGACTGTTTGGACACGAATTCTGCGCCCGAATCGTGGAATCTGATCCCGATTCACAATTCCAACCGGGAGACCGGGTGGCAGCCCGCGCCAAGCTGCCCTGCGGCGAATGCTCCCTCTGCCTATCGGAACGTGGAAATGACTGCCGACGGGGTCCGATTATCGGTTTCCAATTGCCCGGTTGCTTCTCCGAGTTCGCCGTTCTGCCCGAAATCGCTTTGACAAAGGTGGATGACCGAATCTCTGACAGCGAGGCGGCATGTTTGCAGTCGCTCTCGGATAGCCTCGCAGCGGTGGATACGGCGGAGATACGTATTGGGGATACCGTTGCTATTTTTGGTCAGGGCAGCATGGGACTTGAGTGTATGCAGGTCGCCCGTGCGAGCGGTGCGGGGAAGTTGATCACCGTAGATGTCCGAGAGGAGGCGTGCCAAGTCTCTGTGGAATTGGGCGCTGACCACAGCATTGATGCGAGTCAAGATGATCCGGTTGAGGTCATTCAGACGTTGACGGACGGGAACGGTGCCGATGTCGTTTTTGAATGTGCGGGAGGAAGTCCGAAGCAGGGCTTGTCCGGGACGCAGACACTTACACAAGCGATCGCAGCTGTCCGATCCGGCGGGAAATTAAACATCGTTTCGTGGTTCGGCCATCCGATGGAGCTTGATGTTGATGCGCTACGGGAACGAAGCCTCAGATGCCTGTTCCCAGATATCAGCACACTGTCACATTTGGAGCACACGGTTCGGTTGGTCGCCTCCGGACGGATTCGGTTGAAACCGACCATTAAGCACATTCTGTCCGGCATAGAATCCGTCCCCAAAGCCTTCGAGATCACCGCAAACAAGGGCAAATACGGGGCTATCAATCCAGCCCAAGTGATGATGCACGAGTAATCCACACCGTTTCAGAGAGGAAGAACGAATGACCGACCCCCAAACGACAGATGACCTCCAAGCACTCCTTCCACATTTCCGCCAGCACGGTTATGTGATCCTCAAGGACACCCTCACGCCCGACGAAGTAACGTACTTTCGTGAACTCTTCGACCGCGACCGCAAGGAGTTTGGCAGTCCAAATTGCTGGCATCCTTTCTCCAATCAGATGCGAAACTGCAATGCGTTAGTCACCTCGCCGGAATTTGATCGTCTACTTCGCCATCCCAAGATTCTGCCAGCGATTGAATTTCTGATGGGCGGACCTGTCTGTTTCGCCGAGATCTGCCTACGCCACATGGGAGCGTACAGTGACGAACCCCATCAACGGTTTCATCGTGATCGTCCGCATTGGGAGGAGCACCCGCTTCGTATGGACTACATGCAACTGATGGTCTACCTCACCGATGTCGATGAGGGGACGCACTGCTTCTCCCTCTCGCCTGAATCCGTTGAGGAGCCGATTGTGGAGATAGCGGAAAACGTTGAGCGTAAGGGGACTGTTGATATTCACGGACCGGCAGGCACCGTCGTGCTTTTCAACATCGCCGTCCCGCATACGGCAACGGTTCGCGTCACACAACGGGAGCGGAAAACGGTGCAAGCGTATTATGGGCACCGTTCTCGCCCGTATTTGAGCGACTGCTCTGTGATACCGCCGCGGTTCTCGCGTCACGATCCGGATCCAGAGGTACGCGGGTTTTACGGCAACCTTAACAAGACGACGCGAGCTTACTTGGCAGCCTTTGATCCCCCATCTGGATAAATTTTTAGTAAAGTTTAGAATTAATTGGACACTCTGTACCGGCGCGTCCCGATAAATCCCCGATGAATCGGGACAGGCGGGATCCCGACCTGTCGGGAGAAACAGCGCCTACCAAACATGGGGAGCCAAAGTATCTATCTGTTTTTAGAATCCACTATTGAATATACCTACTGGAAAGGCACACCGCTATGAACCGTAGACACGCCTTGGACGAACCCCGTGTTTTCATGTTCGACGACGGACGGCACGCTGCCAGCCTCTACCAATTTGAGCCGCCCCTCGAACCCGGAGACTTTACCTTCAACGTAGATCAACTGGCAGACAGCGGCGTGGACACCCTCATATACTTCGCCGTGCTTGAAGGGGGCGTGACCATGTATGACAGCCGTGTCGCGCAGAAGTGGGGCGATAACGTCATCAAATGGACACACACGGTCTGGTATCGTGCCGGTCGAAACATCCATCAACTGATCGCCGATGGCTACGATCCGTTGAAGCTGCTCTGCGATCGTTGTCACGAAAAAGGGATCTGGTTTATTCCGAGCAACCCGGTCACGCTCTCCGGCGGCGATAGAGCGACTGACGGTGGATTGGGCCGGAAGTCCGACTTTGTGTACGAGCATCCAGAGTTTCAGGTGGGACAGGAAGACGATCCGCGGGCATCGGATGCATCGGTGACACGGTTCAGCTTTCTGCACCCGGAGGTTCGGGAGCAACAGTTCCGGGTCTCCGAGGAGCTACTCACGCGCTACGCAACCGATGGGATCGAACTGAATATGACCGATTTCGTCCCGTTCTGTCGGTTCGACGAGGTCGATGAACTCAAACCGATTATGACCCAGTGGATCCGCGACCTTCGTGCGGTTGCTCGGAATGCCGAAGCAGATCAGGGCCGTCGCAAACGCATCTATGTCCGCATCCCGGCGCATCCAGACGCTTGGCGTGCCCTCGGATATGACGTGCCGCTTTGGGTTTCGGAGGGATTGGTGGACGGTCTCATCTGTCAACCCGGACTCACGCAGGGACCGGTCGATCAGGATCCCGATCTTTCAGGCGCGGTCGCGTTGGCCAATGGCACCCAATGCAGGGTGCTTTCATCCTTCCAAAACGTGCTCGGCAGGCAACTGAAGCAGTACGCCACGCCGTCGATGATCTGGGCTGCTGCTGCAAATGCGTATGCCCAAGGCGCGGACGGTTTCGGGATAGGGGACGCCCACTGGACGCCCAACGGTTGGCCCTGGACGCACAACGAGTATCAGACCCTGCGGCTGCTGGGGCACCCCGACATGTTGGCGACAGCTGACAAGCTTTACCGCGTCCGCTCCGAGACACAGGGTGTGACCAAAGGTGTAGGCTGGGCACCCGGTGTAGCGCCCTCCTTACCACAGACATTGATTGAAGGGGAACCGGTGGAAGTACGGTTGCGGATAAGCGACGAACTGGAAAAATGGGACGGGTTAGGAAGGGTTGAATCGGTTCAACTGCGGATACGGATAATAGGGATTGAACCTTCGCTGAACGATCTCGGAATTGAGTTGAACGGTCAACCGCTGCCGGATTCTATTCTGGATATAGAGGATCTGAACTACCGCCTGATAAGTACCGGCGCTGTAGGTCCCTACGGGCAGGTGTATAAATACCAACTGCCACCCGCGTATTATCCGAAGCCGGGACATAACACGGTGACCATTAGGCTAGTGAAGCGAGACCCGAATATTGAGAATCCCTTTGATGTCTACGATGTCGATTGTGACATCCGATATCGTCTCCATCGCCACTTTAGACGAGAACCGATCGACTATTAGCGCCCTAGCGAACAACTCTTGGAGGGAACCTGATGGAATCAACGACAGTCGCTGGATTGCGTGTGGGAACGGGAAGTGTGAATCTTCAGGCTGACGATTTAATGGTCGTCGCAGGTAGCATCCTGCCGAAGCATGTGAAGGGGCAAGAGGGCGAACTGCGAGCAGTTGCCATCGTGTTTGAAAGACCGCCTGCCCCCAAACTTGCTATTGTCGTTTGCGACGTTATCGTTGTAGAACGCGACGACGTTGATGCGGTGGTCTCCGAAATCGAAAGGACGATCGGCATTTCGCGCTCTAATATCCTAATCAGTGCCACGCACACACATCACGCACCGAGTACCATCGTCGTGCACGGCTATGGCCGCGACGAACGGTTTTGCCAACGTCTCCGCGAAGGGATCATCAAGGCTATCCAACAGGCAAATGAAAGCCTGAGCGACGACGAATCCCATCTCTACTTTCATCAGGGCGAAGAAAACAGCATCGGTGGGAACAGTCGCCTGCTGCTCGCTGACGGTACAATTTGGTGGGTGGGACCCGGCACAGACGCGGTACGACCCACCGGTCCCTTCGATCCACAACTACCGGTTCTCGCCTTCCGCGGTTCTGACGATCAACTCCAGGCACTGATATACAACCACTCCACCCATACGATCGGCACCTGTAACGGAGATGTCCGTTCCCCCAGTTTCTACGGCTTGACGGCACAGGAATTGGAAGCCGAGTTGGGCGGTAGCGTGTGTTTTCTGCCGGGCGCATTCGGTTCGACACACAACGTTACCGAGGTACCACCGCCCGAAGCGGTTAAGCGACTCAAGGGGGCGATTACTGATGCTATGGGACAGGCACAGCCGATGCCCGTCGGCAAATTGGCGTCTCTCCAGCGATCCTTTACGTTCAAAGTTCGGACGTTTGACGAAGAGGTGGAGGATGAAAAGGTGTCCTCGTACTGCCGCAAGCGTGTGCCGGACGGCGCGGACAGCACTATCAATGTGTTCCGAAACATGCGCCAAACCCTTGCCCCCCGACAAGGACAGGATCGTCAAACCACCCTTCAAGCGATGGTTATCGGTGAAGTCGCGATTGTGGGGCTACCGGGTGAACTGTTTACCAGCTTAGGCGTTGAACTGAAGGAACGCTCACCTTTTCAGTATACTTACATTGTCTCGCTCACCAACGATTGGATGGGCTACCTACCTGACCGAGAGGCGCACACACTCGGCGGCTATCAAACATGGATGGGGCTACACAGCTACGCAGAGGAAGGCACCGGCGAGCGGATGGTCGATGAATGTCTTCGTATGCTCCAGCAACTACAACAGGGTTCAAATTAAGAGAGACTCGGAGAGATTTCAGCATGGTGGAGTATTCTTTTGATAGAGAGATCGAACTACAACAGTTGCAGGACCTGCTCCGGCAGACAGGATGGGCAAATCGGAGAAGCGTTGAGGGCATCCAAACGATGCTCGACGGGACACCCCTCACCTTGGGGGCATGGGAAGGCGACAGTCTTGTCGGCTTTGTCCGAGTGATAACCGACGGCATCTACCGGGCGCTGATCGACGATGTGGTTGTAGAAGAATCGAAACGTGGAACGGGCATCGGCTCCGAATTGATGCAACGGATAACGGAGCGGTTAGTGGGAATAGAAGAGGTCTTTCTGCGTTGCGGGGAGCACGTTGTTCCGTTTTATGAGCGCCACGGTTATAAGCGTTCCAACGGTGTGATAATGGATCTGAAAAAGGATTGAACCACAACGGAATTCGCACGAAAGGGATGGATAATGGCAGAAAAATCAAACGAGGGGCGTCCCTCACATCTGGTACGTTTCGGGCAGACCGATCTGTATGTCTCCCAAGTCTGTCAGGGGACCGCATTTCGGAATATGCCACGGGCAGCGGATAACTCAATGGGGCTGCGCGTACTGCAACACTGTATTGACGTGGGTATGAACTTCTTCGATTCATCGAACGCCTACGGTTGGGGCGGGGCAGAAGAGACCCTGGGAAAAGCCGTTGTAGGCAGGCGCGATCAGGTGATCATCTGCACCAAAGTCGCTGCGTCGTACCCTCCAGAAAAAGAGAGCAGTCCGGGAGAACCGGCGCGTTTCACTCGAGACTTCCTTTTTGAACAGGCAGAAGGTAGTCTCAGGCGCCTACAGACCGACTATATCGATCTCTACCTGCTCCATCAACCGGACAAGATTACGCCCGCAGCAGAAATTGTTGATTCGATGGACGCGCTGGTGCGATCAGGGAAGATCCGATACTGGGGTGTCTCCAACCATAGTCCCGCGCAGGTGAGCGAGTACGTCGAGCTTGCCCGAACAACCGACAAAGCGCCCATCGCAGGCACCGAAGATTATTATAATATCGCCGGAGAATCGTTGACCGATACAGGCGAATCCCGTGTACAGCAAATGGAGCAGGAGATGTTTCCTGTGTTGCGGCAGTCAGGGCTGGGGCTCCTCGCTTTTAGTCCCTTGGACACCGGCCACCTTGTGCCCGGGCGTAATGTCGATCCAGATACACCGCTGGCGAGGCTGATAGGCGTGCTGGACAAAGTGGCTCAAGACCTGCGTGTCCCCCGCGGAACGGTTTGTGTCGCTTGGGTGCTGACCCATCCGGAGGTGACAAGCGTCCTTGCCGGCACCGAAAGTCCTGAACATGTCGAGGACAATTTCGCCGGTACACAGATTATACTGTCCGACGCAGCGATTGAGACTTTGAACGCTGCCAGTGCAGCCTACAGAGAACAACAAGCACAAAATTCGTCATGAGGTAAAACCGAACAGAAGGCCCTGCTGCCTTTGATAAAAGCGTTGTCTGAAACATCCACCCGAAAACCAATGGAGGAACAAGATGAGACTTATTTTGATCGGCTGTGAATACAGTGGCACAACAACATTAGCACACGCAATCAACGAATGGACCAAAGAGACGATGGGTAAGGAATTTACACTTATCCACGATCACTTCAAGCTGCCGGATACGAAGCCCCACGGACCTGAACTCACTGAAGAAGAAATCGCACAGTTCGACGCCCTTAGTCCACGACTGACAGAGGTTATAATGCGGCACAACCTCTACTATCATACGCCCGCCCAGTCTGCGTCGGGCGAGGATTTTCTCGGAATCGGCGTTCATATCGAAGAGGGGATATACGGACCGCTGTACTACGGTTACGGGGCACCGGGCGGACTGGGTGATCGGGAAACAATTGCACAAAGCCTTGAAAAGCGTATCCTGAATTTTGCGCCTGAGACCGTGCTTGTCTTGGTGAAGGCTTCCCCCGAAGTCATCGCCAAGCGGATGAACGAAAATCCCCATAAATACCCCGTTGTGCCTGAAGGGGACATCCCAGATGTGCTGCAAAAATTCGAGGAAGCACACCAAAACTCGTCGATCAGGAATAAGATAACGTTAGACACTTCCACGGCGACAGTCGATGAGACGATAGCTGATTTTGCAGAAAAAATCCGGCCATATTTGAGCGAGTCCGAACGCACGAGCCTTTCATAAGGGAAGCAGGACGACCCACACCGAAAGGAAAAAAGGAAATGGTAGACAAAGCGTATCTCCTTAGCGGCGAAGAGATTCGGGATTTTATTGTCAACGGGTATATCCAAATCCAGACCGGTTTTCCGACCGATCTTCACGGGGACATCTATCAGCAGATTGAAGAGATGCTTGCGAAGGAAGGCAATCCGGGCAACAATCTGCTACCCCGAATCCCTGATATTCAGCGGGTTTTCGAGCACCCGAAGGTCTGTGGCGCATTGACGAGTCTGCTGGGTCCAGATTACCTGATGCACCCCCATCGCTACTGCCACCTCAACACGCCGGGGGGTGACGGACAGACTTGGCATAAGGATGACTATATCTTTGATCAAAAGGTGCGGCATCACCGTTTCCGATGGGTGATGGCTTTCTACTACCCGCAAGATGTTACGGAAGATATGGGGCCAACGGGGATCCTGCCCAGAAGACAGTATTACAACACGCTCTCCGACACGAATCCGACGCAGAGCATTGAGCGGGAACAGGCACTCTGTGGAAAAGCGGGAACGATAACAATTGTCAATTTTGATTCGTGGCATCGAGCGACGGCGAACCGTAGCGACAAGAAACGCTACATGCTGAAGTTTCAGTTCACACGGATGAGTGAACCCTCCCAACCCTTATTGAGCAACGGACATACAAACTGGGGACCCCCGGATGGCGATGAACATCCGGCGTTATCGAGACACGTCTGGGACTGGCTCTCCCAAAGCGGTGATAGGTCAGGGCAACGCGCATCCGATACAAACGGGTCTGTATCAAAGCTGACAGCTGCGCTCCAAGACACCGATGAGAGTGTCCGTCTGAATGCCGCTTATGCGCTGGGCGGGATGGGAGAATCCGTTGTACCGGAACTCATGCAGTCCTTACGGGCTGAGGCTGAAGCTTTGGCGGAGAAAAATGTCGCACACACGGCAGCAAATCCACAGGGCGGAAACCCAGCGGATCTGTATTCCTCTCAGGCACTGACAGAGGTAGGACAGTCCAGTGTACCGGCCCTGATTTCGGCGTTAGGGGATGCGTCTTGGCCCACCCGCGCGGCAGCTGCGGACACGTTGGGCAATTTAGGATCGCTGGCGAAGGAAGCCGTGCCGGGGTTGATTCAGGGGTTGCGTGATGAAAGTTTGTGGGTTCGTCGTAACGCAGCGGAAGCGTTAGGAACGGTTGCGGCGCCCCCCGATGAGATTGTGCCGGCATTGATGGAGGTCTCAAACGATCCGGAAATGCTTGTGCGACTCAATGCGGTGATGGGGCTGGCAAAGATTGGTCAATCGGCAGACGGCATTGTGCCAACATTGGCGGGCAGGTTAAGCGATGAGGACCGATATGTCCGTTTCTATGCGGCGACGGTACTACGGCAGATCGGAACGCCCGAAGCACAAAGCGCCTTGTGGGACGACCTGTTGACCTCTCGATGGTGTCCGATCACCACGGCGGAGAATCCGTATTGACAATTACGCGTCAACGTCTCCCTGCCACAACCGTTGCATCTCTTCACAGGAAGCCAAGAGGGTGTCCAGTGTGCCTACGCCCTCAATCCGCCCGTCCTTCAGGACGATAATCTTGTCCGCCCGGCGGAGTGCGGGACGACGATGGGAAACGACGAGACAGGTTGAACGCTGTGTTTCGAAGACGCGATCCCACAGCACACCTTCTGTCTCCACATCCAGGGCGGAAGATAGATCATCAAAGACAAAAAGTTCCGCAGGACGGACAAACATCCGTGTCGCAGCGGCCCGTTGTATCTGCCCTCCCGATAGTTTGACGCCTCGTGGACCCACTACCGTATCCAGTCCATCTTCGAGCGTTGGGAGGTCCTCCTCCATTACGCCCAATCGAATCGCTCGATTAAGCGCCTCCGGATCATCTGGCAATCCCATGAGGATATTGTCCTTGAGCGGTTCACTGAAAAGTTGCGGGACTTGTGGCGTATAGGCGCAACGCGGTGGCACGAAGAATGATTTGGAATCGTCTACCAACTCCCCATTCCATCGAATCTCTCCAGATTCCCTCGGCAGAACCCCCAAGAGAGTTCGCAGCAGGGTTGATTTACCAGACCCAATTCGCCCAGTAACAACAACGAATGAACCCGCGGGTATCTGTAAATCGATTTCATGGATCCCATTCTCTGATCCATCGTAGCGGTAGGTCAGTCCTTCGATCGTCAGTTCGTGGAGTTGGTCAGATTCTGTCTTGATAGGAACCGGGATGGTGGGCAGCTCGCCCCGGAGGTAGACGGGATTATGTTCAGCGAGGACGCTTGGTGACCTCTCATCAATGACCCGCTCCATTCGATCGAAGGAGATTTCCGCGCGTGCGTGGTGGGTCATCACCGTCCCTAAGAGCGATCCGCTTCTGGCAACTTCACCCACATAGGTCATGAAGAGCGCGATATCTCCAACGGTAAAGTCGCCCGACCTCATCCGTTCCGCGACAAGTATGAGAATCACACCCGTTGCCACGTTCCCAAGATTAAAATTGATCGAGCGCAGGAGTTGTTCGAACAGGTTGTCTATCAGTGTGGATTTTCGTCGCGCATCGTTAAGCCGACGGAAGTGCGAGATGACATTTGACTCCATCGTGGCGACCTTGATCGCCAATACCGCTTGAAACATTTCATTAATGAAGTTTGTCGCCTGCGCCGTAGCAATCCGTTGCGCGGATCGATATTTGTGGATGAATTTCCTTGCCGCATCGATGATAATTACGACGAGGATAGACGGAATGACCGTAATGAGTGTGATCATGACGTTTATCCGCACCATCCAGACGATAGCAAGCGCGGCAAAGATGAGGTTGCCCCACAGGTGAATGTACCGTTCCAGGTATCTGACAACCGTTCCCACATCGTCACGAAAACGGTTGGTCACCTCGCCGGAAGCACTTGAAATACGGCGCGGCGTTCGTACCTTAAGCAGCGCCGCCATCAGGTTTTTGCGGAGCAGCGATTCCACTGCGTACCACCAGCGGGGCCAAACGATCGCAGATCCAAACAACGTAATCCGGTCGCCAATTTCGACAGCGATAAACAGAGCCACGAGGGTCCATGGGGTGAACCCCGCTTGCGCGTCGCCTGTGAGGGCATCGAAGAACGCTTTCATGACCAGTCCGGTCAGAAACGGGACAAGGTCATCCAGCCCCCGAAACAGTATCGTGAGCAGGAACAGGCCTGGACGATAACGCAGGAGTTTTATGGCAGCTTGCCCTGTTCTCATGGAGTCCCCTTGTGCACTTGGCACCATGAGTCTGGGATATGTCTACCAAAATCAGGATTTGGGTTCATTATGTTGTTGTCTCCCGGGATTTCCACACACTGGCACAGATAAACCTTAAAGTAGCACACTTAGCGAAAAAAAGCAAAATTTTTCCCATGTAGCTAATGCAACACACGCCTGCATTTAACCTACTCTTCGTCAGCGACAACCGTGTAGGGACCAACGGCTTGGCTCCGCCTGCAGCCATCGCTTTCTGTCCATTCAACAGAAAAACCCTGAGTCCCTGGCTCTAAGATCAGTGAAACAACCCAGACTCTACCAATCCCATCAGCCTCCGTGGCTGTAGCTGATATCCCATTGGCAGTAACCTCTATAACCTCTGTAGGAAACGTATCGACAATCAACATGAACTCCTAGCTTGAAGAAATTACACCGCCGGGGGCAGGTGTAACAGTAAGTTGGCCAGTATTCGGCGGGCCTTGTTGCAGACAGGGGTCTTCAGGATCATCTATCTCTTCCTCGGGTTCAGGCATTTCTGCCTCGAGCTCCGTGATATTCTCTTCACCACACCCTGTAATCAGAACCAGCGCACCGAAAAAGACAATAACGAAACGCACAAATCTAACTTGCACTTGTAATTTACCCTCTTTGACCAACCCAACACTTGTATGATAGTATAGCGTTATTTAGGAACCGTACCCTTTGGACGATAAAAAGGGACGGAAAGCTCTTCTGACCTACGTTTCAACCGCTGTCCCGAAGAAGAAGAGATCAAAAAAAGAGAGGAACGCATATCTTGAAAGTTCTCATCACCGGCGCTGCAGGCTTCATCGGTTCACACCTCTGCGAGCGGTTGTTGGAATGTGGCGATACGGCGATCGCTTTAGACAACTTCAACGATTATTACGACACAGAACGCAAATGGGAGAACATCCATCAATTACGCGATCACCCCTGCTGTATCTTGTGCAAGGCTGACATCCGCGATGGGGAAGCTATCAATCGTATTTTCGCAGAACATCAACCAGAAGCGGTTGTTCATTTAGCTGCCTACGGTGCCGTACGCTACTCTATCGGACGCGCTAAACTCTACACCGATGTCAACATCCGTGGGTCTATTAACCTGCTGGAAGCAGCCCGTGAGATTGGTGTCGAAAACTTTGTCTTTGCGTCCACCTCAGCCGTGTACGGAAATACGAAACAGCTGCCTTTTGTTGAGACGGATCCCTGTAACCAACCCCTCGCACCCTACCCTGCAAGCAAAAAAGCGGTCGAATTGATGGGTTATACTTATTATCACTTGCACGGATTGAATTTCACAGCGTTGCGTTTCTTCAACGTCTACGGTCCCCGTGGGCGCCCGGATATGATGCCGTTCATCGTCACAGATAGCATTGTTAATCGGCGGGAAATTGTCCTGTTCGACGGGGGCCAAATGAAGCGTGATTGGACCTACATTGACGATATCATCGACGGTGTGATTGCTGCGATCAATAAGCCGCTGGGGTATAAACTTATCAACCTTGGGCGGGGTGAACCGGTTATCATGACAGATTTGGTAGAAATCATCGAAGGGTTGGTTGCTCGCAAAGCGATTTTGTCAACGCCGCCCGCCCCACTCAGCGAGCCGAAGATTACCTTCGCAGATATAGCCAAAGCGCGTCGCTTGTTAGGCTATAACCCGCAAATCTCCCTCAAAGCGGGGTTGCGTCAGTTTTGGGAGTGGTATCAGCAAGCAGTCATAAATTGACCGTCACGGGACTTTCCGTAGGCTGAAGCGCAAACGAAAAATCCAACCAGACCTGTCATCGAAACCGACTACCTCAATGGATCGGGAACTGAGAGCTGATATTTCTGCATAACCTCCCGAATCTGCTCCCACGTGCTTTCTTCAACAAAGATCCCCTCCCGTTCCCGTTTCTCCTGCTCAACCTTGCCCCGTTCGCCCGGAACACGAATCGCTTCAACGCCGGGTGAGTGTCTGGAAGACTTGATGTAGTCAATGAAGCGATTGACCTCGGCATTGAAATCTGAAAGATCTACAAAACTGGGGATGTTGATGACTGTGATGAACACGCCATTGCCCACTCTTGAACCCTCTTGTGAAGTGCAGCCCGCACCGCTCAAAGCACCTGAGAGGATATCAACAACGATGCTGAGTCCGAATCCCTTTTGTGCGGCGATCCCTCCAAACGGAAGCAGGGCACCGGGCGGAGTTCCATAAAAATCTTCGACATCGGTTGTGGGATTTCCCGCGGAATCAATAAGCCATCCCTCTGGGGCGGGTTCGTTTCGATGTCGTTGTACTCGCACCTTCCCCGCCGCGACAACGCTGGTGGACATGTCCAACAGAATAGGTTCGCGCCCTTCAACCGGAATAGCACAAGCCAGCGGATTGGTTGAAAGACGTCCTTCGATCCCCCCATAAGGCGCGACATTTTGACCGCCCCCATGGTCGTTCACCGTCAAGATTCCGATCATATTCTCCGCCGCCGCGATCAGTACATACCCTCCCAACCGACCAGTCTCATTAGAACGAGATATAGTAACCGTACTCACATCGGTTGCCTTTGCCTTTTCAATTGCCAATTTCATCGCATGTGTCGCTATCACGGGCCCAAACCCCCAATTTCCATCAAGCGCTGCCATCGAAGGGGATTCGCGCTTAACCTCGATTGGTGCCCCCGGTTGAATTAGGGATTCCTCGATTTCACTAACATATTTTGGCAAGTGGATGATGCCGTGTGAATCATGTCCGACCAGATTGGCGTCAATCATGGAGCGTGTCACGACTTCAGATTCTGCGTCAGAGATACTCATCGCACCGAAAACCTTCAGGCATGTTTGTGCCAATACCTCCGCTGTGAAGACTGGCATTATCGACCTCCTCCATTTATTATAGATTGCAGATTAACAATTTTTAGATGATTCCACGTGTCTGTTTCGTCGGGTAGGCAGTCATTATAAGGATACCGAGAGAGTTTGTCAACATCATCAACGGACGGAGACTACTTTGAGATTGACCGTCTCCGGGAATTTTGATAAGATATGACTCAGAAAGGAAGCATAATATGCCGGAGCAGAAAGTTAGGATTGGATTCGTCGGTGTCGGCAATATGGGACAATGCGCCCATCTGAAAAACTATGCGAATCTGGATACTTGCCAGGTAGTTGCGATCGCTGAGATACGTGAGTCCCTGCGTCAAAAGGTTGCTGCCCGTTACGATGTCCCAAACAGCTATCCTACACATGAAGAGATGCTACAAAATGAGGTGTTGGATGGTATCGTAGCCGCCCAACCTTTCGGTCGCTACGGGATACTTGTACCTGAACTCCTCAAGGCAGGGATCCCCGTCTTTACCGAAAAGCCGCTTGCGGCTTCCATCGAAGCGGGCGAAAAAATTGTGGATGCCGTGAAAACGAGTGGGACCTGGCATATGATCGGCTATCACAAGCGTAGCGATCCGGCATCAATGTACGCAAAGGCAGAAATCGAGCGTCTCAAAGCATCGGGTGAGCTTGGAAGAATGACGTATGTTCGCATTCTAATGCCCTCCGGGGATTGGGTGGCGGGCGGTTTTAATGACCTGATCCGAGATGATTCCCCAGTCCCTCCACTGGAGTGGGATCCACCTGCCACCGATATGAACGACGAGGTTCGCAGTCAGTATAACGGCTTTGTCAACTACTACATCCATCAAATCAATCTGATGCGCTATCTGCTTGGTGAACCCTATAGCGTCACGTATGCGGCCCCTTCTGGTGTACTGTTGGCAGGGCAGAGCGAGAACGGGATTACCTGCACCATCGAAATGTCCCCCTACAGCACAACGATTGATTGGCAGGAATCTGCGCTTGTGTGTTTTGAGCGAGGTTACGTGAAAATTGACTTGCCGGCGCCGTTAGCGAGTAATCGTCCCGGTCGTGTTGAGATATTGCGCGATCCCGGCGAGGACGTTACCCCGGAGACCGTTATACCACAACTCCCCTCGGTACATGCCATGCGACAACAAGCGATCAACTTCGTAACCGCTATTAAGGGGCAGAGCAGTCCGCCTTGCACCTCAGAGGAAGGGTTGGAAGATTTAAGAGTCGCTCGCACTTATATTAAACTACTTACGGGTGTTTGATTCACAAGGTCTTCTACATACCAGATATAGACAACATTAACTTTCCTCGCGAGAAGGGATAGCGAATCATAGCGAAGAGAGTGTTGGTCGAAAGTATCATCGGAAAGGAGCTTAAACAATGAGCAGCTTAATCGCAGTCCATCCCCGCTTTGACGGTGTTTGGCCGTATGCAGCGGATCACTTCCACACGCTGTGGCAGGCACAGGGAAACGTCGAATTTATACGTCTTGACCCCAGCGACGAGCGAAACATCGGCGAGATTGCTTCAAACCCCGCCGAAGTCAAACGGTTAGCGTGTCTTAGTGTGCCCGTAACGCTGGAGTGCCTTCAGCGCTTCACAGGGTTAAAGGAAGCGACCTTCCAAGGAAGTTACGGTAGCAACATATCGGAGGGACCAATTCAGGAACATATCCAGGGGGCGGAAATCACGGTTTATAACCATCCGACCGAGGGATTCTGGGGACAAACCGTTTCGGAATACGCGCTTGCATTGACGCTGTGCGGATTGCGTCGGATCCCACAACTACACCGTGCAATCCTCAGCAGTTTAGTCCCTTGGGATTACGAAGCACCCAACGGCATGGGCACCCCCGGCGGACGTGGACATCAATTTGGCGACGACGCAAACTTCACCAGCGGCACAATTGCCGGGAAACGGATACGGATTGTTGGTGCGGGAAACATTAGCAGCCGCTACGCCAGTTTTGTCAATATGCTGGGCGCGGATGTAGCGGTTTGGGATCCGTATGCCAGTGAACCCTGTTTTCATCGCGTAGGTTCCCGGAAGGAATGGCACCTTTCAGAACTGGTTAAAGACGCTGAAATCTTCGCGCCGATGGTGCCTTTGTTAGAATCAACGCGGGGTATTGTCACCGCAGAACATATCAACGCGCTGCCGAAAGGCTGTCTCGTAGTTCTGGCAACGCGTGCAGGGATTTGTGATATGGAGGCGGTGCGAAGGCGGGTTCTTGCTGACGAACTGAGCCTTGCCGCCGATGTCTGGGATGTCGAGCCACTTCCGTTAGACGATCCACTCCTAGGGCGCCATAACGTCGTTCATACACCGCATAACGCCGGACGGACCATCGATGCCAACCAGGCGTGGGCGGAGAAATTAGTGGTACAATTTAAGCCGTAGTAAGTAATGCGAGCGACGAGCAACCCCGTATGCCAAACTATCCAATCGATAAACTTATCACCGATTTTGACGAAACAATATCGGAACGAGATAACATCAGTACCATTGTGCATACAGCGGCTGACAGCCGCGGGGGTGAGAAAGAAGAGTTTCTCGCAGCTTGGCAGGAGATGGTGCAATGGTTTTTGACACGGTATCAATGGGTATGCGATGCGTGGGAGGATCACCAGCACTCAATTGTCGATTTCCTAAAATCCTTTGAGGCACTGGAAACAGCATCGATCCAACGAGTCATGACGAAGGGGTTTCTGGAAGGGGTTACAAGGGAGGAGTTGCGAGCGGTTGGTCGGAACGTCGTCAAGAAACCGGGAGTTGATGCGGTGTTGTCCCGACTCCGTCGGGATAGCGTTGCGGTTGAGATTTTATCCGCCAACTGGTCAAAGGCTTTGATTCAAGGGGCAACAGAAGGATTATACGATCAGATAACTACCAACAGTTTGACCTATGATGTGGAGGGACGCTCGACTGGCGACATCGATCTGCATGTCGTTTCGGCGCGGGATAAGCTGAGAGCGTTCAGAGAACGCAAAAAAAATCCCCCGACCCCAGATGAAATTGGGAACGGGGGAGTA
Source organism: Candidatus Poribacteria bacterium (assembly GCA_965220385.1). GTDB lineage: Bacteria > Poribacteria > WGA-4E > WGA-4E > PCPOR2b > PCPOR2b. Next base: position 5,860,663 of record OZ244825.1, on the reverse strand, counting down.
ACACGGACGCTGTATATTGGAGATTCGATCTCAGATTTTCTTGCTATCCTCGATGCAGATTTAGGGGTGCTGATTGGGCAGAACCGCACAGCAATGCAAACGATTGAACGGTTTCGCCTCCCAACCCAACGTCTCCAAGAGGGAACGCGATTTGATTCCTCACGGCATTATCGCGGAACCATTCTGCTCGTCGACTCATGGTCGGTATTGGACGACTTTCTCTCAATCGCCGAGTAGGTATTCACGTGCGTTGCGAGAGGAAGATGAGCCATTTAACACTCCATCTCCCTCACAAGCGCAAACCACGCAAAGCCGCAACCCCGCTCACGCTTAATCTGCTGCCGGTTCCTCAACCTCAGGTTCCGGTGAATCTTCAACGGATTCGAGTTGTGCTTCGCCCTTGGGGAAGGCGCGGATCTTTCGGAACTTAGACACCCCAGTTCCAGCAGGGATAAGATGTCCCATAATGACATTTTCCTTCAGACCCACGAGCCGATCTTGTTTGCCGATAACCGAAGCTCGCGTCAGCACATTGGTTGTCTGCTGGAAAGAAGCCGCAGAGATGAAGCTTTCCGTGGACAAGGACGCCTTTGTGATTCCTTGTAAAACTGATTCAGCCGTTGCAGGCTGCCCGCCGTTTTCAACAACTTGGCTATTCGCCCGATTGAATATTGCGCGGTCGACTTCCTCTTCTTCAAGAAAGTCTGTATTACCTGGATTCTCGATTTTTACCTTATTCAACATCTGTCGCACAATGACCTCAATGTGCTTGTCGTTGATGCGTTCGCCCTGGGTTCTGTACACATCCTGAACCTCGTTGACCAGGTAGTTTTGGACCGCCTCTTCCCCTTTCACCTCAAGGATATCGTGCGGATTAATCGGTCCATCCGTTAGTCGTTCCCCAGCATCGACCCTATCATTATCTTGCACAATGAGGTGCTTGCCCTGTGGAATCCGATGGCTTTCCTGATAATCTCCGTCCACCACACGTAGGATACGCACACCACGGCTGGCGCTTTCCACTTCAACTTGCCCTTCAATCTTGGAGATGACAGCGGTGTCCTTTGGTCGTCGCGCCTCAAAAAGCTCCGTGACCCGTGGTAACCCTGTCACAATGTCTCGACTCTGCCCTTTTTCGCGCGGCAGTCGTGCCAAGACGGCTCCTTGTTCTACCTGCTCGCCATCGGTAACCGAAAGGTGTGCCCCTGTTGGCATTTGATAGCTCACCAAGACTTCACCGGCATCATCACAAATCTCAATTTGTGGCTGATCCTCGCCTCTGTGTTCGATAATGACCTGCTCTGCTGAACCGGTGGTTTTTGTCTCGCGCATCGTTTTGTCTTCAACAATATTCTTGAAGACAACGTGTCCGGCATGTTCCGTCAGAATCGGCACTTGGTATGGATCCCACTCAAGTAGCGGTGTCGGCTGCTCGTCATTTTTGGGATCCCCTTTGGTCACTTCCTGACCATCTTCGACGTATAACCGTGCACCGACATCAGCGGTATGCCGTTCCACGGTATATCCGTTCACATCAACAATTCGGACCTGCGCATTCCGAGAAAGGACAACTCTTTCCGTTTCTGTCTTGGCGGACTGATGTTCCGACGTGGATTCCACTTCAACCGGACGCTCAATAAATCTAACGTTATAATACTGAACCGTCCCGTCATGCCGCGCCTCGATTTTCGATTGGGACCCACCGCCACTGACAGTACCGCCCGTGTGGAACGTCCGCATCGTCAACTGCGTCCCCGGCTCTCCGATCGATTGCGCTGCGATGATACCGATAGCTTCACCAACATCTACCAGATGACCGCTCGTCAAATCGGTGCCGTAACATTTTGCACATGTGCCATACCGGGCTTCGCATGTCAACACAGACCGCACACGGACTTCATGTATACCGACCGCCTCGACTTGATTCGCGGTGTGTTGAGTAATCAACTCATCCTTCGCTACCAGTACCTCACCTGTGCTCAAGTCAACAATATCCTCCGCGGCTGTGCGGCCGAAAATCCGTTCTGAAAGTGGGCTTTCCTCTTCCTCGTCCGGGGTCTTGGTAATGCCTCCGAGTGTTCCGCAGTCCTCAGTTGTTATCATCACATCCTGCGCAACATCAACCAATTTCCGCGTCAGGTAACCACTACTGGCTGTCTTAATCGCGGTATCGGCAAGACCTTTTCGCGCGCCGTGCGTCGAGATGAAGTATTCAAGTACCGACAACCCTTCGTGGAAACAGGATTCGATTGGCTGTTCGATAATCTCACCCGATGGCTTTGCCATCAAACCGCGCAAGCCCGCCAACTGGCGAATGGAATCCCGCTTACTTCGAGAAATTGCGCCGGAGTCCACCATGATATGAACGGGATTGAATCCTTCGATCTCATCATCGCGTCCGTCTTCCAAACCGTCAAACAGGGCAGTTTCGATCTGGTCAATCAGTCGATGCCAGATGTCAATCACTTTGTTGTACCGCTCTCCCTCGCTCATGCCCATGTCGCCTCTTTGGAAGTCTTCTTCGATCTGCTCTACCTCATTCCGTGCCTCCCTGATCAAATCAGCCTTTTGAGCCGGGATGATCATGTCCTGCATGGCAATGGAAATACCACCGAGCGTTGCATAATGAAAGCCCAGTCGCTTTAGATCATCTATAAAGCCTACCGTTTGGCGATTGCCCAACTCTTCAAAAGCACGAGACACCAGATCTGAAAGATCACGGGATCCCATTTCTTGGTTGACGTACGGCAGCATTTGTTGCGTTTCAGGATCAGCGAACAACAGTGAATCAGGGATAGCCTGATTAAAGATGACCCGCCCCACCGTTGTTACAATCGGCTCGGTTGCCCCATCAAAGTGGAGTTTCACAGGATCATGCAGCCCAAGCGCGCCGCACTCGTGTGCGAGGATAATCTCTTCCGTATCCTGATAACTTCGTGGGGTCGAGACCTGGCATACACTTTCCCATTCCTCTTCAGGAACTGCCTTCGTGAGGAAGCTAACCCCCATTGCGACATCTCGGTTTGGTACTGCAATAGCCCCACCATGTGCCGGTTTGAGAAGGTTGCGCGTAGCCATCATCAGTAGCTTCGCTTCAACCTGTGCTTCAACACTCAACGGCACGTGCACCGCCATCTGATCTCCATCAAAATCGGCATTAAATGCCTCACACACAAGCGGATTGATGCGAATCGCTTTTCCTTCGACAAGGACAGGTTGGAACGCTTGAATTCCGAGCCTATGGAGTGTCGGAGCGCGGTTCAGGAGCACCGGATGCTCATCAATTACCTCTTCCAACACCTCCCACACTTCTGGCGAAACCTGCTCTGCCATATTTTTCGCTCGTTTGATAGTGTGGGCATAACCTTTCGCCTGTAGCTTATGAATGATGAAAGGCTTAAATAGTTCCAGCGCCATCTTCTTCGGCAAACCACACTGGTGCAACTGCAGTTCGGGTCCAACCACAATCACTGTCCGTCCCGAATAGTCCACACGTTTGCCGAGCAAGTTTTGGCGAAAACGTCCCGGCTTCCCTTTGAGCATATCGGAAAGGGACTTCAGTGGACGATTGCCCGGCCCCCGTACCATCCGACCGTGTCGCCCGTTGTCCAGTAGCGCATCCACCGCTTCTTGGAGCATTCGTTTCTCATTGCGGATGATCACCTCTGGCGCACGGAGTTCCATAAGGCGTTTCAGACGGTTATTCCGATTGATTACGCGCCGATATAGATCGTTCAAATCACTCGTAGCAAACCGCCCACCGTCAAGAGCGACCAACGGACGCAGGTCGGGTGGAATTACAGGAATTACTGTAAGAATCATCCAATGTGGCAGATTCCCTGACTTTTTGAAACCCATGACCAGCTTTAGCCGCTTGGACAGCTTCCGAGATTTCTGTTTGCTCGCGGTTGCGTCGAGTTCTGCCCGCAGGGTTTCCATCTCATGGTCTAGATCAATCTTCTCCAGCAATTCGCGGATTGCATCTGCCCCCATCCCTGCACGGAAACCGTCGGGAAATTTATCTTGGTATTCCGTATATTCTTCCTCCGTCAGTAGCTGCTTTGCCTCTAAGCCACAATCTGGATCATTAACCTCTAATACAATGTACGACTCAAAATAGATAACGCGTTCAATCTCACGGAATGGAAGATCCAAAAACAGTCCTATCCGGGAGGGCAGTCCCTTGAAGAACCAGATATGCGATACCGGCGCGGCTAATTCGATATACCCCATCCGTTCACGGCGCACCTTCTGTTGGGTGACCTCAACACCACATCGGTCACATATTACCCCTTTATGTTTAATCCGTTTGTACTTACCGCATCCGCATTCCCAGTCTTTTTGCGGCCCAAAAATCGCCTCACAGAACAAGCCATCTCGTTCGGGGCGAAATGTACGGTAGTTGATTGTTTCAGGCTTCCGGACTTCACCACATGCACAGTTACCTGTTGTACATCCACTAGTTCGTTGGTGACATGCTGTATTTTTTGACCATTCCTTAATATGTTCTGGCGAAGCAATTCGGATTGAAATCGCGTCAAAATTGTTCGGCGTTCCCGACTGTGCCATCTGTTCCTGAATTTGATCTGACATGACTGTTCTCCCTTATGTATTAACCGTTGGCAATCAGCGTTAAAAATTAAATACCAACTTCAGTAGTATGATTCTTTTGCCTTGGTCTGAGCAGCTGTAAGCCCCATTTACCGAGCGAATCCCAAATCCATGATGTTGGGCGATTGGCATGAATCAGCAACATCGGAACAACTGGATCAAAATTAGATTAAGATCCATACCGATTTCCTGGGCATGGGGCAAGTTATTTGTAGGTCGGATATACTTACACAGATCCCTGAATGGGTGCACTATATCTCATGCTCCCAATTCTCAGGGTCTAGGTCAAAAGGTTCTGGGTCGTCAGATGTCTGTTCGAGGTCCACATCCAGACAAAGGCTTTGTAATTCCTTTACGAGGACGTTAAACGATTCTGGAGTGCCGGGTGCAGGGGCGTTTTCGCCTTTTACAATTGCTTCGTAGATCTTGCTCCTGCCGACGACATCATCGGACTTGATTGTGAGTAATTCCTGCAGGGTATACGCAGCGCCGTATGCTTCCAGTGCCCATACCTCCATTTCACCGAGGCGTTGACCACCTTGCTGTGCCTTGCCACCGAGTGGCTGCTGAGTTACCAACGAGTAGGGTCCCGTGCTGCGAGCGTGAATTTTATCGTCTACTAAGTGATTCAGCTTGAGAATGTAAGTGTGTCCGACGGTAACTTCTTGAGCAAAGGGTTCCCCGGTGCGACCATCGTACAGCTTGGCTTTCCCGTGTTCTGGCAAACCGGCTTCTTGCAAAAGTTCACGAATCTCCGGTTCCTCCGCACCATCGAAGACCGGGGTGGCAATGTGTAAGCCAAGCTCCCTGGCTGCCCTACCCAAATGCGTCTCTAGAATCTGTCCCGCATTCATACGGCCCGGAACTCCCAACGGATTCATGATGATTTGGATCGGCGTACCGTCCTCCAGGTAAGGCATATCCTCTTGCGGAAGAATCTTTGAAACGACCCCTTTGTTGCCGTGTCTACCGGACATTTTGTCACCGACAGAGATCTTCCGACGAGTCGCCACATAGACTTTTACCAGTTTGAGCACACCTGGTTTCAACTCGTCTCCCTTACGAATCTTCTCGAGCTCCGCTTCCTTTTCCTCTGTGAGATCCCTGATACGCCCTTGCGCCAGCTGTTGAATGCGTTGGATGCGATCCATCGCCTCCTTATTCGTAACATGGAAGTCTTCCAGCGGGGCATCCGAATCCAGCATCTTTTCTGTTACAATCTGTCTCCGCTTGGCAATGAGGTCCGTACCGTCAGAAACGCTGCTGGCGAGCCTCTTACCGAGCAGTGTGTGGCGTATCTCGGCGTTTGTGCGTTGGTTAATTAACGCACATTTCGCCCGCCAATCCTTATCGATTTCTTTCTCTTTAGCAAGTTCGCGCAGTTCTGTTTGGCGATCGCGTTCTCGCTCTTTCCGGGAGAAGACCTTGACATCAACCACAACGCCTTCCGTGCCTGGCTTGACATATTTGGAAGCGTCCCGGACTTCGCCAACCTTTTCACCAAAGATTGCGCGCAGTAGTTTTTCTTCGGGTCCGAGATCGCTCTCCCCCTTGGGGGTTACTTTGCCGACCAGAATGCTCCCAGGGCGGACAACCGAACCGATGCGAATAATTCCCTCCGCATCCAGCTGCGCCAAAGCCCCCTCAGAGACATTAGGAATGTCTTTCGTAATTTCTTCACGCCCCATCTTTGTATCACGCGCCTCTACCTCAAACTCTTCAATGTGGATGGAGGTGTAAGTATCGTCAGTGATGAGCGACTCGCTGAGAAGGATGGCATCCTCATAGTTATACCCTTCCCAAGACATGAACGCGATTAGGATGTTGCTGCCAAGGGCAAGTTCCCCATTCTCGGTTGAGGTTCCATCGGCAATTACCTGACCTGCTTTTATTTCCTCTCCGACATCTACACATGGACGTTGGTGGAGGCTCGTTCCACTATTTGATCGCTTGAAGGTTGTCAAGCGGTAAACATCATAGCCCATCTCGCTGAACGACTGTTCCCCGCCAGCAATTCGGAAGGCGTCATCCGTGCGAATAATGATTTCAGCGGCGGAAACGCTTTCCACAACGCCATCTCGCTTTGCCAGCACAACCGCTCCGGAGTCGCGCGCAGCTTTATGCTCCATGCCAGTTCCAATCAGCGGAGCCTCCGGGCGGATAAGCGGCACAGCCTGCCTCTGCATATTACTCCCCATCAATGCACGGTTTGCATCATTGTGCTCAAGGAAGGGAATCAGTGCAGCAGAGACGCCCACGATCTGCTTCGGAGAAACATCAATGTAGTCAATTTCGGGCGCTAATTTCCGCGGAAAATCGTCTTTTTGGCGTGTCACCATCAGATCGTCTTCCAGCCTTCCTGCCTCATCAAGGACAGCATGCGCCTGCGCGATAGTGAACGTGTCTTCCTTATCCGCAGCCAAGTAATCAATCTGATCGGTTGCTGTGCCTTTGGACACTTTCCGATAAGGTGTTTCCATAAACCCGTAAGCGTTCACCCGTGCATAGGTACTTAAAGAAACAATTAGCCCGACCGAAGGACCTTCAGGCGTCTCAATCGGACAGACCCGTCCATAGTGGGTTCGATGCACATCGCGCACCTCAAAGGTAGCACGTTCCCGGTGCAGCCCACCGGGGCCCAACGCACTCAAGCGGCGTTTATGGGTTAATTCGTCCAGCGGATTGGCTTGCTGCATGAATTGAGAAAGTTGACTTGAACCGAAGAAGTCTTTAATCGCAGCGGTCAATGGTTTAGGGTTAATTAGGTCGGCAGGGGTCACACTCTCCAAGTCTTGAACTGTCAACCGTTCTCGAGTTGCACGGGTCACCCGCAACATTCCCATCCGCACCTGATTCTGCAACAATTCCCCAACAGCTCGCACTCGACGATTACCGAGATGATCGATATCGTCCATCTCTCCTTCTCCATTCTGTACTTGTATCAGGTATTGGAGAACCGCAGCGATGTCTTCTGGACGGAGCACACGAACCTGCTCATCTACTGCCGTGCCACCGTTCCGATACAGGGAGAGATCACCTAATTTTCTATTGAGTTTGTACCGTCCTACTTCTGCGAGGTCGTAACGCACCGGATCAAAGAATAGCTTCTCGAACCGGTTGTGGGCACTCTCGATAGTAGGCGGATCGCCCGGTTGCATCTTACGAAAAATCTCAACTACTGCAAGGTCTTGGATACTACCACGATAGACGCTGAGGGTGTCCCCTGCCTTCTCAATAGTGAAGTTATCCCTACTGTTCTTGTTGGAGATACGATATCGCCCCTCCGCTAGCACCTGCACGGTTGCAGCTGCGGCCAGAGCAGCACCATTGTCCTTAAACTGCTGGTGCCATGCATCTGATACCGGTGCACCATCTACTAAATCGCCTTCAAGATCGGCAGAGGCTTCAAAAAGCTGGGGCAGGCTATAATCTGATTGGACATCACGTTCGAGGGTATTCCGCAGGAAACGGATCTCTTCTGCAGCATCCGCCTTTAGGACTTCAACCCTACCGACCTCCGCCTCGCGCAATTCATCAATGTGCTCCTGTGTCAATTCCACATTCGCTTCGACCAAGATCTCGCCGGTAGCAGGATGTTTGACAGGAGCAGCCGTCACCCGGTCAATAAGTCGGGCACTCAGTTTGAGTTGCTGGGTATCGGCATACAGCTTAAGGATGGTTTCATCCGTTTCCCAACCCAACGCACGGAGCAGAACGGTTACGAGCATCTTTTTTCGCCGATCAAGTCGGACATAAATCAGGTCCTTGATGTCGTATTCGAACTCAATCCACGCGCCACGGTAGGGAATAATTCTCGCAGTGTTGAGCGCTTGCCCACTGGTGTGGGCTTCTTCACCAAACGTTGCGCCGGGGGATCGTTGTAGCTGACTGACAATTACCCGCTCAGATCCATTGATAATAAAAGTACCGTTTTCCGTCATGAGCGGGATTTCGCCCATATAGACTTCGTTTTCTTTTATGTCAATGAGCTGATTTTCACCGGTATCCTCATCTTTTTCTCTGAGGACCAATCGGACACAAACCTTCACCGGCAGCGCATAACTGAAGCCGCGGGATTGGCATTCATTAATGTCGTACTTGGGGGTGCCGAGTAAATAATTAACAAACTGAAGTTCGGAGGTTTCACTGAAGTCAGGAATCGGAAAGATTTCGTTGAACACAGCTTGTAGGCCTTTATCTTTCCGTTCTTCTGGCGAGGTGTTTCGTTGAAGGAATTCTTCGTAGGAGGCTTTTTGAACCTCGATGAGATCCGGGAGATCCATTATCTCCGGAATTTTTCCGTAAGACAGTCGTTCGCGCTTACCATAAGATCTGACAGGTTTGCCAAATTTGACGGGTTGGGACATACTTTCACCTGGCCTTGATGAGATTTAGGGGATAGAGGTGCTTTTAAATTCTATTTTTGGATTGGGCGTAACGCAGTATTATATAACAACTACCCTTTCGTGTCAAGCATTTTTTTGCAAATAAGTCATTTTTCCAAAAAAATCTTTGACTTCAGAGAAAATGTCTGCTACGATAAGGGTGGGATTTTTATGAACCCGTTCCTCATTTTACGGTAAGGGGTGCTGTTTCACCGATAGCCGCCTGCAACGCTCTACACAATAAATATATGAATCTGACAGAACAGATTAAGGTTCAGGCACAAGAACTCGGATTTGAATTGGTTGGTATCCTCCCCGTTGAACCGAGCCAGACGATTGGTCGTTACGAACAGTGGCTGAAAGACGGTTACGCTGGGGAAATGGGTTATCTAGAAAAGCACCTGCCGTTGAAGCGAGATCCACGCCAGATCCTCCCCGAAGCCCAATCAATCATTGCATTGGCAATCAATTACTACACACTTGATCCACCTAAGCCACTTGCTGAAGACCCATCGCGCGGACAGATTTCTCGATATGCGTGGGGGACGGATTATCACGGTCTTATCCGATCAAAATTAGATCAGTTGGCAACGTTTATCCAAAAGAGTGCCGAAGAAAGGGTTAAAACCCGGGTCTATGTAGATACCGCTCCGGTCCTAGAGCGAGAGTACGCTGAACGTGCGGGAATCGGATGGATTGCTAAAAACACAAATGTGATCCACTGGCGCGCAGGTTCCTGGTTTTTCCTCGGAGGCATTTTGGTCAGTATTGAGTTGAGATCAGATACACCATCGCTCCGCGGCAGCTGCGGCACTTGCACCCTATGTATTGAGGCGTGTCCCACAGACGCGATTTTAGCACCAAACATTCTTGATTCTCGGCTATGTATTTCCTACCTGACCATTGAGTTGAAAGGAAGCATTCCGCGCAAACTCCGTCCGCAGATGGATAACTTAATCTTCGGTTGCGACATCTGTCAGGAAGTCTGCCCTTGGAACAGCAAGGCTGTCCCAACGAAGGAACGTGGTTTTTATCCACGTAAAGGGAATCTCGCACCCACGCTGCTTTCGCTCATCAACATGACGCAGGAACAGTTCAGCAGGCGCTTTAGAAACAGTCCAATCAAGCGGGCGAAGCGACGTGGCTTTCTCCGAAATGTTGCCGTTGCACTTGGCAACTGGAAAGATCGTGCTGCGGTCCCTGCACTCAAACAGGCGTTGAACGATGACGACCCTTTAGTTCGTGGCCATGCTGCATGGGCATTAGGACAGATTGGCGGCAAAGCTGCGAGGCGAGCACTAAAGACGCGTTTGCAAGTTGAAGTTGACAAGGAAGTTATCGCAGAGATTAAAGATGCACTGAACCAGAATTTTTCCAAAGATTGAGGGAGATAGTTGTATGGAAGCATCCCAATCTGCAGCGGACTTTTCCGACGTAATACCGAAACGGTTATCGGTTAACTTACGTTAATAGAAACGTAACTTGTGAGCTGTTTATTCAAGGAGGAATATCCGTTGCATATTAATTCGATTAAAATCAGCGGTTTTAAGAGTTTTGCCGAAGATGTGGAGTTGATATTGGAGCCCGGGGTTACAACCATTGTGGGTCCCAACGGTTGTGGCAAGAGCAATGTGTCAGATGCAATTCGTTGGGTACTGGGACAGCAGAGTCCGCGTGCCCTGCGTTGTGCCAATATGCAAGACCTCCTCTTCAACGGCGGATCCAACTTTAAACCAGTGCAGCGTGCACAGGCTTCCCTCCATATCACAAATGTTGAGGGAAAACTTGCCTTAGAGTCTCCGGAGATCGCAGTTCGTCGCCAACTGACACGCAGCGGTGAAAGTAATTATTTCATCAACGACACCCCATGTCTGCTGCGAGATATTACTGAACTCTTTATGGATACAGGGATCGGCGTCGATGCCTACTCTGTCATGGAGCAGAGTAAGATTGACCTCATCCTCAACACACGTCCAGAAGAACGGCGCTTCCTGTTTGACGAGGTTGCGGGTATCACCAAATACAAGCACCGGAAAAAAGCTGCACTCAAGAAATTAGAAGAGACTGAGCAGAACCTTGTCCGAATTAACGATGTAATCCACGAGTTGCAACGTGAAACTGAATCGCTCAGGCGGCAAGCCGAACAAGCTGGTCGTTATCAAGAGCTCCATGACCAGATGAAACATCTCGAATTAGATCTCAACCGTCGGGAGCACGATCGGTTCGCCAAGGAATTGACGCAAACCCAGCTCAATTTAGATGAATTGATGCTTGCGGTCACAGAAGCCAACGAGCAGATCGATTCCACCGAGCAACAAATCGAGGATGCGACAGCACGCCGAGCCGAGTTAGATGGCTTAATTCGCAACGGGCAAGGGATTGTGGGTCAATTCGCAGGCAAAATCGAGCAAACGGAGCGGCAAATTGCACTTTACAAGGAACGACAGCTCAACATCCAGCAGCAACGCGAACGGGCACTTCAGGCGATAGAATCACTGGAAAAACAGTGGGCAGAAATTGAGACACAGAAGGAAGAACGCGAACAGGAGAAGAGACAGGTCGATGTTTCGCTTCAGACGGAAGAAAGCCGTCTGGCTGCACGGCGACGGGTCTTGGCTGAACTCACGACGCGGGTGACAGAAGCCGAAAGTTCGGTAGAAACAGCGCAGGAACAATTGCTTGAAACCACAAATGAAGTATCGCAGCTGGAAACGCAACTTGCATCGCTCAATAATAGATTAGAATATTCAGCTGCCAATCTGGATCGAATTACCGAACGCTCGGGCACCTTGGGCACTGAACTTGAAGCGGAAAAAGCGAGTTATACTCAGGCACAACGACGTGAACAGCAGCTTAATGCTGACTTGATCCGCCTTGAGACGGAACGGCAAAAAGCTGAGGAAGAGATCCAGCGCTATCAAACGGAACTCCGGAAATTAGAGTCCGAAATGCGGGGGATGCAAGATTCGCTCGGTACCAGTACTTCACGGTTTAAGTCATTACGGGATTTGCAAGCCACCCATGAAGGTTACTACACAGGCGTACGGGCGATTCTGAAAGTTCGCGAAACAGAGCCAGAACGTTTCGGTGGGATATGTGGTGTCATCGCCGAACTCATCCGAACCGAACCGGACTACGAGTTAGCAGTCGAAGTGGCATTGGGAAGCGCAATCCAGAACATTGTTTCAGAAACTGCTGAAGATGCTCAGTCCGGCATTGAGTTCCTCAAGCGGACGAGAGCCGGCCGCGTAACTTTCTTGCCTTTAGATATTCTGCGGTCTCGCCCATTCCAAGGTGATAATCTACTGAATGAGGCTGGCGTCATCGGTTTAGCATCCGAACTCTTAGAATACGACCCAAAATATGAGGTCGCTGTTCAGCAACTGCTTGGCAACACGGTCGTGGTCGAAAACCTTGATACAGCAATACAACTGACACGGCGTTTCCGGCACAACGCACGTCTCGTTACACTGGAGGGAGAGCTAATCAATACCTCCGGTGCGGTTACAGGTGGTCATAACACCAGCTCAACCAGTGGACTCCTGAGCCGTTCGAGGGAGCTGGAAGACCTACAGGAACGCATCGATAAACTGGCAAGCCAACTTAACGAAAAGAACACCAGAAGTAAGGGACTTGCTGGCAGGTTGGCAGAACTTCAACAGACACGGCAAACCCTCATCACGCAAGCGCAAGCACACCAGATCGAACATGCAAGTTTGTCAAAAGTCCTGGAACAGGGACAGCGCCAAATCAGCCAACTTCAAGGACAGTTGAACGATGTAGCGCAGGAAGAGGTAAGCCTTCAGCAGGAAACCGAAAAAGCGAGGGCTGAACATGGCACCGTTCAGTCTGAATTAGAGACGGCAACCAAGGCGCGCCGCACGTTGCAGCGACGTATCGAGCGGTTATCAGAGCAAATCCAAAGTGAAAAGAGTAAACGGGATGAAGTCATCACTTCCTGTCAAGAACTCGAAATCGCTTTAGCAGGTAAACGGGAAAAATTACAAAGCCTGAACTCTGAACTCCTGAATCTCCAAAAAAACCAAGAACAGATCCGCAACAGGGTCGCGGAACATCAGGCGGTTATTGATTCTGACGACCAAACCCGCCAAGAACTCTCTTCACAGATTGACGAGGCACAACGTCAATTCCTCCAGATAGAGCAGCAAAAATTCGAGGCTGAAGAAAATGTTAGACGGCTCGAGGAGGAGAACACCAGCTTAATCGAGCAGATTGCAGAAGCACAGAAACAGGTGCGTAGAGCTAGGAGAGAATTTGAAAAGCAGAATCGTCTGCGACACCACTTAGAAGTCACGACAACTCAGTTGCAGATGCAATTAAAAGCCATTGCCGCTCGCATCCTAGACAAGTACCAAATCACAATGGATCAGATCGAAGTCGAAGAGAATCCGGTTGACGACCTTGAGTTGATGGGGCAGATCGACACGCTGAAAACTGAGATTGAAGGAATGGGTTCTGTTAATCTCGTCGCGATCGAAGAGTATGAGGAGCACAAGACGCGTGAGGAGTTTCTCGTTACCCAACGTGAAGACCTGGAGACTTCGCTCGCCTCGGTCAATCAAGCGATTCAAAAAATTAACCAGACTTCGCGTGAGGCGTTCCTTAGCACCTTTGAGCAGATACGCGCTAATTTTCAAGAAGTGTTTGCAGAACTTTTCAACGGCGGGGAGACAGAGTTACTTTTGACGGACCCATCCGATGTATTAGAGTCAGGAATTGATATCATCGCCTGTCCGCCGGGCAAGAAACCGCAGAGCATCACACAACTCTCCGGTGGCGAGCGATCACTCGTTGCTATCGCCTTGCTCTTCGCAGTGTTCAAGATTAAGCCGAGCCCCTTCTGTGTTCTGGACGAAGTTGATGCCGCGCTGGACGAATCGAACGTGCTCCGCTTTGCCAACCTTATCCGGACATACGCCCAGCAAACGCAGTTCATTATTATTACTCACAATAAACGGACAATGGAAATCGCCGATGTTATGTACGGCGTAACCATGGAGCAAGCGGGCTTGTCAAAGGTTGTTTCAGCGAAGTTTGGGAATTAGATCAGAACGTGATAGATGATCACACCTGCGAGCACATGTACCACCCTCGCATTCACCATTCCGTTAAAATCCTTCCACAACAGGCAAAAAAATAGGCTCATACAAAAAAGAAAGTACAAAGAGAAGTCGTAGGGGCAGGGTTAGGTTATCCCGCCCTTATCGCTTTCCGATGCACGGTCTCTCAATATGAGCCAAAATATAGTTTGGTTTACTCTTCTTCTTCCGACTTTGCTTCGGCAATCACCTTTTGGGCGAGCTCATCGGGCATCTCCTCGTAACGTAAGAACTCCATCGTGAAGCTGCCTCGCGCACTCGTAATCGATTTTAGATCTATCGAATAGCGGAACATCTCTGCCAACGGTACGGTCGCTTGAATTACCTGACGTTTGCCCGCCTGCTCAACCCCCATGATCCTGCCACGTTTGCTATTGAGATCGCCGATAATGTCCCCCATGAACTGTTCAGGCACGGAGATCGTAACGTCCATGATGGGCTCAAGCATCACTGGATTGGATTGGTTCGCAGCCTCTCGAAACGCAAAAGAGCCAGCGATCTGGAAAGCCATGTCTGAGGAGTCAACAGGGTGATGCTTTCCGTCGTAGAGCTCAACCTCTGCATCAACGAAAGGATACCCAGCAATCAGACCTTGCCCCATTGTCTCACGGATGCCCTTCTCAACCGCGGGGATGTAATTGCGCGGGATTGAACCACCGACAACCTTGTTGACAAACTCAAAGCCGGAACCGCGTTCGCGCGGGGCAAGATTTATCCACACCTCACCAAACTGACCGCGTCCACCAGATTGGCGTTTATACCGACCTTGGACACCACTCGCCCTACCACGAATCGTCTCTTGATAGGAGACTTTCGGCATTTCGGTCTCAGTCTCAATCCCAAACTTGTCTCGCATTCGGTTGCGTATGACCGCGAGATGCATCTCACCAAGACCGGAGGCTAACAACTGCTTCGTTGTGCTATTGCGTTCAATCTGGAATGATGGATCCTCTTCTATCATTCGCGAGAGGGTCGAACTCAGTTTCTCATCATCCCCCTCTCGTGCAGGCATAATGGCGAACGAGATAACAGGTTTAGGAAATTCGCAGCCGGGAAGCTGGAACGAATTTCCCACATCACAAAATGTGTCGTTCGTTTGCGCAAGCGTCAGTTTAGAGACAACTCCGATATCGCCTGCGGTGACTTGGGGTGTGTCAATAGCGGTTTTCCCATTCATGAACGCGAGCTTACCGATCCGTTCATTCTCATCTTTTGTCGCGTTGTACACCTGAGAATCTCCATTGAAGGTACCGGAATAGACGCGGAAGAAGCTCAGTCTACCTGCGAATGGATCTGCCAATGTTTTAAAGACCAACGCGGACAACGGCGAATCTGGAGATGCCTCATAAGTTGTTTCACCGTCAACTCCCGTAATCGGTCTGGCATCTACCGGAGATGGGCAGCAGTCAACGACCAAGTCCATCAAAGGTTGAACGCCGATATTCTGTAGGGCATTGCCACAGAGTACGGGCACAAACTGATTGGCACATAACCCTGTACGAAGACCAGTACCAATCTCTTCATCGGTAAGTTCACCCTCGAAAAATTTCTCAATCAGTTCATCATCGCTTTCCGCTGCAGTCTCGATCAGTTGTTCCCGCATCTCTTCTGCTTGCACTTCAAGTTCGGAAGGAACCTCGGATTTGGATAAAGGATTATTGTCCGGTGGTTCCGCGAACGTCCCCATCTGGATGAGATCAACAACACCTTTAAAGTCAGCTTCTTTACCGATTGGCACCTGGGTCACAGCCGTTCGGGTTTCGAGAACCTCATCGACGCTCGCAAGCGCGTTTTCGAAGCTGGCGTTCTCTTTATCCATTTTGTTGATAAAGATCAGCCGTGGAAGATCAAATTTATCAGCTGCTTCCCATACCTTCTCCGTCCCCCCTTCGACGCCGGTCGTTGCATCAATTACCACAATAACGGCATCTACCACTCGCAGTACGCTCTCAAGATCGCCATGAAAATCTTCGGCACCGGGCGTGTCGAGAATATTTAACTTGTACCCTTTCCACTCCGCAACACAAACGGAACAGTTAATTGTCATCTTGCGTTCAATTTCATCTGGGGCATAGTCTGAAACTGAATTCCCACTATCAACCTGTCCGATTCGCTCAATTGCGCCCCCATTATAGAGTATCGCCTCGATGAGTGAAGTCTTCCCTGTGCTCGAATGCCCAATAATACCAATATTCCGAATCTGTTCCGTCTGATATTCCTTCATTAAAAAAAACTCCTTACGGTGTCAGTTTAACCAAAAACATCGCAGAAATGTGCAATCAAGCAGGTCTATAAAGTTTTTGTTTGGATGAGCTGGATCTGATGTGATTTCTACCCGGTTCCTCTATCGCCAAATTTCCCAGGATCTCCTCGATTGAGAAAAAAGGTGTTATCTGCTATATCCCGACCCGCCTTGAAAATTTCTAAAAATCTTGGTGATTGTAGCACACCCCTATAGGAAATGCAAGCAAAAAGAATTCGATCAACTTTTCCCTTTGACAATGCCACAACTTTAGTCTATACTTGCGCTGTACAAGTACACGACGGCATAAAGTCCTATAATCTCTACTGATCGAGGCACGAAATTTTAAGATGTTGGAAGGGTCAGACGAATACGTAGGGAGACTGGAAGGGGTTAAAAACTCCCGCCGTGGAGTACGCGAAGATTTTGATGTTCCATCGAATTGGAGTCGCGCATGAAAGGCATTTTCAACATTCTAATCTGTTTACTCTTCCCCATAGCTTGGGGGGCACTTATCAACTGGATTTTTACCTTTCTCGAACGTCGTACCGGCCGCTCAACTCACCCCAACTCTAAAATCGATTATCACATTTAAATTCATAACGCTAAATGAACGTCGATATCAGTGGCATACCTGTTAATATCTTAGGATTGATCGGTTTGGGGTGTATCAGCGGTTTCCTGTCCGGTTTCTTCGGAATCGGCGGTGGACCGCTAATCACCCCAATCCTTAATATCCTGTTTGGCATTCCCTTCCCAATCTGCATCGGGAGCACACTCTCTCGGACGGTCGGCACCTCTTTCTCCACCGTATTGCGGTTTTGGAAATTCGGTGATATTGACCCAAAACTGGCATTGATGATCGTTGGCGGTAATTTTGTCGGCATTGAGCTTGGGGTATATCTGCTCGACTGGTTGGACAAGCTGGGACAGGTCAACGTTGGAGGTCAATCCATTTCAGCGCTTCAGTATTATTTGCAATGGCTCTTCTTTGGAGTACTTATCACCGTCTCAGGATTGATTCTCATAGAATCACTGATTCACAGAAGAAAAAGCGTCCATAGGCAACCGCGCGGCTTACTTCGCGGCTTCCGCATCCCGCCTTATATTTCCTTCCCTAAAATCGGCGTGCGCCAAATCTCTCTCCCCGCAACTGTCTACTCAGCACTCGTCATTGGTGTCTTCACCGGGTTGCTGGGGATTGGCGGCGGCATTCTCTTTGTGCCGTTACTGATCTACGGCTATGGCGTTGAAACACATGCAGCGGTCGGCACAACTTCGCTCATCGTGCTTTTTTCCGCTACCTATGGGACCATTACCCATGCAATGCGGGGCAATGTTGATTTATGGTTGGTTGTGTTTTTGCTGGTGGGATCCACGATTTGTGCACAAATTGGGGTGATCGCTAATCAAAGAATAGAGAGCGACTCCATCCGCTTCTATTTTGCGTTTATCGTTTTGATTGTGGCAGGGATGATCGGCTTTAACCTGCTGCGTGCGATCTACGGATAGTTGAAATAAGAAATTATGCAGATATAGGCTTTTTCGCCTACAAATTAGATGTTGACATACGTATGGCATTCTGTTATGCTATAATACCACTAGCTGAAGGCAAAAACAGCCAACAGCCAGTGGAAGGTTGTTAAAAGTACAACCTAACGTCTACCAGATGAAAGGCGCTTCAGGTAAGCCAAATATGAACTCCGAGAATAAAATGTTCTCGTGCCATTTGGCGTTCGAACCGTCCAGCGTTCCTGCACTCTGACTTTAGGTTTAACCTTAACCCGTCGTGTAACCACAGTTCTGCGGCGCATAGGAATAGCCTCCTTCCCATAAACTAAAAAGACTAGGTGTAATCATAGGACGCTAACCTATGACCTAGGCAATTTCAGTTTACATAGATGAGAAATTCATAGCCCCATGGAGTGTCGCCAGCACCCCGTGGGGTTTTCTTGTCCAGTATATATCAGTATAGATTCCTAACCGGTGATCAAATCGGGAAGCGATCTATTACCCGCATCGGTAGGCAGTGGAGTTATCCTATGAAGCAAACAACCCCGCTGGCTAATTTTAGGCCTCCTGTGAAGGCTTGATGCGTCTTGTATTCTCTTTCATGATAATCTGTGAAACGTCTTTCCCAAGAACACGTTGGAGTTCTTAAAAGGCAGCGTTTATATCTTTGAAACGTCACCCGTTCACAGTTATTTTGATCTCAATCATGATGTTCTTCCCTCTTTCTGACATATACAATCAGGACATCTTTGGTATGTTTCTCAAGGAGTGCTCATGCGAAGCACACCTTGAGAAATGAAGAAAGTTAGCGTTTGAAAGTCTCAGTTACAGTGGTAGATGGACGCTTTTTTGCTTCACGCTTAGGTACAAATCTACCAGTTCTAGCATCACGTACCCTTTTAACGGGGCGTTTCTTGGCTTTTTGATTAGCCATTACGTTACCTCCTTTCTCGGAGATTAGAAGTGGGGGTTGTAACGCCCACTACTACGAAATGAAATTTTGTTCCCGGAGCCTAGAAATAAAAACAAAAAAGTGTTGACAACAATAATTGGGTGTGATAAAATCTGCGCCCAATAAAAAGCCCCCTAGTTTGTAGGTAAGGCATACCGCAATTGCCATAACGCACTTGCAGCCTAAGCCCGCAAACGTAGGCTTTTTACAGAAAAAAGCCATAAATACACTATGACGCCACTCAAACGTCTAATATTTGGCTTGTAAGCCACCGAGTTGCCGCTCGGTGGCTTTTTTTGTCTACGAACACCCGCTGGTCGCACCGCAATTCAGACAACGATAGCAGGTGCCGTTCCGCACCATGATTGTCCCGCAGTCATGACAAGCAGGGGCATCTGACTGCATTGCCGCGACGTGTCTTTCGCGTGCCTCTAGCCTCTGAGCGTTCTCCCCCTGATTGATGTCATCTCCATAAGGGTGCAGCTGCTGTGGTTGGGCGAGTTGATCGCCTAGACTCTCGTCTCCATCGGCGAGAATTTCGCTTTGGGGCACGAATTTCAGTCCCAGCCAGCGGAATACATAGTCGATGATTGACTTCGCTATCGGGATATCTTTATTGCTAGTGAACCCTTCAGGTTCAAA
This sequence comes from Candidatus Poribacteria bacterium, assembly GCA_965220385.1. Taxonomy (GTDB): domain Bacteria; phylum Poribacteria; class WGA-4E; order WGA-4E; family PCPOR2b; genus PCPOR2b. The sequence continues at coordinate 5,841,199 of OZ244825.1, read as the reverse complement.
TCGGACGTGGCTGAACTTATCGACCAGTGATTGTAGTGGAACACCGTATTGTAGCGAGATAGAGGTCATTGTCGCGATAGTATCCATCAACCCAGAGATGACTGAGCCTTGCTTCGACATCTTGAGGAACACCTCGCCGGGGGTGCCATCTTCGTAAAATCCGACCGTGATATAGCCTTCATGACCCGCAACGCTGAATTTGTGGGTGATTGAATCACGATCATTGGGCAGACGACGGCGGATTGGTCGCGCTTCCTGTTCTTCTTCCTCTGCTTCTGCTCTCGTCGCGCTAAGTGGCTGGGATAGCTTTGAGCCATCGCGATAGAGTGCAACCGCCTTAAGCCCTAATTTCCATGCCTCAACGTAAAGGTTCTCGACCTCTTCAACCGTTGTTTCGTGTGGCATGTTGATGGTTTTGGATATCGACCCACTCAGGAACGGCTGCGTCGCGGCGACCATACGGACATGCGCCATCGGTTCAATGTAGCGCTGACCGTGCTTCCCACATTTGTTGGCACAATCAAAGACGGGTAGATGTTGATCTTTCAGATGCGGTGCACCTTCAATGGTCATCACACCACAGATTACGTTGCTCGCTTCTTCGATCTGCTGCCGCGTAAATTCCAACTCATTCAAGAGGTCGAAATCTGGCGCATTATATTGCTTCTCACTAAACCCGAGACGCGCCATTCCTTCCTCTCCGACGGTATAAGCGTTAAACGCATGCGCCAACTCAAAAACAGAAGGCAGCGTCGCCTCAATCTGACCAATCTCCTCGTCAGTCAATCCCTTCCCTTTAAGCGAAACATTATTGATATGCGGCGAACCAATTAGCGAGGAAGTCCCCTGCACATACGTCACAATGTCATCAATCTCTTCATCTGTATAACCGAGTTTTTTCAACGCACGGGGCACGGATTGGTTGATAATTTTAAAGTAACCGCCGCCCGCCAATTTCTTGAACTTCACGAGCGCAAATTCCGGCTCAACACCGGTCGTATCGCATTCCATCAGCAGTCCTATGGTACCGGTAGGCGCAAGCACTGTTGCTTGTGCATTCCGATAGCCGTACTGCCTCCCCATCTCAACCGCTTCATCCCACGTCTGTTGTGCCGCCCTCAAGAGGTCGGACGGACAAACATCCGGACTAATACGATAGGCTGCGTCACGATGCTTATTCATCACATGCAGCATCGACTCACGGTTCTTCTCAAAGCTGGGGAAGGGCTCTTTGACTGCAGCCATCTCTGCAGATGTGCGATACGCCTCGCCACAGAGGATAGCGGTGAGCGCACCAGCAATGGCATATCCTTCTTCGCTATCATAGGGGATACCATTGACCATCAACAGGGTCCCCAGATTAGCGTATCCCAATCCGAGTGGTCGATAGTCGTGGCTGTTTTGAGCAATTGGCTGGGTCGGATAGGAGGAGAGATCTACAAGGATTTCCTGACCGATGAAGAAGATTCGGCAAGCATGCTTGAACCCTTCGACATCGAAGTTTCCATCTTCATCGACAAATTTGAGTAGATTGATAGAAGCGAGATTACATGCGGAGTCGTCAAGGAACATATATTCTGAACATGGATTACTGCTATAAATTCGATCAGTATTCGCACAGGTATGCCAGTCGTTAATCGTCGTATCGAACTGCACTCCCGGATCCGCACAAGCCCAAGCGGCTTCGGATATTTGACGCATGAGATCTTTGGCTTCATGTGTCTCACAGATTTCGCCCGTCGTACGGAACGTTGTATGCCACTTATCACCATTTAGATAGGCATTCATGAATTCGTCTGTGATTCGGACAGAGTTATTTGAATTTTGCCCCGCGACGGTCTTATACGCTTCCCCGTTGAAGTCAGAGGAATAACCAGCGGCGACCAGTGCTGCTACCTTCTTTTCCTCACTCACTTTCCAGTTGATGAAATCAACGATTTCCGGGTGATCCATATCGAGGCATACCATCTTGGCTGCCCGTCTGGTAGTCCCCCCAGATTTCGTCGCCCCTGCGCCACGGTCAAAAACCTCGAGGAAAGACATCAGTCCACTACTTGTACCCCCGCCGGAAAGTTTTTCTTGCCGTCCGCGGATTTTGAAAAAATTCGTTCCAGTTCCCGAACCGTACTTAAAGACGCGCGCCTCATTTTTGACCAGCTCGAAAATCGACATCAGGTCATCGTCAACAGATTGTATGAAGCATGCGCTGCATTGTGGGTGATCGTAGTTGTTTTGTGTCTGGGCCGCACTTCTCTTTTCAAAGTCCCAATACCAGTTGCCGGTTCCCCCTGTAATTCCATACTGATGATATAATCCACAATTAAACCAGACCGGCGAATTAAACGCACCCCGCTGCATGACGAGCAGATCCGTCAGTTCCATCTCAAAGGCATCAGCATCCTCTGGCGTGGCGAAGTAGCCGCCGAAAGTTTCGCCAGCGTGGCGGATGGTATGAGCGACACGTTGGATGAGTTGACGAACACTTGTTTCACTCCCCGCTTCAGGCAGACCCGCTTTACGGAAATATTTGGATACAGCAATATCCGCTGCCAACTGCGACCAGTGCGACGGCACCTCAACCTCGTCTTTCTCGAAGATAGCCTCACCTTTTTCATTATAGATCACCGAACTTCGAGGTTCCCACTCGATTGTATCAAATGGATCTACACCGGGTAAGGTATACCGTCGATCAATTTTCAGGCCTTGTTGTTGGGCAATTTCTTCTAGGGGAGCGGGTTTGACGTCAGCAGTTTCATCTGATGGTGCAACCGCTATAGAATCATCACTAACACCAAAATCGTTGGGTTGGGACATTGCCATTCCTTTCTAATTAATTCCTTGCCTATGATCGCCGCAAAATGATTGATAGGATCAGCGATTCGTCTATCTACTATAATTTCGTTGAGGGTTCCCTTGAATTTAACGCCGTCTCTGAACTATCGGTTTCGTTAATTTAATCATCAGGTTCTAATTGACGGAGCTCGTTCTCAAAATCTGCGGCATCCTTGAAATCACGGTAGACAGAAGCAAATCGAATATATGCGACGCTATCCAGATTTTTGAGAGCATCCATAACAATTTCACCAATGATATGGCTTTCGATTTCAGTTTTATGTATACTGATAAGTTGCTGTTCTATATCCCCAATCAAACGATCAATGGTTTCCTGGCTAATCGAGCGTTTTTCACACGCCTTCATGATATTACGCCTTAGCTTTTGTCGATCGAAGGCTTCGCGGCGCTGGTCCTTCTTAATGATAAAAAGATCCAATACCTCAGCCCGTTCATACGTTGTAAACCGCTTTGAGCAATGGAGACACGCCCGGCGTCTGCGGATAGCAGTTCCTCCGTCAGTGTCCCGTTTATCGATGACTCTTATGCTTGAACCATTGCAATATGGACATTTCATAGAACACCAATATATTGTGTATAATTTCTTTTACCATACAATATGTTCGATATGGGCTAATATAATAATCAATTATCAACGATCTGTCAATAGTTTTTTAACAGAATTTCACCAGTTTTTTGCCAAAAAAATTAACAGTCGAGATCTAAACAGATAATTCTTGCCGAACTCTGTGACAATGTGGCACAATTAAGACGGTGAATCGGCAGATCTATCAATTTGGGATTGTAGTTACTAACCTAAATTATACGGATCCGATCGCCACAAAAATTAAGAGAATCAGGGAAAGATATTTTCGTGTTCTAGGTGTTCTTCGATGAAAATCGCTAAACAAAGGAGGGTTTGAGTCGTCGAAAACGCATCAACGCACATCGGAAAGAAAGCGGACTATGAAGAAATCGAAGCATGACCTGACCCAAGGAAGCATTTTCAGGAACCTTATACATCTTGCTTGGCCAATTGCGCTCAGCAATATTCTACAGGATTCTTTCAGTGTCGTCGATATGATCTTCGTTGGGAAATTAGGGGCTGAAGCGATTTCTGCCGTTGACATGAGCTCAAACCTTCAGCGACTGATTAGCGTCCTTTCACTTGGCATCTCAATGGGAACGGTTGTTCTGGTTTCTCAATCAATCGGTGCACAACAGAGGGAACGAGGGGAAAATATTGCGATGCAGGCGCTCATCCTGAGCGTTGTATGCCCCCTTGCAATTGCGGCTGTAGGATTCCCGCTCGCTGAAATTGGATTGAGGTTGCTCGGAGCCGAAGAAGAGGTGGTACGGCTGGGCGTACCTTACTTGCGTATCACACTGCTTGGTGGTATTATGATGTTCGTATCAATGACCTTAGGCTCCATTTTCAGAGCGGGTGGAGATTCATTGACACCGATGGTCGTCATGATCGTCTCAACAGTCTTAAACATCGTACTGGATCCCCTGCTGATATTTGGCATCTGGAAATTCCCGCGCTTGGAGGTTGCAGGATCCGCGTATGCAAGCGTGATCGGCAGAAGTGCCGGGGTTGTGATTTTCCTTTACCTCTGTTTCATCGGACGCAGCATTATCTCGCTCAAGCACGTTAAACGCCGTGTCGATCTGTCAGTAATGAAGCAAATCCTGCGACTCGGAATTTTCAGTTCAATGCAAGGATTTCTGAGACACGCCTCCCGGTTGGGCTTCATTCGAGTTGTGGCAATTCATGGAACGAAGGCAGTGGCTGCCTATGCCATCTGTATGCGTCTCCGTATCCTCGTGATGCACCTGGGATTCGGATTCGCAAATGCGGTCGCCCCAATGGTGGGACAGAATGTCGGCGCTGGACAGATTGACAGGGCAGAAAAATCCGCCAATCTTGCCAGTGGATTGGCGACGGTGCTTATGGCGGTGCTTGGAAGCTTACTGTTTATTTTTCCTCATTTGAGTATAAGGATATTTACCGAACAGGCGGAAGTTATTAATATCGGGAGTGTTTACATCCGTTACCTATCAGCCACTTTCGCATTTATCGCAATTTCTATCGTATTTGGTCGTGCGCTCAATGGCGCTGGTGACACTGTTTCACCGATGGTGATGACATTCATCTGCCAACTTGGTATTGGGTTGCTTCTGGTGATCTGGCTCTCCTATTTGGTGGGACTCAAGGGGGTTTGGATTGGCATCGCCTTATCAAACGTTGTACAAGGCCTGTTAATGTGGTGGTGGTTTAGCCGAGGGAAATGGAAGACCAAGAGACTGGTGGAGAAGAAATGATGTTAGCGCCGCCCCGATGAATAGGACGATAAGCGCGAACTGGCGCACATTATCCCTGCCAGATTTCAAATATCTGTATAACGTCATTCGCAAGCAGCTGCTGTGCAACTATCTCAAGTTTGGCTCGATCCAAACAGCCGTGTATTTGGTACTTCTGTCCTGTCTGTGCGGCTTGTACATCTGGAATTCCCATATCACGCAGCCCCTTGAGAACACTATCGCCTACAGCATCTGTCACCCCCGGCTTCAACCGCACCTCGATGGTCCATACGGAATCATCGCTCTGTGTTGGGGTCTGGTCATCGGAACAGGTATAGACATAATTTTGCGTCACCGGATCAGCAAGAAGTTCCGCACAGATGCGCTCGATCGCGTGTGCGTGAATATCTCCGTCGATCCAGTAGATTTGAACGGTATGAACGGATTCTACACCGGCGAACCCGAGATCAGTAATATCCTGAAGGATACCTTGTCCGATAGCATCAGGTGTTTCGGGCTTGTGACTAACTTCAATTTTCCATTTCAATTTCTGAGTTTCCTATCTTGACTAAAGGACAAAAGGACTAAAACGTGCCAACGGAAGAAGCCAGCGCTCGAACGCTGTTAGTTATTGTCAGCGTCATCGGAATTATTTTTACTATTGTAATGATTATCCTTTTCTTTAATGCAGCTCCTGCCCGTTCCGACATTCCAGACCACCAGACCTACACAGATCCGGCTGCTTGTCTGAAATGCCATCTCCGCGGGACCGAGGAGTCCCCAACCATGCCGCATCTCAACGTTGGTAACTGCAACATCTGTCATCAACTGGCAAAAGGGAAAAAGTCCGATTGACAGAACGTTCCTATCGTCCGACCTCCCACGCAAGATGCTGCAACTCCGGCCCGATTAGCTTCTCCCATGCCAACTGGACTGCAGCCGTTGATCCGGGTGTGGAGATTACTACTTTCCCTCGATATACGCCCGCGGTAGCCCGCGATAGCATCGCCGCTGCGCCAACTTGGTCGTAGCTAAACATTCGAAAGAGTTCGCCAAATCCGGGTAGGGTCTTTTCTAAGGCTTGATCCAGTACATCAAAGGTTGTGTCGCGTGGGGCGATGCCTGTGCCGCCGTTAAAAAGAACCATGCGTGCCTCGCCTGCTGCGAATTCGTCCAGCACCGCTTTAACCTGATCCGGTTCATCTTTAATGATGCGATAGCCCACGACCTCATTCCCATCAGCCGCTAATTGCTCGCGGAGGTAAACCGCATTTTTATCTGTTTCCGGTGTACGTGTATCACTGACAGTGACAATCGCTACGCGCACAGGACCGTGTTCCGCAGCCATCTCCCGATGCTGCTCGGTACTTACTGAAGTTTTTTCTCCCATCTCTGTTCTCCTAAGAATTGGACGCTGTAAAATTTATGTCAAAAATCCGATTAATATAGAATATGTCAAACACCCCATATTGTCAAGACCAAATAGACGCTTGATCTGGGGTTGATGCAGTCAACCCAATCGTGATACAATCAACAAAACAACCCTTGAAACTGAAAAGCACTGATCGCAAATTTACCAAAATCAGATTAAGACAAGGAGCATGATATGATCCCCCTTATTAGCAACATCGGCTACGGCCCGTCAATAGGTGCCTGCCAACTCCCACGCTTCTGGTGGAAAGTTACCCTTAGAAAGGCTGGGTTGCTCGATGCGGAATATCCCGACTGTAGCGGTGGGCTTGACTCATCGGTCCTCGAAGTTTTAGATTTAGACAAAGCAACAACGCTCTCCTACCTACGAGATAATATGCCAAACTATCTCGATTTTGAGGCATGGATTCTCCAGCAAAAGGGCGGGGCAATCGACCAAACGGCGATAGCAGACTGGAACGCACGGATCCGATCCCGTGATCACCGTCCAGCCAAAATCGAAGAGACGTATAATGATATCGGACTTCCTGATGACGCCGGGATTACGTCCGCAGTGGTCCTGAACAACCTACAGGATTGGCAACTCTTCTATGAACGCAATTTGGAGGATGATTTTGCGGCACTCAACGGTCGCGTCGTTCCGCTGATTGCAAATATCGACTACGGTGCTTTAGAGGTCTGTCAGCTGCCCCGGACGTGGCTCAAAATCTTGTTGAACGCCAAAGGGCGACTCCATCCCGACTATCCGGATATGACCGAAAGCGGATTGGATCCCCGTGTCTTGCGCGTGCTCGGAGTCGAACCTGCCGACGCTGTCGCCTACATCCGTGAAAATCTCCCCAGTTACACTCAGTTTGAGGGGTGGGTGCTGGAACAGAATGGCGGTGAAATTGACCGGGAAAAAGCCGATGAATGGAACACCTTTATCCGAAACCGCATCCATCGGGACGAGAAACGGATAGAGATTCATGCGACCGTTGGACGCGAAGATGACGGCACATTGACCTCTGCGGTGCTCCTCAATCATATAGAGGATTGGCACCTCGCCCACGCTGATCTCATGAAAGCATCCGCAGCGTAATTAAACAGTTTGCATCTGACTGTGCTGTAGATTTTAGGACTTTAGGTAGGTCTACTTTTCGCGTGCCTCGATTAGGGCGCGTACACGGTCCGGATCAACCGTATTTGTCGTCACACCATCGTGCTTAATTGCGGTGCCAACGATAACGCCATCCGCGTACTGCAACACTTGGGCAAGACTATCGACCCTCACGCCACTTCCAACGAAGATGCAGACTTGAGGAATCGCTGATTTCACAGATTTTAATTGATCAAGATCAATACCTTTGCCCGTTGCTGTCCCCGTGACGATAAGTGCGTCCGCAAGTCCACGCCGATAAGTATCCTCGGCACTTGCGACGATATCGATCGGCGCGAGTGGGACCGCATGCTTCACGGCAATATCAGCGAAAACTTTGACCTCACTCCTGAGGAAGGATCGGTAGCGCAACGTTTCATGTGCCTTTCCTTGAATGAGACCTTGATCCGTGAGCATTGCGCCGGTGTGCACATTCACGCGAATAAAATTTGCGTCCGCCACCGTCGCGATCCCTATCGCGGACTTTGCGTCGTTCCGCAGGATGTTAAGTCCAATTGGTGTTTGCGGATAGCGTTCCCGGATTTCACCCGCAACGAGTGTCAGCGACGCAACGGTATGCGGCTCGACACTATCTGGACAGAAAGGCACATCCCCGTAGTTCTCAATGATAACGCCGTCTATACCATTATCGATCAGCATCCCCGCGTCTGAAAGCGCACGGGATCGGATTTCACGGAACGGCAGACTGGATTGAGGACTACCGATCAGTGGGGGCAGATGAATTACGCCGATAATCGGTTTGGGATGATCAAACAACTGATGGGTTCCTTGCATATTGCTACAATCTTTCGCTCGTAGGAGAACCAAGCTAACATTAATGAGGCACTAGGTAGCACTAGCTAATTTTGTATAAGCCATGCGTACTTCCTTCTAGCAAAGAGAGATTATTCCTGCAAATGCGACAACATCGCCAACGGCGTTGTCGCAAGCAGACCCGCATCAATGGGAAGTAGCACACCGGAAACCCAACGGGACTCGTCGCTGGCGAGGAATAGCCCTGCCCACGCGATGTCCCAAGAAGTACCTTCTGTTCCCAACGGACCGGACCGACGGCGAAGGTCACGCAATTCATCAGAAATGGTAGTTGTCATTGGGGCGTAAATGTGTCCCGGCGCGATGCAGTTGACTCGAATGTTATCTCGACCGTGATGTACTGCCATGTTGCGCGTCAAGGAAACCGCACCGCCTTTCGACACAGCGTAGGGGATGTTGCGCCAAATATTCGCTCGCAGCCCATCAATTGAGGCGATATTGACGATTGAGCCACCACCTACCTCAATCATCTTGGGAATTGCGTGCTTAGATGCCAGCATCATACCCTTGAGATTGACCGCCATCACGTCATCCCAAACCTCTGGATCTACATCAACAACTGTCCCCGCACCACCGATGGCGGCGCTATTGAACAGGATATGCAGCGCCCCGTATCGCTCAACGGCTGCTTCCACCATCGCTTGACAATCGTCATTTTCGGAAACATCACCGACGAAAATTGATGCCTCCCCGCCTTCCTCCTCGATCACAGCAAGCGTTTTCTCCGCATTTTCGAGATTTCGGTCTACCAGCAAGACTTTGGCACCCTGCCTAGTAAAGAGAATTGATGTTGCCCGTCCCACACCATCTACTTCGGTGCGACTCCCCGCCCCAGTGACAATGGCAACTTTACCTGCTAACCGTGTTCCGCTATTTTCCATTATCGCTTAACTTCCTTTGATTTTATTTTTTCATTTAGCACGCATAGGATATGTATACCACTTCTGGCTGTACCATAGCTTCAAAACCCTATAATACAAATGATTAGGCAGCACGTCAACGGAAAATTACGCTGTTCCACGACCTTGTCCGCGAATCCCTTGACAAGTCAAGAAGTTATGAACAATAATGTGTCAGACAAACTTGAAACATGCAGCGTATAAACAGACACTCTATTTTTTATCAACAGTACAACATATAAACCGAGGAAAACAGAATTATGAAGATACTATTGACAGGCGCAGCTGGCTTTGTGGGACGTGCTGCAGTCGATATTTTGAGCCAAGACCATGATGTAACCGCTTTCGACATTCGACCGGTGATCGGCTACGATAACGCCGTTCAAGGGGATGTACTTGACTATACAAAACTTGAAGCTGTAATGGCTGGCCACGATGCGGTTGTAAATACCATCATGGCACCCAATATCAGTTACGGCATGGACGGCCCGGGTTTTGATATTAATGTGCGAGGGCTGTTCAATCTTCTTGAAGCGGCTCGTGTATGCCAGATTCAGCGGTTCGTCCATACCTCCAGCGGCGCGGTCCATGGTGGTTATCCGGAGGATACCTACCTCACGTACGACCTATATCCACTCAAAGCCGGTAGCTCTTATGATCTTTCTAAGCTGCTACAAGAGGAACTCGCCCGAAATTATCACGAACAGCATGGTCTCTCCATCGCATGTATCCGACCTTGGGGCATCATTGATTCAGATAAAATGGTAACAACTGATGGCAATCATGTAGACGGCTTCTATTACGGATCAATCGATAGGCGAGATGTTGCGTCCTCGTTAAAATGCGCCTTAGAGACACCGGATATCAGCTACGACTGTTTTTATATATTCGCCACGCCGGGCGGATATAAGAAAGGGGATGTGGCACGGACAGAAAGGTTGTTGGGTTGGGAACCTGCTTATAAATTCGATGCAGATCTCTAATCTCGCCCACATACATGGAGCAGCCTACATCAAAAAATGCTTGAAATCTGGTGAGGGCTGTGACAAAATCACTGGTATCTAAGACATGAATTCACCACTATTTCACTAACAACACATACCACTTTAGTTTGGAGGGATGTTAATGGGTACCATGCCAACAAGTAACTTGGGAAATACAGGGGTTGCCTTGACCAACTTGGGTTTTGGTGGGGCACCGCTGGGCGATCTGTTTGAGATACTCAGCGAAACGCAAGCGCAGCGCACACTTCAAGCTGCATGGGATGCTGGCTTGCGCTATTTCGATACGGCACCGTTCTACGGCTACGGGAAAAGTGAACATCGGTTCGGACATTTTCTCCGTCAGCAGCCACGTAAGGACTTTGTGCTTTCGACAAAAATCGGGCGTGTGCTACGGGCAACGCGTGACGCTGATAATTTCGACAAAGGGATGTGGGCTGGAGGATTGCCTTTCGATCTCTATTTTGATTATAGCTACGACGGGATTATGCGTTCCTTTGAAGATAGCCTCCAGCGGCTCAGTTTAAACTCTATTGATCTCATTCTTATCCACGATCTCGATCACCTATTCCATGAAAACGACACGCGAATCAACGCTCACATGACGCAGCTCGGCACCAGCGGTTGGCGCGCGCTTGAGGAACTTCGTTCCAGTGGACAGATAAAAGGGGTTGGGGCTGGTGTGAATCAGATGGGAACGATTCCACGCTTTCTGGAGATGGTGGATCTTGACTTTTTTATCGTTGCGATGCCGTATACGCTGCTGGATCAGGAGGTTTTGGACGCTGAATTTCCACAGTGCGAGGAACGCGGTGTCGGTGTGGTAATTGGTGCGGTATTCGCCTCTGGTATTCTGGCGACAGGCGCGACGGAGAATGCGTATTACGCCTATGCGCCAGCGCCCCCTGAGGTATTGGAAAAAACGCGGCGCATCCAAGCGGTCTGTGATCGACATGACGTGCCGCTCCGGGCAGCCGCGTTACAGTTCCCGTTGGCACACCCGATCGTCGCCGCAGCGATTCCGGGAGGGCTAATGCCGGAGCATGTTCAATCGAACGTCGAGATATTTGAACACCCCATCCCCGCGGATCTTTGGAGTGAGCTAAAAGCAGAGGGATTGCTGCGTGGAGACGCACCGACTCCTTAATTTTAATCCAAATTAATTCCAAGTTCCTACTTCGGTAAGACGAAGCATCAGAAACCGAGTTTTTGACAAAAACTCGGTTTCTCTATTTTTAAGCCTATAACTCTAACTGAACCGAATTGAATAGAGGTCCGCGTCCTTTAACAGAAACCGCAGCCGGATAGGCTGTCCCGAAAGCTGACTCACATCTGTGCCGCGCTTCCACGTTACTATCCGTTCGAGATCATCACCGAAGACCTCCGGGCAATCGTCCAATCCGAAGTCAGAGATGGCGTTGCCGGACGCATCCTGAACTTCGACCTGAATACTACCCGCCCCAGAGGTTGAGAAGTTAATGGCGAGTTGATCTCCTTTGAAGGTCAAAGGCTTTGTCACAAATTCCCCACCGCTCAACGGACCCTGCATTGAGACAAATCCATCAATTCGGATCGTATAACGTCGCCAGCGACAATCGTCACCCTGATGCGAATCTTCACTCGCATAAACGGAAATCTCATCGGGCGCGCCATCAATGTGCGATTCTGTTTCGACCAACCCCCAATTCTGATAGTTGTCGCCGTAGAACCAGTTACCTCTCAATCTTAAGCCGGGACGGATAAAGGATTCGGGCCAAACGTTGAAATGCTCCCCATCCCGACTGCTCATGAACATCCCATCTGTTACCGCTGTCCCCTCGCGTTCAGACACGTGGCCTCGAAGGCGGCGATACTCAAGCTCTGGCAGGGCTTTCGTCGATTCTGTCCACCCTCGGTCGGTGTATCGGGTTGGAAAACCGAGGAAGATATGCGGGGCGCGGTAGTATGGAATAATCTGATTCGTATACAGTTCGCTGACCCGACTTGGCGAATAGCCCAACCATTCAGGATCAGACCAATTAAGGAAATCTTTTGATGTCCCTGTGCGGATGTCGCGTCCCTCCCGGAAATCGCGATGGTATTCACGGTATTCGCCGCGTACCGTATCCCAAAAAGCGAGGTTCTGTGAGTCAAACGCACCTTTGGTGATTACAGGCTCATCGCTCATGAGCGACCAGTGGATGCCATCGGGGGATTTGAACGCATATAACGTACGCTCAGCCGAACCGAGTGCCTTGTACCTTTCGTCCGGCTTGCAATCGGGATTTTCGTCCTTGAAAGGTGCAAAGTTGTGTGATCCAATCCCCTCCCAGATGATGTTGTTCTGCTTCCCACCATCAAACGCAATCAAGCCAAGATCCGGTTTGGTCCAGTGTATCCCATCGTGGCTTTCGGCGTAGCAGACCACCTGTGGGTGGTGGTCATTGTCAAAGCCCTCAGTTGTATAAACGACATGGCTGCCCCGGTAATACATCCGGTAGAGATCGCCATCTTGAAACACAGTTTTATAGCCGCAGGTGCTGCCCTCCCACGGATTATCATGCACACAAGCAACGTCCTGCGGTTGTGGTTGGTGTAACCGTTGCGTTGCACCAGCTATCTCATCAATCAGATAATCGTCAACGAACAGTTCGAGCCGATTCCCGATGTCAACAGGTGAAACCGTTTGCGTGGTTGCATCTCTTAATAGTGTAAGCATTGCGGAAGCGACAGATATCATTGGCAAATACCCTCCCTACTGATTTCCGATGATCTTGCTCAGTCCCTCAATTGACGTTCTAATGTACTGTTAGTCTATTGGACATTGTAGCAGGAATGACTCGAAAAAGAAATCAGAAATCAGAACATTATCGCTATTCGCCCAAAAACAAGTACCCGCTCCACAACGATTTTTGCTGTTGACCGAACGGCAACAAACGGGTAAAATGGCTGTCATATATTTCCCAAATAGGCAAGGAAAATCCAACCGCAGATTTGACAGATGGCACAGATTTCTCTTATGCCCCCTATTGTCCCCATCCCGTCCGTGAAATTTGCCAATCCGCAACTAGACCGACCTATAGGAGTCCAAAATATGTCCACTATCAAACGACCCACACCTGAAATTATTGAGGCGTTATATGAGTTGGGAACCGATGCCGTGACCTCCACCATGGAAGCTTTGGGCGTGCGCAGAACCTTTATGGAGGGTCCCATCGCGCGTGTGCCCGGGAGTAAAATTGTCGGACCTGCGCTGACGCTTCGGTTCACACCACAGCGCGAAGACCAGATGCGAGGCTATCAGATACCGGGGGCGTCCGCCGAAGAATCGGAACCTGAAGGCGAGGAAGCCGGGGAGAAAACCTCTGCCTTATGGGAGGTAATGTTTGAAGTACAGGCTGGCGATGTGATTGTGGTAGACGGTAGGGGAGACCTCGCCACCGGCTGCTTCGGAGAGATGTTGATGACCTATTTCCAAGCGCAGGGTGGGGCCGGTGTTGTCATAGATGCTGGCATCCGGGATTCTGTGCCGATATTCCAAGAACTGAAGGTGCCGGTCTGGTCGACCGCTGTGACTACGGGTGGGGCTGGGCACATGAACCTCTTTCCCGCCGACTTCAACCTTCCCATCGGTTGCGGCAAGGTCTTGGTGAATCCCGGCGACATTATCATGGCGGACGATGGCGGGGCGATCGTTGTACCCCCTCGGTTGATACCGCGCATTCTTGATATCGCTGGTGAGCGTGAGGAGCATGAGGTGTTCGTCCGCATGAAATTACGGGAGGGCGGGGATCTGCAGAAATACTATCCGTTCAACGATGAAGGCAGGAGAGAGTATGAGGAGTGGTTGACTGCACAGAAAGGGTGAGTTGAGCAAAGGTTAAATTGAAGGAGGGTGTTTTTCGCTTTGAATGAAAGGAAAACTATGAATGTTTTTAGGTTTTACTGCTTGTGCACTTTCATCACATTCAGTAGTTGGGGCGGTGGCGCATTTGCCCAAATTGTGGAGATACCTGATCCTAACTTGGAACGGGCTATCCGTGAGGAGTTGGGGTTGTCATCTGGAGTGCCGATTACCCAGCAGGCGATGTTAAAATTATTTAGGCTTCATGCAGAGGCTATGGAAATCGAAAACCTCACTGGCTTAGAACATGCTACCAACCTGAAGTCTCTTATACTCGCGTTCAATCAGATTGTCGATTTTAGTCCACTATCAGGCTTGATAAATTTGGAATTACTATCACTTTCAAGGAATCCTATCGTTGATATTTCACCTCTTGCCAACCTGATTCACCTCGAATCCCTCTATCTTGCTGCCATCGACCTAACAGACATTACAGTTTTGTCAAATCTTACGCAGTTGAAGGTGCTTGACCTTCAACGCTGTGTTCATATTCGGGATATAACACCGTTATCAAACCTTACACAACTCACCAGATTAGAGATTACTGGCAATCGAATTACAGATATCACTCCGCTCGCAAATTTAACGCAGTTGGACGAACTACGGATTGAGGACAACCAGATAGTCGATTTTAGTCCGCTTCAAGGGCTATCTCTGAGTGTATTGACCTACGATGAGTTTTGCCTGCTATCGCCTACTCCAATCCAAGAACGAATTGTAACTCGGAGTTTACCGTCTAGTGTGGTAGGCTGGCATCATTCAATAATTCCACTAGCTTCATTATCAGGTGATATAAGCCGTTCAAATCCGGACCGGTACGGGGGCATTGGGGGACACAATCCAGAACTTGTATCGTATCACGATTTATACTGGGCTCACGCACCTTTTGATCTCAGTTTTCAAAAGTCGCCCCCGTGGTCTAAACTGAGTGGCAATTTACCAAAAGCAATAGCCAGACGAGAACGCCTCGTTGCCAAAAATCCCAATATGCTTTTCCTCGTCGGGATCCGACATTTAAGCGCACATCCTGTGGTTCATTATTCTGAAGATTGGTTTGGTTGGGTACGAGATATAAATGGCATCCCTATCTCAGAGGCACCGCCAGAACGGAGCTCGCGCGCTTACATGGTAAATTTCGCACTACCGGAGGTCCAAGACGTTATTGTTGGTCAAGCAATTTCTGTTGCTCAGTGTGGTTTATATGACGGTATCTTTTTCGACGGTTGGAGTGATGAGTATCAAATGCTTAAACCACGTTGGGGTGAGACGTTAGCATCGCCTATCACATTTGAACAAGAAAAAGCGGCTTTACTCTCAATACTCCAACGTATTCGAGAGTCGGTGCGGGACGATTTCTTGATACTGGTTAATAGTAATTGGTTTAAACTTCCAAGTTCGGCTCCCTACATCAATGGTGGTTTCATGGAAACGACTCGTGACCTCGACAGCGGTTTCAGCAACGACCTTCTTGCCGAGATTGAAGATGCGCTCATCTGGTTTGAAGCGAACGTAAGAGAGCCGCGGATAAACTGCGTACAGGGTCAGGGGATTTCGACTGAGCGACCAGATAGCCCAACCAATAAGCGTTGGATGCGCGTTTTTACGACAATGAGCCTCACCCTTTCCGATGGATACGCATTATATACGACAGGACACTATTACCAAGATCACTTCTGGTATCCCTTCTGGGATGTGGATCTCGGACAACCTGTTGGACCCACAGCGCAGCGCTATCAAGAAGATATTGAGAGCTTGTATATCAGAGAGTTCACGAATGGTTGGGCGGTCTATAATCGGAGTGGGGAATCTCAGACAATCACGCTGCCTGCTTCGGCATTTCCTGTCTCGGATCGGACAGATAATGGACCTGCGACCACCCACCATCTCCCCAATCTTGATGGCGAGATTTACCTCAAAGCCAAACATCCTGCCGATGTCAATGGCGATTGGGTCGTCAACATATTAGATTTGGTTCAGGTTGCCAACGGCTTGGGGCAATCCGCCCCTGACCCCAACGGCGATGGGGTGGTCAACATTCTGGATTTGGTGTTTGTCGCTCAACAGTTTAGCCAATAGTGTCGTTAGGTTACGGCATGTTGCCCTGAATCCCGATTTATCGGGACGGAGCGTACCCACTACTTTTATTGCGTTGGGTTTCGCGCTCACCGCTCAACCCAACCTACGGACTGATAAATTGGCTGAATCAGGATTTTCCCCGATAGATCAGGACAGGCAGGATTTAAGGATTAATAAGATAAGGAGTTCCTATGCAATTAACGTTTGTACGTTTCAGGTATCACATATCACTCTGTTTTCTCGGCTTCACAGTCGCGGCAATCCTTTTCCTCCCCCATGCCTCTGCTCAAATTGTGGAGATATCTGATCCTAACTTGGAGCGGGCTATCCGTGAGGAGTTGGGGTTGTCATCTGAAGTGCTGGTGACCCAGCAGGAGATGTTAAAATTATTTAGGCTTTCTGCAGAGGAAGCACAAATCGAAAATCTTACTGGCTTAGAATATGCCCACAATCTCGAAGACTTGAACATTCGAGGCAATCCTATCCAAGATCTGACGCTAATTGCGGGTCTCAGGCGACTTGAACATCTCCAGCTTAATGGTATTCCTCTCGAGGACCTCACGTTTCTTAAAGACCTCACGCAATTAAGACGTCTTCATCTTTTCGCTTGCAATATAACAGACATCACCCCGCTTGAGAATCTGACAAAACTGGTCGTTTTAATTCTTGAGGCGAATCGAATTGCGGATCTAAGCCCACTTTCCAACTTGACCGCGTTGGAAACGCTTCGGTTAGGACATAATTTCATCGTTGATATTAGCCCCCTTGCGAATCTGACACAATTGAAAGAGTTGGATCTTTATGACAATCTGATTCTCGATTTTAGCCCTGTTCAAGGGTTATCCCTCGTTAATTTCCGATATGATGAGGTGTGTTTACTCGACGATCCCCCAATTCGAGATCGCATCGAGAATCGGAGCCTTCCATCTATTTATCAACCTTGGGGGGCTGGAACAAACCTGTCTCCATTATCCCGTGAAGACTTTATATCACAGCACGATCTACATTGGTATAATGTTCCTTTTGGCCTCCATTTTCTGCATACCCCACCATGGAATACACTGGCTGGCGTTATAGAGGATGCAATGGTTAGACGTGAGGAATTGCTCGCCAAAAACCCGAATATGATCTTCCTCAGTCAAACCCTGATAAACACGGCCTCCTATAGGCAGTTTCCTGAAGATTGGTTCGGTTGGGTAAGAGACGAAAATGGTAACCCTGTCAGGAGTGATCCCAATCATGAGAATAATCGCCTAATTGATATAAGACTGCCCGAAGTTCAAGACATCATTGTTCGACGAGCAGTAGCCGTTTCAAAATGTGGTTTGTATGACGGGATCATGTTCGACTGGTGGTCGGATGGGGACTTTATCCTTACGAGTTACAATGCGGACTTTTCTGTGCGAGATCGTGAGCTGGTTGAGGAAGATATAACACTCTCAATAATCCAACGGATTCGCGCTAACGTCCCTGAAGATTTTTTAATCCTTTGCAATAGTAATTGGGATAAACTCCCAATCACGGGTTCCTACACCAACGGCAGTTTCATGGAAACCCACCCTATTGAGCATGGGAAAGCTTATACGCGCCCCAGAATTGTCGAGATTGAAGATACTCTCCTCTGGTTTGAAGAAAATGCCAGAGAACCGCAAATCACCTGTTTAAGGGCAGGTGGGATTCCGACAGAGCCTGCGGACAGCCCGACCAACCGCCGTCAGATGCGCCTTTTTACCACAATGAGCCTCACCCTTTCCGATGGATACGTATTGTACACCACAGGGCGGGGGTTTCAAGAGCGGGGATCTCACGAACACATTTGGTATCCGTTCTGGGATGCCGACCTTGGACCTCCCATCGGTCCCACAGCCCAACGCTATCAAGACATCGAGGGCTTGTATATCAGAGAGTTCACCAACGGCTGGGCGGTTTATAACCGGAGTGGTCAAGCCCGAACCGTCACATTGCCGTCATCTGCGACCTCTGTATCCGACGGGGGAAGCACCGCTGCGTCTGTTACCCACTTGCTCCCCGACCTTGATGGCGAAATCTATCTCAAGACGAAACATCCCGCTGATGTCAACGGCGACTGGGTCGTCAACGTATTGGATTTGATTCAGGTTGCCAACGGACTCGGTAAATCCGCACCAGACCCCAACGGCGATGGGGTAGTTAATATTCTGGATTTGGTGTTTGTCGCTCAACAGTTTAGCCAATAGTGTCGTTAGGTTACGGCATGTTGCCCTGAATCCCGATTTATCGGGACGGAGCGTACCCACTACTTTTATTGCGTTGGGTTTCGCGATCACCGCTCAACCCAACCTACGGATAGCAAACTCATGAACTCAATAAAGGAGACGCTATGCTCTCAACACACAACATGGGCGGGGTATCCATTCAGCCTGATGCGCTGCAAGCGATGCAGGCGAACGATTATATCCTCCATGCCCGCAAAAAAAAATTAGAGAAGGTTCCTGTGGAAAAGATTCGGTTGCCGCGCGACCCGGAAGGACATACCCAGCGGTTATGCTTGGTACAGGCACCGAACGGCACAATCTATGCCGCCCAACACACACTGCTGCACCGATCAACCGACGGCGGCAAAACTTGGGAACACCTCCAACGTGATCCCAATATATGCGTGGGTTGGCGAGTGGCCTTCAACGACGAGGGTGTAATGCTAAACGTCAAACCCCCAGACAATGGCACACCGCCGACCGTGTGGGGTTCGCACAATGAGGGCGAGACATGGGGGCAGATTGGGGGGATTGACCCCGGTACGTCGGATGTGCTGTCGCTCGGTTTCAGTATGACCCGTCTGAATGATGGCACGCTGCTCGTGCCGGTGCTGGTGGGAGCGGACAGGATTGGGGATCGTGAAGCAGCTGAGATAACGCCTGCTGTATGTCGCATCTACCGTTCAGAGGATGGCGGAAGTACATGGTCGGATTACTCTGCCCTCGGAGAGTGGAGCTGCGAGGTCAATGTCGCACAACTGCCCACAGGTAGACTGTTGGCAGCGATTCGTTATCAGCGTCCGAGTTTATCCGACGATCCGCCAGATCTATTGGAGCAGACGGGTGCCCTCGCCGCCGGTCACACATTCCCGTATAAGCATGTGTTCGTCGCCCATTCAGACGACGCAGGCGATACATGGACACCGCCGCGGCAACTCGCCACCGTACTCGGTCAGTGCTACGGATACGGCGTTGGGTTATCGGGCAATCGCGCGGTAGTAATTACTGACCACCGATACCCCCGTAATATGAGCAGCGCGCGAGCGGTGGTAAGCCATGACAACGGTGAGATGTGGCAGGACGAGGTGTACTACCTCAGTCACGGTTATGCGGCTGGCTATGCAGCGACAATCAGCTTGGACGGGGAAGAGATGTTGACGCTGACCGGTTCTTGCTACGGTGATGTAAGTTCGTGGGACAACTGCATCGGTAATACCGACTATGTGATTATCCGCTGGAGGTTAGTTTAGGTAAGCACGGGCGGGGCAACCCCGCCCCTACGATTTCTTTTCGGACTTTGCACTTTCTTTTTATATGAACCAGCCGAAAATGTAGGAGGGGAATATGTACCAGTCCAAGGCTCATTGGTCCGGTGACAAACGTGCCCGATTTGAAGCAGCACACCGTTCCCGGCGCATCATCTTCAACGATGACACACACGAACTGGCACTGGAGGACGCCAACACGCCTGAAGGCTTCCTCGCACATCGGATTACGCCGCTCCCAGAAACACAGGTCGGTACTATCTCTTGGTCGGTGCTGTGTGGGCAGTTCGATGCCCCGGCGTATGACAGCAAGGTACAGCCGATCTATGGGGACGCCCAAGGCGCACCGGTCAAATATTGGCAACGGGTCACTGAGAACGTCAAGACACTAACGCGGGAGTATCGCTGCCCGCTGCACCTGGTTTGCGACTTCGCGCACACGCACGGCATGGAGGCGTTCGCATCGGTACGCATGAACGACGTACACGACAGCTTCATGGACGCCAACGCCATGACCATTTGGAAACGTACGCACCCGGAGTTCATGGTCGAGACCCGTGGAACGCTGCCAGAGTTTGAATTGTACACGACAGCGCAGGACTTCTCGCATGAACCGGTGCGTCAACGCAAGCTGGAAATCATTGAAGAGATCTGCCAACGGTATGACGTGGATGGGTTCGAGTTGGACTACATCCGTCACCCGGTACTGTTCAGCCGGCGGATGCGCGGTGAGCCGTGCACGGCGGACGAGATCGCTATCATCACATCAATGATGGAAGATATTCGTAGCCTGACAGGTGCCGCAGCAGATCGGCGAGGCAGACCTTTTTTAATCGCCGTGCGTGTGCCCGACAACTTTACTACATGCCTTGACAACGGTATGGATGTCATATCATGGCTTGAGGAAGACCTAATCGATATCCTCATTATCGGCGGCGGATATGCACCGTGGTCTCTGCCGGTTGAGACATGGGTTGAAGCGGCGAAACCACGTGGTGTGCCTGTCTATCCGTGTGTGAACATGGGCAAAGAATCACTGCCACTGGTGCGTGGATTGGCGTCGAACTGGTACCGCGCCGGTGCCCGCGGGCTCTACTTCTGGAATCTCGGAACGCCATTTGAGTTCATGACGGGCGATGAGTTGGTCGAAACCCGCCGTCGCTGCTACGCCTGTGTAGGTGAAGTGGGAGACGAGAACATGTTGATCGGCAAAGAAAAACTGTTCAGCGTCGATAGTGCGACAGGTGGGATTCTGCCCTACTACGCACACCTATCTGCGCCCCGTCCTTTGCCGCTTGAATCAAAGCGTGGCGCTCTACGCACCGGCGTGATAGGTCGCCTGCCGCTGATAGTTGGTGACGACGTGGTATCACATCCGCCAGCAAGGGCAATCTTGACCGTTGAATTCGATGACCTCTCATGGAGCGAAGCGTTGCTAATTCGGCTAAACGGCGAGGAACTAACCGATGGCAGATTTATCTCCACCTCGGACGGTCAAGCTAACTGCGAGTTAGCGTACAACGTGCAAGTACCGCCATTGCAAACAGGCAGAAACTACGTGGAACTCGCGGCTCGGAATGATGTCGTTCTCCCCGAAAGCATCGTCACGGTGCATGGACTGAACTTAAGGCTCGAATATGTGTGAGAAATATCACAACGGAGGGTTAACAATGATGCAAATAACCATTGAACCGAAACTGCGTACGAATCGACTCGGCGGGGTTGACATACCATCGGTGGCAGCCCTCAAGACGATGCACGACAGTCAATACATCCTGCACGCTGCCAGTGAAAAACTGACCCGCGTTCCGGTAGAAAAGACGTTACTACCCCATAGCAATGATATGAGCCCCCAAGGCACGCATGTAGACGTGGGACCGGATGGTGCGGTATATGTCAAGCAGTCCCAAGTCCTGTGCAAATCCACAGATGAAGGACGCACATGGACATCGCGATCTCTGATGGATATGGAGGATATACCGGGAGGACATTGGCGGGTGTTACAGGACGGCACGTTCATCGGTGTCGATTGCTCGACGGGACCGGATGCGCGTGATCCAGCTGTCGTATGGGTATCTCAAGACGAAGGCGTAACATGGACGAAGCGGGCAGAGATTCCGGTCGAAATGAATCTCCCCGATGGCAGTCCCTACACCGAACGTTACACACACCGCGGCCTAAACCGCCTTCAGGATGACACACTGCTATGGACGGTAGACATCCGAAATACGCCAACCACCATGAACGGCTGTTACACCTTCCGCTCAACGGATAGGGGTCATACGTGGCAGGGTCCCATTCTGATGATCGATTGGGGTTCGGAGGGCGCAGCTGTGTTAGTGTCGTCCGGTCGCGTATTCGCAACAATGCGCTATCAGCGGTATCCTTTGCCATCTGACACAGAAGAGATGATGCGCCCGATGGATGACTCCGACGCGGGTAGAGGCTTCAAGAATCTGTTTGTAATGGACTCCGAGGATGGCGGTCAAACGTGGAGTCCACCGCGTATGTTATGCACAGTATACGGTCAAACCTTCGGCTATCCCGCAGTCCAGAGTGACGGGACTGTGGTCGTTATTCATGACACGCGCTACGGTCCCGGACCGCCTGGATCGCGAGCGATGATTAGCCGGGACGAAGGCAGAACCTGGCTCGACGAAGTCTACTACCTCGATTCCACCACCTTCACCGGTAGCTACAGTGCCAGCGTAGTGTTTGCAGATGATACGATTTTGTCAATCTGTGGTTCAAGCCAAGCGCTCGGATCGTGGGATGGGGTTAGAGATAACACCGATATATACGCGATTCGCTGGCACCCAGTCAAGATATAAGCAACCAAATTTCGATCTCCGGCGAAAGCATAATTTACCCCCCAAAAGCAGAACGGATTTTTAGCGATGACTATCACGGCAACTTCAACCCCGAATTATGGAGGCGGGCAACAGCAAGAGGTCCCTTGACTTTCGATTAAAGGAGGATAGTGCAATGCAGAAACCTGATTTTGCCAAGACAGATCTCAGCCAGTTGGTAGACAAGGACTTGCAATTCCTGATCGAGAATTTTCCAAAGCCAGGACGCAGTTATGAAGAGATTGCACAGCTGATTCACCATCTACCGACAACGCTTGAATCTATGCTAAACAGTGAATCCTTGTTCAACAAGATTCGCGATCAAAGTCTGTTGATATTAGAGATTTCACCGTTTCTATTCTTCAATGTGCTCCTGCGACGTAGTTTAACGGATCAGCGAATTTTAGGAGACAAAAAGGTAATCAACTATATCGCTAACCTCTTGAGCCTTTTCGTCAGGACAGACCGATTACATCGCATTCATCGGGGCGACAAACAAACCCATCACTATCTGACGGACATGATCCAAGAAGCAGCGAGCGCGGATACCCGCCGGCAGTTTCTCATCTACTCCCACATTGGCAATTATTCACTTTATCTCACAGGCATCTTCCCACAGTGGATTGAATATCGCCATCGCTACAAGAACCGTCCGGTAACTGCACAATTTTATATCAATTTTGGTCGTGAATACTATGATCGCGCTTCAGCACACGCAATGGCGCGAGAATATGAACTTGGTGAGGTCTTTTTCCGTCTGTCGATTATGTTTGATGTCTATAAAGAAGCACTCAATCACCTTGCGAAACAGTACTTGGTTCTATCGTGAAGAAGGAAATCGGACGAATCGGAAGATGGAAAGAATGGAAAGAACAAGAGAAATGCAGGAGGTATAGCAGAGATGGATAAGGTAGATGTACACGTACACGTGTTCGCCAAGCTGAGCGACGAGTACCCGCGCGAGGTCAGTGGTCTGGCACCGGCGGAAAAAGAAGCCCCCGCCGAGCAACTGCTGCGGGAGATGGACGCGTCGGGTATAGACAAAACAGTGCTGATCGATATGGGAGGCACGCAAATCGAAGAGCATAGGTACGTGACCCATTGTGTCCAGAAATGGCCCGATCGGTTCACCGCTACGGGATTGGTGGATGGAAACGATCCTGACCCCCCTTCGCGTCTTAAGGAATTGGTCGATGCTACAGGTATTGAGGGGATCCGAATCGGCGATATAGGCGATCCGAGCGCCGTACGCGCCCAAGATCTGAAGGCTTACCCTCTGTTTCAATGTGCGGACGAACTGGGTATCAATATCAATATCTACACCGGCAGTGCCAATACTGCTGGTGTTGAGATGCTGGCGGCGGCATTTCCTAACCTCAACATCTCTCTGGATCATCTCGGTGTGATGCCGAGCACCCCCAGCATAGTAGACCGCTGGGGACGCCCCCGCTTCGACGATGAACCGTTGCCGCCGACAACTTACCCGCGAATCCTCGACATGGCACGGTTCCCAAACGTGTACATCAAGGTTTCCGGAGAGTACGCCTTCTCCAAGAAACCTTGGCCCTACGAAGACATGAAGCCAATGGTCGAACAAATCTACCAAGCCTATGGACCTGATCGCATGATGTGGTGCACAGATTCCCCGTGGATACTTGAAGAGCCGGGTTACCAGAAACTGGTAGATCTACTCGATCTTCACCTACCCTCTATCCGCAAAACCGAAAAAGACAAGATCATGGGTGGCACCGCGCTGAAGATATGGTTCAAAAAGAACAATTGAGAAGATGGAGCGTACAGGATTGGAATGGGAGTCGGTTCATCGGGAAACTCAAAGTATCCGCGATGAACCGTGGTAGGCAGTTACGTCTTATGAAACGGGACCGTATGTTCGGTGTGTAGGTTCTACGTGAGCAATTCCCTCGGAATGCGAGAACCGACATATTCCTGATTCGGATCGCGATCCGCGATGACCCTAGGAATATCGTCCTCCCAATTGTCGGGAATTGTCATAGGCCGCTTATGCCACGCTAAAATTAGCGTTCGCCGCTCGTCTGTCAGGTTCCTATGCGCTGAATGCAGGACGCGCGCATCCGCTAAGACAAGCGATCCCGCTTTGGCGAAGACATTTACCTGATCCGGGTGATCGCTGAACATTACCGGATGATCCTCTTCAATAAACCGAGCTCCCTGTTCATGGGCTGGAATGAGTTGATCATGCAACGGAATTCGATTAAGATGCGTGCCGGGGATCACTTTGAGACAGCCGTTTTCAACCGTTGTATCGGTCAAGTAGTAGGACACAAACATGGTCTGAGGCCACGGTGAGCAGCTCATCGGATCGTTCCACAGCATCCAATCCTGGTGCCAATAGAGTGCAGGCTCCTTAGGATCCTTAGTAAGGATAATAATCCCGCCGGTACTCTCAAAATCCCCAAAACCCATCTGCTCCAGTGCCCGACGCGACTGTGGCCAATCCAACAGTTTCTGGATGATTGGATTATCCACACCTCGCACCCCCACATGCTGCCCTTGATACCTCACATCAGGCGGCGGTTCATGTCCAACGATTAAGCGCTCTGATTCTTCTCGGAGTTCTTCAAGGAAGTCCTCAGTCAAGATGTCATCTACCACGCAGTAGCCATCGCGTATCACCTGTTTCCGCTTTTGCAGCGCTACCTCTGGTGTCATACTATTTCCTCCACGTTATTATGACTTTATCAGGAATGATATCCAACTATTAGATCTAATGCAACAGGACTCAAGCTCTCCCGTGATGCGACTCCGCTGGTGCACGATACTCTACCCGCAGATGTGGAATCTCCAAACGCTGATGGTCCCGTATCCGCGAAGTTAGACAACTCTCCAGCATCCCGCTGACAATCAGGGTGCGTTCTGCTGGGAAGGGAGCAACGCCAGTCATAATCATCTCGACGATCTTCGCAACCAAGCAGGCAGAGTAGGTTACGTTGGGCGTTGGCGGCAGGAAAAACTGGGTAGACACCGGATCCGGTACGCCTTTGAGTCGCGCAGCGAAGCAGTAGTCTCCGATTGCACCGTTGAGCATCAATAACGTAGTTTGTAGTCCATCGTTGCGTTCAATAAAGTAAGCTGCTGGATTTTCGACCAATTTCGGGAGTTCGCCGTTCCCAAGCAGATCCTGAGTCCGACCATCCTCTTTAGTCAGTCCGCCCGGACTGTCACACCGAGAAAGTGCTGCTTCCAAAAGCTCCTTTGGCCAGCGTCCCGCCTCACCAGCTTCCCATACCGCATCCCCTTCGATTAACTGAACCGCTTTGACCCCGGTTTCACCACCTTTGCGCCGTTCAACCATGCACTGCATGGCTTCAAGCGCGTGATAATCCATCGGATCGGAACCACCGACCCCTATCATCAAGGCACTCTCAATCTCGCAATCAAGCGGCAATTCGACATCTGGCAGGCGCCAAGTTACCGGCAAGGATGAACCGGCGAGGATTGGGAATCCCAGGCGATGTCCATCGTCCACCATCTCCTGTGCCTTCTCAAAATTGTAGGAGAGATGTTTGTCATTGTAGATCGGCACAGCGCGACCATCCTCCTCGAAGACTTTGACACACTCCTTGAAGAATTCGTAGCGTGGGTAGAGAACCTGACCTTTCTCATTTCTTGGATATTCACCGTGCTCACCAATGAGCAACACGGCATCAACAGCGAGTTCATCTCCACCACAGCGCAGCGCTTCAGAGATAGTCGGGTATACGGAGAAACCGAACTCGCGGGCACGATCGGCGGATTGATCCCCTTCGGGTCTCTGATCAACGTAGAGGGACACGATTTGGGTATTAGGACGATGCCAACGTCCCTCATAGGGATAACCAACTATGAATCGATCAGCGAAATGCTGGGCATGTGACAAGTAGCGGTAGATGGTAGCAATCACAGCTATACGTTTGGGTGCCATTTACATTTTTCTCCTTTGGGATTACGTTCTCCAGAAAGTCGATTCTTCCGTCGGCTGATAAGAGATATTCAGGTGCGGAGTCTCCTGTCGCGTCTGATCTTCAAAGAGGCTATCAACCCCAGCAGCAACCAATCCGGTAGTGAGCAGTGTGCGCTCGATCGGATAGGTCGCCACGCCAGTCAGGAACATCTTTTCGGCATTATTGACCAACGGCGAGAAAAAGTTGGCAAGTGTCGTGCGGGCCGGAGGCATCGGCAGATACATCTGCGTGGAAAAAGGAATGTCTTGACCTTCAAGATTAGCGGCGAAGTTGAAATCCTGAACCAGACCATTCATAAGGATCATGGTCGCTTTGAGCCCATCCAGATGTTCGTACTGGTAGGCGATCGGATCTTCAACCAACTGCTTCATCTCGTCCAAGGTTGGAAAGATATTGTTGAATCCCTGCCGCGAAGGGGTAAGGGTATGACTACGGGACAATGCAGCTTCAAACAGTTCACGCGACCATAACTCCGCGTGATGCGCCTCCCAGAATTTATCGCCGCGGTAGGCTTGCAACCACTTGACACCTTTTTCGCCGCCTTCGCGACGTTCCACCATACACTGGATGGTCTCTAAGGCGTGGAAGTCGTAGCTGTCAACACCGCCGATCGCGATACATAGCGCTTCCCGGACACGAGCACCCAACGGCATATCGATGGACGGAGTACGCCAAGTCACCGGCAGGGACGAACCGGACATGAACGCAAAGTCCATTTCTTGAGAGATGTCGTACATCTCCTTTGCCCAGTCCCAGTTCCAAGAGAGATGTTTGTCGTTGAAAATGGGCGCAGTTTTGCCTGTTGTTTTGTAGACCGAGACAATCTGCTTATATAACTCGTAGCGCGGGTAGAGGTGTTGTCCCTTTTCGTTGGTAGGATAGCTGCCGTGCTCACCAATTAGCAGGACCCCATCAACGGCAAGGTCGCTGCCGCCCAAGGTCAGGGTATCGGCAACAGTAGGATAGATTTTCATCTGGGGGAAGCGTTCCGCACGGTCACGGCTCAGATCGCCTTCAGGGCACTGGTCAACGTAGAGCGAGACCAGATCCATCGGCGGGTAGTGGTGTCGGCTGTTCCAGCCGTACCCCTCTAAGAAGCGGTCGACGATATGCTGACCGTGAGAATACTTGCGGTACTCTGTGACAATTGCCGCAATTTTGGGGCGTTTGGTCATAATTTGCATGTCCTTTAGCCAGTGCCTAATGGTTCTGTATTAGTTGTTGTAATGATTTTAGAATATGTATCAGGATTGCTCTACCTGTTTTGCCATCCGCTCAAATTGTGGCAATCAGCACCAAGGAGATTGGTTTTGTCTATAGATTTTCAAGCGCTCGTATTATCGCAATACCCCCGACAACTGTGTACTGTTATTATTGGGTAGGGAAGTATACTTTAACTAGCGGTATCAACCTCTTACCATCAATATCAAAACCCTCATAGTGGTGCACAATAAGGTCTGCAAGATCATCAAGCCCTAATAGAGTTAGAGGAACATTTGAACGATCTTCTTCATATCTGGCGTCCTGCGTAAAACCGCCGGTGCTGATATATAACCCTGTGTCACCTTCTCGTAAACCGCCAAGAAAACTACGAATATCTGGAGCCCCCATGGTTGTTTCCGGCCGGTGTTTTACCTGGACCTTAATCCTCGGTTCTTCAAGCCCAAGTCCGTCACGAGAGGCAAGAACGTCAACCCCTCGATCTCTCCCCTTAGGCATAACCCGAGTTTTGTATCCCATGGCTCGCAGAATCGTTGCTGCTAGATCTTCCATTTCATCAGGGGATAGCCTCGATAGTTTGTCTTTGATAAGTTCGTGGGCTTGTGCACGGGTATCCTCTTTAATCTGATCGAGTCCGTTATCGTCCACTTCGGTGTCTTCTGGTGTCGTCGGCTCTCCTAGATGAGATAATAATTCTGTCGATACTTCTTCATTTACTGAAAAGAGGGTCTGGATACCACCTAATGAATTTCTTGAGGAAACAGATAGCACATCCCGGCTTACACTGTCTTCCCAATCAACTTTTCGCAAATGAGCGTAATCGGAGCTATCTTCGGCAATTTCATCGGTATCGTAATAGTAATCACTTGTAATTCTACCGATAAGGTATTTGCGATTCTGACGATCATAAGTTACCACCTTTTGATTTGCCTCAAGTGTGGATCGGAATTTGTAAATCATGGACACAGCGTGTGCCGCTCTACCCGGTCTTTCGTTGGGATATGCACAATCATACCGCTCTCTGATTTCTTCTTGAGAAGTTACCGCCCTCAAATCACCGAGTTTATGCCAGCCAATGGCGATAAGTTCACGGGTAACAAATTCCTCAATGAGGTATCCGCCTTGTCCAGCGCGCACCATCCACATTATTTCTGCCATAATCGTTTACCCTTGGTCTGTTTATATATCATTTGTAGAAATTCTCTGTGTGGAGATACTACACCAATCTTCAAACCAAATCAAGCAAAAAGAGAATGTCAGCCACCACCAAAACTGATAACCTCCCCTACAATTTTTCTGTCAAATTCCGATCCAATATGTTATTATTTGCTCTACTAATCTTTTCACCTAATGCGCTTGTGATAAGCTATGGTCTGGAGAAATTTGCGAAAGGAGGGTTAAATCATGAAGGTCTTCATTAGCCACGTTCACAACGACGAAGCGCTTGCACAGAAGATTGTAGCGATTCTGGAGGAAGCCGGGTTGGAGGTTTGGGATGATACACGCGAAATCCTGCCCGGAGATAATTGGGCAGAACAGGTCGCTCAAGCATTAAAAGAGTCTGAGGCAATGGTCGTTCTATTGACGCCGGAGGCAACTCGCTCAAGGTGGGTACGCCGTGAAATTGAGTATGCCCTTGGTGAAGAACGCTACAGCAAACGCCTAATTCCTGTTCTCGTTGGTGATCCAGCCGATTTTCCACAAGAAGCCATCCCATGGATTCTTTGGCGTCTTCAGATGATAAAACTCTCCGAATATGATAAGGAAGAAGAAGGCATCCGACAGATTGTTCAAACTCTGCTGGAAGCTGCCTAAACACTCCTTCTACATAAATCTATAGCCCTACTGAACTATGTTGCCCACCGAAGTTTTCCTATCTCATTCAGATCAAGATCGGCAGTTCGCAACAGATTTAACGGAGATGATGCGGTCTCATGGGATTCCTGTCTGGTACAGCCGGACAAACATCCTTGGAGCACAGCAGTGGCACGATGAAATCGGTGTCGCGCTCAGACGATGCGATTGGTTCGTTCTGGTTCTGTCTCCGCGGTCAGTGGAATCCATTTGGGTGAAGAGAGAATTCCTGTTTGCACTCCAGCAGAATCGTTTTGTAGACAGAATTATACCCGCCCTCTACGAACCGTGCAACTGGGAACAATTTTCTTGGACATTGTCCAGTTTTCAGATGGTGGACTTTACACAGACGTTTGAACAGGGCTGCCGCGATCTTCTCCGGGTTTGGGGGTTAGGCTACAAACCAGAGTCATATCCACGTTGAAGGCTCCCAAGCATAAAGTACTAAAACAACATTATCATCAGCGATATTTTTCCAGATCCCCCTTGTACTCCAGTCCCAGCACTTGGCATGAACGTGCAACGTTACAGGTCTTCTCCGCTTCGGGGGTGCCCACAATATGGAAGATATCAAAGTCGATTGTTGTGGACTCTATTCCCAAGCGACACGCTTCTGCCAGATCGTGTCGACACACGCAGCCGTTCCGCAC
Source organism: Candidatus Poribacteria bacterium (assembly GCA_965220385.1). Lineage (GTDB taxonomy): Bacteria > Poribacteria > WGA-4E > WGA-4E > PCPOR2b > PCPOR2b. Next base: position 5,810,745 of record OZ244825.1, on the reverse strand, counting down.
CGGTGCCTCCTCGGAGCCTAATTCCTCTCGACGCCTATTGATTCCCAATCGACTATCCACAATATAATCCGGACGCAGGACAATGATGCGAGACCCGTAAGCATCGTAAAATTGCCGGCACATCTCCTCCTGCAAACGTTTGCAAACCGCGTACTGACTCCCATCGGGTCTTCTGACCTCCGAGGTAAAAAATACCCCTTGGTGGTGCACAGTCTGGCAAGAACCGATGTGCACCACCCGTTTGATACCACGCTGCTGTGCGGACTCCAGCACATTCCACAAGCCTTTCAAATTCACTAAAAACGGCTGCGGATCATCTACACCATACCCCCCGAAATGGACTGCGAGATGAATCACCGCATCCATTCCCTCCGTGGCGTTGTGCACAGTGGCGAAGTCCACAATATCCCCGTGGATAATCTCCCCGCCTTGCCATTCACCATCGGTATCCTTCCACTGCTCCCATGCCTCCGGACCCCGATCAAAGGCGCGAATCTGATGTTTGTCAGCCAAATTGGCAAGTACCGCCCTGCCCATCCAGCCAGCTGCGCCGAATACCACAACCTTCATTCGTTCTATCCCTTTCGCGATCCTATTGGACCACACTTGATTTCAGCAGCCCCCAAGTGGTCGTTAACTTGCCCTGCGCCTCTACAGCGAAAGGATTTTTTTCAGGTTCAGTGACATACACGTTGTCTACCTCGATCACCGCCTCTAGTGTTCCAAAACCGACCCGCCCTTCGCCCTGGATGTTGAAATCCTTAACGTCAAAGAGAACTGGACCGTAATCCCCCAATGCTGCTGCGGCGGCATTGTCTGTGAGGAAAAAACGGTAGCCTGCCGGGTGATTTTCGATTTTGATCCAGTACTCTGTGCCCTTATCAACTTTCGTTTTCGTTTCGGTTTTTTCAAACTCTTTCACAATATGCCGTATATGCCGAATCACAACGGATCTTTTCCCGTCCTTGTTCAGTTCCAAATAAATGACATGACGGCGCAAGCTCTGTTGCATCCGAGGGGGCAAAGTATCTTTACCGCCAAAACCCGCCCCTTCATCACTGTGGAATCGCCAAATGAGGAGTGGGCTTTGACCCGCTGCAAGGCGAATCGTTGAGTAGAACCAATAGTCATTCCATTCCTCATCCCAATGACCATCGGACACTAAGATAAGATTTTTACCATTTCGTTGGTTCTGTGACAATTTGCCATTTTTAATGACCCACGCTCCAGAGACCGTGTGCCATTTTCCTGTACCATTTAACTTGTCATTCGCCTTATCAAAAGTATCTTCAAACAAGATTTCCCCTGCTTGAGTCAAAGTTGGTAGGATAAGGATGCTCACCACAACAGATAGTACGGTAAGAATCCATCGCTTTTGAAATTCTTTCTTGCGAAACATGGCGAATCCTCCCTTTAGTTTTGAAAAAACATCGTCCAGATGCTTCAGAAATCTGTCCACTGACGCTTATAGAGATTATACCCTATTCTCATTATAGTTTCCAACACGAACTGAACGGTATAGTAATTTTTGATGAAACCTACTCATATACGTAGTGTGTTACCGTTCAAACCGTAAGGGAGGTAGAAAACATGAAAACCAATGTATCCCAAACACGCAGCATCGTTCTCATCTGCGTACTCGCCTTTGGCATTCTCCAACATGCTGCATCGGCAGCAGATGAACGACAGACGTTACAAGTACTCAGCAAGAGTTTCGCATTGCTCGCACAGGAAGTTGGAAAAGCGGTTGTTGGAATTAGGGTTGAGCTATCAGACGAAGACCGAGAACCGCGTTTTGAACACTTTGAACGGCGCGACATATTTCCGTTCCGTCCAGAGGAATTTCGTCGTTGGTTCGACCGAAACGCGGATCCAGATGAAAAGTCGGAAGACCATTTTTTCTTTCCTGACCCGTATGGGGAAAGACAAGCACCGCCGGTTATGGTCACGCCTGAACACCAGTTCATAAATAACAACAATTTTGGCTCTGGAATCTTGCTTGATGAACACGGGCACATCGCCACCGTTATCGGCTTAGTCGATGATAGCGGGGGGATTACTATTACACTTCAGGGCGGTACACGCCTTGGCGCGAAAATAGTTGCATCAGACAGAGCCACGGGAATTTCCGTACTTAAAGTTGACGTCGACGGACTACCCACAACGAACTTCGGCGACTCGGATGACGTTGCCATGGGTGAATTAATGGTTGCCCTCGGACATACCATCAATCAGGAACCCACAATCTCTTTGGGAATGATTAGCGGCGTTGGACGCAACCCTGGCATCGCCGATTATGAAAATTGGCTCGCGATTGACGCGAATCTACGGCCCGGTACCGGCGGCAGTGCAATCGTCAGCGCAGAAGGCAAAATCATCGGCATGACTGCTGGCAGTCCGTCGGCGGGTGCCTCCGCTGGTGCATTTGCCATCCCGATTAACACAGTCAAACAGATTACAACAGAACTGATCGAACATGGAAAAGTCACACGCGGTTGGCTTGGCGTTTCGATTCAGGAGGTGGATTCGGAACTCGCCGAGAAACTGGGTTTGGATAGACCGATGGGAGCCCTGATTACCCAAACTTTTGATGGCATGCCCGCGGCAGAATCTGGCTTACAGAGAGGTGATGTAATCGTTGCGATTAACGACAAAGCGATTAAGAATATGAATCATCTTCGCGCTACGGTTGCCACGTTTAAGCCAACTACCACGGTCTCGATTTCCATTCTACGTGACCGTCAAACACAAAATATCTCTGTGACGCTCGGCGAACGTTCCCCGCAAGCCCTTCGGCCTCCCAAAGATTCTGAGGAATATGTTAATCTTTGGAAAGGGCTCTCCCTTCAGAACCTGACAGCCGATCTGGCTGAAAAACTTGGACACACTGCTGATGAGGGAGTGTTAATTGCTGACGTTGCGCCGGATAGTGCGGCTGCAAAAGCGGGAGTCCGCAAAGGCGACCTAATTCTTGAAGTCGAGAGCCAACCTATTCACAGCGTTTCGGAATTCAAAGCGGCGGTGGAGAAGGTAGCGGGTGAAGCCAAAATCTTGCTACTCGTAAAACATGAGGGGCAAGCACGGTATGTGACCATCAAGTAAAAGCAGATTAGGGCTGCTCAAAATTTGAACACCCCTGTTAAATATCTGAACAAAACTTGACATCTTAACCGAGTTGTGTTCTAATTATCTCAGGCTCCAGCGAGATGTCGATTTTGGCACAAAGATTGCACTTTATGACGTAATTACATTTGCCTCCAAAAATCAACAGCCGGGTCAGTTTTGGGAATTGTGGTTTCCCTCGGTATTTTTCATTCGTTTCGAGGTTTGATTGGCACTCGCCTCGCCTACCAACTGGAATACTTCCGTCGAAACTACACCATGACATGCCCCGGCTTTTTTACTAATTGTTCTGTTATGAATCCATTCATTCAGATCGCTCAAGGTGCTGTTGGGGCGATCTTCATATCTCTCTTCTTCATCCTCAGATCAAGTTTTGGCGAGACTCGGCATACGCTCAGCATCATCGGTGCTATCATCCTTTTCATTGCGAGTGGCTACATCTTACGGACACGGTTGGTCCGATGGGGAAGCCGGCAGGTCTGGCTCAAATATCATCAAAGACTCGCATCGTTAGGGTTGTTTCTTGTTCTCATCCACTCAGCGGCTCAACCCCTCGTTTGGCATTCGTGGATGGCGTTTATACTGGCACTGCTCAATTTTGGAACCGGGGTTGCCGTCAGTCTTACCACCCATCGCGCACGACGTATCCTCCTCCGATGTCATCTTGTTCTTGCACCAATTTTGCTGCTTTCCATCCTTCTGCACGGTAGAGAAAAGTTAGACCATGAAGAATTCTTCCCTTTGACAGAAGTTCACGATGTCGCGTGTGTGAAATGTCATCCATCAGCAGCAATGTTGTTTACCACCGATTCACATTTCCAGACCTATTTGGATACCGGCGGAGTTGTCTCAGAGGATTTGCAGTGGGAGTTTAATCTGCACGGAACCTCCCTCTCTCGACAGACCACAATTTCGAAGAAAGAGGGGGATAACCACTGGCTGGTAACCGACGAAAAAAACGGGGAGGAATATACGGTCAAGAAGATGGGCGATCGGCTAAGTGTCCATGCAGATGCCGCGTACGAGGCTTACACCTGTCTCACCTGCCACGTTCACAACACCCCTGAAATCCAGTTTGACCATGAAAGCCATGGGGTCAAATCCTACAGCGCTTGCCTCAACTGTCATCAAACAGTCATTGATGGCAGAAAATACGGGGCTCGAAAGGCGAACTGGGAGTATAACCCGTGATAAGTTCTCAAACAACCGAACTTGATTGGCAATAAGGAGCTGTACATGCCCCAAAACTTTAAACCGGTGACGGTTGGGATATCGGGTGGTTCAGCCTCCGGGAAAACAACGTTAGCAGCAGCCCTCGCCAAGGAACTCAAAGAATTCTCGCCTGTGATCCTGCACCAAGATTACTACTTTAGGGATTGGTCGGAATATCCACCGGAAGAACGAGAGAAGGTCATCACTGCGAACCATCCGGATGCAGTTCGATGGGAAGCACTGTTGGGGCATATCCGTCAACTAACCGCACGTCAACCGATTGAAACGCCACCTGAAGGGACACGAGCGTTCGCACGCGGTGATGCGCCCGCCACGATTCAACCAAGCGATCTGATTATCGTCGAAGGACATCTTATTCTGTGGGATGCAGCACTCAGAAACCTGATGGATGTTAAGCTTTTTGTTGATGTCGAACCCCATGAACGGGTACTGCGTCGCCTGTTACGGGATGTTGCACAACGTGGCGGCGATCTTGAAGGGGCGGTTGCGTGGTATCGCCGGGATGTTATCCCCAATTTCTCGGTCTACACCGAGCCGTGTAAGGCTTACGCCGATATCGTTGTCCCCTTCTTAGATGAAAATCCTGTTGCGCTGCAGACCCTCGCTGCGGGGCTACGAGATCGAGTGAATCAACGGACGTAGGTGAAACTTGAGAGGTAATGAGAAGAGTAGTACAGATGTGCGAGATTGATGAACAGATGCTACTCAACTGCTCCGATGGACGCGGCTTGTGGTGCACGACTCGGAAATTTTTGCCGTTCTGATTTATCTTCTGGTATATAGCTAGAGTAATCTGAGATTTTACCGTGCGTCAGCGCATAGATAGCAATATTGGTCATAAAACGGTAGACGCCGGGTGAGTAGTGCACAGAACGGCTTGGCAGGCTGATGGACTCCATCGCACACATATAGTCGCGACGAACGATCAGTACAGAAAGTTTGTCGTTAATAAAAATACCTTCAAGGAAATTCCGTGATAGATTATAGCCAAGGCGTCCACCCGTCAAGAAAAAGCCAATTGTCCTGCCGGGGTGGTAAATATCAAAGCCGATGGGCGGTCCACCCATTTGATAAAAATTGTGATAAATTTCATGGTTATTGGGAATGCGTCCCACTTGATATTCTGGCATGATGTGCCGCATATTGGTCAGAAACAGACGGGTCATTGATTGCGCAGCAGCCTCGGTACCACAGTCATCAAAAACGAGGAACCCTTCCTTTTCAACCAGATATCGCCGCAACGAAATCCCTTCCAATTGCGAAAACTGACTACCTCTAATACTCCGAATTATTCGCCCAGTGTCCAATGCCCTTACACCTGCTGATTTCATAAGAGCAGGATTATGTCCAGTCATGATGAGAATCGGCGATTTCATGACATTGGCGTCAGTCAACTTGAGCGCTCCACCCTCGACATTCATGTCTGTTCGGATTTGCGTCTTTTCATTGAGCCACTTTGCCCACGCGTTCAGAGAAGAAGCATCCGTCCACCAATCAGAGAGATCGTGGCGGAGGCGCGTAAAACGGAAGACCCCACGAATATCGCGACCCCTGCCAACAACATGCCCGCCCGGCTCACCGCGGGGTAGGGGTGGCACTTCAAGATTGCCGAGCATAATACCATCAACCACCGCGTCCAAGGCATCCCGATCAGCCCCAACCTCCTTGACCATGGCAAGTTCCAACGGTAACCTGAACACATCAGTAATCCTGACCTGCACGGTCCCTCCAGAAATCCCACGCCGCCCGCCTCCAATCCCATGAGTTATGTGCCCACCATTTTCACCGGCACCTGTGATGACAGGCGAAGACAATGCATCAGGCGCATCAGAAACAGGGACATCTGTATGTGTCACGACCTGAGGCATAGATACATTGGAGTTGACCACGGGCGGCACATTGGAGTTGACGGGGACATTAAGTTTTAAGGATTGACTTGAGAACGCGGAGACGGTTCGCGGTTGGACAGTAGCTGTACGAACGACAGTCGCATTTGTCCTTCTCGGCTGGACTTTAATCTGCTCAACAGTGACCGTATTTTCGACGGGGGGCTCCGGTCTTTGAACAGGTTTGATAACCGGTTCCCGAACTTGTGGCTTGGGCGGCGGATTCGCTGGCTCAAAAATTTCAACGCCCATCAAGTCCTTGAAGGATTGGGTTTGCGTTACCAGATACACTCCAATGATAGCAGCAAGACACAGGTGGACTGCCAAAGAGATAAACCAAGAACGCGAAACAGCTGACATAATCTGCATTCCTCTGGGTATCGATATGTGAGGTTCGACCTACAAGCTACTTGAGATGTGATAGGGAACAGAGATGCAGACGTGCGCAACCGTGGTAACTTCTATAATCACTTATACACCTTCGACACACAGCCAACCCCCTAAATCCGCCCCCCGATTTTATCCGGATGTGCCACTTATCAGAGGACTCTTGAGACTTTACTAAGGGGAACTATCGGTGAACGTCTACTTATTTCTATAACTCACCATAATTAACAGATGCTATTCAACTGCTCCGATTCTTGCGGCTTGTGGTGCACGGCTCGGAAATCTTTGATGCCCTAACTTATCCTCTGGCACATAACCGGAGTAATCTGAAATTTTACCACGTGTTAGCGCATAAATGGCAACGTTGGTCATAAAACGGTAGACGCTCGGCGAGTATTGCGTAGGACGGCTTGGCGCACCGATTGACTCCATCGCACACATATAATCACGACGGATTACTAAAACGGAAATCTTGTCACTGATAAAAATTCCTTCGATATGGTTCCCACCCGGCGGGATGGCTCCCGACCACCACAGATCGAATCCAGTTGGCGGTCCACCCATCTTGTAGAAGATGCTATATATCTCATGGTCATTTCGAATTCGAGTTACATGATACTCAGGCATAACTATGCGCATCTGAGCGAGGAACCGACGAATCATCGCCTGCGCTGGTGCGTTCGTGCCACAATCGTCAAAGAGAAGGAGACCGCCCTTTTCAACCAGATATCGACGCAACCCCACCGCTTCGGCTTCAGACAAGCGACTGCTCAATCTATCACCGTTCCCCGAACGCCCCATCGCGGACCGGGCAAGCGCGGGATCATGACCCGTCATGAAAAGCAGCGGAGCTTTATGTAGGTTCGCATCGGTGAACTTGAGCGGTCCACCTTCGACGTTCATGTCGGTTTTAATCCTTGTCTTTGCGTTCATCCACTTTGTCCACGCGTTCAGCGCAGAAGGATCAGCCCACCAGTCGGAGAGACTGTGACGGACACGAGTGAACCGGAGGATTCCACGAATATCGCGACCCTTACCGACAACACGGCCTCCCGGCTCACCGCGAGGTAGGGGGAGCACTTCAAGATTACCGAGAATAATGTCATCAACCACCTCATCCAAGGCGTCCCGGACGGCTCCAACCTCCGTGACCATCGTAAGCTCCGACGGCAACCTGAACACATTAGCGATCCTAACCTGTATAGTACCCTCAGAAATCCCACGATCGCCGCCCCCAATCCGATAACTCATACGCCCGCCGTTTGTACCTGCGATGGTAGGTGAAGACAATGCCAGCGCATCGGGCGCATTAGAAACAGGGACATCTGTGTGTGTTACGACTTGATGCATAGGGGCATGGGGGTTGACCACTTTCGGCACATTAGCGTTGACAGGAGCATTGAGTTTCAACGCTTGATTTGAAAACGCGGAGACGTTCCTCTGTTGTACAGTAGCTCGCCGAACAACAAGCGCACCCGTTGTCCTCGGTTGGGTTTTAACCGGCTCAACCTCGACTGTGTCTTCGATCTGTGTCTCTGGCTTTTGAATGGGTTTGATAACCGGTTTCCGAACTTGCGGTTTGGGCGGCGGATTCGGTGGTTGAAAAATTTCAACACCTACCAAATCCTTGAATGATTGGCTTTGACTTACCAGATACATCCCAACGATAGCAGCAAGACACAGATGGATTACGAAAGAAATAGACCAAGAACGCGCAACGGTTGACATAATTTTCATCCCCTTTAGTATGGGTGTCTCCCAGTGCTTCCAGAAAACGCCAAATGCGCTGAAGGACCGCTTGACCTTCTCAGCGATACGTTGTTTACCACGATGGAGTCGGCTTGCGATGGCACGACGCGACAACCCATGTTTCTCCGAGATTTCATCATAACTGAGATCATCAATGTAGAAATCGTGCGCAACTGCCGCATCCGTAGTCGGCAGCGAATCAATCGCCTTCAAGATCGTCTGGCTCAATTCTTTTTTTATCAAAAATTGCTCTGGCGTTGCTTCAACAGAAGATAGCCCCAGAATTGGATCCCTGTCAGTCTGGTAAGATTTTGACATCCCTTTCTGCCGATGAATCCATGTCACGCAGACATTCTTCGCAATTTGCGATAGCCAACCGGCAAAACGATTGGCATCGCGCAGTTTTGGGAGATTTTGATACGCTTTGATAAATACTTCCTGTGTTAGATCTTCGGCATCCTGTGGATTCCGTACAAGACGCTGCGCCTGGGAATAAATCATCGGCTGATATTTCTGGACCAAGGTATCAAAAGCCTGAGAATCGCCTTTGAGTGTTTGATGAATAAGATCGCGATCTGTTGGCATAACCAATTTCCTAGGGCGTATTGACAGGTTAAGAGACCGATAATGTAACAACAAAGTTGTGGGTTATTTGGCAGCTCAGTCTCGGTTCAATGATGAACAGATTATCAGCATGCGGTTCAGAAGAAGCGGCTAATTGGATTTTCCTCAAGCTTTGGAGGATATAGTGAGGGTTCAACAAATATCAAGGAGAGTAATTATTTTAACCTAAGCTGCCAATATCATAGAGAGACCGAGTATTCCGCGTTGATAGAGTCCGATTTTGGGAAAATGGGTCGGACTTTTCCTGAAATCGTGCGTCCCTTATGTAAGAACGCTCGGTTTCTGACGCTTCGTTTAGCAACTGGTAACTCAGGGGTTATTTTAGGATAACCATGCGGCGTGTGTCCGAAAACGTATCCGCTTTTAGCGTATAGAAATAGATACCACTTGACACCGACTCACCCAACCGATTCTTGCCATTCCAATAGACAGCAGTCTCTCTACTGAGATAGCTGCCCGCCGACTGCTGACCAACTTCCAACTGACGGATTAGCGTACCTTCGATATTATAGATACGAACGCTTACGTCCGCATCGTGGGAAAGGGTGTAAGGTATCCATGTCTCTGGGTTAAAGGGGTTGGGAAAGTTTTGGAGCAGGGCTGTCCGCTTGATGTCGCCAAATATAGTCAGTGCCAAATCACCACGTGGTTCAACAGACAACGGTAGATTAAGACTTGCTTCATCTTCAGTATCAAAGACATATACGGACCCTGCATTATTGCCGTTACGGTTGGCATCCCATCGTACGCCGATGGCGGCGAAGTTAAATTTTCGTCCTACCACTCCATCAAGAGCAACGGCATTGCCCATGTTGTAACCGCTGGTTAGCTTTTCACCTCGATGTCCGTCCGGTTTCTTTACGGGGGTGATTGTTGCCTGCAATACCCAGTTGGCACCCACCTTCAAAAAAGCGTAAACCGCGCCGGAATCGACACCCGCTCTCGTATCCATCGAAGGCGCACCGATAAGCACACGATCGGCATCAAGCGCAACTGTTAGCCCAAAGTTGGCACCATTCTGAAGCCGGTCGGCATTCAATTTTGCTTCCTGTGTATGGACATCTCCGGCACTGGTGAAGATATAGGCGGAACCAGAACCGTGTCGTTTCACGTTGTTCTCATCCTTGCTGGCTCCAACGATCACGCGGTTCTTGCTGGTATCAACAGAAATACCAAAAACATCGCCGCCATCGCCGTCATTAGGAGTCAATTTTGCGACCTGCATCCAACCATCTCCTCGACGCTTAAAAACATAAGCAGCACCTGAGTTTCTTTCGGGCGCAGCTGCGAGCGGTGCTCCCGCAACGATAGTGTCTTCATCAACAGCCACATCCCACCCCAATCGTGCTCCTGAGGCTGCGTCATCTGCTTGGAGTTTGGCTTTTTCTACCCATGTGCCCCCTTCCTGCAAGTAGACATATACGGCACCCTTCTGCTCATCATGATACGGGGATCCAACAACGAGGAGGTTTTCTCCGCTGAGATCAACGGCATATCCAAATCGGTCATCGCTTTGGGCATCGGCGGCCACAAAATCTTGTACCGGAATAAATTTAGTTTCGCCACGCCGGTAGGTGTAGACCCTTCCAGGACCGGCTCCCAGAACAAGGCCAGCGACTCTCTTTTCCCCACCAAATTCGTAAGCACCGATGACAGCGGTGTCTCCACTGACTGCCACAGCATGCCCAAACCAATCCCGCATCACCCAATTCTGCGTCTGAAAGTGATTCACAACCTCCCATCGCTTTTCTTTCTGTTCGAGGATAAAGACTCCCCCAGTATTGCCGGTATACGAAGTGTACCCGGAGATGAGGGTTTTCCCACTGATGTCCACGGAATGCCCCCAACTGGTATTTACGCCTTCCGGGGCAGGAATAATCACGGGTTTAGGGGTTCTGGCATCACTTAGTAAAACCTGCCCAACCAATAGAACAAAACAGGCAAAGGATACTTGTAAGATTTTCATTGATCGCGCTCCTTTCGGACTGAACCATTTTCTCAATCGACAATCACATTATCGCGTTGAAATATGAATATTGACCTACAGGGCACACCATTATCTAAGTTGCTCCCCATTGAAAGTTAGGGTGTTTATTGCGACCTATTAGCCTCGCTCATCTCCAACTCCGCCGAGAATCTATAACTTGGATAGATATACCCAAGTTATCTCTGTGTGTACGGTGAACTTATCGTTTCACCACGAGTGGTTGTTATTTCGCATGACCTTTCATCCACTAAACAGAACTCCCCCAATAATTACAGTTATCGGTCCCCCTGTTTGAGCCATCCCCATATCGTGGATTTCTTGCCTGCGGGAGCAACCGCAGAAGGGACAACCTCAACTGCAAGAGGGGGAGCAAGCCATGCAGGCTCAATGTCATCTGGGCGGTCTTTAGTGCGTCTTCGCACCTGCCGTGCCCCATCGGCGTTCATCACGTAGATTTCATAGTTCCCATCCCTATCCGACACGAAGGCAATGCGTTTGCCGTCGGGAGACCATGAGGGAGCCATATCAGGAGAGAGATTTCTGGTGAGTCTTCGCTGATTACTCCCATCGGCATCCATCATGTAGATTTCCCAGTTCTCATCTCTATCTGACACAAAGGCAATGCGTTCACCGTCTGGAGACCATGCGGGTGCCCATTCGTGAGAAAGATCGTCAGTGAGTCTTTGTTGATTAGCCCCATCGGCATCCACCACGTAGATCCCCATCCCGAATCCGTCTTTAATGGAAACCAGGGCAACTTGTTTGCCGTCCGGAGACCATGAGGGATCCCATTCATCAAAGTCACTGTTAGAGAGGTTTCGCTGATTGCCCCCATCGGCGTCCATCACAAAGATCTGCCGGTGCCTGTGCTCAAATACCCCATGAGGAGTCACAATCTCCCCATCCTTAATAGAAGCAGTAAAGGCAATGCGCCTGCCGTCGGGAGACCACGCGGGATCGGAATCATCAGAGTCATTGTTAGAGAGATTTTGCTGATTGCCCCCATCGGCGTCCATCACATGGATTTGCCAGTGCCCAACGGAAATGTTTCTGTCCTCACTGGAAACAAAGGCAATACGTTTGCCGTCCGGAGGCCATGCGGGATCCCAGTCCTGATGACGATTAGTGGTAAGTCTTCGCTGATTACCCCCATCGGCGTCCATCACATAGATCTCCATGTTCCCATCCCTATCCGACACAAAGGCAATCTGTGCTTGCGCGTCAATGTCTACTATCGGTGGCGTAAGACTCAAAACTACAACGCTAACTAAAATGAAATATGCGAGATTGCTTCGCCGGCGCATTTGTTCTCCCTCCTCGGTTTTCAAAGCGATTCTTATCCTTTGGAGTTGATGAGGTCAGCTTGTATAGGGAAGTCCTTTCCAATTGCGATGGAAACTTGGGCCATTTTACACGGTTCAACTCAATCTGTCAACAAACCCTTATGTCAGAAGGTTCCAATGTAGTCGCATTATAATATAGACACAAATTCCTACCGGAAGTTCTCAACTTTTTTCTGAAAGCTACATTAACTTGTGATAGTTGGGGCTGGCAGATACTATCAGGTTTACCACTAAGAACTCCGGATCCTGAGGCTTTAGCTGATGTCAGGCAGAAGACGTTCCAGGTATCTATTATCAGATGGACCGCTACAAATCTGAGTAAACACCTAAAAATCTGCTGATGTCCATTTTTCTTTTGATGGACGCTGCTCGATCCTCTGTGATACAATACGAGATGCCATCTTCCAATCCAATCTTCAAGCAGAAGCGGTGAGTAGGTGGGGGAGGATTTCACAGATTTACGAGGGCCGAATCCTTTGTTGCTACTGACGCATTACTTACTATATTTCCGTCAGAGAGGAAAGCGATGGATGAAAAAAGGCAATACCGACATCAAGGGCTAACAATCTGCACGCTCGGCGGGGTCGAACACGGCAAAACGATGCTGACCGCTGGAATAATCAAGGTAGTTTCACGGATTGGCTCCGCACAGACAGATCCAGCTGACTTTGAATCGCAGCAACCGACGCACCACTCAATAGGACAGCAAACTTACGTCAGTTATAAAGTGGTTGATTATGAAACAAGCGGCAGGCATTACACACACATTGACGGATTGACTCATGCGGAGAACGTCAAGATGTTAATCGGTGGTTCGCCGGCAATCCGTGGGGCGATTCTGGTGGTGAGTGCGGTCGATGGCGTAACAGCAGAAGCCGAAGCTGAGATTCGGCTTGCGAGTCAAGTACGTATACCCACCGTCGTCACCTTCCTAAACAAGGCAGAGAAGGTCAAAGATCCAGAATTAATCGAGATCTGTGAGATGGAAATTCGTGAGGTGCTCACAGACTGCGGCTATGCAGAAGACGAATCGCCTATCATCGTTGGCGATGCAGAAAAAGCATTCAACTATAAAGGACAAAATCTTAACTCGGACCACTGGAAACCGATTGTCGATCTTATCTTTGCGATGAATCGGTGTATGCCGCAGCCGCTGAATCCATTAGACCTGCCGTTATTGATGCCAATCCGCAAGGTTATTGATAACCCCAAAGACACCTCAACGCTACATGGTGAAGTGGTGCAGGGCGGTCTTGCTGTAGGGCACCCGGTCGATGTCGTCGGCAAAGGGGATCGCATCAGGACCCGTTGCGTGGCACTGCGACACAGCGAATCGGAGGAAGATGCAGAAGATGAGGTCAAAGTCGATGCGGAAATGGGGTGGATTACGCCGGGACAGGTCGTTTCGCAGCCGAAGAGCATCAGATCACACACCGAGTTCGAAGCGTCGGTTTATGTGATGACCCAAGAGGAATGCGGAACGCATATCCCCCTTGTCGGGAACGATAAACCGGAGATCCATCTCTGGACAATTGACGTTACGGGTCATCTCCACCTGCCGTCGGAGGTTGCCATTGTTAATCCGGGTGAACATGCGACCGTACAAATTTCGCTGGATGTACCGATGGCATTAGCGATCGGCACACGGTTCGAGATCAAGAAGATGGACGTAAAGATTGGCATAGGGGTTGTAACAGAAATTATAGAGTAACAGAATCTCCGACTTCACCAACCGTAACACCACAAAGGAAATGATTATGGAGAAGATATACAACTACATCGAAGGGGGCCAGGCACAACTGTGCGATTCGCTGAAAGAACTGGTCAGGATTCCTACTGTGAACCCGCCCGGCACAAACTACGCGGAGATCGTGCAACTACTCCAAGAACGGTGTGAGGCTCTCGGCATGAGCACGAAGGTCGTACCAGTCCCCCAAGCCGAAGCGCAGGCAGTTGTACCACACGCCGATGACTATCCTCGTATGAATCTGATTGCGAGATGGGATGTTGGAGCAGAGAAAACCGTGCATTTCAATGCCCACTACGATGTCGTTCCCGTCTCCGGCGAGTGGCGCTGCGATCCGTTTAAGCCAGAGATTGTCGGAGATTGGCTCTACGGTCGGGGAGCAGACGATATGAAAGACTCCATCGCCGCACTGCTGTTCGCGATTACAGCGCTGCAAGAGAACGGGGTTCAACCCACGTTTAACATTGAGTGTTCGCTCACCTGCGACGAAGAGATTGGGGGTGAGTTAGGGGCGGGATACGTGGCGCGCAACGGGTTGGTACAAGCAGATTATGTCGTTAATTGCGAGGGCGGATCCGTGCTTAACGTGGGCGTAGGCCATAACGGCGTGTTGTGGTTGGAAGTGAACGTTCATGGCAAAGCAGCGCACGCTGCCAATCCAGACAAGGGATTGAACGCCTTTGAAAAGGCAGCTGCGCTTGTCACGGGGATCCAACCCCTGAAGCAAGGCTTGAAAGCATCAGATCGTGTCTTCAAAACCTTTTCGGGTGATGACCGCTATCCCACGCTCAACATCGGTGGTATCTTTCACGGCACGGACGGGGACAAGGTGAATACTGTTCCCGCACAAACAACCTTCTCCATAGATCGGAGAATCCTTCCCAACGAACGGTTGGCGACAGCGGAAGCGGAGCTGCGTGGAGCGATTCAGGCGGTCTGTCAATCCGATGCGGAGATGAAGGTAGACGTAGCTTCGACATTGAGGATTGACCCGTGCGTTGTGGAACCGGAACATCATTTCCCCCAAGCGTTTGCACGAGCAGTGCGCAGCATACGTCGTCAACCGACTAAGTTCAGCACGACAAGCGGCTTTACCGACCTACATTTCTTCGTCGAAGAGGGTGGCCTGCCCGGCGTCGGCTATGGTCCCAACGGACAAGGGGCACACGGCATGAACGAGCGGGTCAGTATATCGGATCTAGTTAAAACCACAAAGGTGTACGCAACGTTCATGGCAAACGAAATCTCCTGAAAAACAGAAGTAACAAAGGAAGCAAGGAGGGCAGACAATGATAGCCAACATTCCACTCATCGCATCTGGAGCAAGCGGACTCGCTGACAATGGTGCGCTGCAACTAACAACCCTTCGGCAGACCCCAAAAACAACCGGGCGCAACGGTTGGCGGGTGGTCGAAGAGGAGGTCGTCTGGCCTCCGTCCGAAACAGCGATTATTATCGTGGATATGTGGAATAAACACTGGTCATGGGGCGCGACAGAACGGGTGGATATCATGGCACCACGAATGAACTCCGTAATTAATACCGCTAGAAATTACGGAATACAGATTATTCACGCGCCGTCAGATACAATGGATTTTTACGACGGATATCCTGCGAGGGCTTGGGTCCTTGATGTCCCACATGCAGAAATGCCCGACCCAATTGAACATCCCGACCCACCCCAGCCGGTTGACTCATCGGATGGTGGTTCGGATACCGGCGAGGAAAACGGATATAAAGCGTGGCACCGTCAGCACGCGGCAATCGAGATTCAAGATGGAGACGCCATCAGCGATAACGGTCAAGAGGTCTATAACATCCTTATGCAAAAAGGTATCAAGAATCTGCTCTACATGGGTGTCCACACCAATATGTGCGTGCTCGGCAGATCCTTCGCGATTAAAGCGATGGTTCGATCTGGACAGTTCAACGTCGCATTGGTTAGGGATCTCACAGACGCAATGTACAATCCGTTCAAGCCGCCCTATGTCAGCCACGAAGAAGGGACACAACTAATTATCGCGTACATTGAAAAGTTCTGGTGCCCAACAATAACAAGTGACGATCTGACCGCAAATGCGCCTCAGTAGATCGTGCGGGCTAAGATAATCCTTCAAATTCTCAAGTTTACCCTTGCTGCACACACCGATTGCGCTTAACACAATGCGGATACCAAAACATGAAACAGACACGTTTCTGGTTAATGTTATTCAGCACGCTCCTCCCCCTCAGCTCTATGCCAACCGGTGCTTCAGAGAACATCCCGATTGCGGTTGCCGCTCAAGGCCAATTCGCACCGCGGGGGCTCAGCGATGGTGTTGGCGGTACGGTTATTATATGGGAGGACTTCCGTACAGGAAAGGATTGGGACGTTTACGCACAACGCCTCAACCCCGATGGCGTCCCGCTATGGGCTAAAGATGGCGTGGCGATTTGCGAGAAAAGACGCGATCAGCGGTGGCTGCGGCTGGTGCGTAACGGGGAGCGAATAATCATCGCTTGGACGGATCAACGGGCACCGGGGAACTGGGATGTCTATGCCCAAGCGATAGATCTGTCGGGGAACAGACTTCTGCCTGACGGGGGCGCTCCCGTATGTACACACCCAGCAGACCAATCTGACATAGAAATGCTAAGTGATGGGTCAGGCGGTGCAATCATTGTTTGGAAAGACCGACGTCGGGATCCCGACCTGCACGATCTGTATGTCCAGCGAATTGATGGGAATGGCCAGCCGATGTGGGAACTCGATGGCGTACCGGTCTTCCCGTCCGAAGCACTTCAGAGCACCCCCCGGTTGGTAGCTGACAATGCAGATAGCTTCTATGTCGTCTGGTGGGAAGTCATCGGTTACGAACAGTGGGACATTATGGCACGTCGAATAGGCATGGACGGTACGCATCTTTGGAAGGAGCCAACGCTTGTGTCACCCATAGAAGGATTGCAGGGTGAACCGCGTGCTGTCAGCGATGGACAGGGCGGACTTATCGTTGTCTGGCAGGTCTACGAGAATTTTATCAACGATGATTTCTATGCACAGCGGATAGATCCAGCGGGAAACAAAATTTGGGAGGCGAATGGTGTGCCAATCTGCAATGCGGAGGGTATTCAAAAAAATCGCACAATTACGAGCGACGGACGCGGGGGAGTGGTAGCCGTTTGGCGTGATGAACGGGATGTCTTTTCAGATCTTTACGGCCAGCGAATTGATGCGGATGGAATCCCTCGTTGGAAACTCAATGGAATCCCGCTATGCACAGCTGGAGGGTATCAGGACAAACCGTTCCTAACCCGGTGTAGCGAAGACGAATTTTTTGTCGCGTGGTTGGACTTTCGTGAAGATTACGGCGATGAGAGCAATGACGCGATCTATGGACAGAAAATCAATTTAGAGGGAAAAATACTTTGGGCTGAAAATGGAATCCCGCTATGCACAGCGGAGGGTGTGCAGCAACCGCCTTATGTTGTCCAATCTGAGTCAGATACATTGAGCGTTGTGTGGAGCGATGCCCGCAGTGATATCGGTGATATTTATATGCACCGCCTGAAACAATAGATTGTTTAGTTCATTGATTGATTGGCGCATTTGTTCAGTACTAAACGAATGTACTAATGAACCAACAAATTGCTTATGCGTTTATGGTATATTATTTCAGATATCCACGGTAGCTACCAAGCTTTCCGTAACCTGCTTCTGCATGCAGAGCTAATTGATGAAAACAGTCAATGGATCGGTGGAGAAGCACGTCTGTTTCTGCTCGGCGATTACGTTACAAGTGGTCCCGGTTCTAAGCAGGTTATAGACCTAATCCGTGCACTGGAAGGTCAGGCTCCCAATCAGATTATCACGCTTCTTGGAAACCACGAACTGCTTTTGCTGCGCGCCGTGCACGTGGAGCATCACCTCCAAGAATGGCTGACAAATCCCGAACACTGGCAGACAATTACTTCATGGGCAGCGGCAAATGAGGAATTGGGCAATCTGCTGCGCCTTCTGCAAATTGACCCACTCTCCACGGGGGCGATTGCAGAAATTTATCAGGCAACAGCAAAATCTGATCCCGATTCAGATTCGCTGATTCAGCGTGTAACACAACGATGGCGGCTTGATCAGCCCGCCTTCACGGCAAATCTCTGGGAGGCGTGGCATCTGTTTCTCCGCACCATTGAGGAAGATGGCACGTTGGAATGGATTGAGGGATTGCCGGTTGCGCATCGGACTGAGGAATGGGGATTTTTCCACGCCGGACCGCCAATTGGGTTTGATGGCGGCATCGACGACCTGAACAGTCAGTTTGATGCCCTCAGGCGGGGAGGCAGATTTGATTGCCCATTACTAGCACCCAATCACTTGTTGACCAGTCCGATTGGCACACGCCGCTGGTGGGAGGAGGCTTCGCAGGTGGAACTGTTATTCGATCAATTCGAGATTGAACGGTGTGCTTTTGGGCATGATCCGAAGGCAATTGAACCGCGTGGGATACTTGGAAGTGCTTGGAATAGAGCGGTGAGTACCGATTCGTATATGCGCGGGAACATCGAAGGGATGATTCGGATCTCCGATAATTGCGCCGATGCCATCTATACGCATGCAGGGATTTCGATCCTTCAGGACATCTACCCGCAGCGAACATTTTTCACAGTGAATAGGTTGATCAACTGACTCCTCAATACATCTCAAATTCAGCGGTTAGTACCAAGCCCTAATAATTCTTGATGCAACCAGATAATGATTGAAATTGAAGCAAAATTTCAGGCAAAATCGCCACAGGTCCTTGACCAGATTCGATTGCGAAAACAGGTGGCGGGGTATACACTTTCGGATCGGCGGCGCGCCCCACAACAGGATACCTATCTCGATACGACAGCCGGGCTGCTCACACGAAATGGCGCTGCTTTGCGGATTAGGAAGAAAATCTACACACCCGGGACCACCGTAGAGGGAACAGCGGTCGTTGCATTCAAAGCCCAAACGGAAGACATTTATACTTACAAAGAACTCGAAATGCCCATTACGGACCAAGAGATACAAGTACTCTTAAGCGGCAATCTTGAGAAGGTTGATATTCAAGCCGTCGAAGCCGCTGCGAAATATCTAAACGGAGAGGCCGTACTCCCGGTCCTGCATGTCGAAAATCTTCGCGAAATATGGTACTTAAATGCTGAGGCGGGGTGTATCGAAGTCTGTCTTGATGAAGTCAAGTATGCGGATAAGGATAGAACACAATCTATTCAGGAGTATGGCGTCGAGCTAGAACTCAAAGCTGGCGAACCTGCGTTCCTACAAGGGATTGCTGACGCGTTATCTCAACAATACGATCTGATCCCGACTTTTCAATCGAAATATGAGCGGGGCATAATACACCTGAATGTGTTCGGCGTGAAAACGGAGAATTAGAAAAAGGAAATTATCAACAACATGGCAAAGGCATTGACCGTCAAAAATATTGCGCCGGAGAAGAGCCTTGAAGAGTGTGCCCGAAGAATTATCACAACCCGATTCCATGAGATGATGTCTTTCAGAGAAGGCGCGATTGATGGAACGGATATCGAGTACGTTCACGATATGCGAGTCGCTTCCCGGCGATTACGTGCTGCGATGCGGAACTTTGCGGACTGTTTTGCTCCCAAAAAGGAGTTCCGTCGGCATCTCAAACAGGTCGAGCGGATTACAAGTACGCTGGGCGGTGTGCGTGATTTAGACGTTCTGATTGATCGTTTCCAGAAAGATGCACTAACGGTACCAGCAGATGCACAGATCGGCGTTCAAAACTTAATAGGACATCTCCAGACAGAGCGGGAAGCGCGGCGGACACCAATGTTTAAGATGTTTGAAGAACTCGACAAGGGCAATTTTGAGAAAAAGTTTTTGGTTTTTTTTGAGGTATAGATATGGCAAAAGCGTGGAAAGCGAAGGGGATTCACCCACAACTGAGCTATCGCTGGAATGCACAGGTTATCCTTGCGGTAAAGATTCAGGAGGTCTATTCGTGGGCGGAATCCATTCAGAATCCAGATAATATCAAGGAACTTCACAACCTGCGAATCTCAGTGAAACGATTACGGTACTCGATGGAGTTCTTCGCTATTAACTACGGTGAAGAATTCCAAGACTTCTTGAAGGTATTGGCAGATCTGCAGGAACAGTTGGGCGATATTCACGATTGCGATGTCGTCGAATCGGTCTTATCAGACCACCTGCAATCGCTTCCGGACAAAGGGGAGGCAGAGGTCGACGCAATTGGCATCAATGCGCTCCTGCTCCGCTACCGTGAAATGCGGGAGGCAAAATATCAGGCGTTCTTGCAGCGATGGAAGGCACTTGAAGAAGCAGATTTCAAGGTTCAACTCCTTAAAATTGTTACAGGTGAATCGGGAACAGCATCACCTTCTCACGGAGTATAGACACCTCGGTCCCCGGAGCGGTACTGAAAAAGCAGATCGCTCAGTTCAGCATGTAAAGGAGATGCAGACAATGGCGGCAAATGACGATTATGTTGTTGGCGTAGATATGGGAGGCACAAAGATTTTGGCTGCTGTTATTAACGGTAAGGGCGAAATTGTTCAACAAGCCAAAACAGCGACAAAGCCAAAAAAAGGGCCCGACGGAGTGATTAAGCGGATTGAACGATGCATCCGAGAAGCGATTGATGGCGCTGAACTCGAACCCTCTCAGATTCGTGCCATCGGTATCGGGTCGCCGGGACCGCTCGACCCGGAGACAGGTGTCATCATCTTCGCCCCCAACCTCGGCTGGTCAAACGTGCCGCTCAAAGCGAAACTCGAAACAATCTTTGGCATTCCTACCTTCGTTGATAATGATGTCAATGTGGGGACGCTCGGTGAATACGCCTTCGGCGCTGGACAGGGGGTAAAAAATCTTGTCGGGATTTTTGTTGGCACAGGCATCGGCGGCGGCATTATCTTAGATGGAAAACTCTTCCACGGCATCAACAAAACCGCTGGGGAGATCGGTCACATGATTGTGGATGCGAATGGTCCGCGGTGTGGCTGCGGCAACTTCGGCTGCTTGGAAGCCGTTGCCAGTCGTACCGCAATTACCAAGGCACTTCAAAAAGCTATCTTAAAAAAGGGGCAAAAAAGCAGACTCCTCAAACTGAACGGTGGCAAACTCGATCAAATTCGGAGCCAAGCCATCGCCAAAGCTGTCAAGCGCGGCGATAAACCGACAGTTAAGGTGATGCAGCGTGCTGGAAAATATCTGGGAATTAGTGTCGCTTCGATTGTGCATTTCTTGAACCCTGAAATGATTGTATTCGGCGGCGGCGTCATCGAAGCGATGCGGAATAGCTTGTTAGATCCGATTCGCCAGACGGCAGCAGAATATGCCTTGCCCACGACGATGGACGGTGTTCAAATTGTAAAGGCAGCCCTTGGCGATAATGCGGGTGTGATTGGGGCATCTGTTTTAGCGCGTCAAAGGTTATCCTGAAATGTAAATGGCAGGAATTACTGATAGAACAAGGAGGCGCAAATGGCGTACAAAATATATCCCACTGCTGCTGCCGATGCTTCAACGGCGTTCCAGATTGAACTCGATCCGCGCGCAATTGAGGCGATGGAGGAGATTGAAAACAGCGGCGCACAGGGGGCAGCCCGCGAGGAGATCTTGCGAAAGCATCTCAGCGCAGACTACGACAAAGGCTACCGGGGGACCGCCTATGGACTGCACGGAATTTCCGAAGGTTTGACCCCAGCGAGGCTTGCCGAAATGCTTGAGGAACATGGTGAATCCTTTGACCCTTGCGCCGAACGAGACACATTCGATCATAGCATGATGGTCAATGTCGAATCGGAATTGGATTCGCAACTGGAATTTATTCCCGATCGGATTTTCGATGCCATTGTGGACGCCTACAAGCAGGAACTACTCGCTGGTTGAACGCACCACAGACGAGCCGTGTTGTATAATGGCTGACGAAAAACATGAAACGCAACAAGGAATCCTATCGAACGAGGGGTGTACATCATGAATTTAGAAAATTGGGTTGTATCGGCATCAAAGTTCAAAAGAGCATTTCTCACAATCACCGATCATGTGCTGGCACGGGTGAATCTCGAACCGCTCGAAGACGATAAAGAGACGGTAGGGGTCAAAGCCGTGTGGGAGGGTGAACGCGGTGAAAGCACTTTAGACGTAAACGCACCCTCTCTAAAGGGCAACATCAAAACGGAGGGGGATAGGGCACCAACGGTCGAATACTGGCATAAGGGGGATAAGCGTGGCCTTGCACTGCGAAATCCGAGAAGTATCTCTTGCGAATTCGACGAGGAGACGTTTAAGAAAATTGAGACCGGCAAAGCGGCTGGGATCGCAATCGCTGCCGGTGCCGCCATCGGATTGGTTGGCTGGTGCGCCTTAGTGCTTGCGGGGCGCGCGACACTGGTCAAACAGGTCGAAGATTCCTCCGACGCATCGGAGTCCTCCCCAACAAGATCGGGATAGACGGAACGGGATCGGAAGGTGGAGGTAGAATTCCCTTCATCGCGTTAGCGAAGATTCGCATGATAGGCAGCACCAACGTGGTTGTAGACCGCCGTCAGAAATCGTTGCGCACTTTCACCGTTTGCCCAGTCGAAACGGATTCTTGGGCTGCCAAGGCAACCGCAACAACCCGTGCACCGTCGTGGACGGAGGGCGTGGGTTCTTTGTCTTCTACAATCCAGTCCGCCATTTTGTGAAAGTACAACAGCAGTTCATTCGCGTGCCCCTCAATAAGGCGTTCCCTGTTAGCTGGTGGTTCGGCATTCAAAGTTTCACGTTCAGACACACCGTCCATACCGAGATCTAAACCGGTCAAGGTGCCTTTTGTGCCGTAGATCACCAGTCGTTGATGTGCATCCGGCGGTGAGTTGACCGCACTGCATATCACAGAGACACGTCCCACCGCACCGTTGGTGAATTTTAGATTGAGAATCCACGTATCTTCTTTAGGATAGCCAAGGATAACACCGCTGTTCAGGGCAAACGCATGCACGGTGTCAATATCCCCGGCAAACCACCGCACGCAATCTATGGCGTGCGCGCCTCCCCCAAAGAGGAAATCCTGCGGTACCGTAACCCGCCACGGCGTGATTTGACAGACCTTGCGGATATCATGGACATAACCGGTATCAATCAGGGTTACTTTCCCCAGCTTGCCTTCATCAAAGACACGACGTGCCGCAACGATCTTCGGAAGGTGGCGCCAGGTCATTGCCGCAACGAATTTAAGTCCCGTCCGATCCACCAAGCGGACCAATCGCCCACAATCCGCCATGGTTGTCACCATCGGTTTGGTGCAGACGACATGTTTTCCAGCCTCCAGCGCCGCCGCCGCATGTTCGGCGTGCAGGTGGTCGGGGGTGAACACGCCAACAACATCAACTTCCGGTCGTGACAGCAACTCGCGATAGTCTTCGGTGACAAATTCGATCCCATAATCCTCATGCGCAAACTGTAGAAGCGCGGGATCTTTGTCCGCTACCGCGCACACCTTTATTGGGCTATCCGGTTTCTGATTCAAAAGCAGGGCACCCTTGCCGACTCCTAACCCGACGATACCCAATCCGAGCGTTGACATTTTGATATCCTTTTGATGTAGCTTGAGGGAAGTTCTGAATCACTACTTTAACCGAGTGAATTCTTCAATCCAATACACCGATCGGCCTAGTGCTCTGTCATATAAACACCTTCATCGCGATGTTCGGTGCGGTTACAAACCGCACCTACCGGGTCTGGGGGACATAGAGAATTACCGATTTATGTTCTGAAACCTTATACAGTTTGTGCCACATTTTTCTGACAATGTACTCGGTTATTTAGTTTTCGGTTTTTCTGTCTGAGCAATGTGTCGGGATTTGGAAATCCCTCCTACAGAAGAACTAGCGACTATACATCCTTGACTTTTTCCTTGAACGTCTCGATCGCCCGCCCCAGTTCGTCGTCCTCGACACTGTGATGGACAAAAAAGCTCCACGCGCCTCGGGTCGATTTCTCCGCGTTTGGACACGAGCCGGGGACATATTGCACGTAGTCAGGAAGTGGCACACCGACAGAGGTCTGCCGCATCGCTTGCATACGCTGAAATTCTACTTCAATATAGTTAAGCTCGCCTCTGCACCCCAATGATTCGGGTCCCCATACCGGATACACCCAATAGTTGGGTTGGGTCTCCGGGTACACATACGCCAGCCGCACACCTGCGACGTTACACAGTTCGGTCTCAATCTTTTGGACAAGTTCGCGCCGTCGGGCGTTGAATTGGTCAATTTTTTCCAATTGGGCAAATGCCACCGCGCCCTGAAGCTCACTGAATCGGAAATCGTGTCCAAACGAGAAATGCCCCCGCGTTGGCAAGCCGTTGAGGGGTTTCGCCTCCGGTCGCTCTAAGTCGTATAGATACCACGGCATCCCGGAGTTCGAGAACTCTGTCGCCCGTTTATAGAGTTCCGGATCGTCCGTGGCAACCATGCCCCCCTCGCCCGACGTGATATGCTTCGATTGCTGCATGGAGAAGCAGGCAACATCTCCAATGGTGCCGACCTTGCGCCCTTTATAGTAGGCATCGTAGGACTGTGAACAATCTTCTACAACCTTCAGGTTGTGTTTCTTGGCAACAGCCATAATCTCGTCCATCGGTGCCGGTTGACCGTTCAAATGGACGACCACCACAGCGCGCGTCCGTGGCGTGATGCGCGCTTCGATCCCTTCGGCTGAAATAATCTGTGTCCGAGGATCCACATCGGCAAACACAGGAACACAGCCAATCGCAACAACTGGGAAGGAAACGAAAATTGGCGCGACAGCCGGACAGATGATTTCGTCCCCCGCATCCAAACCCAAACTGGCGTAGGCTGTCGTATTGGCACTGGTCCCGGAGTTTACAGCGTGAACATATTTCCGACCAAGATGTGCTCCGAATGCTTCTTCAAATCTGGGAACAAAATTGCTGCGTCCCCAGCGCCACGCGTCTTGACTTTCGATGACCTCCTGCAGATAGGTCAGTTCCTCTTCTCCAAAGCAGTTTCTTGGCATGTCGATTCCCCTCTTTTATCAAATTGTTATTGCAGGAATATAGCTGGTAACGATCCGGCATTTCAATTATGATGCAATCTCCCCACGCACACTCTATCAGAACACACCCCTGCGGTCAACCCAAAATTGCCAATCCTCCCTGTTGATCTAACCCCCAAACCGTGATAGAATAGAGCCAATACTATCCATCTCGTGATATCCGATTGAACAAGGAGCTTGTTATGGCTAAAATCGCTTTCCTCGGTGCAGGGAGTTTCGGCTTCGGCAGACGACTGATTGGGGATCTCCTCTCGTTTCCAGAACTGTTAGACTCAACTATCCATCTTGTAGATCCTGATAGCGACCGACTCGAATTGACACAGACCTATGCCCAACGCGCGGTGCGTGAACTGAACCTACCCACACAGATTGCCGCATCAACGGAGCGCAAACCGGCGTTGGACGGTGCTGATTATGTCATCGTCTCTATTCGGGTGGGTGCCAACATGGGACCAGAAGCCTTGGATGTGCAAATTCCACTTGAGGTCGGCGGACTCCGGCAGACTGTCTCCGATACCGTCGGGATCGGCGGACTGATGAAAGGGCTACGCACAATCCCTGCTATGCTCGATATCGCTCGTGATATGGAAGAGCTCTGTCCGGACGCGCCAATGCTCAATTACACCAATCCGATGGCGATGATTATGTGGGCGGTGTTGGAGGCAACGAGCATCTCCGGTGTGGGACTTTGCCACAGCGTGCAAGGCACGAGCAAGCAGCTAGCAAACTATATGGGCGTGGATTACGATAACCTCCGCTATCTTGTTGCGGGGATTAATCACATGGCGTGGTTTTTGGAACTTTCACAAGACGGAGAGACACTCTATCCGCGATTGAACGCCTGCCTTGAAGATCCCGACATCGTCGCCCGTGACCCGGTACGCTTTGACATCCTGAAGCATTTCGGTCGGTTTGTCACCGAATCCTCGCGCCACATGGCAGAGTACGTGCCTTACTTCATGCAACATCCCGATGAAATGGCACGGTTAAATGTCGAAAATCGAACAGCTGAAAGCTTCGTCGATCAACATACAGATCGGGAGGAACGAATCGCACAAGCAAAGCGTGAGGCAGAAACGGCTCCGGTTGAGCTGCAGCGCTCTCACGAATATGCAGCGGTCATTATCCACGCAATGGAGACGGATACCCCCGCCTACATTTACGGGAATGTGCTCAACACCAATCTCATCACCAATCTTCCCGCTGGCTGTTGCGTCGAAGTGCCGACACTCGTTAATCGCGCCGGGTTGCAGCCGTGCTATGTTGGTGCGCTGCCGCCTCAATGCGCGGCACTCTGTCAGACCAATATCAATATGCAAGGGTTGACGGTTCGCGCTATCTTGGAGGAGAACCGAGAATATGCCTATCACGCGGGGTTGGTTGATCCAAATACGGTTTCGCAATTAACGTTGTCAGAGATTCGCATAACAATTGATCGACTGTTGGATGCACAGGATGAATTTATGCCACCGCTCGCTTAGTAGAAATTTAGGGTGAGCCTTGTACCCCATTTCTTTATTGACGCAACGGTGAATTTTAGCCAAAATAGAATGACAATTCAGGTGGCTACTTATAGGGGACATTGCAAACTAGGGAAGTGGGGACTCAATCGAGTTAATCACCGCTCGCAGTGGACTGACAAATCTACTGCATACACCCAAAGACAGCTTGGATATGCCTATCCAAGCCGAGCAGGACTAGGATAGATTTCAGCCACAATAGAACGATATTATCTTATAAGAAAGGTAGCTTGTTACAATGATCGAGGAACTTTTTATCAGTCACCCCTTCACTGAGCGAGATGGTTTTACCTCTGGTATTGAGGGTCCCGCCTGCGATGCCGATGGCAATCTCTACGCTGTCAACTACGCACGGCAGCACACGATCGGGAAGGTGGCTCCAGAAGGCAAATGTAGCGTCTTTGTAGAGCTGCCAAACGGTAGCATCGGAAACGGCATCCGTTTCGACAGCGCCGGTGCGATGCTTATCGCCGACTACACCAACCACAACATCCTCAAGGTTGACATGGAGACACAAGACATCAGCATTTATGCCCACGAACCAACCATGAATCAGCCAAACGATATCGCGATCGGTGGTAACGATATTGTCTACGCCAGCGATCCGAATTGGGCGGAATCGACGGGGCAGATCTGGCGGATCGACACAGACGGCACAGTCACGCTGCTTGAGGCGGATATGGGAACTACCAACGGCATTGAGGTCAGTCCCGATGAGCGCATCCTCTACGTCAATGAAAGCGTCCAGCGTAATATCTGGGCATACGATCTATCCGCTACCGGAGAGGTAAGTAACAAGCGGTTACTGATTCAATTCCCCGATTTTGGATTTGATGGTATGCGCTGCGATGTTGAAGGCAATCTTTACGTGACGCGCCACGGCAAGGGCACGATCGCTCAAGTTTCTCCGCAAGGCGAGGTACTGCTGGAGGTCGAACTTGCCGGAAAGGACTGCACCAACTTAGCCTTCGGCGGTCCCGATGGACGCACCTGCTATGTGACACTCGCTGATCGGGGTAATATCGAGTATTTTCGCACAGATTTGCCGGGACGGAGTTGGCAGCTATTTCAGAGGGGTTAAATGCGCAATCTACGGATGGGTAGTATTATCTTGTTGATGCTGCTGATTATCAACCAAGGGCTTACCGCGAAGGAAGGTGATGAGTTAATTGGGAAGCCAGCCCCGAAATGGGGAATGCTGGAGTGGATGAATTCGCAGCCGCTCATGCTGAACGCATTAAAGGGCAAAGTCGTTCTCGTTCGTTGGTGGACGGAGACATGCCCATTTTGTAGCCGTAGTGCGCCCGCGCTAAACGAATTCCACGACACCTTCGAAGATAAGGGTTTGGTCGTGGTTGGGATGTACCATCCGAAACCACCCGGTCCGCGTCCTCAAAAAGCACTTGAGAAGGCAGTGCAGCGGCTCGGCTTTGAATTCCCCATTGCCTTGGATATGGATTGGAGAACCTTGAAGCGTTATTGGTTAGCTAAGGGGGGACACCGGTGGACTTCGGTCAGCTTTCTCATCGATAAGCAGGGAAAGATTCGCTATATCCATCCGGGCGGTGAGTATTACAAAGGAGAGGGTGAAACACGGACAGAAGCCCAACGAGATTATCACGAATTGAAAATGATGATTGAAAAACTGATTGCGGAACCGTCTCAATCCAAAGTCAAGCCGTCGGATTAGTATGCGCCATCAGACAGAGGCTCTTCTGCCAACGTTTTATTCATCCAGCGAAAGCCGGAATATGCCCTCTGCCTCGGTGCCGGCGTAGAACGTTGTGCCATCGTATGCCAGTGAAGCGATATCGCGCTGCGTCGGGGCGATCCGCTCCCATGAATCAGATCCGTGCGTCAAGCGAAAGATCCCATGAGAACTTGTCCCATAGAGCGTTGTGCCATTCACAAGCTGCATCTCAATGTAGCCACCGGGCAATCCGGTGACGATAATCGGCGTCCATGTCTCGCCACCATCTGTCGAGCGACCTCCCCCACTACCGGCCTTTGCATAAATTGTCTCACCGACGAAAGCCAAATCATAGGTGCCGATTTCTCGTCCCCAATTCGGTAATTTTTGACTCATCTCTGTCCATGTATCCCCCTCGTCAACCGAGCGGAACAGTTTTCCACGTACCGAACTGATGTAGACTGTTCTACCTGACACAGCTAACGCTCCCCAGTCCAAAAAATCATGCGGTTTGAGTTGCGTCCACAGGTCTTCCCCCACTCTCCAACGGTAAAGCCGCAGCGCTCCGGCTATTTGTGTAACGACATAGAACGTGTCCCCACTAATCGCCAATTGATTGACAACGTAGATTTTGTCGTTGGAAGACTGCATGTTTATCTGAATCGGCACCCATGATTTTTCGTCGTCTGCCAAGCGATAGATTCCAGCCGTTGATGGTTTCAATTCCTCTGTTGCTACATAGAGTTTCCCTCCCGAAACTATCAATGTCACCTCTTCCTTGGCAGCCAATCCTTCGTTCATCGGCACCCATGAATTCCCACCGTCCACTGATCTAACGATGCCATCACTCGTTATAGTATAAAGCGCGTCCCCGAAGAACACGAGCTCCTCAATATGCGTATTGATGATGCCGGTGTTGATTTTTGTCCACGATTCTCCGCCATCCGTCGAGCGAAACATACCGTTTGAGGTGCCGACGTAAAGTATCTTCCCAGATAAAGCCGTTATGGAAAGGATGCTTTGATTAGTCAAATTAGTGTTGAAGGTCGTCCACGAGTTGCCGGCATCGGTCGAATGAAACCCGCGACCATCATCGATATAGAAAACCGTGTTTCCCAAGGCAGCCAATATACCATCGAAACTAGGCATCGCTCCGGGCTGAATTGATTTCCACGAATTGCCCATATCCGTCGAACGGAGAAGGTTACCATTGAATGTTGCTGCATAGACCATTTTGTCAGAGACAACAAACCCCCGAATACCTGGCTCGTCAGTGCTTTTCGGCCAAGGATCCGCAATGGTGAGTTTTGTCCATGATTTCTCGCCAACTTTGAGCCGGAAAACGTGAGGATGTATTTGTGCGAAAAGCGTTGTTCCACTTGCAATCAGGCTAGGTCCCATGCGATCAGTCAAGCCATTATCAAGTTGTGTCCACGACTTGCCATTATCGTCAGAAAAGAAAACACCCTCCTCCATATACCGTCCAACATAAATCGTGTCGCCAATGAACGCAATCCCCGAAATAGCTACTATCTCGTCCTGAAAGTGAGCTAACTGTTGCCACGAATCGCCGCTGTCAGTCGAATAGAAGATATTGCTGCTTGTGCCAGCGTAAAGGGTATGTCCTTTCTGCGTTAGTACGAGGACGCTAGGAAGTCCCCTGGCTGGGGGGACCCGTAAACCTTCGCTGGCGGAGACCCATGTGTCGCCTCCATCTGTTGAACGGAAGATGCCACCTCCTCTTGTTCCGGCAAAGAGTATTCCCTCCGGTGTTGCATGAAGGGCCATAACCGTGCCACCGTAGGGTCCCTTAGTCTGCGTCCAACCAATGTTATCCGATCCTATACTGTTTTGTGGATCTGCAGCAGTCCCCCGAACCGAACTATTCTCCCGATTTCCATTTCCCGACTCTCCTCCATTTATTCCTCCTGACTGATTGATCCGTGAGACCTCCGCTACCGGCGTTTCAATTATCAAGGTATCAACGATTTCAACCATCGGCGCTGATTCGGGCGCGTCAAAACTGTATGGCAACTGAAATGTCGCGGTCTGCCTAACCCCAAACCCAATAAACAGCGTAACCACAGTTAAAGCGGTTGCTACAACCCACGGCACCAGCGGTTTGCTTGTTGGCACAGAACTGGGTGAGCCATTGGGGATTTGACGCATAATTTCTTGCGTCAAACTCGGTGGAAGTTGGAAACCTCTCAAAGTTTCTTCAACCATAATCAATTCCTCCTTTAGGCGGATTCGAGCGCGATACAGTCGGTCTCTGATGGCACCGCATGATGTACCGATGAACCGTCCAATCTCCTCACAGGTCATCCCCGCCATATAGTAAAGCGTCAAGACGGTTCGCTCACTTTCGGGGAGACTTTCGAGTGCATTGTGCACCTCCTCACGGAGGCGTGCATCGGTATATTTCGTCCATGACTGTGTGTTCATCTCCCCTTCAACGCTATCCAATGATTCAGTTTGGAGGCGATTTTGCCGGAGCCAGGAGATACAGCACCGTGCGGCAATGACGTAGAGCCATCCGGAGAAGCGCACCGGATCTCTGAGCGTCGATAGTTTCTGGTACGCCTTAAGGAAGGTGTCCTGCGTGATTTCTTCGGCGGTGTCGAAATCGCCGAGTTTGCGGTAAGCCAAGGCGTGGACAGATCCCTTGTACTTGTCCACCAAAAACCTGAATGCGGATTCGTCGCCTGCCAGTGTGCGTTGAATCAATTCAACGTCATGAAGTGCCATTCTCCATCTCCCAGTGCAATGAGAAAGACTTAGGAACTCACTGTTAGAGTCATTTATGGTAGATTTTACAATTACTTAGACATTCCCACTGCACAGCCAACCCCCTAAATCCCCCCACCCCGCCGCCCAGAGGGCACCCGCCCCTTGTCAAGGGGGAAATCGGTCAGGGGGACTTTGGAAACCTCTCGAAGGTCGGAGTTATGGGTAAGGTCTACTTATTTCTATAATTCACCATAGTACAATGTCGGGATTTGGAAATCCCTCCTACAGAAGAATTAGATAACTCTATCTTGCTGTGTTAAAGCCTTGAACAGTGTTTCTCTATCTATAATGACGTATATTTATAGCAGATTGTCAGATCGCAAATTCGTTTTTTTGATCTTGATCCCTATTGGGCTTAGTGCTAAACTGAGAATCGCAATTTTAATCAATACGATCATCAGGTAAATTATTCAGTTCTGTTGACATTTGGGTGTCGAGATATGAATCTCGACCTACAGGATATCCGCCATTAACTGGGGCGGGTCGGGCAAGTTGAAAATCCCGATTTATCGGGGATGTCCGACCTACGGGGGATGCGTCGAGGAGGAACCCATGAACAAATTAGCAATCCAGGACGGTGACAAAGCCATCACCTTAGACCAAAGTGAGGCTTCGGAGTGGCCCATTATTGATGACGAGGTCACTGAAGCCGTTGTCAGCCAATTGCAGAGCGGGGAGATCTCGTTTTCGGATACGATTTACAAGTTTGAGGAGGAATTTGCTGCTTATCACGGCGTCAAGTATGCGTTAGCGCACAATAACGGGACCGCTTCAATCCATGGGGCGCTGTTCGGGATTGGGGTGGGACCCGGTGATGAGGTCATCGCTCCTGCTGCAACGTTTTGGGGGACATATATGCCCGTCCTCTCCTGTCAGGCGGTTCCGGTCTTTTGCGATATTGATCCGTTCACAGGGTGCGCTGACCCAGAAGATATAGAGCGGCGAATCTCTCCTCATACAAAAGCGATCATTGTCGTCCACCTCGGTGGAATGCCGGCGGAGATGGATGCCATTATGGAAATCGCAAAGCGTCACAATATCTTCGTGGTTGAAGACTGCTCACACGCCCACGGCGCAACCTACAAAGGCAAAAAGGTCGGGACAATCGGAGATGTAGGGTGTTTCAGTATGCAGGGAGGAAAGCTTTTGCCAAGCGGCGAAGGTGGCGTGATGATTACGGATAATCTGGAGTATTACGAGCGGGCGATCTGTCTCGGGCACTACGAACGCATCCGCGATCTTCCCGAAGAGAAGTACCGCAAATATGCTAAGACCTGTTTCGGATACAAATACCGTATCGCCCCACTTTCCGCCGCCATTGCGCGTGTCCAACTCCGACATCTCGATGAACGTAATAAATGCCGTGACGACAATGTGATGTACCTGATGGACGGTATTGCAGAGTGTCCGGGGATCTATCCAGTCAAGCCTTCAGAAGACAATTTCCGCGGGTACTATAGCCGTCCCTACGTCCGCTACGTCCCCAAAGAACTCGGTGGATTGTCGAAAGAGAAGTTCATCGAAGCGTTACGGGCAGAAGGCGCGAACGTGAGTAGTGGTGCACCGGGAGGCAGCGACCACCTATCAGCGGTGTTCCAAGAGCGGAATCACCCCGCTTTCACCCGCCCTGAAAATCAACAGGAAATGACATATAAGGAAGGAGACCTGCCCGTTTCCGAGAACCCACGCGAAGATCTATTCACCATCCCA
This sequence comes from Candidatus Poribacteria bacterium, assembly GCA_965220385.1. Lineage (GTDB taxonomy): Bacteria > Poribacteria > WGA-4E > WGA-4E > PCPOR2b > PCPOR2b. Next base: position 5,777,879 of record OZ244825.1, on the reverse strand, counting down.
GTATTCTCCAGGCCCAATAAGGCACTGTTAGATCAGTATATCGAAGCGTTTCGGAAGGTTGCGACTCGTGTTGCGGAACTGGTCTAAAAAAGGGCAACCGTCACGTAATTTTTCGATTGCCCTCAACTTGTATAGCTAGCGGTGAATCATCGATTGTAAAGGTGTGCAACCTGTTCAGCGTAGCCGTTGTAGAGCAGCGTCTTACGTCTTTTCCACGTGAAGGCTGGACCGTTACCAATCATCCGTTCGGAAGCTTGCGACCACCGTGGGTGCGGCACATCAGGCTCGACATTCGCCTCAAACCCGTATTCGTGCGGTTGAAGTTCATTCCAGAATGTCTTCGGTTGATAGTTGAGGAACTCAATTTTTACGATAGACTTAGCACCCTTAAACCCGTACTTCCACGGTATGACTTGGCGGATGGGAGCACCGTGCTGCTTTGGAAGTTCGTGACCGTAGATACCGACCGCAAAAAACGCAAGATCGTTTGCCATTTCGTCGGTGCGGAGCCCCTCTGTATAGGGCCAAGGACGATTTGTGTTACGTCCAGGTCCTTTGTTAATCTTCCGGTTGTAATACGAGATGAAACGAACGTATCTCGCCTCCGAAGTCGGCTCAACATCATCAATAATGTGCTTCATCGTAAAACCGAGCCACGGAACCACCATCGCCCACGCCTCAACACAGCGGAAACGATAGACCCGCTCTTCGAGGGGGAATTTCTTCTTGAAGTCGTCTATGTCATAGGTGCGAGGGTTTCGGACTAAGCCGGTGACCTCTACCTTCCAGTCTTCGGTCGGCAACGCCTGCGCCGCTTCCCAGATGGATTTTGAACCGCCGAATTCATAGAAATTGTTATACTTGGCGGCAACAGCTCTATCAGTGATCGGGCGATCGACCTCCATAAAGACTGGATTCCGTTCGACCGATTCAAATTTCATCAGGTTCGGGTCTATTTGGGGCGGTGTCTTTGCCTCCGATTCGGTCGGGTAACCGAGCATGGATGCGCCGGCGATGCTCAAACCGGCGCCGGCAAGCGTGGTCAAGAACCGTCGTCGATTGATAAAAGCTGCTTCCGGCGTAACCTCCCGCTCTGAAATTTCCCAAGTTTTTGGAATATGGATGTTTGACATGAGTTTATCCTCTCTTTCTGCTTTAATCCGTCCTACACTCCCTTACACACGCTCCCACCGACTTGGGTTCATTCCCGGCGCTTCTTTTTTCATATTTGGCGGTTTGTTGCCGCCGCCATAGTCCCAGTGACGGGTGTTGCGGTCACCCAATAACGGTCTGACGGCATCCGGCAGCTTCGCTAAATCCTCATCATCCCATGTCATCACTTCGTCTTGAGGACCCGCCCAGCCCGGACGATACGCGATAGCAAGCATTTCACGGGGATAGTCGCCGACATTCGGATAGTTTCCGTGAAAAACTTTGTGGTTAATCAACACCGCTGAACCCGCTTTCGCAGGGACCATCACCTCTTCGGGGTGTGATTCAAAACGTCTGTACGGATTCGCATCCGCGTGCATCGAGAGATGGGATCGGGGGATGACGCGGAACGGCGAAACCTCCGGAGTCAGATCCTCGAGGTAGTACAGCACCCGGACCATAAAGGGAACACTGCCTTCGTAACCGAAGATTTGAGAGCCGTAGGGCTGTCCATCCGTGTGCAGACTGATGCCCGGATGCCCCGGTTCAGAACGGGCGTAGCCGTAACTCATCATAATAATTTCGTCGCCAAAAAGTTCGCCCAAAAAGGACAGCATCGGGGGATGGGCGAGCAGTTCCGTGATTGCCCCGCCCCTAAATTGGAGGTTTGGGCATCCTCGCTGATGTACGCTGTAGTCCACCGGTGTTGTTTCCAACTTCGCGGTCTCCGACTTGAGTCGAGCAACGTGGTCAGGAGATAGCAGGTCAGGTAATAAGAGATAGCCTTCAACTTCAATCTGGCGAATTTGCTCGCCAAGCGTCAAGGCTGACCAGTCACGATCATCGATACGTGGTGTGTTCATCGCAGTCCCTCCAGATACCATCAAACTCCGATATAAAAGGTGGTGAACCAACTTTTTACTTTGATTAGGAACTTTCGTCTGAGAAATTTGGTTCGCAACATTTAGGTTATCTTATTTGGGAACTGATGTCAACAAGGAAACATCGAATTTGTGTTGCAGCACACCCGCGTGTCTGTTAAGATGATAGGTCAAACGCACCCCTTAGAACCAGAGTTTACCAATGCCTCCAAACATATCGTTATTGAGGAGAAAGCTCATGCCCGAATCATATCAAGGCTCATATCAGCAGTACGATGCAATCTGCCAGTCCAACGTAATGATCCCGATGCGCGACGGTGTCTGCCTTGCCACCGACATCTACTTTCCTGCGCTCGGCGGCCAGCCAGCATCAGGGAAATTTCCGGTCATCTTGGAACGCACCCCCTACGACAAAGCGGGATCAGGAAATGTGACAAATGGAACTTACTACGCCCGCCGCGGCTACGTTTGCGCGATTCAGGATGTGCGAGGCAGATTCGTCAGCGAGGGTGAGTGGTATCCCTTCGCCAAAGAAGCCCCCGACGGTTACGACACAGTGGAATGGCTCGCTGCCCAAGAGTGGAGCGATGGGCAGATCGGCACAATGGGCGCGTCGTACTGCGGTAGCGATCAGTCCGCACTGGCAACGCTCAACCCACCGCACCTTTCGACGATGATTGTCGCCGTCGGTGCGTCAAATTACTATCACTGTTCAATGCGACAAAACGGTGCGCTCGAACAACGGTTCATGATTTACGCATTCCGAATGGCGACCACCAGCAAGGAAGCGTTCGCCGACCCGAATATCAAAGCGGCGGTTGACAGGGCATTTGCAAATGTGGGTGAATGGGTGTCGCGTGCACCGCTCAAGAGAGGCACATCTCCGTTGCGGATGCTACCGAATTATGAGCAGTGGGTGCTCGATCTGTTCACGCACGGAGAATATGATGACTACTGGAAGCAACGCGGGTATGCTATCTCCCAGTACTATGAAGAGCACGCCGACGTGCCGACGCTCTATCTCGGCGGTTGGTATGACTCATATGCGCGGGCAACTTGCGAGAATTATACCGCACTCAGCAAAATGAAAACGTCGCGGCAGGTGCTGTTGATGGGACCGTGGACGCACGGCGGCTGGGGTGTGTCGAATGCGGGTGATGTTGATTTCGGGACTCACTCCTTCATTAACTACAACGACCTGCGTCTGGCGTGGTTCGATCACTATCTTAAAGGGATGAACACAGAGGTTTCCGACTGGTCGCCGGTGAAGATTTTCGTGATGGGCACCGGCGAGGGGCTGCCCAACTATCAGGGACGTCTCCATCATAGCGGTCATTGGCGCGACGAGGGGGACTTTCCCCTGCCCGACACCCAATTTACGCCCTACTATCTTCACGCTGATGGCGGACTGTCTACCACGCTGCCAAGCGCTGACGAATCAACAAGTTGCTTTAGCTTTGACCCGCGCGATCCCGTCCCAACCATTGGCGGTGGAATCTCTGCTGCTGACCCAATCATGGGTGCTGGCGCGTTTGACCAACGTGGAAATTCAAGATTCTTTGGTTGCCAAGACACCCTCCCGCTCAATGCCCGCAGCGATGTCCTGACCTTCCAGACCCCACCGTTAGGGAACGATGTGGAGGTCACTGGACCAATTACAGTCAAACTCCACGCCTCATCATCTGCCCACGATACCGACTTTACAGCCAAACTGATTGATGTCTGTCCATTGAGCGACGATTATCCCGATGGACTTGCGATCAACCTGACAGACTCGATCATCCGCGCCCGCTACCGAAACGGTTGGGATGCTCCGGAGTTACTGGAGCCGGGGGAGGTCTACGAATTCGTTTTTGAACTTTATCCAACCTCCAACGTTTTCAAAAAAGGGCACCGAATCCGCTTGGACATATCCAGCAGCAATTGGCCCCGTTTTGATGTGAATCCGAATACAGGTGGCGATTTGGGGGTTGAGCGACGGTTTGAGATTGCAGAGCAGACAATTCATCATGAGCCCGAACACCCGTCGCATGTGATCTTACCCGTTATTGAGCGATGAGGGAAACATGGTGATTTCTGAAACAGGTTGTATAATCTTTGGTGGGCCTTACAATTAATGAAACGCTCCAAACCGGTGCGTCCCGATAAATCGGGATCCCGACCTGTCGGGAAAAACCGCACCTACCGGGGACGAGAGTGTCTATATTATTTTTAGAATTCACCAATTGTCAACAGAAGGGAGATATTATGAAAATCAGATGGTGTGGACATGCTACGTTTTTGCTGGAAGGAAACGGGACTCGGATTGTAACTGATCCGTATACGCCTGAAGTCGCTGGCTATGATCCAATTACCGAACCAACAGACATCGTGATTATGAGTTCGGCGACTGACAGGTTCCACAGTTGTGCGGATATGGTGCCGGGCGATCCTGTTGTGATTAATGCGCTCGATATTACTGAGGCCGGGGCGGAGGTTAAAGGGATTCGTTTCTCATCTGTGCCAGCTATGGAGAGCATAGTACATAAAAGCGATCCGGATCAGAATGCAATGTACCGATTCGGCGTTGAAGGTATCGAAATTGGACACATGGGCGATGTGGGAAACCCTTTAAGCGAAACACAACTCGAATTTTTCAAGGGCGTCGATATCCTGCTTGTGCTAACAGGGGGTCCCCCAACGATTGAACTGAATGACCTCGACGAAGTCATCGATGCGATTCAGCCGAAGATTACAATTCCGATGCACTACAGAACCGATAAGGTCACACTCACTCATATCCTGCCGGTGGATGATTTCACCGCACGATATCCGGCGGAACTCGTCCACTATCAGGGTCAATCAGAGATTGAGGTGAGCAAGTCAAAACTACCCGAGACAAACCAGATTTATGTGCTAGACTATGCTAATTAGAATCCGCGGATATAGTAATTGCACCTATTGGCAATTTTTCTCTTATGGAAGGTTGAGTTGCCACGATACACCAAAGCGATCATTTACCCAACCGAATCGTGCGCTAAACCCGTAGTTGTCTAATGGCATAAATATCTCTCCATCCTCAGCAAGTGCTGAGTACACCCGCTCAAGTTCCTCTTGTGACTCACAATCAACGAAGATTGACATAGCGGGTGTGAAGCCGAAATCATGCTTTATCGGGGTATCAATGCAGATGAATTCCCTACCACTAAGAGTAAAAAAAGGCGTGATGAATTTTGCCTTTATTCTCGCCTTCGTTGTAGTATGACACATCAATCACTTCAGACATGGGGAATAGACCAACGTAGAAATTCATTGCGTCTTCAGCAGTGCCATCAAACATTAGGTGGGTTCGGATCTTTGTCGCCATCGGTTACTTTCCTCCCTTTTCGATGTGTACAGATCTTGGATCGTGTCCACATCTCTCTTACCAAAGTAAAACATACTTACAAAACTCACTCGCCGATCTGGCGACAACCCCACACCGTAAATCAGCGGTTGAATGACAAAGTGCGTACCAATGCACGGGTAGTAGATCTCAATATCGTCTATCACACCGGGAGGGAAAAGCATCCCGAACCCCATCCCATCGTAGGTAACTGCCCCCCAACTCTCACCGGGGCTGACAAACTTCTTAAATCCGAGTTCGGTAAACTTTGATTGTTGTGTGAGCATGTTTTCTACTTTCGGATTGCTCCGACATGAGCGTATTCACCCGTTTCTCTTTTGAAAGTGATATACGGACATATTGTAGGATAATTCTGTGCTTTCAATCTGGTTAGGAGTTACGCACTTCAGTTCGTAGTAGCGCATTTCCTAATCCCGATAAATCGGGCCTGTCCCGCCTGTCCCGATTTATCGGGGATCCTATCGGGGGATTTATTGCGCGTCCGGACGGGGGAGGAAGAAACAGGCGGTTACAATCTGAAGTGTACAATCCGCCCTGATGTCACAAAATGTCACAAAATGTCACATATTTTGCATATTTTCTTAGTCTTGGGGCGGACCGTTGATGAACATTGGCTTTGATTTGGATCAGATGTCACATACTCTCACATTTCCTCACATATTTTTTACTTGAGTGTGCGTTTTTGTGCGTTTTAGTGAGGTTGTTTGGGTTTCTGAAACCTGATTTATACCGTTCCCCCGATACATCGGTTCCGTTCCGTTTCACCAGAATCCCGATGAATCCCCCCGATAAATCGTCCGATAAATCGTGACCAGGGGACAGGCGGGACTCCGACAAGCCGAGAGCAGGCAGGCGTGACCAGGGACGGGATCAAGCAGGAAGAACAGGAGTCGCTACGCGTTGGATCAGGGATTAAAAGATTGTCAGGATTATAGCAGATAGCCCCTTCTGCTATCTGTGATCGTTATTTTAACACATCGGAATGGCATATTGCAAACAAAAAGTTAATCATTCCGCCGGGGCTTACGCGGTTGGCGGCTCAAAGCGCCGTACCGTTTCCCCGATGAATCGTCCGTACCGGGACCAGGCGGGACTCCGACAAGCCGGGAGCAGGCAGGATTAAGAAATGCGCTACTACGAACTGAAGTGCGTAACTCCTATTGTTATCAACATCCGCAATTTCCATTTTTCTCAGTCCACGTTTGTTTCAGGATTCCAATCGATCAACTTGATCCAGCCAGCCCGTTGAAAGATCCCAATCGAATAGATCGTCACGATTCCCACTTTCCTTTATACGAATCCATTCGTTAACACTGGATTTTTTGAACCGTAGTTCAGCACCTACCTCAAAGTGGGGAATTCCGTTAAGCAGCTTCCATATCACGTCTGGTTCGATTTGCAGATAGGCGGCGACCTCCTCCAATGTCATAATTTCTTTCACCGGTGCTAACCGTCCCTCGTCCCCATCTACGCGGCTTTCCAGACGCATAATTGCTTCTCGTAAAGCGTGGATCGCAGCTACGAGATCGGAATCAGGTGCATACAGACGTTCCTGTAATGTTTCCCACCAATTTTGTGCGGGTTGGAGGGTTTCCGCCTTATGCGTTGATTCGATTGTTGCTTTCAGTTTGTCGTGTTCGGCGGCGCATTCCTTACAATCCGCAAGATGCGCCTCAATTGTATGCTTACCCCTTGAAGAAAGCTCGTCGTCGATGTAGGCGACAAGTTCTTCGCGAACATTATTACATTCCATTTTTGAATCCTCCTTTTGATTTCGCAATGTGTAGTGCGTAAAACATTATGCGGTAAAATTCGCTACTCTTTATGTTCGTTGTGTCAGCGAAAAGCCGGATAGTACGGCATCTCTTCCAAATCCGTCCAGCGTTTCCGCAATTTAGTAGCCATATCACGGACGGTTGCACCGAGGGCTTCCAGATGTCTGAACTCCTCCGAGACTTGTCCAAATATGTCAAAACACAACAGGAGAATCTGGCGCTGCGTTGAGATTCCCCATTTATGGTCTTCTTCCCATACCTTTTCTATAAAATTGAGTCTAGAGTGAGTTGCCCAGTAGCCACACGCTTCGACAACGGATCGAAAAAAAAGCGTATCGTCCGCTGCTTCGGGGCACCCCTTCACAAGTTCGGCACGATACGCCATTTCCATTTCTTGAATCACATTGTCTGGCACACGGTTGATATGATACCACGTCGGGAAGCAGACACGACCATAAATTCCATCCCTGAGCGCGTGTCGAAACTCACCAAACTCAAAGTCGAAGAGTTTCCTTTCATCGCCGACAGGTAGCGCATTCATCGGGATTGGATCGCCGTGTGTATAAGCTTGGAATGGTCCTGGGGCAGCGATGAATGCAGCGACCGTTTTCATCTCCGTCTTTGCCCCACGATGGGGTTTGACTCCAATCCTCTCACAGACTTCATTTAATTTTTCCACAAGCCGCCGCCATTCATCGGTCATAGCGGGAGGCTTATCTCTGGGTCCGAGTCGGTCACGGATGCTATCGTACACCGCCTTTTTGTGAATCGTTAGAGCGTGCATTTTTCCCAGTGCCCTCGCCAATTTGATTAATTCCCCTGTTGCAGCTGTGGAAGATTCTCCGCGCAGGCTCCCGTAAAAATTCCGCCCGTCTCCTAAGTCCTCAATGACCATAAGCCCCTTTTCCCGATCTCCGCCATAAAATTGTGCGCCCGGCGAATCTCCATTTGAGATTTCGCTCAAAAATTCGAGTCCCGCCCAATCGTTGAAGAATCGGGGAACCATTTCATCCGGTGAGTTCGGATGAAATTCCGTTCCATCGGTGGTCAGTGCCCTTTTGACGACAACGCTTTGCGGAATACCGGAGGGGCTTTCTACTAGACAACAGCGAAGGACCGTCGCCCGATCTGTATCAAATTCTGTTTCCATTTTAAGCCGTACATCGCCCTCGAATGCTTTACAGAGTACATTTTCTGCGATTGCTACGGTTTCGGAATGGTCTTTTTTCTCTGATTCGGGCATTTTGATGAGTTACCTTTTAGGACTTACGCCCTTCAGTAGGGAATTTTGTGATGGTGTCTCTCTTGTAGTTGCCTGATTTATCAGGCGTATCTCTTGTATTTTCCCGATTCATCGGGCGTCTGTTCCGCCTGTCCCGATTCCATCGGGGAGACCAGGGTTGAGAAGGCTGTCTAGCAGCGATAAATCGCTGAACTACAAGGGGTTGAGCACCCAACGGCGTAACTCCTACCTTTATTGAAATTGACGGAAATCTGGGAAACCAGATTCAAAAAGATACGCGAGTTTTGTAAACACCGCCCGTTCCCCCGGCAGGCTATCAACAAACACGAAGAAGAAGTGGCTCTCTGGGGTGAACTCGTAGTCGAAGATTGCATTGAAATTGTAGCTAACCTCATCATGCAGCCGTTCATCGACGCGTTCAACAAAAATGAGCCAACCGATCTTTTGGGTCAATTGATAGTTACTGCGGAGTCGGAAAATCAGTGTATTTCGATACCTGCGCCAAAAGAAATTCTCAAGGTCTAAGTCAGCGGTCAGCTTGCCGAAGAGGTTGACACCCGCAGAGCAGTTGGTGAATCGGTTGAATTCATCTCGGCGTGTACCGAAACGATTTCCAACGGCTAAGTGCCACCACGGTGCTTCATAAGCCATCTCTGAACCGATAAACCTAGTGTCAAAGAGTTGACCAACTTCGCGAAGCACACCAAATCCACCGGAAGTGAAGAGGTCAAACCGACCAATGTCAATATTGAAGCGGAACTCACTCCGCCGTTCCCGTAGCAATTTTTGTGCATTGGTTTGGTGAAAATGGCGTGTGTCAACCTGAAACAGCTGCACCAAATTCCCCTCTGGAAACTCGTAGTTGTACCTTACACGGGCACGGCTCCGACGGAACGCTTCATCTTCAAGGCCCATCTCATTTGGCCGAAAACCGTCCTGGATTTCTTCAAGCCGAATGTTGGCGAGCCACCCTTGATGCAGCCATTCCATCGCGGTATAATACGCCCAATGCGTTTCGCCATCAATGAAATCAACCGCATACTGCGATGTCGCAGTCCAGTTTCGATGAAGTCCAAATCGACCGTTGAGCGATAGGAGTCCTACATCGCGGTCGGTTTGGTGTTTGTGTGTGCCCATCGCACCGATGACAGTCCGCTCACCGATATTGTAATTCACTCGCCCAGCTAAAAGATTCGCCTGCTTTTTCTGATCGGCATCATACCGATCGATCATTTTACCATAGGTATTGACAACCGAGAAATTAGCACCGCCCATTGTGCCTGCCGCTTTCGCACCGAAATCAATTTCTTGAACGCGACGGGTGTAGAAGAGATTGAGCGGTAGATCAAATAACTCGGCACCCTCCCGGAAGAATGGACGGCGTTCAGGGAGAGACAACTCGCGGTCACTTGCGATGTTAATTTGGGTTGGATCGCTTTCTAATTGTGAAAAATCAGGATTAAAAGTCAGGTTCGAGGTGAGGCGCGTCGAAATTGGAAGGATAAGGTCCAACCCACCATCAAAGTCATTGGGTCGATTTTCTATCGCGCGATAGCTGCCATAGGGGAGAATACCGAGTTTCTGCTCTGTTTCGATTTTTTTTAAATTCAAGCCAGTCAAACTGCCAAACTCCGACACGCGTGAGAAAAAAGCGGTATGTGCCCAAGAATAGGATTGACTATTTACCGGACGTACCCTCCAAAAGTTGATTCCCCATGTAGTATCATCCCGATTAAAACGGAGCGCACGAAATGGAATCGCAAATTCTGCGCTCCAACCATTCTGGTGTTTCTTTATTTTCGCTTCCCAGTTTGCATCCCAACTCATGTCGAAAACACTCTCGTTGCTGACCCGCTCATCTGTCTGCGTGCCAAGTGTATTGACGGCAAAAATGTAGCAGTTACGACGGTCATGATAGGTATCAAGCATCACTTCGATACAGTCATTCTGCCAAACAGGGGAATCCCGGCGCGTTTTTGTTTCGCGTAAGCTTTTCATGTCTGGCTCCTCGCAATGCACGCCGATATAGAGGGTGTTCTCATCGTACAAAACCCTTGCTTCAGTGTTTAGTTGTGCGAGCTGAATGTCTCCCTCCTTCGCACGGAAGAACTTGTTCGCAACTTGAGCGTATTGCCATACACCGTCGGTGAGGTCCCCATCAATGACCGGGGGCGTATCTACCCATGCGGCATTGATGGTGCGCGTTGAATCTTGCGTTTCTGCGAAAAGCGGTATAGCCCGCAGCGTAATCAACCCCCAAATTATAGCGCGCAACCACTGCACCCGTTCAGTTTTCTCCACTACCTTTGTCCCCCACCTCATTTGTGTCCAAATTTGCAATGCCCAGATTCGTCATTTTTTGGGGCTCTCCATTCAGGTGTATCTTTACTTGTACTAACATCTCCTCTTCGGAGATTGCTTCCTCCCGATCTCCAGTGTATTGCGCCTCTATCCATTGATAAATTTTCTCAATTGCTGGATGGTTTTCGTCTATGGGCGTCTGACCTATCCCCTCCAGATAAACGTTGATCCATAGCAGTACGCCATACTTACCAGAGGTTCTGGTAATAATCACATCGACCAATTCCGCTTTATCTATCTTCTCTTGCGGACGCTTGTCCTCCTTGTCTACTTCCATACCATCTACACTGGAAATAACCGTCTTATCAATGTAGGAATGTTTGAAGGCGTAATGATGTGGACGTGGGTTGTCAAATTCGGAATATTTGCTGATATTAATCTGGCAACGGAAGACCACCGGTGCCTTTCCCCGAGATTGTGCTAGATGACCCGCTCGTCTATGGGCTTCGCTTGATTTTTGTGTAAACCAGATTTTCTTCCGTGCCCTGCCCCGCGGCGCCTTGAACCCTTCGATCATAATCGCCTTTGCTCTATCGATTGTTGTGCCGTGCCAGACGGTGATGACGTTTTTAAACTCTGTATTCCAGCCTACATTGATAAAGCTGCGAATCCATTTGGGCTCAATGCCGTGACGAATTGCATATTCCTCCAGCGTTAGGTCGGGGTTTTGTGCAGCCTGTTTGTCAAACTGTTCTGCCAACCAAGCAAAGTCTTTATCTTCAAATCGTCGCTGATAGAGATCTTTTTGTTGCGGATCTTTTCTCTTTTTCGCCAATGTAAAACCCCTATTTATGACAAACACCAGACATTTCCGGTGAACGGTGGGAATAGACAATCGAGCAGGACACCCGCTTCGCCCCGTCCGTCACAGTCGACAAAATTGGTTTTCAATTCGTTGAACCGGCAGCGACCACACAGGAGTTGCAGAAAAGTCAGATCTGGAAACCGCGCGTCGCCATCCTCGACCGAATCGGGCGACCAGTTAGAGATGTCCGTTATTTTGCCTCCGTTAAATTTCAGTTGTACACCGCTGCGGTAGAAACTCACTTTCAATTCACCGTTATAACCTTCCGCGACGGTCCCTGCAAGATTCTTTTCCAAGGCAGGTTGAATATGCTGTAAAAAGGCAACCAGATTCGGTATACGGATGTACAATCCGTACGGTCCATACTCATAGATTTTATTCCCCAACAGGGCGTGGTAGGCTGGGTGTGTGGAACCAAGTTCAAGCATGAGGTTTTCCAATTCTCGGTTCTGATGATTGCCCCACTTAGGCGTTGTTTGCGCGATCTTCCACAGTCCGCGTAACACACTTGGCATCAGGTTAAGATAGCCTACGCCGGATTTGAGTTCCATCTGAATGATGTATAGTGCGTTGCCCTCTATCCACGGGTAGTATTGCACGTAGCCCAACCGATAGCCTGCCGCTGTCTCAATAATTAACCACTTCCAGTGGGCAAAATCGTTTTCTGAGCGTCCACTGAATTCATAATCCCACTCCGCCTTCGACCGTAGGGACACAAAAGGTTGACGGCGACTGGCGTGGTCATACATCTCCCGAATGAAAGCGTGATCCTCCTCCACAACTGGACGCAGATGATATTTTTCAGACTCACCATCTTTCAGCTTCGGCAGATGGACTCCAGCCGTACCTCTCCCACCGTCCACATCCATTGCCATCTCATATCCGAACTGGCGATAATACCACGGGATGCCGGTGATGCCCTGCATCAGTTCACCCTTTGCTGCGCTCAAGGCGTGTATAACCTCAAACTGTTTTCGCACTAACCCGCGTCGGCGATACTCCGGCTCTGTGACGACCACTTCTGGGCGCCCTAGCTTGAATGGAATCCCACGGTAAGCCCATGTCTGAGAAATAAGACACATTGACGAAACGATTTTGTTCGTGTGGGTATCTTCTACCAACGTAAAATCGCTCGCCTTCACCGTTGGGTGATGACCTGACATCAAGCCTCGTATACCGTGGCCAACTCGCTCATCCTCGAAAACGCGACCGTTAAATTCAGCAAGAGCGTCCACGTCGTCTGGACGTGCAAACCGCAAGATTAGATTGTCCCCTAAGTCAATAGGTATTTGTGAGAGAATTGAATTTGTAGGCATTTAAGTTTCTGTATGATTTCCTTATCTGTTTTCCTAATACGGTCACATCTTATCAACCAATTAGGTACTTCGATTCAAACTCTTGATTTCAGCCGTCATATCGGGGCTTAGGCAAAATGGATCATCGCTGTCTCTTTGTAGAGCAGCAATCACCCGATCCTGTATTTGTGGTACAAGCGGAGCGTTAGGAAGTTCAGGCAGCGGAACCCAGTGAACGGCGACTTCGTTCTCGTCCGGATTATCGGGCAAGCGTGGCTCACTTCCCTCACAAAGTGCACAGTGGAAAAGGAAATCAACACAATGTGGCTTTTCATCTAGCGCAAAGCCGTAGTCGGGCGGGAAACATTCGTAGACAAACAATAGCTGCTTCACTTCAACTTCAGCAGCAGCCTCCTCACGGACCTCACGTCGCACCGCAGCGTACAGTGTTTCGCCCGGCTCAACGCCACCGCCGGGTAGATTATAATGGAAACCGTTCTCGCCATCAAACGCAATAAGCAGAATTGCGTCATCGCGGACAATCGCCGCACGGGCTACAAGTCGGATTCCTTGTCTATTGGCTTTGAATTTGATATTTTCTGACAAGTCTCTCTCCACTATGAATTGAGTTTTCCTTTATTCCATCTTCTCTTAGGGAAAATCCTATCTTTTCCAGAACCTTCATCGAAGCGATATTATTTTCAGTGGTACTTGCCTGAATTGTTGACAGTTCCAAATATTCAAATCCAAAATTAACAATTCCCTTGCAGGCTTCGGTTGCAAATCCCATATTCCAGAATTCAGGAAGAATTGAATAGCCTAGTATTCCCAATTCTCCGTCTTTTCTCAAGGTGATAATCCCGACAGTTCGATGGTCATCCTTTTTCTTAATGAGTAAAGTTATCGTATCTTCGGTACTTTTCTTCGAGACACAATGAGAAGTTGTCCGTTTCGCATCCTCATATCCGAAAGGAAATGGCACTTTTCCTAGATGTTGTGAAACCCTCCAGTCGGAATATAGTTGATGAATGAAATCTACATCACTCATTTCAATGATCTTAAAGCAGAGGCGGTGTGTCTCCACATTCAGCAATTGTTTGGCGCCATTATAGGCTTTTAAGGTTTTCATTCAGTTTGCCCTTTGCTCCTTTGCCTAATCTTCCTTTTCCCATTATTAAGCCGTCTATCCTCTTAGGCGGTGTCTTCCGTTTTGCGAGCAATTGCCATAATATGTGCGCTTACACCAATTACTGATGGCTCGTTTTCGAGGGAACGGGCGATATGTAGCAGACGCTCACGGTGGCTGGCATCAGCCCACTGTTCTTCGAGGTTTTGTAGCAGCCAAGCGGGCCCCTGAATCCCAAACAGACCTTCGATATTGAATCCTGCCGTTTCTATCTCTGACTTGAATTCCTCTGGCCGATGGAGGAACGCCGTTGTAAAGTACCTTGGATGCTCGTTTGGGTTGCGGTGCTGCCCTTCCCGCAGATCTCGGGATGCAATTTTGATAAACTCTGGATCCATGTTACCATCTATCATACCGTGCAAGGTCGAAGCGTATCGAGAGATAGCAACAGCGAATATGATTCCACCTTTCCGAAGGATTCGATACGATTCTCGTAATGCCGCGATTCGTTGGCTTCGTTCCGTCAGATGGTACAGTGGTCCAAGCATGAGAACGATATCTACAGAGTTATCCGATCGGTCCAAATGACGTGCATCTCCAATGCAGAGTTCTGCAATTGGATGGTCGGGTTGGGCTTGCGATGCTGCGGATGCTTGTTCCACATGAAGCGGAACGGGATCCACAAGATGAACCTCGTATCCTTGTTTCGCCAGCCAGCACGCATAGCTTCCGGGACCACCACCCACGTCATATATTACGGCTGGTGTTGCTGGCAAATGGCGCGCAATCAGCTCTCGCATACGCGTTTCCTCAAGTTGTCCTAGGCTTGAGGAAAGTCGTTCAATTTCATCTCCCTGCTCATAATGAGCCACGATTTCGTTTGGAAGTTTTTTATTATAAATTGGGGGAAAATTCTCTTGCAGGCTATTTTGCTTGCACATGTGGGGATACCTCTTGATTTGTAGTGTTAAAACTTTAAACAGACTGTGGCGCAGACACAGCATCATGGTCTGGCAAATCGCTTTCGGCGCGACGCACCACCTGAAACAGGTAACTGCTCAAGCTCATTGTTATGCCCAGTATCGCATTGCAGGCGAACATGAGTGCCATGCCCGCACCGGGTCCTGTCCCGACTAGCCAGTCGCACGTCACTTCCAAGCTCCCACCTATCATCATCGCCGGTTCAAACCAGCGGTCTGCCAGCGGTCCTGCCAGCAGGTAGCCAAGCGGCATGGGAACGAGTTCAAGCATCCCCTTCACTGAAAAAACACGTCCTTGTACCTCCGGTGCGACTTTCGCCTGCCAGATTGCGCGGTGGGCACTGGAGATGAACGGAATAAAAAATGCAGCGAGAAACGCGGCGAGTGCCCAAGTCTGCACGTTCCGTCCGAGTGCTAACAAGAAATCTCCAAGCAAAAACGAGAGAGCCGCACCTGTGCAGATGCTATGTATCCGTCGCTTTGGGCCACCCCAGATACTAACTAACAGTCCCCCAACAACGCCCCCGATCCCCAGCGCAGCCTGTACGGTCGCCAGTGTCAACTCGTTCCGTCCACTCCGTGCCAGAATCATCGCCGGGAGAATTGAAAAGTAGGTCAATGCGGCGAAAAAGTTGATACCCATAAAAAGAATTACCAATCCAAGGAGACCACGTCGATGGCGGATGTAGTGGAAGCCGAAGCCGACTTCCCTCCACATTCGGCTCTCTGTCGCATCTTTTTGTGTTGCTGTCGGGTGCGGAATGCACACAATCAAGAGCGTTGTCACGGCGACGAGGAAAGTCGCGACGTCAATCAGCATCACGCCGCCGATGCCTATTAGTCTTAGCATAACCCCGGCAAACACCGGAGCAAGCACCTGCGACGTAGAACTTGCGAGAGAACGCATGCCGCTGGTCCGTGTATATTGCGATTTTGGAACCAGCATAGTCGTGGCAGCGGTATATGCGGGTGCTTGAAACGCTGTGAATCCACCCGTTAGCGTTTGTACCACATAAAGGTGCCAAATCTGTAGAGTATTTGTCATGTATAAGATCAGTATCGTGACCGTCATCAACCCGGCACCGAGGTCCGCAAACAACAGTACCAACCGTCTATCCCAACGGTCAACCCAAACCCCTGCTATCGGACTCAACAATATATCTAAGCCGAATGAAAAGAAGCCGAGTAACGCCAGTGTCGTTGCTTTGCCGGTTTGTTCATAAGCCCAAATCAGCAAGGCGAAGCGGGTCATGGCCGTGCCCAGTAATGAAACGAGCTGACCAAACCAGATAACTGTAAAAGTACGCATTTGTTCTTAAAAAAAATTGAAATCAACACCAAAGGGAATCAGAACCAACTTCTGTGCGTCCGATGAAAAGGCGAGATGCTGGGTATTTTTCCGGTGCAATAGTCCTTAGGAGTTACGCAGTTGAACGGTCAAAGCCCTGTAGTTCGGCAATGAATCCCCGACTTATTGGGACAGGCGGGCAACTACAATCTGGAGTGCGTAAGTCCCGATTTATTAATTCGATAATTTCCGAGTGATGTCCGGTGCGGTTGGAAACCGCACCTACCGGGGATGGGGAAAATATAGAATTACCGATTTATTTTCTGAAACCTCATACAGATTGTGATACAAAAGCTCACCTTTACGCCTCACGCATCGGAACGGAACCGATAAAATTAGGGCTGAAGTACGTAACTCCTGATTAACAACGGAAATTCACTTCTGAGATCCACAGGGTATTTGGGAATCCTTCGCCTAATATATAGTGATAGAAGATCTTGCCGTTTTAATTTTTTAACGCACACTCCGCAATATTCTTCAGTTTATTTTTGATTTGGTATGTTTTCTTACTCTTTGAAAGTGAATAGATGGCAGATTGGGAATTGAGTATTCGCTGGCAGTGAAAGAGAGCATCTGATATAATGCCGGAAGGTATGTGATCTCATTTAAAGCTAAATAAATAGAGGAGAAAAATTGATATGGCAGATGGATTTAACGCACCGGGCGTCGTTAAGCCCTTTGGGATTTTTTCGGGGGCTGCATGGCAGCCGGAGGGCAAAGTCTTGCATATTTCTGGGCATGTCGCACAGGACCCGGACGGTAACACGGTCGGGGCGGGTGATATTCGTGCACAGACCCGGCAGACGCTGACAAACATTCAGACGGTCCTGTCGAGCGTCGGAGGCGAGATGTCGGATATCGCCAAGGTCACAGTCTTTGTAACCGATATGTCGACGCTCGCCGATATCCACGCGGTCCGCGCTGATTTTTTCGATCCACCGTATCCCGCCAGCACGTTGGTCGAAGTGAGCCGGTTGGTCAACCCCGAGTGGATGATTGAGATTGAAGCGGTGGCAGTGATCCCGTTTGACCGGGTCAAAAATCCCGCATAAGGCAAGCACCGGGGCAGCGTTTTCCAACCCCGGCGCAATCTGGCGGTTCCCCGCGAGCGTATAGGAGTGATTTAATTTCCACTCTCTATTAGGCTGCAGCACGAATATTCGCGCGCGTTCCTTCCACATCAAAACAAGCGAACTGATTATCTCGCATCAGGCGTGTGGCAAACTGCATCGCCTGTTTTTCGGTCATATAACCCTCTGCAATCTCCCCCTCAAGGGCACGGCGGATCTCGTTACGCGCTTGGATCGCGTAAGCCATTGAACTGGTGGGCCACCCCGTATCCCCTCCAAAAGCAAAGATCTTATTTGCTGGAACTGCGTGTATGAATCGCCGGAGAAAGTCGCGGGAGCTATACGGATCTATGCTCCACGCCCAACACAGATCAACCCAGATGTTTCGATAATGCTTCGCTAAAGCGACAAGCTCATCGTTGTAGGGGTAGGCGATGTGCATCAGGACAAACTTGGCGTCCAAGTAGCGGGCAAAGAGCTCGCACATATTTCCAGCCGGAATCCGACGGACGGGCATCCGGTCATTTCCTGCGTAGTAGCCTGTGTGAATCTTGAATGGAAGGTTATGTTCGATAGACAACTCGACCCCCCGTGCCCAACACCAATCGCCCAAGCAGAGGTAGGTTTCGACGCTAAGCTCTTCTGCGGATTGGTTTAACACCTGGGAGAGCGCAGCCGATGCCTCAACATCGTTTCGTTCGACCCAATCAAGGGTTCGGTTGTAGGCGTGTTGTGCCTTCACCGCAATAGCACACGGTCCATGTTTCGCGAAAATTGCCTCCATCCCCTGTTTCAGCGTCCGGAGATCTTTCACCTCAACACCCGTCTCTGCGTGGATCTGTTTCGTGTCGATCTGTCCATTGCAAAATCCAGCCCATGAGAGGTCATAGAGAAAGAAGTCCAACCCGGAGTGATCGGGCAAACAGGGCCAACTGAAATCGTCAGTCTGCACATGATCGAGGTTCGCTACGTCGTGCAGCAGGCGATAACGTTCACCGGGCTTGCGCAGTGCTTTGATTTTCTTTTGTGCTGACTCTAGGGCCGCTCCAGTGAGTTCATCAATCCCGTAGACGTGCTCTGCAATGAGCCGCACCGCCTCGCCGTATCCGGTGAATTGCGTCGCTTCCCACGCCTCCTGAATCCCCTCGAAACGTCCAGCGATATCCGGATCCGACGCATCCATCAAACGTTGCATCGCCTCGGACGATGCCCCCGCTGTGTTGAGATCTGCAGGAACGTAATTCCCGAACAGGTCCTGTAAAATATCGGGACCGTCTTCCAGCCAATCAGGTTCTTTTCGCAGATGTTCATGTGTATCGACCATAGGAGTCGTTTGGATATGTTGTGCAAGATCTGTTGCCATATTTCTTGTCCTTTCTAACTTAGAATCGTGGTATAATCGTTTCGGAGCCATGCATTAATTACAAGTGTATCAGAGCTTGCGGTTTTACTCAAGATTTTTGTAGTAGGAGGTGTAAGCTATGGATCATGAAACAACGGAATCTGTCGCGATGGAGATAGGACTGCTTATCGGAAGCCTTGACCAGTTGGAGGATGTCGCAGCGTGGGGCTATGACTACGCTGAAATCTCTCCCGGTCTCCTTGGTATTGATGAGGCCGGTGGAACTATTGAACAACAAGCACTTGAACAAATTCAGGGATCGCCGGTGCCCGTTACAGCGATGTGCGGCTTTCTGGCTCGATCAAAAGTGGTTGGACCGGAGGTTGATAGCGCGCAAGTGCGTGCCTATGTCATACGTCTCTTTGATGCAATGCAGCAGGCTGGAGTTCCAGTTATCGGTTACGGCAGCGGTGGATCTCGCTTTGTCCCCGACGGATTTTCTCGCGACCGCGCCCTGGAGCAGGTGAACGATTTTCTTCAGATGTGTGCTGACCTTGGTGAACCTCGCGGTGTACAGGTTGCGCTCGAACCGTACAACTACGATGACGCGAACCTTATCAATACGGTTCCAGAAGGGGTTGAGGTGGTTCGGGAGGTCAATCGTCCCGGTATCCAGTTGATGGCGGATTTCTTTCACATGGGACTGAACGGCGAGTCATTTGATACGCTTGCTGCAGCGGGTCCATACCTAATCCACGCACACATCGCCGAGCCCGGGCGAGGACGTCCGCAGACCACCGCGGCCGAACACGCAGCGTATCTACGAGCGTTGTGCGAAGCTGGATATTACGGGCGCGTGACGCAGACCGGTGAGCTGCCTGTTTACGATTCACCAACAGAAGCTGCCGCAACACTCAAACGGTTCGCTCGTGGAGGAGGGGAGAGGAAATGACAGCACCGACTTTCCACTACAGCCGTATCGTGGATCTATCCCGTCCACTGGTTCCGAGCGAGGGGCAGCATCCGTGGGTTCGGTATGAAACACAGATTGACAGCATTGTCAGCGATCCCGAAACCGCTCCGGCGTCAGGTCGCTGGTATGTGGTCACACAGATCGGGATGAGTGGTCATGCGGGCACCCACGTTGAGGCTCCCCTGCACGCGGTCGAGAACGGCGCAGCGGTTGGCGAAGTACCGGTCGAACAATTCTTTGGTGAGGCTGCTATCTTAGATCTCAGCGATGTGCCTTGGTCAATGCCCGTTGAACGTCCGCGCCTTGAGGAAGCAGCATCGCAAGTCGGAGGAATCCGGGCGGGCGACATCGTTTTTATCTATTTCGGTTGGGATCGCCGTGCTGCGACCGAAGGCGGGGGACCGCCCTATCCTACGCCTGATGCACTCCAATGGTTGGTTGATTCGGGGGTAAAGCTACTCGGCATCGACAGTCCCGGGCTTGAGGTGCCGGGCAGCCGCGAACTGATTAACCACCACATCCTGTTTGATCGGGGTATTCCGTTAATTGAGAGTCTTGCTCATCTGGAGGATCTTCGCGAGAGTCGTGTGTACGTTTTTGCACAACCGCTGCCCGTCCTTGGAACGGACGCCATTCCGTTGCGTGTGTTGGCATTCGAGGGAACATCTGATTGATAGGTGGTAGTGCCGTATTCCTACCGATTAATGTGGCAATCAAAAAATTTCCATGATTGGCTGCCCTTCCCAGTCTTCCGACAATGGTACGTCTAAGACGTGAGCGAGCGTCGGTGCGGTGTCGAAAATACGTACTGGTTCCTTGATCTCGCCGGTCTGTTGGATTTTCGGACCGGCTGCAATCCACGGAATCGTCAAATCTTCCGGCATATCTGTTCCGTGACTCTTTCCGTGCCCACCGTGATCGCTCTGAACGAGGATAAAGTAACGTTCCAAGAGATTTGCCTTTTCGAGTGCTTCGAGTAAAATCCCGATTGCCCGGTCCGCAATACCAATCTGTTCAATATATTCCTCAGACATCCATGCATGTCGATGTCCTACAATATCCACCACGCCCAAATAGACAAAGCAGAAATCCGGTTGTTCAGCAACTATGTGTTCCGCTGCAATCCGCCCGATTGTTAGGTCGCCCTCCGGTTCGTCAAGGTTCTCCCTGAAATAGGAAAAATCGAGCGAACCCGGCGCTGCCAAATCCCGAAGCTGTTCCCAGTTATAAATGAACGCTGTCTTCTTTTTCACTGCGTGAGCGGCTTCAGTGATACTCGGCACTGGACGCACCATCGGGACCCACGTGTTGGTTGTGATACCGTGCCGTGACGGGGTTACGCCGCGAAACATCGAGGTATGGCACGGTAGCGTAGAGGATGGGACAACGCTCTGTGCATTAAAGGTATAAGCCCCACGTGCAATCAGGGTATCAATACTCGGTGTATCCGCCTGTTGGATACCGTCAGGACGGCAACCGTCGATGACAATGAGGATCGTGCCGTAGCTTGAAGAGTTCTGCATGAAATTCCCTCCCAATCGTGTGAAATGCCTTTAACCGGTACATACCAGAATACCAACGAATTTTGATTGCTCCTTTCTATAATACCCCATCACAACACCTTGCACAAGCAGGAATTCTTATCGCCAATGCGATCACTGCAAAGTACTTGACACGGTGTAGATTTCCGAGTATAGTTAGAGCGCATTAACCCTTTGGATAAGTAACTATAAACCCGGTCGAATTGGGGCAAACTCGTAACGAAAATTTTGGAGAAAAATATGGCGAAAATACGAATGGCTCAGTACGGAACTAAACATGGACACGCCTCCGGCAAGTTGCAGGCGATGCAGGTGAATGACGATGTCGAAATCGCTGGGGTTTTTGAACCTGACCAGCAACAACGCGCTGCGCTTGAAGGATCAGGCGGCGCCTTTGAGGGTGTAAACTGGTTCGACAACAAAAGCGAAATGTTGGACGATGAAAGCATTGTGGCGATTGCTTCCGAGGGACTCAACGCGGAAAGTCTCGATCAGACTGAAGAGATCGTTAATGCCGGCAAGCACGTCTGGTATGATAAACCCGCCGGCGACAACTGGCCCCAGTGGCAGCGGACGGTCGCTGCCGCAGAAGAGAAGGGGCTGCTCATTCAGATGGGCTATATGCTGCGCTATCACTCCGCTTTCAGGCAGGTTGCTAACTGGGCAAAGTCGGGCTTTTTAGGCAATGTGTTCTCCGTGCGCGCCCACATGTCCACGAATATAACTGAAGATGCCCGCATTCGGATCAGTGATACACATCATGGCGGTATCTTCTTCGATTTGGGCGGCCATATGCTCG
This sequence comes from Candidatus Poribacteria bacterium, assembly GCA_965220385.1. Classification (GTDB taxonomy): domain Bacteria; phylum Poribacteria; class WGA-4E; order WGA-4E; family PCPOR2b; genus PCPOR2b. The sequence continues at coordinate 5,755,803 of OZ244825.1, read as the reverse complement.
ACCAAGTCGTATGGATTTTGGGTCGCCCGGTAAAGGTAACCTCGTTTTTAAGGAACGATGCCGGTTCAGCGGCAGCGTTTCAGGATAATACCTTGGGCGTCTTCGAGTTTGAGAATGCCCTCGCCTTTATCGACATCGCCGCGATGGAGATACAACCAGCAGCACGCCGTTTTGAGGTGTACGGCAGTCAGGGGAGTGCTATCATTGTCGAACCCTTTGAGCCCGGTCTACAAATCCGTCTCTGTCTGGCAGAAGCGAAAGATGGTTACCAAGAAGGCGAGCAGTTTGTGAAGATAGACGGGGAGGGTCGTGGTAGAACCTATGAACTGGAATTAGAAGCCTTTGTAGCAACTATCAACGGGAAGCAGCCGCCGGATCGACCGATGTCACATGAACTGCTCGTGCAGGAAACCCTGATGCGCGCAACAGGCGGGATTTCGGGCTAAATCGAAGGCGCTTCTTTGTCCAACGAGAGAGGGCATTATGGGCGACAACACAACAAATTTAACCATCCGCGCCCTCGCTGACGCCGATGTTCCAAGTATCACCACCTTCTTCGACGGGCTTTCCGAGGCAAGTCGCTCTTTTTATCATCCATACCCCTTCGATCAAGATGCGGTCGCGAAGATTGCGGAAGAACTCCACAATTCAAGCTGCGTCCATATTGGTGCGTTTAGCAACGAAAAATTGGTCGGGCATGTCTGGTACCGTGGTGGAGGCGAAGGCGGTTATCCGGGCTTGGGCGTTGCGGTTGTTGACGCCTTCCATAACAGGGGTATCGGTCAAAAACTGATGGGGCGGATCGAAGGTATCGCCCGTAAGCGCGGGGAACAGGGACTCGCGTTGACCTGTTACCGGGAAAATTATCGGGCAATCCGCGTCTATGCCAAGCAGGGCTATCGCCTTGTCGGAAGGACCGGGGACGATGTTCAGTTTCGTATGGTTCGCAATTTTGCTGACGATGACACACCGTACACAACGCGAGGCGTGTACGCTTCAAGCATTCCGTGGAACATCGCACCGCTGACAACGGATACGTGGAGCCTTGACGATTGGAAATGGTACATTGAACTTCTCAATGTAGCGGGCTGTAATTTGTTGAAGCTCTATATCTGGCCCACGCAGTATTATCACCCGGACGAACCGGGGTTGGGTTCCAATGCGTGGCGTTATCAGGTCTGGCATGACGCACTGGCGTACGCCCGCGTGATGGGTATGGAAACCCATGTCGGATTTTCGATCGGAACTGTGCCACCTTCGACCTGGCTGCGCTACCCCGAACTACGAGCAGAAGATGTTAATTACACCGGCATCACCCTCTGCTGGCAGCGCGGAAAAGATCGCATCCTACCTTATCAGGAATATCTGATCGAGACCTTTGCAGACGTAGCGGATAGCTTTGTTCTGTGGTTCGCGGATCCGGGTGCCTGCATCTGTTCGGAATGCCGGGACTACCTGCGGGTTATGTTAGATGGCCTACACACTTTGTCTGCAATCGTTGATGGTAGGGCAGCAATCACAGCCTGTCCTTGGTGGATTGAAAATATCGAAGCGGGAAAAAGTGGATTTGCACCGCACCCAAATCTGCGCCGTCGAATTGCGTCAGAACTCCCCGAAGGAAGCAAGGTAATAATCAGGAGCGTCGAATACGAAACTATTGACATTATGCGGGAGGGTGGATTAGTTCCCTTGCCGCTTGCGTTCTTCCTTGACCCGGAGGGTGGTTTTGAGTCGAATAATATCTTGCCTGAACCCAAATTGCAGCAGATTGATACGTGGCTCGAAAGGGGGCTTGCGGAGAAGCACACCGCCTCGCTCGCCTATCGATTGACACCGTATACGCAGTATCCGGGGGATTACTACTTTTTTCGCAGACAACTAAATCCCGCGCAGTCGAGAGACTCCATCCTCACAGATCTGGGCGAGTACATTTGCAACCCGTATCAGCGAGGAGAATTCCAAGATGATGGAACCCACTTTGCATCAGCGGTAGAGTCGCTCGACCGGTGGTGGAACAATCAGCGGGAACAGGATCTGGCTAACGCTATGGCAGGACTCAACGCTCTTAGGGAAAGACGCAATTCTGTGAGAAACCTTGCCGATGGGGCAACTTTGCTGCATCGATTGTCACAAGGGTCGGGTGATCAAGCGCTTGAAGCGTTCACCGAGGACCTGCGCCTTCAGATGAGCCCGATGCCAATTTTTCGGGGTCTGACACTCGATTATCTCTGGTCAGGTCGGGCTCACGCGTTTCTGCAACTCCGCGTTGAAAATTGGTTGAAACGGCTACAACCGTAAAGAATTATTGGACGAAAACAACAGCTCATTGACAAAATCTACGAAGAGGAAGATATGGCATTACTACGATGGGGAATACTCGGTTGCGGTGATGTGGCGGAGTACAAAGGCGGGCCGCCGCTCTATACAGTTGAAGGTTCTGAACTAATAGCGGTCATGCGCCGTGATAGAGAGAAGGCGGAAGATTTTGCAGCAAGACATGGCGCAAAACGCGCCTATCATACGGTTGCAGGGCTGCTGGCGGATGACGGGATTAACGCAGTCTATATCGCAACACCGCCACATCTCCATTGCGAACAGACAATTCTCGCCGCAGAGGCGGGGAAGCATGTCCTTTGTGAAAAGCCGATGGGGATGAATGTCGCCGAGTGCCAGCAGATGGTCGATGCCTGCCGTGAGAACAACGTCACACTCACAATTGCTTACTACAGACCCTTTTTCCCAAATATGATAAAGATGAAGGAATTGATGCAGGCGGGCGCAATAGGGGAGGTGGTATTGGCACGAGTGAACCACACCGCTTCTTACGATCCGAGCAATCATGAGTGGGGTGCGTGGCGCACTGATCCGGAGATTAGTGGCGGAGGTGTCTTAATGGACTTGGGAAGCCACCGAATTGATCTGCTGATGTATCTATTGGGGGATGTGGTATCAGCGTGTGGGTACGCAGAAAATGTGCATCTGCCCTATCCGGTTGACGATTCTGCCGTCTTCACATTACGCTTCGAAAACGGGACACATGCCGCCGCGAATATCAACTGGAATGTTGGCGTGTCAATTGACGAAGTTGAGGTCTACGGTACGGAAGGGAGTTTACGTTGTAACCCACTTAACAGCGGAAACCTGACGCTTGAGACGAAGGACAAAAGCGAGTCATTCGACCAACCAACCACCCCGTATATGCACACGGGGTTAGTTGAAGCCCTTGTCAATCAGATGCGTACAGGTTTGCCAATCCGCTGTACAGGGGAGGTAGGGTTAAAGATAAACGCGATTATCGCTGATATCTACGCGAATAGTACAGGAAGTGAGTAGCCTTAATTACCCTGGAGCACTCCACATATAAATAAGCTCTCCATTTTGGCTTTCTTCCGTGGAAATCCACGGAAAATTGCACTGTTCCATCTTTTCAATCACACGATTCATCACACCAACCGGATTAGAAATACGGCACGCATCTCTCAGCTGCGATTCGGTGACTACCTGCTCATTGATCATGTATTCAATCGCGCTCTGTTCGTCTAAATTGAGGAGTATTTCCTTGCGTTGATCGTCCTCGGTCACCGGTAAGTCTGCATCCGTTTCCTGTATTTCCGCAATTTCCGTGCATTCCATTGGAACTCGCTCTGCACTCAATTCCACCTGTTGGCCCAAGCTTTGACAAGCTGGAACCACTGCTTCTGCAATTCTATTTTTGATCCGATCTAAATCTCCTTGTAATTCCTGGATCTCCTCGTGCAATTGCGTGATGAGCTCGAGCGGATCAGTGTCGTTGTTGATAGGCAAATCGATCTGCTCATCACCAAGCATTGCATTCGATTCCTCCCAATCCGAACCTATTTCATCCATAAAAGGAGGGTAGAGGTTGTCTATGCTTGGTGCAGCGGAGGGCAGCCCTGCACTTTCAAGTTCAACCTCATTTGGGCAATCATCGTGTGATTCATCAGACGGCGGATCAATAAGCTCGATGTTGTACTTATAAGGGCTGACGCCCCCTCTGCTATCAATATATGAAATTTTAACGTAGCAACACTCCCCGACTTCCAATTGATCCATTCGCCCTTGAATCTGCCTGAGAATCCGTGCATGATACTCTCGAAGCATCTCTGGCATACCTTTGACCAGTTGCTTGAAATAAGCTATCGGATCGCAGTTGGACTGAAAACATGGTGTCGTGTTAAGCGGTTGCGTCAAATTTGGAAAACGTACAATTTTGGACGGTACTGGATTGTCTAGCGCTTCAAGTTCCATTCCCCACTGGAGCGGTGCCTCTTTTATGCAGGTGGCGACATAAGTATGATGTTTGGGCATTTAGCTCTCCTTAGCGACACATCGGTGCAATAAAATAGATACAAATTCATGTTTGCGTAAGTTCGTGATACGAAACGTGAACGGCTGCCCAAAAGTTACAAAAATAGGACTTACACATTTCAGTGCGAGGCAAGTGCTCTGCCTACAGACTTACATCTTTCAGCACAGCTGGTGCGGGCCAAGCCGAGAGGACCCTGTCACCGGGGATGCCCCGCCCCGATGAATCCCCCGATAAGATCGGGGCAGGCCCGATGAATCGGGAGCAGGTCCCGACTCGTCGGGATGCACGTTTCTTAATCCCGATTTATCGGGGGAACGGCACGGGACTCCGACAAGCCCCCGATGAATCCCCGATAAATCGGGACAGGCGGGACTAAGAAGCGGGAGCAGGCAGGCGGGATGCAAGCACCTACAGTTGGCTACGTAGGTCATAAAAATTGTATTCTCTACAATACATAGCATACAAAACTTGTGTTAAGTAATAGTTTATAACACAAATCGCACCTAAGATTAAGTGTAGTCGGTTTATGGTGCCGTGGATTAGGGACTTACAAATTTACGGGTACAGGTCTGGCACAAAAGTTTGATCTGTGATAGGGGTCCGGACATATCCGGTATCATCTTGGAGGGGTGGCAATTCTATGATTGTATGGGGTAAGGCTTCGTAAGGGATTTGACCCAGTAGGTGATGAATGCAATTCAGCCGTGCGCGTCTTTTGTCATGGGCATCAACCACATACCAAGGTGCTTGTTTAATATCCGTATATTTAAACATTTCATCTTTAGCACGGGAATAATCAACCCATTTTTTACGAGATTCTAGATCGATCTTGCTGAGTTTCCAACGTTTGGTTGGATTGCTGATCCGCTTCTGGAAACGACGCGCTTGCTCTCCAGCATCCACGGATAGCCAATATTTAATCAGAATAATGCCGGATCGCACCAGCATTCGCTCGAATTCCGGGCAGGAGCGTAAAAACTCGTAGTATTCTTCCTCAGTACAAAAACCCATCACCCGTTCGACACCAGCGCGATTGTACCAACTTCGGTCAAAAACTACCATCTCACCGGCGGCCGGAAGATGGGGCACATATCGTTGAAAGTACCATTGCGTTTTCTCACGTTCAGTTGGGGTGCCCAAAGCAACGACTCGACAGATACGAGGATTCAGTGGTGCCGTAATTCGCTGAATGGTTCCCCCTTTGCCTGCGGTGTCACGACCTTCAAAAACCACGACGACCTTCAACCCGTTGCCCTGAATATGCTCTTGAAACTTGATTAACTCTAGCTGAAGTCGGTCAAGTTCTTTCTCATAGAACTTACGCTTCAATTTCTTTCGTTCTTCTACGGGCTTATCCGTCGGCTGGGTCCTGATGAAATCTTTTTCAGTGTGTTGATCTTTCCGCTTTTTGGTTTCTTTATCCTTGTGCTTTTTCGACATGCCTATCCCCTTACCACCACGAGTTTGTATTTCGTCGCCTCTTCTCTGATGATTCCGCCGTGTCTGAAATCCACTGAATTATACTTATCATAGGAAATCGTGTCAATGGGAATTCTGACTCACAAAATTTGCTATTGACAGATCCTAATAATTCAGTGATAATTATGCAACGATATTGTACAATGATCGCGCTATTTCCGCAATAGATTGAAGGAGACAAAAATGAAGCATTTCGGTTTGGCAATCAATCTGAAAGACGATCCAGAAATTATCGAAAAATACAAAGAATATCACAGCAACGTTTGGCCCGAAGTCTTAGAGAGTCTGCACACGATCGGTATCACGAAGATGAATATCTACCTACTCGGTCGCAGGATGTTTATGGCAATGGAAACAGTTGATGAGTTTGATGTCGAAAAGGATTTTCCACGCTATCTGGAACAGCATCCGCGCTGCCGCGAGTGGGATGAACTGATGCGAACCTATCAGGAACCGGTGCCCGAAAGAAAACCGGAGGAGTGGTGGGCATTGATGGAGTGCGTCTTTGAATTCTGAACATCAAATAGCAACGCTGATAAAAGATGAATCAAGACCGTGAAATAACCATGAAAAAAACAGCTGATGTCATTCAGGCAATGAAACAGAATGGACAAAAAATTGCGATGCTGACTGCGTATGACTACCCGACAGCTCGTATCCTCAACGATGCTGATATCGACATCATCCTTGTTGGGGACTCGCTCGGCATGGTAGTTTTGGGCTACGAAGACACACGGTCAGTGACGATGGCAGATATGATCCATCATACCCGAATCGTGGCACGAGCCAATACAACCTGTTTATTGGTTGCCGATCTTCCACATCAAGCTTATGAAACTCCGGAACAGGCGGTCAAAAACGCACGTGCCCTTTGTGATGTCGGCGCCGATACGGTAAAATTCGAGGGTAACAAACCAGAGATTGTAACAGCACTTGTTGATGCTGGCATCCCGGTGATGGGACATGTTGGGTTATTACCACAAACGAGTGAAAAATTTCGGGTGCATGGACGCAAGCGGTCCGAGGCGTTGCTCATTGCTGATGATGCAAAGGCACTTGAGGCTGCTGGATGCTTTGCAACTGTGCTTGAATCGATCCCAGAAAAATTGGGCAGAAAAATTACGAAATCGTTACAGATTCCCACAATCGGCATCGGGGCAGGTCCTGACTGTGATGGGCAGGTATTGGTGCTCCATGATATACTGGGGCTCTTTGAGCGTTCGCCGTCATTCGTCAAGCAGTACGCAAACATGGGAAAAGAAATTCATCGGGCTGTTACACACTATAAATTGGAAGTTCAGCAAGGAATCTTCCCCGGTGGAGGGCACTCATATCATTGAATCAGCACAAAGCGCAAACATAAATTCACCGTGCTTTGCACACAAGGAGTAGGTAATGTTCAAAATAGGGGTTATTGGTGATGAAATTTCGCAGGATTTTCAAACGGTTGTCAATGTTGCACAGGAATTGAACCTTGACTCAATCGAGATTCGATCTGTGTGGGATAAACCACCCCAAGAGTTAACGGAGAACGATATCAATGAGATGAAGCGAATTCTTGATGGAACCGGAATTCAGATCGTTGGAATCGCCTCGCCATTCTTCAAGTGTGATATTGACAACGCGGAAGAACGGGAAGAACACCTTGGAATTCTTAAGCGATGTATCGAGGTGGCGAAAGCGTTTGATATCAACCTCATCCGTACTTTCGTCTTTTGGAGAACGGACAACGTCGAGGAACGGTGGAACGAGATTATTGGCTCCTATGACGAACCGTTAGGGATGGCGAATGGAGAGGGAATGATCTTGGGGATGGAAAACGAAGCCTCAACCTCCCTATCAACCGTCAAGCTGACAGAACGATTTATTCGCGAAATTGATTCTCCCAACATCCGTGCTATTTGGGACCCCGCGAACGAAGCCCACGCGGAAGGCGGCGAACAGCCCTATCCCAACGCCTATGATAGAATCAAACCGCTGATGGTGCACGCTCATCTGAAGGATGCCGGTGAAAATCCTGAAACGGGCGAGTTGGAATCAGTTGAGGTCGGTAAGGGCGTAATCGACTGGCAGGGACAGCTTCAGGCGTTTGTTGACGACGGTTACGAGGGACACCTTTGCCTCGAAACGCACTGGCGTCCAACCCTAAAGATTGATGATGCTCTACTCAACCGTCCGGGCGGAACTGCGTTCTCCGAAGCGGGTGAGGAAGCCTCTCGAATCTGTCTGAAAAATCTGTTTGGGATGATTGAGAAACTGCGCAAGTGAAATGTGACACGCAAAAGGTAAAAGACAATGAAGATTGTGGACATAAAGACCCAAACATTCAAGTATAGGACGAACCACGTCAGGGATTCCGAGGGTCACGGGCATCCTGGACCCGAACACGATGCAACTCAAACGCTAGTCACGATCGTTACCGACGAAGGTTTAGCGGGTTACGCCTTTGGTGGCAGCCCCGCCATCGTGGAGCAGATCTTCAAACCTGCACTGGTTGGGGAAGATCCATTCTATCGTGAAAAACTATGGCAACGGCTTAAGCACTGGCAGCGAATCCATCGAAATCTCACAGACAATGTGATCGGTGTAGCGGACATGGCGCTGTGGGATCTTGCCGGGCGCTGTTTTGATCAACCGGTCTATAAGCTGTTAGGCGGCTATCGAGACAAAGTTCTCGCCTACGCCAGCACCATGTGCGGTGATGAAGAACCAGGGGGGCTCAGCAGTCCAGATGACTATGGTCGATTCGCCGAGTGGTGCATACAGCGTGGCTACAAAGCGATCAAGCTGCACACCTGGATGCCACCCATTGCGTGGGCTCCTGACCCCAAGATGGATGTCAAGGCGTGCGCTGCCGTGCGAGAGGCTGTGGGTGACGATATTCCTCTGATGCTGGACTGCTACCATTACTATAGTCGGGAACAGGCACTCTACATCGGCAGAGAACTTGAGAAACTCAACTACTACTGGTTCGAGGAGCCGATGGATGAACACAGCACATCTTCCTATGCATGGCTGGCAGAACAGTTGGATATCCCGGTTGTGGGACCCGAAACCGCCGAAGGAAAGATGTACACCAGAGCAGAGTGGATTCTGCGCGGTGCTGCGGACATCCTGCGAGGTGGTGTGGGAGATGTGGGAGGGATTACACCGTTGATGAAAACCGTGCATCTGGCAGAATCGTTTGGCATGGCGATGGAGGTACACGGCGGCGGCGGCGGAAATCTCCAAGTGTTAGGCGCAATGGGTATCCCCGGCGAATTCTACGAGAGGGGACTCCTCCACCCGTTTATCGACTACGATGAAGTCGAGCCTTGGCTACATTCAAAGATTGACGCTATGGACGACGAGGGGTACGTCCATTTGCCGCAGGGACCGGGGTTAGGCTACGATATCAATTTCGATTACATCGAAGAAAACAGTGTGGAAACCGGGAAATAAATGAGCCAAGCCGAGGCATATCTCCACCAATCGGAGGCAAAGTCATACGAATGAAGCTTGAAAACCAGGTTGCAATTATTACCGGTGCCGGACGCGGAATTGGCAGATCAACTGCGCTCGCCTTTGCGCGAGAGGGGGCAGATTTGGTGCTTGCGGCGCGAACGCTCTCAGAGATTGAAGCCGTCGCAGGTGAGGTGTCTTCACTCGGTCGCCAAGCCCTCACAATACCAACCGATGTAACGCAAAAATCGCAGGTGGACGCGATGGCGAAAGGGGCGCTCGACAGGTTCGGCAGGATCGATATTCTTGTCAACAACGCCGGCGTCGCCATCCACAATCCGATTCCTCAGATTCGGGAGGAGGATTGGGACCTCAATATCGCCGTTAACCTCAAAGGTGTTTTCCTCTGCACACAGGCAGTGTTCAGTCACATGTGCGAGCGGAAATCCGGACATATCGTCAACGTTTCGTCAGTCTCGGGTAAAAATGGGCATCCCAACGGCGGGGCGTACTGCGCGTCCAAATTTGGCGTTGTCGGTTTCACCGAAACCACGAACAACGAAGGTCGTCCACACGGTGTCAAAGCGAGTGTGGTATGTCCGGGACCCGTCGACACCAAGATGCGCCGCGATAACCATCCAGACGACGTCATCGAGAACCTAACCTTGCCAGAAGAGGTCGCGGATTTAATCCTGCTTCTCGTCTCGCAGTCCCCGCGTGCTCACGTTCTTGAGGCAGTCATCCGGACACCTCTGATGTAAATCGAATTGGACAATCCAAGATACCCAAAGAGGTGAAAATCAAGGAGGCCAAATGGTAATTCGTCTACTCGGTATCTGGATCATCCTAATTCTGTGTGCTTCGTCGCGGGGATGGGCTGCCACGCCTGAGGAGTCTGCCGATCTCGCCTTTATCCTGCGTGCAAATCCAATCCAGATAGTACACCAAAAGCAGGAAGCCATCCCTTTTAATTTCAAAGAATCGACACCGGTCCGCCTATTTTCGACTGGGCTAATCCGTCTCTACCAAAAATACATTTCGACACAAGACCTGCCCGCCTGCAATTTCTCTCCCAGTTGCTCCAGATTCGGCATGGGATCAATCCAAGAATACGGTTTCTTTCGCGGTGTATTGTTGACCGCTGACCGTCTGCTGCGTGACAACGGAATCGCGCTACATACACACTATACCTTTGACGAAGCAATAGGCAAGTATATCGATCCGGTTGAGGCATACTCACGGGAGGCGTTGACCAGATGATTTATCGTCACGCTATTTTCCTCACCGGGTTCTGTTCTCTGTTTCCAGTGTTGATAGCAGTTGCGGACAGCCCACAAATCGATTATTATCAACCGGCAAACATCCGCAAATTCGCAGATTATCTTTTTGCACAAGGTGACTATCTCCGCGCAGCGGGTGAGTATCAGCGTTATCTCTTTTCTCAACCGGCAGGTCTGGACGATGATATTTTACGTCGCATCGCCGAGAGTTATCGCTTAGGCGGGCAACCCGATCGCGCAGTTCAATTCCTTCAGGCACAATCCGATTCCAATGCAGCACGATATGAACTCGGTGCAACCTACTTCTTGGTGGAGCGGTACGACGAATCCATCGATTTTCTCAAGGAATCACAAGGACTGTTTCAGGGAGGGGAATATCGCTGGAAATCACAGATGCTGATTGGCATGAGCAAACTAACGCAAAAGCGGTGGGAAAGTGCTATTCAACACTTCGATCAGTTCGACTTGAGTGGAACACCAGAGGCAGTCAGCCATCGTGTGTCAGTATACAAAAGGTACGGTGAAGCTGGGAAAGCGCTTCCGTCCAAAAGTCCATTATTGGCGGGATTTCTGTCCACTGTCCTGCCAGGCAGCGGTAGGGTCTATGTCGGACGTCTCAATGACGCGCTGCTCACCGTGTTCTTTTTAGGTGTATTGGGATGGGGAACTTACGATGGATTTTCCGAAAATGGAATTTCCTCTCGCAAGGGCTGGGCACTTGGAACACTTGGGGGTATCTTCTATCTGGGGAATGTCTACGGTTCCGTGGTCGCTGCACAGACGCACAATCGCCGAGCGGAAGCAACATTTTTAGCGACAATCCCGTTTGAAATCCCGTAGAAGGGTCTTGATTACCTCACTGCCTAGACTCAAGGAGCGTTGCCCCTGTGGTTCGATTGAACAGATGGACCTTGGTTGGCCTAAAACGGATTGGCACATTGTCGCCACGGTCAATGCGCGCGTCGGGGTGGGTTCGCGCCTTAAAAGTCACGCCGCCCAATTCCAAAGTGAGAAATAGGTCGCTGCCCAACGGTTCTCGCACCACAACGGTGGCTTGGGCAGAAGGTGATTCATCCGGTAGCACCTCAATATCTTCCGGACGCACACCGAGTTGTACCTCTGTCGAGGCGTTCTCAGTTAGACGTCGCGTCGATGCCGGTGTAAAATCACAGGTATATCCTTCTCCCTTCACTACCCACCCTTCTCCACCGCCATTTTGCAACTGACCGTCAAAGAAATTCATCGGTGGACTCCCAACAAAGCCTGCGATAAACGCATTGGCAGGTTGATTGTAGATCTCTTCAGGCGTCCCCAGCTGTTGGAGTTTCCCCTCGTTGAGCACCACAATCCGATCCGACATGATGAGCGATTCCGCTTGGTCGTGCGTGACATAGACAAAGGTTTTTTCCAATTCAGCGTGCAGCCGCTTGAGTTCGGTACGCATTGTCACGCGCAATTTGGCGTCGAGATTCGAGAGCGGTTCGTCAAGCAGGAACACATGAGCATTCCGGACGATGGCGCGCGCTAATGCGACTCGTTGTCGCTGCCCTCCACTGAGTTCACGCGGTTTTCTCTTGAGCAGGTGATCAATCTCCATCGCTTTCGCCGCATCTTGCACAAGCCTGTCAATCTCGTCAGTCGGTGTGCCACGCATTCGCAACCCAAAGGCAATATTATCGTAAACCCGCATGTGGGGGTATAGTGCGTAGGTCTGGAAAACCATCGCTATGTCGCGTCGTTCCGGTGGAACATCAGTTACGTCGTCGTCGTCGAAAAATACGCGTCCATTTGTTGGATCTTCTAATCCTGCGACAATGTTCAACGTAGTGGTTTTGCCACAACCCGACGGTCCAAGCAATGTCAAAAATTCGCGGTCTACAATCTCTAAGGAAAGGTCATCTACCGCGACAACCTCGCCAAAATGTTTTGTAAGGTGCTCAATAACAACTTTTGCCAAAGAATTCCTCCTGTCCCATGCGCTCAACTATATATCTACAATTTGTCCAAATTGCTTTAATTTTTTAAGCACCAATTTATCGGGATTCGATTTTTATTTCACTCCACCTTGTTGTCAATTTTTTCTGCGGTTGGACAGCGGCAGCAGCATCGTATGTTACCTCAAAGTCGTCAAAACGAGCAAGGTTGCCAAATCCCGACGACAGAAAGATTATCCCTTCGGAATAGCGGACATCTCTCAATCCCAGCATCTGCTCTTCGTTGATAAACACTCGGAATAGATTTCCCTCTGCTATGACTCTTAGGCGATACCACTCACCCAATTTGACATCAAACGGTGCAAATCTCAGCAATGTATTCTCTACGAATATTCCCCGAATAATTCCTTCTGCATTTACCAGCACCTGCTCGATATGCCAAATTGATGCGCCAACACCCCATTGTTCTTCGGTGTTCTGTCCAATAAAAAAATAGTAACCTAAGTCACCCAGAGATCGCGGATCTTGTAACTTGTCGTTTTCTACAAGCCCGAAGAATTTTTCAGTTGAATGCCCACGGAGTCCAATTCCTGTTCCGTTAGCAACAATCGGGTGGACCACGAAAAGATCGAGTTTCACAGACACCGCGACATCATAATCACTGGCGGGCATCCCTTTAAAGGGTAACAAAACGAGAGTTGTGATGTCGGGTTGGGGAGGCGGAACGCCTGCAATCAATTCACCATTTTCAATAGATGCTGCCTGGTGATCTTCGCTGATAACCCAACCCTCCAAATCCAGATTGCTGAAATCGTGACGAAGCACCTCTGCAGAGGCTGATGATAGCAGCAACATTAGTATTAATATAACTGTTCCTCGCTTCACGAAAAATTACCTATCCTTTCCTCCGCAGATTTTACTGCTTTTCTTTTTGCAGAGTTATCCCGTCACCGCGCCGCCAATGCCGTGAATGATGAATCGTTGGAAGATGAACGCAAGGATAATCGGAAGCAGTACCACCAACACTCCACCGGCGGCAATAATTGTGAAGTCGATTTGCAGCTCCTGTGCAAAGTCTGACGCTACCACAGTCACAGGTTTTGAGAATATGGTAGAGGTGAACAAGAGGGCGAAGAAAAACTCGCCCCACGACGAGATGAAAGAGAAAATACCCACTGCGATCATGCCGGGAGTCGTTACCGGCAGGAATACACGGAACAGTGCACCGAGACGGGAACAGCCATCGACCCGCGCCGCCCGCTCTAAATCGAGCGGCACCGTCTGGAAATAGCCCTTAAGGATCCAGATAGTGAACGGTAGGGTAAAGGTTACATGCGCAAGGATCACCGCAATGTGAGTATCTAACAAACCGTAGCTCCGCATCACGAGATACATCGGTATCATAATCGCCACACCCGGCACGCTACGCGAACCGAGATAGAACAACAATAGGGCAAGGTTACCACCAAAATTCATCCGCGCCAACGCATACGCTGCAAGCGACCCGAAGAACAGATTGATAAACATCACCGTCCCCCCGATGATGAAACTGTTGAGAATCGCACGCGGAAACTGTCGCGCTGTTGCTGCACCGATTTCCGCACTATCACCGTATACACGGAAGTACATCAGATAGTTTTCTAACGTCGGCTCGCGTGGAATCCAATGCAGTTGCGTCGCTTCGCGCTCCTGCATGAAGCTAACCAATACAACCCACAGGTACGGTATTACAATATACAGCGCCGCAATCACTACAAGCACATATAAAATAGTTCGTTTGACAACTGGTCTATTCACAAAATCCCCTTCTTAGCCTTGAACGGTGCCTCGACGATACAACACTCGAATATAAATAATCGCTAGTCCCATGGTAATAAGCGTGATTAGGTAGGAGTAGGCATTTGACCCGCCGAAGTTGAGGCGTCCAAAGGCTTCTTTGTAAGTCTGCCACGCGATGACATAGGTCGCATCGCCGGGACCGCCCGCAGTTAGGGCGTAGATAATGTCGAAACCACCGCGGAAAGCATTCATTGTTTCAATGATAGCGACGATCATGATTGGGTGCAGCAGCCACGGCAGCGTGATGTGTTGGAAACGACGCCATGCGCTCGCGCCATCTACTTGTGCCGCGCGGTATTGCTCACTGGGAATTGCCTGCAACGCAGCCAAAAAGATAATACATGCAAACGGTACGCTCCGCCAGACGTGAGCGGCAATAGCGGCGTTGAGTGCGACAAACGGCGAAGCCATGCCCAGATATTCAATCTCAGCACCTGTTAGGCGATTGAAAAACCCGACGAAATCGCCCATCATCTGGTTAAACGCGCCGTGCTCACCGAATAAGCCCGCCCACATCAAGCCGTTGACGATACCCGGCACTGCCCACGGAATTAACAACAGGGCGCGCGCGAGGCCCCGCCCTCTGAATTGCTCGTTGAAAAGTACAGCAATGCTAATCGCAACAACGATAACCAACGCCACCGACATCCCCCCAAAATAGAGGGTAACGCGGAGCGAATGCCAAAAATCGTAACTGGTCAATACATCAATATAATTGCCCAAGCCAATGAAGGCATGATCGTCCGGACGGCGCAGATTGTAGCGGTGTAAGCTGGTCCATAACGATACGACAACCGGATACGCGATCAGTGCAAGGATAAGAATAACGCTCGGCACATTGAGCAGATAGGCGAAAATGCGATCACCACGCTCTTTCGTTGTCAAACCCGAAACGGTTTTGCTTTCTGCGACGGTTGGATCCTCCAAAGTGCTTTCACTCACAGTTAAAAGTCCTCACTAATCTTTAAGTCCACTCCCGCTTCAATTCCTGACACCGCTTCGCAATCCGCGCCAACCCATCGCGTGGAGAGACTTGGCGGATAAGAATCTTCTGGATTTCGGGCTGCGAATAGAAGTTGAAATCGGGATACCATGGGGCTCTGATGTTTTCGCGAATACGTGCTACCTCTGACAATGCCCTGACCATCTCGATGTCACCCCATAGGTTGGTCTGGTCGATAATGTCGGGATCGTCGAGCAGGGACTTGAAGGCAAAGCCCAAGCCGGATAAGCGATACCAACGCCGCGCTGTGTAATAGTCGCCTGCTGCATCTTTGCCCCCCAGAAACTGCAT
This sequence comes from Candidatus Poribacteria bacterium, assembly GCA_965220385.1. Taxonomy (GTDB): domain Bacteria; phylum Poribacteria; class WGA-4E; order WGA-4E; family PCPOR2b; genus PCPOR2b. Next base: position 5,740,206 of record OZ244825.1, on the reverse strand, counting down.
TAACTGCCAAGCGTCTAATAAGTGCTCTTTACGACAGTGCGTCGTTAGGCAGTACATCCGCGTCCAGCCGAGCGTGCCGTTTTGCCCCGGTTCAAGGGAGGGGATGTATGTCATTTTAAGGGGTTTAGCATAGAGGGTTTCAGATTCGGGGATACCCCGCGCCCGAAGATCGGCTTCGACAACGGCACTGTTCTCACGATTATTGACCCATTCCATATTGTGTCGGATGATCATCGCAAATGCTTGACGCCCCGCTGCGAAATTCTCCAGAATCAGTGGCGAGGTCAGGGAATTGATGTCAATAATACGGTGCTTGTGGATACCGTCGACAATCCACTGAAGGATCTTCTCTGCACGTCGCCCTTCATCATCGGGAAAAATTGGATTTAGATCGTCATCAAACAGATCAATCTCGGAGGCGTAGTTCAACGTCCACCAATCAAAGAACCCGGTAACAACCTGCCGAAACCCCAGCATAATCGGATATTCAACTAAATCACCGTCAGGACTACGGACCCGCGCTTCCTTTATTTTTATCGCCTGTTCCGTCAACTCGTCCAGTGTCCGCGCTGATTGCTCATATCCCGCTGCCTGCACCATCGATTCATTGTATGCCCATACCATAAAGTCCGTGTAATAGGGCAGCCCGTAGCGTTCCCCTTTGTAACTCATCGCCTCTAGGTTGTAGTCGAAGATGTCGTCGCCGTATGCATCCGCTCCGGGCATACCCTCGTACGGACGGATCCACCCCGCCTCAATCCATTCAACAAAGTCGTCATCACGCACATAGCAGCAATCCATCGGTGCCTTACCAATGAACAATGCGACCATTTTATCGTGGTAGTTACCCGACACCGCCTCGTAAGCGACAGTGATGTTTGACTGCTGCTCGAAATATTCAATGTTTTTACGCACGAGGTCCGGCTCGTAGGGCCATCCTTTGAAGATAACGCCTTCGGGCTTTTGCTGCAGACAACCTGCCATCAAGCCGGCACCCGCCAATGCTGATGTTTTGAGAAAATGACGCCGCGTTAGTCCTGTCACTTCTCCCTTTCCTGCCTATACTTTTAGATACGAGCTATCAGCGTGCTAGGACCACTCCCGCTTGAAGTCCTGACACCGCTTCGCCATCCGTCCCAGCCCATCGCGGGGAGATTGTTGACGCAGCAGGATTTTCTGGATCTCTGGCTGGTAGTACACATTAAAATCGGGGAACCATGGGGCTTTGATGTTTTCCCGGATGCGGGCGACTTTCGATAGTTCCTTAACGAGCTGGATATTACCCCACTTCTCCGTCAGTGCAACAATCTCCGGATCATCCATCAGAGATATAAACGCGAATCCCAAGCCCCGAAGCTGGAACCAGCGCCGCGCGGTATAATAGTCAACGGTCGCGTCCCTGCCACCGAGGAATTGCATCAACTTCCATGCCTCCAGTAGTTGGTCCTCTTGGCAGTGAGCGGTTAGACTATACATCCGTGTCCACCCCAAGGTGCCGTGCTGTTCGGGTTCGAGAGAAGGGAGGCGTGCCATCTTGATAACCTTTGCGTGGAGAGTTTCTGTTTCAGGGATGCCGCGTTGGCTCAGATACGCTTCAGAGACAGCGGAGTTTTCGCGGTTGTTTATCCATTCCACATCGTACTTGCTCATCAAGCAAAATGTCTGTCTACCCGCTGCTATGTTTTCTCGAATATCCGGCATCGTTAATGAGTTGATGTCGATAATGCGGTGCTTGTGGATGCCGTCGACAAGCCACTGAAGGATCTTCTCCGCCTGTCGTCCTTCATCGTCCGGGAAAATTGGGTTGATGTCATCATCAAACAGATCAACCTCGCTTGCATAGTTCAGTGACCACCAGTCGTTGAAACCGGTGACATTCTGACGGAAACCCAGCACAATTGGATATTCGATAACATCCCCGTCGGGAGATTTCACCCGTGCCTCTTTGACTTTAATCGCTTGTTCAGTCAATTCGTCCAAGGTCTGCGCTGGCGCGTCAAAGCCCGCTGCCTGAAGCATCTGCTCATTATAGAGCCAGACAGTAAAGTCGGTATAATAGGGAAGACCGTAGCGTCTGCCCCCGTAGGTCATTGCGTCCGTATTATAATCGAAGATATCTTCCAGATACTGATCGGCACCGGGCAGGTCATCGCAAGGACGCAGCCAACCAGCTTCGACCCACTCTGCCAGATCATCGTCACGAACGTAGCAGCAATCCATCGGCGTCTTCCCAACGAATAGCGCAACCATCTTATCGTGGTAGTTGCCCGATACCGCTTCGTAGGCAACCTTCACATTAGATTGACGCTCGAAATATTCGATATTCTTGCGCACAAGGTCCGGTTCATAGGGCCAACCTTTGAAAATGACCCCTTCTGGCTTTTGTCGCAGGCAGCCTGTCATCAAACCAGCACCTGCCAACGCCGATGTTTTAATGAAATCACGCCGCGTTAGTCCTGCCACTGCTCTCCTCCGACTGTCGATTCGCTTTCCACGTGCAATTTTAGCCTATCTCCTGTTTCTTGTCAAGGATTGTCTTGTAGCTTACAAGGAGATGGAATCGGTTATCGGCGCTTCTCAATAGATTCCCATTTAGATACCATGAAGCAGGCCGCGAGGATTTTAAGCGTACTGATACGCTATATTTGTAGGATTGTTCCTCCAAGTGTAACGTCATATCTACTTAACACTTTTTTAAAATTTGTAATTTTTCAGTTGACACGCACTTGCAATTCTGATAAATTGGATTATATAAGGGGTATTGTCGATGACAATACTACCCAACTCAAAAAGTTGAAAACGATTAATAAACCTATCCCGAAAGTCAGATGGGAAGACCGGCGCAACATATAGGTAACTCCCTCGGATTTTTTGGATGGACACTTTAATTATGGAGGATAAGACAATGTTACGGATAAAAGTATCTTTAATCCTTATAACGCTCCTCACGATTGGAGCCATTTGGAGCTTACCCTCAGCCGTTGAGGCACGTGACGTCACATTTTTAGTGTTTAACAACACGCCCGAAAGCTGGGGTGTTTGGGGACCGCCCGCTCGAGATCCTGCTGCATTTGATGGCGGAAAAATTCCAACCGCGCTTCAAGGTACGTGGTATGACGCGATCTTCAAGCAGTTTGGCTTTACAGAAGGTAAAGACTTCCTAGAGATCATTGGCGACGATATCGCAAGATTTGAAAGGGAACTCTGGAGTGGCGAATGGGATGTTATTGTATTCAATTACCACATTTGGCGGGATAGTCCAGACCTGCAGGCGTGGATTGAAAAAAATGGTAACAAACTCAAGGAGTTCATGGACGAAGGTCATGGCGTCATCAGCACCGGCGGTCGGGATCCCGAAGATAGACCGTTGGTAGCCCTTTGGGACGGTATGGACAAGGCATTGGCTGGGTTCCCTGTGGCGGACAAATGCTGCCTTGCGTACGTTGAGGGCACCCCGCTGACCAAAGATATGGTAGGTGGCATCATCGATACCTCTAAGTCTCCAGATCCGACCTTCGTAGGCGACGGGGATTTTCCCGGTTACGATGTAGGTCTGTTGCCCGGACACGCTGAGGTGGCAGCCGAAGATATCGGCGATCCCAATATTGCCATTATTGTCTATGGACGGGTTCAAAGAGGGGCTTATGTCCTGAGCGGCAGTGCCGAAATCACCAATATGAACATGGGCTTCGGTCAGAAGGAGCTTGGCCAAGGGAATTCATGGCTCCTCTGGCGGAACATGATCGATTGGTTTGAGGACGCGAACCTTCGGTCAGTGAACCCAAAGACAAAGCTACCCATGACTTGGGCGCAGATCAAGACCGGTCGATAGAAAACAAACGTCAACTCAATACTTGGGGGCAAGTTAAACTTGCCCCCTTTCCACAATTTTCATAAAGATTAAAGGAGGATAGCTAAGGATATTAGGGAGGATTATTATGACTCGTATCTTTTTATTATTTTTAGTTTGCATCTCGTTAATCTGCTTGTTCCTACCAATAGATGCGGGTGCCAAAGTCCTCGGCTACTGGACCTTCGACGACGAAAAGAAGGTCGGAGAGGATTTGTCACACTTCCGCAACGATGGAGAGTTGAAAGCAGGGGCTTGGACACGGCAGGGGAAGGTCGGCGGTGCTTTGAATCTAACAGGAGGCGGAGACCAAGCGCCACACTATCTTGAGGTCCCCCACGACAACAGCCTGAATGTCAAAGACCAAGTCACTCTGATGTGTTGGATTAGTTTTAGCGGTCCCGCGGAAGAACAGAGTTTAATCTACAAAAACGGTCCCTTTATACTGGAAGGTGACAAGAAGGACCGGACGTTTTGGTCATCTTACGGATTGGTCAAGTGGCGTGATAGATGCGCATGCGGCACTTTTGGGTTCGATGCAAACACAGAAGGCGGCAGATCGGCTGTGTTGCCCGGGGATCCACTGATCCCCGAAGCAAATGCTTGGCACCACGTTGCAGCGGTGGCGGATGGCACCGAAATTAAAATCTACCGAGACGGTAAAGAGAGAGCGAAGGGTGCACAGCGGGGTCCGTTTAGGAACTCCGAGCAGTCTTTGACAATCGGTTACGATCACCGCGTTCCGGTGGAGCGTGTCGGTGGTGCGAGGCGCCACCTGCGAGGCACCATAGATGAGGTGATGGTTCTCGATCAGGCACTGACTCCGGCTCAGGTTCAAGAAGCGTTTAATCTCGGTGAAAGAGGGAAGTCGCTCACCGAGATGGTGGAGATTTTTTCGGTTGAAACCGAAGGTAAATTAGCCACGCAGTGGGGCGCAATTAAATCGACAAGACAGTAAGCTGCTTGCATGCTGTGTAAATACCCTAGACCCACTATCTGACCCGTATTGAGATGGATAGTGGGTTTTTTCACAAAAGGAGGGCTATCCATGTATCGCATTAGATCAATTCTTGTGTTTCTGTGCATCTATGTTCTCAGTGTATTGCCTAGCCACGTTGACGCCAAAGCCCTCGGTTACTGGATGTTTGACGACAAAGATAAATTAGGGAAGGACTCTTCGGGCTTTGATAATCACGGCGAGCCGAAAAAGGCTGCTGCCTTTGATGTGAAGGGACAGGTCGGTGGTGCCTTGAAATTGGATGGTATCTCATGGCTTGAAGTCCCGCATGATGACAGTCTCAACGCTAAGAACCAGATTACCCTGATGTGTTGGGCAAATTTTGACGCCGGTGCCTTAGGCGAATCCAGCGAGGTGTCCTTGATTTACAAGAATGGTCCCTTTATATTAGAAGGGGATCAGAAAGACCGGCGATTTTGGACCTCCTATTCGCTGGCAAAGCTTCGTCCAAGAAAGAAGTTGGGAAGTTTTATATTCGAAGCCCAAATGACTGAGGGGCGCGTGTTTACAGCCCCCGGAGATAAAGACCACCCCGAAGTAAACGAGTGGTATCATATTGCGGCTACCGCTGATGGCTCAAAGGTTCGACTCTATACCAATGGGGTAGAAAAAGCCATCGCCGACCAGCGGGGCGAGTTCAAACCTTCGGAGCAGGTGTTAACCATCGGCTTTGATCTGCGTATTCCACCCGACCGAGGTGGGTCCAAACCTTACCATTTTGGACTCCTCGATGAAGTGATTATTCTTGATAAGGCAATAACCCAAGCCCAAGTTAAAGAAGCAATGAAGTTAGGTGAAAAAGGGAAATCGCTTGAGGATTTCCAGTTGCTCTTTGACGTTGCCCCCCAAGGCAAGCTAGCCGTCAAATGGGGGGAACTAAAAGCCAGAAACAGGTGAAACGGACCAATAACACAATTTAATCCTATCTATCGTCCCATAACATAAGGTGGGTAGATAGACTGTTTTGATGAAAGGAGTGTTACTGATGTCTCGACGATTGATTATTTTGGGTTGTGTCATCATCTGCTGTCTCTGCTTTCCCTTGATCACTGTTGATGCCAAACTTCTCGGCTACTGGGCTTTCAACAGCAAAAATGATCTTGGCAAGGATTCCTCTCCGAACCGCAACGATGGAGAAGTGAAAGGCAACGGAACTGCGGATTGGATTGCACGAGGCAAAGTGGGTGGCGGGTTGAAATTGAAAGACGGTTGGCTTGAAGTACCTCACGATGATAGCCTCAATGTGAAGGATCAGATTACCATGATGTGTTGGGTTCAATTTAGCGGCGAGGGTGATCCATTTGGTGGTACCGGCCGAGATCAAACCCTTGTTTGGAAGAATGGTCCCTTTGCCACAAACAAGCGATTCTGGACCTCTTATGCCTTGCGGGTATGGCGTAGGCATACCAAGTTTGGTAGCTTCGGGTTTGATGCCAACTTGGTAGGTGGTCGGAGTGCGGCAGCAGATCCGGACTTTCCTGATCCAGGGGATGCGGACAAAACGTGGTATCACATCGCGGGTGTCGCCGATGGAACAGAAGTCCGGATTTATACCGATGGAAAAGAGAAGAAAGCTGCCCCGCAACGAGGGGAGTTTCAAGCAACAGACCTCCCCCTAACGATTGGCTACGATTTACGTCCCGGCTTGCTAGCTGGGCGTGAGTTTCTCTATGGGATCATTGATGAAGTTGTAATTGTAGATACAGCACTGACCGAGGCTCAAATCAATGCAGCGATGGATTTGGGTAACAAAGGGAGGTCACTTGAGGGGTTCAATCCCGTCTTCGCTGTTGAACCCGAAGGTAAATTAGCCACCCAATGGGGTGAGATTAAAGCAGGAAAGTAACGATTCGCTGCATCTAAAATTAAACACATCCGTTCATTACCCGATTTGGCTTTAAGATGAAAGGAGAATGTCCAATGTTTCGCATCATTCTAAGTGCTGGGATTTTGTTATGCTGCCTTTTGTGTTGGTCAACGATGAATGCTGATGCAAAAGTCCGCGGCTACTGGGCTTTCAATACCAAAAATGATATTGGCAAGGATTCGGGACCATTCCGCAACGATGGAGAGTTGAAGGGACAAGGCACCGCCGAATGGACTGCAAAAGGCAAGGTGGGCGGCGGATTAGAACTCAGTAATGGTTGGCTTGAAGTCCCTCATGATGACAGTCTTAACCTCAAAGATCAAGTAACCCTGATGTGTTGGGTTAAATTTAGTGCGCCTGGCGATTTTGCCCCGGGCGGTGGTCGAGAGCAGTCCTTAATCTGGAAGTATGGGCCATTTGAAACAAACAAACGCTTTTGGACATCTTACGCCTTGCGCGTCTGGCGTCCCAAATCAGACTTCGGTAGTTTCGGGTTCGATGCCAATATGACAAAGGGACGCAGTGCGGCTGTCGACAAAGAATTTCCTGAACAAGGTGACGTAGAAAAAGACTGGTATCATATTGCAGCGACCGCCGATGGGACGGAAATCCGAGTCTATACCAACGGCAAAGAGACAGGGAAGGGACCCCAAAGAGGCGAGTTCCAGGCTTCTGACCTGCCCCTAACGATCGGTCATGATTTGCGTCCCATATTGGCGCATCACGCTTATGTGAACGGGGTTATGGATGAAGTTGTGGTCGCCGATAAAGCGTTGACCGCTGCGGAAATCAAAGAAGCAATGGAATTGGGTGAGAAAGGGAAGTCAATCGAGGGGTACAATCCCATCTTTGCTGTTCAACCCGAAGACAAATTGGCCACCCAATGGGGCGCGATTAAAGCGAGACAGTAGGGGTTGTTTGTGTCTAAAATCAGACATGTACCCCCTGCCTAATCTGTCTCTAAGGTAAAAGGAGAATTTTTAATGTTTCGTGCCGCTTTAGGTACTTCGCTTTCGTTAACTTGCCTTCTATTTTGTTTGACGATGAAAGCTGACGCGAAAGTCCTCGGTTATTGGGCTTTCAAGAGCAAAAACGAAATTGGTAAGGATTCTTCCCCGAATCGAAATCATGGAGAACTAAAGGGGGAAGGTTCAGCGGAATGGATTGCAAAGGGTAAAGTTGGGGGCGGGATCAAATTTGACGGTAATTCTTGGCTTGAAGTCCCACACGATAATAGCCTCAATGTGAAGGACCAGATTACACTAATGTGTTGGGCAAAATTTGGTAATCCCGGCGATTTTACAGGTGATGGTCGGGAACAATCTTTAATCTGGAAATATGGACCATTTGAAACAAACAAACGCTTTTGGGCGTCTTACGCCTTGCGTATATGGCGTCCTAAATCGCAATTCGGTAGTTTCGGATTTGACGCCAATATGACGGAGGGTCGTAGCGCAGTCGTTGATAAGAAATTTCCGGAAGTGGATCAACTGGAGAAAGAATGGTTTCACATCGCAGCGACCGCTGATGGTACAGAAATCCGAGTCTATACCAACGGGAAAGAGACGGGGAAGGGACCCCAAAGGGGCGAGTTTCAGGCTTCCGATTTGCCCCTAACGATTGGGCATGATTTGCGCCCCATATTAATACATTTTGCTTTTATGAACGGTGTCATGGATGAGGTTATAGTCGCTGATAAGGCGTTAACCGGGGCCGAAATCAAGGATGCAATGGAATTGGGCGAGAAAGGGAAGCCGCTTGAGGGGTACGATCCCATCTTTGCTGTTGAACCCGAGAGCAAGTTAACCACTCAGTGGGGCGCGATTAAAGCGGGGAGATAGCGATTTAGGTTAGTTGCTCCCTAATTCACCATAAAGGTTTCGAGACTACCCGTATTCTCACGAATTTTGCTGCGGTTATAGACAGGAGGGTAATCAATGTTGCGTATTATGTTATTTTTTGGTGCTCTGTTAATCTATCTTTTCTGTCGTCCCTTAACTACCACCGATGCCAAACTCCTCGGTTATTGGGCTTTCGAGGATAAAAATAATCTAGGAAAGGATCTCTCCCCAAACCGCAACGATGGGGAAACCAAGGCGTTCATCGGTGAAGCACAATGGACGGACAAGGGCAAAGTCCGTGGAGGACTACAACTGGAGAACGCGCAAGAAGCTTGGCTCGAAGTCCCTCATCATGAAAGTCTGAACGTGAAGACAGGGCAAATTACCATGATGTGCTGGGTCAAATTTACGGATCCCGGCGCTTTTGAAGGTTTTGGTGAGGATGGTTCCTTGATTTGGAAAAATGCTCCTTTTGCGGAAAACAAGCGATTCTGGACTTCGTACGCCTTGCGGCTCTATCGCCCCGGGATTAATCGAGGTTCTTTCTCGTTTGACGCAAATATGACGGAAGCACGAGCAGCTGCAATTGATCCAGATTTTCCGCTCGTCGTGGATGAATGGTATCACGTTGCAGGAACTGCTGATGGTACAACGGTTAAAGTCTACACCAACGGAAAAGAGAAAGCAGTTGGCAACCAGCGGGGCGTATTTCAACATTCTGATGACCCTTTGACAATCGGGTTTGATCTACGCGATCCGGATGAACCCGTTGCGCGACACTTTCTGGGGTTCGTTCGGGGCATCATGGATGAAGTGGTGATTTTAGACCATGCACTGACCGCGGGTCAAATTAAAGAAGCAATGGATCTGGGCGAAAGAGGGAAGTCACTTGAGAGCTTCCAGCCCGTTTTCGGAGTGGAGCCTCAAGACAAATTAGCGATTAAATGGGGTGAGATTAAAACGGCAAAGTAGTTTAATATTTGTTAGGCTTTCAACACCTTAGCGGAAGTTAATTCGACTAACAGGAGGTACGACCAATGTCTCGACGATTTATCATTTTCGGGGGAATACTCATCTTCCTTCTCGGTTCTTTTCTGATAGATGTTGATGCCAAGCTCCTCGGTTATTGGACGTTTGATGTCAAAGCAAATGCGCATAGGGATTCTTCTCCAAATAGCAACCACGGCGACTTCAAAGGGGGCGCCGGTTGGACGCCAAAGGGGAAGGTTGCCGGCGGTGTCATACTGGAGGAAGGGGCGGACTCCTACTTTGAGGTTCCCCATGACGACAGTCTGAATGCGACGGATCAGGTCACGTTGATGTGCTGGGTTAAATTTACGCGACCCGATTTCGGAAGAGATCAGTCCTTGGTCTGGAAAAACGCGCCTTTCAAGGAGTCAAACAAGCGATTTTGGGCTTCTTATTCACTGCGAACGTTTCGTGAAGGGTTTAAACTGGGCGGGTTCGCATTTGATGCCAATACGGAAGATGGACGAACGGCTGCGGTGGATCCAGATTTTCTTGTAGCAAACGATTGGTATCACGTTGCCGGGGTTGCAGATGGCAAGGAGGTCAGAGTTTATACCAACGGAAAAGAAAAAATCGTTCAGGCACAGAGAGGAGTGTTTCGACCAACTGACTTCCCGTTGACCATTGGTCACGATTTGCGTGACCCGGACGCCGGCAAGGTACGCAGAGATCAGTTGGGATACGTCCAAGGTGTCATGGATGAAGTGGTGGTCCTCAGCCACGCACTGACCGCCGCTCAAGTTAAAGAAGCCAAAGAGTTAGGGGACCGGGGCAAGTCACTCGACAAGTATGCGCCAGTCGCTGCGGTCGAACCTACCGGTAAAATAGCCGTTAAATGGGGAGAAATCAAAGCACGAAGGTGAGTGAAGCGTAATCGGGTCTAGGTTGTTGAAAAGTAGAAATTCCTTGACAAGCCGACTGCGATTAATGTAGACTGTAGCGGTTGTCAAACCGGCGACAAAAAGGTTACGCCGGGATGTTGGAATTGGTAGACAAGCTAGATTCAGGATCTAGTGGGCCCTTTCGCCCGTAGGGGTTCAAATCCCCTTCCCGGCATCTATTAGCAGAAGCGACGCACATATTATGTGGCGTCGCTTTTTTATTTTAGGCTTTCTCTATCAACGAATCACTGCGAACTTCCCACTTATCGAGTCCCTTCCCCTTTGCCCTTCCCTCATGGACTCAATGTGATAAACGTAGATGCCGGCAGAGATCTTTTCACCTGCCTCCGTCCGCCCATCCCAACGTTGAATGGATGTGTTGTTGCGATGATCAATATGTCTAATGAGATCGCCGGTACTGTTGTAGATTCGGATTGTCGCGCGGTCGGGCAGATTGCGGAACTCCATCCCATTCGCACTCCCGTTCAGACGGTATGGATTCGGGACAAAGATCACTTTATCCAAGTTTGCTTCGGGGGATATGATGGTTTCCTCAGGAAGGGTAACATCAACAATTTGGGAAAGTTTGCCTTCTCCACCGGCTAGATTTGTCGCCGCGATTGCATAGAAATACTTTAACCCCGGATAGACATCCCTATCAACAAAAGTAGACGCTCCCGGCGGGACCGATGCAATCTGCGTCCATGGCGGTTTGCCCGTGCGGTTGCGGTAGATAAGATATTTGCTGATCTGACGCGCAGATATTGTCCAATTAAGAATAATCTGGTCTTCGTTAAGCATCGCTGTTAATCCTACGGGCGCATCCGGAACATCACCTGGGATGATACTGACTTCTGAAGAATCAAATTCAAGCAGCTGTCCACTGGCATGGACAGGACGGATCTTGTAGGTGTATTCTACGCCTCCCTGAACCCCTGTGTCGTCAAAGGTATTCGCTTGGGTAACGCGACCAACCTGCTGGAACTCATTCTCACCCTTCGCTCGCCTTAGGACGGCATAACCAGCCAGACCTAAATTGATTGCTGGTTCCCATTGCAACTGGACGTTCCCTCTTACAATCTCAGCGACCAATCGTTGCGGCCTAAAGGTAACGCTTCTCGCGGCACCGATATTTTTCTGGAGATCTACTAAGTTCTCGCCAGCAACAAGGGCAAAAGTAACGGCGATAAACTGTTTAGCTGGTATGTCATAGGGTCCCGCTGAGATAATGGACACATAATCCCAAGCCGGCAATCCAAGTGTCTCGATATCCCTCTTATTGGTAGCAAAAGCGGTCGAATCGGACATGAACTCGGATCGGCTTTCGTCTAAAAAAAGGTTGGCAGTCGGACGACCTTCGGGATCGTAAAACAGAAAGATCTGATGGGTGCTTAACTTTCCGTCCAGCAGGGTGAGACCAGTGTGAACTTCATTGATTCCGTCGGTGTCATCCCCATCGTAGGTAAATAACGTTTGATATGTTTCATCCCAATCCACCCAATCCCGGCTTAACTCTCCAACCTCTAAATCTGTCCCATCAACATCCCAATTCGCCATCGTTGCAACGTAGATACCCTCAAGCCCAGTATTACTGTTGTTTGTCACAACTAATCTTATCACAACGAAATCATCTGCATCGGGATGATTGTTGGTACTCCAGGAAAAGCTCTGTTGGTCAACGGAAAGATTGAGCGGAAAATCGACAGCTCCAGATGAATCGTACTGTGCGATAATTGTATGTCGTTCGTCGGGATCTATTTTTTCCGCGTTCGCTGATGTAGTTTCCCACTCTCCAATTGTCAGAGGACCGGGTTGAGCAGGATCTAAATCCCACGCGGTCGCTACATTTCCATTTGCATCACCGACCCAAATCTCCGACAATTCGTGGAGATAGTAATTCTCTCCAGATTTAGGAAACCTAAAGTTGTAGGCGAGTTCATCGTTCCGGACTGCGCCGAGTGAACCCTCGCCGACTATATGGACTTCGACATTACCCGATGTGTGTACTTGAGCAGAACTAACAATTGGATTAATTAGGCTAATGAAAAACCAAACCGCACCAAGAAAGATTTTCTGAATTTTCATCTCTCCCCTACTTTGACGGTATGTACAAATGAATTTTTGAAGGCAATTAAGGTATCATAGCAGAAGTAAAAGGGGGTGTCAAGACCAGAGAATTCGCTTGCGGTATGCTTTGAAAAAGACTACAATCTATAATATGAAGTAAATACTTACGTTCAATTTGGAACCAACTTATGACTTCTGAGAAAAAGACAGGTTTTGTCTATCACACCGATTATCTCAAGCATGATACAGGCGTACAGAATCCTGAGCGTCCGGAACGTCTACAGGCAAGTATCAAAGCACTACAGGCTTCTGACTTTTGGGACGACTTGCACCAGATCGAAGCCACCCCTGTAACACTTGAGCAGATGTGTTATGCGCATACTCAAGATCATATCGATCGGATCAAGCAGTACTGTGAAAACGGTTTCCCCCTCGATTACGACACACCAACCTCACCTGCATCCTATGACGTTGCGCGTCTTTCGACTGGAGGCGTGTTGAGGGCAGCAGATGCGGTCATGGCAGAGACTGTGAGCAATGCCTTCGCGCTGGTTCGTCCGCCTGGTCATCACGCAACCCCGACCCGTGCGATGGGCTTTTGTCTATTCAATAGCGTCGCGATAGCTGCACGATACCTTCAGCGTGAATATGGGGTGGGTCGCGTCGCAATTGTCGATTGGGACGTCCATCACGGCAACGGGACACAGGATATCTTTTATGATGATCCCTCCGTCTTCTTTTTCTCGGCGCATCAGGTGCCTCTCTACCCCGGCACCGGCATGGCAGACGAGACTGGCATAGGTGATGCCGTTGGCACAACGCTGAACGTCCCTATGCCTCCGGGTAGCGAACCGAGCAACTATGTCGAGACTTTTCAAAAAATTCTCAAGCCGGCGTTACTTGATTTCTCTCCCGATTTCCTGATAATCTCGGCTGGATTTGACGCACACCGTTTAGACCCTCTATCGGCGATCAATATGACCGCAGACGGTTTTGCCAGCTTGACCGACATCCTTTGCGAAATTGCTGCGGACACTTGTGGGGGACGGTTGATCGCAGCATTGGAGGGCGGATATGACCTTAAAGGGTTGTCCGAATCGATTGTCTCTCATGTTGAGCGATTAATGGCATACGCCTAAATCAGGTTTTCGATCCCCGGATCTCACCGGGATTCAAAGCGATGTGCACGCTGCAACAAAGTTCGATGAGGTCGAAGTATACCCGATGATATGTTCAAAGTTGCGTATCATCACCTTCCGTAGCCAACCTCCCTCTGGCAAACTCGGATCGACTGTATCCGGATACTCGGCGGAATGCGTACAATCCCGTAGCATAACCACCCGATAATTGTGTTCGACTGCACCGGCAAGGGTTTGGTATAGACACGCACGCTGGCTGAATCCAACTGCGACCAGATTTTTAATGTCGTAACACCGCAAATGGTAATCGACATGCGTCTCATGAAACGCCGACCACTCCCGCTTGGGAAAATCTGGCTCATGTGGTAACGGCTGGATTGATGGGGAATAATTCGGTTTATAGGGCGTTCTTGATGCGGGTGCCGGTCTCGTTTCAGCGAGTGCGTCACCCCAACGGATACCGTGAATCTCTCGCTTGATACTGCCCGGCTCATCAACGAGAGAAAAATCGTTGTGAATAAAAACCACCCTCATGCCGGATGTGCGCGCTGCAGCCAATGCTGGAGCAATCCCATCTTCGACATACCGATTTCCGGTGCCACAGTCGCTATCCACAATCATGAAAGCGGTTCGCTCTAATTCAAGTTCCAACTCGCCGTGCTGGGTTTCATTGCTATACCAACGCACAGGGAGCGTTAAGTTAGCCATAGTAGACCTCCTCTCTAATCAATCAGTAAGTCGATGGTTTCGGCGTCGCGGGGGGCCAATACCCGTTGGGATCTTCATCCCAAGCGTGCCCGCATAGCCGGGAGATTACGCACCACTCCGCTGACGTAAGATGTGCGTGATTATGAAATAGGAAACGCTTCAGCCCCGCCTCTTCTGAGGCTGTGAGGATGCGATGCAGATCTCCGGCGGTCATCGGATCCCCACCGTGCGGCATCCGTCCCGTATCCACCCAAGGAACAATCTTCTCCGGCTGACTGACCGCTGCAAGTGCACGCTCGGTTTCAGTCCTCACAACTTGGTCGAAGAAGGCTTGAGGGAACCCTAAATCCATGTCCGACAGAGAGTTGACCTCCGGTAAGTCGATGCCTAACCACGCCTTCGCCACCGCAAAGCAGTCCTGTTCGGTCAGACGAGGATTCCATTCTTGAATCTGTTCCACCCAACGGGCGACAGTGCCGTACATACCGTCGAAGCCACGATGCCAGAAGTAGTGCTTGACCAGCAGAATATCCACTATCTGATCCCAGGCGTGAAAATCGAGCGCAGTCATACCGGAGAATACAGCCGAACGGGGACCATTCCCCAACAACAACTTGCGTGGGAATTTGTCCAGTTCACGCCGAAATGCTTCTCCCATTTTAATCCCATCTTCCCGCCGCCAACGCAGCCAGTAAATAGCATCCTCGTTGATATCGAAAAGGTTCATCTCCGACAGCACCCCGTAGGGACCGTAGTAGCGCACTTCAGCGGGGGTGAGACTGCGAAAACGCTCATGGAGATGCGATCTGCCGCGTTCAAGTCTTTCTGGATCGTATCCTCTGGCGGCGGCTTGGGCTTTGGTTGATTCAGGGATATCCGCAAACACAGCGTTCCCGTGGTGCCATACCAATTCATAAGCGGACTCTGTCCAACCATCCATGATACCCCCATCGACCTGTGGAAAGCTGCCGAATGTCTCATCCCAAACCGCCGCCATTGCAACCGCGCCGTAAGGGTCCTCTTCTAATGGAAGCGGTTTCGCACCCGTCGAACCGCTGCCGGGAGCAAAGATAAAAATCTCCCAGCCGCGCGCTTTGGCGTTGTCAAGCATCGCATGGAGCAGCTTCTCTTTTGCCGGATCGGTTTCTGTGTTGCGGAGGTTTGGTTCTAACCCACGATTGCGATACGCTTGAGGGTTGGACGGGAAAGCAGGAACGGTAAATTGACCCTCTGCATCCGCAAAAACTGTGCGCCCAAAAACGAAGCCTTTGATCCCGCCCGCTTCCCACGCATCAAAGATCCGTTCATAATCGTTCATCACCGGTTCAAGCGGTTGACCGATGCGCATCCACGCTTGCAGTGCCATATTGTGAACTCCTTTTCTGTCGGAATGGTTTGTGACGGATTCCAAATATTTTCGCTACTGCCCCTACCTATTCATGAGGCATGATGTAGCGCCGTCGATGATAGGCAACACGGAACCCTTGTCGTTGGTATATCCGCTCGGCGTTGCTGCCCGTTGTTGTTTCTAGCGCTGTCCAGCGGTTACCCAGCGCCTGCGAATCTGCGACCGCTCGTGCAACCATGGCGGAGGCGATCCCTTTACGGCGGTGTCCCGGCAGTGTTGCGACATGATCGACATAGCCCATGCCGAATTGTGAGTAGATTAGCGTCGTGCCCGCTGGATCCCCATTCACACGCGCGAGATAGCGGCGCCCTTCAGGCACAATCAGCACAGCGCGTCCTAACTCTCCCATCGTCTGGTCATGACCAAATCCACGACACATCACATCCGCCCACAGATCATATTCATCATCGGGCGAGATATTGATTTCCGCAACAGTTTGAGGGGACGGTGGGGCAGTGGGTGGGTCATAAACCATCGCTGACGCCAGCATACCTTCTGTGAAACCGCGCTTCCCTAGCCGCTCGCCAAGGTCAACAGGACGATCTAATGGCGAAAGGGTGAACATGCAATCGTACTGTTTCTCTTGAAACAGACGGATCGCGTCATCAATTAACCTATCAACTTGAGCGTCGTCTACGTTCACCTGTACAACGCGATGAAAGAAGTCCATCGCTCCTCGGTCATGGGTGAACGCCAATGCGCCATCAAGGTCGTGATTATCACACCACGAGGCACGAAGGGCAACCCAAAGTTTTTCAAAGGTGGTCATCAATTCGTTAGGCATAATTATACTCCTGTTCAAACGATAGTTGTTCTACATCTTTATCTCCCTATATTTTCCGATCGAGGTTCAATGAGTCGGAAGGTCAGCACGGCACCACAGAAGACCAGTACCGAACACGCGATGAACACAGCTTCAAAAGAGAACCGATCAATCAACAGACCAACCACCGGTGAACCGAGCAGAGGCACTGTCTGAAGGACACTTAACAACCCCAAATATTGTGGGTGCTTTTCCTGTGGCGAAATTTCAAGGGTGTAGTTTGTAAGGATACGGCCTGACACCGGCGTGAATCCCAAACAGGCATACACGAGCCAGTACCAATGGGCGCCCATCGGCACGCGACTCAGACCGACTGCTAGCAGCGGCACACAGGCAGCAACAAGAATGAGTATACGCAACACAATCCGATTGCCGTGCCGATCCGCGATATTCCCCATCACCAAGGCACCGAGTCCACTCACCGTGTTTTGTGCAATCAACAACGTCACAAAGTTTCTCGATACTAATCCTAACGTCCGTTTCCCGAAAACGGTATAGTGCGGAAAAATGGGCCAACCTGTGTAGAACAACATCAGGACTATCGCGAATATACGAAAATTTCGGTCATATCGTAGCAGCATCAGTCCGGAACTGAGATACTTGAGAAAAGGCACGGTTTGTGTGGAACGGTCATCGGGTGGCTCACGGAAAAACAGACTGGAGCACGCAGCAAAACCGAAGAACATCCCCGTCATCCCAAATATCCAAGCATAATTGGCACTGTCGCCACGCACCCAATGTGGCATCACAAGCCAGACAATGATAATCGCAAGCGTACAACCGATGAGACTGGCATAAGCCAATAGGCGTCCCCGTCTTCTGGGACGGACCAATTTGCCCTGTAGTGTGCCGTGCGCTAGGACATTGCTGCCATAAGTCAACCAGTGTAACCCATACAGCGTCAGAAAAATTGTTACAATTGCGGTGTTTGACCAACTTCCAAATTCAAGGCTCAGTGCTAACACTAGCCAAGGAAAGGTGATACCGAAGGCAGAAAGTATAAACACAATCCGCTTTCTCGGCATTTTGGCTACGCGGTGTGCGATAAGAATCTGAGGGATACTTTGCCCAATCCGGGAAATAAGAGGCAGGAGTCCCCGGATAAACCCCGATAAAGTGTAGACATCTAGAAATCCCGGCATTACCACCGATTCGGTCTTGAAAATCCAGCCGAGCCGCATAAAGATCTGGTTAGCCGCAAACACAATCAGATTGCGTTTTTCATGCTGCTCGACCGCTTTCTCAGCTTTATCCATGAAGAAAAAATTACCTTTCCAAAACCGAAACAAAAAATCGTCACTTCGATAGCATGACTGCAACCGGAGTGACGATTTTGATAGGAATATGCTATTTTACGATGGAACTGTTACTCATCAAGCCAACTCATCATGCTCCGTAGATCTTGCCCTACCTTTTCGATCTGCAGCTCTGATTCTCGACGACGCAGTGCTTGCAGTACGGGTTGATTTGCTTGGTTTTCCAGCACCCATTCCCGTGCAAATTCACCGTTCTGTACCTCTTTAAGAATTGTTTGCATCCGCTCTCGGACCCCTTCATCAATGACGCGAGGACCGCGGGTAAGATCGCCGAATTCCGCCGTGTTACTAACGTCGTTGCGCATCTTGCTGAGTCCGCCTGTGTAGATTAGATCTACAATCAACTTCAACTCATGCAAGCACTCAAAAAACGCCATTTCGGGTTGGTAGCCGGCCTCAACGAGAGTATCGAAAGCAGCTTTAATTAGCGCGGTAGTCCCACCGCACAGCACAGCTTGCTCGCCAAAGAGATCTGTTTCCGTCTCTTCACGGAACGTGGTCTCAATGACGCCAGCCCGTGTGCCACCGATCCCCTTCGCATAAGCGAGTGCGAGGTCTCTGGCATGTCCTGTTACATCCTGCTGGATAGCAATGAGACACGGCACACCGCCGCCTTCCTCAAAAACCTCTCGCACGAGCAGCCCCGGTCCCTTGGGTGCGATCATCGCCACATCAATACCGTCTCCCGGAACGATTTGACCAAAATGGATGCTAAAACCGTGCGAAACCATCACCATATTGCCAGCTTCCAGATTTGGTTCAATATTATTTCGATACACCGCCCCGTGTTGTTCATCTGGGATGAGAATCTGCACGACATCCGCTTCAGCAGCAGCTTCGTCGATACTTTTTACCGTCAAACCTTCCGATTCTGCTGCTGGTTGAGAACGGCTGCCGGGGCGCAGTCCGAGGACAACGTTTGCGCCGCTATCCTTGAGATTCAATGCTTGGGCGCGTCCTTGACTACCATAGCCGATAACAGCAACCGTTCGCTCTTTGAGTAAATCAAAATCTGCATCGCTATCGTAATAAATTGTTGCCATGAATACTCCTTCTATGCAAAACATGAAAATAGTTTCATTACTTTGCGGCACCGCGCATGATTGCAATTTTGCCGGTGCGGACAAGTTCTTGAATACCGTAGGGACGTAGCAAATCAACAACCGCCTTCAGCTTCCCCTCGTCACCAGTCACTTCAATAATCAGAGAGTCGGGACTGACGTCAACCGTATGGGCACGAAAAATCTCCATAATCTGGAGAATTTCTCCACGTCGCTGCGGCTCGGCATAGACCTTAATCAACACAATCTCCCGCTCGACATGGTTTTCGACAGTAAGATCTGTCACCTTGATGACATCAATCAGCTTGTTCAGATGCTTGTAAATCTGCTCAATGATCTGTGCGTCCCCATGTGTAACGATTGTCATGTGTGAAACGTCCGGATCATCAGTTTCAGCGACATTGAGACTGTCAATGTTAAATCCACGTCCACTGAACAGTCCTGCAATTCGTGCGAGGACCCCAAATCGGTTTTCAACAAGTACGGAAAATATGTGTCGTTCTTCAGTCATTATGCTAACCCTCGTATCACGTCGCCAAGTCCCGCACCCGCTGGAACCATTGGAAACACATTCTCCTCTTCATCGACGATAAAATCAATAACAACGGGACCATCATTGATGCCTTTTGCCTTCTCCAATGCCGGACGGACATCCTCAATTCGCTCAACACGGATTCCTGTCGCCCCAAAAGCCTCAGCGAGCAGCGCGAAGTCGGGGTTATCATGATAATCAACGGCGGCGTACCGTTTCTGATGGAAGAGTTCCTGCCACTGTCGAACCATACCAAGATACATGTTATTAATGATGAAGATCTTGAGCGGGAGCTTCATCGTGATGGCGGGGACAAGCTCTTGTATCGTCATGATATAGGAGCCATCGCCATTGATGTTGACAACCGTTTTGTCAGGACAACCGAGCTGCGCTCCAATCGCTGCGGGCAAACTGAATCCCATGGTGCCGAGTCCGCCGGAGTTTAACCATTGACGCGGTTCGGTGAATTTGAAATATTGTGCCGCCCACATCTGATGTTGTCCAACATCTCCAACGACGATTGCGTCGGAATAGAGATCATATATCTGCTCTATCACATACTGCGGCATGATATTATCGCCGTTTTGTTGGTACTCAAAGGGATACTGCTCTTTCCATTCATCAATTTGGCGCATCCAAGGTTCGATATCCACACGATGCACCAGTTTGTTCATTTCTGCCAATACGCGCTTGGCATCGCCTACGATCGGCACATCAATTGGGACGTTCTTGCCGATACAAGAAGCATCAATGTCGATATGGATTTTCTTTGCGTTCGGCGCGAATTTTGTCAAGTCACCCGTAACACGGTCATCGAACCGGGCACCGACCGCAATGACCAGATCAGAGTCGGTAAATGCGTAGTTAGCACAGCAGGAGCCGTGCATACCGGGCATCTCCATTGCCAGCGGATGGGTTTCAGGAAATGCGCCCAAGCCCATCAGTGTAACGGTAGTCGGAATACCCGTTTTAATTGCCAACTCACGCAACTCCTCAGACGCGTTAGCGAGCGGCACACCGCCACCTGCATAAATCATCGGTCGTTCTGCGTTGTGAATTAACTCAACGGCCTTCGCGATCTGGCGTGGGTGCCCCTCCACCTTCGGCTTGTAGCTGCGGATATTGATTTTCTCTGGATAGCGGAACAACGATTCGTGGATCTGCGCATCCTTGGCGAAATCGACAACGACGGGACCAGGTCTACCTGTACTAGCGATATGGAACGCTTCCGCTACGACTTCGGCGACCTCATCACCACTTTTAATTAAGTAACTATGCTTGCAGACCGGACGAGTCACACCTATTACGTCACATTCTTGGAAGGCATCGTTCCCCATTAAGTGGGTAAAAACCTGTCCAGTGATCGCCACCATCGGAATGGAATCCATATAGGCGGTTGCGATACCGGTCACTAAGTTTGTTGCACCGGGCCCCGAAGTGGCAAGCGTAACACCGACTTTACCGGTTGCCCGAGCGTAGCCATCGGCGGCATGTGACGCACCTTGTTCATGCCGCATCATGATTAGTTTGACGTCAGGATGTTCGTAGAGGGCATCAAAGATTGGCATCGCTGCGCCACCGTTGACACCGAAAATATACTCCACGCCTTCTTGTTTGAGACTTTCAATTAGTATGTTTGCTCCTGATAGTTCCATAACACTCTCCTTATTAAGTTTAATCAGGATCCGAGGATCGGTGGATTCCCAAGACGAGAAAAAACGAAGAAATCTTGCCTGAATCCACGAATATAATTCGAACAGCGACAGGCTTCTTGCCCACACAGGCGAGTTTGCAATATGTCCCTAATTAACCTACGGAAGCCGCGCTGTAAATCCTAACGATTTTTCTTACAAATATGTCCAATAAAAAAGCCCTCCCGTTCCAACCCTCAGTAGAAGTTCCCCCGATTGAAGATTTCAGGGAACAGCTTTCGAGGACATATTTGGAGACGAGAAGGGCTTCCTCTAAAGTCCTTACCGTGGTACCACTCCAATTCCCTTTTGTTGATCAAACACTATGTATAAAAGGGCACTCATTGATAGCGTAACGTGCATCAGTCCGGCTAACCCTACTTGTTACTTTTAATTTATGGGGTGTTTTCAGGTTAGCAGCTCCGGGACGACCTTCAGTCGGGGTTACTTGGGAAAATCTCTCAGCCGGTGGATTTCCCGCTCTGTCAAGACCGCTCGACTTACTCCTCCCCTTCAACGCTTTTGTGTATTCAGTTTTGAATAAGATTGATTATATATTTTAAAGATGCAGCGTACCTTCAGTGGAGTATCTGAAGGCACGCTAGCTTACTTGCAATCGTCGCCTTAGCCCTTTGCAGCGGCGTAACGTCTGGCGACCTCTTCCCAATTGATAACGTTCGTCCAAGCCTCAATATAAGCGGGACGCAGGTTCTGATAGTTCAGATAGTACGCGTGTTCCCAAACATCGAGACCCAGTATCGGTGTATGACCTTGCATGATGGGGCTATCCTGATTGGCAGTCGAGTAAATCTGTATACTGCCAGTTTCGTCAACAACAACCCATGCCCAACCGGATCCGAAACGGGTCGTCGCGGCTGTAACAAACTCTTCCTTGGCAGCTTCAAGAGATCCGCAAGCTGCCTCAATTGCAGCTGTAACCTCTGCCGTCGGGGTGCCACCACCGTTGGGTCCCATAATAGTCCAGAAGAGTGAATGGTTGGCATGTCCGCCGCCATTATTGATGACAGCTTGCCGCTTGTCTTCGGGCACCTGGTCAATATTACTTAGCAATTCTTCGATCGACAGGGCTGCCAGATCATCAAGACCTTCAAGGGCGGTGTTGAGATTCGTGATATAAGCCTGATGGTGTTTCCCGTGATGGATTTGCATCGTTTGCTCGTCAATATGCGGCTCCAGAGCGTTATGAGCATACGGCAGATCGGGTAATGTATGTGCCATTAGGATTTTCCTCCTTAGAGATTCCTTTAATTTTGTAGGTTATTAACACCAACTAATAAACGTATAATCCGTAGCGCTTAATTATAACATATCGCATAATTAAAACCAAGCGATTTTTGATAAATGCTTAATTGACGGCTCTAATAATTTTGTGATAGAATAAATTCACGACTTAATAGATCAGAAGGTTAAGTACAATGAGACGTGAAACCATAGTTGTTTTAGATTTCGGTTCGCAGTATACACAGTTAATCGCACGGCGTGTCCGCGAACACAAAGTGTACTGTGAGATTCATCCCTATAATATCCCGCTAGATCGACTAGAATCCATACAACCGAAAGGTATCATCTTCTCCGGTGGTCCCGCAAGCGTCTACGCAACAGATGCACCGCTGCTCGATCCGAAGATTTTAACGCTCGGCGTCCCGATTCTCGGTATCTGTTACGGTATGCAGCTCATCGCACACCTTTCCGCTGATGGGAAGGTGCACCCCGCCGATGAGCGTGAATTTGGTTCGGCAGAATTGACCGTAGATCTACCAATCCCATTGTTTGCAGACCTACCAAAGACGATGGATGTCTGGATGAGCCACGGCGACCGAATCGATGTTCTACCTGATAGTTTTCACCCTGTTGCCCATACCTCCAATTCGCCTATTGCAGCGATAGCAGATCTCGATCGGGATATTTACGGTTTGCAGTTCCATCCGGAGGTTATCCACACGCAAGACGACAACCGGCTGCTCGCTAATTTTGTCTATGAAGTCTGCGAATGTAGTGACGAATGGACGATGCAGTCCTTCATTACCGAAGCCACAGAGAATATTCGTACCGAAACCGGTGGTGCTCGCGTGTTATGCGCCGTAAGCGGAGGTGTCGATTCGACAGTCCTTGCGACGCTACTTAAACGTGCCGTTGGGGATGCACTTGTTTGTGTTTTTGTCAATAACGGCTTACTGCGGAAAAATGAAGCGGATCAGGTACTGTCAACTTTTCGAGAGCTCGGCATCGATGTTTATTATGTTGACGCTACCGACCGGTTTCTTGAATATCTTTCGGGCGTTGAAAGCCCGGAACAGAAACGCAAAATTATAGGCAACCAATTCATCGAAGTGTTCAAAGAAGGCTTAGAGCAAATTGGACAGATCGATTTCCTAGCGCAAGGCACACTCTACCCTGACGTAATCGAGAGTGTGTCCGTCAAGGGACCATCAGCAACGATTAAGACGCACCATAATGTCGGCGGACTCCCTGAGAATTTGCCGTTCAAACTGATTGAACCGCTTCGTGAATTGTTCAAAGATGAAGTGCGGGCAGTTGGATCAGAGCTGGATATCCCGGCACCGGTCCTAGGACGACACCCATTTCCCGGTCCCGGTTTAGCTGTCCGTATATTGGGACCGGTCACACAAGAACGTCTCGATATGCTGCGCGAGGCAGATGAAATCTTCATCGCAGAGCTGCACAATGCGGGACTATATGACGAAATCTGGCAGGCATTGACCGTATTTCTCCCTGTCAAGAGTGTCGGTGTGATGGGTGACGAGCGAACTTACGAAAATGTTGTCGCGTTGCGTGCTGTGACGAGCACTGACGGTATGACCGCGGATTGGGCGAAGATTCCACACGACGTACTGGGTGTCATTTCTAACCGCATCATCAACGAGGTGCGGGGTATCAATCGTGTCGTTTACGATATCAGTTCCAAACCCCCGAGCACGATAGAGTGGGAATGAACCCATCCGCACCTCCTCACCATCCATCCAAAACATCGAGAGGAAAACGATCATGCCCACGCCTCCTAAATACCGGGTTATCTACAACTGGGATGGCGCCCCCCACGGCTACTCTGAGTCCCCACAGTCTGTAAGTGCCTTCTTGGAAAAGGCTTACGCCCCTCTGGCAGATACACAGATCGGTGCTCATTTCTGGTGCATTGGCGAACATGCCGCCCGTTGGCAGAGCAATGTTCTTGAACAACTCGGCGATATCCACAGTCGCCGTTATGAAAGTGCTCAGTCATACACTCACACCGAAAACATCCGTCAGATGGTGGAACGCGGCGAAGATCCGCAGCGAGCCATTATTGAGCGTGGACACCAACTTGGGATGCATGTCTATGCCTCAGTGCGCATGAACGATAATCACTTCAGCGGGGCACAGATCGCTGACTTAGAAACACTGCATCATACGGAATTGACACAGATGCGGA
Organism: Candidatus Poribacteria bacterium; assembly: GCA_965220385.1. Taxonomy (GTDB): domain Bacteria; phylum Poribacteria; class WGA-4E; order WGA-4E; family PCPOR2b; genus PCPOR2b. The sequence continues at coordinate 5,715,524 of OZ244825.1, read as the reverse complement.
TCGAACATCCAGAGTGGCTGCTCGGCGATCAGACATCGGAGTGGTTCGCACTTTCATGGAATTTCGCTGTCCCCGAAATACGGGAGCACCGTTACGCACACATTAAAGAAATCTGCGAACGATACGATTGGGATGGCGTCGAGTTGGACTGGCAGCGACACGCCTTTCACCTGCCCGCAAACGAAGGCTACCGACTCCGATATGTCCTGACCGACCTCCAACGCGCAGTGCGACAAATGACCGATGCGCTAGCGCAGAAACGTGGCAAACCGTTCTACTTAGCGGCACGTGTGTCTGGTACACTGGAGATGTGTCGCAATATCGGATACGACATTCCAGCTTGGGTAGATGAGGGATTGGTAGACATCTTGATCCCCGCCGGTGGTGCTGCGACAGATCCTTCCTTGGACGTTGCAGCTTTTGCTAAGCTATGCCAAGATAAACCGATCGCAGTCTACCCCGGATTTGATGGCGGCTTGCCCGACCCCTTCGTGGGTCCCGAAGATACTGAGACCAAAGACCGAATGCGTACCCGTGCTATCGCTAGCCGCTATCACAGCGCAGGAGCAGACGGTATCTATGTCTTCAACTGGCACGCGAATCGAGATTCAAGACGGGAATTGCTATCACAAATCGGCTCGCCGGACACACTGCAAGGCACGGACAAAATCTATGCGGCAACCCATCGCTTTCTCCAAGAAACGGGAGAATGGCGGGGGGCTTACCGAAATGACCGCCTTTGGGGTGAGGTCCCGGTTACTCTGAAGCAGACACTCACGGGCGACGGTCCAACGATCATACTAAATGTCGCAGACGATTTCTCAGCTAACATCCCCGAACAGGTCGAGTTGCGGGTAAGACTCGATCAGTGGGTACGTGGCGATATAGTAAGGGTCTCGTGGGATGGAATAGCGCTCGATGAGCCAACAATTCGCTATTGTAACGTCAATGACCCACATCGCATTTCGGATGTAAGCGGGGCAGCGTGGCTGTGTTTCGGACTGGAGGTGCCTCCGGGTGCGGGCTCCCACGAAGTCAAGGTTGTACTTGAAGAACGCCACCCAAAGGTTGCTTCTGACATCGTGTTGACAGATGTAGAATTAGTCGTTCGTTTTTAGCCCAATTGCTATGTGAGATATGTATTGAAGCCTTTGAACCAAGGGAAGATTATCAATGACACCAGCCAATCAATATCAATCTGAAAAAACGGCGGTGGAAGAAATAGCTGAGAGCAAGTTGGTAATTGTCTGCCGAATAGTTGCTTTCACACTGCTGATGTTATATGTCGTTTTTGGACCCTTTTATAAGCAGGTCCTAAAGGGTAAAGGCAATCTCTTTCGAGCATGGCGGATGTACCATACTCGTGGAATCGATGTCTGTGATGTACAGTTTTACATCCGCCATCCAGATGGACGCATCGAGCACATTGACCGTTTTGAAGCATTAGATCGTGATAAATTGCTGGGATCACACCACCACTCCCGGCGGATTATGGGGGAAACAGAAGTGTTGCGTGTGGGACAACGTATACGACAGAAGGTGGGAACTGCCCTTGATTTGCGAGTCAACGCACGTATCGGCACACGCGACGGCTGGAAAACGCTATATGTGGATAAACGTATTGAGTGAACGAGGTATATTCGCTTGGAGAGCCATAAGTGATGAAAACTTTGTTACGGCTCCTACAACGTTATTATAATTGGGGGTTGTGTTATCGTGATTCCACCCGTTCAGTGGGGCTAATCCGAATCGGATTGGTTCTGCTCATCTGGTCTGAATGGGCAGGTAAACTGATACTCTGTCGGGATGTACGACCAAGTGGGATTCTGCTCAATTCTGCGTTTTTCCTCTTTACCGGACTGATGTGCGTTGGGCTATGGACGCGAGTGTCATCAATCGGAGCCGCCATCCTTGTCTCGATTATGTTTAACATACATCAGTCGTTCAAGCATCATCACACCTTCCTCTTGGTCATGGTTGTCTTCTTTATTGCGCTGACACCGTGCGGTCGCTCATACTCCTTAGATCGTTGGTTGGCACTCCGCCGTTCGCTATCGTCCGGCTTGCCACCACCACCTGAAATTGGCAATTTGTGGGGTTTGCGCCTCATTGCAATTCAACTGTCAATGGTCTATTTTTGGACCGGCTACGAAAAACTCTACTGGGGATTCTTGAGTGGCGCTCGTATAGAACTCCTCGCTTACAACTATTATGCTGGATATGACTATGCAAGTATTCCCGGATTTTCTGTACTCTGTTCTGTTGTCGCAATTACTACGGTGACATTGGAATTCCTACTGGCTTTCGGACTGTATATCCCCAGATTCCGCAAATACTTGATGCCGACTGGAATCGTCTTGCACGTTCTCTTTTACCTCCTATTACCTATCCGCACTTTCACTTTGGCTATGATTCTGCTGTACCTCGCCTTTATCCCCGCGTCTTCGGTTCATCGTTTTATCGACAACATGCACACAGGTTACGAACCTGCTTAAAAGAGGAGACGACAAAACTATGAAAATCACCGATATCGAAACACACGTTATTTGTCCACCGTTTCAGGCGTGGAATAGCGAGGCATTGACGCGCTATCAAGGACTTGATTTCCGCTATCGCACGGTCTTTGTCGTTCGCACCGATAACGGGTTGGAAGGCTTGGGCGAACATGTTGGCAAGCTGTGGGATGGGATGGATGATTGGATCGAACAGCTGCGCGGTACGAATCCGTGTGATTGGTTAGCGCATCCGGCGCTCCCTATCGCCCTCGCTCCAGCTATCTACGATCTGGTCGGCAAGTACAACGATGTCCCCGCCTATAAGCTGTTCGGACCGCAAGTCCGTTCGCGTGTACCGATGGCGGCGTGGACAGTCTCGCAGACACCTCAGAAGATGGCAGAGGAGGTGGAGCACGCAGCCGCTGCGGGTTACACATGGCTCAAGTTCCACACCTTCCACTGCCACAACGTTGTAGCACAGACCGAGGCGATGCAGGTTAAACTTGACGAGGTTGCGCCACCCGGATTTAAGATTCATTACGATATCAACTTCGACAATACAGTGGAGCATGTCTTGGACCTGGCGCGGGAGTTGGTACACTACCCAATTGCGGGGGCGATTGAAGATCCGTTGCGCACACACGATTTTGAAGGGTATCGCGCCCTGCGAAGCAAGTGTCCATTGCCTATTTACTTCCACCACCTGCCGTTGGGTGGACGGGAGGCGTTGATGGGACTTGCAGACGGTTACATGCTGGGTCATGCACCCTCTGGACAGGTGATTCAGCGAGCGGGCCTGTTCGAAGCGGCAAATATACCGTTCATGATGCAGAACACAGGTGGAAACATCACACGAGCGTTCATCGCACACATGGCGTCGGTTTTTCCAATGGCGACGCTGCACCACGTTACCTGTACCCATCTATGGGCAGAAGACATCGTGTCGCCGGCGATAGAGGTCGCTGGCGGAACAGGGCGTGTGCCAGAGGAACCGGGATTGGGCGTGACGCTTGATCGCGATGCACTTGCCCACTGGTCGGAGGTTGAGCCAGATCCGTTACCACGCGCCTTGATACAGATTCAGTATGAAGGACTCGCGCCGATTTACGCACGGCTGCCAGTCCGTACTGTAGGTGATGGTTTGGGCACCGGACCAAGTTTCATTGATGGACACGGTCCCGGTTACAATCATCCGGTTGATATGTATTTTTGGGACGACGATGGTTCGGCAGCGTTTGCGGAAGCATGGGCACGCACGGCAGGATGATCTGATATTGCAGTTGGTTCTCCCATTTTAAGTATCAACTCAAAAACCCCTACTTCTCCCCATTGTGATTATAAGAATACCCACCAATCACACAAGAATTTCGGTCACTTTTTTAGAAGTATGGACAGATTATGTCCATACTTCTAAAAATTGGTTGCAAATGAATGTAAATATCCTGTAAATTTTTTAAGTCAGTGACAATATTCTATAGACATGCCCCACTGAAGGATGTTTAGATGATAACTCGGGTTATCTTAATCGCGTGTAGTCAATGAGCCGAGCGATTTTTGTTTGACAACGATTAGCGTCAGATCTTATCTGACTTGGTTGAAACGTCGACAGAACCTATTTGAGAGGGAAGGAGGCATAACAGATGCAACCGAAATACAATAGCGTAGTCCTCTTGGGTTTGACGACGCTGATGGTAGGCATCGACGCACAGGCACAGATTGCCTTCGTGTCTGATAGGGATGGGAACGCGGACATCTACGTGATGGACGCCGATGGAAAGAATCAGCGAAAACTCACCAATCATCCCGAGGATGAGGACGATCCCTCATGGTCACCGGACGGTAAACAGATTGCCTTCGAGAGGGACTGGGAAATCTACGTGATGGACGCCGATGGTGGGAATCTTCAGAACCTCACAAACAATCCGGCGGATGACTTTCACACTTCATGGTCTCCTAGCGGCAAACGCATTGCCTTCTCGTCCAAGAGAGATGGGAACAGTGAAATCTACGTGATGGACACCGATGGGCAGAATCCTCAAAGACTCACAGATAATCCTGCGATTGACCATTCTCCCTCATGGTCACCTGACGGCAAACGCATTGCCTTCGCTTCTGGAAGGAACGGAAAGGCGGACATCTATGTGATGGATGCTGATGGGCAAAATCCTCGACAACTCACAAACGATCCTTTAGTATTTGACTATGAACCTGCTTGGTATAGTCCTGTTTTTGCAGTTGCTCCCGCGGGTAAGCAATTCACGATGTGGGGGTGGCTCAAACAGGTCGCACGATAACTGCTTTTGAGAAGGAAGGAGGCACAACGAATGCAACGGAGATACAAATCCACATGTTTCGTGCTAGCTACGGTTGTCCTCTTAGGTTTGACGACACTGGTGATAGGTGTTAACGCACAGGCACAAATTGCCTTTACGTCTGAGACTAATGACAACGTAGACATCTACCTGATAGACGCGGAAGGGCAGAAGCCTCGACAACTCACAAACAATCTCTGGGCTGACGATCCGCTCTCCTGGTCTCCCGGCGGTAAACGCATCGCCTTCGCCTCCCTAAACAATAGAAATTGGGACATCTATATAGTGGCTGTCGATGGTGGGAACCCGAAAAAACTCACCAAAAATATTCATAGTGACTGGGAGCCTTCTTGGTCCCCCGATGGCGCGCGCATCGCCTTCACGTCCGATAGAGCGGAGGACTGGGGAAAAGCAAATATTTACGTGATGGATACTAACGGGGAGAATCCCAAAAAACTCACAAACTCGCACCATGTCGACCGTTACCCAGCTTGGTCTCCCGACGGCAAACGTATTGCCTTCGCCTCCCATAGGGGCGCTAGATGGGACATCTACGTGATGGATGCCGATGGGGAGAATCATCAAAATCTCACCGGAAGTCACCGTAATAACTGGGCACCTTCATGGTCTCCTGACGGTAAACGCATCGCTTTTACAGCAGCGGTTCAAGGGGGAGAAACGGATATTTACGTGATGGATGCCGATGGGGGAAACCTTCAACAACTCACAAACAATCCCGCGATGGATAGTTACCCTTCATGGTCTGCCGACGGTAAACGCATTGCCTTTATGTCTGGTAGGAACGGGAATTGGGACATCTATATGATGGATGCAGACGGGGGAAATCCGCAAAACCTAACCAACACTCTTTTAGCACATGAATCTCATCCTGCTTGGTTTGGTCCTGCCTTTGGGGCTGCTCCCACTTTTTCAGTTGCCCCTTCGGACAAGCAATCCACAATGTGGGGCAGGCTCAAACAGGTCACACGATAACCGTCTTTGAAAATGAAGGAGGTACGGCAGATGCAACGGAGATACACTCTCGTACTACCCACAGTTGTTCTCTTAGGTTTAGCGGCACTGATGACTGGTATCGACGCACAAGCACAAATCGCCTTTGTGTCCAATAGAGATGGAAACTCGGACATCTACGTGATGGATGTCCATGGTGGAAATCCTCGACAACTTACAAACGATCCGGCAACTGACCGCGATCCCGCTTGGTCACCCAACGGCAAACGCATCGCCTTCGAATCCGACAGAGAGGGGAATTGGGATATCTATGTAATGGATGCCGATGGGAATAATCTTCAACAACTCACAGACAATCCTGAGATTGATCGTGATCCCGCTTGGTCACCCGACAGCAAACGCATTGCTTTCTTTTCTATCAAGGGAGACCACGGTGAAATCTGCGTGATGGCTATCAATCGCAAGATTCCTCAAAACATCACAGTTAGTCGCCATGTCGAATATGCCCCCGCCTGGTCCCCAGATGGCAAACGCATTGTCTTCGTGGCTCGGTCTAAACGGGAGGCTCACCCGGACATTTACGTGATGGACGCCAATGGCAAGAATCCTCGAAACCTAACCAAAAGTCCTGCCCGCCGCGATGGTCCACCCGCTTGGTCCCCAGATGGCAAATACATTGCCTTCTCGTCTTGGGTCACGGATTGGCACAATGAACTTCCGGATATTTATGTAATGGGCGCTGACGGCAGGAATTCTCGAAACTTGACTGCAAACCGCCATCCTGACAACTCACCTTCCTGGTCTTCCGACAGCAAACGCATTGCCTTCGCTTCCAAGAGAGACGGGGACTGGGAAATCTACGTGATGGATGCTGATGGACAGAACCCTCGAAACCTAACCAAAAATCCGATAGCGGATGACTCTCAACCTGCGTGGTATGGTCCTTCTTTTGCTGCAGTTGCTCCCGCGGGTAAGCAATTCGCAATCTGGGGCTGGCTTAAAGGGGGCGTCAAATAACCGTTTTTGAAAGGGAGGGAGGTACGCCAGATGCAACGGAAATATAACGCAGCATATTTCATCTTAGCGGGTCTTGCTCTGTCGGCTGTGACTGCACTGATGGTAGGTGTTGACGCGCAGGCGCAAATCGCCTTTACGTCTGAGATTAATGATAGGGTAGATATCTACGTAATGGACGCCGACGGCGGGAATCTTCAAAAACTTACTGATAATCTCTGGGCTGACAATTCTCTCTCTTGGTCTCCCGACGGAGAACGTATCGCCTTCGCTTCCCTGAGTAATAAAAACTGGGATATCTACGCCATGGACATCGATGGCGGAAATCTGCGACAGCTCACAGACAATCGTCATAGTGACTGGGAACCTTCATGGTCCCCAAGCGGCAAACGTATTGCCTTCACGTCTGATAGGGCTGGCAAGTGGGAAAAGACAGATATCTATGTAATGGATGCCGATGGGAGTAACCCGCGAAACCTCACCAACAGTTTCCATATCGACCGTAATCCCTCGTGGTCCCCGGACAGCCAACGCATTGCCTTTACTTCCAATAAGTTTGCTAACTGGGACATCTACGTGATGGATACTAAGGGAGGAAATATTCAGAAACTCACCGGAAGTCACCGTGACAGTTGGGCACCTTCATGGTCACCCGACGGCAAGCAAATTGCTTTCACCGCTGTGCCGAAGGGCGAGGACATGGAAATCTACGTGATGACCGCCGATGGCGGGATTCCTCAACAACTTACCAAAAATCACCACGTTGACCGTGAACCCTCATGGTCCCCAGATGGCAGGCGGATTGCCTTCTCTTCGGATAGGGATGGGAACTGGGAAATCTACGTGATGGACATTGATGGCAAGAACCAGCAAAACCTGACCAACAGCCCTGTAGTGCGTGATTCTCAGCCTACGTGGTATAGTCCTGCTTTCGCGGTTGCTCCTGTGGGCGAGCAATTCACGATGTGGGGGTGGCTCAAACAGGTCGCACGATAACTGCTTTTGAGAAGGAAGGAGGCACAACAGATGCAACGGAGATACAATCTCGCATATTTCGTACGAGCGAGCGTTGTCCTCTTGGGTCTGACGACGCTGATGATAGGTGTTGACGCACACGCACAGATTGCCTTCGTGTCTGATAGGGATGGGAACCATAAAATCTACGTGATGGACAACGATGGGAAAAATCCACGAAACCTTTCTAACAATCCCGTTAGTGATTGGCATCCCTCATGGTCGCCCGACGGTAAACACATTGCCTTCATGTCTGATAGGGATGGGAAGGCAGAAATTTACGTGATGGACAACGATGGGAAGAATCAGCAAAACCTCACCAATAACGCTAGTCGTGACGAAAATCCCTCATGGTCTCCTGATGGTAAACGCATTGCCTTTGATACTTGGAGGGATGAGAACGCTGAAATCTACGTGATGGACGCTGATGGGGGTAATCCGCGTAGACTCACCAATAATGCCAGTCGTGATTGGCATCCCTCATGGTCTCCTGACGGTAAACGCATTGCTTTCTCGTCTAATAGGGCTAGGAAGAAGCCGGAAATTCACGTGATGGACGCTGACGGAGGAAATCTGCGAAATCTCACCCAAGATACCGATGATGACACTGATCCTGCATGGTATGACCCTACTTTTGCAGTTGCTCCGACAGGTAAGCAATTCGCAATGTGGGGACGGCTCAAACAGATTGCTCGATAAACGCTTTTCACTGCCGAGAATTAGAGTGCACTTACCGGAGAAATAATGGCTTCAACTCTCGAATACTCGATAAAATGTAATCCGGCCCCGCTGCTCTTAATTGTGTTTTCATCTGAGATCCCGTCAATACGGCGACCGTCCAAGCGCCGGCGTTCTTTCCTTCTTGAATATCAACCACAGTATCCCCAATTTTGACTACCTTTCGCCCCTCCGTGACACCGAGTTGGTGCATAGCATCATGGATCATTTTCGGGTTAGGACGCCCCACACCAACCTGTTCCGCACTCCCGACATAGTCGAGCAGTCCTTCGTCCAGCCAACCCAGTTGAGAAACGATTAATTGAACAATCTGCATTGGAAATCCACTTCCTACCCCAACGTGGATATCCTTGGATTTGAGGTGTCGGAAAAGCTCGGTTGCGCCGTCAATTTCCGATATACTCGAAAGGTTACTTTCCAGTTCATGAAGAAAATCACGATATATGCCATCGCCGACGTGCTCAGCATTGGCAGGGGATAGTTCTGCAACCTCTTTCAGAAGGGTTTGGATGGCCTCAGACTTCTGCTTCCCTCGATGCTTGTTAATTACGTCTGAGGAAAGCGCGATCCCGTGCTTAGCAAAAGCTCGCATCATACTGATGACCATCAGAGGGTATCCGTCGACCTCATCGTTGACAGTGGTCCCAGCCATGTCAAACATCGCCAACTGAATCGGTTGGGAAAACATAATATCAGATGACCTCAAAGTATCGTTTCAGTTCCCAATCCGTTATGGCGCGGCGGAATTCCGTAATTTCATGCTCACGTGTGATTATGAAATGATCCACAAACGCATCACCAAGACAGGCACGACTAATTTCACCGTCTATCAACTCATCTGTTGCGTCCTCTAAGGATCTTGGCAAAAGTTCAAATCGTTCGCGAGGGGCATTATAGGCATTACCCTCAAACGGTTCACCGGGATCGAGTTGATGTTCAATACCGTATAACCCGGCGGCGAGGCTAACCGCCATAGTGATATGTGGATTGGCATCAGCACCGGCTAACCGATATTCGGTCCGTGTGGATGTAGGGGAGGTTCCAGGGATTGCACGAAGGGAGGTGGTTCTATTTTCAATTCCCCAAGAGGCGTTGGTCGGTGCCCATGCGCCGGGGACGGTTCGTTTGTAGGAGTTAATTGTCGGACAGATGAATGCCATCATTTCAGGCATTGCCGCTATCTGCCCGGCGATATAGTGCTTCATCATTTGAGACATACCCGAAGCATCCGATTCATCGGCAAACAGGTTTGCCTCCCCTTCCAAGTTCCATAAACTCTGGTGCAGGTGACCGCTGCAACCGGGGTAATCTAAACTCCACTTCGCCATAAAGGTTGTAACGAGTTCATGTCTGGCTAAAATCTCTTTCACGCCAGTTTTGAACAGGGCGGCTTTGTCTGCAGCGTTACATGCTGTATCATACAGAATCGCAGTTTCATAGACGCCGGGACCGGTTTCTGTATGTATCCCTTCCAGCTCAACGCCGTATTCCTTCATCCCATCAATAATTGCATGAACAATCTCCGCAGCCGCAGACGCCCGCAGCACACTGTAGCCAAACCATCCGGGCGAGAGCGGTGTCATGTTCTCAAATCCCTTGTCTTCCAAAGAGTGAGGCGTCTCTCGGAAGATAAAGTACTCATATTCCGCTGACATGAACGGCTGGAATCCCATATCGTTCGCTTTACGGACGACTGCTTGGAGCAGTTGGCGCGGGGAAACCGCAAGCGGCTGATCTTCGCTCTCGTAAAAGTCGAGCAAAAACAGCGCTGTATTCGGCTCCCAAGGGATCGCGCGATACGTACTTAGGTCAATCTTGGCAAGGAGATCCGGATACCCGGTATGCCATCCCGTGACGGTCGGTTGCTCGTAGAGTTGATCGATCATATCCCAACCGAATGTCACATCACAGAAACCTAAGCCCTTTTCGATAGCAGAAAAGAACTTGTCGAGCGAAATATATTTGCCACGCATGACTCCATCAATATCGAAGCCAGCAAGTTTAATTTTCTGAATTTTGTCGCTCTCAAGATGTGCTTTGATCTGATTTATTTCCATAAATCCCTACTTCCACATACCGGGGCATTAGCCGTCGGGTCGAATACCGGCTAATTTCCCCAATATTTAGACATCTCTTTACGTTTTATGAGTCGGGTAAAGTCCCTTCAATCTGGTCAACAAGGTGAATCGAATGAATAGTGTCACGGAGATCGCTGATCGGAACCTTCCTGTTACGGACGCAATCTGCGAAGTGCTCGTGCATCGTCAGAACACCTTCATATCGAGGCGTGTCCCGCTCGTCAACGCCATCAACCTCCCAGCCGCCCATCGTGTGACTTTCGTTGTCTTCATGGATCTCGATTTCCGCCGGGATCTTCATGTAACACCCAATCCCCACACCGTGCAGCTCCGAACGAAGCACCCGACCTCCTGATGCTCGATTCCCAAGTAGCACACCTGTCACGTCGTTATCAAAACGAACGAGTGCGGTGTAACAGTTCCGACTTTCGCTGCCGAACTTATCCCGATACGCCGTTACCTCAACAGGTTCACCACCCGCCATATACCGAAGCAGATCGACTACGTGACATACATCGTTCCAGAGCGTTGTTGTAAACTCCTTGCCATCACCACCGAGAATCTGTTTGTTGAAGGTAGTTATCGCTGTAGAAACGCGTCCCTTCTCCGCTACACGGCGCATCGCCTCACGGGTCACCGCAGCGTAACGGCGTTGAAAACCGACCATCGCATAGACATCGTTCGCAATCGCTGCGTCCAACAACTGTTGCGTCTCATCGCTGTTTGCGCCAGGCGGTTTTTCGATGAAAATATGTTTCCCTGCGTTGAGGCAATCGAGCGCGGGTTGCAATATCCATTCCTCACGCATCACGCAGTAGATGATATCCAAGTCAACGCTGTCGAGCATTTCACGATGATCTGTGAACGTATGCGCGAATTCATATTTCTTGGCAACCTGATCCATTCGTTCTTCATCAATCTCACATACAGCAACCATCTCGACATCATCTTCAAGGCGGTTCACGTTTGGGTAGTGTGCACCTTGGCTGCGACCGCCGGCACCGATAAATCCTGCCTTTAACATATTGATTCCTTTCTGAGATCTTGATCTAAGGAGTTGGACAGGGCTGCTGTTGTATGTCCTATCCGCTTTAGACTTATAACATCACGATTTATAGAGCTTTTATGAATGCTGCACGGTATAGAAATTTATAAAGGATTTTCGATCTTTTCGATGGGCATCCTGACTTGGAAATCGGTGGCGCACCAAGGGAGCAGAAGGTTTTTTTATCGTATCACGTTTTCTGTTGGCAAGGCAACTAAATTCGTGTATAATTCGCTAGAGGCATAATTGGAATTTTTGCCAGTGGAACCACAACCTTGAACGAGGAAAAAGCGCGATGACTGAAACCCAGAAAGAAACCATGGAGACCCTAGTGACGGAACTCCAACAAGGTACACTGACGGAAACGAGTCTGCGCGAGGGCGTCGCGGACATCGTGGGAACGGACAGCCCAAAGCGGCAGGATATCCTTTATCTGCAAGCGGTGACCACCTCACCTGGAGCGGCGGTGGTCGGTATGCTGCTGGTTGAGGATGGAGAACTTCGCGAGGGGCCGCCTGATCCAGAGGATTGGCCCTATCAAACAGTGATAGAAGCTGTGCGGGATGGTTGGCGGATTATCTCTTTCCCAAATATGGCACTGCTTACTGTAGATGAAAAAGAGTTCTACGGCTTGGGCGCTGAATTCATCCTTGAACGCTGGAGGTAAACCATGCGAATGTCAGAACAGAAAACCCACGACTGCAAACCGACTATGACGGATACTGAGGTGCTGGAGTTCTGCAAGAACGGTTATCTGATGCTTGAAGGTGTTGTCCCCGATGAGGTCAATCGCAGGGCAATGGAATACTGTGATGAACACCCCAATATGGAGCCAAGCGGCATCCTGAAGGAAGATTGGTTTCTCGAAAATGTGATCGTTCATCCGGCCGCTGCTGGAGCCGTGCGGTCCCTCTTGGGCGCTAACTTTCACCTGCCAATATTGATGAGCAACCATCGTGTACAGTGCCCCATTCAGGCTGTGGGCGGGTGGCATGTGGACGGCAACTATCACTACACGCACGAACTTAACTTTTTGCAGGTTTTCTACTACCCACAGGATACGCCCATTGAAATGGGACCAACACAGATTGTGCCCGGCACCCATCTCGTGCGCAACAAAGCGAGGTTTATGGGGCATCTGGCTAGCATCAAGGGTGCTATCCCCACCACTGCGCCTGCTGGTTCCATCTTCCTGACCGTATATCACATCTGGCATCGCCGTGGGCCGTCAACCGCGTCGGGTCTCCGCAATCTTCTCAAGTACTTCTACTGGCGTACAACTCCCCCACAACGGGACTGGATAACGGAGCCAGATTTTGATTTTGCGACCGCTCAATACACGGGTCCTGGTGGGGCATACGTGGAGCAGTTTCGCGACACAATCAAGGTGTCGGAGATGTTCTTATGGCTCTGTGGTCGCCACAAGTCGTTCCAAAATCTGGGCGGACAAAGCTGGCCCCTGCCTGCGGATCGCAATGACCTTCCCTACGGATTCCCTGCAGGGCTACCTCAACCCCAATCTGTTGAACTGTAAGAAAAACCAACATAACGAGGTGAACGATGAGCAACGAAAAATTACGGGCAGGCGTTATCGGATGCGGTTTGGGATCATATCATGGATACGCCTACGCCAATGCTCCCGAATTTGAACTTGTCGCAGTCTGTGACCTGAAACCCGATGTGCTTGACAGCTTCTTCGAGCGTTCAAAGATTACACGTGGCTCGGTCCATGAGTACAACGACTACCGCGCTATGCTCGAAAAGGAGAATCTCGATGTCGTCAGTGTCGCAACGCCGGACGATTATCACACCAACCCGGTCTGTGATGCGTCGGACGCCGGCGTCAAGGGGATTCTCTGTGAGAAACCGCTGACAATCAACCTCAACGATGCCGATCGGATTATCGAAACAGTTGAGCGGAACGGGACCAAGATGTCGGTGGATCATACACGGAGCTGGCTGCCGCTATATCAAGGGGTGCGAACTGCGGTTCGAGACGGTGAAATCGGTGGACTGACCCGTATCATCGCACACATGGGAGGTCGCCGATCAATGCTTTTTCGTAACGGCACCCATCTCATAGACGCGGTCTGTTACTTTGCTGATGCGGATCCGGTGTGGCTCATCGCCGCACACGAGCAGGGTTTTGAAGATTATGGCATTGAGTACAAAGGGGAGGGTGGAAAAGATCCTGCCCTCGATCCTGGCTCATCAATTTTTATTGAGTTCTCCAACGGGGTGCGTGGCATCGTGAACAGTGCTAAGATGACACCCGCCGGTTGCGAATTCGATCTCCAGGGACCAAATGGGCGCTACGTTTTAAACGATAACCACTGCAAAGCGTGGAAAACGGATCAACCCGAAGGGACAGCGACGGAAGCGCCAGCGCCCCAAGGCGAAACCTACGGAGACTACTTCGGTGATTCTTTAATCCATCCTGTCCGGGAACTCGCTCAGATGGTGTGGAATGACGTGCCAAGCAGCTCACCACCACGCCGTGCTCGACATACATTGGAGATTATGCTCGGAGCATTGTATTCGCAATCACGGGACAGCGCGAAGGTTCACCTACCCTTACCACGAGATTAAGGAGACTTTAAGAACAAAACAACCGTTCAGGGGGTACTGTCTAACAGATCCGCCAACCCGTAGGAGGTGGTTCTTAAATGTTCAGGAAAAAAACGCATCATCATCACGACGGACATCACCACCATCATGGTCACGATCATCACGATCATGACGATCACCACGGCCACAGTCACGATCACGACGAACATGGTCATACACACGGCGTTATTGACCCATCCATTGTAACCACGGAGCGCGGTATCTGGGCGATAAAATGGTCCTTCTTAGGATTGATGGTAACCGCGCTGTTACAGGTCGGCGTAGTTGTGATTTCCAACAGTGTCGCTCTACTCTCTGACACAATTCACAACTTTGGCGACGCAGCAACTGCGATTCCGTTGTGGATTGCTTTCTCGTTTGCCCGCTTGAAACCGAGTAAACGCTTCACCTACGGATATGGGCGGGTTGAAGACTTAGCGGGCATTGCAATCGTGTTTATGATACTGTTCAGCGCAATTGTTGCAGGGTATGAATCAATCAACCGCTTCTTTAACCCTCAAACTGTTGGGCACCTCTGGATCGTCGCCGCCGCATCAATAATCGGTTTTATCGGCAATGAGGGGGTTGCGATATTCCGGATTAAGGTTGGAAAAGAGATTGGAAGTGCCGCCCTTGTTGCGGACGGTTACCACGCACGTGTTGATGGTTGGACAAGTCTCGCGGTCCTCGTGGGAGTACTCGGGATAAAGTTCGTCCATCCGATTGCAGATCCCATCGTCGGAGTAGCTATCACCATCGCGATTTTTGGGATTGTGCTGCAGTCAGGAAAAGCGGTATTTACTCGCATGCTGGACGGTGTAGAGACTGACGTAATTGATGAGATAAACCACGCTGCTCACCACGTCGAGGGTGTTGAAGAGGTAACAGATGTCCGCAGCCGTTGGATCGGGCACCGCCTGCATGCGGAGGTGAATATTGCCGTAACACCACACCTCTCTGTCGCTGAAGGACACACGATAGCAAAAGAGGTTCAACATCAGCTTTTCCATCACCTGACCTATCTTTCGAGGGCGGTCATCCATATTGACCCTGTTGAGGAATCTGGCGAACATCACCACAGCATCATAGAACATAGCCATGACGGTTTGCCGACCCACTCACATGTCATGTAGTGCAAAGATTGGACATTAGTCTAACGTAAGTTGCTGGTAGTGCACTGTCAGATAAATGTAGCGCAAACTGTTAGTTTGCGGACTCGGATCACAATCTAACAGATCGTGGTACAAAAGCCTCCTTTAGACACCTCCCTCGCACAGCGGCTTGGCTATGGCTATCCAAGCCGAGCGGGTTGGGCGACTAGCAACTTGCGTTAAGATAGCGCAACGTGTTAGGACAGTACTAATCCATATTTCAAATTACCTTTTCAACAACAGGCTGTGCAGAATGTATAAAGCAAAAACTTTTTCGTTTTACTTTTTTCTGTTGATGTGCCTGATTGTTCCGCCGAGTGTGGCAGCACAAGTGGTAGACATCTCCGACCCCAACCTCCTCGCTGCGATAGCGGAACAACTCGGCAAAGCATCGGGGGCAATAATCACCACAGCGGACATGGCGAGCTTAACCAGTCTTGAAGCCCACCGGGATGTGTGCGATTTGACCGGACTTGAAAGTGCAACGAACCTGACTAGGCTGCTGATTAATGGCAACGTATCGGACCTGTCCCCTTTGGCGGGTTTGACCAAGCTGAATCACCTAACGTTGTATAACAGTTACAACCTATCGGACCTGTCCCCTTTGGCGAGTTTAACTCAGCTGAATCACCTAGAGGTGCTTGGCAGTCACAACCTATCGGACCTGTCCCCTTTGGCGGGTTTAACTCAGTTGAATCACCTGGAGCTTAATGAGACCTCTGTATCGGACCTGTCCCCTTTGGTGGGTTTGACCAAGCTGAATCGCCTGGAGCTTTCTAACACCTCTGTATCGGACCTGTCCCCTTTGGCGGGTTTAACTCAGCTGAATCGCCTGCAGCTTTCTGGCACTTCTGTATCGGACCTATCCCCTTTGGCGGGTTTGACGCAGCTGAATGAGCTGTATCTTCATGGTACCTCTGTATCGGACCTGTCCCCTTTGGCGGGTTTAACTCAGCTGGATTCCCTGGGACTTTTTGGCACCTCTGTATCGGACCTGTCCCCTTTGGCGGGTTTGACCCAACTGGAGACCCTGGTGCTTGATCGCACTTCTGTATCGGACCTGTCCCCTTTGGCGGGTTTGACTCAGTTGGATTACCTGGGGCTTAATCGCACTTCTGTATCGGACCTGTCCCCTTTGGCGGGTTTGACTCAATTGGATTACCTGTATCTGAATGAAAACAACATATCTGACCTCTCTTTTTTGGAAGGTTTGACCAATCTGATTTACCTGCATCTGAATGAAAACAACATATTTGACCTCTCCTCTTTGGAAGGTTTAGACCGCCTAATATACCTGGATGTAAAGGGAAATCCCCTGAGCTATCAATCTATTCACACACATATCCCAACCCTCCAACGCAGAGGGGTTAGGGTTGAGTTTGATTCCCGATCCGTTGCAGATCTTTTGAACATTTCAGGCGTGATTTCGGCGTCAAATAACACGCTTACCATTTTAGTGAGGGATAGTTTGGGACGGGCATTTGCAGGGGTTCCGGTGACATTTACTGTCGTCTCCGGTGGCGGCACATTGAGTGCAACGAACACAACCACAGATGAACAGGGCAGGGCTCAGAGTATTCTCACGCTGGGAGCCGGGGAGCAGAACAGCGTCAAGGCATCTGTTACTGGGACTACACTGTCGATAATCCTTAGCGATACGGTAGTACCAGAAGTAAAGCTCCCGGATCCTAACCTCCGCGCTGCGATAGCGGAACAACTCGGCAAAGCATCGGGGGCAATAATCACCACAGCGGACATGGCAAAATTAACCCATCTTCACGCCAGAAATATCGACATAAATGATTTGACCGGCCTTGAAAGTGCAACGAACCTCACATACCTGTCTCTGAATGACAACAACATATCTGACATTTCACCCCTGATAGCAAATACGGGACTGGGGACTGAGGATCATGTGCATTTGTGGGGGAACCCCCTCAGTAGTCTATCCCTTAACGACTATATCCCAGTGCTCCGGGGTAGAGGGGTCCGAGTTGTTCCAGATGAAGAGGCCGAACCGTACACAGTGGGACTGATTTACTTCTTACCCAACGACATTCAGCCGCGTCCGAATGTAGACGCACATCTAGATGAGTTGATAAAGGAGACACAGGAATCTCTCGCATATTGGATGGAAGTCTACGGTTTTGGCAGAAAAACCTTTACCTTTCAAGCCGATGCCACTGGCAAGGCAGTTGTGCACCATGTAAACGGCAGATTCAACGAAGCGTATTACACCTATGATCAAGATGGTCAATATGATATATATGCTAAATGGAAGGTCTGGGACGAAATCGACGAACAGTTTGGTTCGCAACGTACCATCTATGTTTGCTTGATGGAGGGGCTCGGGGGCCACTCTGGTCTTGGAGGCGGGAGTGCCTTGCGCGGACGTGCAGTTATACGCTCCGACCCGTCTGTTAATTTTCCCACGGACCTGATTGCTCACGAGCTTATGCATGCGTTTGGACTACACCATAATCGTGTCCGTGATTACAAAGGAGATAAGATTGAAAGCGACTGGGACTCAGCTTGTCGTACTGAATGGTTGGATGTCCATCGTTACTTAAACCCAACACAGCGCAGTCACGACATCTCCTACCCGCGCATTCGCATGTTGCCACCAAGTTTTGTCGCTCCACCGAATACCATTCGCCTCCGTTTTGAGGTCGAGGATAATGATGGTCTCCATCAAGCACAATTATTAAGAAACACGCGTGACGCTAATGTACACCTGGTCGTTGCTTGTAAGCGATTGACTGGCACACATAGCACCGTTGAGTTTGTCACAACTGCCTTACAACCAAAAGACAAGGATGTGACTCTTTCGGTTATTGATGTGCATGGGGATTTTAGTAACCGATCTTTCCCAATTGATGTTGCCTCTATAATACCGCCACCCCAGGTTGTGTCAGTACCGGATGCCTATTTAGCAGACGTATTGCGGAGGGAGTTCAACCTGGCTCCCGGCGATCCAATCACATCACATAGGATGCTATCATTATGGACATTATCAGTCGACAGGGTTGCAGACCTTACCGGGATTGATAGTGCAATTAACATAACAGATCTGTATATTAACCATTCGCCATCGGATCTCTCCCTCTCCCCTTTGGCGGGCATGACTAACCTGTCCTATTTGCAGCTTTCTAACAATTCGATATCGGATCTCTCCCCTTTGGCAGGTTTGACTAACCTGGGAACCTTGGGGCTTTCTAACAATTCGATATCGGATCTCTCCCCTTTGGTAGAAAATACAGGATTGGGGAGTGGGAATAGCATTTGGGTAACCGGAAATCCCCTGAGCTATCAATCTATCCACACGCATATCCCAATCCTCCAGAGTCGGGGAATCGTAGTATCGTTTGACAACCAGGCATATAAGGCACTGCTGAAAATATCAGGTGATGACCAGAAAGGTGAGTCAGGCGTAGCTTTAGCAAACCCCTTTGTTATTGAAGTGCAGGATGAAAATGGTTCTGCACTTGAGGGGATTTCGGTGACTTTCACTGTCACTGCGGGCGATGGTACGCTCAGTGTAACAAGCACAACCACCGATTCTAACGGCAGGGCGGAGACTACACTCACGCTAGGACCAAATCTGGGTACAAACACCGTACAGGTCTCTGCCGCTGGCATTGCGGTGCCAGCAACCTTCCATGCTGTCTTCGATACGGAAGCACCATTGATTGGAGCAGATATCAACAAAGACGGAAGCGTGAATGTCCTAGACCTCGTCTTGATTGTGTCCAATCTCGGACAGACTGGACAGAATGATGCAGATGTCAACGGGGATGGGGTTGTCAGTACTCTGGACTTGGTATTGGCTGCGGGTATGTTTGATGGTGTAGCTGCCGCGCCTTCAGCGCAGCCAGAAGTACCTGAGACCCTCACGGCGGTAGAAGTTCAGGGGTGGCTGACCGACGCCAAGGCACTTGAGGCTAAGGATCCAATCATGAAACGTGGGGTTGTGGTGCTTGAACAGCTCTTGGTCTCCCTAACCCCAAAAGAGACGGAATTGTTGGCAAACTACCCAAATCCGTTTAACCCGGAGACATGGATACCGTATCGGTTAGCGGAGGATGCTTTTGTCACCTTGACCATCTACAATCCAAGCGGTCAGGTTGTCCATACCCTCGACGTTGGACATCGGATTGCCTCCGCCTACGAGAGTCAGTCAAAAGCAATCTATTGGGATGGGAAAAACGATCTTGGCGAACCGGTGGCAAGCGGCGTGTACTTTTATACCCTATCCGCAGGCCGCTCTGGACTTTCGGTGCCTCATCGGAGCGATTTTTCCGCCACACGGAAGATGGTTATTCTCAAGTAGCAGGAGGCGGGCGAGGAAACCTCGCCCCTACGATTGGATATGGTTCACATAAGTCAACACGCCCTAGCAACTAAGGTTATAGTCTGAAGGGAGAGCACATTAGATGCAGCACCTTGAACCGGTAGATATGTTAAGTCATATTCGACTGGGATTGAATTCGCTTGTAGGGGGACTTGACCCGACAAATAAGCATATGCCGTACTGGTGTATCGGCTTTGCTGAAGGGCAGTTAAAGGCATTTCGTCACTCTGGCGCATGGGACTGGTGCCACGATGTCGCCAGGGCTCTTCACGCTATCGGGATGGCGGAACGTGCTACAGGTGAAGGCGTAGACGAAGCTGTCTGGAAAGATCTCGCCAATCTTCAAATTGCCCTATTCGATGAGGCGGACAATCTGCCCGGTACAGCGGATAACGATACGGGTGAACGTTTCGTCCATCTCCATAACATACGCGAGTCCACGCACGCGTTGAACGCTCTCATCCGACGCGGTGACGAACGGGCACAGATGTGGAGTCGGCGGATGATTCGCACTGTTCGCGCTGCGCTGGATGACGACGGTACCATCCAACTTGACCGCCTTCCCTCTTACGTCTCAGAATATAACCATCAGCCATCGCAGGAAGGTCGCGCCGTTGATGCGCTCGTTCGGCACTATCGTATTACAGGTGATGAGGTTGCCTTAGAATTGGCAGAACTTATGACCTCCTATGCGTTGGAGCACTGTTTCACGCCCGAAGGCGCACTCAAGGAAGCAGCGGGGACGCACGGTCATTCCCTTAACGCCATAGTTGCCGGAATGCTTGATCTCGCGCTCCTCACCAATGATGCGGATTTGTTGAACAGAGTCAAAGCTATCTACGATGTTGGTTGTCCACGCTACAACAGCAGTTTCGGCTGGTCAATGGAATCGCTGCATAAATTTCATCCCCGTGGTGAATCTAACAACACCGGCGATCTGCTGCGTGCCGCCCTCCTTCTGGGGCGGGCTGGCTGGGCTAACTACTTTGAGGACGCAGAGCGCATACTTCGCGGGCATCTCCTGCCTTCGCAGGTTATTGATGTAGATGACTTGCCCGACGAACTCAATGAAACAGATGATAGTCTCCACCGCCGTGCCTCCCGCCTGCGCGGGGGTTTCAGTTTCCCAACGCCCAACGATTATCTACTGAATCCAGATGCAACTATTACGACGTATGATATCACCTCCGGTGCTGTCGATGGGTTGTGTGAAACTTTCTCGTCCATCATCACTTCAGATGATGCCGGCGTCCGTATCAATTTGCTGTTCAGCCATGAGGCAGAAGGGGTAAGCCTTGCGAGTCATCTGTCCCGAACAGGACGTCTTGAGATTGAAAACAGAAGTGGCCGACCGCTGCTGGTGCGTATCCCATCTTGGGTGGATAAGAAAGACCTGTGCCTAAAGGTAAACGGTGCAGAATCTCCGAAGGTATTTATCAAATCATATCTACTTATTACTGGAAATGAGATCCCTTCATCAAGTATTATTACTTTCCCAATGCGCGAAAAACGGACGGTAGAGAGTATATGCTTTGAAAACTACACCATTGATTGGCGGGGCGACCAGATTATCGCAATGTCGCCGCCCGCGAAACATCGACCAATGTTTCCGCCGTGCGAATAACACCCTAAGAATCCACCATCTAAATCGGAAAGGGTCGCTGCTGTTAGGACGGATTAGATGAGACTACCATGAAACTGCTCGAACAGACGCCTGACGCCGTTAGTCAGAAAATTCAGAATGTGCTGACTCCCGAAGAAGAAGAGTTTATCCGTGTGTCCACTGATCTGGATGCTGATGGGAACTTTGGGGAACAGTGGGTCGTCGTCACAGATAAACGAATAATTGTGGCGCCTGTTGCCCTGAATCCCGATTCCATCGGGGCGGAAGGAGGCGACGGCGTTGTTGATGTGCCCATCAGGGAATTAGCTGCTGTTCAAACCGAACCGCTGGTCGGAGGAGGGCGCTTAGAAATCGAGCGGAAAAACCAGGCAACCCTCTTCGTTCCTTACTCCAGTTCACTCGCGGAAAAATTCTCTGAGGTCGCACGGGGGCTTGAGCAACTCCGTCAGCAAGACGAATTTTTTATAAAAACAGAACTTGACCAGACGCGTTGCTCCAAATGTGGCAGGCTGTTGCCTGATAAAAACGGAATCTGTACAGCTTGCATTCGTCGGCTGGCAACATTAGGGCGAATTGCCAGTTATTTGAAACCTTACAAGGGCCGCGCGATCCTGATGGCGCTCGTCTCGTTGGTAACTATCAGTTCAGAACTTGCCCCACCGCAGGTATCGCGGTACATTGTTGATAATGTCTTCCTGCCACCAGACGAAACGGCTGGCACCGTTGCGCAAAGAGCGACAATTCTGGGATGGTGTATACTTGCCTTGATTGGCCTTCGCGTGCTGCGCTGGAGTATGGAATTGGTGCACGGCTGGATAGTCAGTTGGTTGAGTGCACGAGTGACAGCGGATATTCGAAGCCACCTCTATCGACGCTTGGAGATGCTCTCAATACAATTTTACGATCAACGTCGGGTGGGCGCACTGATGTCGCGTGTGACGCGGGACAGCGACATGCTTCGGGAATTTTTGGTCGATGGACTCCCCTATTTGGTGATTAACACCCTGATGATCGTTGGCATACTCTGCGTCCAGTTTTCGATGCACTGGCAGCTCACTCTCTGCATGCTAATCCCCGTCCCGCTCGTTATAATCTGGGGAAGAATTTTCTGGCGGCGTATGCGACGGATCTTCAACAAGCACGGCCAGGGCTGGGCGCATCTCAGTGCACGGTTAAACGAAGCACTCGCTGGCATCCATGTCGTAAAGGCTTTCGCCCAAGAAGATCGGGAGATAACGGAATTTGAGAAGAAGAACACCGATCTGATGCGGATTTCCAAGAGGACTGCACGGCACTGGCTTGTATTCTTCGCGGTAATGAGTTTTCTGACCGGCTGCGGGGGAGTAATCATCTGGCTGGCTGGAGGGTTGGAGGTTCTCGGAGGCAACTTAACCCTAGGCACTCTCACGGCATTTTCCAGTTATATGTGGCTTATTTACGGTCCCTTAGAGTGGCTTGGCAGGGTTAATAGCTGGATGACACGGGCTTTTGCCGGTGCGGAACGCATTTTCGAGGTCATTGACGCTGCACCCGAAGCGTACAACGATCCGGAGGCGACCTCACTTACAGAAATAAAAGGGCAGGTTGCGTTCAAAGATGTGACCTTCGGCTACGACAAAAGCAAACCGGTTCTCCACGAAGTGAGTCTTGATGTCGTCCCTGGGGAGATGATTGGACTCGTGGGTAAATCAGGAGTGGGGAAGACAACCACGGTGAACCTAATCGCTCGGTTTTACGATGTAGACCGCGGTGCGATTGAAATCGACGGTGTGGATGTACGCAACATCCGCCTTGAAGACCTGCGCAGTCAAATCGGTATTGTGTTGCAAGAGCCGTTCCTCTTTAGCGGAACAATCGCCGAGAATATCGGATATGGCAGCCCCGGCGCTACCCTTGAGGAGGTTATGGAGGCCGCACAGGCGGCGAATGCCCACAATTTTATCGTAGCAAAGGCGGATGGTTACGACACAAATGTAGGAGAACGAGGAAATAACCTATCGGGTGGAGAGAAGCAACGGGTCTCCATCGCACGGGCGATCCTCCACGACCCCAAGATCCTTATTTTAGATGAAGCAACCTCGTCGGTGGATGTAGAGACTGAAAAGGAGATTCAGGAGGCAGTTGCACGGCTAATCAAAAATCGGACAACCTTTGCTATTGCACATCGACTGTCCACCCTTCGGAATGCCGATCGGTTGGTTGTCCTCGATGGCGGGCGGATTGTAGAGACCGGCACACACAGTGAATTGATGGATAGGAGGGGTGCGTTTTACGATCTTGTAGAGTTACAACAACAGACCTCTGAAATTATCGGAATCAGAGAGTAGCAGTGACCAGTTCAACAAATTAGGCTAAACAACATTTTTCAGTTATCAACTTATGAAAGGAATATCAACTATGGCGGAAACACATAACTTTCAAGCAAGCCACCTGCATTCAATCACGCGGCGGATATTTGTCGCAGCAGGCGCGACTCGCCACATCGCTGACGATGTGGCAGAAATTCTGGTCAACGCCAACCTCGCCGGACACGACTCACACGGAGTACTCCGCATCCCTGCATATCTGCGCAGCATCGAAGGTGGCGGATTGGTTCCTAATGTAGAACCCGAAGTCACGAGCGAAACCGCTAATACCATGATCTTCGACGGGAAAAACTGTTTTGGTCACTATATCGCTCGACAAGCGATGAACCGCGCAATTGAGAAAGCAAAAGCAGCAGATATGTGCAGTGTCAGTATTATCAATACCGGTCACATCGGCAGACTGGGTGATTATGCAGAAGCTGCGGCGGCTGCCGGCTGTATCGGAATCATTACGACTGGTGGCGGTGGGCACATGCAGGGAATCACAGTTCCCTTTGGCGGTGCCGGCGGTGCAACAGGCACCAACCCAATTGCTGTCGGTGTCCCAACCGGTGACGACGCTCCCTTTGTCATTGACATCGCAACAAGCATGATTGCCGAGGGCAAAATCCAAGTCGCGCGTAGCAAGGGCGAGGATCTACCTGAAGGCCATATAGTAGATAAGAATGGAAATCCGAGCGTCAAACCCGCGGACTTTTATGATGGCGGATTCCTTCTGCCATTTGGCTTGCACAAAGGCTACTCAATTGGCTTGCTAGTCTGTCTGCTTGGAGGATTAGCTGGCACCTTCGATATTGAAAAAGGTTCAATGGGCGGCTGCTTTATGCAGGTGATAAACGTCAATGCCATGACGCCGCTGGCGGAATATCAACAGGGTGTGCGCGCCTTCTTGGACGGCATTAAATCAATTCCACCCGCACCAGGTTTTGATAAAGTGCTCGTTCCCGGTGACTTTGAGCATCAGAATCGCATCCAACGTCTGGCTGATGGCATCGAGATTCCGGACACTATCCGTCAGCAGATTTCGGAGTGCGCAGAGAAACTGGGTGTTTCGATGAGCGAAGACGCTGTTGAGCCGGCCGATGCCGAGCGATACCAATAACGTGTTAAATCTGGGACAGGCTAACTGGTTATGATATTTTTCATCATCTGGATCATTTGTATACCGCTGGTTATCTGGATTGTTCTACAGATCGTTTCCAAAAGGAGGGCAGCCGGAGAAGCCGAACCGGGCGTTCAGCTTGAGGAATGCGCGATTTGCCATGAAGAGTTTCCGCTGGACGCCCTGCTTGAGAAGGAGGTCGGGGGGTATAGCAGGGTCTACTGTTTTTGTGGCGACTGCATCAAGCAATTACACCTCGAATATCGAGCAAAGGTAGAACACAGAGATGAGGAGAATAAGCCAATCAGTGAACCTGCGAACTTGTAAGTTGAGTGCGGGTGGCGCATGAACCGAATCTATTTTACTGGACACATCGCACAATACAAAGGAGGGTGATATGTACGATTTAGTTACATTTGGCGAAGCGATGATACGACTCACTTCGCCTGAATTTAAGCGACTCGAGCAGTCGTCAACGCTATTGATGGACGCCGGTGGGGCGGAATTGAATGTTGCAGTCAATGGGGCTCAGTTGGGACTACGCACCGCATGGGTCTCTCGCTTGGTCGATAACTGGTCAGGAAAATTCATTGCTAACAAAGGACGAGAGTTAGGTGTCGATACATCCCAGATTGCATGGGTCCCGTTTGATGGTGTGGGCTTAGAACGGAACGGCTTCTATCACGTCGAATTGGGCGCAGGTCCCCGTGCAAGCAGCGTCACCTATGACCGGGGCTATTCGGCAATCTCAAACATCCAACCCGGCGAAATTAATTGGTCGCAGATATTCGATGGTGCCCGATGGTTCCATCTGAGCGGCATTACACCCGCACTCTCCGACTCCGCCGCGGCGGTTGCGAAAGAAGCACTTCAGGCAGCGCGTGCCGCAAACGTAACAACGAGCTACGACCTAAATTTCCGCTCAAAACTGTGGAGCGCGGAACAGGCACAGGCTGCAAACCGCGAAATGGTGGAGCATGTCTGCGTGCTCATCGGCAACGAAGAAGATTTCGAGATGGCACTCGGTTTCAAAGCGGAAGGCACCACTGAAAACTTCAGTCAACTTGATCCAGAGAGCTATAAAGAGGTCGCACAACGAGTTTCCGAAGCATTCCCTAACGTCGAAATGATAGGCACTACGTTGCGCGACGCAAAAACCGGTTGGCTAAACGACTGGCGCACACTTCTGTTTGACGGGTCGGACTTCTATCTGTCGCGCATCTACGAAAATCTTGAACTGGTCGATCGCGTCGGTGGTGGCGACAGCTTCTCCGCCGGTTTGATCTATAGCCTGCTCAACGGCAAATCACTTCAAGAAGCGGTTGATTTCGGTGGTGGTTACTCCGCACTTGCGCACACCTTCCCCGGCGATTTCAACTGGGCAACTGCTGAAGAAGCGGAACAAGCAATGCAGGCGGGTAGTGTTAGGATTCGCCGATAGGCTATTGCAGATCAACTCGTCAGTTCTTTAATCTGTCCATCGGACTTGCTCACTCAAGGGCTTTCGCTCAAGTGTGGGCACTTCCGCTGGATAGCCCATATAATAAAATCCGATGATATACTCCTGATCGGGATCAATACCGAGTAGCTCGTAAGTATTCCGCTCCAGCGTGATGGCACCGGTGCTCCACTGCATCCCGACCCCGCGTTCCCATCCGGCGAGTTGAATGTTCAGCATAGCACAGCAGGTCGCCGCATAGTCTTCACGTTTCCGCTGTTCATCTCCGTCCTGAACACACGAAACCGCGACAATTGTCGGCTTGGACGTGAATTTCTTGAAGCCTTGTTCTCCAACCTTAGCAAGGGTTTCCTCATCTGCAGCTGCAGCCGCGGTCGGGTTAGAGGTAATTTTTTCAATCTGAATCTCACGATACCGTTCAGCGAGAATCAGTTTCGTTTCTTCACCGATGACGGTGAATCGCCACGGCTCGGTCAGATGGTGGTTGGGGCTCCAAATCCCCGCCTCAAGAATTCCCTCAAGGACATCTCGGGGCACTGGCCCCGGCTTAAACTGAAAAATCGTTCGGCGCGATCGAATCGCCTCTGTAACAGGGAATTGATCGGTTGGCATAGAGCGTATCTCGGTAGTCGAATTATCTTGACTCATCACTTCCTCCTTTGTGAAACTGAGACTCATTTTCAATCACGAACTTGAAAAGATTATAAACCCACCAACAACATTTGTCAAGGGGTTTTTCGCAGAAAAAAGGCAGGTAATAGATACTACGTTTCGCCTGCACAGATGAAGGGGCGCAATTCCGTATCGATTCAGCTCTAACAACGTTAATCCCTCAGTAGGATCATTGCTAATGCTGTGAATAGGGTTGACCTTACCAATACCTTGTGATATACTGTCCATCAAGGCAAATTAATCACAGGATGGCATAATCATCTTTAACCCAAAGGAGTCATTCAATGCAAGTTGTAGATCTTGGTAGAACAGGGCTGCAAGTTTCGCGGCTTTCGATTGGAACAGGTACGCACGGCTGGGGCGGAAAATCGGATCAGACGGACCTCGGATTGAAAGGATTGGTGGACTTACTCCATTTTGCCCATGACCAAGGTGTGACGTTTTGGGATTCCGCAGATCAATATGGCAGCCACTCCTATATCAAGGAAGCACTGAAGGAGTTAGATCGCTCTTCAGTTGTCATCACAACAAAAACAACTTCTCGCACTAGGGAAGCGGTTGAAGACGATATCAAACGATTCTTGAAGGAGATCGGATCGGACTATGTAGATATTGTGCTGCTACACTGCCTCACTGAAGTCGATTGGCCCGCGCGCTATCCGGACGCGATGGAGGCGCTAACACGATGTAAAGAACAGGGACTCATACGCGCACACGGTGTTTCGTGCCACGACTACGGTGCTTTTCAAACGTCTGCTATGACCAAATGGGTCGAAGTTGTGTTAGCCCGCATTAATTACACCGGAGTCCACATGGACGCATCACCTGCCGACGTGATCCGAACCATGGAACAGATGGCTGCGTTTGGCAAAGGCATCTACGGTATGAAGGTACTCGGACAAAGTAAGTTAGCTGAAGAAGACGGTCCAAGGCAAGGTATTGAGTTTGTCATGGGGCTGCCTTGCGTTCACGCAATGACAATTGGTATGACGAGCCAGCATGAAGTCGAAGAAAACGTCGCAATTGTGAATGAGCTTACTGATTAACTCAAGTCGCTAAGCCGTGTTGACATGTGATAACTTCAACCGACCGCAACAACCCACCCCTGAGATCCTATAAATTTTTATAAAAAGTGTTAGATTTTGATAAATTGAACCAATCGGATGCGCCTTGAGGCAGTGTGGGCCAATCGCCTCAATCCTCGGCAGATTGTTCAATAATTGTGACGTTTGCCGAAAAATTGACGGCAAAATGTCAACATGTCCCGCCGATCTCCCAGATGTTTTTCTTATGTAGGTGGCAGCGCATTCACTGCATGAACTCATAATCTTTTTGCAATTCGTAATCAATGGATTTCGACCTTATATACGGAATTCAATAGAGTGAATCTCTCTTCTGAATTTTTGGAGGCTTCGTCCCCTAATTAAAGGAGTCATACCTTGATAAGGCTATTTGATTTGAGGATTTTAGGTTGCTTTGTTTATATTATTGCTGCGATTTTCCTTCAGGCTCCCTTAGTCCTCTTAGCGCAAGCTACGGACCAGACAGAACAGTGGCAGCAGGAACATGAACAGAAAAGGGAAGAAAAACGCACCCTGGAAGAACAAAGAAACACGATTATCCAAAAGGAACAAGGGGTCCTACAAAAACTACAGGAGATTGAATCCAAGTTAGCTGCCAACGAAAAAGAACTCGCCCGGTATCAGCAAGAAATTGAAAGTCATACCTTTGAAGTTGAGGAACTCCAGAGGGAATTGGGAGAGTTACTCTCTCAAGACAAGAGACAAAAGAAACTGGCTGTTAAGCGAATTCGCGCAATTTATAAACTAGGCTATAATGAGGAAGCTGAACATCTCCTGAAGATATTGCTTGGGGCGCAGGACATGCAAGACCTGGTGGAAAAGTATAAGTATATGGGTGTTATTGCCGAAGCGGATCAGAATCTGCTAAAGGATATACAACTTCGACAGGTAGAAATTGCAGAAAAATCGGCTGAGATTCGGCAGCAAATCCAGTTAGCAAAGGAGGCAGCAGAAGCTGCACAAATTGAACGAGACAATCTCCTTACCCAGGAACAGAAACGTCAACAACTCCTGCATCAATACCGAACAGAGAAAGGGGTTCATAACCAAGCAATAAGGGAGTTAAACGCTGCCGTTGCACAGTTAGGGGACCGTCTCGGGATCATAAGCGAAGCACGTCTAAAAGAGCAAGCAAATACAATTAAAAGCATTAGGACCGCTCGGTTTGGCAAACTCCCGTGGGCTGTTGTCGGAAAGGTTGTCCCAAACCAGACCCCCACTGGTCGTGGTATCACTATTCAAGCCAAGAAGGGAACCCCTGTGCGATGTATCGCGGAAGGTGTTGTGGCGAACACAGGATCAATTTTTGGTTATGGTAACACAGTTTTCGTTATGCATGGAGATGGATATATCTCTGTTTATGCACATTTGTCGAGTATATCTGTGACACGGGGCGATACTATTCAAGCAAAGCAAGTGCTTGGAACCCTCGGAGAAACTGGCTCCCTGATTGGACCGGTGCTTTATCTTGAACTTTGGAAAAACCAAGAACCTTTGAATACACGAAGGTGGTTAACAAGAAAAATGAAATGATGTTAGTCGATTTTTCAATCGACATCCCGATTGGGGAGCAAAATATGGCATACAAATACGAAACCGTTATCGGTTTGGAGATTCACGCGGAACTGTCGACAAATAGCAAACTCTTTTGCAACTGTGAAGTTAAGTTTGGATCCGCGGCGAATACGCAAACCTGCCCTATCTGTCTGGGGATGCCCGGTGTGCTGCCTGTGATGAATCAGCGGGCAGTGGAGTACTCAATTCGTGCCGCTTTAGGACTAAATTGCAAAATTGCGTCTTACAGCAAGTTCGATCGGAAAAATTACTTCTATCCAGACCTGCCCAAAGGTTACCAAATCTCACAATATGACCTGCCCCTTGCCTACGACGGTTATGTCGATTACGAACTGGATGGCGAAACGAAGCGAGTTCGCATTAATCGTATCCACCTAGAAGAAGATGCAGGAAAATTAGTCCATGCAGATGTGACCGGAAACCCAAATCAGAGCTATATAGACTTCAACCGTTCATGTGTACCGCTGTTGGAAATTGTCAGTGAGCCAGACCTACGCTCCCCTGAAGAAGCAATCGCCTACTGGCGCGCTGTCAAGGAAATCTTAGAGTATGTTGAAATCAGCGATTGTAATATGGAGGAGGGAAGTTTCCGCTGTGATGCGAATATCTCCCTGCGTCCGGTTGGGAGTAAAGAACTAGGGACACGGACAGAACTGAAAAACAAAAATTCATTTCAGCATGTGCTAACTGCTTTGGAATACGAGGAGAAGCGTCAAGCACGGATTCTCGATGAGGGCGGTGAAGTGGTCCAAGAAACGGTACTGTTCGACATCAATACCGGCAGAACAGCTTCCATGCGCAGCAAAGAGGAAGCCCACGATTATCGTTATTTTCCTGAACCCGACCTCGTTCCTTTTGAGGTGGATGCAGCCGAAGTTGAGCGCATCCGAGCCGCACTACCGGAATTACCTGCCGAGCGCCGGCAGCGTTTTGTTGCAGAATACGGTATTCCAGCCTATGATGCAGAATTTCTCACAACTACGCGCCAACTAGCGGACTTCTTCGACGAAACAGCGGACCTTAGTGGTGATCCAAAGGCAAGCAGTAATTGGATTATGGGTGACCTGTCGAGTCTATTAAACAATGAAGGGATAGAAATACAAGATACTAAGGTAACGCCCAATCATCTGAGCGAGCTAATCCAACTAATCAAAGATCAAACAATTAGCGGTAAAATTGCTAAATCCGTCCTACCCGATGTCTTTGAAACTGGCAAAACCCCAAAGCAAATTGTCGAGGAGAAAGGGCTTTCGCAAATTTCCGATGCATCTGCGATCAAATCGATCGTTGATCAGGTGATCGAAGAAAATCCGGGACCCGCACAAGATTACCGGGACGGCACACAGAAGGCAATCGGTTTCCTCGTCGGTCAAGTAATGAAAGCTACCAGAGGCAAAGCCAATCCGCAGATGGTCAACCAACTTTTGCAACAGAAACTTAGCAGCTAAGAGACCAACAACTGATTTGCCTAAGCAAACCCAATTCAAAGCAGTTATGGCAATCCAAGAGACCTTTCACCAAGGTGCTGTGGCTGGTATAGTTTGTAGTGTGGAACATTACCGGGTCTCATCAGAATATGTAATCGAGTTACCAATCACAAGTCATTAATACCATGACCCTACAACATCCGCAGACAGATAAAATTAACTTGAAGGGGTTGACACTGTTCGAGTTAGAAAAACTGGTGACACAGTGGGACGAACCGAAATATCGTGCGAAGCAACTGATGTCATGGATGTATCACAGGCAGGCGGAAACATTCGCGGTAATGACGAACCTGCCCCGTAAGCTGAGGCAGAAGTTAACAGATATCGCTTATGTTAGCGGGGCACACGTCCTCACACGCACACCCTCCAACGCCGATACAGCAGTCAAATACCTGTTTGAACTCACTGATGGCAGCCGGGTTGAAAGCGTCCTGATGTATGACCAAGATCGTATCACGGTCTGTGTCTCGTCACAGGTGGGATGTGCAATGGCGTGCGATTTTTGTGCGACCGCGAAGATGGGATTTTTCCGCAATTTAACCGCAGCGGAGATTTTGGACCAGTTGATAACAATAGAACGTGAGTTGGACGATGAAAAGAGCGTAACACACATTGTGTTTATGGGAATGGGGGAACCGCTAGCAAACTATGACCAGACCGTGAAAGCAATCCGTTTGATGACGGATGTGAATGGGTTAGGGATACCCGAGGGAAAAATAACCGTTTCTACCTCCGGTTTAGCACGGCGTATGCGGCAATTTACCAGCGAACGTCTCAGATGCAATCTTGCTCTCTCATTAAACGCCACAACGGATAATAGTCGCACCCCCCTGATGCCTATCAATGCAAAATATCCAATTGATGCAGTTCTCGACGCTGCGCGGGAATGGGCACTCGCAACGCAACGACCTGCCACGCTCGAATATGTCCTGATTCGAGGTGTAAATGACAGTGTTGCAGACGCCAAACGTCTCCGCAAACTGATGGGGCGGCTACCGTGCAAGCTAAATCTTATCCCGTTCAATGAGATCGAAGGTGCTGAGTTTCAACGCCCCAAACTCAATCAAATTGAACGGTTCCGTCGAATTGTAGCAGATGGACATCATGTTGCGCCGATTCGATTCAGCAAGGGCAGAGACATTGGTGCCGCCTGCGGCCAACTCCGGACAATCTACGAAAAGCAGGGCGCAATGTTGCCGCAAGTGTCATAGCGAACTCCCATTATGCTTTCTGATCTTGCCGACGCTATTCGCGCATCGATCCGTAAGAACTATAACCTCACCGTCGAGTCCGCAATACCAATCGGCACCGGTGCAATGAGCACAACGATGCGACTTGCGACCAGCCGGGGAACACTGTTTCTAAAAATATATAAGCCGGCGCGAAACCAGAGGACTCCCGCTCAACCCGATCTTCAAAGAATCGCCTTCACGCACGCTGTCCAAACCTTCCTGCACCGAGAGAATTTTCCCGTCCCACGCTTACTGCCCAATAACAGCGGAAACACGTTCAGTGTGTGCGGCAACCCCTTGGAAACAGGAGAGGTGTATGCTCTCTCTGAGTTCATTGAGGGATCCGATTACGATGTTGCGAATTCGGAGCAGTTACATGCATCGGGGGAAATGCTTGGACGCTTTCATGAGGGACTTCGTCAATTTCAACCCCAAATTCAGCACCCCGGACCTCCCTTAGAAACTGAGATCTTTGTAGAATTGCAGGAGCGTTTGTCACGTCTTCAACCCGTTGTGGAGAGAGACTTGGTGTCACCAACCCAAATCGCCTCATGGATCCATGAGGTTGAGGTCTTCAAAAATTCAGTCAGTGCACTACACGACACACAATATGAGCAGGACTGGCTCATACATGGCGATTACCGCGCCCAAAATCTCAAGTTTGATAGTGACGGTATTCGCACTATTCTGGATTTGGATACCGCTTGTTCCGCACCCCGCCTGTATGACTTGGCATACGCACTGATCTTTTTTCCCTCCGTTTATCAAGATACCCCTCTAACTATGGATCAACGATCTATATTTCTGCACGCCTACGAGAGCATCTGTCCTCTGTCTGAAGCCGAAAGAGAGATGTTCCCCGTCCACCTAAGGATCGCCTTCTTACGTGGGATGACACTCTGGCTGAATCTGTACCATTTTGCCGGGATGAGTGAGCGGACACGTCCATGGATTCGGGGTTATCTGCAACACGCAGAACCTCTGTTTTAGCCCCAATCTTATTGAATTCTGAAAACAACTCTGATAAACCGTGATTTTAAATCAGCCTGCAAGAATTTCTGGGAGTCAAGCGATTTCTATTTACATCCGCCCTGCCTTTGGTCTATAATAATTTTTGTATCAGGTCGAGATACAGTCCTCGACCAAGACAACATTTCTTTTTTAGGAGGAAACAATAATGGGATACACATTTCATCATGTTCATCTGCGCTGCGAAGATGTTGAAGCGGCCGTTGCTTACTACGAAAAGATGCTTGATGGCGAAGTTACGGAGCGAGTAGAGGTCCGCGGTTTACCAATTGTTCGGATGGACATCGGTGGAGAGAAAATTTTCCTTTCACCGAAATTTGGCGATATGGAAGTGGAACCGACCAGTGGAAATCCACGCTGGGGCGTTTATCAACTGGCGTTTGGCGTAGAAGATCTTGATGCCACCCTTGCAGAGATGGAAGCCAAGGGCGCAGAGATTGAAGACGCTAAACCATCGGGTTTGCCGATCGCCTTTGTCAAGGGACCGGATAACGTGCAGATTGAACTCATTGAGGGAACAGTCTAGCCTTTGCAAATTATAGGACGAGAATCATCTGGAAGGCAAACTTCTTGACATGCAGGAGTTTGCCTTTCCTTCCGCCTCTCTTGAACTCTGCCAGAGAGTAAGTTGCCTTGAGGATCCCGATAGGTAGTGGTGAGTTTTCCTGATACAAGGAGAGTAGTCAATGAGATTGGAGTTGTACACCGCTGGTGTTTCTCAGGCAAACCTCTTGAATTGGGGATCACGACTCACGGAAGACGCATTAGCAGCAGGGCTGGAAGTCGTACACTCGCCGATTAGAGAGACACCGGAAGTTCTTAGAGAGAAGCTGCCTGTCGTTTTGGATGAACTCTGTTCAATCCCTGAACAGCGTGTTGAATTTCATTCGGCAGATGTGGAGCAATTGGGCACCTTCGCTTATACAAATTACCGGTCGCGCATGGATCGAGAGTGGAATGTCTCCCTCTATTTCCCTTCAAAGGAAGCAGTTTTCCTCCCTTTTGATAAGAAATTGCTTTCGAGGCGGGTTGCTCACCTCTACTATCGAGAAGGCACATCGGACAAGGTTTATCATCTTTACCTTACCCAATCATTGACGGACGATCTTTACTCTGTTATCAGCCGCTACGGTCGTCGTGACGGAGGTATTCAACAAACAGAGAAGGTGTTTGACTCCAACCTTGAAGCCGCTGAAAAAGAATGGAGCAGACTTCGCCGCGACAAGCTTCAGAAGGGGTATCAGGTCGGATACCCAGCTCCACCCCAACAACTCAAATTGGCTTTGTCTTTCTGACTATGAAGTACAGTGAATTTTTCCACACAATTCAGGGCGAAGGCAAACTAGTTGGTGTGCCCTCCGTTTTCTTTCGCACCAGCTACTGCAATCTAAGGTGTGTGTGGTGCTCTGCGATAGGTACGCGTGTTTTAAGTTCAGATCTGAGATGGACCCCTATTGAGAATCTCAACCCCAGTGATTGGGTTGTTGGTGCATTGCGCCAAGATAAAGGGGGACACCTGCAACTGCAGCCAACTCAGGTTATTGAAACCGCAGCCCGCCGAGCCCCCGTGGTCCGTTTCTTAACGGAAGATGGGATACAGTTCGCCTGTTCGGCAGATCACCTATTATATCAGGTAACAACTCGAACTCAAGATAGCTCTAAGATTCATGTTGGCTGGAGAAAAGCAGGAAAACTCGGTGCCGGCAACGCGGTTCGTTGTATACTCCCGCCTGAAGAGCCACAGTTGGATGTGAAAGCGTATGAAAGAGGTTGGCTGTGTGGAATGGCGGAGGGTGATGGCTGTTTTTGGAGTTTACGAAAAGGAGATAAAAGTTATCGTCGATTTCGACTCGCTTTATCGAACCTATCACTATTGGAACAATTTCAACAGTTTGCCAAACGTGCGGGTTACCGGCTACATTTTGCCCCACACCAACATTGCGGTTTCAAAGGCTACAGTGTCATGGAAGCGTTATGGCTTACAACATCGCAAAGAGCGGAATCCTTTGAGCGGTGGTTGAAAGGACATCCACAAGACCAAAGTTACTATCGTGGCTGGTTGGCAGGTTTTTTTGATGCAGAAGGGAGCTATACTGGTACAATTCGCTTTGCTCAGAAGGAGGGGGAATTCAAACAAAAGGCGATTGACTTTGCAGCCAAACTTGGTTTTCGGCCAACGAGCGAATCCCATGGAGTTAGATTGGGTGGAACGACCCCTGAGATTCTAAGGTTTTATTCATTATGTCAACCACAATCTCTCAACAAATGGAATTTCTGGGGCATTTCTAGCCAAGCACGCCAACATATTACCAGCGTTGAACACGCTGCCGCCGAAGAAGTGATTTCCCTTAAGACCACGTCCGGCTCTTATGTCAGTGAAGGGTTACTCTCTCATAATTGCGACACCCCTTTTACATCTTGGAATCCAGAGAACAAAGACATTACCCTCACGGAAGCGGTCGAAGCGATTACGAAATTCGATTGTAAGCATGTCGTCATCACAGGGGGCGAACCGTTTATTCAAGTCAGGGAGTTGATCGAGCTCTGCCGAGAACTGGATCAACGCGGTCATCACATCACGATTGAGACGAATGCGACCATTTTCGCGCCTGTGGCGGCGCACCTCATCTCCATGAGCCCCAAGCTCCGAAACTCCAATCCACCCAGTGAAAATCGCTACTTTCAAAGGCATGAGCGTGGACGAATCTGCCCGGATGTAATTCGGCAATTTCTTGATCGATACGAATGCCAAGTTAAGTTTGTTGTCGACCAGCCAACCGATATTGCAGAGATCCAAGCACTACAAGCAGAAATTGCCATCCCTGCAGAAACAATTGTGCTGATGCCCCAAGGCATAACCCCCAAAGAGTTAGCACCCAAACAGGAGTGGCTTGTGGAGATTTGTAAAGACCACGGTTACCGCTATTCACCACGAGTCCACGTCGATATTTGGGGAGACAAACGGGGAGTATAGGAAGGATAATCTGAATGAAATACGACATACTGCTCAAAGGTGGAACTGTTATTGACCCTGCTCAGAAACTACATGATCGGCGCGATGTCGCCCTTGTCGACGGTAAGATTGCCGCTATTGAGGAGGATATTTCTGCAAGGGAAGCGACACAAACCGTTTACGTTGACGGGAAGTATGTGACTCCCGGCTTAGTGGACATCCACGCGCATGTCTACGCGGGCGTTACGACATGGGGAGTCAAAGCGGATCCGGTCTGCACAACAACTGGTGTCACGACAATCGTTGATGCTGGCAGTCCAGGTTGGGCAACATTTCCTGGCTTTCGGGAATATATTGCGCAACCGGCGCAAACACACATATTAACTTACGTCCATATCTCCGGAATCGGTCTCGTTTATGGACCGGTTGGCGAAATGCACGAGCTTGACTATGCCCACCCGGAAAAAGTCGCAGACACAATCATGGAGAATCGGGACATCACCGTTGGTGTTAAAGTACGTCAGGGCCAGTTCCAGGTTGGTAATAATGGTGTTGAGCCGCTGAAGCTCGCAATTAACGCCGCCGAACTAGCCGATACATCAGTCATGGTACATATCGGAACTGGGATCCCGCTTCCTGATATTCTGAAATTGATGCGTCCTGGTGATGTCGTCACTCACTGTTTTCAAGGAAATGGCGACTGTATCGTTGATGACAAAGGACGAGTGATTCCGGATGCGTGGGCAGCCCGCGAAGATGGGATTATCTTCGATGTAGGACATGGCGGCGGAAGTTTTAATTTTGAGGTTGCCCAACGCGCAATGGAACAGGGATTCATATCCGATGTTATCAGTACAGACCTGCACTCTGGTAACATCAACGGTCCTGTCTACGATCTCCCGACAACGTTATCAAAATTCTTGAGCCTTGGACTCTCGCTTGAAGAGGTCATTGAAAAATCGACGATTGCTGCCGCGAGGACGATTGGGCGTGAAGAACAACTTGGTCATCTCAAAGTTGGGTCGGTTGCCGACGTCGCTGTTTTCGATGTGATAGAGGGCGAATTCGAGCTTTTCGACACACACGGGACAATGGTTATTGCCAACCAGAAGCTGCAAGCAGATTTGACAATCCGTGAGGGGAAGCTGTGATATATGGCGCAGAGGAAGGGCTGTTACCAGCGCATAGTAACGACGGGGCTCGTTATCGCAATCATTGGTGCTGCGGTTGGGATTTTGCTTTATCAAAGGTTGGGTGGGCCTGAAGGGGCGCGATATTGGATGGCGGAACGTGCCTTGAACGCTATCGAAGCGCACCTGCTAACACAAACTCCAGACGGTAATTGGTTGCGAAAACCGGATGGCATTCCCGCCGAAGAAATTCGTTCCCAGTTTAATCGTGTCAGAGAAGCGATCACAGCGCATCGGACGGATCTGATACGCTTGAATCATATCCTCAGAGAGTATCAATCCAAATTTCAGAAGACACAGCCAGCAACCAGTGAAGTTATTAACTTTCTGAACGCTATTGAGCGCACAATTTTATCCAAAGCGAGCGTGGGCGGTTAATATAAGTAGCATCTAGTCTATGTTGGGTCGAAAATTGGAAGGAGCAGACCGTGAAAGCAGAGGATACGCGACCAAAGGTGAATCGGGTTGGTTCTACCGCCCAAAGGCTCGCAGAAAAGCCCTACGAAAAACGTGTGTGCCGCATAGAGTGCTACCCAAGTTGTGTGCAACCGGGAGAATCGTTTGTCGGTTTGTCTGTGGAAGAATGGGTGGATTTCATTGATGAAGTGGGGGTCGAAGTACAGGTAGTCGATGGAGAAATTAACAGGGGGACCCCTCGATTTCACTCAAAGATGATTCCGCCGCACGCCAATGTTGACAATGATCGCCTGCCGAAATTTCTGGAATTGGCACACCAACGGGGCATTCTCATCCTCAGCTAC
Source organism: Candidatus Poribacteria bacterium (assembly GCA_965220385.1). Lineage (GTDB taxonomy): Bacteria > Poribacteria > WGA-4E > WGA-4E > PCPOR2b > PCPOR2b. The sequence goes on along the minus strand of OZ244825.1, from coordinate 5,677,215 downwards.
TACCCCGTCATATATACCAAGCCGCTCAAACCGATCCATCCGGAGTGGTTGATGCAGTTTCTGGACGATGGTAGGCGTGAACCCGAAAATCTTGGCTGGTTCTGCTTTAACTCGCCCTACCGGGACTGGCTACCAGAATATCTCATTGAATGGCTGGACAATCTTGATCTCGACGGTTTCTATTTTGACGACACCAACTATGGATCTCACGAGGAACGTCCTTTTTATCCATCCTGCTGCTGTGAATACTGCGAAAAACTGTTTTGGGAAGACACAGGGCGAGAGATCCCCCGGAAGGTCAACTTCGATTCCCTAGACTTCCGACACTTCATCAACTGGCGCTACGAGAAGATGAAGGATTTTATGCACCATCTTTTCCGCCGAATCAGGTCAAAGTATCCGGATGTCATTCTCGACATGAATTCATATATTCGACCGACCGCCGATTGGACAGACGGACACCCGCTTAACCCATTTCATCTCGAAGACGTTGGCGGCTATTTTTTCGTGGAGACATTTCGATCCCTGCGAGAACCCAACTTTACAGGGAAGGTGCTACGGGCAACTGGCACACCCTTCGGTCTCTTCCGCAACGTCACGCAATCATTGCAGGGATTTGGTGGTGCGCCTTACCCTGAAATGTTTTCACCTGCAATCGCCGGGCTTGCCGCTATCGCGAACGGCGGTGCGCCGTGTGGAAATCCTTTCGACGGACCAACAATTCTACATAAGGACACGGTCAAGTCTGTCTTCAGCGAATTCAAGAAACGGGTTGACTACATCAAAGGCGATACAGTCAAATACGTTGCACTCCACTACTCACAGCAGAACCGGGATTTTCGTCCGTCAGAGATTCCCAAGAACACAGGACAGACCTATTTCCACGAGATTGGGCAGAAAGACGCCTATGGTGCCTACGAAATATTGAATCGATCACATCTGTTGTTCGACTTCGTTTTGGACGAGCGTTTGAACGATGAGACGTTATCCCAATATCGTTTGCTTTTTCTTTCAAACAGTGCCTGTCTGTCCGACGAGCAGTGCGAGGCTATCAGGAGATTTGTGGATGCAGGTGGCACGCTCATCGCTACCCATGAAACCTCCCTGCTTGACGAACTTGGACGCGAGCGGGGTAAATTTGCCCTCTCTGACGTATTAGGCGTGGAGTACCGAGGGTCACGCGGCGGCACAAACGACCACAGCATCATATACGTCCCGCACGATGCGGAGTTGTCGCGCAATTTCGGCTATGTCGTCTGCTTCTACGGTCAGGAATCGGCGATATCTGTCCTACCAAGTACTGAGATCAATGTGCTTTGTACGCGCAGTTGTCTGGAAGGGGAACGCTTGCTGAAGGATTTCGATCCAAGAATGGACTACGATTCGGCCGAACCCGCCATTACGATGCACCGTTTTGGGAAGGGGACGGCGATTTATATCTGCGGCGACGTCGGCGGTGCCTACATGAACAATCCTTACCCGCCATTGAAGCGGCTCATCGCTAACTTGGTGCAGCGGACAACCCCACCTATTCAGTTTGAGATGCCGGAAGCCATTGAGGTCACCGCTGCCCATCGAGGAACCAATGAATTGATGATCCATCTGCTCAATAATCCAACTCCGCTACTGCCTTGGCGCATTGCCAATCGTGAGAAACACGATGCGGAGATGACCACTTTCTTGTCCCTCCGTGAAGTAAATCCCATCCACAATATTCGGATTCATTTCAATAACGTTGCGGTGAAAGCGGCACGCCTGCCCCTACAGGCGATGAATTTAGAGGTATCGGAAAACGCTGCTACAACGGTAGTGGTCCCGGCGGTAAATCTCCACGAAGTACTTCTCGTAGAGTACCAAGATTAAATTGGAGGTCTTAAATGCAATCTGCACAAAATGTATACTATCCGGAACGAGGCGACGATTGGGAGCGCAGAAAACCGGAGGATGCCGGTATTGACGCTGATGCTCTCAACGCGGCAATTCACTACGCTCAGACAGTTGAAACCGCATGGCCCCGTAAAATGCGACTGCACTACACCCAGACCGAAAGCGAAGAATCCTACCCTGAGGTCATCGGATCAATAAAAGATCGCGCCGCGCTCAACGGGCTTATCTTGCGACACGGCTATATTATCGCCGAGTGGGGTGAGACGCAGCGCGCCGATATGACGTTTAGTATTACCAAGAGCTACCTATCCACGACAGCGGGACTGGCACTAGACCGTGACCTAATTCGAGACGTACATCAACCTGTCCGAGACTATGTGGAAGACGGTGGATTCGATTCACCACACAACGCCCAAATTACCTGGCACCATCTGCTTCAACAAACGAGCGAGTGGGAGGGAACGCTTTGGGACAAACCCCACTATGCCGACAGTCAGAGCGGAGAAGGACCCGATCCCGCACTTCAAGTACCCGGTAGCGTCTTTGCTTACAACGATGTCCGCGTTAACCGGCTCGCGCTTTCTTTGCTACGTGTTTGGTGTAAGCCGCTGCCGCAGGTACTAAAAGACAACGTGATGGACCCTATTGGTGCTTCCAACAGTTGGCGATGGCACGGCTATCGAAATTCGTGGGTGACAATTGATGGACTGAAGGTGCAGTCAGTCAGTGGTGGGGGTCATTGGGGCGGTGGACTCTGGATTAGCACCAGGGATCATGCGCGGTTCGGTTATCTATTTCTGCGACGGGGGCGCTGGGGTGAACGGCAGATACTTTCTGAGCGGTGGATAGATTTAGCGACCACGCCGTGTCCGGTTGAACCAGATTATGGCTATATGTGGTGGCTCAACACGGATAGGCAACTGTTCCCCAGCGCACCAGAAACCACTTTCTGTGCGCTGGGTGCTGGACGGAACATGATTTGGATAGAGCCGGAAAACGACTTAGTGGTTGTGGTACGGTGGATAGAATCGGATAATATCGACCAATTGATGAAGCGCGTACTGGCAGCAATTCGCTAAGGAATCAAGTCCGGTGAGATAATCCGTTAATCCAACTAGTCCTGATTGAGAGGAGACACGCAATGCCACACGAATGGGATTCGGCCGAATATGTTAGCAAATGGGTAGAAGATGGTGACAAAACAGACCCGGAGCGGGCGGAACAGATTACCGCGCTCGTAGGTTTGATTCAAGGCAGTGCTGAAGAATCTATTGAAGTGTTGGATCTTGGTGCGGGATACGGAATCGTAACACGCGAGATTTTTACCGCCTATCCGAATGCACAGGTGGTGTGTCTTGATGGTTCAGCAGAGATGCTAAAGCATGGAAAAGCACGACTCGCGGATTTGGAGAATCAACTCTCTTTCATTGTAGCGAGTTTTGGTTCTCCAAATTGGTTGGCGACCCTGCCAGCAAACCGACAGTTTGATGCGGTGGTCTCGTCGCGAGCTATTCACCATGTTGTTGACGAGCGCAAGCAGGCACTATACAAAGAAATCTTTCAATTGCTGAAACCGGGCGGATGCTTTGTCAACCACGACTTGGTCCGAAAACCGGAGGACCCCATACGCGACAGCCACGATCCTTTTGGAACGGTCGAGGATCAGGTTGTTTGGCTTGAAAACATCGGGTTTGTTAATGTGGAATGTTTTTGGCAGACAGAGGGTCGTGCTCTGTTTGGCGGGTATAAGTCACGGTAAAGGGGGAGAAACAATGTGTGAGAATTCTCCCGATAAATCTCTGATCACGCAATAAGAGACTATGTGAGTCTTTAATTCGGAGGAGTATTTTGGCGCAAAAAGTTCAGTTAAGCCGCTTTAAGAACTATATGCTGATGGTTCATCGTAGCGTTGGCTCGGATCTATTCCGAAACCTATACGCTTCCGTTGACGGAGCAGAGACAGACATCCTACGGGATGGAATACTTTCTTGTGCCTATTTCGCGTCATCGGTGCTTTTCCACTGTAAACTGATAGACGACGTACACACAACTGTCAGAGGCCTGGAAGCAAACCTTCAGCGGTCTGGTTGGAAAAAGATAGAAGAACCGAAAGTTGGAAGTGTCCTTGTCTGGGAACCGACCGAATTTCCTGACGGTAGTGTTCGTAGGCATGTGGGATTTTACGTCGGTGACTCGGAAGCAATTAGCAATCGGACAGATCAGCGCGTACCCAAGGTTCACAACATGAATTTTGAAACAGAGGGGAAGTATCGTGCTATTGAAGCCATTTATTGGCACAGGAATTTTGATGAAGCGGACAGCTAACGATGCAACGGAGCAAAACGATTGGAAAATTACAAGAACAAGGTAGTCATCATCACTGGAGCGTGCGGTGGTATTGGGGCGGTAATCGCTGAAAAGTTCGCAGACGCTGGGGCAACGTTAGCCCTTTGTGATATCCGCCACGACGAGCTCTCCAGCACCGCCGAGAGGTGCAGACAAGCAGGAACAACCGTCTACAACGACACTATTGATGTCGCGGATGAAGTCCCGGTGCGTAGTTTCTGCGACACGGTTGTCCAAACTTTCGGCACAATCGACTGCCTGATCAATACTGTCGGTATTGTCGATTGCCCGGGAGATGTCGAAGAGCTCTCACTGTCAATGTGGGATACAACTATCGCCGTCAATCTCACTTCCGCTTTTCTGATGGCAAAGTACTCGGTGCCGCATATCAAAAAACAGGGCGGCACTATCCTCAATATCGCTTCAGTGTCAGGCTTGGCGAATCAAGAGAGCGCAATGGTCTATTCAGTGACCAAAGCGGGAATACTGTCGCTCACCCGGAGTGAAGCCATCGATTTAGCAAAATACGGCATCCGCGCCAACGCTATCTCCCCCGGATCAGTTGAGACCCCACTATTGGAGGCCGCAGTCGACCAAGCGGCGCAGCTATTTAGCCGTACCAAAGCCGAACAGTGGGAGGTCTGGCGTTCACAATACCCAACCCAACGTTTTACATCACCGGGTGAAATCGCGGACCTGGCACTGTTTCTGTGCAGCGAGAGAGCGAGCAATATTACCGGCGCCAATTTCGTCATTGATGGCGGATTAACGGCGCTGCTTCCAGAGCGATAGAAAACGCGCAAAATTTACAGAGGAATAACTCTTACGGTTGAATGCCGAACTATCCTCAAAGGGAAAGTGCATCCAACCTTGTGCAAGTTCCAAATCTTCACACGATTCAATCAGAAGGTTGACGCAATGCAGAATATTGGCATAGAGTTTCCGGCACAGGGTGAAATGGCATTTTTTGATTTGGGATCGCCACCAGCCCCAGCCCCAACAGAGATACGGATCCGCACCCTCTATTCAGGCGTGACCAATGGTACCGAGCGACATGCGCTGATGAATGACTTCGGCGGAACAAATTATCCCGTTCGCGCCGGCTATCAGCACGTCGGCGTTGTCGACAGTGTAGGGAATCAGGTCGAAGCGTTTTCGGTGGGTGATGTCGTCTTTCTCGGCGTTCACGGGGGGCACCGTGGTTGGCATCTGGTAAACCTTGAAACCACCAGCGAAAGAGCTCGACTCTGTATCAAACTTCCCGACGATATCGAGCGTGAATTCTGCGCCCTTTTTGGCGTAGCCGGCGTAGGCATGCGGCACTCCAGGCGTATCCGTGTTGGGCCCTCCCATAATGTGTGGGTGGCAGGCTTGGGGCTTATTGGCCAATTCGTGGCGCAGGCCTCGCGCGGCCTCGGCGCTTATGTGACCGTGACAGATGTCAATCCTCGGCGGCTTGAGATTGCCAGAACACTTGGCGCACACAAGGTGATAGACGCCTCAGAGCCATCTGCAGATGCGGTACTGAAGCACAGATCCCCCTATGACCGCATCGTTGACGCCTGTGGGGCACCGACATTATTTGAGGATATTTATAGGAATGATCTGCTTGCCCTATATGGAGCCATCGGTGCGCTGGCTGGTCGGGGCGAGACGAAATTCCATCAAAGCATGCTTCACTCCAAAAGGGCTTCAATTGAATCTTCATCCCACTTCACACTCGACGACCTACAGATTCTTCTACACTTTGTCAGGTTGGATACCATCCAAATCGCACCACTGGTAACGCATCGGGTTTCGATAATAGAAGCACCACGCATCTATGAAACGATGAAGGACAGGCCAGGGGCTCTGCTGGGTGTGATATTTGACTGGAAGTCCTGATAGAGTGCGAGAAGTGCGTGCATTCTAAGCCGAAAACCACAGTCAATCGATACCATAACCTTCCGAGAAAATATTCCCGCTATCAAGATGTTTAACACATATTTGTTAAGATTTAGAAGTCTGCCCAGCAGGGCAGCGGACTTTTCGGAGAGTCCGTAGCAACTTGAAAGGAGTAGGTAAACAACATGGCTCAAGAACGTGTGGTATATATCAATGGAGAGATAGTCCCAGAGAGCGAGGGGAAGGTGTCTTTCCGAGACCAAGGATTTGTGACCGGGGATGCAGTCTTCGATGCGACTCGCACTTTCGGCGGGGTAATATTTAAACTGCATGAACACTTAGACCGGTTGTACGATTCGCTAAAATATATGCGCTTGAATCCAGGGATTCCGAAGAACCAGATGGCAGATCTGACCGTGCAGGTGTTAGCGGCAAATCAGCCCCTGTTAGGACCAGACGATGACTATTGGGTGATACAGCGAATTAGCAGGGGGGTTCCAACAGGAGACGGCAAATATAAGCCAACGGTGATCATCGAGTGCAACCCCTTACCGTTTGCTGCGCGGGCACGGTATTACCGTGACGGTCTGAGTGTCGTCATCCCTTCGATAAGACGGACGCCGCCTGAGTGTATGAGTCCGAGGGTCAAGGTGCACAATTACATCAACCTCATACTTGCCGATCAGGAGGTAAAGGCACAAAGCCCAGATGCCTTCTCTATCTTGTTGGACATCAACGGCAATATGGCGGAAGGTCTCGGCAGCAATTTCTTCATTGTCAAAGACGGGGTGGTCGTAACACCAAAGGAGCAGTATGTCTTGGCAGGCATCAGCCGTGAGACCGTCATTGAACTCGCCCAAGGCCTGAACACCGAGGTGCAAGAGGCAGATATTGATCTCTATGATGTCTACACAGCGGCTGAGGCTTTCGTAACCTCTACCAGTTTTTGCATCTGCGCTGTGTCTTCTGTAAATGGTTCACCCATCGGTGATGGCAGCATACCGGGACCGGTTACCGACTGTCTCCAGAAAGCATATAGCGACCTTGTGGGGATAGACATTGTGGGACAGTATCTGAAACGACTCAGTTGAGCAGGGGCTTTGGCTCGAAACAACACTCACCCGTATATTAAGGGAAAAACAGATATAAAGAGATAGTTGTTGGAATATCTAAAATACTCCAGAGGCTACCCAAGATATAGTCTCCTAAGGCAAGTCCGAGAAAGAAAGGGATTGCGCGTCGATACGCGTTGAATCCGCTATAACGTAATATGATAGCCTTGCACACCCAAGCGACAAAGAGACAACACCAGAGGTTTGCCATCCCCCAACTCTGTGCTGTGGCATAGCCGAGTGGATGGAGCGGCCACCACAGGAAGCGCGCTCGCAAAGACATCAACAAAACAGTAAATACAACCCCACCGCCCGCAAAGGCAAGTGCTGGACGATCTGGCTCTTTGGGAGAGTTCAGCCAATTTTCAAGCTGTACATAGACATCACGCCCAAATCCCAATACGGCGGGATCAAAGTATCCGGATTCCGCGCCATGTCGATAGTAGATATCCAACAAGAGCCAAAAAGTTACCCCCGCTCCAATCACTGTGGCAAGCAGAATAGCAACGGCTGTATGGCGTGGATTAATATGTCGCCTTTCCGAAATTTTCAAGGCTTCCAGTTGCTCCGGCATGGGGTTCGCCCAATTGGCGCGATTGAAAAACATGTACAGCGAAAAGACCGTCAGTGTGCTGGTAGTAAGCCGCCATGTCCCAACACCGACAACAATCATGTTATGTGGACTGATGAATTTCAAACCGTGCACTAAGAAGCCCAACTCCGCCCTTAGTCGTGTAACCATTATCGATAGCAGGAAATAGATCGCAAAGAAAATTGGAATCACCCACAGCGACATGCCTGCTTTGTAGGAAAATGCCATTAGAAAAATTAGGCCGAGTAGGATACCCACAACAGCAAGGCGATATGGCATGGCTTCGCGGGAATCATCGAGTTGTGACGGGTCCCGCGGTGCGAGGATCCCGATGGAATTGGGAGAGGCACGGGGACTGAACAGATGACGCACCAACCCTTTAATATGTGATCTGCCAGTCCAGAGGACAAACCCCAGCAACCCCATATACACACCAAAGGCCTGTTCGGCAGGATAGGGGAAGCGCGGCAGACCTCGCCAGCCCATGATGCTACCAACCATCAGTTCGATCTTGTAGATCCAGAAAAACGCCCAGCATGAAAATAGAAGATCGAGCGGTATAAGAAAGCCGATCCCAATCGCAAAAGGATAGAAAGCGACTTGCACCCCACCCATCCCGTTCCAAGGGCGGGTGGTAAAATAGTGACTGATGCTCTGGCGTTTGACGGGAATATAGGGAACAATTGGGTTGATTGAGTGAAGTAGGTTCACAATACTAATTAAGGCTGCGATACCGAAACCGAGCCACATCAACCTGTTTCTGAAGAACCCTAACCTCGGATTGGTCATCTCCAATGGGAGTTGGGTCAGGGGATAGGTCAACCGTTCGCGCTCGATCCACTGGATTCGCAGCAGCGCGTTGATACACAGCATCACAACCATCCACGCAAAGATAAACGCCATCCACGCCACCGCTGGACCAAACCACGCCTTTAAGTGCCTCTCAACGTAAAGGCTTGACCCTCCTTCATAAAGAGCCGCCACTGCTTTTTCGTCGTGAACGGTGAGCCACTCCGGAAGTTGTCGCCAAAACAGTTGCCGCCATTCGTTTTCGGGACTAGCAAACCGAAAAGCATGCGCCATGATTGGTACGAAGATCTCCATACAGTCGTACGAACAAAGGGTGGAGACAATGCACAACATGAAGTAGATTGTGAGGAGTTCCTGTTGAGAAAGACCGAGCTTAGGGGAGATTTTACCGAATATCCACCCGATCAGAACGAGCCAGAAGAGCGTAAAAATGACGTGCGAGAGCGGATGAACAAGCGTTGGGAAGGTATGGCGAACCACTTCAAGCTGAATGATCCAAGCAACAGTGATCGGTATCAGCAGGGAAGCGATAACAAATGATTTCAGTGTTAAACCGCTCTGGAAGGGCACAGGCGTATTCTCTGTTAGGGTCAAACGGGTATTCTGAGGTTCTGTGGATATATTTTTCATTGAAATGCGTAATCCGTGATGTGTAATGCGTAAAAGAAACCGAAAAGACACAACGAAGAGGAAGGCAAATTATTCTTTAATTGCTCTACGTCCTCTACGACTCGGCGGTCGGTTTTTGATCCCTTACTCGTTACCTATTGCTTGTTATTCTTCCCATATCCATTACAAGCAGACCAGAATTGCGCTGTCTGTTAGGGAAAAAATTGATACAGAGTCGTGTTAGTTGCAATACTAATAATACTCCAAAGGCTGCCGAACATATAGTCTCCCAGAGCGAGACCTAAAAAGAAGGGGATCGCTTGGCGGTATGCTTTAAGCCCGCCATGGCGTAGGATGACTGCTTTCGCTACCCAAGCAACAAAGAGGCAAGCCCACAGATTGAACATCCCCCAACTATTTGCCATAGCGTAGCCGAGTGGATGGAGGGGCCACCACAGAAAGCGCGTTCTTAGGAACATGAGTAGTGCTGCGAAACCGAGTCCGCCTCCCATGAAAGCGATAGCTGGAACATCTGTCTCTCGGGGGTAGTTCAGCCACGTTTCGAGTTGACCATAGATGGCTCGTCCGTACCCGAGTGCCCATGGTCCATAGTACCCTGTTTCCGCGCCATGTCGATAATAGTTATCTAACAACACCCAAAAAACGCTCACTGACCCAATTACGGTGGCAAGTAGAATCGCTGCAGCTATATGGCGCGGATTGATATTTCGTCTTTCAGCGATTTTCAAGCCTTCCAGTTGTGGTGGCATCGGGTGAGCCCGATAGGCACGATTGAAGAATTGATATAACGAAAAGACGGTCAATGTACTCGATCCTAGGCGGCGTGTTCCAAATACGGTGACGAGCGTGTTGTGCGGGTCAATGTAATGTAAATCGTGTACTAAAAAACCCAATTCCGCACGGAGTCTCGCGATCATTATCGCGACTAGAAAGTAAATCGCGAAAAAGATCGGAGTAACCCACAAGGACATCCCCGCTCTGTAGGAAAATGCCATCAAGAATATCAACCCAATGAATATACCTGCGACTGCCAAACGATATGGCATCGGTTCACGAGAATCATCGAGTGAAGATGAGCCCAGCAGATGGCGCACCAATCCTTTGAAATGGACTCTGCCGACCCACAACACAAATACGAGCAGTGCAACGTAGACCCCCAATGCCTGTTCGTTGAAATAGGGAAAACGCGGCAGATTGCGCCACCCCATTATGTTGCCAACCATTAGTTCGATCTTATAGACTCCGTAAAACATCCAGCATGAAAAGAGGAGGTCTAGTGGTATCAGGAAACCGATGCCAATGACAAAGGGATAGAACGAAACCCGGAAGGAGCCCATCGCATTCCAAGGGCGACCAGTGAAATATTGATGTAGATTCTGACGCTTGACGGGAATATAGGGAACGGCGGGGTAAATTGAATTGAGCAGATTCATTATACTAATCAACGCAGCGATGCTGAAGCCCAGCCACATCAGTTTATTTTTGAAGAACCTGTTGCTGGTGTCCGTCATTTCCAGTGGAAGTTGAATGATTGGGTAAGTCAACCGTTCCCGTTCCGTCCACTGAATCCGTAACAGCGTATTGATGCACAGCATCACAAACATCAGCACAAAGATAAATACAATGTATGCCAGCGCGGGACGGAGCCACGCATACAGGTGCCGTCTGATATATAAACTGGATCCTCCTTCGTAATAGGAGGTTAGTGCCTTTTCATCTTGGACGGTGAGCCAAGCGGGCAATTCCTTCCAGAACAGTTCGCGCCATTGGTTTTCAGGTGTTGCAAAACGGAAGGGGTGTCCCAAAATGGTGATTAAAATCTGCATCGTGTCAGCCGATCCGAGAGCCGATATGACACCTAACATAACATAGATTGTCAGAAGCTCTGGTGAGCTAATTCCAAGTTTGGGAGAGATTTTCTTGAGGATGGCTCCAATCAGAAGTAGCCAAAACAGAGTGAAAATGACATTTGATAGCGGATGGACGAGCGTGGGAAATGTATAACGGACGACTTCGAGTTGAACAATGAAGTAAATATTGATAGGAATGAGACACAGTGTAATAAAAAAGGATTTGAGCGTCAGACCGTTTTGGAAGGTCGTTTCGGGCACTGTATGAAGTCTCCGATGGAGGTGATGAAAACAACGTTAAACTCAATAGGGGGTTGCGAACGGAGTACACCGTTCAGCCCCCAAGACAAATTGTGATGTGTTAAGGTCAATCGGCACTATCAATTGAACGTACTATTCAGAGCCCACATCGGATGAGAATAAAGCTAATGGGGATTTTAGCCCCTACCAAATAAACCGATACATCGGCATCTGGACAATCACACCAATCAGTGCCCATACACCTCCGAGTAGAAACTCGCCGAATAGCATTCCTAGAAAAAACGGAGCTAGGCGGCGAAACGTTCTTATGCCTCCAAAGCGGAGGATGCACAACTTAATCACCCAAGCAACGAGTACCGAAGACCAGAAAAAGTTGACCGCCCATGTGCCTGTGATGCCGTACCCAACTGGATAGAGGGGCCACCAAACGAAACGATGCCGTAAGGCGGTGAGAGCGAAGGTGAAGAGTGTGCCGAAGAGCATTGCCAAGATTCCTAGGGCATCCACAGGCGTTGGATTGGTGAGCCAACTTTGGGTTCGTCGAAAGACACCGCCGCCCCAAAACGCCACCGCACCGGATTCGTAACCGAGTTGTAATCCGCCCCAGAACAGAGGTAAGGGACTGACGACAACAGCGATTAGGATTGCGAATCCGACGCGCCGCGTTGAGATGCCTGTCCGCTCGGCGAGTTTCAGTCCTTCCAACTGCGGTGGCATGGCATTGCCCCGATAGGCACGATTAAAAGGGAATACAAGTGCGAATAGACTGAGGTTTCTAGGACCTACTCGCCGCATGCCAAACATTTGTGGAATCAACACATCGGGTCCCATCCTGCGGAGATCATGGAGGGGAGGTCCAAGTTCGGCCCGGATGCGCGCCGTAACGGTTACGGTCGTAAAATGGATGATGAAAACTAAGACAGCGATCCAGAGCGACATCCCGGCTACTACCCAAAAACCAATTAACAGAAAGAATCCGACAATTACTCCTAGGACCGCTGTACGATAAGAAATCGGTTCGTTAGACTCGGACGCTTTTTCGCCGCGCCACGCGCCTATCAGCACATTTCGCAAATGATGCCGTGCACTCCAAAGCACCAGAATCAGTACGCCGACACAGACCCCAAACGACTGCTCAAAGATGTAGGGAAAGTTAGGGATCTGCTGAAGCCCGAGAACACTCCCCATGATCAATTCCAACTTCCAGAATATATAGAAAAACCAGAAGGTAAAAGAGAGATCGAGCGGCATAAAATATGCCATCCCAACGGCAAATGGGAAGAGCGTAACAGGTGTCCAGCCGATAGCGTTCCACGGTTTCGTGGTAAAATAGGGTTGTAGGTCAAAGAAATCGCCACCGAGTCCGGGGATGGATGGATACAAGAAGTGCAGGGCGTTGACGATATCCATACCGCCAGCGAGGATCGCTCCAGCCCACATCAATCGATTCCGAAAGAACCCCTTAGTTGCCATTTGCTGCGGGAGTTCAATGATTGGGTAGCTAAGTCGCTCTATCTCAATCCACTGTTTCCGCATAACGACGTTGATGCAAAACGCGGTGCAGACAAGGACGACGATAAACCCAGACCAAGAAAGGACGGGCTTCCACCATAACCGGAGATGCTCGTCAAGGTAGAGAGTGGATTCACCGACAAAATAGGTTCTGAGGCTGTTTTTGTCGGTCAACGCCAACCAATCAGGGAAGTAGCGATGAAACAACGTCGCCCATTCGTTCTCCTCAGTCGCCATCCAACCACTGACGGCGATATGTGTGATGATCACGGCGAAAAAATCTGCACCGGCGATTGCAGTGGCGACGGAGAGCATGGCGTAGAATGTCAACAATTCGCCCTGTGTCAATGCCAAGCGCGGCGAATATAGGGAGATCCCATAATTCAACGCGAGCAGAATCGCAAAGATAAAAATCACATTGAAGAAGAGCGACATGGTCGTCGGGAGACCCTGTGCCCACCGCAGCATTGCGTAGACCCAATAGTTGTTAAAGGGAATGATAGCCACTGCCAACCAGATTACACGCCAACGGATTTCTGGCTGAGGACGGCGAGTTGAAGCGAGAAAACGATTGTCTGTCGGACTCAATGTGATTCTTTCTTGGACTGGTTACCCGTCAACTTGGTATAGCAATTGACACAAACTCTCATTGCTATTGATCAGACAATCTCAATTGAGTTTGTTTGAGGCTGACTCACAGTTTATTTTGGGATCATATGCACCTAAAAGAATCGATTTGTGTAATAGTTAAGATGGAGGTCATTACCAGCAACCCCAAAAGTGCTGGGTTGGCATTGCAGAAATTTATGCGGAGGCGATTGTTAGCTCCCTCATCTTGTCGTCGTCCAACTCGACACCCAAGCCAGGTCCTTCTGGTGGATATAGATGGCTCGCCTCTGCTCGGATACGCTCTTTGGCAGGTGAAACTGTATAAAGTAAGGGACCTGCAGGGTCGGCAGGAATATCAAGATTGGGCACCGAAACTCCGAGATGCACTGCCCCGGCTGTGCCTATGGTTGAATCCTGATCGGTTGACAGCAAGGTCTTCAAGCCCGCGGCTTCCGCCAGTGCGAACATCCGACGCACGTAAGTCGGTCCATACCAGACCCACGCCAAGTTTAGGACAGTGCACGCCCCGCGCTCAATCGCTTCGTAACCTTCTTCTAACGTGCTGATATGGAGACTCACCGGCACATCCATCCGTTTGACGAAGTCGGCACATACCCGCAAATTGTTTGATGGTTGTTCAAAATTATACGGATTATGGTGACGTAGCACGTCTGCATAGCGCAGGGCGGTCTCCCAATCCGAGAAACGTCCGGAGAAATCGAAGGCTTTGAGTTTAATCTTCTCTCCGAAGCGATCTTTCATCTCGGTGATGAATCGGTTGTCTCGATCAGCGTCCCCTGAAACGTAGTAACGAAACAGATGATGTCCCAAATCCACCAGCCGCTGTAGGTAATGAGCATTCCGCTCGAAGCCGTCCTCTAGGTGCACCCCGATGATTGGATAACAGAAGTATATGCTATCTCGCACTTTTCCGCCCATTAAATTGTGGGCTGGCACACCCTGTGCCTTGCCGTTGAGGTCGTATAGCGCGATGTCGATGGCAGCGGTTATGTGTGAGTTACTGACTGCACTCTCAAAGTCCTGGTCCCGCATTAATTCATTAATCTCGGTAATCCGGGTGGCATCGCGTCCAACCAGCAAGTCGTTGTAGCGCTTTGTTAGCGCGGCCAGATCATCAGCCTTGCTGTCCGAGGCTTCCCCTAGCCCTACGAGTCCATCAGCCACATGGAGTTTGACGATAACGTGACCTGATGGCGCTTCGCCTATGTCAACGGGGTATTTCTGATAATAGCGCGGGGTTTCAATCTGAAATGTTTCGATTTTCGTGATTTTCATTGATTGGTCCTTTCGGTAGCTAACAATGGTGAAAAGTAGCGGTAGTAACATCACGACCAGACAAAAATCTCTCCATCGTCCGGGGACATGCCAAAGAAGGCAGCGAGCACAATGCGTGGCTTCTCACCTACCACCGGCGGCACTTCATGGATGTTTTCAGAGTAGAAGAAGTACAGGTCGCCGGGTTCAAGTTGAATTTGAGCCCGGGGGATGCCTTGCTCAGCGACATATTGGTTAAACGTGCCAGCGGTGATGTATTCCTGCACAGCAGGGGTCCAAGGACAGTTATAGAGGAAGGGTTCTCCATTTTCACCTTTATTTTCGGAGTTTTGGAAGCACATCACTCCAGCGAACTGATGCTTGAATCGGGAAACCTGATAATTGAACAATTTCTGTCGTTTAGGTACAGAATCAAAGTGCGGTCCGTGTCCTCGATCAGCATAGTAGGCGCGAAAAACGGCGGGACCATACAGACGCCCGTCCGGTTCACGAGCGGTCATCACCCGCTTGTCCGGTGCTGCTAGACACGACAACATTTCGTAGAAGATCCTCACTGGATTGTCGTACCCGTTGAACAGAGTTTTGAAAAGTTCGTGGGTATCGGCGGCGTAGGCGAAGAGCTTGTCGGGATCGGCGCTGTACCTAACGAAAGCGGGCCCAACGTACACAGGTCTATTACTTTTTTCGTTGTCTTCAGTTGGACGAGGGTCGTATACCAAGCCACGTTCATAGAGCCTCTCTATGAGACCCGCACAGTGATCCGGATTGAAAGCGTGGCGGAGAACGATCGCCGGCACCTCACCCGATGCCAACGCATTGAGAGGTTCTGGATATTTCTTTAATATTTCTTGTAGACTGCCTTCAGCAGGTGTCCACGCATGGGGTGCTGTCATTACCCGATCCTTTCTTCAAGTAGTGGCATAAGAATATCACAACGCGGATTGGTTACAAGTTATGGTGAATTTTACAATCATGGTAGACTTTAGAATTAGGTTCATGCAAAAAGAAAGTGCAACTCCCGACTCATCAGGGATTCTCGTCCCGATACATCGGGATTCTGCTCCCGTTCCGAGGATCCCGCCTGTCCCGATTCATCGGGGATGAATCGGGACAGGCGGGAGGCAAAGCCATGTGCCTGCTACCATTGATGAGTTACGGCATACGGAGTATGCCTACTACTATTAATGTCTACTTATTTCTATAATTCACTGTAATTGGACATTTTTGAGTTGTAGGAGGGAACGCCGATTTCCGACGTGTCGTGATTTGGAAATCGCTCCTACCAAAGAGGTGTCAATGTATTTTCATCATTCACCATAAAACAAGACTAAGGATCGCCAGGGACCACGCAACGAAAACCGAAGTAACTGAGCGTGACCGCAGGTTCACTGCTGTAGCGGTACGCCACACGGAGGATCTCAGGAGTGCTGTGCCATGACCCCCCGCGAAGTATGCGACGCTCTTTAATACTATTGAAGTTATCGGGCATCAATAGTGTCATTCCGCCTGATACCGGGTTCTCTTTTGGACTACTTTCATAAAACTCTACATCCAATTCGTCTACACACCACTCCCATACGTTTCCAGAGATGTCATATAACCCGTAGCCATTTGGCGGATATAAACCCACAGGAGCAGTTTTTTGGTAGCCGTCATCAGCATTCTGATCTGACCAAGAATAGCTTGTATTTTTATCGGCGTAGTTGCATTGACTCCCATCAGGCTCATCATTTCCCCACGGATACCGGTCGCTGACCTCCCCACCGCGAGCAGCTTTCTCCCACTCTGCTTCGGTCGGCAGGCGCTTGCCCGCCCACTGGGCATACGCGGCGGCGCCGTACCAGCTCACTTCAACCACGGCATACTCTTCCAATCCTGCCTTCGGTCGGTATTGCTCGCCAACCCGTTCGATCATCTCATCACCGTCGCCGATATCCAACCAGATATGACCGGTATCCCCCACATGCTTTCCCATCGCATTGAGGAACTTAGCGTACATTGCGTTGGTCACTTCGTAGACATCAATATAAAAATCGTCGAGGAACACGGCGTGTACGGGGCGTTCGTAGGTAGTACCTTCGTTGAAGGGGTCACCCATCTCAAACTCCCCAGCAGGAATCAGCACCATCTCCGCCATGTCGTTACCGACAATTCTGTCGGGAGGGACTCCATTCTCGGGCTCATCATCACTTCCACAACCCAACCATAGTGAAGCAATAAAAATGATAAGTATCCCCACGCTGTATGCAGGTTTTCCACCAGAATTTTCACGCATTAAGCTGTTCCCCTGCGAAATTAGTTTTGACCGGTATGTCGAGGTGTGAAGCCTATCCTTGAATGCAACAAAAAGCGAGTGATTCTTGGGGGTGAGCGGACACCGTAATGCTAAGGAGGAATTGCACTCCGCAGCGACTACTAATAAGCACAACTTCAAGGGGTAGCAATGAAATCTGATTTCGTCGGGCGGGCACTGCTATCAGTTCCCGATCTTTACGAAATGATAGTGTGACAATGGCGCAAGTTTTCATTGTCAGAAAACCTACGCCATCAGAATTGAACATCTGCTTGGTTAGTTGAATTGTGGGGTTAAGGCATCTTCGCCGAAAATAGTGGGGAGAGGCAGGCCATCGTTAGTCCTGGCCGCAGCATCTACATAAGCGACGCTGAATGCCCGCCGCGGCAAACCGGTATCATTCACCGCAGAGGTGTGAATCAGATTGACATGCAGCAATACCCCCTCGCCCGGTTGTAATTCAAGGGTGACGGGATCTGCCACCGCGAAGAGGGCTTCCAGTTGTTCTTCCGTGGGGAAGTTTCCTTCATAGATGCGGTGATGAGATTTGGGAATTACTCTGAGACAGCCACTATCGAGGGTCGCTGGATCCAGCGCCGCCCAGATGATAATATCTGAAAGTGTGTCAAGGTTCCGAAATACATCCTGATGCCAAGGCAGGTGAGTTCCTGTGTCGGCCGGCTTATTCATAAACATTGCACGTGGGGTAGCAACCGAGGTAGAGGGACCGTAGGCTCTGGCACAAATATCCCGGAAGGCAGGTTTTTGCATATACGACAGGAAGAATGGGTCAAGCTCTAGTTCGGTGATCTTACGATAGTTTAACGACGGACCTTTGTGTCCCTTGGTCATTGGTTCCATCTTACTGTAGTCGCTGGTCTTACCATCGAGTTGCATCATTAACTGGTCGTAGGGGAGTTTGGCGTTACCCATCATGATGTCATCAATGCGCTTCTGTAAAGCAGCGAGTTCTTCATCGTCCATCACTCTACCGAGCAGGAGATAGCCTTCCTCCTTGAATTGCTTCCATTGACTGTCACTGATTGATTGCATCATCTGTGAATCCTCCTAAATTTAGCATTGTCAAGTCGTGCATCACAGCACAAGTTCCGCAGGTCGGAATCCTCGCTTTGCAGGACTTGATAGTTTTGTCCGCTGTGCATCGCTAAATCCATCCCGATAAATCGGGATCGAGACTTTGGCTTGAAGTTAGTACTCCAAGTTGAAGGTGGATGGTTGTTATCACTTATCTGCCCCCTCTGGAATTCGGTCGAAGTATATTCTGACTTTTGCTTTATTACGAAGTTGAGTGTGTAGCTTGGCGGTAAGCGTCTCGCGCATTTCCGTTTGGGTATCTGCTGTCACTATCCGCCGGACCTCTGAGTCATCAAGCGTTTTTTGGGTTGCTAGATTATGCTCTTCTTTTCGAAAAATTGTATAATACTGCCTGCCTTGAAAGCTGACAGTCATGATACCATCAACAGTCTGTCCTACTTCCATCGCAAAGGCCGCGTCAGTAAAAGCTTGCTGCTCTTTCGGAAAGGTGTCACGGGTTAAGTAACCGGTATCGCCGGGATTGAGAGGATCCGCGCCGGGACCGGTCAATTCGCCGGTATCTGACAACTCCTTTGCCACTTCAACCATATCTTTGCCCGACTGAATTGACTCAAAAACCTCTTTCGCGCGGTCACTATCCCTAAGCGTGATACAGGTTAGCCGCACCTGCTCCTCTTCGGCAAACTCGCTTTTACGCGCTTCATAGTTGGCTTGTATGTCTTCCTCTGTCACCTCGATTTTCTGCTCAACTTCGATTTTCCACAATCTATCGGCTAGCAGCGTGTGGAGATACCTGCGACTTTTTTTCTGGATTTCTTGTTCTTCTTCAAGTCTACGCGCTTTGGCAAGACAGAGTATTAAGCGACCTTCAGCCATTAGGGTAACGTATTCTTCAAGGCGCGCTTTATCTTTATAACGCTCCGGTGTATACTCCGAGAGTTCGCGAATGTCCTGTATCATTTCAGCGAGTGTAATCCGCTGCTTTCCGTTGCAATCAAACTCTGCAATGACAATATTTTCCGCGTTTGTCACCGGTTCCTCTTGGTCCAGCACTGTTTCAGGAACCCGTTCTGGATAGGTTTTCAGTTCACTTGTTGAGGTAACTTCTGCCACCCATTCAATGATTCGCTGCCGTTTTTTTTCACGCTTAACAGAGGGTTCAATATAGTCTCTGACCTCCTCAAAATCCGCTATACGTTCCGGTACATGCTCCTCCTTGCGGAAAATGAGGTAGTATGTTTCGTGATCCATCTCAAGTTCAAGGATTTCTTCCGTGATTTCACCGACTTCCATATCAAAGGCGGTGTCAACAAAAACCTGCCAGTCTTCGGATTCGTCCTTGGTGAAGAGCCCGGTGTTCCCCGGATCCAACTTGTTGCTCCCGGGACCAAACAATTTTTCTTTTTCCGACAGCCCTTTTGCCAGTTCGCTGATGTCTACTCCGGCTTTGATCTGTGCCAATGCTTCCTGCGCAAGCGCTTTTTCCAAGACACTGATGCAGGTGACTCGTGCTGCTGCCTCTTCGACGTATTCCGATTTGTGTTCCTCGTAATACTGCCGCCGATCTTTCTCCGTGGGAGAGACTTTTTCATCAACTTCAATCAGGGTCAGGCGTTCGATTAAGAGCGTATGTTTGTATTCCTGTGCCTTTCTGAGTATATCTTCATCTTGATCCAAACGCTTATCTATCGCTGCGAGGACTTTCAGTTTTTTATCAATAAACTCCGGTAGGTATTCTGTTTTCCCGGCTTTACTTGCATAGTTTTCCTGCTGGAAGAATGATAACTCTCCAATCGCCGCCTTGAAATCCGTAAGTGAAATCTCGAATTTTCTGCCGTTCCACTTATATTCAGCCAAGATAATCTGACTTTCATCGGCAGATTTGGTAACAGATTTTGTTTGCTGCGACCAAGCCATTTGCCAGTTTGCTATGTTGATTGCGACAAGCCCCGTCAACATAATCAACGTTTTTTTCATCCGCAGATTTCTCCCCTGACAGATAAAAAATTGCGGCGAGAAACCCGCACGAATGAATTCGGCAGGTCCCTCACCGCAACTTGTTGTGAAAACGCGCCCCAAATTCAGCTCGCTTTCCTATTATGTGCATATCTTCTTAAGTGTACAATTTTAACAATGGCAAAATTTCTAACGATGCCTCATTAATTCCTGGAAGCTTTGAGACTGCCCCAAGTGAGGGGAAGTTTTCCCTTTGATTCAACTGCTAAAAACTGTCCTTCCATCAACAGTTGAAGTTCGGCGTTTGTCAAATTTCGCTTCATTAGGAAAAGTTCATCGAACTCTCCATCCCAGAAACGCTCCTCCTTAAACCGACCAATTTCCAAATTGGCGGGGGTATTAGCGGAACCGGGTGCTGAGCCCGCGTCATCTTTATGGTCTAGTTTACCATCTATAAACAGTGAAACTGTCTCTTTGTTTGTCCGCATGGAGGCAACATGATGCCATTGGTTATCGGCAATCTCAGTTTTGCTAGGAATTTCAGCACCAAAGCCGACTGGCGCAGGTATGTGATAACGGGTGAAGAGCAACTTATCCCTTAGCTTGATATACCAGCCACCGCCATCCCATTTAATATAAACAAATCCCTGGCCTACCTCTTTGCCAGTCTTAACCCAAGCAGCGAGGGTGGTATCAGATTCGCCGAGATCCAAAGCAGGCACATCTGCTACGAAGCCCGATTGCTCTTTTCCATCTATAAACGAGAGGGAGGTTCCAAATTTCGGATCTACGGAATCGACCCATGCTGGGCCACCTTCAAGCTCTCCCTCAAGCTGGTTGGGACCGAGGTCTTTTATTATATCCCCCTTGCCTTCATTGAGAGGAAAGTAGAATACGAGGAGCGGGTCATCCAATTGAATTTGGCTATATCCCAAGGCTGGCAACAGGCCTATCAAAAAGATAGCGACCAGGGTGCTCATTGGAAATCTTTTCAACCTTTGCATTTGAATATCCTCCTGTTTGTGGTTATTACAGAAATTTGCATCGGCAGACACATTGTCCATCCGAATGGCGATCCGCTTGCGAATCTGCCCATTTCATTGCAAATCTCCGCAGATTGTTGCATTAAAAAGCTATTATAATACTAGCAAAAAATAATGTCAAACTAAAAATTCCATTTTCTCTTGACATATATTTAATAGATGTGATACGATGAGTTTAATTTTTTTAGTTGTTTCAATTGTCGCAGATTGTCGGATTTTGGAAAGGAAGGGTTGAGAATGAGAACGTTTATTGGGGCGAGCTTCATCACCACGTTACTGTTTATAATGATCCTCTCTACACCGGCGGCCATAGATCCGAATATGCTTCTATGGTTCTCGTTTGACGAGCAGCTCGATGGGAAGGAGATAGAAGACCTGACCGGCGGCGGTAACAATGGAAGCTCAAATTAGGTGCCAAGATCACCAACGAACCCGCGGAGGTTTACAAGGGAACAGGCGCGGTTAAATTCACTAACATCAGTGCTCAGGTCCGTGTCGAGCCCTTTAAGAGAATGAATGAGTATAAAGATAACACCTACACCTTCTGGTTCTATATCTTAGGTAACACCGCTAAACCTTGGAATTGGGAACATTGTGGTGGAACTTGTGGGGAAGGTAGAGCAAGCATTCTGGAAAAAGGGAGAGTTCTAGAAGGCAATGTGAAAGGTTGGGCACCGGGGATCTTGCTTCAGGAGGAACCGTTAGCTCTTATCTATCAATTTGAAGATAAAGGGGGTGGTGGGGTCCAAGGGGCTATAGGCGCCAAGGGCATAGTCGGTCCCGGTGGTAACGGTACCGTGTTTGAGTTCAAGAAGTGGTATCACGTCGCGGGGGTCAAAAAGGCGAACGAGTTGATAATCTACATCAACGGCAAGGAGCAAGGCAGATACGATGTCCCAAGAGATTTCGTTCAGGGCGAGGCGCTACTACGGATTGGTGGCACACGGGAACGCTCTGCCAATTTCGTTATGGATGAGTTTTCTCTTTATGATCGTCCCTTAACTGACGATGAAGTAGCGTTGGACGCCAAGGGCATACTTCTATCGGTTGAACCTGACAGGAGAGTGACAACCACTTGGGGCAATATTAAAATCAGCCATTAACCGACAGAACTTCTGATAACACGACAATAAATCGCTTCAGTTGAGTGCTATTAAGCCTAAACCGGAATAAAAGGAGGAATTAAAAGTGAGAGCCTTTATTTGGTTCGGTTTCCTTATTACCTTTGTTGCCGTAATGGTTTGCTCTGCCCCGGCGGCTATAGATCCGGAGATGCTATTGTATTTCTCGTTTGATGAGCAGCTGGATGGGAGGAAGGTCGAAGACCTCACCGGTGGTGGTAACGATGGGAAACTCAAATTAGGTGCCAAGATCACCAACGAACCTGAAGAGGTGTACAAAGGAGCGGGAGCGCTAAAAATCTTCAACAATATCAGTGCCCAGGTGCTCGTTGAGTCTTTCAAGGAAATGGAGACTTATAAAGACAATACCTACACCTTCTGGATTTACATATACGGTGTCAGAAATGATCCGTGTTGTGCAGTGGAAAGCATCTTCAAAAAAGCCAACGTTTTAGACGCTGCTGACAAGGGGAGCGCGCCGGGTGTCTTTCTCACCGATCCAGGTCTATCTCTGGTATATAAATTTACAGACCAAGGGGCGATAGAGGGGGATCCCGTCGGTCCCGGCGGCAAGGGTCTACAATTTGAACTAAAAAAATGGTATCACATCGCGGGTGTCAAACAGGCAACCAGCCTGATAATCTACATCGATGGTAAAGAGGAAGCGAGGTATAAGGTCCAACGCGATTTTGTTCAGGGTAAAGGGCACCTTCGCATCGGCGGAACTCGGCAGCGGGCAGCCTCTTTTGCCATGGATGAGTTTGGGCTTTACAACCGTGCCTTGACCGAAAAAGAGGTGGCACTGGATGCCAAAGGTGTATTCCTGTCGGTTGAGCCTGAAACAAAATTGACTACCACCTGGGGATATCTCAAGACAAGTCGTTAACCAACAGAACTTTGATGGCAAGTTACGTGAAATCCATCCTATTTTAGCCCTGAAGGATTTTTGTCCATCGGGGCTATATCATTTTGGACAGCAAAGTCTAGACCATTTCAGCCACTATGCAGATTTTGGGAATTTCTCCGATTTATCGGGGAGCAGAAAATGTTATAACAGTTAGCTTATCACTCAACCTGAATCGGTATAAAAGGAGGAATTGACAATGAGAACATTTATTACAATAAGTTTCGTCACCATGTTTCTGTTCATTACAGTTTTCTTTGCCTCGGCGGCTATCGATCCGAACATGATTTTGTATTTTGCGTTTGATGAGCAGCTCGATGGAAAAATGGTCGAAGACCTGACCGGCGGCGGTAACAATGGAAAGCTCAAGTTGGGTGCCAAAATCACAAACGACCCTGCAGAGATATACAAGGGCACGGGGGCGTTAAAAATTTTTAACAACATCAGTGCTCAGTTCCTCGTCGAGTCCTTTAAGGAGATGGATAACTATAAAGAGAACACCTACACCTTTTGGCTCTACATATACGGTGTCAGAGATGATCCATGTTGTCCAGAGGAAATTATTCTGCAAAAAGCCCACCTTTTAGTTGGTGATGTGAAAGGGAACTCACCAGCCATCTTTCTAACCGATCCGGGGCTAACACTTACATACAAATTTGGCGACCAAGGGGCTGTACCGGGTGACGGGGTTGGTCCCGGCGGCAAGGGTAAAAAGTTTGAACTGAACAAATGGTATCACATCGCAGGGGTCAAAAAGCCATCAGACCTGATAATCTACATTGACGGCGAAGAAATAGCCAAATATAACGTCAAACGCGATTTCATCCAAGGTAAGGGGCATCTGCGTATCGGCGGAGCACGGATTCGAGCCGCCTCTTTTGCTATGGATGAATTTGGGCTTTATAACCGCGCCTTAACTCCAAAGGAGGTAGCGGCGGATGCCAAGGGCCTATTCCTGTCGGTCGAGCCTGAAAAAAAATTGACTACTACCTGGGGCAGTCTCAAAACGGGACGTTAACCGATAGAACTCTGATAAACTCTGATAGTATATTAAGCAGGAGGCACTCTATAGCCCCGATGGATTTTAGCCGTCGGGGCTATATCATTTGAAGCTGAGAATCGCCTTGACTTTGGCAGGGCGCCGGTGGATCTGTTAAACTAATGCGTGTTGTTTAACTGGCTAAAGCTTAATATCAAACAATCAAAGGGGAATTGAAAATGAGAATGCTTGTTGCGGTAAGTTGCATCACCATATTTCTGTTCATGATGGTTCTTTCGGTCCCGGCGGCTATAGATCCAAACATGATTTTGTATTTCTCGTTTGATGAGCAGCTGGATGGAAAGATGGTCGAAGACCTCACCGGCGGGGGGAACAATGGAAAACTCAAGTTAGGTGCGAAAATCACAAACGAACCTGCGGAGGTGTACAAAGGAGCGGGGGCGCTAAAAATTTTCAACAACATCAGTGCCCAGTTCCGCGTAGACGAGTTTGACCGAATGAATAAGTATGGAGAGAATACCTTCACCTTTTGGCTCTATATATACGGTGTCAGAAAAGATCCGTGTTGTGTGCAGGGAAGTGTTGTGGAAAAGGGCAACGTTATAGGGCAAGCTGCGAAAGGTCACGCGCCAGCTATCTGGATTACCGATCCCGGTCTATCACTGGTATATAAATTTGGCGACCAAGGAGCTATAGGTGTTGAAGCGGTCGGACCTGGCGGCAAGGGTGAGCAGTTTGAACTGAAGAAGTGGTATCATATCGCAGGTGTCAAACAGGGCAACAGCCTGATAATCTACATTGACGGGAAAGAGGAAGCCAGATATAAGGTTACCCGCGATTTCGTTCAGGGTAAGGGGCATCTGCGGATCGGCGGAACAAACATACGATCCGCTTCTTTTGCCATGGATGAGTTTGGACTTTATGATCGTCCATTAACCGAACAAGAGGTCGAATTAGATGCCAAAGGCATACTCCTGTCAGTCGAACCTGAAACAAAATTGACGACCACTTGGGGGAGTCTCAAAACGGATCGTTAATTGATGGAACTTTGATGGGATGTCAGATGGGATCCGCCTTATTTTAGCCCCGATGGATTTTAGCCGTCGGGGCTATATCATTTGAGGAGGCGGAATAGCCTTGACTTTGCAGGTCGCCGATGGATCTGTTGATGTGCGTTGTTTAATTGACTAAAGTCCAATATCAAAGGAGGAATTGACAATGAGAACGCTTATTGTGGTGAGTTTCGTTGCTGTGCTTCTGTTCATTACGATTTTTTCTGCCTCAGCGGCTCTAGATCCAAATTTGATTTTGTATTTCACCTTTGAGGAACAGCTTGATGGACGGCTGGTCGAAGACATGACTGGCGGTGGTAACAACGGTAAGCTGCGGTTTGGAGCTAAAATCACCAACGAACCCGCGGAGGTCCACACAGGGGTAGGTGCTCTAAAGCTCTTCAACAACATCAGTGCACAACTCCGTGTGGAAGAGTTTGACCGAATGGATAAGTATGGAGATAACACCTACGCCTTCTGGATCTATATATTCAACCCCATGGGTGCACGATCAAGTATTTTGAAAAAAGCCAACATTTTAGTTGGTGAGGAAAAAGGGAGCGCACCAGGCATCTTTCTGACCCACCCCGGTTTAGCACTCGAATATAAATTTGGCGACCAAGGAGCTAATGCAGTTGGACCCGACGGCAAGGGTAAAGGTTTTGACCTGGAGACGTGGTATCACATCGTGGGCGTCAAAAAGGCAAGTGACCTTATCGTCTACATCAACGGCGAAGAAAAAGGCAACTTTAAGGTCAGACGAGACTTTATCCAAGGTAAGGGGCAACTTCGTATCGGCGGAACGACGAGCCGAGCTGCCTCCTTTGCGATGGACGAGTTTCAGCTTTACGACCGTCCCTTAACCGAGAAAGAAGTGGCGGCGGTTTTTAAGGGGATATTCTTGTCGGTCGAACCACAAGCCAAATTGATAACCACTTGGAGCTATATCAAAACCGGTCGTTAAAGGAGGAATTGAAAATGAGAATGCTCATTGCGGTAAGTTGCATTACCGTGTTTCTGGTCATGACGATTCTTGCTGCCTCGGCGGCTCTAGATCCGAATTTGATTTTGTATTTCTCGTTTGATGAGCAGCTTGATGGAAAGGTGATCGAAGACCTGACCGGCGGGGGTAACAACGGTAAACTCCGACTAGGTGCCAAAATCACCAACGAACCCGCGGAGGTTTACAAGGGAGCCGGTGCTCTAAAAATTGCGGGGAACATCAGTGCACAATTCCGTGTCGAACCCTTTGACCGAATGAATCGGTATCAAGATCACACGGTCGCCTTTTGGATCTATTTCTTCGAGGGATTTCATCAAGGTGAGGCGCGATCAATCTTCAAGAAAAACGCTGATGAAGCGCAGGTACTCAACGCAGGCTTTCCAAAATCGCCCTCCGTCCAGATTAGCGGAAACAGTTTCGCCCTCTGGTATGAGGTTGGTGAAGGTGGCGGAATTGATGGACTCGGTCCAGACGGTGAAGGGTCAGAGTTTGAGCTGGAGAGATGGTATCACATCGCGGGCGTCAAAAAGGGGGCAGACCTGATTATTTACATCAATGGCGAGGAGGAAGGGAGATTTGACGTACCCAAAAAATTCCCTCAGGGTGAAGGTCGGCTCCGTATTGGCGGTACGCGGACCCGAGCTGCCTATTTCGCCATGGATGAATTTGCGCTTTTCGATCGGGTTCTAACCGCAAAAGAGGTGGAGTTGATGGAACAAGGCGTATTCCTGTCGGTTGAGCCACAACACAAATTGGCGGCCACTTGGGGGCGTCTCAAAACGGGACGTTAACCGATGGAATCGTGATAATATGTTAGGCTGGATGCGTCCGACTTTAGCCCCGATGGACTTTTATCCATCGGGGCTATCTTATTTGAGGAGCGGGATAGTCTGACTTTAGTAGGTAGCCGGTGGGTTTATTAACTAAAGTTCAATATCAAGTAGGAGTTACGCAGTTCAGTTTGTATTAGCCCCGATGAATCGGGGCATCCGGACGCGCATTCATCGAGCGTTGGAAATGGTGTGCTGCGGTGATAAATCACCGAACTACAAAGCTTTGAGTGTTCAAGTGCGTAAGTCCTAATCAAGGAAAGAATTGAAAGTCAGTTACCCCACCCTGAAGGGTTGGGGCTTGTTTGAAGCCTCCGTCCCTTGGGATTTATTGGGTTTCGCGCTTCCTTCCCTTTCGGGTTTTTCGGGGGTGTTCGTTACCACCGCACCTTTCCCGATTATCGGGATCCCGAGAATCGGGACACGCAGGGCTACAGCAGCCCTTCAACAATAGTATAGCATTCCGAGTAATGTTATACAACAAAAAAAGGAGCGGGATTTCCTCCCCACTCTCAAGAGATGGGGGCGCCATCCCGAAGATTTAGATGAGAACGCTTATTACGATAAGTTTCGTCATCACGTTTCTGGTCATGACGATTCCCTCTGCCTCGGCGGCTCTAGATCCAAATTTGATCCTGTATTTCACGTTTGATGAGCAGCTTGATGGAAGAAAGGTCGAAGACATGACCGGCGGGGGTAACAATGGTAAACTTCGGTTTGGTGCCAAAATCACCAATGAGCCCGCGGAGGTTTACAAAGGAACGGGAGCGTTAAAAATTTTCAACAATATAAGTGCCCAATTTCGCGTTGACTCCTTTGACAGAATGGATAAGTATGCCGATCACACCTATATTTTTTGGTTCTATGTCCTTGAGCCCTTGATTGCCCCGCCTCCTCGTCCCCCTAACAGTGTTTTGAAAAAGGCTAGCATCTTAGTTGGTGATGAGAAAGGGGATTCTCCGGGCATTTCTCTCACCGATCCCGGTCTATCCCTTGTGTATAAATTTGGTAGAATTGGTCCCGATGCAATAGGGCCCGAAGGCGAAGGAGGCGGTTTTGATCAGAGAAAATGGTATCATATTGCGGGTGTCAAAAAGTCCGCAAACTTGACGATATATATTAATGGCAAAACAAAAGGTAACTTTAACGTTCAGCGCGGTTTCGTTCAGGGTAGGGGGCACCTTCGCATTGGCGGAACGACGAGCCGAGCTGCCTTTTTTGTTATGGATGAGTTCAAACTTTATGACCGTGCTCTAACCAAGAAGGAGATAGAGTTGGATGCCAGAGATCAACTCTTGTCGGTTGAGCTAGAACGGAAATTAACAACCGCTTGGGGAACTATTAAAATAGGTCTTTAAAGGGTGGACTTCCGAAGTAAATTATAGGAGGAAGCAAACAGGAGATGATTAGTGGCTCAGCGTGACAATTACATCGTAGGATATAGTATCCTTATCATTCTCATTAGCATGGGAACACGGCAGACGTTTGGCATTTACCTACAACCGGTCACCGATGAACTTGGCATTGGGCGTGAACTGTTTAGCTTGGCGATAGCTATTCAAAGTATCATTGGTGGGCTGCCGCTTGCGGGTATATTAGCAGATCGTTACGGTTCGCGTTGGGTGGCGATAGGCGGTGGGCTGCTATTCGCTGTATCAATGTATCTGATGTCGATTACAGCGCATTGGATCAGTTTGATGCTCGGTTTCGGTCTGTTAGCTGGGCTTTCCCTGAGTTGCGTGTCGTATGTCGTTGTCTTGGGTGCGGTGGCGCAGGTAGTTCCACCTGAACGACGTAGCAGGACATTCGGCTTTATCACAGCTGCCGGTTCGATTGGGATGTTTATTGTCGTGCCAATCGCACAACGCATCCTGAATGTGTTTGGTTGGCGAACTACTTTCGCAATTTGTGCGGGGTTTGTGGGGTTAATTGCCCTACTGGCAGTGGGATATCCAACTCGAAAACAACAGGTTGCGGGGAGTGAGTCCACAGAAGCCTCTTCCGATTCGCTGACAGAGGTGTTAGCCAAGGCAAGCCATCATTCGGGATATTGGCTGCTGACTATCGGCTTTTTTGTCTGCGGTTTTCACGTTGCATTTGTCGCCTCCCACTTGCCTGCCTATCTCACTGATAACGGATTATCAGGTGCAGCCGGCGCAACTGCACTCTCGTTGGTCGGCCTGTTTAATCTATTTGGCTCTACACTGTTTGGCTACCTTGGCGATCACTATCGGAAGAAATACCTGCTAAGTGGCCTTTACTTTGGTCGTTCGATCATTATTAGTCTGTTCCTCCTCTTTCCAGTGACCGAGACCACGGCGATGATTTTTGGTGCTGCAATCGGTTTTTTATGGCTGGCTACCGTCCCGTTGACGAGTGGCACGGTGGCACAAATTTTCGGTCCCCGTTACCTATCTACGCTATACGGAATTGTATTTTTCAGCCACCAAGTGGGAAGTTTTCTTGGGGTTTGGCTCGGGGGTAGGATCTACGACGCAACGGGCTTGTACACACCTGTATGGATAATTGCAATTATCCTCGGTGTCTTGGCTTGTATCGTTCACCTTCCCATCGCAGATAAACCTGTATATCCCCTTAGGA
Organism: Candidatus Poribacteria bacterium; assembly: GCA_965220385.1. Classification (GTDB taxonomy): domain Bacteria; phylum Poribacteria; class WGA-4E; order WGA-4E; family PCPOR2b; genus PCPOR2b. The sequence goes on along the minus strand of OZ244825.1, from coordinate 5,647,567 downwards.
CAACGAACGCGACAGTCCGCTGATACAACGTCAACTATGGTGAATTTTACAATTAACTGGACATTTTTCAGCTGTAGGAGGGAACTCCGATTCCCGACTATCAGAGCGTTCAGTCGCGATTCGGAGGGTACGCCCCCTACCAAAGAGGTGTCAACGTATTTTCAGAATTCACTATAATAAGACACTCCAAACCGGTGCGGTTACAAACCGCACCTACCGGGGGACGAAAGTGTCTATTTATTTTCAGAATTCACCATAAATTGAAAACTCAAAAGGGAGTGCAAGGATAAAATTATGGAATACAAAATCCCAATGCGTATCATTGTTGTGAGTCCTCCCGTTGGAGTCAATTTTTCTTTGGACAATAACGGAGAGTTGGTTTCGGTTACCCAATCTACTGGAGCAGATATTATATTTGATTTTCACGCAGTTGTGAAACCGCAACGCAACACGGGCGTCCCCAACTTTACGGGACCATTTGCGCGAGGAACTCCCTCGAAACGGTTCTTTTATGTCAATATCGGGGAATTGGCGGGTCAACCGGAGTCTGAATGGTGTAGGAGAGCAAAGATCTGGATTTCAACGGGTTATCCAAAATCTCTCAACCAAGAAGAAGTAACTTGGCAGATAATAAAAAAGGTGTCGAAAAATCCGAATAAGGTGCTTATGGCAAGATATATGGGAACCGGCGATGATGGTGGCCCGAGTTGCGCTACTACTGAACTTATAGATGGTGGGTGGATTATTACTGACAGGTGATTACCGATAAATCAAGCCGCAAAAAATCAGGGTTCAGATGAATCGATAGGTTGCCTGCCCAAGAATCGTCCCAATCACACCCCAGAAACTTGCAGTTACAAACTCTCCCAAAACGAGACCGATAAAAAACGCGCTCGCCTGCCGATACAATTTGAGGCCACCGAATCGAAGGATTATCAACTTAGCTAACCAGCTAATGAAGATCGAAAACCATAAGAGGTTAAGCGACCATGTCCCGCCAATCACGTATCCTGCCGGATGAAAGGGCCACCAGATAAAAAGCCTCCGCATAATCAGAAACCCCAGCCCGATACCGAATCCACCGCCCATAAAAATTAGCGATTTGACATCCGTCCCCCGCGGATAGCTTAACCAGTTCTGTAGACGGTTAAAGATGGGCCAACCGGGCCACGTACTCCCTTGATATTGATAGGCAGTGTGCAAGTAAGCCCAGCAAGCAGCGATCGATCCAACTACTGTGGCAATCAAGATACCTGCGATCAGCATCCCATTGATAGAGAGATTCATCCGATCCGCAAGCCGAAATGCTTCCAGTTGATGTGGCTGCGGATTGCTACGATGGGCGTACGTAAAAAAATGGAGATAGGAGAATAGTGTGAGACTCGTTGGTCCAACCGCTTGCGTGCCGAATCCTGTCACGACAATGTCTTCGGGGCGGAACGCAAAATCGTGCATCGGGTAGCCTGCTTCGACGCGGATGCGTGTTACAACCGTTGAAAGTCCAAAGAAGATTAAGAAAAAGACAGCCGAAACCCACACAGACATCCCAGCAACGTAGCAGAACCCAATGAGATAACTCATACTCGCAAAAATGCTAAAAACCGCCCACCGATAGCGTCGCATTTCCGCTCTGTCCCCCGGAGGCTTGCGTAGTTGATCTCCAGTGCTTTGCGCTGCGATTGACATTCTAAAAAAGCTTCGTAGAATTTCCTGTCCGGCAGACCGCAACCCCCACAGCGTCATAAATAAGATTGCTGCACAAGTGCCGATGGACTGCTCCCATGTAAAGGGGAATCCGGCTAGCATGCTGCCACCGGAGAAGACGGTTCCTACCACCCTCTCCAACCGCCAAAGCCAGTAGAAAAACCAACAGGAGAACGAGAGATCCAGCGGCATAAAGAACGCCAAGCCAATTGCAAATGGGTGAAACTCGATCGGAATCCAACCGAGCGCGTTCCACGGCTTTGCTGTAAAATACTGACTCAGCAGGTAACGTCCATAAAAGATACTTGGTGCAACAGGGAATAAGGTGTGAATGCCGTTGATAAGATTAAATGCCACAGATAGGGCAAACCCAGTCCATATTAGGCGTGTTTTGAATAGGCGAGGACCGTTATTGATAATATCTAATGGTATTTGGGCGAGGGGATAGGTAAGGCGCTCATGCGTTGTCCAGTGTTTGCGCACTAGGAGGTTGATACCAAGCATACAAACCAACAGCGCAATAATAACGGTACACCACGCAAGACACGGTACTAGCCACGCATTGAAGTACTCGGCAATGTAAAAGGTATTATCATAAAATGTGCCGCGGTCTTTGTAGTAACCAGCCAACACCGATTTGTCTGTGACAACGAGCCAACGCGGTACATAGCGATGAAAGAGCTCCTGCCATTCATTCTCCGGTGCAGCGAAATAGAATGCGTGTCCAATGAGCGGGAACAGTCGCTGGATCATGTCGTGCCCCGCGATAGCAGAGGACACGCATAGCATCACATAGATTAACACCATGTCGCTCGAATCCAGTGCGAATCTTGGAACATAACGCTTGAGCCACGGGTTGATGAGACTCAAGACGAAGATGACGAAGATCGCATTCATAAACAGCGACACCCGCGTGAAGTTCACGCCATGTCCTGTGATGCCGGTGTCAACGACCCATAAACTGTTGAGCGGAAGAACTATGAAACCTATGAAAAGCAGCTTAAAGATTTGTGCGGTGAGATTCGGTTTGGCTGGCTGGTGTGGTGTGTGGTGCACGGATGATGGGGTGCCTCCTATTATGGTTGTGCTATCACCAAATATTTGGGGTATACTGTGACAGCAGCTACATCAAACGTGCCCTGTGAGAGGTGAGGAGTGACGAGTGACTCATTTGTCACCCATCACTCTTTCACACAAACTGGAGAGTTACTCAGTTTTCTGACCGTAGATTGGTTTTTTCAGAATAGTCTGAGTTTCGTAAATCGAACCACCGCGCTCCGCACGGGGGAGTGCCATGCGAACCGGAGCATCAATCATACGCACCTGATTCGTGAGTTCGCCGCGTAGGACCCCCGCACTTAAAGCATCCCAGTCGCCGCCGCCCAAGGGCCAGGCATCGACAGCGGTGTAAGCGGCGAGCAGTAAACGGCGCGGCGTGCTAGAGTTGTTGGGCGTAGACCCGTGGAGGGTACGGACATGATGAATCGAGATGCCGCCCGCTTTAACTTCAATGGGAACAGCACCATCCGGTGTAAAATTAGGGTCAGTGACTGCACCGGCGAAACGACCCTCCTGGTGATGATCATAGATTGGTCCCTTATGGGAGCCGGGAATGACCATTAGCGCACCATTTTCGATCGACATATCGTCAATGGCAACACCAACTGCCAACACGTCATCGTTTGTATGGGGGTAGAACGCCCAATCCTGATGCCATTCAACAGGGCTGCCGAAGTCGGGATATTTCATATTCAGCTTGCTGCCCATAGAGCGAACGCCGGGGCCAACTAACTGCTCAACGATGTCGATAATGGATGCGTAAGTTCGCACCTGATCATAGACAATGTGTTGAGCTGCTGGGTTCTTGATCCGACGTACACGGGGAGTTTCTGCTGAATGACCGGGTTCAAGATCAAAAACGTCAGTATGTTCGGTGACTTCGCGGGATTTTTCGACAAATTCATCTGTCACACGACGAAGGTCGATGATATCTTGCTCTGAAAGCACACTTTCAACACCGATGTAGCCATTTTCATGGTAGAAGTCGATTTGTTGCTGAGTTAGCATAGTGTAACTCCTTTCGCATAAAGCGCTTAGAAAAACCTGCGAATCTATTCGCAAGCTAAGAATCTATCCAATCAACGCTCAATCAGGTGACCGAAAATATACACGCTTAGGGGGTAGAATCTAATAGCCTGAGTCGTTCTAGGACAACTCAAATCCGCTTCCAACGCAATATTGTACATCCAATTGGATTGTAAGTTCAAGTTTTTTCTGATTGGATACGTTTCGATACTAGCCAGTGAAACTTGCGTGACGTACCATTTGACGGCAAACAAGGTGCCGAAACGTAGGATTATTGATTGGGCAAACCTCTGGCATCACTGTACTGTCCAGAACCACACAACATACATCGGTGTCTCTAAAATGACGCCCAGGATCGCCCAATAGCTGCCGCTCACCACATCACCCAAGACCAACCCTAGAAAGAAAGGTAATACACGTCGATACAGACGCGCCCCACCATATTTGAGTATCACGAACTTGGCAATTGAGGAGAGGATTAATACAAGCCAGAATTGATCCAGCGTTCCACCGTTGATGCCTATTACATAGCCGACCGGGTGGAAGGGCCACCAGATAAATTTGAGCCGCATGGCTCCAAGAAAGATCGTAAATATAAATGACAGACCGATGACTGCTGATCCGTAGATATCCGTCGGTCGTGGAAACTGTAGCCAGCCAGCCAATCGGTTGTAGGTCCCCCAGCCGGGGCCCAAAATCATCCCTGCCTTGCTACCCCCATGCGTATACAGGACATAAAGGTACATCAGAAACGCTGAGAAAACACCTATCACAATCGAAAAGAGCATCACCCACAATAGTTTGCGATGATCCATACCGGTGCGTTGCGCTAGTTTAAAGCCTTCAAGCTGATGCGGCATAGGTTGGCTGCGATTCTGGCTGTTAAACCACGAGAAAAGCGAGAACATCACAAGGTTGCCACGCCCAAACGGGCGTATCCCGACCACTGTAGTTAAGGCGGTTTGTGGATTGACGCCAGCCATGTCGTGGGCTGGTGGTCCAAGTTCAGCACGGACACGAGTCACAGACGCTGTGATCATCATGTACAATCCAAAAAATAGCACGAATACCCACAGAGACATCCCTGCTTGATTACAGATTAAATAGAGGAGAACGAGACAGATTATAATCCCTAATGCTGCCGATCGATAGCGCATCGGTTCCGTCGAATCGTCGATAGATGTGTTCATGCCGATGATCCGTTTACCAATCTCGCGAAAATGTTGTCTGCCAGCCCACACCGCTATCACAACAATCGCTAGTGCCGCGCCCATTGCTTGGTTCGGTTGAAAAGGATAGTAAGGAATTGTATACCAGCCAGCCGCCTTCCCTCCAATGTATTGCGCTTTGCGGACCCAATAGAAAAACGCTGTTGAAAAACTCACATCCAGCGGCAAAAGAAAACACAGACCGATAAAAAACAGGCGTAGGTGAAAGAAGGTTGGGCCAATTGCATCCCACGGTTCCTCGTTAAGCCACCGCGAGATGTCCGCGCTCTCCTCGCGAATTGGTATCATTGGAAAGGATGGATAAAGGAAGTTGATTCCGTTGATGATCTCGATGCCCGCTGCAATTGAGAAACCCAACCACATGCCGCGGTTCCGGAAGAGCTCCATTCCGGGTGCAGTCATATCCAGCGGCAGTTGGGTAATTGGATATGGCAGCTTTTCATGCTCAATCCATTGGCGGCGGAGTAGGACATTTACGAAAGCAACGAGAGCAAAGATCAGGGAGGAGATGACCGTCCAACTCACGATAGGAACGATCCAGTAGCGCAGATAGCCTTCGGTGAAGAAATTAGCTCCCCCTTCATAAAAAGGACGGGCAACGGTTGTATTACCCATGACAAGCCAGTTAGGGAGGTAGGGCTGGAGAATCTGCTTCCATTCGTTTTCGGGAGTGGCAAACCAGAAAGCGTGGCAGAGGGGGCCCATGAGACCGACCATATTATCGTGGGCAACCACCGCTGTAACACATGCCAACATGACATAGATGACGAGGAGTTCAGCTTGGCTCAACGCATATGTCGGCCAGAAACGTTGGGCAATGTAGTTCAACAGCGCCAACACGAAAATGATGAAAATGACATTCATCGGGATAGAGGTTGCAGAAAAATGAAATCCGTGCCAGAGCATCTCCTCCATTCCGATCCAGTAGGCATTAATCGGCATAAGGATGCAACCCAATATCACGGCGCGCAGGGTAATACGCGACTGAGAAGGTTGAAGCGTAGAGGGAGAGGTTGGCATCATATTTTTCATAGAGTCATTCCTCCGATCCGTTCAAGACTTTGCTATGATCAGTTTTCTTCGATTCCGTTTTGTCCCCTTTTGGTCTGGACATCCCCATCGCCGCTCAAAGCTGAGGAGGTAGAAATGGGTAAGACAGGATATGTAAAGGTTTTCGATAGGTACTCACTTATCAGAATTCATTTCGGCTTTGCCGCGTGGTCTGTGGGGTTCTGGCTCTTGACCAGGCTGCACCAAGCTAACTCCGTCGTCCTCAATAAGAGGCCGGTTATAGATGTAAGGCGGCTCAAGCGCTGCCTGCTGCGCTTCTGTCAACTCGCTAACCCATGTAGGCATGCTGGTTTGATAAATACCGCCGCTGGTGTGCATAGACTTTGGACAATAGCGGTAGAGTAGAGAACGCCTTTCATGATCAGCATTCCAAGGCAGCGCACCGTGAATGGTAGCTTCCATGAAGATGACGAGATCTCCCGCTTTGCTTGCCACGTTATACACAACCTCTTGGTTGGCATCGTAAAGCATGATATCTTCAGGACAAAGGAAGTTCGCCTTGTGGCTGCCCGGAATAACAGCGAGTCCGCCATCTCCGGGATTGATGTTCACCAACTGGAACTGACAGACAATTAGTCCCGCGCGCATCTCGCCATTTGCATAGGTATAATACTGTGTACCGTCGAAATGTCTACTGGTTGCACCGTGTAAGCCGTGTCCACCGGTGCCCTTCCGAGAGAGGAGTAAAAAAGGGTCGTGGTCCATTCTCCAACCACGACCAAAAAGGGTATTGAGATAGGGAATGAGTTTTTGGTGGGCTATGAGATCTCGGAACGGCTGGCACCAGGGCTGTTCCCAGTTTAGCATCCCTGTCATAGATCTACGCTTGCGCGTACCATCCATGCCGAGACCGTACATCTTGTCATCCTCCATGTATTTGTCACGGTTGGCATCAACAGCATCATTGAGCGTCTGAACCTCTCCAGGAGTCAGGAAGTTTTCAACCCGGAGATAACCTCGAAGATCGAAGAGGAATTTTTCACGTTCGTTCATATTAGTCTCCACGTTTTACGTTATACCGATTTAAGTGCATTCATGGAAGAATCCCTATTCGAGCAAGTCAGATCTCAACAGGGCACCCATCTTATTCTCTTTCCGATGGAGGAACAATTTCTCCGTCAATAATCTGCTTTTTGAGTGCTTCCACGTGTTCCAGCACTTCTGCTGATAGCTCCCCTTGGTTGTTGGCATCAATGATATATTCAATGCCTCCCTCCTTGAGACCGTACAATTTTATTCCACCGGTAAAGTTGTCCTCAACGATGGCTTGGATTGTTTGGTAGACTGCGAGTTCGACTCCTTTGATCATGCTCGTCAGAACAAGACCCGGCGCGAGATGGTTTCCATTCGCATCCACCCAGATGAGATGCTTCTGCTTCTCCTTGGCGGCTTCGAGTATGCCCAGGCTGGTTGCGCCCGCTGCTGCCAAGATTATGTCGACTCCTTTGTTGTACTGCGCCAGGGCAAGTTCTTTCCCTTTGGCGGGGTCGCTGAAGGCTTTCGGGGTAACGCCTGCATAATCGATGAGGATCTCAATCTCTGGATTGATAGCCTTTGCCCCGGCGTAATAGCCTGCTTCAAAGGCGTGCAAGAGCGGGACGTTCATCCCACCAAGAAAGCCTATCCGATTTGTCTTTGTTTTTAGTGCAGCGATTGCTCCTACAAGGTAGGTTCCCTCATGTGCTTTAAAAATTAACGAGGCAACATTCTCTCGTTTGGCTTCGGCATCAATGATTGCAAATCTGACGTTTGGAAATTCAGATGCCACCCGCTCTATCGGCTCTTGAAAGAGAAAGCCGACCCCAATGATGAGATCATACTTCAATCGAGCCAGCTGCCTCAATGCAAACTCGATGTCAGTACTCTGCCCAGGCGTAATCTCTTTGAGGTCAAGGTTCCACTGATCGACCGCCTTCTTAGCACCGGCGTAGGAAGCATCGCAGAACGACAGATCTCCACGCCCACCCGTGTCGTAAATTAATCCGATCTTTTTTGTTTTTGCATCACTTGGTGTAACACATAAAAAGATGAGCATCACACCATAAACGAAAGTATTAATCAGGTTTTTTTGCATCATGCTAATTCCTCGAAAGTTAGTCCTGTATATGGATTTTGCTGCGCTTAGGTTATGCTCCCAGCCAAATTGACATCGCCGCAATTATCCCCAACGCGAAGCAATAGTAAGAGAAAACAGAAAATTTCCCGCGATTGAGCATTGCAAGCAGAAAGCGCAACGCAATGTAACCCACAATAAACGAAGTCAATGCTCCCACAGCGATAACGGTTGGGGCAATTGTAATCGCCTCCGCATCTTTGAGTTTGAGAACAACTGCGCCCAAGATTGCGGGGATGGAAAGCAAAAAAGAGTATTGCGCCGCAGTCTGTGAAGATAGCCCTAGCAGCAGTGAAAGAGAAATCGTTGATCCGGATCGAGAGATTCCGGGAATAATGGCGAGTCCTTGGGTAATCCCAATGAGTGGCGTATGCCACGCTTGTAAAGGGGTCCCTGTTTGCCGCCGCTTTTGTCCGAAACGCGACAGTTGCAAGATTAGCCCCGTGATAATTAACATACCAGCAACAACCATCGGTTTGCCAAAGATTGATTCAAGTGTATCTCTGAACAGCAACGCGATTAGACCGGTAGGAATCGAGCCGAGCAGGAGAAGCCAGATCAGCTTGAGGTGGGGAGTGTTACTGACTGTGAACCGGGGATGTCGGTAGAAATCTGCTTGAAAGAGCGTGGAAAAACCGGTTCGTATCAACGATCCGATTAACTGATGATATACTATGATGACAGCCCCCAACGTCCCAAAATGGAGCATAACATCAAAAAAAACCTGCGATCCCTTTATCCCCAAGAAACGCTGCATCAGAACTAAGTGACCAGAACTGCTCACTGGCAAGAACTCTGTGATGCCTTGTAAAATTCCAAGCACGATCGCTTCAAGAATGGTCATCCGTACTTCCTAAACTGCCAACAAGCCATTTGAAATCTCTGTTTATTCCGGAGTGCGAGGCGTAAAAGATGTGTTTTTTACGTTTTATTCCTCTCGTATGGCAACGGCAAAAGTCAGGTGGATTGTAATTGAAGATCGTCTTGCAGCATCAAAATCCAGCACACATTGCTATAGGCACCGTGCTGCACAAACATTTGAAGAATCAACTTAATAGGAATTAAAAAGAAGTAGATTAGCCAAAATGGGGCAGAACAATGGAGAATGTTCCCTTGAATGTTACGATATTCTTGAAAAGCTTGGATAATGGTAGAAATGGGATTCATCGCAGATAGGGTAGGGGGTTAATCTGAGGAGATCAACCTGTAGCAGGTTAATTTGAGGAATGATTCGCACATGACCTTGCAAAAGTAATGAACCTTTGCAAGGCCTATTGAATTCAACTATTAACTGCACAAGTTGCTATTCGAGGGCTTCTTCCACTGCCTCTGGCAGGGTAACGGTGCTTGGATCCACATCAATCGGATATTCGGTGCCATAGGCTTCAACGAGTTCGTCAAATGTTGCGTTATCTACGTTCTCCAGCTCTCCACCGGGACGATTGAGAAAAACACCTTGGCAGCCGTCACAACTCATTAGATCCACATCCGATCGCTCGATCGGGAATTGTGTGAGTGGATTATTACAACCTGGACAAGGGAGCATAAATTAGATCCTTTCAAATCGAGAGTTTGTGAAGCATAAAAATATTATTTGCGCTTTATTTTTTAGTCGGCAGCAGTTGCAAGCGGTTCGGAATGATCCAATTCGCAAAATTCGACGTAGTCACTAATCAGTTCAGTAATCGTCGGTTCTTCGCCGCAGATTGGACAGTTCTTATCCCGATTCACTTTCAACTCACGAAACTTCATGCTGAGTGCGTCATACATTACCAAGCGACCGATGAGAGGTTCACCAACATCGAGCAACAATTTAACCGCTTCAGTTGCCATCACAAGACCAACCGTACCCGGGAGCACGCCCAGGACACCAGCCTCGTTTCAGCCAGGCACCATGCCGGGCGGCGGCGGTGTTGGATACATGCACCGATAGCACGGTCCATCGTGTGGCTTGAGGACGGTTGCCTGCCCTTCAAACTGGAAAATACTGCCGTGTACAATGGGTGTGTTCGTCAGCACTGCGGCATCATTGACCAGATAGCGAGTTGCAAAGTTATCGCAGCCATCAACGACCAAGTCATACTCGTTAAAGAGATCAATAATGTTGTCTTCTGATAGCCGCATATTGTAGGGAACAACATTGACATCAGGATTCAGGGCAGCCATTGTTTCAGCTGCAGATTCTGCCTTCGGGTTGCCAACAGTTTCTGTGCGGTGGAGAATTTGTCGCTGCAAGTTGCTCAAATCGACGACATCCGAATCGACCACGCCGAGCGTGCCAACACCTGTCGCCGCAAGATATAACCCTGCCGGCGAACCCAAGCCACCTGCCCCAACGAGTAGCACCTTAGCCTTCAGCAGCTTCGACTGTCCCCTTTCGCCTACTTCAGTCAACATAAAGTGACGGCTATACCGCTCCAACTGATCCGGTGTCATCGTTTTATCTTTGGCTGTCGGGAGTCCTGCTGCTGACCAGTCTCGATAGCCACCCGCCATGGATACGGAATCCATGTATCCCAGTTCCCTTAGAGATTTGGCGGCGAGCAAGGATCGCATTCCTGCGGCACAATAGACAATTACCCTCTTGTCCCGATCTGGCACTTCATCTTCAATCGAGAATTCAAGCATTCCCCGCGTGACATGAACCGCATCAGGGATATAGCCCGCTCGATATTCATCTTCATCGCGGACATCAAGCAGTACAACATTATCCCCGCGTTCCGCTTTCTCTTTCTGAGCTTCTTCAACAGAAACCTCTGGGATCTCTTTTTTAACTTCTTCGATAATTTGCCCTGTGGATTTCAATGCAATTCACCTCATCTGTTCAATAGAACGTAACAATCTCAGATTGTATTGGTGGTGGGAATCCGTATTCTTTACGGCTTTCATTATATCACAAGCGGATGGTGCTGTCAAAACTAAATTAAGATGTGATATACTTGTGTACATACCCATGTTTGGCGAGCTTATCTGGGAATCTATAGAGGAAAAAGTAGAACGTGCAGGACGTTCTACAGAGACTGTGCAGAACTCAATTTCTATTGTACTTGTTTTATTTTCAGCTTTCTTTCACGCGCTATGGAATTACTATGGTAAAGCAAGTCGCTCGCCGCAACTGTTTTTCTTCTGGATTGGAATATTTACGGTAAGCGTGGCAGTCCTAGGCTTCGCGTTGCAACTGCCAATCGTTCCAAAGCTGGTTTGGATTTATATTATCGCGTCAGGTATCATCCACTTTTTCTACTGGCTATGCTTGAGTCGCGCCTATATGTCTGGCGAAATCTCTTATGTCTATCCAATAGCTAGGTCTGCTCCCGGATTTATCCCCTTTTTTGCCTTCCTGTTTTTAGATGAGCAGCTTTCTGCGCGGGGCCTGGTTGGCATTTTTTTGATATTATTCTCAATTTATCTACTTCAGCTGCGGGGTGGTGGGTTGACATTCAAGGGTTTGCTGGTATACATCAAGCGGCCGGCTTCGGTATGGGCGTTTTCAACGCTCGGCACAGTGATCGCCTACTCGCTGATTGACAAGGCTGGGATGTCCGAATTTTATGCCCATTCCACCCAACGACACGCTTGGCAACCCGTAAGCTACTTTTTGATGGAGAGTATAATTGCGATGGTATTGTATGGCAGCTACATCATGCTTTGGTTCCCGTCACGGAGAATCATAGATATAGGGCGCCAAGAATGGAAGAAGGTTCTCGCAACTGGCGTTCTTTCAATGCTTTCTTACACGATTATCCTTTACGTGTATATGACCGAAAGTGTTAGCTACGTGGTCGCGCTCCGACAGTGCTCTGTGATCTTCGCTGTATTGCTCGGTGGCTATCTGCTGAAGGAATCACAAACAAAAATACGATTTATGGCGGCGGTGGTGATGGTTATCGGGATGTTTTTGATTGCGACGGCGTGAAATAGGATTATTCAGGTGCTATGCTTTCAGCGATTTTCCGGCTTTGTCGCTTCATCTGCCATCGTGGATCTGGTTGCGTTTTCCACCGATTGTGTGTCCAGAGCCACTGATCTGGATATTGCCGGATATATGTTTCAAGGATTTTCAGGATACGCGCGGTATTGGTCTGTACGTCTTGTTCAAGATCGCCAGATATTTCTAAGTCAATCTCTGGCGTGATGAGCACGTGATGCCGGTCGCCGGGCTGACGAATAGCCATCGACAAGAGCAGCGGTGCACCCGTTTTCAGCGCGAGCGTTGCAGGTCCGCGAACAGCGGATGCCTGTTGTCCGAAGAAGTCGACAAAGACTCCTTCTCGTCCCGCATTCTGATCCGCAAAAAACCCGACAGCATAATTCTCTTTGAGTGCACGGAGGGTTTCCCTAACTGCTTGCCTACGGGTGATTAACCTTAAACTGAGCTGTTCTCGATATTGAGAGACAAGCGCGTTAAGGTATCTATTTTTAAGCGGAAACGCAATTGCCTTTGCCCGATTTGGGATGAGTGCCCCATAGACCATCGCGAGCAGCTCCCAATTTCCAAAGTGGGGCAGAAAGACGATGGCGCCTTTCCCCTTATCCAAAGCCTGTATTAAGTGCTCTTTCCCATCAACGGTTACTTCTTTCCAGATATTGTCGAGAGTCAACTTGGGAAAACGCAGAAATTCGATTGCGGTTTTCCCTACCTGTTGGAAACTTCTGCGGCAAATTTTTGCACGTTCGTCGGTGGACATCTCATCGCCAAACGCAATCTGCAAATTTTTCAAGGCAATGCGACGGCGTTTCTTTAGAACAAAGTAGAGGAAGTCTCCCAGACCGCTCCCCAGCATTAGGGCATGCCGCTTGGAAAGCCAACGGACGGCTATCCCAAATATACGAATGATAAAAGCAGTCAGCCAGTGAACAATCAAAATCCTTACACAAGCGCATCGACTCTCTTCGCCAATTCAAAATCCAACGCGCTAATTCCTCCGACGTCGTGTGTTGCGAGATCAACTTTTACGCGGTTATAGACGTTAAACCACTCAGGGTGATGATTCATTGATTCTGCAATCAAGGCAACGCTTGCCATAAAACCGAAGGCTTCTACAAACGAGTCGAATTGAAATTCCTTGTGCAGCTTGCCATTTTCGACTGTCCACCCCGATATTTCCTCAAGTTGAGCCCTAATTTCTGTGTCCGTTAGTTTTATGATTGCCATTTCACGGTCTCCTAAAAGTGAGTTGTTTTAACCCTTGCATCCCGATCACATTGTATTGAGATTTCGGCGTAAAGTCAAGCAAAAATTCCAGGATCTCTGGTGTTGACAGAAGATCGTAGTTGATGTATTATATGTTGATGCACCATACATACGGAGTTTTAGACAGTTAGGGTCTGATGCACAGTTGGCTGGCACCGTGTGTTGGAAAATTATCCAACAACTGAACAACTGGATAAAAAATGGCTGAATTGCATTTTGATTTTCGAGATATCTTCCGAGCCGGACGTTACGGGTTCAACCCAAAGAAGATTACAATTCATCTTTTCGGGCTTGGTCTCGCTTATCTCATCTACGAAATATTGGTATACGCGAGCTTATTCATCGCAAGTGAGAGTGGAGTCAAGCAATTTTGGGATACCTATGGGTTCCTGCCCGTTTGTCCTCTCGTCGACTACGCTTTTGAGGACATAACCATCGGTGCAATGTGGCTCGGCACATTCCTCCTGTTCGTATTCTTTTTTTTGGCGAGCACAATGGTATCGAAAATTACAATAGAGGATCTGCGGGGCGATCACTTTTTTTCTATAACAGCATCTTGGAGGTTCGTGCGGGAACACTGGAAAGCGGTTTTCGGGACACTTCTGGGTTTGATTGCCATTCTCGTACTTTTGGCTTTAATACCGATTTGCGTTGGTCTATTGGGAAAAATTCCGATGGTGGGCAGTGTTATCCTGATGTTCGCATCGGTCTTGACCCCTTTTGCGTTCTTTTTGGGACTGCTGATGGCTTATCTCCTTGTTGGTTTGGGGATAAGTCTATTTTTCGCTCCCTCTGTGGTTGGCGCTGCGGGCTCGGATGCTTTTGAAACAGCGTATCAACACCTTGCGATGCTTTGGAATCAACCGTGGAGGGTTTTGATTTACGAGATTTTCTTAGTTGGCGTGAAGGCAATCTGTATCCCGATTTGGGGGATTTTTTGTTTGGCAGGATTTGCCTTAGCAATGCAGCCGATCTACTTTCTGATCCCTACGGACCTACAGCATATTATGTGGCAGACGGACCGGTGGCTCGGTGGCTCGATTGAGAAACTTAATGCGTTACCATACATGGAACACTTCGGAATATTTGATATTGGTTCTGAAGCGGCTAATTTGCCAATCACGCTTAATGTCGCCGCGATTTTTATGACGTTGTCCCTACTATTTATCGTAGGTTTGGTTATCGCCTACCTATTTTCAATTGCTTCGGCTGGTAATACCCTCATCTATACGATACTGAGGAGACGAGTTGACGGGATGAATTTATTAGAGGTTGAGGAGGAAACAGAGGTTTTAGACTCTGTTGCCCCGGAAGCACCACCTTCTGAGACACCTGTGAATCCCAATGGAATCGAGACTGAAGAAAAAGTTCAGTGAGATGTAACTAAATCGTGTGCTAAACGTCAAACTTGAATAGAATTAGACAATTTGGAACTTTTCTAAACTGTAAAGGGTGATGATGTTTCATGCTTCAAAAAGTTTTAACCAAGGTTTTCGGCAGTAAACAAGATCGGGATACGAAGTTACTCCAACCAATCGTGGATAAGATTAATCAACTGGAGCCGGAGATGCAGCAACTATCCGATGCTGCCCTCCAATCAAAAACGCCACATTTCCGAGAAAGGTTGGACGCTGGTGAATCCCTCGACGATCTTCTGCCCGAAGCGTTCGCCGTTGTGCGCGAAACCGGTGTACGAACTTTGAATCAGCGCCACTATGATGTTCAACTTATGGGCGGGATCGTGTTTCATCAAGGCAAAATCGCCGAAATGAAAACGGGCGAGGGGAAGACGCTAACTTCAACGCTCGCCGTTTATTTAAACGCTCTGGCAGGCAAGGGTGTCCACGTCGTGACTGTCAATGATTATCTTGCTAAACGCGATGCGGAATGGATGGGGAAGATCTATACCTTTCTCGGACTGAGTGTAGGGTTGACTTACAGTGGATTGCCACATAATTTGAAGGCATTGGGATATAAATCAGACATTACTTACGGTGTGCACAGCGAATTCGGCTTCGACTATCTATGGGACAATAAGGGACAGATGCTTGAGGAGAAGGCACAACGTGGTCACCATTATGCCATCGTTGATGAAGTCGATAGCATCCTAATCGATGAAGCGCGCACCCCGCTAATTATCGCAGAACCCCAAGGGGAACCGGTCGAACTCTATAAAAAAATTGACGCTGCGGTGCGACGACTACAAAGTGAAAGACATTATGAGCGCGATGAAAAAAGTAGCAAACGCGGCACCGTCGCCCTCACTGAAGAGGGTGTAGAGGAAATTGAACGTCTTTTAGGGGTGGAAGATCTCTACGGTCATGAAAGCATGAACATAGTGCATCACGTCAACCAAGCTCTGATTGCACACGTCCTCTACAAACGTGACGTAGACTATGTCGTGCAAGGCGGCGAAGTCATCATCGTTGATGAATTTACTGGGCGACTGCAGGAGGGCAGACGGTTTAACGAAGGTCTTCATCAAGCTCTCGAAGCGAAAGAGCGGGTGCAGATTAAGCAGGAAAACCAAACCGGCGCGTCAATTACTTATCAGAACTATTTCCGGATGTACGAGAAATTAGCAGGCATGACCGGTACAGCCGAGACTGAAGCTGCCGAATTTGCACACGTTTACGGATTGGATGTCGTCGTAGTCCCCACGAACGAACCGATGGTTCGGATAGATCACCCGGACGTAATATATAAAACAGAAGACGCAAAATACCGGGCGGTCTTGGACGACATTATCGAGCAGCATGAGCAGGGACGCCCCGTGCTTGTCGGTACTATTTCAATCGAGAATTCTGAAAAACTGAGTCAACTGCTCCGCAAGAAACGGCGTGATATCAAACATCAAGTGCTGAACGCCAAAGAGCACGCCCATGAAGCGACAATCATTGCCCAAGCGGGTGTACCCGGCAATGTAACAATTGCAACGAATATGGCGGGACGTGGTGTGGACATTTTGCTCGGTGGCAATCCAGAGGGACTGGCGAGGGAAATTCTTAGGAAGAAGAAAATAGATCTGTCCGCTGTTGACGAGGAATCGGCAGATTGGCAGGAGGCTCTCGCTGAAGCTGAGACTATTTGCGCTCCAAATCGGGAACAGGTATTAAAGGCTGGCGGCTTACATATTATTGCTACGGAGCGGCATGAAGCACGTCGGATCGATAATCAGCTGCGTGGTCGTGCGGGCCGTCAAGGCGATCCGGGATCCTCTCGCTTCTACCTCTCGCTTCAAGATGACCTGATGCGGAAGTTCGGATCTGAACGCTTGTCTGGCATCATGGATCGGTTGGGCATGGAAGAAGATATACCGATTGAACACAAAGCCGTAACCAACGCAATCGAAAAAGCACAAAAGCGGGTTGAGCAGGTCTTTTTTGAAATGCGAAAGAATCGGCTCAAGTTTGACGACGTGATGAATTCACAACGTCAAAGCATCTATAGTTTGCGCGATAGTATTTTGAAAGGGGAAGATCTCAGAGGAACAATTTGGGAAATGATCGAGAATGTTCTGGATGATTACTTTGAGGAACATCTGCCCGAACATATCAATGACGCACGACTTTCCAGAATTCGTCCAGAATTCCAAAATCAGTTAGACAGTAGTGAATCAATTCCAGTGGATTTGTTGCAAGAACTTAGAACCAACGGGCTTGCCCTGTCCGAAGATGTCACCGTCTCAACGTCTAAAAAGGGCAGCGAATGGTTAGTCTCCGATGATGAGGATCAAAGCACATATGTCATTAAAAAAGAGGGAGACGATCTAAATATCTATGATGGTACTATTGAAGGCTTCAAGACTTGGTTGACGAATACCTTCACGATCGATGCGACAGATTTACAGCAGCCGTTGAACATGGAGCAATCCGAGCTGCGGGACTACCTCCTCAAATCACTGCACCGGCTTTATGAACAGCGTGAAGCCGAAATGGGGACAGAGCTGATGCGTACGCTTGAACGACTCATACTGCTCGACCGCATCGACCACCACTGGAAAGATCACCTGTACAATATTGACTACATCGAAGAGGGAATTTATCTGCGCGGTTACGCTGGCAAAGATCCCATTGTTGTTTTCAAGAATGAAGCGTTCAGCATTTTTGAAGCGATGCACCAACGAATCGAAGAGGAGGTCAGCGAATATATCTTCAAAGCGCACATTGAAACGACCTCCCTCCAAAGCGATCGACCGCGGCGCGCTTCCCGTCGAGCAAATGCCATGAACACGCACGGCGCCATTGCGGGAACCCTTGATGGACAATCAGCGAGCGATTCTGCTGAATTCGCTTCTCGTCAAGCGAGTGGCGAAGTTCCAAAGGTTGGTCGCAATGCTCCTTGTCCCTGCGGAAGCGGCAAAAAATACAAAAGGTGTCATGGCCAGTAGAGCGAAAAGCGTATGATGAGGGGTTTCCTTGAGCACACAAGCACAAGCAATTAGCAATGAATTACTTGAAATCCTCGCATGTCCAGCTTGCAAGGGCGATATTGAGTATAATCAGGAAAATCAGAAGCTGATTTGTATTGGCCAATGCAGGCGGCGTTACCCAATCCGTGATGGAATTCCGGTTATGCTAATCGGTGAAGCAGAGATGCCGGCAGATGAAACGTAATGCTTGGTTAATTGTATGCAGCCAAGAAACAGGATGGGAAATTTAGCAGACAACTTATGACGCGCAAAAAAAAACTACTCCTCATTTCGATTGTTGGTATCGGTTTGCTATTCTTTGTGTTAATTGCTCGGACCTTGGTGCAGAGTGCGCCCATTGGGGACAAGGTTGCGGTCATTGATGTCACCGGCACTATTTCGCGCACAGAAACAATTATTGATCAGATCCACCAATATCGCGATGATCAGGGAGTCAAGGCAATTGTTTTGCGTATTAATTCGCCCGGCGGTAGTGTCGCTCCCGTTCAAGAAATCCACAGCGAATTAAAAAAATTGGAAAAACCGATTGTCGCCTCGATGAGTAGCACCGCTGCGTCCGGTGGATATTATATCGCTGCCATTGCTGACGAAATTCTTGCAAATCCCGGCACCTTAACAGGTAGCATTGGGGTAATTATGCAGTTTACCAAGCTAAAGGGGCTCTACGAAAAGATTGGCTTAGAACAACAGGTTGTAAAAAGTGGTAAGTTCAAGGATACAGGTTCACCTCTGCGTGATTTGACGGACGAAGAACGTGCACTTCTGCAAGCAACACTCGATGATGTTCATAATCAGTTCATTGATGCCGTCTTTGAGGGTCGTCAGGAACATTTGACGCGTGAGGATGTGGTCGCACTCGCCGATGGGCGGATCTTTTCGGGACAGCAAGCATTGGAGCATAAGTTGGTGGACCAGCTTGGTAATTTGGCTGATGCGATTGACCGCGCTGGAGAGCTTGGTGGTATTTCGGGGAAGCCGAAAGTAGTTCGTACAAAGCGCAAACCCTCTATGCTTGAGAGGATGTTAGGTGCTACAGGAAAAGAAAATTTAGATAAATTGCTTGATAGCGCCGGTGTCACTTTCCGGTATGAACTTCATATCCAGTGAAATTGTTGTGGATTAATACTCAATGGCTGTATAAAGTAAATGGCAGATCTCTACCAACCGAATCGTGATTGGGATCACCTTGCTCGAAAGGTGGTGCAACCTCAACAGATTATATTGGTTATTGGTGCAACGGATGTGGGAAAATCAACATTCTGCCGATTTCTTATTGAACGAGGTGTGACAAGCGGACTGAGAGTTGGCTTTGTTGATGCAGATGTGGGACAATCGCAGATTGGACCGCCGACTACAATTGGACTGAAGGTCTTTGCACCAGACGATTCGATGGGAAGTGCCGTTCCGAGCATTCCGTTCGCGGAACTTGCAGAGATTGATGGCGAACCCGATGCACTTTACTTCGTTGGCTGGGCTTCACCAGAACGGCACCTGCTGCAATGTGTCGCAGGAACGCGCCTAATGGTTGATGCTGCCTTGAAAACGGGCATCGATTTTATTGTGGTTGATACAACAGGCTACATAGAAGGAGACACTGCGGTCATTCTCAAACAGCATAAAATCGAGCTGATCAAGCCAACGCATCTGATTTGCCTTCATCGATCACGCGAGTTGGACACCATTATTACCCCCTTTGAAGGCAACGATACAATACAGATACATCGTCTTTTGCCGCATAGGAGCGTTACGTCCAAAAGCGATGAATTTCGTCGGAAGTATCGTGAGTTGAGCTTCGCACGCTACTTTTCAGATTGCGTTCAGGAAATACTGCCTTTTGATCAAATTCGCGGGCAAAGAACCCCATTCTTCAATGGGCGACAGGCAAATCTTAAAGAACAAGAAATGCTCTCTAACTTTATTGATGACCGTGTTTTTCACGCGGAATGGGGGCATCGATCACTGACGCTAGTTACACCAGATAGACTGCCAAGTTTAACCCATGCACGACTCAAAAATCATTTAAGTTTGAAGAACTTGGTTACTGAAACGCCCCAATATTTTGAACGTTGCTTGGTCGGGCTACTTGATACATCAGGTATGATGATTTCAATTGGATTAATCGACGCTGTGGACTTCGATACCAAGCAGTTGAAGATACAGTGCAAGGTAGGAACAGCGACGAAGACAAAGACCATCCAGTTTGGGCGGTATAGAATGTGATGTACAATGTGGGATCAGACCTATCTCCTTTCCGAACTCCCTCCGGCGGCAGAAACAGCAGAAGAGGTTGAATTTATTTGTCAATCACTTGAACTTCTGGAAGGAGCAACTGTTTTAGATCTCTGCTGTGGTCAGGGACGGCATGGTCAACTTTTGGCAGACAAGGGGCTCAAAGTTGTTGGGTTAGATAGCTCCCGTTTTCTCTTAACGGAGGCACAGAAAAACGGGGCTTTAAGCCAGAGCCACATGCATCTCATTGAAGGTGACACACGCCATATCCCTTTAAAGCCGACCTGTGATGCCGTCATTAATCTCTTTACCAGTTTCGGTTTCTTTGAAGATAGAGATAATCAAACGGTTATAGCAGCGATCGCGGCAGCTCTCAAGCCGAACGGAAAATTTTTGTTGGAGCACTGGAATCCTTATGCGGTGCTTCAATTGGATCAAGCGCGCAACTGGTGGTGGATGTCCGAATCGCTGTTAGCGCTCGCTGAGGTCGAATACGATCCGGCATCGGGACGGCTGTCCGACTATCGAACAGTAGTAGACCTCTCGACCGGTGCAGCTCAGGAGTCGGTCAATCGTATTCGGTTCTACTTTCCAACCGAATTGGAACGAATGTTAGCGTCAGTAGGCTTGAAGGTGCGTGCGATGTACGGCGACTTTGACTGTAGCCCGTTTGTGACAGATTCGAGGCGGCTCATAACAATTGCGGAAAAGTGCTAATAATGTCTACATCCTCGCGTTTCGCAAGGTATTTATCGCCGCATCTCGGTTCAGTTGTATTGGCGGTGGTTTGTGCACTTGTGATTTCTCTCTGTGCAGCGGGCTACACTCACATTTTCGGATATACAGTTGAGGCACTTACGCAAATTGTAACCCAGCGTTTTGACGACGGTCCGATCCAGGTCCAATATTTCCATCTTGAGCCGGTTCTTGATGGCATCAAAATTACTATTACAGACGCGAGCGATGCCTTCAGACTGATCGGTTGGATCTTGGCAAGTATACTCACACTTGTCGTGATTAAAGGAGGATTTACTTACTGCAACGATTACTTAATGGCACGCGTTGGGTATCAACTGATTACCGGAATCCGGAACGAGTTATACGAAAGAATCCTCTTCGCACCTTTGGGGGTACTGAAAGTACATCGGATGGGGGATTTGATGGCCCGCGTCACAGACGATGTTCGGACATTACAGTATGCCGTTGGATCAACAGCAAACACTATTCGCGCAGCCGTATGCATTCCGGTCTTTGTTTCAGTCATGCTGTTCCAAAATTTAAGGATGACAGCACTCGCGCTGCTCGTTTTTCCACTGCTTGCCCATCTGATTAACCGTTTTGGACAGCGTATTCGCAGTGCCAGCTCAGAAATTCAGCAACAGACTGGGGACATCTCCTCGCAACTGAAAGAGACCCTCTTTGGACTTAAAATTATCAAGAGTTTCACTGCGGAGGAGGCAGAACGTAATCGCTTTTTCAAAACAAACCAAGGACAATATCGCGCTGCTATGCGCCGTGTACGACTCACAGCGATGCTTCCCCCACTTGTGGAATTTATTAGTGCGATCGGTGTTGCAATTGTATTCGGGTTTGGATGCTGGCAGGTTATTCAAGGGCGACTCGAGATTGGTGGGTTTATTTGGTACATTGGGTTGGCTAGCTTAACGTTTAAGCCAATTAAAACGATCGGACTCTTTAACAACATTCTACAGCAGAGTCTCGCTTCCGCCGCCAGAATCTTCTACGTTCTTGATTTTGAGAAAGAGGCTTACAAGCACAAAAGTCGGTTGAAACTCCGGTCAGTTCGCGGTGAGGTTGAATTTCGGGATGTCTCTTTTGGATATGATCGTGAACCGGTGGTCAAGCATATCAGCTTTCATGCTCAACCGGGCGAAGTTATTGCGTTGGTGGGTCGGAGTGGCGGCGGAAAAACAACGCTACTGAATCTGCTCTCGCGTTTCTACGAGGTAGATTCCGGTGAGATTTTGATTGACGGGATTCCTACCCCTGAGATAGCGTTAGAAGACCTTCGACGTCAAATCGCCATTGTACCGCAAGATACTGTCCTATTCGATGCAACAGTGATGGAAAACATAATGTACGGTGCGCCAGCGTCGACGCGGGAGGCTGCGATTGAAGCTGCAAAACAAGCAAACGCAGATGATTTCATCACTCAAATGCCCAACGGATATGAAACACAGATTGGTGAATCTGGAACCAAGTTGTCCACCGGTCAGCAGCAGCGCCTCTCGATAGCACGAGCAATTCTGAAGGGTCCTCCTATCCTTGTGCTTGATGAAGCCACTTCAGCACTTGATAGTCAGTCGGAGGTGCTTGTCCAAGCTTCTCTTGAAAACCTGATGAAAGGTAGAACAACCTTCGTTATCGCTCATCGCCTTTCGACTGTTGTCCACGCGGATAAAATTCTTGTCTTGGACGATGGACAGATTGTTGAAGGTGGTACGCACCAAGAGTTATTAAAAAATGGAGGTTTATACCAGAAACTGTGCCAGATGCAGTTTCGAGGATGAACCGTGTCAAAGGTTTTTGTAAATTATTTTTAAACTGAATCGAAGAAACAACGTCTCAATGATGGTCAAATAAATCTAACATTAATTTAGATTTAGGGGTTGACATCAGTGCGGGAGGTTGTGATAGTATATGCTCCTTTGGGAAAATTTTCGGTGTTCAATCCCAAATTGATTCTTGAAACGCCTTTTTGGTAACTGCCCCCTCGAGGTCTGAAGTTTTATACACAGCTTCTGACAGATCAACCTCGTATAGATAGGCACCCTTGAGGTTAGCCCCAAACAGGATTACACCTTTCATTACGGTTTCACCGAAAGTTGCATCTTCGAGGTTGGAGTTTTCAAAACTTGTTAGGCTGCCAAACGCATCCGAAACGATCCAATCTGGAGCACCGATTGCAGCTTTGCGTAAATTTGCACCACGAAAATTTGTACCAGAGAGCAACGCGCCACTGAGAAACGCGCCTTCAAGGTCTGCCCCTTCAAAGTTAGCGTTGGTTAAATTCGCCCCAACGAGGAAAACGCCTTTCATTGTCGCCTTTTCAAAGTTAGCATTGGACAGATTTGCGGCGTTGAAGTTTGCTTCCGTTAGATCAGTGGAAGCACCTGACAGATCGATACCCGTCAAGTCCTCACCGATAAATGATTCGCCCTGTTGAAGGCGTCCGAGAACATCAGTTTTGGTAAGTTGATTCATAGTAACCTCCGAGTCGATAAATGATTATGTAAGTCGTCGAATGAAATTATGTTAATATTCCGTGTCCATGGCATCAGCAGCTTGCGTGAAAAGCGAAGAGAATTTCTTAGGTTGCAAGGTTAAATACTGATAGGTTGATACTATTTTTGATGATTAACTTAATTTTTTCTGATACTTATTATAACATATCACGTTTGATACATCATGTTCATTGTATAAATGTGACCAAATAAATAGTAGGAGATTTATGGATTTTTTGTATATTTTTGATCTTTTTAAGATTCGACAGAACTTCGCAGAATGGAGATGAACAAGAAATGAGTAAAGAACGTAAATTCACGCGCAGTGGAGCTGGCGATGAACAAACGGAAGAGTTCGTGTTTGAAGACAACGATGAATTCCGATCAGCACCCACCGATAGAACAAATGAAGTTGATGAGGAAGAAAGCAGTATTACGGAAGATGCTACGGAAGACAGCCTGATTCGTTCTTTTCGACAACGCAGTGATGTTGCCGATGGCACCCGAGATGAGGCTTTTTCTTATCTACAAGAGATTGCTCGCACCCCTCTGCTTACCCCTGAAGAAGAGGTTGAATTGTTTCAACGGTTTGAAGAGGGAAAGCAGCAGGTAACAGCATTGTTGAATCAGCTGCCTGCTTGTATTTTGGAGGAAGTACGTCCAAAAACCGGTCGACGACGCGGTGCCAAACAGAAGGAAGCACACGGAATTTGGTGGAGCCCAATGCATGTTGCTACACTTCTGGAACAGACCCAAAACGAAATCAAGGCTTATCAAACGCAAGTTAAGGCAGATGTTACCATGGCATCAAGTCATCGGATTGAAGAGTGCGAGCGCCTTGAGACGCTAAGGAAAGACTTACGCCTTGGCGTTGGCATCATCCAAAAAGCGAAACGGCAAATCGTTGAAGCAAACCTACTGCTTGTTGCAAGTATTGCCAAACAGCATAACTTCAACAAATCATCACTTTCCTTCCTCGATCTGATGCAGGAGGGAAGTGTTGGCTTGATGAAAGCTGTGGAGAAATTTGATCTCGCAAGAGGGTATCGCTTCAGCACTTACGCAACGTGGTGGATCATGCAAGCAATTAAGCGTGCCTTGGATCAGCAGAGTCAGACAATTCGCATCCCCTGTTACGTTGGGGAAACCCGGCGATCTATCAAGCAGGCACAAAGCAAACTCGCCAGGGATCTCGAACGTGAACCGGGCATCAAAGACATTGCCGAAGCAGTAGGGATGCCTGAAAACCGTGTAATCGAAATTCTTCAAAGCACAAAGGGAACAATTTCGCTGGATTCACCATTGAGTGAATCTTCGCCCGATGCAACAATTTCTGATTTACTGGCTGACGATTCGCAGGTGACGCCTGAAGAGGAATTGCTCTCTAATTCAGAGAAGGAGTCACTGGAAACGGTGCTCGGCACATTAGCGGGTCGTGAAACACTGGTGATCAAGCTTCGTTACGGTTTGACCGATGGCACGGAGTATACCCTTGCCGAGATTGGACGACGACTTGGCATTAGCCGGGAAAGGGTCCGCCAAATTGAAGACGAAGCACTTCGGAAATTGCGTCATCATACGCGTGTGCAATACCTTCAAGAGCTTCTTTAACTTGCCGAAGGTTTTTCCACCTGTGAAAGATACTGCCTAAAACAGAGCGTTTTCAAGTCCGAATAGGATCTGTTTCGCCTATTTTTCCAGTTTTCAATCGAGAACTCAACGGTTTCTTGATCTTAACGGGCAGATTTAAACATCGACCGGTTTGCTTGAGTGATGATCGATTATCTGTTTTACAAGAGTTGGGTTGCCAGTGAATAGTCCCGTTGGCTGCCCAACTCTTTTTTTGTTATACCTTATTGTCCTACCCGCCTTATCCCACAAAACGCCGCCCGCTTCACGTAAGATGAGATCACCGGCACAGAAATCCCACTCATTTTTGGGGCGCACGGTAACATAAAGATCGCCTGTCCCCGCTGCGATCTTTGCGAGTTTATAAGTGACACTACCAACATACTGAATTTCTGCGACAAGCGGAATTAGTCCCGCTAGCAACCCTTTTCGGTGTTCCGTTTGGCTAACTAGCATTGACGCTTGTTTGAGTTCTCGGCATGGGGAACAGTGAATCGGTGTCCCGTTACAAAACGCACCACCACCGGTATCAGCGTAGAAAAGTTCCGCTGTGGCAGGATTGTACAACACGCCGACGACTGGTATTCCCTCAACCACGAGCGCAATCGAAATCGCAAATTCAGGGATGCCTGCGATGAACTCCTCGGTTCCGTCAATGGGATCGATGACCCACACACGGGACTTTGCCAACCGATCTGGAGAATCTTTTGTCTCCTCTGAGAGCCACCCATCGTCAGGAAAAGCACGGCAGATGATCTCTTGAATCTGATGATTCGCCATCAGGTCAGCGGTTGTAACGGGATTGTTGGCGCTTTTTTCGCGAATATCGTAGCTGCGTTGATAATATTCCATCGCGACTTTGCCCGCTTCTTTGGCAGCCTGTATTGCAATTTCAAGGTTTTTTTGCAACGCGATTTCCTTTGCCTGCCTATTTGTGTGGTTGCTGTGACTGCATCCAACCAGCAATGAAGTCTGCGACACTAAAATTGATAGGCATCTCATTGAAGTGGTACCGCGACGGACGGTTCTCATATCCGGGAGCAGCAGCTTCGACATCCGACTGGATGCGGGCATCAACCGGCTTGAACCGGTTCCACAAGATTTTCGCCTCCTCAAAAGAAAATCGGTTCGCAAGAGGCAAGCCCCACTGGAGCGTTATTGGATGCGATCGAGTGATTGAGTCACGGGTTCCCTGTGGTAGGTTATCAAAATCGGGATGTTTACAATCATACACGCGTTTGGCAATCTTGCTCAAGTACACTGTCGAGAGCATTTTTCCCTTTTCTCCTCGCCCCGGATGAAGTTTTTCGAGAGCAGCGTGGTAGGCAACGGCATCCTTTTCAATAGCGGCTCGAAGCGTTGACTCGGTGTGCGTTATCATCTGCTCACTGTGCTGTATCCAGTGCTCAAATGTCACTTGGGCAGAAGCTGACAAATACTTTATGTAGCTTTGATTTTCATACTGGGTAAAAGTTGAAAAGCCGCCGTGAATCGTGCGCCGCATTTTGGTGCTATAATTGCTGCCCCAATGCAAAATCGGCAGAATGTAGGCTACCCCATCACCCGCATTGAGGTGCGTCTGAACACCACTGGGAAAAGGGATATGGCGATTTGTTCGTAGTAACTCGTTTTCTCGATCTGTGTTGAGACGTGTGTGGCTGCCGGGTACCACCCACAATACCTCATCATCGTAGAGGCAGAGATTCCACTGCACGTATCTGGGACCTCCTTCGATAATATCGTCCACATAACCTTGCAACGGGGCACCGTAAGGAGGATATAAATCGCGGTGCCAGTGGGCGGGACCTCGATTCTGGACTGGATTACACATCAGCATCATCTCCGTAACCGCGGCGTCAGATACTCCCAACAGTTCACTGCTGGCACCCTGTGTGTTTTCATGAAGCCAGATCTCCACCGCGCTGGCGGTATCCTCATCTATCAAATCTGCAAGTGGGCTTCGGTGGAGGAGCAATCGCGGCTGAGCGGACCTCTCCCACTCGCCGCCGGGTGGATCGTCCGGTTTACGTTCCCGCGCCCAGATTGCTTTTTGTCGCTCAACCAGTATTTCATAGCTTGCGCGCAGCGGATCCAACTCATCTGCTGGAATGACATTGCGTAGGACGACATACCCGTCCTCAAGAAACTGACTACGATTTACTTTCATAATCCTTCCTTTCGCTGCGGCTTGCATCCTGTAATTTGTTACGAACTTCAAACAAATTATAAGTAATTGATATTCTTACGCAGATTGTCGGTTGGCTGACCTATATGGTCAACGAGACCTTACCCCCACGGTTGTATCCACTCTTCCTTGATTTCCATGCCGAACCCCGGTGCATCTGAAGGAATTAAGCAACCCTCTGTCGGTATCGCCATGCCGGGAATAGATCGCATCTCGGAAAGTGGTATGCCGGGATCTGTACCGAGCCAGTATTCTGCCATCGGCGATTCGGGCAGTGCCATGGCGAAATGCTGGCCAAAAGGCGTATTCCCACCGCCGTGTGGGATTGACACGATGCCTGCCGCTTCAGCGATGGTGTATATCTTGATCGCTTCGGAAAGTCCGCCACACCACTTAAGATCAGGTTGTACGACATCCACGCATCGGTGCTCTACGAGCTGCCGAAACGCATGCCGCCCGTGGTGGTCTTCGCCGGTGGCGATTGGCATCCAAGGCACCGATTTCTTCAGCTCTATGTGCCCCTCAAGGTCTGTTGGGATTAAGGGCTCTTCTATCCATCGCATCCGGAAGGGGCGCAGCCGTTCAGCGATTTGTACGGCGAACTCCACGTTATATGACATAACCGCATTGAGCATTAATTCGGCGTTAGAACCGATCGTTTCTCTAGCCATCGCAAGTTTCTCTTCGACCAGATTCAATCCCTCAATGCCCATCTCATAATGCGCCGGGTTTGTGACTTTGAAAGCCTTGAAACCAAGTTCCATACTCCAGTCGAGATCATCGCCTGTGGCATAGAGTTTTATTTTATCCCGGCACGGTCCACCAAGCAGTCGATATACAGGCAAATCCAGCAGTTTCCCCTTGAGATCCCATAATGCTAGATCTATGCCGCTCTGCGCCACCGCAGCATGGCCAGCCGCCCCAAGTCGCTGCATCGAACGCCACATTAGATCGTTGAGATATTCAGTGGCAAGGCAATCTCGACCTTCCAGCAGCGGCGCAAAGGTTTGATCAATCAATACCGCTACGGAATTACCAAAACTACACGCCCCCATGCCCCACGTCCCATCTTCGGCAGTGATTTGCACCCATACCTGTCCGCCGCCCATACCAGGCATTTGGCTCGGTAATCGGGAAAACTCTGGATATTTATTGATAGGTAGGGCACGTGGTGCACTTCGATTCCACGTCGGACGGCGCGGCTTAGTTTTTGGCGGAGTGTGTGGGATGTTTACGTTGACAGCACGAATTTTTTTAATTTTCATAAGAAACCTCTAAACACTATATCAATGGGGTGGTACGGAAGAATACTCGTTATTTCCTAATGACATATCTCAATAGTGCGGCTAGGTGAGTTCGTTATTCCACGTTGCGGGTTTGGCAGGCTTGCCTGTCTGCGCCGATTCGTGTAGAGCGACTATTGCTGCTACGTTTTTCCAACTGTCTGCCAGCGAAACTACCGGTTCGGTTCCATCCAGAACATTCTCCACCATCGAATCTACCTCGCATTGATAGGCGTTGATATTCTCATACGTCTTCGTATCAGTCGTCCGCCCGTCCATGCTGTCGCTAAAGGTTGATATTCCTTCGACATCACCACTGCGTATCACCTGCATATTGGCCGAAGCACCAATATGATTAACCCACGGTATATCTGCATAAATCCTTCCCTCAGTGCCGAGAAAGTCTGCCTCAATATGAGGAAATGACTGGAAGCTGGAGAAAAAGTGAACGAGTGTACCAGTGGGAAATTGCATCTGTGCTGAGAAACTGAGATCAACACCGGTGGCGCCGCTGACCTGATACGCACTGACCTCAACCGGCTCCGCTTGTAGCACCGTGCGCGCAAAGCTCACGCAATAACTACCCAAGTCCCACAATGAACCTCCACCCATATTCATATCCAGTCGGATATCCCCCGGATTTTCAAGTGTGAATGCGAAAACACCGCGGATCAGACGGATATCCCCTATAGCTCTGTTGGCAACCAACTTGCGCAGATACCACGTCTGCGGATGGAAGCGCATCATTGCCGCTTCCTGTATGATGACCCCATTTCTCTCAGCTACCTGTGCCATACGCGCGACCTCTTCGGTCGTGATGGCAATCGGTTTTTCGCACAGGACATGTTTTCCTGCTTCCACACACTTGACCGCCCACTCAGTGTGCAGATGATTGGGTAGGGAAAGGTAAATCACGTTGATTGCTGGATCAGCAAGCATTTGCTCATAGGTGCCGTAGGCGTGAGGAATGTCCCACTGTTTGGCATAAGCCTGCGCCCGATCCTTACTACGACTTGCCACGGCCAAGAGTTCGCTCCGCTCCGAAGCACGGAGGGCGGGAACCAATCGCTCATTGATTCGGGCGGTGCTTAACAATCCCCAATATGCTCGCTTCTCTGCCATGACTCGCTCCTCGTCAATCCATCCCCATTAGGATCGAGATAGAAAACAACCTGTGATCCGGCTATTGAGGCAAATCGGCATTAGCCCTCGATCACGTGTCGGTTCATTGCTTGGACCTCTGGTGGCATCCGGTCGCGCACACCTCTTTTCATAAGATGCCACCCTCCGGCTGCTGGGTCCATCCACGAGGCGTGAAATCCGCTTGATACACCCATGCGATGCTCGTCCGCAGTGATGTTGGCTCCCCCTCGATGCCAAATAGCTCCGTGAAAGATAACAATGGAACCCGCGGGACCTTCCGCGGTTACCAGATGGTTGTAATTCACCCCAGATCGTGGGGTTCGACGGGCATGATGGCTGAAAGGCATCACCTGTGTAGCACCGTTCTCGAGCGTGAAATCGGTCAACATCCAGATACAGTTGACGAGAAAGCAGGCGTCCGGTATCGCCAAGCCGGATTGCGGAAACCAGCCGATTGGTACATCTGCATGAAGATTTTGTGCTTCTGCCCCCGGCTTAATCCACCGCGCACCGACTTCTGCCATCTGGAACCCGGGACCCAACATGTGCGTTGCCAACTCCAAGTACACCGGATGGGTAACGAGCGGAATGAACGTATCCTGGTCATCGTAATTGAACACGCCACGCAGGTTCTGATTTGGCATATCCTTATCTGGCTGCTGACGCATGATTTCCATCAAACGGTTTGTCATGAGGGCTGCCTGATCGGTGGGAATCAGGTTATGTATGATGACGAAGCCGTATTCTTCCAGCTCGACTTTCAACTGCTCAACGTCCATACGTTTTTCCTCTCCGTTGTAGCCTTAATGCCTGCGATCTCCTTGATAAGATACCTGAAAGGAGTCTACCACATACCGACAATCGGGGTCAATCCTTTTATGTTGACGCGAATTGTGCATCTCAGTTACAATGTCCCATTAATTTATGATCAGACTTTATCTTTTCATAATAAGGAATTAGGGTGTATCTCGATAGCAAAACAGCCGTTAAAGAAATAAAATAACATTGTATAGACCAATCTGCCAAAACTATCCACTCGAAACAAGGAGAACTTAATCATGAATCAGTCACAACAAGGAAAAGCAAAAATGCACGTGGGCGTTCAAGGCATAGGGACATCAAAGCCAGAGCTGGAATTTCTCGTCCGACATGGCGTGACACACATGGATGCCTCCGTTGAGAATACAGAGGCAGAAACGCTGGTCCGCCATAAGGAAGAAGCCGCAGCTGAAGGCGTTAGCCTTGAGATGATTCATATCGGTCTACCGCAGAGTATCACCCTTGCTCAAGACCCACAGCGTGACCGAGATCTCGATACAGTTTGCAAAACTATTGAAAATGCAGGCAAAGCTGGACTTCGTGGATTAAACTATAACTTCTGCATTGTTCAGCATCAACGGACGGATAGCACCCCCGGACGGGGCGGAACCACATATAGCACCTTTGATATGTCAAAGTTCGACAATGAAACGCTGACCGAAGCGGGTCGGGTAAGCCGGGACGAAGCGTTTGAACGGGTTGCCTATTATCTGGAGCGGGTCATCCCTGTGGCAGAGGCGAACAATGTGCAGATGGCTTGCCACCTCAATGATCCCCCGGCACCGGTTTTGAAGGGCGTAGAACGGTGGAACTACCCGGTTTTTGAAGGGCTGAAACGTTTCGTGGAGTTAGTCGATAGCCCCTGCCATGGATTCAACTTTTGTTGTGGAACAGCTTCGGAAGGATTAGAAAATCCCGGCGAAGAGCTGTACGAGATTGTGCGATACTTCGGAGAACGAGGGAAGCTGTTTAATATCCATTTTCGCAACATCCGCGGCGGGCTACACAACTTTCAGGAGGTTTGGCCCGACGAAGGTGATGTAGACATGCACAAAGTGGCACAAGTGCTTGCGGCTGTAGGATACCCCTACATGCTGATGCCCGACCATGCGCCGCATCATCCGGACGATGCTTCGCCTCCGGGGGTTTCAGGTCGAGTGCGGCAGGCGTGGGCGTTTCAGTTCGGCTATATCATTGCGCTCATCCAAGCGGTGAACGCCGCTAACGCATAAGAATCGAAGCAGGTAGGTTGTGTAGCACTCTTCCTCGCTCATCTCATCAGGATTGAGGCGGGAAAAACCTATATTTACGGATCACGCAAATTTATAGGGATTGGAGACTGACAAACACCGAATGCAAGGGCGCAGTGACGAAAGAAATCATACGTGAAATCTCAACTTAATGGAGGTGTAAGAGTTGTTGGCCATCCCTTAAGCTCATCTAATAGTTTTAGTTCAACACAATCTACGACGTACGAAAGGAGATTCGGAATGTACAGAGCTGTTGTTTTTGTCTTAGCAGCACTTTTAACGCTCTCATTGGCAACCATAGTAAACGCAGAAATGTCTGAAAAAGCTAAGATGGGACGGGAACTCTTCAGCGACCCGTCTTTCGGTGGAACGCTTGATCCCGCCAAAGCCAGTGGGCTCTCATGCTCAGATTGTCACGCAGATTTTGATGAAGCAACGACCCCCGACGGTCGAATACGGGCTGGACATAGCATTATCGGTGTGCCGCATCGTGGCACGGCAAAAGGTGGAATGATTACAGCGGATATTTTCGCACGTTCTGCCGGCGGTGGTGGCTTCTGCTACCAGCATTTTCTGCAGAAAGTTCCTTCCAATAAAGTCGATCCGACTGCCATACCAGAGGACCAAGCTGCAGCTTTGATGGCTTATTTCGAGTATGTCTCCGGAGATAATAAGGGACCTCAATTCCAAATTACCATGCTGGATAAAGATGCTGCGAGCGCAGCCGCGGATAAGATTATTACGATGGAGGGTGATGCACAAAAAGGTTGGAAATTGTATGGTCAGGCCTGCAATGT
The DNA here is from genome assembly GCA_965220385.1 of Candidatus Poribacteria bacterium. Lineage (GTDB taxonomy): Bacteria > Poribacteria > WGA-4E > WGA-4E > PCPOR2b > PCPOR2b. The sequence goes on along the minus strand of OZ244825.1, from coordinate 5,615,159 downwards.
CTGCCACCCAACTGCTAAAAAGTCGGGTATCGGTTCCCAGCTTGTCAAAAGGAGACCACCGCGAGACTTAGAGAAACGTAAGCACCAAATCGCCGCTTATGTCCGCAAGGGTGGCTTTATAATGCCCTTCTTCAGCGAGGATCGATTGTCAGACCAAGACATCGCTGACATCGTGGCATTTATCACTAAATTAATCGAAGAAAAGAAATAGCGGTGTATTATCACGCGACGGATGAGAAATCCATTTAATCGCGTGAGTGATAGAGCGCTCATCTCCCGTGCTGCGATCTTTGGCAGGTAGTTTGTTCTAGGTTTTCGAGGACTTTGAGGTTTTCATAAATTGCTGAAACAGACTCTGGGCTTCGGTGTTCATCTGATCTTCATTTTCCTCCTCGGTCGATGAGGAAGGTTGTGAAGCATCCGCTTCTTGTGAGTGTATATCGCTCGATTGGGTGGGTGTTGTTTGTGAAGCCCGGTTTTTTCTTAGCCGGTTATTTTCTACTGCTAATCGCTGGATCTGTTTTTCTTGCGCTTCTAATTGCGTCCCGTATTCGTTCAAGATTCTTTGTGCCGCATGAAGTTCCCGCTGCAAGGTGTCAACGTGATTTTCTAAACTGGTAACGGCATCAACAAGCACTTGAGGAATCCGTGCCTTCTGTTCCTGTGAGAGTGTTGCGACCAGAGGTCGGGCACGGTTAATCGGAGGAGACACGCCAAGTGAATTAATCTCGTATAATCCTGACCTTAATCCCTTATGCTCGAAGAACGAGATTTTCACGGTAATTTGCTGTCCAAGTTGTAACTGCGAAAGACGTCGACTAATGTTCCGAATCACTGAGTCGTTGTGTCCGACGCTCCCTCTGCCACTGTGACGGTTTAATTGACGAAGGTAGTGTGTCATGATCTTCACCTCCGCAATTGTTTGCGTAATTGGATCTGTTGTTAAAACGCCATCTGTCTCTGAGTCCGGATGAACGATCGCCATAGGAACATCGCCGTTGGCCGCTTGTGTGTCCATCGTCCATTCCGTATCTGTTATTTTCTTGCAAGAAACAAGAAAGTGATATTGTGTTGCCATTTTTCCCTTTCCAATCGTTATTCTGATTTCGGAAAGAATTTAGTTGTTCTGGCAAAGACTGTGTACAATTATACACCACCCTCGGGGTGCCAGCCAACCCCAGTAATAGGCCGTAGCGTACTAAACCCAGCTACGACTCACTTTTGCTCTTCCACGCCTGACTGCGCGTTGAGACTCCAGTCATACTCCAAATATTGAATCTTGACTTCTTCTTCTTCAAGAAATGCTGCGTCTACTTCCGGAAGATATTCCGAAATGAAGTTGATGACGCTGCTGTGGGTGTCCTCAAAATCTTCCGCGTACCACTCAAAAATCTGCGAAAGGTACAGTACACTGTTTTCACGATCTAAACGTACCTTTTCTGGATTATTGATGAAATTCGCCGTGGCATTGTCGAGCCGCTTTTCAAGTGTTTCTGGGACGAACGCTCGACTTTCCAAAATGGGGCATCCCAGCGACGCACAAACCAGCGCAAAATGGATGCGCGGGTCACTAAATTCATACCTAATAATATCATGCTCAATGTTGTCCAAGGTATAGCTACGCCCACCAACTTGGAACTTGATACGAGAAAAGAAGCCACCAAATAGCTTGACCTTACGCACACTTGTTATTGGATAGTGGTCCAAGACGCCCTTGATTGTCAGTGCGTTGTAGGCGTTAATCCAAAAAGCGAGTCCAGTTTGAAAAGTTGCTTTATCGCTGGGCGCGTTCACGGCAAGTAGATTCAGATAGGATTCTAACGTTCCTGAATCGCTTTTGAGCCCAGCGTAGTCGACCAGCCCTTGTGGATTGACATATTTTCGCAAAACTTGGTCAAATAGTTCGTGGCTAAATTCGCTGCTGGTTTTGGTTGCCTGCACCTCTTTTCCGCTCGATGCTTCGCTCTCAACCTGAGGTAGATACAGAAACCACGTGCCTAAGACACATAAAACAGTAACCCCGCCAATTAACCAATGTATCGTAGATCTCATCGTATTCTATCCTATGAAGCATACTTCTCTAGGACGGTTCGATCAATCTCAATTCCCAATCCCGGTTCCTGCGGGACAGCCACATAGCCTTCAACTGCTTGAATCGGCACTTTAGCAAGATCGGTGCGTAAGCGGTTTTCGGTCATATCGAATTCAAACAACGAAGGGATAGGGTTTAACGCCTGCGGTGCATCTGGGATCGTCGCTTGCCAGTGCAATGTGGCGGCGAGACGGATGCTGCTGCCCCACATGTGCGGGAGTACGCGGAGATGGTTGGCGCTCGCCATTGCCGCGACCTTACGGCATTCAGTGAATCCGCCTGCGATGCTAATATCGGGTTGCACGATGTCATATCCACGCTGTTGGATCAGGTCTCGAAACGCCCACCGTCCTTGTAAGCCTTCGCCGCCTGCAATTCGCATATTGAGTGCCCTGCGAATTTCGACATAACCTTCCACATCATTTGTCGTGATAGGTTCTTCGTACCAGAAGAGATCATTTTCGGCAATTTTCTGTCCAACGTCAATCGCTGTTCCAACATCATAACCGCAATTGGCATCAACCGCAAGAATAATCTCATCTCCGATTGCTTTGCGCACAGCGGCAACGTTTTTGACATCGTAGGCTTCCCCAAACCCGACCTTCATTTTCATGGCAGAAAACCCTTGATCAACGTAACCTTTCGCCTCGTCCATCAAGGTTTGGGTGATGTCGGGTACATCCTTTTTGAAAAGCCCTGTGGCATAGGCAGGAATTTGGTTCCTGAACGCACCACCGAGGAGGCGATAAATGGGCTGATTCAACGCTTTCCCCACGATATCCCACAGCGCGATGTCTACTCCACTTATGGCAGCGGCATTGCTCCCACCACGTTGGTGCATCGTATTCCAGATGACCTCTATATCAAACGGATCTTTTCCAATCAGGCATGTATCAATTGTCGCTTGCGATGGCGTACTTGTACCTTCCCCCCAACCGGTAATGCCAGCATCCGTGCGAATCTCCACGATACCAGCATGCCGTGCCTTTGACCACGACCGGGCATTTGCAAAAGGTTCGATTAAGGGATAGCTGAGATTGTAGGTTTTAACTTCAGTAATTTTCATACTTTCCTTCAAACACGATATATGATCAGTAGAATGTTTGGATTAAGGTCAGATGTTCTGAGATTGTTCCATCTTGATACCCTTAGTTAGTCCGTCTTAGAGAATCGCGGCATTATAGCACAAGTGCGTATCGAAAGCGACTGCCAAGTTCGAACTGAATATGGAACAATGGGTGAAAGCTGTATTAACTCTCGCTCAATGCAAGCGCAATAGTGCCTGCATCACCTCATTTCATCCAAGAAGGGATCGTCCGCATCGTAGTAATAGGCAGCCTCCTCAACAGAGATTTGGCTTTCTTTGGTCAGCCGCAGTGGCGAAGCAAACTGCTCAATAACTCCCTTTTGCGCCAGCCATTCGCATAGAAAACCAACCCAAGCCTGTCGCACCCCGAAATGGTCACTCAATTCGGTGGCGGTGCGCGTACCGCCTGCACTCGCTAAGAAATCGAAAAGTGGCTGAAAAAGAGAGAAGGTCTGATCTTCTAGATAGCGATCGATAATCTCAAGTGCGGCGCGAACTGTCTCCTCATCCTTCTCCTTATCTATTAGATCCGTAAACACCGCGTCGAAGAAATCAGGATTGTGCCCCTTAGCTTGATAAATGGCTTTCCGCTTCGGTGCTTCCCCGTGCATGATTGTCTCGACCCGCGCCAATTGCTCAACCACAAACATGATGTACAAAAAGCAATAGTTGAAATCCTTTTTTAGATAGAACCACTTCTCTGCCTTTGTCAATAACGCGAAGATACCATTTCCGGCATTCATAAATTGCGTTTCTCGGTCTCTTTGACCAACGTGTTTCAGGTTGCTATGCCACTCCTCAATAACTTCATCTCTGGAAAAGAGAACCTGACTTCTAGAGAGAATCGAGTGCAACTCACTTCCCTGCAACCCACCTTCGAGGATCTGTTTGTATCGTTTCTGTGGATGCATCGTCACATTAATATTCACACCGTTTTCTACCAAACTGTAGTGTTCATCGAATTTTGCATCGTCACGCCCAACGAGGAGGAAGTTGACATCGGTATGTTCCCAAACGTTATCCTCAGCGAGGTTGCTGGTGAGAATCGCGGCGATGATGTACCGGTCATCTTTGATTTTATCAATGAAGGTATCCACTGCCTCCATAATTTCTGGATGGGCATCTTTCTTCAATCGCGGGGTCTGCACTTCATCCAACGTGGCAGCTGTCTCCTTGTCGTAATAGTAGGCGGTTTCCTCTATCTCTACCTGACTTTTCAGCGTGAGTTTAACAGGAGTAGATACCCGCTGAATGACTCCCTTTCTTGCTAACCATTCATAGGCAGCATCAAGGCGGTTTTCACTAATTTTCTTTTGGAAGTAGCTATTCAATTCCGTTGTAGATCGAGGGCCGTCCGCGTCGGCTAAGAAATCCAGGATCGGTTGAAAGATAAATAGTTTATCGTCGAGGTAGGCATTGATGGTATCCAGCGTATTTTGGATAACCGCCTCATTTTTCTCACGGTTAATCAGATCTGAGTAGGTGACGTGGAAGAAATCAGGATTATATTCAAGCGCGGGCTGGATGACCTCTCGCGATGGCACCTCATCATTTAGGATAACTTCAATTCTCGCCAAACTTTCCACGGTACGCAGGATGGACAGGAAGCTATAGTTGAGGTCTCCCTTTACATAAAATTGCTTTTCAGCATATCTTAACGTGGGGAGCAATCCGGTTGCGACAATGAGAAGTTGAAGTGCCCTATCTCTCCCACCAATGTTATGTAGGTTGGCGTTTTGATACCATGCCTTGACCGACTCATCGCTACAGAACAGGAGTGTGCTGCGAGAGAAGAAGGAGTGATCAAACGAACCTTGTAGGGCTGTTTCCTGCCACTGCCTTAATTGCCCCCTTGGAACGAGTTCCGCATGGATATTGACATCGTTTTCTGATAGGGTGTAACCTCTGGGGTCACCTTTGCCCTCCCTTTGGATGAGCAGGAGGTCGATGTCGGACTTGTCCCATACTTGGTCGTAGGACATACTACCGCACAGAATGGCAGCGATGATATTCCGATCCTTCCCGATCTTTGTGACGAGGGAATCTAACGCATCACGGTAACGTTTTTCAACAGCGGCTTGTGATTCCATCATTTGACGGTTTCCTTTCCAGATGGCATTCCAATATAGCACATATATGTGAAGTGTTCAAGAAAAATCTAAGGACAATCACTGAGCGTAGCGAGTGTAGCATTTCTGCGACGACGGTATGGCATAGCTTCGACAGTTTCTTCGTGAGTACAACATTTCTTTTGAGATGCTGCTTCATATCAGAAGCGGCTGGAAAGTCGTCCGGAGAGAGCATTCGCCAACGAATTCGGTTTTTTGCACAATCTCCTCAAGTGATTCGAGATGACTGTGGTATCTAAATTGCGTGTGTGATTGATGAGCGGGTGATTTTCATTTGACAGCAATTGTTGGGAAACAAAGGAGGTAGGGTAGATGCAACGGAAACATAGCCTCGCATATTTCATTTTCGCTTTGGGTCTGACGCTGCTAATGATAGATGTTGATGCACAGGCACAAATTGCCTTTGCATCTAATAGGGAGGGGAACTTTGAAATTTACGTGATGGATACCGATGGGAAGAATCCACGAAGACTCACAGACAATCCCGCGATTGACTGGGATCCATCTTGGTCTCCCGACGGCAAACGGATTGTCTTTTCGTCTGAGAAGGGTGAAAGCGGGTGGGATATCGACATCTATGTAATAGATGCCGATGGAGGGAATCTTCAAAAACTCACAAACAATCGCTTGATTGACAACCATCCTTCATGGTCCCCTGACGGTAAACACATTGTCTTTTCTTCTAGTCGCGGTGCCTTCTGGTGGGAAACAGATATCTATGTGATAGATGCTAATGGAGGGAATCCTCGAAAACTCACAAATACCAAGGTTGACAATTCTCCCGCATGGTCCCCTGATGGAGAACGCATTGCCTTCGTGTCTGCTAGGGATGGGAACGCTGAAGTTTACGTGATGGACACCGATGGCGGGAATTCTCGAAGGCTCACCAGAAACCCCGGTGATGACTGGAATCCCTCATGGTCGCCTGACGGTGAGCATATTGCTTTCGCGTCTGAGAGGGGTGCGAACTTCGATATTTATGTGATGGATGCCGATGGGAATAATCCTCGAAGGCTGACCAAAAACGCCAGTTCTGACTGGAATCCCTCGTGGTCCCCTGACGGTAAGCGCATTGCCTTTACGTCTAATAGGAATGGGAACAATGATATCTACGTGATGAACGCCAACGGGAAGATTCCTCAAAATCTTACTGGAAAGTTTTTCGAGCAGGACGTGTCTCCTGTGTGGTTTCGTCCGCCTCTTGCTGTTGCTCCCGCGGATAGGACATTCACGATGTGGGGATGGCTCAAACAGGTTGTTCGATAACCGTCGCGGATTGGGACGAAGGTGGGCTAACTATTCTACCAACTATCGGGATAAAATAAGAAATCTGACCAACTGGAATGGAAAGTGTGCTTCTTTCTTTTTAAAAAGGAGGATTATCCGATGAAAAAGGAACTGTTTTTCAAGTTCAGCTTGTTGTTCATTTTTGCTCTGTTTCTACAGGACAGCTTTGCCCAAGATTCCCCGCAATGGCGTTTACCCGAGAATGTCAAAGCGCGCCTCGGTAGGGGAAGCATAGTTGAGATGCGGTATTCTCCGGACGGAACTCGCCTCGCGGTGGCTAGCTCTATCGGGATTTGGTTTTATGATACAACAACCCTTCAAGAGGTTGATCTGTTCACCGGGCATACATCTTGGGTTACTAGTATCGCGTTTAGCCCGGATGGAGGGACGCTTGCTAGCGGTGCGGGTTGGCAGGACAACACCATCCGTCTATGGGATGTCGCCACAGGTGAACAAAAGCGAATTCTCACCGGACATAGTTGGACTGTCGGTAGCGTGGCATTTAGTCCAGATGGACGGACGCTGGCGAGTGGGAGCGGTGATCAGACCGTCCGTTTGTGGGATGCCGTCACAGGTGAAGAAAAATGGAGTTTCACCGATTCCAGATCCCGGGTACAGAGCGTTGCGTTTAGCCCAGATGGAGAAACACTGGCATGTGGACATTCGACCGGTATGTTGCGAGTGTGGGATGTTGCCACGGGTGAACAAAAGTGGACAGATGGGCATCCAATTGTGATTTGGAGTATCGCATTCAGCCCGGACGGCGAGATGTTGGCGAGTGTGAGTGGGGACAAGACCATCCTTCTATGGGAGACCGCGACAGGTGAACGCAAACGAACTCTCACCGGACATACGGACAGGGTCACTAGCGTAGCATTCAGCCCGAATGGGGAGACGCTGGCAAGTGGAAGTTGGGGTGGTACAGTGCGGGTGTGGAATGCTGTGACGGGTGAAAACACGTTGACAATCGGACAGCTGGGTTTGGTCGAAAATGTTGTCTTCAGTCCGGATGGGGAGACACTAGTAAGTGAGAGTAATGACGGGACCATTCGGTTGTGGGCTGTCACAACGGGTGAACAGAAGGGGGCAATCACCGGGTATACGTCTGGGGTGAGGAGTGTAGCATTCAGTCCAAATGGGGAGATCCTAGCAAGTGGGGAGGAAAATGGTGCGGTATATCTTTGGGATGGGATGACGAGAAGGTACAAGCAAACCTTCATCGGGCACACAGATTGGATCAATAGCGTCGCGTTCAGCCCGGATGGACGCACACTGGCAAGTGGAAATTTGGACGAGACTATTCGTCTGTGGGATGTCGCCACGGGTGAATATAGGCAGATTCGCACTGGGCATACGTCTGCGGTTGACAGTGTCGCATTCAGCCCGGAGGGAAGGACACTGGCAAGTGGTGGAGGATGGTGGGATAAGACCATCTATCTTTGGGATGTTGCAACAGGTGAACAGAAGGGGGTTCTCACCGGGCATGCGGGTGGAGTCAGTGACGTAGCGTTCAGTCCGGATGGACGGATACTAGCAAGTAGCAGTTATGACTATACCAGCCGTTTGTGGGATGTCATCACGGGGGAACACGTCCGTACCTTCACCGGGCATAGGGATGGGGTCATTAGTATCGCGTTCAGTCCGGATGGCAAGACACTAGCAACTGGGAGTTATGATGAAACCACCCGTCTATGGGATGTCGCCACGGGGGAACAGAAGGAGACTCTCGCCGGACATACGGGTTGGATCGGCAGCATAGCGTTCAGCCCGGATGGACGGCTGCTGGCGACCGGGAGTGAGGATGGCACGTTGCTCCTGTGGGAACTCCCGTCCCCAACAGTGTTCGGAGATGTCAACCGCGATGGCGTGGTGAACCTCCAAGATTTGACACATGTTAATTCAAACTTTGGGAGGATAGGACAGAACGATGTCGACCTTAACGGGGACGGCGTGGTCAATATTCTGGATCTCGTCACGGTTGCCGGCGCGATCGGGGAGGCTGCGGCGGCGCCTTCTGCACACCCCGTGGCACTTGGGTCCCTCACGGAAGCGGAAGTTCGGGGTTGGCTCACTCAAGCACAGGGATTAGATCTTATGAATCTAAGGTTGCGAAGGGGAATTCGCTTTCTTGAGCAGCTCCTCGCTGCTTTGATACCAAAAGAGACAGGACTATTGCCCAACTATCCGAATCCGTTCAATCCAGAGACGTGGATACCGTATCATCTCGCTCACGCCTCCGATGTGACACTCACAATCTACGACGCAACAGGTGCAATGGTACATCAATTAGATCTGGGGTATCAACCGGCAGGATTCTATACCGATCGGAATCGTGCAGCGTACTGGAATGGACGCAACAGAACCGGCGAATTGGTGGCAAGTGGTATCTATTTTTATCAGCTTCGGGCGGGGGATTATACCGCTACAAGGCGGATGGTGATTGTCAAGTAGGGCAACAAATTGGGGAGAGACAAGTGGACTTTCAGAAAACCCCTCTGAAGATTGCAACTCTACGGTTACAAATCTTCGTCCTCATCTTCGTCATCTTCTTCATCGTGCCGAATCCGTGTTGGTTCTTCACCGGGGTCTGGTATTTCTGGGTCTGGATGCGGTTTTAGCTTAAAATCGAAACCGGTCTTCACTTCTCCCGCCTTTACATGCGTCCGGGTCACTACCCTAGAGTAGGCTCTGTCTCTTACCACTTTTATCTTGATTTCCCCAGCGGGAACCCCATCAAGAGTATACCTCCCCTCCCGGTCAGAATAGATATGCCGCAATTGACACCATCTATTTGACACTTGTATCCGTGCGCCTGAGATTGGCGTTTTGTCCTCAGAATCAATGATAGTTCCGGACAGTCTCCCGTGTGGAAAGATGTCTACGACACCGACTGGTGTGTGTGCCGTTATCTGTGTACCATTAATCCCTTTAAGGTGAAGATTTTCCAGATAAATTTTGCTGGTTCCTACCTGTTTCGCCTCAAAGGTTACAATTGCTAGAATTCCTCTTTTCTTTTTAACACCAGTGTTTGTGGCTCTCTGAGACTGAACCTTCGCAATGACGCCTTTTTCGTTGTCCACATGCGGTTTCTCCCACACCGTAGCGTCGATGCCATTTCGGCTTAGATAGCCTCCTTCTTTAATATCGACCACTTTTAAGATAGTGGGATCAAATTCTAGGTCAAAGGTAAAGCTATGGAGCGAGCCGGTCAGACTAGCGGAGATATCCGCGGTAAATGTCTCACTTGGATTGACAATCGCGCTCTCAATACCAATTGCATTGGTGGGTGTGAAGCTATCCGGTAGGGCTGCTGCTACAATCTGGCTGGATCCTTCAAGGGCACCGTGATTCCCGTTTGGGGATAGATCCCTTACGGTGCCGTCGTCGAAGTTCCAATACCCCGCCAAGCCGGGCTCCTTCCCTGTGAGGGGTGCATTCATCGTTGATCGGATTTCTTGGTGGGTACGTGCGCGGTTCCAGATACGGATTTCATCAAGCATACCGGGCCAATATTGGGTATGGAACGTTCCAATTTTAACCGGTGAGTGGCTTGAACCAATGAAACCGGGCCAATCTCGCTCTGCTGCGAGCTCTCCATTGAGGTAGACCTGCTGTTTGTGGCCATCATAGACACAAGCGATGTGAAACCACTCATCCTTTGGCGCGCCATAGCGGAGCATCTGTTCGTCCCACATCTCATCTTGGGCGATGAAGAACCCATCACTACGAATATTCCAAGACAGCAGGCGATGTTCATATTTAGATAGCCACGCCTGTGACCAGTCGTGCGTCTCTGCATCTTTATGAAATACCCACCCTTCAAGGGTAACAGCACCTGTAATATCAAGACTGTCGGAGGGCGGAATTTCAACATAATCTCCACCGCCATCCAAATGCAGCACTTGATTGACCGCCCAAGCATCAAGCATTACGATGGTAAAAATTAGAGACAAAACACTCAAAACTATCAATACAAACTTCATATCTTGTGTCTCCTTACCGATTGAACTTGGATATAACCTATTATTTAAGTTTTAACCTAAACTCAAAATTTGCCATCTCGCACTTCAAATTTTGTTGGTTTTCCAAGGGTCAACCCCCCGATTTCTACCCAGTGCGCCACCCACTGCACCATCTGTTCGAGTGAAATTCGCGGATAACCGAAAAGTTGATGGCAGTGAGCAGCATTGTTCAGGAGTGCTGTATCTGCTTCTATTCCCTCAAAGGTGGGTACTTTCCCGAAAAATTGCCCGAACCGAGTGGCAAGCCAACGAATTGAGACAGTTTCTGGACCTGTGAGGTTGAGAATAATTGGCGGGCTTTGACAGTGTGTAAGACTACGCAGCACAATCGCGTTTGCGTCTCCTTGCCAGATGACGTTGGCAGCTCCCATCGTTACATCCACAGGTTTTTCGCCGTAAACCTTTTCTGCGATATCCATCAGGATGCCATACCGCAAATCGATGGCATAGTTCAAACGGAGGATTGCAAGGGGTGTACCGAATTGATTTGCAGCGTGCTCGAATACCCGTTCACGACCGAGACAGGACTGTGCGTATTCGCCGATAGGTTCTACAAGGTGTGTTTCTGTTGCGCCGCCGTGGGAAATGGGTGTTAGCGGATAGACGTTTCCTGTCGAAAAGACGACGATACGCGAATTTCGGTATTTTTCGGCAACCCGTCCGGGCATATAGGTATTCATCGCCCACGTCAGAGGCTCATTTCCTGTGGAGCCGAACTTCCTACCCGCCATGAAAACCATATTCGGGACATCTGGCAACGCTTGCAACTCCGTTTCGTTGAGCAGATCACATACGATGGTTTCAACACCTGCTTGATTCAGATCTGCCCGTAAGTCCGGTGCGGAGAAGCGGGATACGCCAATTACCCTCTTGCTTGAACCCGATTCGTCGATAGCGCGTTTTGCCAGCTTTGCTAGTGTCGGTCCCATCTTCCCACCTACGCCGAGTATGAGGAGATCGCCCGTCATTTCCCCCATTGCTTCAATGACCTCTGGCGTAGGCCGAGACATCACTTCCTCAAGCTGCTCTGAATCCTTGATATATTGGGGTTGTGATATTGTTGTTTTTATTGTACTCATACTCTTACTTCCGTCGTGAAAGATAAGACGATAGCGCATAATCGAACGGTGTTGCTGTGTCGATTTGCACATAGTCAATTAAACTGGCACCACACCCCCGGCGATAGGCTTGAATGAAATCGTTCAGCTGTTCCAGATAACCAGCTTTGAGTGCCTCTGCTTGCGTTGAGAGCGTGTTATCTGTCTCCACGTCACGAAAAACAATCGGACCTTCAAAAGGGAATGTCATCTCAGCCTTATCAAGCAGATGAAACACGATGACCTCGTGCTTGCGGTGACGAAAATGCTTGAGGGCAGAGAGAACCTCTGCCGGTTGATCTAGAAGATCGGAGATCACGATGACCAACCCACGACGAATAATCCGTTTGGCAAGTTCGTTAAAAGTAGCACTGATGCTCGTTTCCTCGCCCGGCTGAATGCTTTCTAAGGTGGACATGATAGCGTGCAGGTGGGTCGCAGCACCGCGCGGGGGAATGTATTCCCTGATATGTGTGTCAAAGACCGCTAAACCTGCGGAGTCTCGCTGCTTGAGCATGAGGTACGTCAGCGAGGCGGCGAGATAACAGGCGTATTCAAATTTGGTGATGCCGCTGTCATCATATTTGTAGTTCATTGATCCGCTAGCATCAAGCAGAATATAGGCGCGGAGATTGGTTTCCTCCTCAAACTTCTTGATGTAGTAACGATCGGATTTGCCATACACCTTCCAATCGATATAACGGATCGCGTCGCCGGGCATGTATTGGCGGTGCTCTGCGAACTCAACGCTGAAGCCCTGATACGGACTCTTGTGTCGTCCCGTGATAAACCCCTCTACAACAAGGCGAGCGACTAACTCCATGCCGCCGAGCCGGGAAAGGGCTGTGGGATCTAAGTAACGGTGAGATGTTCTCATAGTTTCTCTGTTCTCTTAGGGCTGGTCCCTGAAGTCAAGATGATTGCACGTTGAATATCCTTGCCTCTGGATGAGTCACAATAATTGCAGCGACTGAATTTTCAGGCGTCAGTTGAAATTCATCAGAAAGGTCAACACCAATTCGCTCCGGCTCAAGCAGCCGCCATACTTCGGCAAGTGCTGTTATGTCCGGACAGGCAGCATCTCCGAACCGAAAACGTGCTCCCTGATAGCTCCCGTGAAATAGATCAAGGACATACGGACTATCTTCTGCAGCAATGTCAAGTTCGAGGCGAATCTGCCTGTGAGCATACTCTTCCAGTGCCTCGGTCGTCTCAATGGCCATCCCACGCAGATGCAGGTGCCTCCCTTCATTGCCTTCAGCCATAACCTGCTGCATAACCTCTGTGATTGCGGATCCAATCGTGACAAGCTGAAATGCCACAACGTCCATCTGAAGAGAATCAACGCTGGCAAAGTAATCAGTAATGCAGCGTCGTTCCTCGGTATGCGTCTGACGGGGAAAGGTGAAACGGACCCATTCGGTCTGGGAATCGGCATGGTAGACGATGAGGTCGTCGCCCTCCGACTGGGCATGAAAATAACCGTACACCACCAACGGACGTAACCAATTGTTATCCATGCAGAGCTGCTTGTAGTGCTGGTATACTGGAACAATCTCTCGTTCAATGAAGCGGTCATACTCATGTTGTGCCATGCCTTGCTGGCGGCGATAGCCCCATTGAACGCGAAACAGTACCACAGGGTTGATATAGTTGTAGACCTGTTCCAGCGAAATATCGGTGACGACCCTTGCACCGTAGAATGGCGGCCTCGGAATGGGGAATTGAGAAACGAACTGCAAGGTGCGAATCCTTCCTTACTTTTTAGGGATTAACAACCGTTTTCTAGTCCACTCGCCCCGAAGCCAATTCGTATTTTCCTTGAATCCCCTTGATCGCCGTTGCACTTCCGTGCCGCCAGAAATAATTCCCGAACTGCGATGCCAAACGGATAGCCTCATCCGACTGCTGATCGATGAGATTGTTCCGCTCACGTGGGTCTTCGATGAGATTATAGAGTTCGTCAGGTTCGCCTTCAGGTCGCTGGATGTAGCTCCATGTCGCATCCCGAATGCACCGATCCGCGCCCTCATGGTATCCCGTAATGATAGTGTCACGATGCGAGTCGCTATCCCCATTGAGAACGTTGAGGAAACTGTCTCCGTGCATTGATGAGATGTTATTGCCGAATCCGAGCGCCTCAAGCCCTGTTGGAAGAAAGTCTTGGAACTGTATGATTGCACTCGTTTGGCGTGCACCTTCGCCCTTCGGCAAACGTACCATAAAGGGAATCTTGAGAAGTTCGTTATACATCCGGTCCGCGCCCTTGAGGAACTTCCCGTGATCACCGAGAGGATGTCCGTGGTCTGCGAGCAGGAAGATCAACGAATTGTCGTAATACCCAAGATGCTTCAACTGGTCGAAGAGGCGACCAAGACAATGATCCACAAAAGCCGCCTCACCAGCATACAACCCCTGGATATGCTTAATCTCGGCATCGCTCGCCCAATCACTTGCCATGCCCCCCATCGGCATAACGATACGGGGTCCACTGTAATCCGAATCGGTATAGGTATCCCACGGATCCGGTGGATCCCACGGTTCGTGCGGGTCGAAGGAATCAATCCAGAGGAAGATTTTCTCATGTGGACGGTTGTCCTCAAGCCACTCGACTGCTTCGTCCACCACCGTATGAGCAAACCAATCCTCGGGACCTGCGAACTGGTCGGTATTCGCCAGAAACTGAGTGATACGATTGCGCCACTGTTGGGGGAAATTCTCGTTTATATAATCATTGAGATTTCGCTTCAGTGGAGCGGACACATACGGGTCGTATTCCTGTCCACGGATCCAACGATAGGCATGGAAATCACGGTGAAAGTTCATTCTCGGCGCACGGTAGTGATAAGTATCTGAAATAAGTCCAGAAACGTATCCCTCTTGACTCAAGATCTGTGCGATTGCCACATCTTCCGGAGTTAATGGCTGCCAAGGACGATATGGGAGTGTCCGCTGTCCCGTCATCAGTTGAGTGCGGATTGGGATTGTGGGTAAAGCTTCCGGGTAGGCGTTGTCGAAGACGACACACTCTTCCGCGAACTGGTCGATGTTGGGGGTTTGACACGGCGCGATGCCTTCAAACACGCTGGTGCCTTTGTGGTAGGTGCTGACGTGGTCCTGACGAAAACTATCCAGTACGATAACGATAAGATTCATATAATAATGCCCTCCAAGTTCCATAGATGCAACGTTTAACTACGGTCTCATTCTATCACAATCGGTTATGTGCGACAAGCGTTTTTTCGTAACGAGCATCACAGGGACGTAATCTATTGCGTTCACAGGTTTTCGCAGAAACCGGTCGCCCCTGTTGACAAACCTAATCCGTCAGACTATAATCTACTCAGTTTCGTCATTGCATAGGTGTAAACATGCCGTCGATGGAAGGGATGGAAATGGACAAACAGAATCCAAAGGTTGTGGTTGTGGGAAGTTTTAATATGGATCTTGTGGTAAAAGCGGGACGGCGTCCAGAAACAGGCGAGACGCTCATGGGGAAAGAGTTCGGCATGTTCATCGGCGGAAAAGGGAGCAATCAGGCGGTCGCTGCTGCACGCTTGGGGTCAGATGTGACAATGATCGGTAGACTCGGAAGCGATCTTTTTGGAGACACGTTAATGGCTGCCCACGCCGAGGAGGGAATCCACACGGATTATGTCATCCGAGATACGGAGGTCGGCACCGGTGTTGCGTCGATATGGGTTGATGCCGATGGCGATAATAGTATCGTACTTGTACCGCAAGCCAATATGCGTCTGAGCATTGCGGATATAGAACGGGCTTCGGAATCAATCGCTGCTGCGGATGTACTCCTGCTACAGTTGGAAGTCCCGATTGCCGTTTCCCAACGTGCCGCAGAGATCGCCAAATCCAACGGTGTAATGGTGGTGCTTAATCCTGCCCCGGCACAGGAATTGCCGGATAGCTTTTTGGCGCAGGTGGACATTCTCACGCCCAACGAGGTGGAAACTGAATCACTATCAGGTATCAAGGTATCCTCGTTAGCGGACGCAGAACGCGCCGCCAAAGTGTTGTTAGACAAAGGGCTCTCTGCCGTGATTTTGACGCTCGGCGAGCGAGGCGCGTTACTGTTGACATCCGATCTGACGCAACAGGTTCCAGCCTACGCTGTCAAGGCAGTAGATACTACCGCAGCGGGGGATGCCTTCTGTGGTGCGTTCGCAAGGGGAATCGCACGGGGTGAAAACTTTGTCGATGCGGTTGCTTTCGCCAATGCCGCAGGTGCATTAGCAGCTACGGTGCTCGGTGCAGCTCCATCGATACCAACTGCAGCGCAGGTCGAGGCGTTTCGTAGCAGCCACAATGAAACGCAACATTGAAGCTTTCAAACTCTAACTTTTCTGGAAGGATCATCAGGAGGCGTTATATGAACGGTGCACACTGGTTGGTTCAAACACTTCAGCAGCGAGGCGTGGAATACGTCTTCGCGCTTTGCGGCAATGGGCTTAAACCGTTCCTGGACGCATGTGTAGATTTAGAGATGCCGGTGGTTGACGTACGAAACGAACAATCCGCCGCATATATGGCAGACACGTGGGGACGGATGACCAAGCGGATTGGGGTAGTCGCCGTGAGTGCGGGACCGGGACACACGAACACCCTCACCGGACTCGCAAATGCCTTTTGGGATGGCGGACCCATGCTCCTGATCAGCGGGTGTGCCACCACAGATACACGCGGTATGGGGCATTTCCAAGAATTGGATCAGGTGGGTATGGCGGCACCCGTTTGTAAGTATGCCCGGTTTGTTGATCGTATTGATGTCTTAGAGCATGAATTTACCAATGCACTGGGGGCATCATTCGCCGGTCGTCCGGGTCCGGTGCACTTGACTATACCCAGTGATGTATTTAGCGCACAGATGCCGAATTCAGCCACTGCTCGTTTGCAGGAGACTCCACCTACTACTGCCTACATCAACCCACAAGCCCCCGGCGATCCAGATCTGATTGGTGATACTGTTGAACAGTTATGCAATGCGGAACGTCCCGCTATCATTGTGGGTAATGGAGCGTTCTACGCTGATGCTGGTGATGCACTTGCCCAATTTGCTGATCTAACGCATATCCCGATTTTTTCAAATATGTGGTCGCGGGGGTGCATTGAGACACCTTTGGATGCGTATGTCGGTACAACCTTCGGTGGCGAAACCAACGGCGCATTTGCCAACCTCGCGGAGGTTGACCTCGCACTGGTGTTGGGAGCGGGTATCGATTACCGGGTGGGGTATGGTCGGCCGCCCGTTTTTTCTGAATCGGTCCGTTTTATCCGTGTCGATGTTGATCCGAATGAATTATCAAAGACGATTGAGCCGGAGATTGGGATTATCGGCGATCCACGATCTGTCCTTGAGGGACTGAACGATGCAGGAAAAAGTCTCAAATGGAGCCATCAGGCGTGGCTGGCAAAGGTGCGTCACAGCCGCGAAGCACTGCTGGCAAAGTGGGCAACACGAGGGCATGAGGACGTAACTCCGCTCCCCTCAATACGAATCTGTCGGGAGATTCAGCCATTTCTGGATCAGGATGTGACCTTTCTGCTCGATGGAGGAAACATCGGACGTTGGGCACACATGACCCTCTGGAATCGTCATCCAGCGCACTGGTTCACCTGCGGTGCAAGCGGGATTGTCGGTTGGGGTGTGCCGGGCGCAGTTGCCGCAAAGTTAGCGAGACCTGACAAACCGGTACTGCTCTTGAGCGGTGATGGTTCAGCGGGCTTTACGATTACGGAAATCGAAACGGCGTTACGGTTCAATACACCTTATGTCGCGGTCGTTGCACACGATAGCGCGTGGGGTATAGAAGCTGACTCGCGTACGCCAGAGCGTCGCATGGGAACAGTGTTCGGCGAAATCCGCTTTGACCGCGTCGCAGAAGCACTTGGCGGGAAGGGGGTTTACATTGAGCATCCCGCTCAACTTGCGCCAGCGATTGAGCAGGGGTTAGCTGCCGATACAGTTACCTTTATCCATGTCCCAACGGAGCTTGGGGGAATTGGGTATCTTGATGGGCAATATACGGAGCAAGAGTAAGACAATAGATAGACGTATCCTGAAAATAGGCAGATTAGGACTAACGCGGTAATGCGTAGTGTGCAATGCGTAGACGATTTCTTCTTACACGCTGTTTTTCTAGGGAGGGAAGGCTAGGAATCAAACTAACATTGGGATTGACACGCTAACTAAGATGGGTTAAAATAAGCCCAATTTGAACCCTGAGTTGTTTGAGAGTCAATACTGAAAAAACCGAGAGATTAGTAAAAATCACTCACCAAAACACCACCCTGACTCTAAGGAGGCAAAAAATGTTTGAAGGATCCTTTGTCGCACTCGTGACACCATTCAAAGATGACGAATCTCTTGATGAAGCCAAACTTAAAGAACTGCTCGAATTCCAGATCGATGGAGGCACCCACGGGATCGTTCCCTGTGGCACGACTGGTGAGTCTCCCTCCCTGTCAGAAGAGGAACATGACCGTGTGATAGAAATCACGGTTGATACGGTCAATGGTCGCGTACCAATCATTGCAGGAACGGGATCTAATTCGACAGCGCGGACCCTGCGAGCTACGGAACACGCCAAAGCCGCTGGTGCCGATGCTGCGCTTATCGTGACACCGTACTATAACAAACCCAATCAACAGGGATTGTACGCACATTACATGAAAATCGCCGAAAGCGTTGACATCCCCATTATTATCTACAACGTTCCCGGTCGTTGTGGGACGGACATTCTTTCGGACACCGTCGCCCGACTTGCCGAACACCCGAATATCGTAGGACTCAAAGAGGCAACCGGCGAACTGAAACGTGCCAGCGAAGTGGTATCAATGTGTCCCGATGACTTTGTCGTGCTTTCGGGCGATGATATCAATACTTTACCGATCCTCTCCGTCGGTGGAAAAGGCGTAATCTCGGTCGTTGCAAATGTGGATCCTGCCGATATTGCTGAGACATGCAACGCCTTCAAAGCGGGGAATATAGAACTCGCTCGAAAACTCCACTATAAGACCATGCAGTTAGCGGTGGACCTCTTTATAGAGACGAATCCTATTCCTGCGAAAACGGCCCTCATGATGATGGGGAAACTTAACGGCAAGCTGCGGCTCCCGCTCGCACCGCTCACACCCGCCAATGAAGAGGCATTGCGTCAGACACTGAAGGATGCGGGCTTGGTTAATTAGCAGCCCTTTAACTGTGGTTTGTAGCCTGTTGGTCGACGTTGGAAAATCGACCGGCAGGCTATCTGACGATCCGTCAATCGGAGGAGCAGTGATGCAATATCGTGGTTTGGGAGCGACAGGTTTGACCGTCTCCGAGATCGGCATGGGAACATGGGAACTCGGCGGACGAGAATGGGGTGATATAGACGACGCTGCGGCAATCCGTTTGCTTCAGCATGCGTATGAACAGGGGGTTACTCTGTACGATACCGCCGATCAGTACGGCGGTGGTCGCTCTGAACGATTGCTCGGACAGGCTTTCGCTAACTTGCAAGACGCGGTGTTTATCGCCACGAAGGTCGGCTATGAAATAGACTCCGATGGCTGGGTGAGTCAAGGGTGGGAACAACGCCCATCATTTAACACTTCCCACGACTACATTCGCACCGCCGTGGAAGGCAGCCTACAGCGATTGGGACGCGAAACAATAGACACCTACCAATTTCACGCACCTCCAGCTCCTGAGCAGTGGGATGAAGCCTTCGAGACAATGGAGCGACTCAAAACTGAAGGTAAAATACGTTTTTACGGCATGGCTCTTGGTAGCGAAGCACAAGCGCTGAAAGCAATTGAGGAGACCGGCATCTCCACAATGATGTTGACCTACAACATCCTGAATCAATCGATGGCTGAGACGGTGCTGCCGGCAGCACAATCCAAAGGCGTGGGGGTTATCGTCCGACAACCGCTCGCCTCCGGTCTACTGTCTGGACAACTGACGTTGGATACGAAGTTCGCTGACAATGACCATCGTAAACTCTGGTCCTCTGAGCAGTTGCGCGATGACCTGCAAAAGGTGGACACCGTCAAAGCAATTGTCGGTGACACAACCAAGACACTCCCACAAGCGGCCCTCAAATTTATCCTTGCCCATCCAGCCGTCAGCGCGGTTGTCCCCGGCATGATGACGACCGCACAGGTGAACGATGGCGTCTCCACAGCTAATCTACCTGCGCTGCCATCACACATTTTGCAGCGATTACAGAACGAATTTTGACACCAAGATGTGTGCAAATTGTCATCACGTCCTATGGTCATAAATCGCCTGAAGTTTCAACGCAAGCTGATGATTCTTTTTGTGGGAATGGCACTGCTACCCACTGCTGTCCTCGTTTTCGTCTCCTACCATCTTATTAGTCGAAGCGTGGAGCGTTGGGCAAACCACCAGATTGCGTTGACGCTTGCGAGTTCCGCGGCAATTATCGAAGGTGCCAGTGAAATCGCGCATACGCTCGAACTCTATGAGAACCTACCCCTGACGGATACCGCTGAACTTTTGGCAGTTGATGAGGACTTGGTTGCCGTATTGGATGATTTTGACTCCAAGGCTGTCGAGATACGAGCCACTGAACTCGCAGACACCTACGGTGATTACCTCATCGCCGTCTATGGCTGGGACGGTCATCTCGTTTTTAGCACCCACCCGAATCACCCACCACAAACACTCACCACTCTTTTGGGACCGTTGGAGGCGTTACCCGATGCTCCAACCATCTCAGACGAATTGGCAGACCAAGGTTTTTTGATTTGTGGTGTGCCAATCTTCTCAGAGGATGGGACGAAACGCTTGGGGGCGGTAGTGGTTGGCAAATCTATGGCATTGACGCTCGCCCAAATGCGAACTCAGATGTCAGCCATCCAGAACAAACTCAGTCCTCTGGAAGCAGACCTCAATGCAGAAGGTACCGCATATCGTCGAACGGAGAGAGATGCAACGATCATTGCCCTGTTGATTACGGCGGCACTGATCGTCGTCGTCGCCTTTTTTGTCAGCAAGTTTCTCGCAAAAGGGGTTAACACTCCAATCCGGCACCTTGTTACCGGTACAGAAGAAATCTCCAAGGGAAACCTTGACTATCAGGTGGCGGTGCAAACTGATGATGAGTTCGCTCTCTTAGCCGGTGCTTTCAATCGGATGGTCTCTGACCTGAAGGCGCGTACTGAGGAGTTAAGGCGGGCCGAAAAAATTGCGGCGTGGCAGGATATTGCACAGAAGTTAGCGCATGAGATCAAGAATCCACTGACCCCGATTCAGTTGTCGGCGGAACGTTTGCAGCGTCGTTACCGTAACAACCCCGATGATCTCTCTGAACTTTTGGAGCGCTGCACCCAAACCATCATCACTGAAGTTGAAGGGTTGCGCCGCTTACTTGATGAGTTTTCTGTGCTCGCCCAGATGCCCGCCCCGGAGTTATCTCCCGTCAATCTGCGTGAGACGCTCAATGCGACGTTAGCGCTCTTCGATGAATTTCCCAACCACATTGACTGTCAAATCGACTTTCCCGCTGATCTTCCTACCGTTACAGCGGACGCAGATCACCTCAAGCGCGCATTCCTCAATCTTATTAATAATGCCCTTGAAGCGATGTCGGAGGAAGGGGAGAAGAAAGGGTGCTTGGCAATTCGCGCTTTTGTATCAACAGATGGATCCAAAGTGTTCGTGCAATTCGCTGATACCGGACCGGGCATGTCTCCGGAAGTTCGACCGAAGCTGTTCACCCCACACGTTTCTACCAAGCGGGACGGCATGGGGCTCGGATTGGCAATCGTTAAGAAGGTGATGACGGATCTTGGTGGGGATATTCGGCTTGAGGACGCTCAACCCGATCAGAGCGGTGCGACGTTCTTCCTGTGGCTAAGAGCAGCAAAGGGTTGAGAACATGGAAGCACCTGAAAGCAAATAACTGGATTCAACAGAAAGGAAAAAATATGATTGATAAGCAGTATCTTCTGAGCGATGATGCGATGCGGAACTTCATTGTCAACGGCTATGTGGTGGTGAAACCAGCACTCTCTCCTGACTTCCACAAATCTGCTTTCCAGCAGACGTTAGCGGCAATTGAAAAAGGAGAGCAGTTAGGGAATAATCTGCTGCTTTCCAAGGTCCCCATGCTCCAGCAGGTGTTCGACGATCCAACAGTGCATGGTGCGCTCACCAGCATTCTGGGACAAAACTATGTTATGAATCAACACCGAGCGTGCCACTATCATCCGCCGGGAAGCAAGGCGCAAGATTGGCATAAAGATTATCCGTTGGGCGGGAATGTACGATATCACCGGACGCGATTAGCGATGGCTTTTTATTATCCCCAAGATGTCACCGACGATATGGGTCCCACGGCGATTCAGCCCGCCACGCAGTACTACATGACTCCATCGGAGGATGCCGGGTTAGCTCTTTGCGGTGAAGCTGGCACAGTGACAATCGTGCATTATGAACTTTGGCATCGAGCCACGGAGAATCTAAGCAACAGAATCCGATTCATGCTGAAGTTTCTCTTTTGTCGTACAGAGGAGCCTCAACAGCCCTCATGGAACGCAGAAAACCTAAACTGGGAACCCAATCAGACCGATCCCGCCGAACATCAAGCGATATGGGACCATCTTTGGAAATGGCATCACGGGGTGCAGAACGGGAAGATGAATCCGACAACGGTATCAAGTTCCAATGATCTTTCAGGATTGCAGGACGGGCTAAATGATGAAAATGAGGCAACGCGTCTCAATTCAGCGTATGCGTTGGGAAGTATTGGCAAACCTGCGATACCGATATTGATAGAGGCACTACGACAAGAATCGAAAGCGGCTTGGAATCGAAACCTGGATCGCGGGGATTTTACCAATCCGAGCCAACTCGATTCCATCTATGGACTGGCTGCCGTAGGTGAGTCTGCCGTGCCTGCACTGACTGAAGCGTTGGCTGATGCAGACTGGTGGACACGTGCAGGGGCTGCTGCCGCGTTGGGGTGTATGGGTGAACCTGCACACGGTGCCGTCCCCACGTTAATCGAAGCTCTGAAGGATGATTCTGAGTGGGTTCGCCGAAATGCAGCGGATACAATTGGGAATATCGGTCCGTCGGCTCGGTCGGCTGTGCCAGCACTGATCGAGGCTTTGGGTGATAACAGACCGGTATCGCGTTGGTCTCTCTCGGATGCACCGTTGCGGGAAAACGCTACGATCGCATTGGCGAAGATGGGGAAACTCCCTCAGAGTGCCATTCCTGTAATGGAAGAAGCATTGCAAGACGAGAATCAGTACATTCGCTCATGGGCTGCCATCGCCTTGAAGCAAGGTTGCTAACCGGGGCGATGGCGCTCAACGGCAACTTGGCTCATATTTTGGAGCAAATCAGCCGAGTAGGTGAGGGTATCGTCGAACTGGATTTCTAACGGTGAAAATGTGTATTGAAAGTAGGGCACCAATAGAATCACCGCAAAATCCTCCTGTAAGAGGGACAATACCCGGCGTCCAATCCTTTTTCTTACTGCCATGTTCGCTGTTTGATCAAGCTGAGAGAGCAGCGCATCAACTTGGGGATTGATGTATCCAAAAAAGTTGTATCTCCCATCAGAACGGAAGTATTGCGATAGCTGGCTGTACTCCAAACCAAAAAACACTGGAATTAAAAAGGCATCTGCCTCTTTTCGTATCTCTTCTTTGATTTTTCGTCCCCCTCCTTTGACAGAGATAGGATTCTTCATAGAAGAACCTACTGATTGTCCGATGAGATGAGCCAAGTTGTACAACACTCCTCCCGACGAGTCCACCACTCTTGAACAGGCTACCCGAATATTAAGGGGCTGTGAAGGCTGTACGACTTCCACTTCTTCAGCCATCTCGCCCGTGCGAAGATAGAAGTTGATTGCTCGATAGTCAATGACATCTTTAAGCAAACTACAGTTCTGTTTATGCGATAGTAGACCGTGACGATGGTTGAGAAATAGAGCATAATAGTTATCCTCAAAAAATGGCCACTGTTGACAAGGCACCGTCGTTGGAAATTGGTAAAGCGATTGCATCGCATGGAAATGGATAGCAAGCAGATCAATTGCCCCATTCTCAATTGCATTAACGGCATTGGCGGGCCGTGTGAAACGCTTCACGGTTAACCAGTCAATGCAAGTATCCTCCCCACGGTAGTAATCCAGATTCTGCTCAAAGTGAAGGGTCATGGTATCCGGACGGAAACGTTTCAATCGATAGGCGCCAGAGATTACGTGGTAGGGTTGGGGCGAGTGGGAAGGGAATGGGTAGATATAGCGCAGGCGATGGAGAAAGAGCGGTTCTTCTTGAGACAGTCTAACGCGGAGTTGGGTCTTGCCATCAGGTTTAATCTCTGTGATAATCGGAGCGATGTGGCTCGCAGAGAACGCTGCGATGACCTCTTCAAGGGTAATCGGCTTGCCATCGCTCCAACGAAGGTCCTTTCTCAAGGTCAGCTGCCACTCCGAATGTCCTTTCACTGCTTCGCAACCGATTGCAAGCCGTCCCTCGATCTCCCCGTTTCGGTAGTACATCAGCAGAGGGTCGTAACATAGGTACTGAAGCCAGATACTCAATATTGGGTCCGGACGGTCTAACGATCCCATTTCAATAGAACTCAACTCCCCAATCTCAAGCCAGTTCAGAGACACCTGCTCATCAGGATGCTTGATACGAAGGCTTCCGGTATAAGATGCGCCGATTTGTCTTTGAAGATGTTGCGCAATCTCCTTCTGATCGGGTTCTCGTTGATTCAGCAGTGACAGCAGGAATTGAACCTGCCCCGGTTGCAAGGAGGACTCCTCAGCTAACTGGTGTCTGAGAAGATTTACCTCTTTTTTACAGAGCCTAACATGTCGTGACGAAATTCCGATCCCTCTGGCAATCTCTGCATTGCTAGCTTGGGGGTGCTGCTTTTGATAGGCAATGAGCTTGAGGAGTGTATCAACTTTGGCCATTTGTGCACCTGTTAATTTAGGACTATTTTTGGGAGCAAGACTCCCTAAGATAAGGGGCCCAATGCTTGCGATCAAATTTTCAGACACTTTTTACACGGTGCGATTGAAAAAGATTCTTCATAATCGTGGGATAGGGGCCTCTTCCATTCTGGAATAGACGGGAAGTGTCATGCGGCTGTTGACTGCCGTTAACGCCGCTCTGTATATGAATAACCTTTCAACAATCTTTCGTGCCAAGAAGGCATCGGCTGTCACCGGTCCGAAACAGTTTACAGTATAAACCTCCTTGCATTTAATCTTCAACCAGTTTTTTTGAAGAGTATGGATATATTATATCCATACTCCTGAAAGCGACTGGAATTTTTGTCTAATTGTTTGTTATTCTTATAATTACGATGGGGACGGATAGGTTTTGAACTAATTCCGTGGTTCATACTCGTCTAATTTTGAAGGTATGGATAAAGGAGGAAAATCATGAAAAGCCAGCATACTATACACCGTATGAAATACAACATCATCTGGTCCTTAGCCAGCTTGATGATTGGTGGGCTGTTTTTTCCATCTTCAATTTGCTCGGCTCAGGGAAAATGGACGCAGAAATCGGACATGCCAACACCGAGGATGCAACTAGCGACTGCCGTTGTCAACGGTAAGATCTATGCCATTGGTGGACTCAATGGAGGTTCACGCTCTGCTGTCGAAGAATATGACCCACAGCGGGATATTTGGACAAAGAAAGCAGACATGCCGACAGCGAGAGGTGGAATTGCCGCGAGCGTGGTTGATGGTAAGATTTATGTGTTTGGTGGTCACAGAGTCGCTTTCCAACCACTTGACACTGTCCAAATGTACGATCCGGCAAAAGATAAATGGACACGGAAAAAGCGGATGCCAGTGCCGATAGACCGGATGACGACAAGTGTCGTCAATGGACAGATTTATCTCATCGGTGGCTGGGACTTTCCCGATGATGTTTACTCAACCGTTTTTCAGTACAACCCCAAAGGAGATATATGGACTCGGAAAGCGGATATGCCGACAGCGAGAGGTGGTCACGCTGCGGTTGTGTTCGACGAAAAAATCTATGTTCTCGGGGGTGCAACCTTCAAAGAAACCACCCACGGTGGAATCCGGTATTTTGACGTTGTTGAAATGTATGATCCTGTTGAAGATCGGTGGACACGCAAACCCAAAATGCCAGTGCCAAACATTGGCTTAGGTGTCGAAACCGTGGATAAAAAGATCTACACCGTCGGTGGAACTGCTTCAGATAACACCAGCCGCCTCTCAAGAGTAGACATCTTTACCCCAGACGACGGTGTGTGGATCGCGGAGGGTGGGGCTCGGCTCCCGATGGCAAGAGGGGGATTGTCAGTTTCCAAGGTAAACGACAAAATTTACGCCTTTGGCGGGTCTTCACCACTAGGAATCGTCCCAACGGTAAACGAGTTTGACCCCTCGGTGCTGAGCGTTACTCCAAAAGACAATATGGTAACAACGTGGGGAGCGATAAAACGGCACCGATAACTGAAGATAGAAAGATGCAAATGAGTACATTCGCTCATGGGCTGCCATAGCCTTAGCGTGAGGTTGCTAACTGGATCGATGGCGCTCAACGGTAACTTGGTTCATATTTTGAAGCAAATCAAGGAGACTGGTGAGGTTATCGTCGAACTGGATTTCTAACGGCGAGACTGTGTATTCAAAACAGGGTGCCAGCAGAATCACCGCGAAGTCTTCCTGTAGGAGGTCCAGCACCCGTCTCCCAATCCTTCTTCTTGCTGCCATGTTCGTTGTTTGGTCAAGTTGAGAGAGCAGCGCATCCACTTGGGGATTAGCGTATCCAAAAAAATTGTACTTCCCATCGGAATGAAAAAACCATGACAGGCGGTTGTACTCCAAACCCAAAAAGAGTTGAGTTAAAAAGGCATCCGCTTCTTCCCGCATCTCTCCTTTAACAGAGATAGGATCTACCACAGTGGACCCCGCTGATTGTCCAATAAGATGAGCTAAGTGGCGTAACGTCCCTCCCGCAGCGTCCTCTACCCTCGAACAGGCTACCCGAATATCAAGAGGCTGAGAAGGTTGTACTATCTCCGGTTCCTCGGCGCCTTCGCCCACGCTCAGATAAAAGTTGATTGCTCGATAATCAATAGATTGTTTCAGCAAACTACAGTTCCGTTTATCTGAGAAGAGACCGTGCTGATTATTAAGAACTAGGGCGTAGTAGTTATCTTGAAAAAAGGGCCACTGTTGACAAGGTGCTGTCGTTGAAAATTGGTAGAGCGGCTGCAGCGCATGGATATAGAGATAGAGCAGATCGATTGCCCCCTCCTCGATTGCCTTAACGGCATTGGCGGGTCGTGTGAAGCGTTTCACGGTCAACCAATCGATACAGGTATTCTTACCGCGATAATAATCCGGATTGTGCTCGAAGTAAAGGGTCATGATATCTGGACGGAAACGCTTTAGTTGATAGGCACCGGAAGTCACACTATAGGGTTGGATCGAGTGGGAAGGGAGCGGGCAGATATAGCGCAGCCAAAAGGGAAAGAGCGCCTCCGCTTGAGACAGTCGAATGCGGAGTTGTATCTTGCCCTCAGGTTTAATCTCTGTGATAATCGGAGCGATACGGCTTGCGGAAAACGCTTCGATGACCTCTTCAAATGTAATCGGCTTCCCATCGCTCCAACGAAGATCCTCTCTCAAGGTCAGCTGCCACTCCGAATGTCCTTGCACCGGCTCGCAACCGATTGCAAGCCGTTCTTCGATTTCTCCATTTTGGTAGGACATCAGGAGGGGCTCATAGCATAGGAACTGAAGCCAAGAAAACAGTATCGGGTCCGGATGGTCTAAAGACCCCAGTTCGACGTCGGTCAATTCTCCGATCTCGATCCAACTCCGAGATGCGTGCTCGCCGGGCTGCTTGATACGAAGACTTCCGGTGTAAGATACACCGATTTGCCTTTGAAGGTGTTGCACAATCTCCTGCTGATCGGGTTCCCGTCGATTCAGTAGTGACAGCAGAAATTGAATCTGCCCCGGTTGCAAGGTGGACTCAGCTAACTGATGTTTGAGAAGGTTCACCTCTTTTTTGCAGCGTCTGACATGGCGTGACGACATTCCAATCCCTTCGGCAATCTCCGCATCGCTGGCTTGGGGGTGTTGCTGTTGATAGGCAATGAGTTTGAGAAGCGTATCGACTTTGGACATTTGTGCACCTGCCAATTCAGCCCTATCTTTGGAAACAGTCTCCTACAGATAGGGCAACTTACCTGATATCAGTGACCGAATTTCTAGACATTTTTGGTTTTTGTCAACGGTGATCTGTATAGGAACAGCGTTTCGACAACCCTCCATGTCAAGAGGACACTGATTGCCTCCACCCAAAACAGTTCACAGTATAAATCTCCTTGCTTTCGATTTGCAACTAGTTTTTGAGAAGTATGGACATATCATGTCCATACTTCCAAAAGGGACTGGAATTTTTGTGTAATAAACTGGTATTCTTATAATCACAATGGGGCCAGATAGGTCTTTGAGCCGATTCCACGGTTCATATTCGTCTAACTTTGAGCGTATGGATTAAGGAGAGAAACGATGAAACGCACATTGTTCAAATCGAAAATACGAACCTGCTATCTTCACAGCGGACTTTTAATGCTCGCCGCGTGTTTCCTCTTGGCATGGACAAAACTGGCGCAAGCCGCAGACACAAGCATTGCTTTTACGTCCAAGCGTAGTGGGAATAGCGAAATTTACCGTATGAGTTCTGATGGGAAACGGCTTCGCCGGCTCACCAAACATCCTCAATATGACGGAGGGGCTGCTTGGTCTCCTGATGGGCAAAAAATCACCTTTACATCATTTCGAGATCTGAATCGAATTCAGAACCCGGGAATCATTCTCGGTGAGATTTATTTGATGAATGCTGATGGCACCAATCCCATTAACCTGACTCAATCGGTAGAAAAACCGGATTTGGGTTCCTCTTGGTCACCAGACGGGCAGCAGATTGTCTTCGGCTCTTCCGAACTTTTTGCTCAAGAAGATCTCTTCCGATCCGATATCTGGGTGACGGATGTAGATGGCGGTAATTCTCGTAGTCTGACCAAACATGATGCACAAGATATGGCTCCGGCTTGGTCGCCAGATGGGAACCAGATTGCGTTTTCCTCCGATCGTGATGGAAACTGGGAAATCTACGTGATGAACGCCGATGGCACAAACCCTATTAACCTTACCAATCACCCAGCGAGAGATGGCAGACCGAATTGGTCTCCGGACGGGAAACGGATTGTTTTCACCTCTGACCGTGACAAAAAGGATGAGGCAGACAAAAACATAGAAATTTATGTGATGAACTCTGATGGGACCAACCCCATTAACCTCACCAATCACCCAGCGATAGACAATCGTCCTTCTTGGTCGCCAGACGGAACACGGATCGCTTTCGACTCTAACCGTGACGCAAACTGGGAAATTTATGCGCTGAACTCTGATGGGACTAACCCCATTAACCTTACCAATCACCCAGCGACGGACACAAGTCCCTCATGGGGACCGGCACCAACCTTAAGCGTTTCCTCAAAGGAGAAGTTGGCAACCTTATGGGGAAAAGTCAAGCGTAGCAATATCTACGGTGTGAAGTAGAATTTGTGAGGAATCTGACAGATAAGTAAAGGAGGAAGACAATGCAACCCGCATGGCTCAAACAGGGGATACAAGCCTACTATCTTCGCGCTGGGATTTTGGCACTCGCTGTATGCCTTCTCTTGACATCAGTAGATTTGGCACAAAGTGCTGACACAAGGATTGCCTTTATGTCCAACCGGCACGACGAGAGGAATTGGGAAATTTACTTGATGAATTCCGATGGGAAACGAGTTCGCCGACTCACTGAACACCCTCAAGCTGACGGAATACCTGCCTGGTCTCCTGATGGGCAGAAGATAGCCTTCGTGTCATTCCGGGATGATCCCCGAGAAATTTATGTGATGAACCCTGATGGCACCAATCCCATCAACCTAACTCAATCGCCAGAAAGATCGGATAGTAATCCGTCTTGGTCACCGGACGGAAAACAGATTGTCTTTTCAACAGGGGATATCTGGGTGATGGAGGCAGATGGAACAAACCAACGCAATCTAACTAACCATGATGCCTCCGACACGAATCCCGATTGGTCACCGGACGGGAGGCAGATTGCATTCTCCTCTGATCGCAACAGTGACTGGGAATTCGATATCTGGGGTGGAAATAGAGAAGTCTATGTCATGACCTCTGATGGAGCAAACCTTGTCAATCTCACCAAGCATCCAGCAAAAGATGGTAGTCCCGATTGGTCGCCGGACGGAAATCAGATTGCTTTCCAATCTAACCGTGACGGAAATAGGGAAGTCTATGTGATGAATGCTGACGGTACAAATCCCATTAACTTGACCAATCACCCTGCACGAGACGGTGGTCCCGCATGGGAACCGGACGGTAATCGGATTGCTTTCTCCACTAACCGCGATGGAAATTGGGAAAAGAAGCCTAACGACAATTGGGAAGTCTATGTGATGAACGTTGACGGTACAAATCCCATTAACTTGACCAATCACCCTGCATGGGACAGTGGTCCCGCATGGGAACCGGCACCCGCTTTAAGTGTTTCCGCAAAGGGAAGATTGGTAACTTTGTGGGGAAACGTCAAGCGTGCTAATACCTACAATGGGAAGTAGAATCTGTGAGGGATTCAGCAGAAAGATAAAGGAGGAAAACGATGACACTCGCACTGTTCAATTGGAAGACACAAACCTGTTATCTTCGCAGTGGACTTTTGATGCTCGCCGTGTACCTTCTCTTGGCATCGACAAGCCTTGCACAACTCAATAATACAACGATTGCCTTTGCATCCACCCGTGACTGGGATTGGCCGGCCGAAGAGGATTGGAATGCCGAAATTTACCTGATGGACCCCAACGGGAAACAAATCCACCGACTCACCGAACAACCGAAATCTGACTTCGAGCCCGCTTGGTCGCCGGACGGGAAGCGAATCACCTTTGTGTCATTTCGCGATCTGGAACAACTTCCTAAAGGTGAAATCCATCGTGGTGAAATCTATGTGATGAACCCCGATGGCACCAATCCTGTTAATTTGACTCAAGTACCAGAAAGGGCGGATGGGGTTTCCTCTTGGTCGCCGGACGGAAGACAGATTGCCTTTACATCTGCTAAACTTTTCAACGCGGACCTTCTCGCTAACTCGGATATTTTTGTGATGGATGCAGATGGTGCCAATCCCATCAACCTGACCAATCATGATGCCCTAGACGAAACTCCGGATTGGTCACCGGACGGAAAGCGGATTGCATTTTCCTCTGATCGTGACGGAAATTGGGAAATCTACCTGATGAATACTGACGGGACTAATCCTATCAATCTCACCAATCATCTAGCGAAAGATGGCAGACCGGATTGGTCGCCGGACGGGAATCAAATTGCGTTCGCTTCTGACCGAGATGGAAACTTAGAAATCTATGTGATGAATGCTGACGGGACCAATCCTATTAACCTTACCAACCACCCAGCTGAAGACAATCACGCTTCTTGGTCACCAGATGGGACACGAATTGCTTTTGACTCTGACCGTGATCGCGACCGTGACAATAACTGGGAAATCTATGTGATGAACGCTGACGGGACTAATCCTATCCGCCTTACTCAAAATCGTGACTGGGACAGTAGTCCTTCGTGGGGACCTGCCCCTGCTTTAAGTGTTGCCCCAAAGAGGAAATTGGCAACCTTATGGGGAAACGTCAAGCGCACAAACACCTACGGGGGCAGGTAGAATTTGCGACAGACTAAGCATAAAGGAAAAAAATGATGAAACGCACATGGTTCAAACGAAAGATACAAACCCGCTATCTTTGCGGCGGGCTTTTGGTTCTTGCTGCGAACCTCCTCTTGACATCGGCAAGTCTGGTGCAAGCTGCTGACCCTAGAATTGCTTTTATGTCCACCCGCAACTCAGATAATGGCGAAATCTTCCTGATGAATCCTGATGGAAAAAGAGTTCGGCAACTTACCAGACACCTTCAATATGACAGCGCACCTGCTTGGTCTCCTGATGGGAAGAAAATCACCTTTGCATCATTTCGAGATTTGCACAAGCCGAAAGGAATAATTTTCGCTGAGATTTATGTGATGAACCCCGATGGGACCAATCCCATTAACCTGACTCAATCGCCAGAAAGAGCGGACTTCATTTCCTCTTGGTCTCCGGATGGGAAACAGATTGCATTTACCTCTGACGAGGGCTTTAAGCAAGAAGGTGGTGGATCCCGCCGGAATATTTGGGTGATGGATGCTGATGGAGGGAACCCACGTAACTTAACCAACCATGGTGCCAAAGACCGGACACCGGATTGGTCTCCGGACGGAATGCAGATTGCATTTGAATCTAACCGGGACGGAGGTTGGGAATTCGATTTCTGGAAGGCACCTTCGGACATCTATGCCATGACCCCTGACGGTGCAAACCTTATCAATCTCACCAACCACCCAGCCGCAGATGGTAATCCTGCTTGGTCACCGGATGGAAACCAGATTGCATTCCAATCTAACCGGGACGGTAACGACAATTGGGAAATCTATGTGATGAATGCTGATGGGACTAATCCCATTAATCTCACCAATCACCCGGCTGAAGACACTCAACCCGATTGGTCACCGGATGAGCTTCGGATTGTATTTTCCTCTAACCGTGACGGAGATTGGGAAATCTATGTGATGAATGCTGATGGGACTAATCCCATTAACCTCACCAATCATCCAGCTATAGACAGGGGCCCCTCATGGGAACCGGCACCCACCTTGAAGGTTTCCTCAAAGGGGAAATTGGCAACCTTATGGGGAGGAATCAAACGCAGCAGTACCCACAGAGCGAAGTAAAATGTGGAAGATACTTAGCATAAAGGAGAGAAACGATGAAAACCATTAGGCACATCATCTTTATCCTTATCGCTGTGATTGCGGTTACCCAATATGCTTGTGTTGCGTCAAATACACAGAAGCTAGCGGAAAAGCACCTACAAGATCAGGACTATCAAGGAGCGATCGACGTATATCAGACGCTAGTCGATTCCAAACCCGAAACACCAGAATCACGTCAAGCGCAACTAGCTATCGCCAAATTACATATTGAAAAGATGAATCAACCCCAACAAGGGGTCCAGATTTATCAAAATCTTATCGCTGCGGCTCCTGACAGTGAAGAAGCCATTGAAGCATACCATCGCCTAGGAATCTATCACTTCAAAATAAAGGATTATCAATCGGCGCAACAGTTCTTTAACATCATCATTAACAAATTTCCGATGTCAGAACTTAGTCATAATGCCCAACTGATGTTGGCAAAAAGCTATGAAGACGTTGGAGATTACGAGAAAGCCATCGAAGTTTATGACAATGTAGCAAACCGCTACCCGGAGGGTAAACGAGCAGCGCAGGCGTTGGTCAATAAAGCCGGAATTCAGGAGGAACGGCTTCGGGATCAAAACGCCGCCATGCAAACTTACCAATCTATCGTTAAGCGGCACAGCAACATCGAGGGCACGGAAGAATTAGTTAGCATCGCAAAACAAGAACTCCGCTTGATGGGAGCAATTATTCCCAAACCGGACGATTATTCACCAACACAGATGGAGCGTACATTGGAGCGCCAGAGCCAGCGCCGTGAGAGAAACCGTCCAAAGCGCAGGATTGAACGTAGTCCCGCAATGGAGGAGGTACTAGACTACTCCGACTCCGGTTTCGGCGTCAATCCTGAGCTTATCATCGAGCCTTGGCAGCAAGCGATGAAGGGTATTATTATGAGTCATAGGAAGCTACTTCTGAATCCTAAGACAGAAGGTTCAAAATTAGCTTCTAACAACGACATCATGTTGAACAACATCGTACTGGCGTTCGCTTTTAGGAACTTAGACTCTCAAAATTACCGAGATGCTGGAGCGTTGTTCTTTTATGCAATCCAACTTGCCGAACGCAAGAATATACCAATCGATCTATTTACCTCTTATCACCTCGCCGTATGTTATCGTAAGCTGGGCATGCATCAGCGTGCTACGGAAATGTTAAAAAGAGAGATGAAAAAAAGTGCACAACTCCTTGAGCACGTCATCAAGGTCGGCGACAATCAACACTTGGATGAAAATTACAAAGCCGCTATTAGGACTTACAATTCTGCTATAGGAATAAATCGGAGTAAAGACCCGGAGCTTTATTGGAAATTGGGGGTAGTTCATCAGAAGATGGGAAATTACGCAAAAGAGGCGGAATTTTGCGAGCGTGCCATCGCCATCAAAACGGACTATACTGATGCGCTCCAGAATCTGGCTTACGTCCTTTTCTATCGCTTAAATGATAGAGATCGAGCAATCGTTCTCGAAGATCTTGCCAATGGAAACGGCGGCACTTACGAAAGTGAAAAGGAACTTGGCGCGATCTGTTATAGATACGGTAACTATACCCGCGCAAAAACACAATATGAGGCTGCCGCCCGCATTGCACAACAGCACAGAACAGATGCGACGCTCCCAGCAGCACAACGTCTCCTCAATAACCAAATTGTCTATGCAAAGGTACATGCGGCGATGGCAGCTTATAAGGGTGGAATGACAGAGAAAACACAGGATATTATTGATACGCTCGTCTCCAAATATCCTGATCATCCACTGATACCCTACGGAAATGGACAACTGGATTTTCTCAAAGGAAACGCAGATGCAGCAATTACCTCGTTCAAAGCATCAATCGAGAAAGATTCGAGTTTCTATGCAGTCCCTATCGCACTCGGTGAATATTATCTGTCACAGGAGAATCCCGATGCAGCAATGGCGGTGTGGGAAGGGGTGATCAAGACTCACCCCGAAAACCGGGAGGTACGCCATCATCTTAACAAACTGAAACGGAAACTCAAAACACAAAAGGCATCGGAGCAACCGGGAGGCGCAGTAGTCTTGACAACCTTAAAACAGTTGAAAAAGCAACAGGGTTTCCTACCTGCAAAACGACGGACAATCTATCCGAAGAATCGAATCCCGAGATCACAATTACCGTCCCAATTCTTCGTCGGATTGAGCAAAAACCAAGTTATCGAAAAGTACGGGGAACCCGCCGAAATCCTTGAACCTCCACCGAACCTTCCCAACACCACAAAGCGATTTGCCTATGGTGCACTTGTGCCGGGTATATCTAATACCTTCAGCCTTGAGGGATCGGAATTTATTTTGGATGGAAATGGTGTGCTGGGATACCGCAAGGTTTATTTCGGGGATGTTAACGCGTTGGTGGGCGGGGGCAGCGAGTATCCCGCGCTGCTCGATGAGATTCCTAGCGAATTGGCTTCAACACGTTGCGATGTTATCAACGAGCAAGTTTTTGCTGCAAAAAAGTATTTTCTTATCGTCCAAAAGGCACAGGTTGTTTGGGAACTCAATGATGAGCGATGGTGGGCAACGGTGTACGCAACTTTTCCAGCCAGAGATTTTACCTCTGATAAGTCAATAAAAAACTACAAGCCAAAGCTCAAAGACTATTACATCATGGAATTGTTAGTGACCGATCGAAATCTTTCCCCGGACCTGTTCCTCACAAAACCCAAAGGGGTAGCCTATGCAAACCGTTAGGCACAACATCTTTATCCTTTTCGCTGTGATTGCGGTGACCCAATACGCTTGTGTTGCATCAGAGGGAAAATTGGCAACCTTATGGGGCAAAGTCAAGCGTATCCGGTAAAACAACATTGAGGATGATATGAGGGATCAGTGACCTAGCGAATAATATGCACCCGATTCCTGCCTCGGACTGTTTCATCGGGCATTGTGATCGGTGTTTCGATGAGGGCGATGAACCGTCCGTCCGCGCTGATGTCGATGGTGTCGTAGGGGAGCTGCCCCTCCGTACGATAGGTGTAGAGATATTTGGAGAGACCACCTCCCTCAGCGGTGAGGTCAAAGACAGAAACGCCGTGAAGCTGGTCCTCAACGTTTTGTCCCCGCTTGGACACGCTGATAACGGCATATCGTCCGGTTCCATCAACTCCGAGATCTTGAGGCATATTATCCAACGTCCACTGCCACACCTTCTCTCCTGACCACCCATGAGCAAACAGGGTCATCCCATTCGGATGGGCTGAAGGGGGACGTTGCGCGCCTTTCTGTAAATGGTACGGGATAAAAGTGTCGCCCGTCACAAAGAGCGCGAAGTCGTTGCTAGCGGCGATTGTTCCGTTGGTGGCGATAATTGGGATGCCGCTAACTTCAAGGGGTGTCGTAAGGTTCGTTTCCCACAGTGGTTTGGTTCCTTCCGGTGGCGACACCGTATTGAAGATGAATGCCCGTCCGTCATCGGTTGTGACATTGATGAACTCTCCATCGGGTGAGGCACTCACTCCACGCCAGAATGTCACCTCCTCGAAGTATGGTTTAAGCGGATCGAAGGTATGCTCCCAGGCCGTTTTGCCTGTCTCGCCGCCGATGACGTACAACGTGCCGGATCTGAAATCCCCCGTGTCCCCGCCTCCCCTGATGTAACCGAGGGTTGCGACTGTTTTCACATCACGGCTATAATCAAACCAACTGATGGTCATCGGAAGGGTCTGATTGGGGGGCCACTTCCATTTGACTGCTCCCGTTTCCCCATCGAAACGGTAGAGTTGCGCCTTTTTCAAAGCCACACCGTCCTTCGTCCAAGAGTGATTTCCCGCCACAAGCAGGTCGCCCTCCTCCGTTGCCGAGATTCGATAAGGTCCCGGATACTGCACCCACGCGTACACATCGTCCGGATTCTGTGGGGCGGAGGTGTCGATATCATCTGCCATACGGTATTTCCACGACAGCGTGGGTTTTGCCGTTGAGAGATCGTAGGCATATATGAAACCGTCAGCGGATTGCTCACCGATGTAGAAACGCTTCCCATCTGGACTGAAGGCTGCGTGTTTGGCGTAGCCTTCGGAGATGCGTGTCTTCCAGATTCGATCGCCTGTGAGCGGGTTGATGATTGCCACATGTCCGGCGTTTGTCCCAACCGCGAGTTGTTCACCATCGGGGGAAAAGGCAACCGTCGTCGGTGTCGCTGGACGCTGCAGGTTCGCCAGCAACGATAGCGGTTCCTCTAATTCGACAGTGCGGATACGATACGGGAGGGGCTTGAGCGGGGCGGTGATGTCTATCTCAAACAGACCGCCATCAGTCAATCGGAGTGCGATATGGTAGTGTGTTTGAGGTTTCCAATCGTACGTTACAAGGGCGCGCTGGTCGTCGATCCAAGAAGGGACGAGTTCCTTCGCAGGTTCGGACGCTCCACGTATAACTAAATTTGGTGATGGGTGCAGGGGATCCTGTTGATTTTTTGTTTTGAGACGTTCTTCCAGTTCAATAACAATGCCGTCTCGTACAAAGATAACGGACCCCTTGAGGGGTTCTGCCGCAGTGTTGATTGGGACAAGAACGAAAAACAGTAAGCCAAGAAATATGCTCGATCGTAAACTTTGCATCTTCATAAAAAAACCTCCATAAAAGTGTTAGGTCTTACGCGCTTCAGTTCTAAAAGTAGATTGGGATGCAGCTTTCGCTGAATTTCGCAGATAAATAGGACTTACGCAGTTGAACGCACAACATAACCATCGGTGCACAGCAGTAGGCACGCTCCATCGCACCGTAGTTTGCACAACGGTTACGGCATACGGCGTATGCCTACTACTTTGATTGAATAGATTGGGAAATCCGGGTATCATTCTGCAACCCGCCATAGGCCTGCCCCCAATCGCTTTCCGAGAAGGACACCGATAAAGGTATACGTAAAACCATCGACCAAGATCCGTGTCAGGATATACCAATCCGCGTAGAAGAGACGGTAGAGTGTCATGCTCAGTTGGAAGTCAATGTAGACAGTAAATGCGTCGCATAAACCAAATATGAGCGCCAAGGTCAGCAGGTTCGCACCTCCAACTGAGCCGGAATTCAGAGTAATTCTCCGCGCTATCAGGAAACCGGCTTCAAGTAGCAGTGCAGCGGTAACGGCATGAAGGAGTATGGTAGGCGTGAGTAGCCCCAATGTAACGCCTCCCAATAGAATCCGGACTGCGGAGACGAGGGTAATCACTCCAAATTTGGGGATAAGCATTAGCAGCGATGTAAGTAAAGCATAGTATAGCATCTCGTTGATAAGTCCCGTAACCAGAGAAGAAATGGGACCGAGCAACGCAGAGATCAGGTTGGTGAGCAGCGTCGATGGTACATTAATGGCAATGAATATTGTTGTGCCAAACAGGGAGATGAGAATCAGCTGCTTAGTTGAAAAATGGCTAAATAGTTGTGGGTGAAAGCAGAGGAGCAGTCCGACCCCCAAACCTGTTACAACGACCACAAGACTGGTAACAAGCAGCGCGTGGAAATTGGGTGTCACAATCAGTAGGGGACGCGTGGCGCGTAAGACTGTAGCATCGCTTCCCCAAACTTTCACTTCGATGGCTCGCTCAAATTGCCCCGCCCCAGTGAAATCTCGGTGCAATCGATCCAGTGGATCGAAAAAGATTGGTAGGGGAACAGGGGTGGTACTTTCTCCCACCAAACTGACAAACGCAAGGCTGCGATCCGTGCCGGCGTTGA
Source organism: Candidatus Poribacteria bacterium (assembly GCA_965220385.1). GTDB lineage: Bacteria > Poribacteria > WGA-4E > WGA-4E > PCPOR2b > PCPOR2b. The sequence continues at coordinate 5,576,819 of OZ244825.1, read as the reverse complement.
CTGCATCCGGGGGAGACAAGAAGGGAACAGGATTGCCGTCCTTTGTATCACGATTCATTGATGCCACAATCGCATGAATCGTTTCTCGCCCACCATTGTGGATATGAACCGTTTGATAAGCGATAGGCTGGAACTCATCCGTCGGAACAGCTTTCGCACCGAACCATTTGCCTAATCCTCCCAAGAGCGGACGTGGAGAAGAAATTGCATCTGGTCGTTGACGGGGATCGGCCAAACCGCTCAGGTCCGTCGGCATCATAATATCGTCAATCCGAAGTTGTCCTGCGATTTCATCAAGAGAGGTAGAACGCAAGGGCGTCGTTACACTCCGCTCCCACTTATCCCCCAACGCATTTTTAAAGAGAACGTATCCATGGATCTGTGTGTCATTAGGCAAAACCTCATCCGGGATCTTTAGGGTCAATTGGCTGTACCAGACCTCTGACTCGACTGTGAATTTTCCCGATGAGCGGTAGGATAGGATAGCTCCTTCGCTTGCATCAGAATTCACAACAACTCCGTCGTTATCCCAGACAGGATCGTTCGGCAGAACTCGAAATGATGCTGGGACCTGAAACACAACATCAAAGTTGACGGGTGCCTCCAAGCCATTTCGGATCAGCACGGTTGCAGTCATTTCAATACCTTGTAAGACCAGTGATGCTTTTTGGGCAGACACATCCGGGGCTACGTTTAAGGCTGTGCCAACACTTGGATCAGTGGTATTGGTCGCCTCGATTGTACCGTAAGGGATAGCAATTTCAATTGCTCCTCGCGGATCGGTCTGGGGCGCCTGCACTGATTGCGTTGCTGATTCACCGTTATTGTATATCACACGAAATTGATAAATCTCCCCCTTTTCCCATCGAAAATAAAGCGACTCGGTACTGCGCGAATATCCTCCGAGATCGAGTTGAGCGACTAAGCTACCTTCCGAATCAAAGGCGACAACTTTTTGGACGCTCTCTCGAATCGCAGCGTCAAATTCAACTTTTGCACCGAGCGGGAAAAAGGTAGCAGCCCATGCGACCGGCACTTGTTCACCACTTTTCGGTGTGCAAGCGACACAAAAAAAGCATAAGGACAAAGATAGCAGACGTGAGACGCAATAGATATGAGGATTCAAGGATTTTAGACTAACAGTTCAGAAGACAATCGAACCGAATTAGAGGTGAGATGATTAGGGTAATTCAAGTTGCTCGATGAATATCCATGGAATTTCTGCTAGAATTTTGTGTTTCAAACACAACTCTTAAACAGAGGCATTCCATGGACTGATTCATCGAAATATTTTTTATTCGTTTTGCGACAATTTTTTAGTTCAATGCGGACATCAACCAGCTTCAAGAGCCAAAATACCCGCTCAGTAAGCCGCAATTCAACTAAAAATTATACTATGGTAGATTTTAGGATTACTTGAACACTCTCAATACACAACCAACCCCCTAAATCCCCCTTGTCAGGGGGACTTCAGAAACTGCTCGAAGGTCGAAGTTGTCAGCAAATGTCCACTTATTTGTCTAATTTACCATAATTGCCCCAGCAACTTGGGTTAAGAATAGGCCAAATAACCTACTTCAAGATCAGCATCTTCCGTGTCGCTGAAAAGTCAGTGGTCTGCAAACTGTAGAAGTAGACCCCTGAAGCGACCTGCTCGCCCATGTTGTTACGACCGTCCCAATACGCCGCTGTCGAACGGGTCATATAGAAACCGCGCGACTTGAAACCAAGGTCGATCGTACGCACGATACTACCTGACATGTCGTAAATCTGGAGCGCAACATCTGACGACTTCTCAAGTTGGTACGGGATCCAGGTCTCAGGGTTGAACGGATTCGGGAAGTTCTGTCCCAATATCGTCGCTGCAGGATGTACATCACCAACTGTCAACGGCAGGCTCAAATACGCTTTCCGAAGGTCTTCAATACCGACCCTATGTGTAAACGGACCTGATACGATATTGTCCCACTGATCTATTAGAGTAACCTCTAACGTATCACCGGCTTCGATGACACTCTGACGTGAGAGGTCTGCCCAGACCGCATTAAACTCCTTGTGGTCGCTGGAGAGTTGTCGTGTCGCAATTTCACCGGTACGGTGATTCGTTGCAACAACTGTGTAGGACACACCCGCCTCAACTTTGAGTAGGTCGCCACTAACGACAAATGCCCACCCTGTACTTGGTAGTTGGACACCCGGTGCGGCGGCTGCGTCTTCTTCTGCTGCGTTATTCCACGCCGTTCCGGTAAAGGTGACTGTACCACCATCGGGTACGTTGACGATGTACCCCTGACTACCTTCAATAGCAAACCCATCGCCTTCTTGGTCTGCGGTGAAGCCGACGAACTCCTGTTTCGCGGTGTCGAGTCGAATCACGACGGTTGCACCGATCATTTCAGCGAAGGAACTTGCGGTGTAGGGTTCTGCGGGCATCAGTGGTAAGGAGATCATGTTTAGACCGGAGGCAAGCGCCATCTCGAACTTATACCCTACTTCGAAATCAACAGGCTCTGCCGACATCTCTGGCTCCGTAGGCGTCGCAGGTTCCAGAGGCGTTGCAGGTTCTGTGAGTGTCTCTGGTTCCTCAGATATCTCCGGCGTAGGCACGGTAACCATGCCACCTTGGATTGTTACATCTTGTGCGGTCGCTGTTGCATCAGAAACCAGAACATTAGTCAATTCAATCACCGAATCTTTGGCTTCAACGATTGAAAAGGTCGCCGTCGCAAGCGTACCGTCCCCATCTGCTGTGGGAACACCACTTGCTGTGGGCAAGCCGGCTGCACCGATCGTTGCACTGGTATCGGTGACAACCGGTGCCGTAGCGAACGCACCGGCAGGAAGGTAATCCCCATTTGCAATGCTGACATACGATAACGCAGTTGAATCGAATGTCACGGTTACTTGATAGCCAGCGACATTCATTCCACCTGTGATGTTGATATTAACGATCAACTGCTCTCCGGCGACTGGGGATTCAACTGAAGCCGGATCTATTGAGACTATTTGACCATAAACTACACCTTGAACTCCGAGGAACATAAATACAGCAAAGATAACAACAAACGTGCTTAGGTTGGCAATCTGACGTTTCATATGATAACTCCTTTCCTCCGTGTGAGGGTATGCAGATTCGGACTGTTCGTTTTTCAAATTTTCCGCTTTGGGCAGAAACAGAGCCGGCACCTGCATTCTCAGGGCGTTTTGTACATCTTTATCAGTTGATATCTTGTCCGAAGTACTTCGCAATCCGAACAAGATCAAGGACATCAATAATCCCATCCCGATTGACATCGCCTTGGAGATTTCTACCTGTCTGTCCAAAGTTGCTTGCAGCGATAACCAGATCGAGAATATTGACCACCCCATCATGATTCACATTGGCAGCGAAAACCCCTATTGATTGGACCTGTGCAACGGCGACGTGTCCTGCTCCTGGACCAACGCCGTAGGTATTAAGCAGTGTTCCATCGGGGGCAACGACGTGCAACTTGTCCGCCTTGCCACCCGTCCAGTCTGCCTGTGTAATATACAGATTATCGTTCTGATCTATCGCTCCCACTCCGCCCAAATCTGTGAATGGGTTGTCTGCATCGTGTGTCCACGCATCGCTGATCAGATCATACACGAGTAGTCCACCGGAACTAATAAAGACGCGATTCATGCTGTCAATAGCAGGTCCTCCCGCCCTCCCGTCGAGTTCAATCGTTTTCTCAATTTCATCGGTGACTGCGTCGATAAACACGACCGTCCCCGGAACGGGACCTTGAGGATTCCACGCACCAATACCTGCCGACACCGCAATTACCCGAGATACACCATCACTCGTGATACCGTTTGTATTTATCGGCATAGGGATAGTTTTTATGATTGTGTCGGTCTCTATATCGATGACCGCGACGTTGCTCGTATCATCATAGCTAACGTTCCAGGTGCCGGGTTCCTTAGCATAGGCTGAATTAGCAACGTAAGCCTTTCCGTTAAGAATCGTTATCCCATCCGGCATTGGACCGCAGGGAATCCGCTTAACAACACTTTTCTGGTTCAGATCTACCACATGGATAACATCGCTGTATAGACCTGTGACGTACGCTTTGGAGGGAGGGATAAGGGCAATCTGCTTTGGAGTTGTGTCGACATCAATTGGGATGCTTCCAACGTTTGAACGGGTCAGCAGATTGACAATTTCAATAGACCCGCCGCGCGGATCAAAAAATGGATCTGGTTCTTGGAGGAGAACATACAGGAGATTCCCTTGGACATCCAGATCGCTTGGTATGACCAACCCCAGTGGAAGGATCTCATTCTCAACTGCCCTTTTCAGATTGGGCTCATCAAGATTGACAAATGAGAGCGATGGCGAAATGCCGGCTTCTGGTTTCCGTAGACCATTGGCAACGATTGCTAGATTTTGTACGCCTACCTGGGCGTAAACGCTCAAGGCGAGCAAGAGGAAAACTGCGAATACAAATGTGAACGTGAGCTTGCGTATATGCATAGCTGAATCTTCCTTTCATAGATGATATAGCGGTGTCAGCTGCAGGTTTTGCAACCCAAAAAACAAAAAACCCCAGCTTTCACGCTGAAAGCTGGGGTATGGTCCGCCATTTACACCTGTGATATGCAAGTATACTCAAGCACGATGATTCGGCAAAGAACCCCGTTTCACAGCCTTCCCGCGAAAGCTACCATGTGAAATCAGATCCAGGTAGGTCTCCTGACTTACGACAACTCATTGCCTGCCTTCCCATCCCGATTTAGGACAGTGACATTCTAGACACGGTTTAGCGTCGTTTACAGTGGCGGGGCCGTGGCGGATTCTCACCGCGCTTCCCTATTCTCCGGCAATCTGCATCGATTGCCAGCACCTGAATCGACAAATATGCAGTTTTAAGATGCTTCTACGATTCTTTTTGAAGCAGTGTTAATTATAGCAGACTGTGGAAGAATTGTCAACAGGATTTATGAAAAACGAGAAAAAGGAGGGAAGCTACAAAGTTCTGGAGAGGTTAACGGTATGTGCGAAATAAGGCTGAGAAAGGTGTGCTATTCTCTGGTTCCAAGTACAACTTCCCGCAAAAGGAGTTGGCCATCTCGGTTAATTTTAACCGTAACGCGGGTATCGGGTGAGAAACTTGCGACCCGTTTTTTCAGTTCAAGGAATGTATGGACAGGCTTCCCTTTGAATTCAACAATCACATCCCGGTATTTGATGCCGGACTTGTGAGCGGGGCTATCCTTTGAAACTCCCGTGACGCGGACGCCAACAGCGGTAGTTCGCTCACGTTCCTGTTCAAGCCGAACCCCGAGCCAACCACGAGAGACCTGACCGTGTCGCGTCAGTTGTTCAGCGATATGTTTCACTGTATTAATTGGAATGGCAAAGCCAATGTCGCTTCTCGTCCAGATCTGTTCGAAGGGTGTTCCGGCGTTTAGCATGGTGGCTTGGGTCTGAAACAACCCTGGAGTCGGCGAACTGAGCCACTGCGATATCTGTTTGAGGTAAGGATCTTCCATTTTCGCCGCAATGACACCGACGATTTCCCCTGACGTATTAACAACAGCGCCGCCGCTATTGCCCGGATTCACAGAGGCGTTGATCTTGATTGCATCATAAAACGGTCGGTTGGGTAGAATCTCTAGTCCGCTAACCGTTCCAAAGGAAAGTGTGGGAGACTGTCCATAAGAACTGCCGACCGTGATGACCCAAGATCCCGTATTGATCTGATCGGAATCACCAATTCTCATCCGGGGAAGGTTATCCTTCTCAACAAAGAGCACAGCAATATCCGTTGGCACATCAACGCCGAGCAGCGTTCCCGATGCCCGTTCTCCATCTGCAAATACAACTTCAATTTCATCTGCATTGTCAACGACCCCGGCGGTTGTTACAACGTGTCCGGCAGAATCGATGATAATACCAGATCCAATGTTCTGGTAATAGACGACAGTCTCCGAATCGCCATCTATCAATGTCCTCTGGTCTCTCGAAATCTTTTGGGTGGTAGCTGTGCATGTCGCCACGACTTCAACCACAGATGGTTGCACAGATTTGACTATCGCTTGAAACTCGCGCTCCATGGATTGCAGCACACTCTCTTCGGCAACCGTAGAGTAGAGACACGCCGAGAACAGGGTGACAGCGAGGACAATAACTGTTTTGTACATTTACAAGCCTCCACCTGTAGGAGCTTCTGTGTAGTTAATGGTTTGTAAAATATAGTTCTGTTCTAGCCGCTGTGGTTGCTGGCTTCTACGCACGGGTTGCAGGTCAAACACCTGGAACTGAGACTGTTGACTTCTACGCACGGGTTGTAGATTAAACGCCGAAAATTGTGGCTGTTGGTTTCTACGCACCGGCTGAAGGTCAAACGCCGAGGATTCTGGAAAACTGACCAGGGATTGCGGTTCTTGACTAGGTACAGCAAGAGGAAATTGCAGTCGCTGCTCTTCAATTCTACGTTCCTCAACAGGTAGTGCCTCCCCTGAGCTCCCCGGTGCGGCAACGATCTCATCCGATTCGGGATTGATTGATGCTTTTTGAAAAAAATAAAAACCTGCAACCATCATAAGTATCATTGCAACTCCACTCAATACCAAATGGATTTGACCGTGCAGGGGCTGCAACACACGTCCCCACAAAGGAATTGATTCAACTTGGGTATCCACGAGGCGAACCTTCAAGGCAGTATCGAAGTCAGTTGATGGCTCGATCTGGGGCAATTGCTGCAACAAATCTAATGACTCGTGGAATAGTGTAAACTCTCGACGACACGACTCACAAGCATTCAGATGAGCTTCAAATGTTCTGACCGCCCGATAGTCTAATTCATCTTCTATGTACGCAGAAAACTGTTCTTCAGCTTTTAAGCAGTTCATGTTGACTCCACAAAACTTCTCAATTTGTCTTTTAACATAAGCCGTGCGCGGTTGATGCGCGACTTTGTCGTCCCGAGCGGTAGGGTTAACGTGTCACTGATCTCCTCATAGCTCAATTCTTGCAGGTCCCGAAGAACCAATGGCAATCTATACCGCTCGGGGAGTTCTGAAATTGCACTTTGCACAGCGTGTTCCCGTTCTTTCTGTTCAAGTTGGTTTCCGGGTTGTAGGGAGACATGTGCGGGGGCCGTTGCGATCAGATCTTCTTCGGTTGATTCGGAGCCCGAGGAGGATTCGGTAATCACGTTATCAACGAAGAACCGACCACGCCGCCCCCGATTTCGCAGCTCATTCTTACAAAGATTGGAAGCAATGTGATACATCCAGGTGCTGAACTTAGCGGTTCCGGATCTGTATCGTTTGATTGCTTTGAACATACGAACAAATGTCTCCTGTGCCAAGTCCTCAGAGGCGTCCGGGTCACTCAGGAACCGAGCGATGAAATTCACCAGAGGAATCTGATTTCGGCGCACGATCAGATCAAACGCCTCCATATCCCCTTGTTGACACTGTTTCATCAATTCATCGTCCAGATCTGGCATAACCGGTCCTCCGCGGGTGCTTGATTAGAAACACCCCGATAGATTCAGGAAGTTGCAACTGTTGTCTAAAAATTAGACGGATCCTCTATCATATCGTTACGCGTAGTGCATCCCGTGGCTCAACAACGTTTGAATTCATAGATAGGAATGTTGAAAAGGAAATTTTTGTTGACGTAACCTAAAAAAAACTGTAAAATGATTTTTGTTGATAAGTCCTTAGGAACATAGATAAACTGGTGCAAGTCCCTATCTATAGAAACAAGCCGTTAAGTGATTCACCTCAAACGATTATAGCAAGGAGCGTACAATGCAATCAACAAGAATTTTGAGCCTAATGCTGGTTTTGACAATCGCTGGGCTGTTGATACTCCCCCACGCTTACGGAGGTGGGAAATGGACAATTTTGCGCAATGATGATTTTATGCGTAACGACGGTGTAGAAGGGCATCTTCAGGATGTGGAGTTTACCAATGCTATGAATGGTTGGGCTGTGGGATCTCAAGGATTGATACTACAAACAACCGATGGCGGAAAGACTTGGACACAGATGGTAATCGAGATGGAACGTCCTGTTGATTTGTGGAATGTTTACTTCCGTGACGAGAATGTAGGCTTTATTACAGGGGTGAGGGGTGTCATCCTCAAGACAACCGATGGCGGTCAAACGTGGGAAAACAAAGTAGCAATCAATGAAGGTCGCTTGGACCGGGAAGGAAATCCCGCTCCCGCCCCTCTTCGTCGCCGTTTAATAGATACATGGATGGTGGATGAACAGATTGGATATATGGTTGGAGAAAACGATACCTTCATTAAAACCACCGATGGCGGTGAAAGCTGGACCGGCACAGGTAAGCGTGTAGCTGTTGGAAATACACGCAATAATTTTGAAAGAATCCATTTTGCATCGCCAACACTCGGTTGGATAGTTGGTTCGTTCGGAACGATCTTGAAGACAACCGATGGCGGTCAAACATGGGAAAACCAAGAAGCTGGTGTTGACAATAATCTGAAAGGGATCGATTTTGTCGATGAAAACACCGGCTGGATTTCAGGACAGGAAGGTGTAATCCTCCACACACAAGATGGAGGGACCACATGGACAAAACAGAAAACAGATTCTTACGATAGTTTATACGATATTGTCTTTGTCGATCCGCAAACCGGCTGGGCTGTTGGTGATTTTGGGACTATCTTGCACACCGCCGATGGTGGACAGACATGGACACGCGAAGACACTGGAAACTCCACACCGCTATATGCCGTCGATGCAATAGATAAAACACACCGATGGGGAGTTGGTGAATGGGGGATAATTCTAGGGATTGGGCAATAACCCTCCTTTTGATAGGCAATAACTCCATTTTTCAGTTGAGGTGCTGAATGGCAGACCTCAAAAATATCGACGAGAATTTTGTCCAAGAGGTGTGGAACGAGCAGCGATTCTTCGATTTTGATCTCAAATCCATAGACGGTCGTTCGATCCAAGTGCTTAAACCGGGCCTCTGGAATAGCGATGAAGGTCCCGATTTTGTCCATGCAGAGCTCTTGATTGACGGAGATTTATATGCCGGTGATGTGGAGATACACATCAATTCATCGGGGTGGTATAACCACAAGCATCATCTCGATCCGAGATATAATCGTGTCGTCTTACATGTCGTTTATTTGAACGACGATATCAATCTCCGGACGCGACTCCAGAACGGGAAGCGAATTCCAACGCTCGAAATCCTGAACCGTCTTGATGCACCGATCGGTGATCTGTTCGACGAAAGAAGAGAAAGTCAGGAGACATCTGCCAGCGACTGCCGGGTAACGGGCAAAACGCTCAAAATCGAGAGTGTCCAGTCAATCCTCAATGATTTAGGACAAGAGCGCCTGCTGGGTAAAGCTGATGTAATGCGAGGCATGTTGGCTCGTGTTGATTTTGAACAGCTGCTGTACGAAGGCATTATGGAGGCGTTGGGCTATACAAAGAATCGCAAACCTTTTCGAGAATTAGCGCAACGGGTACCGCTTTCAGAACTTCTTGGCAAATCCGATGAATCCATTCAAGCAATTCTGTTTGGCGTGTCGGGGTTGCTGCCTTCGCAATCTCAGCAGAAAACTGAATGGAACGAAGTGGATCGGAAGTTTATCGAAAGGTTGGAATCGGTTTGGGAATCCACTGAACAGCACAACAATCCGACACGTATGACAACGGGGCAATGGCATTTTGCCAAGATGCGTCCAGCCAATTATCCCTCCCGTCGCATCCCTGCCATCGCCCAAATTATTAGTCGTTGTCAGGACACCTTGATGATGGATTTTCTCCCGCTGATTGAGGGTGCGACAACAGCCAATCAACGAACGTTGGTACGTATTCGGCGCCAGTTGCAGGAGAGGTTAACCCCCGCACCCGTGGGTTACTGGGAAGACCATTCCCACTTCGGCAAGGGCATCCCGCAACGTGGTGCCGCGCTTATCGGGATGGCTCGTGCCTCCGACATCATTGTCAACATCTTATTGCCAATTGTGCTGGCATGGGCTGAACAAGCCCAAAGTCCAAAGCTAATAGAAGCGGTGCAGCGACTATATGATAACTATCCAAAACTGCAAGAGAATCGTATCACTCAACAGATCGAAGCACAAATTTTCAGTCAAGAGCAACCGATTAAACTCATCTCTCCTTCTGCCAAGAAACAACAGGGCGCGATTTATCTCGACGGCAATTTCTGTAGCAGCCGACTCTGCGATCTCTGCCCTGTCATCGAGGGCGGTGGGGTTGTTAAAGAGCAATGTACTCGTATTTAGATGGAGGTTATTATGAAATTGGGATTTCTCTCTAAAATTTTTGAAGGTGCACTCAGTATTGAAAGGACGTACAACGATTGTGATAAGGCTCTGAACAAATTGGGTGCATACAATGAACGGATTGAAGAAATGGAAAAGAATGGGGAGAATGCAAGTAGTTTTCCCGCCGAAGAGAAAGCGGAGCTCGATGAAATCGTGGATATCGCTATCCAAGGAGCGACGCGACTGATTGATCTGGAGTCAACGCGCAACTGGCCGGGCGTTTTCAGAGAGATGCACAAAAACTTGGCAAATATCTACTATGAACTGCACGAGTATGACAAAGTCCATGAAGAGTGCGATAAGCTAAAATCGGATTACGGCGAAGTCGGGCGCCAGGAGGCCGAGGAAATCCTGGAGAAATTCGGAGATAACGAGAACGGCAATACCGAGCCTTCTGAGGAGGCAGCTGCAGCGATGTAACAATGCATTTTCTAAACCCTTCCGCTTTTTATCTATTGGCATTCATCCCAATTGTGGTGCTGCTACACTTCCTTAAATTACGTCGTCGGCACCATGTTGTCCCCAGCGTGATGCTTTGGCTTGAAGCCATTGAGGACATGAAAGCGAATGTTCCCTTCCAGCGTCTGCGACACTCACTCTTGCTCCCAATTCAGATTCTGTTTTTGTTAGTTGTGGTAGGCGGCGTTGCCCGTCCCGCATTGCGCCAAATAGGGGGTTTGGGTGACCAGTCAATTCTCGTAATCGATACGTCAGCGAGTATGGGGGCAACTGATTTAGGAAAACCCCGTCTTGATGTAGCAAAAGCGAAAGCACTAAAACTGATTAATCGGCTTGGAGCGGATGGGCAGATGATGATTATGGACACATCACGCCCACCACATAACATCCGTCAGATATTTACATCGGATAGGGAAAAATTACATCAGGCAGTTGAGAATCTATCCGTGGCGCATACTGGTCCATCGCTCAGACCGGTATTTGATTCTGTAGTCGCCTACGCAGACGTATCGGGAACACAAACTCCGCTGCAGGATACAATAGGGGTCATCTTTATCAGCGACAATCTTCGGATGCTCCCCGATTCCGCAAGTTCCGCTCAGTTGCAAGAAGTCGGTTCGGGAAACCAAAGCGATAACATTGCAATTGTCCAGTTTAGCCTCACCCGCGCATTAATCCCACCGAATCGCTACCAAGTCCTCGTTGGTGTACAAAGTTTTGCGGACACCCCTAAAGAATTCCAAGTACAATTGGGTATTGAAGGGAAGTCATTTTTTGAAGACGAAACGGTAGGCCTGTCACCGGAAGAAACAACATCAATCGTATTCTCCCTCGATGACGACGAACGGTTTTATGGACAGGTCGTCACTGCTAGCCTTGATATTAGTGATAACCTCTCCACTGATAACAGTGCTGCGGCGATTTTGCACCCACCGCCGAAGTGGAAGATTTTACTCGTCAGCGATCGAAATCCGCTACCGTTGAATGCAATTCTCAAAACGGATCCGCACGTCAGTCTGAACCAGATCCAAACATCAGATTACCACGGTGTAGGGGATAACGATATTCTTATCTTCGATCGCTTTGTTCCGGATCCGCTTCCCGAAGGAAATATTGTTTTCTTGAACCCGATCGGCGGACTCCCTTTTATGCCAACCCAAGATAACGGGCAGCCAATTCGGGTCATCGATCAGCACCCTACGCACCAGGTGATGCGCGATGTGTCGCTGATTGATTTGGAAGTCAAAGCATCTCTACAAACCCAATTACCGCTATGGGGAATTCCACTTGTTGAAACGAGCCATACACCGCTCATCTGGCTCGGAGAACAAGACGATCAGAAAATGATTGTTTTTGCGTTTGACCCGTTTGATCCTGACATTTCAAACTTTGCCGCATCTATACCCTCCGCGCCTATTCTGATATCTCAATGCTTGGAGTGGTTGGGAGCAGCGACCTCCCCAATCCAACCCGATCTCGTTAGGACAGGCGAACCTGTAAAGATTTGGATTGAGTATCCTAACGAGGTTGAAAAGATAATTGTCCAACTGCCTGATGGCACCCCACGAGAACTGAAGACACAGGAGGCTAGGGTCGTTTTTGCGGACACTACGCAGATTGGTGTCTACACCGTATTCGTCGATGGCGAACCGCTCGGCAGATTCACAGCCAATTTACTCAACCCCCAAGAATCCGACCTTTCGCCGCCGCAGCCGGTGGATAATGTTAATACGGGTATAGACAGCGGACAGGTGCAGTCGGATTTTCCAGAAGTGAACAGAGAGATATGGGCATACGCAGCCGTTCTCGCACTATTGCTGCTCATTGTGGAGTGGTGGATATACCATCAGGATCGCCGCCTCAAGCAGTCGTGATGAGTGTTGAAAGGCTATGAGCTTGCAGGTTCTACGTCCGCATAGATATAAGTGGGAGATGGATTTCTTGAGTGGATTTTGTCGCTGCTGTCGTCATCATCGGAGGAGGCAACTGCCCGTTGAACTATGCGACCGGGCTGCGCTTCTATAGCGGATGTGAACATTGGACCATCAGTGACGCATGTATGGAACTCGCCGTTTTCGCCAAGTGGATCTACTTCTGCGGGGAGGTCAGCAAGGAATTTGCGATCGAACCATCTACCGGCAAACTCCGCTGGCAACTTGGTGGGATTGAGAGCGGTTACGATAGCACGTACACCGGAGGCAATCATCTCCTGAGCGAGAGTAGGAGTGGCTTGTCCCCAAACCGGGAATATTGGAGTAAAGCCGGTTCCGCTGAGTTTATCTTCGCGATAACGGCGGATGTCCTCGAGGAATAGGTCTCCAAAGGCAAAATGTGACACCGTCAAATGTTCGGGCAGCGCACGCACACGATCCAGAAACTGTAGCATGGCAGCTTCGTACTGTGCGTTGGAACAGGGGTAGGGTATCGGTATCTCGTATAGTGGCACACCAAGTCTTTCGGATTGGAGTTTCAGGATCCAAGAGGGCGTGGAGTGGATAGAGACACGGTCAAAGGTTGTGGTCACGGTTGTAAAGATACCCCGCACATCGTACTGTTCGCTCTGTTGGCGTAGGGTGTGAAATGCCCAAGCGGAATCCTTGCCTGAAGACCAAGAGACAAGAACGGGAGTGCGCGAAGTAGGGGCAGCCGTAGCGTGTGCCTGTTGTTTTGTCATGATCCGGAATTGTAACGTAAATAGCGATAGATTCGCAAGGCAAAATTCTCAACGTAAGGAGTAACAACCGTTGCCCGTTAGCTTAAAGGGTAATGGATCTACTGCCAAAAATCTGATGAAACCAATAGCTTCTGACCGCGGCATCATCGTCGGTGTTACAGGGGGCATTGCCTGTGGCAAATCGACGGTATCCAAATTACTATCAAAAAAGGGCGCGATTCCAATCAACTCGGATGAGATTGGGCATCAGCTGCTCAAGCGCGGAGGCCCCGTTATGAGCGCGTTGCTTGAAGCGTTTGGATCTGATATTCTTGACGAATCTGATGATGTCAACCGTCAAAAGCTCGGTGCAATTGTCTTCAATGATAAGGCTGCACTTGAGCGTTTGAACGCAATAATGCATCCGCCGATTGTCGAGAGGTCTCGTTCCGAAGCCAATAGGCTCGTCACCGAGGATGCAAATTGCGTTGTCTTGATTGATGCACCGTTGCTTATTGAGGCGAACTCGCAAGATACAGTGGATGTCATCGTTGTAGTCACAGCTTCGACGCAAACCCAACTTCAGCGTTTGTTGGAACGAGCCATTGAGCAAAATCGCCCTCCCAGTCAAGCCGAGGCTCAAGCGCGGATTGATTCACAGATGCCACTATCCGAAAAGGTAAAGTACGCAGACTTCGTGCTTGAGAATGATGGAACTCTTGAGGAATTGAAGCAAAAGGTAGAGAGACTGTGGCATGAGATCCTCCGTCTAAAAGCGAACTAATCCTCATCCTACATCTGCGCAACACAAGGAGACCGTAATGTTCAGTAAATTATTAGCGAAACGTGCATCGGAGAATAACCCCATCCGCGTGGGTATCATTGGTACTGGTAAATTCGGCGCGGGATTGGTGGCACAACTTTCCCAAATGAAGGGTGTCGAAGCCAGTGCCATCGCCGATATTAATTTGGACCACGCCAAACACGCCTACACAGCGAGTTGCGTACCAGCGGACGCTATAAAAGTTGTACAAAATGCCGAGGGATTGAACGAAGCCATCCACAACGGCAAACGAGCAATAACCGCAGATGGGCTACTCCTCCCCAAATCTGATTTGATAGATGTAGTCGTGGAAGCTACCGGGGTTCCAGAGGTTGGTGCCCACATGGCATATCATACATTGACCCATAACAAACACCTGGTGATGGTTAACGTGGAAGCCGATGTGACCATAGGACCCTATCTGAGCCGCCTGGCGGATACTGCTGGTGTCGTCTACACCCTTGTAGATGGTGATCAACCCGGTGTAACCATGAACATCGTGGATTGGGCAAAAACGCTCGGATTTGAAATTGTGGCTGCGGGTCGCGGTACAGTCTTCTATGGTGATGATAGAGAGGGTACGCCGGATACGGTACCAGACCGTTTCGGATTCAGCCAGGAAATGATCGAACGGCGAACAATTAACCTGAAAATGTTCAATTCGTTCCGCGATGGCACCAAGGCACAGGTTGAGATGACCGCACTTGCGAATATGACCGGTCTACCGCCGGACGTACGAGGTATGCACGAACCTTCACTTAATCTGTCCCAGATTCCCCAAGCTTTCAGCCTGCGAGAAGAGGGAGGCCTCCTGAGTCAGCATGGGGTAGTTGAATTAGCTAATAGCGTGGCGGAGGATGGGATAACCCCATTAGACTCGCCACTTCGGATGGGGGTTTTTGTGGTTATCCGAACCGACCATCCTTTTACCCAGGAGGATTTGGCGGGCTATCATCTCTATCCGGGGGGTAACGGCAAAAACTTTCTGCTCTATCGACCATATCATCTCGTAGCGGTAGCAGCGCCTATATCCATTATAAAAGCTGCGCTCTATGGGCAGCCCACGGGTACACCCTTGACTACGCCGACCGCAGAGGTGATTACTGTTGCAAAACGAGATCTGAAGTGCGGAGAGATTTTAGATGGTGGGGGCGGATATACGGTTAACGGATTGGCAGAAAAAGCGGAAACTGCCCGTATAGAAAATCTGCTTCCGCTGGGTTTGGCACCCGGTGCTAAATTGAAGACAGATTTAGCAAAAGGAACCGCAATTACCTACGATATGGTAGCCCTCGATGAGGATTCCTTTATACTTAAGCTTCGCCGGCTGCAGGATGCAACCCTTAATACTGAGACGTGAAAAACCAATTCTGTCACGTCCAAAGTAAATTTGACATTGATATGTGGGTGCAATATAATATAGATAGATGGCTTTCGTCGCCATAGAGCCTGTCTTTATGAGAGCGGGGATTTGGAGACGGATATGCACACCGCACAGGTTATCGAGTATTATGAAAATCCGCGGAATGTTGGTACAATTGCAGATGCGGACGGCGTAGGGGTTGTTGGCACACCTGCCAGCGGCGAAATGATGAAACTCACAATCAGGGTTTCTCAAGACCGGATTGTCGATGCAAAGTTTAAAGCCTTTGGGTGTCCAACCGCAATCGCAGCCAGCTCGCTCATCACAGAGATGATCAAAGAACACACGATTCAGGAAGCATTAGACATAACAGATCGACAAGTTGATGAAGCACTTGGAGGATTACCGCCGGATAAAGTACGCTATGCTGAACTTGCCGAAAAGGTATTAAAAGCTGCAATCCACAATTATATTTCACATCTAAATAACAAAGGGGAATCAAAATGATTATAGTGACCGAAGCTGCGGCGAAAAAAGCACACCTGTTAATGCAGGACGCGATGGGAGAAGAGGCTGTAGATGCTAGCGTGGCGCACGGTCTGCGTATGCAGGTTATTGGGGGCGGGTGTTCCGGTTTTCAGTACAATCTGGGATTCGATGAACAACGGAATGGTGATAAGGTCTTCGAGCAACATGGATTGAAGGTCTTTATCGATTCGCGCAGCACCCTTTATCTCGCCGGTTCGACGTTGGACTACAAAGATGGTCTAATGGAGTCAGGCTTCAAGATTACCAACCCAAATGCGAGGTCTGAGTGTGGTTGTGGCGAATCTTTCAGTGTATAACCGGATTCGTATTTCGTAGGTATAGGCAGGAGGCTTGTGTCAAGTCGCCTGCCTTTTTTGTGCTCATAGAGGTAGGTCTCTCCACACGCTTTCCGGCTTACTGTTTCTCCCTCATAAGCGCATCAAGCTGCTGCCGAGCGTAGGCGACAATCACACTCTCAGGATAATCTTGAATGAGTGCGGAATAGGTCTCCTTTGCTTTGCCTGGTTCGTTGAGATGCCAACGGTAGATATCTGCGATTTTCGCCGTTGCCTCCGCCGCGATTGGACTCCCCTCCAAAATGGCGACGCGCTGAAATGCTGAAATAGCGTCAGTATATCGTGCTTCGCGCTGATGAATTCCACCCATCAGCATCCAAAGATCATCAACGATGAGTGCTGTCGGGTATTCCTTCATTGTCTCCTGACACAATCTCAATGCGTCTTCAGTCTCTCCGCTTAAATCGCTTCGTAGTGCTTCAAGGTAACGCTTGAGAGGTTCGCTGCTGTAGTCTGAATTGGACTGAATCAGAACAATCCTGTCCAGAGAATCGTTGCTCAACGGATTGGACATCGCAATATCAAGTACGCGCTTGTATGCCGCAACTGCGGCTTCAATATCGCCCCGAAGCAAGTGGGCATCACCGATTAGTTTTTGGGCATCCGCCTTGAAATTGCTGTTTACATCGGCAATCGGACGAAGCGTGCTTTCTGCTTCCTTGAATTTTCCCTGCAAAATGTAACACGCTGCCACACCGAGTCGAACTTGCATTTTTTGGTCTGTTGACAGTGGTTGGTTAGCTAACCCCAAGTACACCTGTAGTGCCGCCCCCGGATCACGAATTCCGTGTAACCATACATTTCCCAAGAGCAGTTGTGCAGCTGGTTGGCTGCTCCGCTGCGTCATATCTGTTAAAACTGTCAGCGCATCCTCCCATCGTCCCCACCGTTCATAGAATTGTGCCAATTTCATCCGTGCGGTCCAAGCCAGAGGCGTATTCGGGAAGAGTTCAGTAATTGCCTGATAAAAATCTGCTGCTTTAGGGTTTTTGTTTCGTTCCAGAATTTGTGCATACTTTTCAAGGATACGTCCACGGTCAGCGGGATAAAGCTGGCGCAGCCGCTTAAAATGTTTGAGTGCCAAATCTAAATTCCCACGATAGAAATACACCTCCGCCAAAGCCAGTGTCAGACTCGGATTTCGTTCCGTTCTTAACGCCACTTGGATCCGGTCAATAACCTGCTCAAGCAGACGTTGCTGTTGAACCCCTTCGTAGATTTCTGCCATGCTTTGGACAAGTATGTCACGCCCGCTGTAGCCAATATCCACAACACTCAATGCACGTAGATAGGTATTGACAGCCATATCAACTTGCCCTTGGATTTTGTACACGTCTGCAAGCCGATTGTAGAGTTGAGCATCTTTGGAGTTCAGACTGATAGCTGTCTCATAAGCTTCGACAGCCTTTTCATACATCTGGTGAGAGGTATATATTGACCCCAGTTGCTGGTATCGGTAGGCTTGATCTGGATCATCTTGGACAATTTTGGTCCACTGCTCCGCTGCAAGATCCTGCTGACCACGCTCCGCGTAAAGCTCTCCAAGTTTCTTCAGAATATCTGTATTTTTCGGATTCTGTTCAAGGGCAGAACGGTATAGAGATAACGCCTCATCGTATTTCTCCTGTACTTTATAAAGATCCGCTAACCGCTCTATCAGGTTGATATCATCTGGTTTTTGGCGTAGTTCATCCCGGATTAATTCTTCTGCATCAATGTATCTGTGACGAAGTCGATATAGCCGGACAAGGCTATTGAGCGCACTGTTACGGTACGGAGAGGACGGAAAATCATTTAGGAAACTGCGGTAATTTTCAATCGCCTCGTCATAGCCACCATCTGCGAAAATATATTGGGCAACTAGATAACGTGCGATCGCGGCAGTTTGCGTATTTGGATATTTGCCAGCAAGCTGGCGACACCGGACAATTGCCTCTTTATACTGATACCTATCGCGAAAAAGTGCTCCAATTCGATGCACCGCTTGACTCGCATACGAACCATCTGGATCATCGTCGATCACGGCATAAAAACTCTGGAGTGCCATGGCATCATCACCCAATTTTGCGTAGGACCGTCCTAAATTCATGCGGATCGCATCTTTTGAGTGCTGGCGCAACGGTGCTTTTAATAGAACCTGATACGCTTCAACAGCCTCCGAATACTTATGGGCATAGTATAAATCGTGGGCGTTTTGAATAGCGGTCTGATCTTCTCTAATAGGTGGGGCTTGCGCAAAAGTTGCCAGAGGAGCGAAGAGATAAGCGGTAATCAGGAACAGCAGGCATACGAAGTTCCCCAATCCTACACCAATTCTCGCTGACTGTCGCTGGCTTCGTAAGAATAACTTCAGTTGTTGGCAGCCTAAAAATAAATTGAATATCACCACGTTTCGCTGGTGGTGCTGTCTTCTTGTCATATTTCTCCATCTCCTTATATATTATGACGAACAGAATGAAGTAGGGTTGATTCTTGGATGAATCGCACTAATCCAACCCAAGTAGGGAGAGGGAGTCACGATGGATGAGGGCTTCGATGTCAGCCTCTGGGATCTGCGGCATACCGGTCCCTTCGGCGAAGCGGTTAGCAGTGCGGAGTGCCTCAATAGTTTCCTCAATGGTGGCGATTGGAAAGTCGCTGCCGAACAGGAGTTTGTCCATCACGCGGTTCTCATGACAGAATGTCAATGCCTGATACCCCCACCAAGGTCGTAGAGGAACCCCGCCAGAAACATCAGCAAATACATTTGGATGCTTACGGATCATCACCATTGCGTCAGTGTACCAAGGCAATCCGATATGAGCGAGAATAATTTTCAGGTTCGGGAATTCGCGAGCAACGGGATCGTAGAGCAACGGATTTGCCCACTCCATCGGCGTATTGGCAATGACATGGTACGCCGCATGTGTCAGGATGGGGAGTCCCAATTCTTCTGCACGACGATGCACCCGCCGCGCTTTATCACCATTTGGATCGTAGTGTTGGTATACCGGACTCATCTTGATACCCCTTAATCCCAGATCGTTGACACTTCGATCAATTTCATCTAATGCGTTTGGGTCGTTCGGGTCGACCGACATGAAGCCGATGATTTTTTCCGGGTGCGCCTTAGCGTACGTGGCAATGGCGTCATTCGGTGTGTGCATACCTAGCGCAATGGAATTAATCCCAAAAACGATTGCACGCGAAACCGTCGCTACAGCCTCCCAATGTATTTCGGGTGTTACTTCCAAGTCAATCCCAGTATAACCGGTATATCCCCGATCAAACACTTCGACGAAAACTTTGCCCCACTGCTCACGGGTAGAAAGATGTGTATGTACATCGATAATCATGATAAACCTCCAACTTGGGCAATCGTTGCTCCAGATAAATCCATAATCCAGATGTTGCACAACGAGAGTTTAGCAAATTGGTGTCCCACCCGTCAACATGGAAATATATGGGGTGCATGAAGGGCACAGGAGCAAACAGTTTTCCATTGACACGCAGGGAGGAATGGATATAATAGCGTAGTTGGAGCGAGGCGGATCCTAAAGTCTTGACTCTCATTGGATTTTGTACTGTTCACGGGACTGGGGAAAGCATGGCGCACCCGACGAAAAATGATAGCAAAGCCGATGTTACCTTACGAGCGGTACTCATCGGTTTAGCGCTTGTACCAATTAACGTCTATATCGTCGTACAGTGGGAAACGGTTTGGAATACGCAATACCCAACCACGATGACGATTTTTTATAATGCAGTTTTCACTTTCCTGTCCTTGATCTTGGTGAACATGCTGCTGAAGCGGTGGGTACCGCGGATTGCATTGAGTCAACAGGAGCTGCTGACAGTCTATACAATGCTCCTCTTAGCGGTCTGCGTCAGTGGTCATGATTTTAGCCAATCCATATTTTGCACGTTGGGTACTGCCCGCTGGTCTGCAACGCCGGAAAACGATTGGAGCAACCTCTTTTGGAAGTATTTATCGCAACGACTTACCGTAAATGACGATCAGGTGCTTTACGGGTTCTACAAGGGGGAATCGACATTTTACACCGCGGCCCATATCAGAGGCTGGCTTGAACCGATGGTGTGGTGGACGCTTTTCCTTTCGGTGGTTGCGTTTACCATGTTCTGCCTGAACGTAATTATCAGGAGACAGTGGATCGAAAAGGAGAAATTAACTTATCCGCTCGTTCATTTGCCTTATGAGATGAGCCGCGAAGGGGATGGGCATCATCCATTTTTCAGAAACAAATTGCTTTGGCTCGGTTTTGGTTTGGCTGCTGGCATCAATCTAATTAATGGAACAACCTACCTGTTCCCTGTACTCCCACAGATTCCGCTTGGATACAACCTCAACGTCTACTTTACAGAGCGCCCATTTAACACGATGGGCAATTTCCCTGTTCAGTTTAATCCTTTTGCTATTGGTCTTGCCTTTGCTATCCCACTCGATCTCCTTTTTTCGTGCTGGTTCTTTTTTCTTCTTTGGAAAGCAGAACGAGTTATAGGTAGTATGGCAGGGGTCAATATGCCCGGATATCCATTTGTTGCCCAGCAGGTACTGGGTGGATATCTGGGGATCGCCATTGTCTCCTTCTGGCTGGGTCGGAAACCGATTTGGCAGGTCATAAAAAGGGCTATCGGGGCAAGGTCTAAGGTGGACGATTCCGATGAACCGATAAAGTACAGAACTGCGGTACTTGGCATAATTGTAGGAATTAGTTTCCTAGTGTTTTTTTCATATCAAGCTGGAACCACCGTTCAGTTTGGCTTGGCGTTCTTCGGAGTTTACTTCGTTATTGCGTTTGCACACACGCGAACACGAGCGGAACTCGGTCCCCCAATACACGGGATTTACCACTACGGTCCGCTCCAGCTTTTCATAGCGATGGTGGGCAGTCGTAAACTCGAATCTCAGACATTAACGGCAGCAGCACCATTTTGGACATTCACGAAACAATTCAGGAACCATCCGATGCCGTATATGCTGGAAAGTTTCAAACTGGCAGATCGGTCGGGTATGGATACCCGCAAACTTGGAAAAGTTATTATGTTTTCCGTCGTTGTGGGTATTATCGTAACGTTCTGGACATTTCTGCAATTCAGCTATAAATGGGGAGGTGTCAGTGAGGGGCGTGGCATTGGTGCTTACACAGTAATTGAGCGGTGGCTTGTACGTCCAATAGAACCGGATGCACAGTCGCTCAGTGCCGTTGGTATTGGCGCCCTGGTTGTGTTTATCAACACAGTGCTGCGATTACGGTTCTTATGGTGGCCGCTGCATCCGTTGGCTTATCCGATAACTGGATATCTACCCTTCGAACATCTGTGGTTTCCGTTTCTTATCAGCTGGGTGGTGAAAGGGGCAATCCTCAGGCATGGAGGCATACAGACTTATCGTCGAACCTTCCCGTTCTTTCTGGGGTTGGTTTTGGGTGCATTCACGATAGGCAGCATCTGGGGAATCGTTGGATTGGTGACTGGTATACCGACTTATGCGTTTAAGCGATGGTAAGCGAACCATCGTCAGGATTGGTATTAGGAGAAGGAAAAATGTACGAACGTCATCGGCTTGCCCTCGCGGGATGCGGTGGTATGGGTCGCCGGCACCTGCGTGGATATCGTGTCTTAGAGAATTTGGAACCCGGACGCATTGAACTTGTTGCAGTGATTGATCCAGAGTTGGAACGTGCAGAATTCGTTGCGGGTGAGGCAGAGGAGTTTTTTGGCTATCGACCACAGGCGTACCGCTCACTTGAAGATGCCATTGCTGGCTCAAGTGTAGAGGTACTGGACATCGTTGCTGCAGCATCCGCTCATCATTCGATTGCCAGAGTGGCAGCAGAAAACGGTGTGCACGTTTTATGTGAGAAACCGATGGCACCAACCGTGGCAGCTTGCCGAACAATGCAGGCTACTGCCCAGAAATACGGCACGGTGCTCTCGGTAGCAGAGAACTATCGGCGCGACCCGATAAGCCGCCTAGCGAAAGCATTACTTGACGTGGGTGCTATCGGCGACCTCCGCACGGTTTTAGATTTCTCGGCGGGTGGTGGACGTAATGCATCCGCTGGTGGCTGGCAATATCTCCGCAAACAGGGCGGATCAATACTGGAGTCCGGTGTCCACAACGCCGACATGCAAATATATTTGGCTGGTCCCGTTAGACAGGTAACGGGCAAGGTTCGCCTTCAAGAACGTGAGCGGATCTTCAAAGGAACCCGTGTTAAGGGGTTTCATGATCACTATGCCCACACCTACCCCGATGTTCAGTCAGCAGATGCGCCTGACTTAATGATGGCCACCCTTGAATTTGAAAGCGACGCGTTGGGGCAGTGGCTATATGACCAAGCAGCACATGGTCCCAGGTTTCGACGCTTCACGATCTTCGGTAGCGAAGGTCAAATTGACCTACCGTCGGTGCGCACCGGTCAACCATTACGTCTCTTCCGAGACGATCAGGATGGTGTGCTCGATGACGACGATGTGCTGGCGCTTGTGCCTGATTTCTTGCTTGATGACCGCACCGCTCGATTTTTCGGCGGCGAACGACTTGCGCGCTATGATCAGTCTAAATCGGGCGTGGGTGGCGGAGGTGACTTAAATATTCTCGCCATGGAACTCGCCGAACTTTTGGATGCAATCGACAATGGAATATCAGTCGAAGTTGGAGCAGAGGAGGGGTTATTGGCTGTTGCCCTTGTGATGGCTTGTCATGAATCCTCTGAAGCGGGTCGAATTGTCCGTATGGAAGAGGTTGTCGGCGGGAAACTGAACACCTACCAGAACATCGCAAACCGTGAATTAGGGATTGAGATCTGAGACGTTGATTGAATCGAAAAACCGCTCGCGCGGGGTTACAGCTTTCGGTAATCTCAGTAGTGATGGAGCGTGTCTTACAAATACTTTTTTACCTAACCAAGCGTTGCGCTAAAATCCAATACCCCGTTTTAAGGGAGGAAGCCTGACGCCCAAACCCAAATGGAGGTACTTACATGAGTTCATCTAATGAACAAATTATCTTTGAAGATAACTTCGATGCTCAACTTGATGAAGGTTGGTCTTGGCTGCGGGAAGATTCTGACGACTGGCGGCTCCGGGACGGTGGACTGGAGATTTGTGTTCGCCCCGGCGTAGCAGATACGGTCAGGAATGCGCTGCTGAGAACTGCACCAGACCGTAGCGATGGCACCTACGCCATTGAAGTAACTATCACGAACCATACCCTCCCCACACAGCAGTATGAGCAGGCGGGAATTACGTGGTACAACGATGGCAAACCGGTCTTCAAGGAGGTTAAGGAACTCATTGATGGTGATATCTACATTATCCCCGGTAGAGCAGCGATGCCATCAAACAGTGTCCGGCTGCGCCTGCTGGTTACTGCTGACTTGTGGGAAGCGCAGTATCGCCCTTCAGGTGATACAGAATTTCACACAGCAGCGACGGGAGAACTACCCCCACCGGGCGATGATCAGGTGAGTATCCAGTGCTACAACGGTCCGCCGGATGGAGAACATTGGATCCGCTTTGAAAATTTCTGTATTAAACTTCTAAGCTCCAATTAGTCAAGGCGATACAGTGGCAATGCAGTGTCTATCGCTTTATCCTCACTGCTGCTAAAACGGTTTTTCGATTGAAGCCATTGATGGTTGTGATATAATCTATCGAAAGCTCTGGAAACGCGACAGCATGTAATTCAGTCTTTCACGTTAAGAAGAAAGGAGTCGAAAATGGTAAAGATTGCTTTGGCACTTGGACCGGAACCGACCCCCGTCTGGACATTAGCCAAACAAGCCGGCGTTGAGTATGTGGTTGGCGGCTTGGATTTGAATCCGATACCGAATGCAAGCGACGAACAACAGCCGTGGAGTTATGTGTCGCTTGCCCGTCTAAAAGCTACATACGAGGATAGCGGATTTGACCTACAGGTAATTGAGAGCCGTCCCCCAATGGAGAAAATAAAACTCGGTTTGCCGGGACGCGATGAAGAAATTGATGTCATCTGTGAGTTTATCCGCAACATGGGGGCGTTGGGGATTCCGGTGTGGTGTCCTGCGTGGATGCCAATTCTTTTTGTCCTCCGAACATCGGTTACAATTCCTTCACGCGGTGGATCTCAGGTCAGCGGCTATGATCATAGTTACATGGAGAATGCCCCCCTGACCGAGCATGGTGTCATCACCGAAGAACAGCAATGGGCGAACCTGAAGTATTTTCTGGAACGTGTGGTTCCGGTTGCGGAAAAAGCTGATGTCAAACTGGCGATGCACCCGGATGATCCACCGCTGTCGCCTATTCGAGGAGTTGCCCGGATTATGAGCAACGTGGAGAATTATCAGAAACTCGTCGATTTGGTGCCAAGTCCTGTTAACGGGATTGGTCTCTGCCAAGGCAACTTCTCCCTGATGACCGATAACCTGCCCGAAGTGATTCGGCATTTTGGGGAACAGGAAAAGATTTTCTTTGTTCACTTCCGAGACGTGCAGGGAACACCTGATAAGTTCGTAGAGGCGTTCCACGATGATGGACAGGCTGATATGGCGGAGTGTGTACGCGCCTATCGTGATGTTGGCTATGCGGGAGTCGCACGTCCGGATCATTTTCCAAAAATGGGCGATGCGAGCATTCCGGACGAACATAGTATGGAGCGGCTCTTTGCTATCGGTTATATGAAGGGATTGATCGAAGCGGTCTATACCGAATAGGGTCGGTAGTGCCTAATGTATTACGCGTTTCAGAAATGCAAATGATATGGGGACAGTACAACAGAAACAGTTGAGGGAGGCATATATGGACACCGCATGTTTAGATTACTGTCTAACTGAGGATGAACGCCTTGAATTCGAGCGTAACGGTTTCCTAATCGTCCCTGATGCGCTGACATCACAGATGACCTCGGACATTGAGGCGGTGGTAGACCGGATTGATGCACAGCACCGGACGGAGACAAAGATGGAGAGTCACGAGTGGGTACATAAGCTGGACTTCGTGGGACAGGACGAAGTCTTCTTAGATCTGCTCGACTGGCACAAGGTATTCCCCAAAGTGTGGGGGATACTTGGCTGGAACATTCAGCTTTACCTCACCCACATGGACATCACACCTCCACCGCCACCGGATGCAGAGCAGGAGAGGAAACGATTGGGCTGGCATCAGGACAGTGGACGTTTGAACTCTGAATTGGAAACCGATCCTCGTCCACGAGTTTCAGTGAAGGTTGGTTACTTCCTTACCGATACAACCGAAGTAGGGCGCGGAAATTTCTACGTTATTCCGGGAAGCCACACTCAGAATAAACTGGAGTTTCCCGCCGATGACGTTTCGGATCCGGAAGGGGCGACTCCGGTTTGCGTTCCGCCCGGCACGGCAGTCATTTTCGACCGGCGTATCTGGCATTCCCGCAGCCCAAACGAATCGGATATTACACGCAAGGTGCTATTCTATGGCTACAGCTACCGCTGGCTACGCCCAAGGGACGACATGACCGTTGGAAACTTTATGGAGAAGTGCGATCCAATTCGACGGCAATTACTGGGTGCGAGTACCAGTTGGCACGGCTACACCTCGCCAACCGACGAGGATGTACCGCTGAGAGCCTGGTTGGCAGAACATCTTGGCACATCGGCGGTCGCGGCTTGAATCTGATCTGATGCTAATGGGCTAAATTCATGAGGTCATGCTAATATGGGGCAAATCAGATCTCATCCACCTGTTAAACTGATCGTTGGGATTATTACGGCGGTTCCCGATTTGCTTTCCATCGTACATCAACGATTGTCGGAACAGCTGGGACGGGTTGATTTTGCCAGCGATTTATTGCCTTTTGATTATACCGATTACTATGAAGCAGAGATGGGGAGAGATCTGAAGCGTCAGTTTGTGAGTTTTGAGAGACTGATTTCCGCCGAGGAACTCGCGCCCGCCAAATGCTTTTCTAATGCAGTCGAATGTGATTTTGCAATGGGTGATACGGCTCCCCGCCCGGTTAATCTTGATCCGGGTTACATTACGGCGGCAAAGTTGGTACTTGCTTCGACGAAAGACCATGCACACCGCATCTATCTCCAAGATGGTATTTATGCCGAAATTACGCTCAAATTTTACCGTAAGACCTTCCAACCTTGGGAATGGACTTACCCCGATTACCGTACACCCACCTATATTGATATCTTCAACCATATCCGCCATATCTACATGGAGCAACTGAAAGGAATTGGATTAAGTCCCCATCCGTTTTAAGATGAAAACAAGAATTTGGTCAACCTTTATTTCATTATCTGTGTATGCCACTCTAATCGCTTGCTACGCGCCCCAAGTTTTTCCTTGGGGAAGCAACGCGCACAAGCGAATGACCAATGCCGCCTGCGATTCTCTGCCTTCAGAAATTTCCCCATTTTTCGATAAGCACCGCCAAAAACTCGCCTATCACTCAAACGATCCTGATCGGTGGAGAAGAGAGCTGCTGTTTCGGATTGGATTAAAATACGAAGGAGATCTGAACGATGGAGAGATTACGGCGGACTTACGTCGAGTGTTTAAGGCACACGGAGTCGACTTTCCGAAAAACGCTTCGGTCTCGCTTCGCGGGAAAAATGGCAGGTGGTACATAACGATAGGTGAGCAGGAGTATCCGATTAGGAAAGAGGCAGATACGATATATCTGTTGGGAGATAAGACGGATATTTTTAAAAACCGAAGTGGGGAGCCGGTATTGCTCGGCTCTGAAGGGGATACCCAGTTTGCCCTTGATACAAAGGAAAAATTACTATCTTTGACTAGTCTCAATGTCTACAAAACAGGGGATCGCGCCGAAGGTCCCCGGCATTTTCTTGATATTGATATCTACGGTCCCTATCCGTTTGAAGAACTTCCCCACAACTATGATGAGGCTGTTGCGAAATTTGGTGTGGAAGATGTTACAAAACGCGGAGTGGCAACGTGGCGTATTGCTGAGTACACACAACTGCTATCCGAGGCAATGAAATCAGGAGATACCGAAAAAATTGTTCAGACCGCCGGTGCACTCGCCCACTATGTTGAGGATATCCATATGCCGCTGCATGTCGTCAAAAACTATAACGGACAATTGACCAACCAACATGGTGTGCATCAACGCTTTGAGGACGATATGGTGGATGCCTACGCAGAGCAAATCCATCTCTCACCGGAGACGGCATCGGAAATTGAAGATCCGCTGGAGGCTGCTTTTGATATTGTGCTTGATAGCTATGTATACGCCGACAACCTTCTCCATGCTGACCGCACGGCAAAGTTAGGCGAGGATACTTACGGCACACCATATCTGGAAAAGCTATTTCGATTTAGCGGCTGGATCGCGGTGCAGCGAATGAATGATGCGGCAACAGCAACGGCGAGCTACTGGTATACCGCGTGGCTTGTCGCCGGTAAGCCTGAGTTGAAGTAAAGCGTAATAATAAGGAACCAAAATGATGAGAAAACAACATATGAGATTATGGTTCAGCCTATTTTTGTGTTTGATAGCGGGTTGGATGCCGGTCAACTCTGACCAAGGTTCCAGTGTCCCGGAGGGTCGAGCACGGGCACGAGATCTCGGTATTGAGATCGGGATCTATGAACCCGGCAAACACAATGCGATCACGGATGTCGCAGGGGTAAAGGTGGGGCATGTCACGTTGAAAGACGGTGAGAATGTTCGGACAGGCGTTACTGCTGTTATCCCGCGTGACGATATTTGGACCAATAAGCTGTTTGGGGCAGGCTATGCAATTAACGGGAACGGCGAAGCCACAGGGTTAGCATGGGCTAACGAAGCAGGATGGATCGAGTCTCCAATAATGCTGACCAATACACTTAGCGTTGGTCCCGTTCACGATGGCGTTGTGCGATACATGATCAAACGCTATCCAGATAACCATATCATTCTGCCCATCGTTGCAGAGTGCTATGACGGTGGATTGAATGATATCAGTGGGCTTCACGTCACTGCAGAACACGCTGTTCAGGCGATAGAAAATGCGGTAGATGGTCCTGTTGCAGAGGGGTGTGTTGGCGCAGGCACAGGAATGCGGTGTTACAGCTTTAAGGCAGGTATCGGTACATCATCACGGGTCTTGCCTGCAGATCGGGGCGGATACACGGTCGGGGTGCTGGTTAATTCCAACGGAGGTCGGCGCCATCAGTTGCAGATCAACGGTGTTCCTGTCGGCAAAGAAATCACCGAACTCACACCGGAGTGGAGTCGAGATGGTTCGTTCATCATCGCTGTAGCAACAGATGCGCCCCTGGTACATCGCCAACTGATGCAACTTGCCAAGCGGGTAACACATGGGCTCGCCCGTACCGGTACGCCAAGTACGGTTAGTAGCGGCGAATTCGTAATTGCTTTTTCGACTGCGAATACCATTCCACGTCGGACGGAGGATGGGACATTCCCTATCACGATGCTCGCCAATCGTCGGATGGATGCCCTGTATCAAGCGGTCATTGAAGCGACCGAGGAGTCAATCCTCAACTCTATGACTACAGCAGTGACGACCATCGGTAAAAAGGGGAACACGATCCATGCTATCCCTTTGGATCGATTGCAGGACGTGATGAAGCAATACAGGCAACTTGACTCTGGAGACAATTGAAAGACTAAAGTGTATCGCCCGTCAGCTTGTTTAGATTTTCTCGCTGCTCGTTATCCGCGATAACAATCAAGCCGTCGCCAGCCTCCAGCTTTAACCCACCAGAAGGGTTATAAATGAACTCCCCATTCCGTGTATGAACAGCGACAACCATTAGGTTTGTTCGATCCGGAATGCGCGCCTCACCCAGAGTAAGCCCCACCAACGGCGTTCCCGACTGGATAACTGATTCAGCAAAGCGCGTGGTCTCTTGGCTTCTGAGCATGATGTCCAGAAAGTTAACCACGATTGGACGTGTAACCGTCGAAGCCAGTCGCATACCGCCGATATGGTCTGGTAAAACCACTTCATCTGCTCCCGCCTGCTTCAGCTTGGATAGCGAATTGGCTTCAACCGCTTTAGAGGCAATCTTCAGCCCTGGATTCAATTGTTTCGCAGAGAGAACAACAAATAGATTATCCTGATCGCGTGACAGCGAAGTGATCAATCCGCGTGCACGTTCAACGCCCGCCCGAATCAAAACTTCGTCTTCTGTTGCGTCACCATGAACATACAGGAAATCTTTCGTTTCCAGTTCATGATCGATCCGTTCTTGCTCGTACTCAATGGCAACGAAATCCATGTCCATTTGGATCATTTCTTCCAGCGCATGAACTCCTGTATCCCCTATACCACAGACAATGTAATGGTTTGAAAGTTTATCGATTGATTTTTCCATCTTCCTTCGTCGAAACACCTCTCGGAATTGGCCTTCAATAATAAAGGCAGTTGCGACGGTAATACTATACACAAAGATGCCAAACCCACCGAGCAATAGGAAAACGGTGAAAGTCCTTCCCACCTTGGACATATTGTCATCGGTGTATCCGACTGTCGTCAATGTAATAACCGTCATAAAAATAGCATCGAATATAGTCCACTTGTGATGCGTATTTTCCCCTTCAATAATCCAATACCCGATAACCCCGGTGGCAAAAAGAACGAGCAGTGAGATTATCGCGATGATGAAGTTTCGTTGATAACTCAAAAGACATTCCCCTCAATTGTGGACAGTCCCAAGCAAGGGGTGCTAGCAAACTTCACCTACACGTCCCTGCTCTTTTAGAACGATATAGTTGATGGAAGACGGCTTATGTCCCACCCCGATACCCAGTTTCAGTGGGATTGACCTAATCAGCTGCGACTTCAATGGATCTTTGGCAATTAGCCCTACGAGGAAGTAACTGGCACAATATTTAACTCAACGTCAAGGAGGATAGCAGCGTTTCCGAATAGCCCCACCTCTGGCTCGTTTATATGACTGTCGATTTTTTATCATCTTAACGAATGAAGCAATTTCACGAATTAAACCAAACAAAAAAATCAATGATAAGAGCGTGTTGATTTTTGGAGGTAAACTGCATCGGGCATCGGGGCGTTAATCAGTTGGTTGTTAGGGCTATTCAGTTTTAGGCTTTTTACCCGTTTTGTTTGAAAAGTCGGAGTCGGGAAGTCGCTCCTATAGCGACGTGTCGGGATTTGGAAATCCCTCCCCGATAAATCCCCGATGAATCGGGACAGGCGGGATGCAAGCACCTACAGAAAAACTAAATGATCCTCGGTTGGTTGTAGTAATGGATTGTATCCCACAAGCAACTGTGTTACAATAATGATACGGGGTAGAGTGTGGAGTGCCAATTGGTGGTGCTTGACCAGTTCCGTTTTTGCAAGTTGTTTTCGAGGGAACACTTCTTCGTCTAAGGTGGTACAAAATTTGCGTATATATTCGGTGTAATTTCCACGTGTCAGCCAAGGAGTAGTGCGTATCTGTATTGGATTCCTTGATTTTTTCAGATCTCTCGACGAAACAATCGTCGGGGCGAGGCGGTATTAATTAAAGGAGTGAACGAAAAATGTTACCCAGAAAGTTCCACCTCAACCTTCTAATCCTTTCCGCACTTCTGTTTGCAGGATTTACCAATCCAAACCATGCAGAAGTGGAAAGCATCCAAATCCACCTTTTCGGTTTCGTCAATAATGATGATGCCCGACAGATTCGACGTTTATTGAAACCTTGGGCGGATCCGGAGAATGTGAGTTTCTCCGCAGCCGTTGACAAAAACGGGCGTGAACGGCATTTTACAACCATCGTTGAAGTCACTCCACGACGGGGTAAGAATCCGTACAATGAGGGACGTACTTTTGATATTTATGACATCACCCGTCAATTGAATGATCAACGCTTCCGGGGCAGCCAGGTCGGGAGCCAAGCTTGGGTAGCCAAATCCGAAGCCACAATCACAGGCAATCTCTATGCACATCCGGGGTTCTCACGCAGCTACATACGCAATGTTCCTTTTTGGCGACGTTGGCGCGCTGACACATCAGAGATCAATCATGCGATGGTTGTGGGTTGGGATCAGAAGGCCGTCTTTAGCGGTAATGATAAATTTGATGAGTTGATACAAGAAGCAAACCAAGGCGTTAGTGGGGTCGAAGTCAAAGGGCAGGTTGTAGGCTTTGATGGAGTCTACCCCGTTATATCTGTCCGAGACTTTCGGGTTGAGTACTTAGTTGAACCGAGCATGGAAGAGCAAGGCAACGAAGAGGAGTCTACAAAACGAGAACCCGAGTATCTCAAAAAAGCTGAAGATGCTGATCAGTAAATATGACACCGACTACATGGTGGTAAGTTACAATATATGAGGGGTTGGGAATAATACGACGAGTCCGGATTCGTGTTTCCCAGCCCCTCAATCTATTAATTGACCGTATGTGTGCAATTGAGTAATTAAGTAACCCGATGGTGCAATTCCGCCTCAAAAGGGTTGGATTGTTCGTTAATCTATTGATTGAGGAGAACGATATGCACATTTCCGAATTGGATACACCTGCACTTACTGTAGACCTTGATGTTCTCGAACGTAATATCTATAATATGGCAGCCCTCTGTCGGGAAATCGACATTGATTTGCGCGTTCACACAAAAACCCACAAAGTTCCAGAGATTGCCAGAATGCAGGTCGATTCCGGATCGAAGGGGATTACCTCCCAAAAGCTTGGAGAAGCGGAGGCTATGGTTGATGGCGGGCTTGACGACATCCTAATTCCTTACAACATCGTCGGAAAGCCGAAATTGCAACGGTTGACACAATTGGTCAAGCGAGCAAAGATTACTGTCGCTCTCGACTCAGAGATAACCGCCGAAGGAATCTCTAGCCAAGCAGCAGCGGATGGCTGCTCGGTACGTGTAGTCATTGAACAGGACACAGGAGGACGTCGGGTCGGTGTGCAATCCCCTCAAGCCACGCTTGAACTCGCCCAAAAAGTGACGGAGATGCCCGGCCTTGATTTTCAAGGCATTATGACCTATGGGAGCAATATCCGCGCAAAGCCGTTCCTTGATGAAACAGTTGACCTTCTAAATGGTGCAGGCATCCCTGTCAATATCATCAGCGGAGGCGGGACAGGTGCGGAACGTGCGTCCAAAGAAATTGGCTGCACGGAAACACGCAGCGGCTCGTATGTCTACGAAGGTATGACGCGCATATCTGGATCAGAGACGCTCAATCCGGACCGATGTGCCTTGCGGATGATTGTTACGATTGTGAGCACCCCGACCGCGGACCGAATTATCATTGATGGTGGCGCCAAGACGTTCACTAGTTATCCGCCCACTCCCTATGGCCATATTGTTGGATACCCGGATGTCAAAATATATGGGATGTCCGTTGAACACGGACATCTCGACGTGAGTGAGTCAGAACATAAATTCCGTGTTGGCGACCAATTGGCTATCATCCCGTTACATCAAGGCATGACAAGTAATCTACACGATGAGTTGGTCGCTGTAAGACATGAACAGGTGGAAACCGTTTGGGAGATCGCTGGGCGTGGCAAAGTCAAGTAGCTGCGGCAAGTCAAATCGAATTTCAGAGACCATAAATTGCTTTCAGATTTGCACCAAGGATGCTTGAGGCTTCCTCATCGGTAAACCCGATATTTCGGATACCATTGACACCATTCACGGCGTCGCCACTGGGCGAGTTTGATCCAAAAACGATTCGATCCGCGCCAACTCGTCCCCCGCGTGCAATGCCCTTGACGGTTATCGGTTCCGCAGCGGCGATGAGGGTTGTACCGAGATAAATATTGGAATTTTCAACCGCGGCTTGAACAGCTAATGGCGTCCACTCGCGATAGCCCATGTGATCCATGATGATCGTCACATCTGGGTGGCGTTCTGCAAGCGTTCCAATGAACTCCGGTGAGCAGCCACTCATTGGTGAACCGGAGTGGATAGTAGCAGGAATGCCAAGCGAATTTGCGAGTTCCATGACTGGATCAACGCAAGGTGCGTCCAGACGATAGCGATGTGCTGCTGCCATCAGCTTGACTGTCTGGGCACCGGCATCAACGCACCGTTTTAGGTCATCGCAGGCAGCGGAGCCCATTGTAGGATTGATCAGGCATCCCGGAACAATGCGGGTTTCTCCCTTTGTTTCCTCAAGGAGGTGCGCGTTAATTTCCGCCGGATCGGGTGGCAATCCGCCGGGAAACACAACGCAAACATCAATACCAGCCTTATCAGCAACCGCAATTAGCCCCGCCTTCCCGTAAGGTTCGTCGTTAAATTCAGCGGGCATATAAGCCTCAAAATCCGCAACAAATTGTGTAGCCATAAAGTGCTCCTTGGTGTCTATCCAGCAGCCCTCACTCAGGGAGTTATCTCTCCAATCTACGAGCATTTTGGAAGGTTGGGCGTTTGGATCGGTTTTAATTTAAAAAGCAGCTGGGACATCATCTCTGTACGAGTTCTATGAGGATGCCGTCGGGATCTCTTGCACAAACCACACCACCAGCATCCGGTGCTCCAACCGGATCAGACAGAAATTCCACACCCTTCTGTTTCAATGCTTCGACAGTTCCCCATACATCCTCGACAAAAAAGGTGAGCCAGCGTACGCCAGCCGAAAAATCGTAGGAGGGCGTTGGTGGTGGCGATTCGATACCCATCAACTTAATGAGTGTTTGCCCTGCTTGCAGGCGAACTTGGCGAAATCCTCGTGGCGCCAATCCTGCTCCTTTCGCTACGTCTTCAGGAATCTGGATATCCAGAACAATTTCCAGACCTAAGCATTCGTGGTAGAAATGCAGCGACTTCTCAAAATTACTGCATGTAATAGCGATATCAACGATGGGATGGGTCAATTGTAACATAGGAATCAAGCTCCCCTTTCAATACCAAACTGTGCTAGAAAATGAATTAGGTAGGATTTCGTCGGTGCCGTAAAAACTTTCGCCATGCTTCAAAAGTTTCCGGTGAATTAAACTTCAAGATTTTAAATTACAATAATTGTCATCTAGCAATTTGGGGATTCTTTGTCTGAGTAACAAGGAGATTGTATCACGATAAACTGATACCGTCGAGGGAAAACCGTGCGATTGATGAGAACCGAAATGCCCGAAGCTCCTTGGTCGGGATATCTTGTGCAAAGCTGCCCAATGATCTCGATTACTTTCAAGAAACATACCTCATCAGCATTACTCCTTGACGATATTTCTCAAATGATGTTATCATTCCTGTAACAAAAGACTCAAAGGAGATTTTTCATTTATGCGTCATCAATCCTATGATGGTCTACAGAGTGATATCCGCGAGATGAAAACGCCGGCCATTGAAACTTGGAAAAATGAGTATAGCGACAAAGACTACACCATAGAAGTAACGACCCCAGAATTTACAGCGATTTGCCCTAAAACAGGGTTGCCGGACTTTGGAACAATTCAGATTACCTATACTCCCGACGAGCAGTGTATCGAGCTTAAATCGCTGAAAGAGTATCTGCTATTTTATCGAGATGTCGGAATATTTCACGAGCATGTCGTCAATAAAATTCTAGCAGATTTTGTTACGGCGTGTGATCCGCGGAAACTTGAGATTGTTGGGGATTTTCACATCCGTGGAGGCATTAAAACCGTTGTCCGCGCTAATTATGAACGCGGGGATGGATCATAAGAAAACTTAGTTGTAGTAGATGTTTTACAAAACCGTTCG
Organism: Candidatus Poribacteria bacterium; assembly: GCA_965220385.1. GTDB lineage: Bacteria > Poribacteria > WGA-4E > WGA-4E > PCPOR2b > PCPOR2b. Next base: position 5,541,679 of record OZ244825.1, on the reverse strand, counting down.
CTGAACCTAAACTTGCCACAACCCGACAAATCGTTCCTGCCTTTATGTCCATCGTGGACCTATCTCGAAACTTTGTAGTCCGTGCCGGAATACAATAACGTTGCCCCCATGAGCTAAAAGGATTTTTATTTCATACTGGCTAAACCACCTGATAAACCCCATGATTATCTCCCCACCTCTGAGAGTTAACCGCGCTGGAATCTTTTCTCTGCAACAACGCGCAAGCACTCGGTTATCAACTTGGAAACGCTCAGACTTGTGAACGATTGACTCTAAGTTTTGCATTTTCAAACCTGTATCTATCTCAATATCTTGAACAACTTGAGACATTTCATCCTGCTTGTACATATACTTGATATTAAGTTTTTCAAGGTGGTGTACTTCTCCGCTGAGTGATTCGACAGCAAGGGCGTAAGTTAATCGTCGGCTAATGATACCTTCAATATGCTCCCCGTAAAGCTCAAAAACCATCGGTGTTTTCTTTCTGATCTGCTTTTGAACGTAAGCCCGTCCGTGGCTTTCGGCGCGAATCTGGTTCAGTAATTCTGGAGATAGGTGCCGACGGACCTGCCTGCTTCGTTGCAAGGGCTTGCGCCACCCATCCCGATGTCCATGCCGCTGGGTCCTCTGCAAGGGCTTCTGCTGTGATTGGGCGATTAAATCACTCTGCCCAAGTGAAAGTTTTAACCGCGTCGCCAATGGTTGTTCTCCCTTTTGAACATCCCGTCTTAACCCAAATTGTAGCCTACCTAAAATAATCACTAAGATATTATAACATTTCCCAGAACGCACCCCAACTGCAAAAATCGACAACTCAGCACTGCAGAATGTAAATCGCCGAAAAATCTATTCTTGAGGACTGTATCCGGTGAGCAAGAGGAATTTCTTGCCGAATTGTATCTGTATCGAAAGCGTTTCGGAAAATAAAAAAAGGCGTCTGGGAAAATACCCCAAACGCCTTTATTGAATTGATATGAAGTTAACGAATCACAAACAACTGTGGTGTTCTATTCGCCACCACCACCGCCGCCAGTTCGACGTGGGATGTTTTGTGATTTCATATACTCCGTGATTTCGGTAATCTTACTCTGGGAGTACGTTAACGCTCTGTTGACCTGCGTATCGCTAGGTGGAACTTCCGCATACTTGCTCCATAATGCATCAAAGGAGTCAAGTGCGTCGTTATAATACTCATCATTTTCAGCCGCTAGCATCATATACGCCTCGCCAATCTGAACTAATGAAAGGTCAGCATATTTGGTGCCCGGATATGTTTTGATGATGTCTTGGAACCCAGCAATTGCTTTCTCGACAGCTTCTCTCTGCTGATCTTCAGGCGCCACTCTCGCCCGATCAAAATTGGCGGTTGCCTGAATATATACATCTGCTGAGAGGGCTCTCTTCGTATCCCGTAAGAACAGGTCGGCATTCTCTTTCGACTCTGCATTGATACCGGGTACGGCTAGTGCCTTCTCATACTGTTCGATAGCCATCGTGTAGAAGCGGATGCGGTCTTCTTCTGTCACATCGGGGAGAACCCCTTGGTTATAGTAAGTGTTGCCGATGTTAAGAAATGCTTCGGCTGCAAAGGGACTGGTTGGATAGTTCTTTGCAAGAATCTCATTTATCTCAAAGACCTTATCCAGCCATTTCTCTTTCTCTGCTTCGTTCTCGGTATTTTTCTCTAGCAACGCATAGCAAGTTGAAATCGCGGCAAGAGATTCTGCGGCCTGTTCATGTTGCGCACTGATTCGCCGGACCTTCCCGTACTCTTCAACGGCTTTCAGGTACTGTTGGCCTGCGAAGTACGCTTCACCTGCCTGATACTGCCAGAACGGAGCCTCGGCGGCATTAGGGAATCGTTTGGTGAGATCCATGAACACACCCGCTGACTGCTCAAAGAAGCTAACAGTCTTTTCAGAAAACCCTTCGTCGAAACCGAGCTGCATCCTTCCTAATTCATAATAGGTAGGTGCGAGATAGCCCAAAACAGTCTGGACGTTTTGCAATACATCCGCCTTTGACGAGGCAGCGAAGATACCCTTGTCCGCATATTCAGTGAATTGCTTCAGCACCGGAATCGCGCTATTGAGATCGTCGGGAAGTTTTATCCCCGTACCGAGCGAATAGTAGATTTGTCCGGCTGAGAAGAGAGCGTTCTGAACAAATGGACTTATGGTATCATTGATCTGATCAGCTGGTGCCACATTGGCCGCTTCAACATAGGCGGAGGCAGCTCGCCGACTCGCGTCGATATACGGTTGCAAGTCGGTACCAGGTTTATCTGAGAAGAGTTTCCGTGCTTCGCCGAAGTACAGAAGACCGAGATTATATTGTGCAGAAACTTTCTGCGGAACCGTTTGCGCTGCTTCACGAGCGGCGACCGCTTGAGCGATTGCATCGTCCACGCGCCCCAACTTTAGGTAGAGGTCGGACCGACGAATACCACTGTCCGCCGCCATGGATTGGATGCTAGTATTTGAATCTGCACCGAACTCATTAATCAAGGTTTCGTATGCTTGCAGTGCACTCGCAGGATCATTCAGTCTTTCTTGATAGATTAACCCCATTCGATAGTAGGCTTGCGCCTTGATGAGCGAATCTTTAGAAAGCTGAATTGCATTTTGATAGTTGAGCAGTGAATCATCATACTGCTTGAGATGCTCGTCCTGAGCATACGCTATGGAGAAGTAGGAACGCCCTTTCTGATCATCATCATCTGTATTCTGAATCACATACTGATATTCTCGCACGGCTGCGGCATGATCACCAACAGCGGTATTTAGATCTGCGAGTCGGGTATGTGCTTGACGAATCAAATCCTGTCGGGGTTTATCCTCAGTTTGTCCTTCATAGGAAGTGGTTTGCTGAAACGCCGCAATTGCTCCCTTGCTATCATTCAGCGCATGCTTTGCCAAGCCTATCGTGTAATTGGCACTGATCGCCGCATCGACATCGGGATTTCTTTCAGTCACTTGCATTGCGGTGTTTACGGCATTCTGGAATGCAAGCTGTTGGGCACCTTCATCCGTGCTGTTCTGACCAATCTGGTAGTAGCAAACAGATGCCTGATATAACGCATTCGTCACGAGTTCATTATTCGGGAACATCTGAACGAACGCTTGGTATTCAGCGAGCGCTTTTTCGTGATCGCCGTCACCATAATACAGGTGTCCAATTTTCAATTGTGCTCGCGAACGAGAATCTTCTGGCGCCCCGGTATTCTGGGCAATTCGCCTCAAACTTGCAATCAGTTCGGCTTTCTCTTCTTCAGAGTCAAGCCCCTGTTTTTCAATGGCAGTCGCCTTGACTAAGTCGATGTGACCCAAAGTCTTTTGGACGATGGTATTATCACTGCCGCCATGTGTTTCGTAAGCAGTATCGGCAACCTCTAGCACTTTTGGCCACACACCTGTATTGCCAGCTAGTGCCATGTCACGGTAAGCGAGTGCTAGTCCATAATAAGACTCAACCGCATTTGGACTATCAGGATAATCGGCGATAGATTTCTCGAATGCAGCAACAGATTTGTCTAAAAGCGCTGCATCATCGGACGCTGCTTTTGCGGCTTTGTAGTAACAAAGTCCGACAAGATATTGTGCATCGTCAGCATATTCGCCAGTTGGGTTACCTGCAACGACGTTTTCATATTCGACTGCTGCTTCAGCAAATCGCTCCTCGGAGCGCAGCAGGTCTGCCAGTTTAATTTCCGCGAGGGATCGGTTGTCCGTATCCAAAGCGTCCATTATCGACTGATAATGCGCCACAGCCTCGCTGTTCTTGCCTTCTTTGACAAGACTTTGTGCGATTAACAACTGTGCACGTTGATAGTTCTCGCTTTCTGGAAGAATTGCTTCGTAAAGGTCACGTGCTTGCCCCCACGCATTCAGTTTTTCGTGAGAGAGCGCCTGATTCATGACACATGCCTCGACCTGCATTGGACGTTGCGGGAAGTCATCATAGCGTCCCTGTTCGACGCCGTCGAGGAAGGTACCACTTTCTCCGCCCTGAATCTCTGGTCCCTTGAACTTATCTATTGCTTGTTGATAGGCACTTACAGCGTTCTGGAGCAGAGCTTCGTTAAATACCGCGTCTGCATCGCCTTCGCGGTAACCCTCTGGTTTGGAAGCTTCGTAGTATGCACGCGCTTCCTGAAATTTTCCAATCAGTTTAATTAAGTGAAATTTCGGGAAATCACGATACTCCCAAAGTTTGGCGTATTCCGCAGCTGCGTCCTCATACTGCTTAAAGTCGTTAAATTTCAGATCAGCAAATCTCAACTGAACTTCAGCAGCGAGAAGGTCAAGCTCATTATCCATGCGGTTTTTATCGATAAATTCCCTCGCGAGGGTTTCAAGTTCATCCTTCCGCCCAAGTGCGTTCAATGCCCAGATTGCGCCATAGAGTGAATGGGATGCGACTGGGTCTGCGGGGAAGTCATCAACAGCTTTTTGATACCACATAAGTGCTTCTTCATAAGATGCGTTTGCCGCATCTATTTGACCATCATCCTTCAGATCAGAAGCGAGCTTATAGTTTGATTCTCCCATCTGGTAGGTAACATAGGGGATAAAATCGGTCTCTTCAGGATGCTCGTCCAGCACACGCTGATACGCAACAGCCGCTTCACTCCAAGATGATGATTTAAAGTAGCTATCGGCAATCCCCAACTTCGCCTCACTAATAAAATCACATTCTGGATACTCTTCAAGCAGTGTATTGTATGATTCAACTGCATTGGAGTAGTCTTGCTGCTCGTAGTAGGTACGACCAATAGTCACCTGAATTTCTGCTTGCAGGTCTCGATCATCCGTATTCTGCAAAGCAAGTTCATAGTTGACTCGCGCGTTATCATAGTCCTTCTGTTTTGAGTAAATTGCGCCTATGTCAAAATAGGCAGCGGTTACATAACCACTTGTTGGGTGTTCCGTGATAAATTGGGTGTATCTGCCGATTGCTTCTTCGTCACGGGCAAGTTGGTTCAAACAGAAAGCGGCTTTGTACATCGCCTCTGCTTGCAGGTCTACGAACGTTTTAAATTCTTCGGTGGCGAGTTTATCAAATTCTGGGTACGCCTGTTCGTAATTTTTCTCGTTAAGGAAGGATTGCGCAATTAGGTGTTGTGCGTCATCTTTGAACTCTGAGTTTGGAAACCCGTCCAGTACCTCTTTATACGCTCGGCGTGCAGCGTCATATTTTTGCAGTTTATAATTGAGCTGCCCAATCGCATACCAAGCATTTTCGACGAACAGGCTATTGGGGAAGTTCTCAATCAGAGTGTGAAACTTTGGTTCGGCGAGTTCAAATTTTTCTTGTTTGTAGAGGACGTGTCCCCATAAATAGGTTAAGCCCTCCTGATGTTTCGGGACAGTAGCATTCGGCGCAACTTTTTCAATCTGCTCGATTGCATTGTCATAGTAGGTAATATCACCGCTCTGCTCAGCCCATTTAGAGTAATTAACAGCAATTTTGTAATTTGCAAGTGTCGGGAAGTCTTTATCAATAACTTCAGTCTTGACCCCCCATTTGACAGATTCTTCAAGGGCTGCATTGTATTTTCCAATTGACCCTTCGTAATCATTTTGACTGTAGAGTTGCTCTGCTTCGTTATAGAGTCGCTCGACCTTTTTAGAACTGCCTGCCGGCCAAAACAGAACGACAGCTAAAGCTACTGCGGCGAGGCCACCTAAAAGTTTCGGATTCATTAGAGCTCCTTTCGGATAATAGTTAGGAGGGGTTGTTAAACTGAAATACTCCCCTCACCCCAACGGGGATTTTAAGTTAGGGAACGCAGATCCGCGTTCTGCACGAAAAATCGTAGCATATTTTCGTAAGTAACACAAGTTTTTTGTTGAACTTCAGATGGAAACTAACTTTCTATATAGTTAAAGTTTGACAGAATCATAAACTTCGGTAATTGAGAAACTAGGTAAAGGCACATTCATCAACATCTCAACAACACCATTCAGTGAGCGATTGTTACTCCAACCAATTTCTGCCGAGGCAGGAATAGCTACCACACCTAAGGGTTGCGAAAAATCTTCTTTTGCAGCAATTGATTTGGGATTTGATAGCTGGGCAACGGTCATCAGATCGGGGGAAACATCATCGATTGTTATGGCTTTGAACGTATCGCTCTCGTTAGCGGCACTGCTATCGCTAACAGGATCTAATTGGTAGCCCTCCCACCTTGACAATTCTGCAAGTGATTCAATAACATCATTCTCTTTATCTATATTTTGTTCACTCTGAACAACATGTTCAGGGAGTGTCTGTGCCGTTGCAGCAAGTCGTTCCCGGTTACTGATCACCTCTCGATTTTCTCCTTCTTTTGGAGGAGAGGTCGGCTGGACTTTCACGACCTGTGACAAGTTTACAGTGTCAGAACGGTCTTGCTGCTCTTGGGATTGGAAGGATTGATATGCAGACAAACTGATAAGAATGAGAAGCAGCATCCACGCATAAGCAGGAGACTGTTTAACCCAACCCATAAACTGATGTAAAAACTCTTGGAACTTGTAAGCAGCTGCTCGAGAAAACGCGGCGGCATCCCACCATACAGGACGAGTACGCTTCTCAATCAGCCGCTGCAACTGCTCCCCAAACTGATCGTAGTAACCCTCTGGCGGCTGTGGAGGGGCATGAACACGAAGCAATGCCTCTATCCGCCGCAAAGATTCCAATTCAAGTTGGCAATCCCGACAAAACCGCAGATGTTGCCCCACGACTATGGTTTGCCGAGCAGAAAGTGTGTAGTCTATGTAATCAGACAAGCACCGTTGAATTGAACGACATTGAGGTTTCATGTTTTCCTCGCTATATCTCTACTACATATCAAGGCAAATTGCGCAACAACTTGGGTACATTTATGGTTTTAGTTATCTTTTGTTGTTAGGGGAAAGTCTGTTGCGTCCACATAAGGCTTCAACAAATCCCTCAATTTATGTCTAGCATAATGCAAACGGGAACGCACTGTACCCTCGGAGCAGTTGAGAATTGAAGCAATTTCTGGATGTGTCAGATCTTCAAATTCGTAAAGAATAACAACGGTTCTTTGCTTGAGCGGCAAGCTATTTATAGCTTGGGTGACCCATCGTTGCCGCTCTTTTCTCTCAAGGTTTAGGTGAGGATTATTTGCTAAATCTGTAGCTCGTCTCAGATCTGGATGAATCTCCGCCTCGCTAGTGCCTGAAAGCGGTGATTCGCGACGGCGCTCTCGGCGTTTAACAAGATTCGTGGCGTGATTGACGACAATACGATAAAGCCATGTTTCGAAAGCAGCGTCCTTGCGAAAGCTGTGAATAGATTCGTACACTTTTAGAAACGTATCTTGCATGACATCATTCGCGTCTTCATGGTTTTTTGTGATCTGAACTGCGACCCGATAAACGAGCCGTTTGTACTTTTCAACCAGAATCGCTAGTGCTGCCATGTCTCCTTCACGGAGTTCATCAATAAGCAACGTTTCGATTCGTTCCACAGAACTTTCTCCCTGATTTTGTTGCTTTCAACTGTTTAGACAACTGAACCTCAAGAACCGTTCAAAAAATTTGATAAATTTTAATATCTGTAGAAATTTTCCCGAATGAATTTATTTTATCAGATTTCGTATTCCTTGTAAAGTCCTTTGGTGGTGATTTTCCTGACAAACTTGTATGGAACCTGTATAGTTTGAAAATTCTAAGCGTAAAAAAAGGGCAACATGCCAATGACACGTTGCCCTTTTTTCAAACATTAAAACCGAAAATAAAAAAGTTTATTTACTCTTTCGGTTTGGTGACGAAGGTAATCGACGCTGGTGCTCCATTACCAGAACCGTCCTTGACATCAATTTCAACCTTGTAGGTTGTCTCGTTGGCAAGCTCTTGTCCAGCGACCGCAGTCAGCGTTGCTGTTTGACCACCTACGGTTGCAATCCAGTTGAGATCCGCACCAGCTTCGTCAGTCAGCTTAATAGTTCCGTTGACAGCTTCGTCGAAGTCAAATCGGAAACCACCTGCATTGATTGGTGCGGGGTCAACATCTGCATCGCCATCAGCCACCGTACCACTTGTAATGACAGGAGCCTCCACATCTGGGTCATCAACGGTATAGGGACCAACCGCTTTAGAACCGGTGGAGCCGTCTCGGTTTGTCCACTCGACGTTCAGGGTTGCGGACCCTTGCGCCAAGGCGGGAGATGCCGTCCAATTGAGGCCAGCTCCGGTAGCTGCAGTACCGTTGACTGTCGCCGCGGTGACGCCCTGATCAAACGTCAGTGAGAATTGCTGGTTTGACGGAACCGTGGCGCCAGCAGCTGGATCTACCATGACGTCTGTCGCGGGAGGTGGTCCTGCGTCGTCGTCATCATCATTTGCTGCGTCGTCATCATCATTTGCAGTATCATCATCATTATTGCCATCGCCACCACAACCGGTGACCATGAAGGCAACAAACATGATGGATATTATAAGGGCTAGTACGCCCCAGAATTTGTGCTGCGTGAGTTGATACATTTGTTTCGTGTCTCCTGTTGTTTGCCGCAACTCATTTTCCGTATGCTAAGGTTTATGAATCTTATGTCAGATGAACTTTAGTGTCTCTCGTTTTTGCGAGAGTCCGTTAAGTCCAATTGACTCCGTTCTGGCAAGAGTGAGTTGCGACTGAAAAGTGGTAACTTGCTTCCAACGAAGCCAGACATCAAAAGCATTCACAAAATGGTCATTTGACCTTTGCGTCTCTACTCGCGGTAACCTTCTCATACTTTCGAAAAGCTTCCCGCGTGTGGCCACAACGCAGGTTAAACGTTGTTTCTCCATTTAGCCTATCAAACTTTGTGATTTTTGTAAAGAGAAATCTTCACATTTTTTTCAAATTTTGATTACTAAATGTTTGATGGGCGATATTCTACCAAACTTTGCAAAAAAAGTAAAGTGAAAAAAACGAAAAAAGGTAATATTATCGGCAACATCATCTAAATGAACATATTTAGCTGCATAGATTAGTGGTAATTGGCCTCGTGTATCCCATATCCGAAGCCAATATTTATCACCCTATTGGGGTAGTGGGTTAGCGAACGCCAAATTTGCGTTCCGTATAAAAATCGCAGCATACCTTTCGTAAGAAGCACAAGCTTTTTGATGAAAAACAGGAGGTGGTAGTCCACAACCCTGGTGTAGAGAAACGGAACTCAACCTCACAATTAGAGTAGTTTGTTTACCTCATCAGGCAGGAAGTCCAACTATATTATTCTTAGAAGAGATCCATTTGCTCTCCTGTAAGTTGCGCGGATTGAATCTTTTCTACACAGTCAGGATCCGACAAAACATCAACGACTTTATCCAGCTGATCCGGCGAGATAGGATAGGCTCCCTGCTGAATGAGTTTGCGTGGTCCTTCACTTAGTCGAGAATGACTTTTCCAGTTACAAGCAAACACAAGACGCCCCTGCTCCAAAGCAAACTCTGCTGTGCGAATTGCGCCGCCGTTCTCTTTCGATTCAATAACAATAGTCGCTATTGCCAATCCACTGATGAGCCGATTCCGAAGGATAAGATTGGCGGGTGTTGGTTGGGTCGTAAAAGCGTGTTCGGAAAAAAGTGCGCCGTTCTCACATATCCGATCTGCGAGTTCTCGGTTTTCGCTCGGGTAGATCGAAAGTAGATCGGTCCCTACGATACCAATAGTTGTACCATTGGCAGATAATGCTCCTAAGTGTGCAGAGGTATCTATCCCTTTGGCAAGTCCACTAACGATCATCAATTCCGCTTGAGCAAGACGCCTTGAAAGTTCAAGGGTCGTCAAAATTCCCGGTTCTGTGGGATCCGTTGCGCCAACCATAGCGACGGTTTGCTCACTGACTTCAGATAAATTTCCTTTTTTGCAGAGGATTGCTGGGGCGTTTGAGATTTCCTTAAGTTGTGAGGGATAATTTTCCTGTTCAACACAGAGAATATCAATACCGCGACTTTTGAACCACTTAATGTGGCGGCGGAATTCAGCAACCCGTACCCTTGCCTTTAGGATCCGCGTTGCCAGCAGCGGGTTAAATAGTGGCATCCGCGCTATCTCGGAAAGTTCTGCATCAAAGATAGCCTCAATGGTCCCGAAACGGTTGAGCAAACGCTTAATTCGCATTGGTCCCACGCCGTCAACTGACGCGAGGGCGAACCAAAATTCTTGTCCGGACATAATTCATTGTCAGCCGTAGTGGTTTGCCTTCAATCGCGTAACATAGGTTGAGGGGAAACACTATCGAGATTAATAATGTCAGAAATTTTGTAATAATTCGGAGTGGGCAAATTTACTTGTACACATAACGGCGCGCCAGAATAACCGCATGCATCTGATGCTGAGCGACATCAATCCGCAAGGGGGATTCGCGACCATGGTTCTGTACCCCACCTATCGCAAGCGGATCATCTGTTGGCTGACTGCGTATGAAGTCGTTCATCAGTGGACTGCCGACCTGCCACGAAGTCAACTTTGTCAAGCCAGTCTCAATAACATGAGCAAATTTCTTGATATGCTCGGTATCGTTACGCTGCACTGCTAACTGGTACGCGTGGACAATGCCTTCATACGCATAGGCGGTGTTACGTGTCTTTTTGAGGGTCTCGTGAACATCTATCATCCAGTTGGCAAGTTCAATAACGTAATCGCCATACTTTTCCGTATCGGACCAGCCGGAGGTGGCGATTTCAAAGAAAACCATAGAACTCCACTGATAGTATCCCTTGGTTGTGGAGGAATCTGGATCTTCCTGAAGCGCTTCTTGGATATTGTGATGATATCCCGCATCAGCAGAGGCGATGATAATTGGCTGCAAATCTTCGCGTCCCATATACTTTGCTGCTTTAACCAACGCGAGAAGGGATTCGCCATCGAAGTAGGGAGAGGGCTGCCCATAGGGGTGTCCGCTAGCGTAACTGTAGCTTTGATGCCAAAGTCCTGCTTTCGGAGGTGTTTGTATTCGCGCTCTGATGAGAAATTCAAGATATTCTTCAAGAAGTTGTCGATAGTTTTGAAATTTTTCCTCAGAAATCTGAGATTTAGCAGCGCGCAGGTAATCAATATGAGCAAGCGCACAAAGTGCCACAGTTCCTATACGTCCGGCCCCTTCTCCCGGATAGGCTACATAACGTTGACCGTCGGGAGTAAGTTTTGAGTTCTGGACGAAGAAGTCCATCGATTTCTCAACCGCTGCGCCTATTTCTGGGGTTGGCGTGGCGCTATATATCACTGCTAATCCCCACATTGCCCCAGCTTGGCGGACCTGATTGTCGCCGGGGTCGTAAGTTTTTTTAACCCAATCGTAAATGTAGGTAAAATTGCCCTCTGGTTTTTGGTGGTTGAGCATGAATTGTGTGCCCAGTTCGAGTGAACGGTCAAGAACCGCACGGTTGATCGATTTAGACCGATTAAAATCGCAAGAGAACAGCAGTAGTGCACAAGATATTACAATACCTGTTGTCCTTGCTACCAAGGCGATGTGGTGCAACAGTTTTCTCGTTTTCATGTTCGGATCTGTGTTGTTTTTGTCCATAATCCCCTACTGAACGTAATCGACAGTTTGCACGGCAGGCGGTATTTGATAAATAAAGCGTAACCCCTTTGCAAAACTGCTAATAGCATGTTGTGTGTTATCAATTCGCAATTGGGAGACAGTGGGAGTTTTGCGAAAACCACCCTGTGCCATATCGGGACGCTTGAGCGCAGCGGCATCAGTTTCTCCGTATTGCAGCATGAATAGCCAACGATACCCCATTTTGGCGCGTTCTTGATAGAGCCGCAACCGTCGTTCATCTCCCGTCAGTCGTGCAGCATGAATGGCATCTCCCAGCCCCTCCATGTAACTTCCTGTATTTGCGGATGGCTTGCTGTGAAAACTACCATAAATCTCGTCATCGGCATCCAAATTTTGTTGGGTCAGGAGTTGGTCACTTAGGAAAAAAACATAGTCGACGTATTTCTGTTCACCGGTCTGCTCATAGAGTGATGTGAAAGCGGAAATAGTCCATGGGAGGAATGCATGCGATTTCCATTTTTCTCCATAATAGAATTCTAACGCCCAATCCATGCTCTGTTTATAGCGGGCATCTCCGAAAGCTTGGTACATACCCGCTAGTGCATAGAGTGCCTCACCGGGGTAAATCCTCGACTCCCAACCAGAGCTTTTTTCATACTCATAATCACCGAAATATACATAGGTGCTTTTATATTGACCGGTGTTATATTTTTCCTGCAGAAACAGGATCATGTTTGCCAGTTTGATCAAGACCTCATCGAATTCAGTTGTCCCTGTTAGCTGACGAATCTTGAGCATCGTCAACATTGGGAGACTAATCCCACCGAGTTTTGCTCTCCGACGGAAAAGGAAGTACGCTTTATCGGTATCGAGCGACTCTGTGAAAGCCAACAGGTATTGGACACTCTTCCGCGCCGCCTCCAAATAGCGGAGATCTCCTGTCATTTCATAAACCAACGCCAGCGAAAATGAGGTGCCTGCTTGACGTAGAAAGTTATCATCATCTTCAGTGCTAAACTTATCATTAACAGGATCGTACCAGTATTTAAAACGCCCGTGATGTTCCTGCATATTGATGATCCAATCGGCACCGAGACGCATTGAATGTTCCAGTGTCTCCGGGGTCACATGTGCGTAGCGTTCAGGTTGCGGCGCCGGAGGAAAAAGATTTTCCCAGAATCGTTTTGTCTCTAAGCTAATTGCGCGGCGTTTTTCAGATCCGGAAAGCTTTTTCCAGTACCTCCACTCTTTAGGATACTGATGTATTAGATAATAGCCCGTTCCGATTCCAGTTACTAGTAAGACCAAAAGCACTATACCCAGCACTCGGAACTTACGCAAAAATTGACTGATTTTCATTAGTCCTCCCATTGCATATTTTTGGTTATTTTATCACGCATCGGAAAAAATTGAAAGTGAAAAAGGCGATCCATGCCCGACACCGGTGTGGCTCAAGCAGCCACGCACCATTATATCGGATTTCAATCGAACTGAAATCCTAATAAGGAGACGGGTTGTATTATGGTGTGGAGCGTTCCACAGACCAATGCCGGTCTGAGCTTTGAACAACAATAGCATCAGTAAGACCAATTTGAGCGAGCATTACCTCGATTTCGGGAATGGTGAGGGCAGCAAGGAAGGAGTCGTAGAAGAGTTTCTGTTGGTAGGGGGTGTCGTCAGCAGCGTAGCGGTCAACAAGGGCCTGGGCGGCTTGGGGCGTATCGGGACGCATCAGGTCACGGATAAGAATTAAACCGTCGGGGCGAACGACACGACTGATTTCGCGAAAGGCAGTCAGTGGATCGGGAAGGTGGTGGATAATACTGTTGGAAATCACGCCATCAAACGATTGGTCAGGATAGGGCAGAGTTTTCGCATCAACACATTCCAATGCAACCCGATCTGCTAACCCGGCTTCAGCAACATGTTGCTCACCGAGCGTGAGCATGTTGACTGAGAGGTCAATACCGGTAATTTGGATTTTGGGGCAACGTTGAGCTAAAAAGATGGGAATTTGGGCGGGACCGGTTCCGAGATCGAGAAAATGCCCTTGGTTTGCACCGAGTTCGACCACGCGCTCTACAAACGCTATATTGACAGCGGTGTGATCCATGGCATCATACGCTTCCGCTTCTTCACGGGTATCCATAACTTCGGGCTCTAAAATACGTTTCATTAGTTATCCTTTTCAGGAAGAAACCGAGTTTTGAAGAAAAAACTCGGTTTCTGTTGCACCATTTCTTAACATGAGCGAAAACAGATAGTGACGCACCGAGTTTTCAGGCAATTGTTCCAAATAAAATCCAGAGGCATCTCAAGTACACAGGACTGGTTCAATTTATCAAACGCCAAGAGAACCTAACTACTCTGATTGTTCTTTCATCTGTTTTCCGTAGACTTCAATCTCCGCAATCCGTGCTTCCTCAAGCTGAATCTCAAATTGTGGTGTGAGTTCCATTAGCTTGCGGACATGGGATGGCCTCTGGAATTTTGCTTGAATCAGAATAGCGTTGGTAACAGTGTGCTCCCGGAGAATAATCGGGCTTTTTAGGGCTTTCCTACTTTGACGCATGGATGTTAACAGTTGCCACGACTCTGTATTATCTTGCCAATAGACCTCTAAACCGTGCAGATTGGTCGCATGGATCACAATTTTGTCAATCGATTGCTTCTGGCGGAAGAGGATTTTGGCTTGTGGCTGAACCTTGATTTGCGTGAATTTCAGCATTCCGGGGGTTTTTCTCGAATGAGCTGCCTCTGCAGCCTTATTTTTCCATTCGACTGCCCCGGCTCCCTTATTCCGGGTAATTGCGGAGTCCATTTGTCCAGCAGTGTGTAGTCCAAGTTTTCCAAATGTCTTCAGGTTCCCATCATTCATTTCAGGGGTTGAGCAGTATCCTCCATTTGTATCAAGCGCGTAATTTTCACTCCAGATGTAGTTCGATTGAGGGATTATCGCGCTACAGCCGCTCCAGATCAAACATCCCCAGAAAAGGACTAACCATCTTAGTTTTAGCACACTGAAACGGATTGTCATAAAGGTCGTCTCCCTTCCTTGATGACACGGGCAACCAGCGTTGCGTTATCATAAATCTGATTGGGATGTTCTTTTGTATACATCCCCACTGCCATCGCGTCAATCGGCTTGATACGCTCAAGGGCGAACCGAAACGCTGGTAGTGGCTCACTTCTGCCCGCAGCCAAGACTTTAATCGAGATCACCGGAAGATGCACAGCTTGAATTGCTGCGATCGCTGCATCTCGATCCGCATCAAGATACATCTCGCGGTGACGGGTGTGATTGTAAAGCGCGCAGACGTAGAAATCAACATCGTATCCTTCGCGATAGCACTGTTTCAGAATGTGCGGATCATGCGTTCCTAAACCGGGGGGGAACCCCAAATCTCGGATTAGTTTCAACGCATCATGCAATGTATTCAACTTTCCTGCATCGTAAAGTTGATCCGTTGTTCCTCCATGGTGGTAGATGGCTATTGGCTGGTAACGGGCAATCAGTCGAATATGTGCTGCTAGATCGGCGTACTCACTTCCCTTCGCTGTCTGTGCAATCCACTGGATCTTTCCACCGGTGTTGCGGTAGTCATTCAGGACCCGCATAATGTGGCGATCCGCCCGCGCCAGCACGGTGTTGATCCCGCATAGCTCTGCTTCGCGCAGATCTGCCATAATCTTATCAGCGGTGTAGTAGTCCTCCATCTCCTTCGACTTTGCAGGGGAATGATGGGAGATGCCACTATATGGGTTGCCACCAATAATCAGACGGCTCACCCGGTGAGATTCAATGACAATCGTGGGTAATTTCATGACACACTCATACCTTTATCCTTAAATTATCGAGTGTTGTCATGTAATGCAGATTGTATGCCAATCCAAAAAGCCGCGTTTTCACGGTTTCGAACATTGCTACTGCACGGAATTGGGCAAATTTACCCTATTGACTGGTGACGATTTGGTGCGAGTTTATTTATGGACATGCCAGTGTGACAACTGATTTTTAGCGTTGCATTAGCCTTTACTCATTTTACAGACCATCAGTATTTTATACATAGGAGCGACAGACCATGTGGCGGCACGGAAGTCCCAGCTGTTGACCTTTCTCTCGCATCAAGGATTTGGTTTAACTGATCGACACCATCGTGTTTGTCGTGCAGTTTCAAGACAGTGCCAACGATCGCACGAACCATCCCCCGCAAGAAAGCATCTGCTTCAATCTCAACACAGACTAAATCATCCTCTTGCCAACATCGGCATTTGTAGATCTCACAGATTGGGTTGATCCGCTCGCTGCCGGAGCGTTGAAAGGAAGAGAAATCCTGTTTACCAACGAGCCATTGACAGGCCGTGTCTGCACCTTGTACGTCAATTGGTTGAGGGACAAAATAGGTGCTGTTCCGTAGCAGTGCGGAAGGATAGGCACGGTTGAGGATTGTGTACCGATAGGTCCGACTCACTGCGCTGAATCGGGCATGAAAGTCTGGCGGAACCTCTCCAGCATCAACAATGACGATGTCCCGAGGCAGGGTTGCATTGAGGGCTTTCTGAAACGAGATCAGCGGGATTTGGGAGCGGGTATGGAAATTGGCGACCTGACCGGCGGCGTGTACCCCTGTATCTGTCCTCCCTGCCCCAATGATTTGCGTCTGCGTCTTGGTAATTTTTTCGAGCGCATCTTGGATGGCTGCTTGAATCGTCATCGCATTGGGTTGAATCTGCCAACCGTGATAGTTTGTGCCGTCGTATTCGATTGTGAGTTTGATATTTCGCATCGTTATTTATAGCCGCGCAAGACGTTCTGCACACCATGTTTTCCGCTTGATTCTTTTTTTTCGCGCTGCTAAACTATCGTGAAATTAGTCACTATATTCACAGAGGGAAAATATGCGGATTAGTGAAGCACAGAAGGAACAATTTGAGGAAAAGGGATTTTTCGTCCTTGAAAATATCTTCAGCGAGGCGGAGATCGACAATCTCACCGCTGAGATCGAAAGGTATGTTGACGAAGCGAATCAACAACTTAGGACGGCTGGCGGAAAGGGGATTAGTCGTCCGGACGAGATCGTGTTTACCTCTTTCATTGCGGAAAAAAACGAGAAGATCCTATCCTTCGTCACACAAGATAAATTTGTCCAACTGACGACAGATCTGATCGGTCCAAATGTCCGTCTCTACTGGAACCAAGCAGTCTTCAAATATCCTGAAACACCCCAAGAGTTTCCGTGGCACCAAGATAACGGATATACGCCCCTTGATCCGGAACAATATTACACCTGCTGGTTGGCACTCAGTGATTCAACGTTGGAAAATGGCTGCATCTGGGTGCTGCCCGAAACCCATAAGCTCGGCACACAACCGCATGAGCGAACAGTATTGGGACAGGTCGGATACGCCGGCGAAAATCCGGGGGTTTCCGTGCCGCTGAAAAAGGGGAGTATGGCGATTTTCTCATCGTTGCTTTTCCACCGGAGTGGTCCCAATCTGACGGAGGGTGTCCGCAAAGCGTATATTATTCAGTATATACCCGCTCACACGAGAAACGCAAGAAATAACGAACCTTTTACTGATAGGCTGTGGGTGGCGAAAAATGGGGAGCGGTATGATGGCGAACCTTCAGACGGGTAAGGTTGGGAAAGTGAAGAAAATTAACATGGACGACATCACGCTTGCGTATTCAATCGATTCCGTTAATTGGGCAGAGTTGGCTGAAGTGTACCGCTTGGCACCGTTAGGCACATACGACCCAGAGCGGTTACAGCGTGCTTACGAACAGAGTCAAGTCTGCTGCTTCGCATATCGCCGCACCCAGTTGGTTGCCGCAGGACGGGCATTGTCTGATGGGGAGTATTTCGCTTTCATCTGTGATATCGTTGTACTACCGGAATTTCAACGACAAGGCCTCGGAACACGTATAATGAACGCAGTGTCTGAAAGATTAGCCGCTGAAAAAGTGCTGCTCGCCTGTGTGATTGGGCAGGAGGGCTTCTATAGAAAACTGGGGTTCCTGAAACATACATCCGTAATGGCTCTGTATCCAAATGCCGAATGGTATAAGGAAAACGGGCTTTTAGAATAAAGGAGGGCAACATGGAACGTCTTGAATATGGAAACACTGGACTCGAAATCTCGCGTCTCTGCTTTGGGGCAGGGCATCTCGATAAAGTCTGTGCGAGTCACGCAGAGGGCGGCGATTTGCTGCGTGAAGCATTTGATCAGGGGATTACCTTCTGGGATACGGCTGAAGGGTATGGCAGCCAACCACATCTGGGTGCGGCGTTGAAGGGACTTGAGCGCGACCAAGTGGTCATCCAAACAAAAACTGGGGCGAAGGATTACGAGGGTGCATACAAGAGTATTGAACGCTCCCTCCAAGAAATGGGAACTGATTACATTGACGTGCTCTTGCTACACGGCGTTTCCTCGCCTGAAGATTTGGAATCGCGGGAGGGTGCGCTGTCAGCATTTCTGGATGCCAAAAGCAAGGGGATTATCCGTGTCACGGGTTGCTCAACTCACCTTTTCACAGGATCTGTGATGGACGCCGTCATTGATCACCCTGAGATTCAAATCATCTTAGCAACGGCGAACAAAGAGGGGAGAATGTTAGAGGGTGGTCCGTTGGATCGGCATCTTGAATACCTTCAACGGGCTTATGATCTCGGCAAAGGACTCAGCATTATGAAGGTCATCGCAGCGGGAAACATTCCTGAATCAGAACTTGAGGATTGGATACGCTGGGGGTTTGAGTTAGAGATCGCCCATGGCATCAATCTCGGCATGTCCAACCGTTCTGAGATTGATTTCGATGCACGGATTGCGCGTGAACATGGGAGCCAACGCCTGCGAAAAGTCGCGTGATAAACCGTAAAGACCTCTTACCCTTCAAAGGAGCTTTCGATATGACAGAACACACACATAACACTTCGCCGACATCTATAGTGATTCCTGCGTCTGAGACAGCCGAGCGGATGGCGACTGCTTGTGCGAATTTTTTAGACACCTTGACGCCGGATTTGCGGCGGAAGACGGAATTTACGTTTGAAGACGCTGAGCGTCAACGCTGGCATTATATTCCACGCGAAATGTTCGATCGCAAAGGGGTATATCTCCAAGAGATGAATCAGCAGCAGCGGGATGCGGCGTTCAATCTGCTTGCTACCGGACTAAGCAGAAATGGATATCAAAAAGCAACGGCAATCATCGATTTGGAAGCCACGCTTGGTGAACAGGAACGGATGGAAGGGGTGGCACAGCTCGCTCGGGATCCTGAGCTTTACGCCTTCAGCGTTTTTGGAGACCCGACGAACCACGGTCCCTGGGGCTGGCGGGCGGAGGGACACCACGTCTCACTGCATTTTACGGTTGTGAACCGGGAATTGATTACGCCAAATCCGTTCTTCTTTGGGTCCAATCCCGCAGAGGTTCGGCATGGACCCGATAAGGGATTGAGGATATTGTCCGCGGAAGAAGATCTTGCCAGGCAGCTTTTGGGATCTCTCAATTCGGATCAAAAAAACAAAACGGTTATCAACGAAACGGCACCTGCGGATATCCTGACACGAGACGTTCCAAAAGTTGAACTTGACGCTGCTGAGGGGTTAGCAGTCGAGTCGATGACGACCGGACAACGTGAGGTTCTCGTGCGGCTTATTGATACGTACATTGATCGGCTTCCTGAGCAATTGGCAAAAATTGAGGGACAAAAATTACGTGATGCAGATATAAATGATATCCACTTCGCTTGGGCAGGACCGGCAAATCGTGGAGAGCCGCATTACTACCGCCTTCACGGTCCCTTCTTCTTCGTGGAATATGACAACACACAAAATGATGCTAACCATATCCACACAGTCTGGCGGCATATCGAAGATGATTTCGGCATAGACCTGCTCCGTTCTCACTATCAAAACGGACATCATCACGCTTAAAGCAGGGACTTAGCACTGATGGACCGTGCGGAGGGGCAGAGATCCTTCGCACGGTCCTACGATTCCAATCGGTTCACCCGATACCACTCATATATCAACACACTTCCCGCTACTGCCACGTTGAGCGATTCTACCTTTCCTGTCATCGGCAGTTGCGCCCATCCTTCGACTTGTGCACGCACTGCATCGGATATGCCTCGCACATCATGCCCCAAAACTATAGCGACCCGACCTTTCCAGCTTTCCTGATTCCAAAACTTTCCGCGGTGTGGATCTGCACCCATCGTTCTGAATCCTTTTTCACGCAACCATCTAAAAAGTTCCGGAATGTTCGCTGTCTGAACAAGAGGAACACTGAACAGGGAGCCGTGACTCCCTCTGACAGACTTTGGGTGGAAGATGTCCACGCAGGGCGGAATCAGAAAAACGGCTGCGGCCCCAACGGCATCCGCAGTGCGGAGAATCATCCCGAGATTGCTGGGTGTCTGTGTTCCATCAAGCACAAGGACTAACTCATCGCCAGTCAAGGTAATGTCCTGAAACGACACCTCAAATCGGGCGAATGTCGCTACAATATGTGTCTGTATGACATTGGGCGGCGCTTTGTGGGGAGCAGCGTATACGTTGCCGGCGGCAGCTGATAGTGTATGCAACACTTGAGTCGACACGGGAACAAGGGTTGCCCTGGCTCTTTGGAGGCGATTGAGAAGCTGCTGCACCGCCTTTTCACCACATTGTTCCTCGCAGTAGAAGACTTCGATTGGTTGTATCCCTGCGTCTAACGCGAGATGCAAGATCTCAAAGCCTTCGACAAGGAAACGGCTTTGACGCTGACGATGCTTGCGCGTCTGAAGTTTGCGGGCAGCGACAACTCGCTGATTGTTAATGCTGGTAATAACGGAATGGTGCTGGGTGGACATGGATCGGATTCTTGTATTTCTGTCAGGTAACTTGTTGCGCCTCATGAAAATGGGAGAAGAGAAAACCTGAATTATTACTTACACCTAAACACTGGCAAGAAGTACACGCTCAATATCAGCATAATCTTTGATAACTTCACAATGCTTATAGGCTGGCTGTGATTTAATCAGATCTTGAACAGCATGGCTCTGGTTGCAACCAACCTCTAAGATGAGTTTTCCGTCCGCATTCAAAAACTGTGGTGCGTCTGTTACAATACGCCGAATAATATCGAGTCCATCAGGTCCCGCAAAAAGAGCGACTTCCGGCTCGTGCTCTCGGACATCTAGCGGAAGGATCGATGCCTCGCCTGCGCCCACGTAAGGCGGGTTAGAAGCAATCCAGTCAAAACGGGGGTTGGGCAGTTCACGCAAAGGCTCAAAAAGATCGCCTTGTAGGAGCGTGAGCTGATCTGCACAGTTGTGGGTGAGCGCATTCTGTTGAGCAACTTCTAAAGCTTCCGCGGACAAGTCGGTGGCAATCAGTTCCGAATCGGGCCGGTGATGACTAAAACTGATCGCGATGGCACCGCAACCGGTCCCGATCTCGACGAACCTGCATGAATCCTTCTGATGTTGTAAGACCGTTTCAACTAAGGTTTCCGTCTCGGGTCGTGGAATTAGTACGCGCGAATCTACATAGAAGTTTAGGGACATAAACTCCTTGTGGTTGGTGAGGTAACTCACGGGGGTATGATCTACCCGCTTTTTGATTAACTCCCGAAATTTTGAAAGTGTTTCTTGGAAAACGGGCATCTCAAAGGAGAGATAGAGTTGCAAACGGCTCTTTTGCAGGAGGTGCCCAAGCAATAATTCAGCGTCTAATCGCGGGGTGGGGATTTCGTGACGTTCAAAGTATTCCGTTGTCCACTCGATAAGGTCGATCACGTGCCATGTTTTCACGACGATAGGTTCTTTAATTGCTCCGCTTGGTCAGCGTCTATCAAGGCATCAATGAAAGTATCAATGTCTCCATTTAGAACTGCCTCCAACTGATGAACGCTCAAACCGATACGATGGTCTGTCACCCGACTTTGGGGGAAGTTATAGGTGCGAATTTTTTCACTTCGATCACCGCTCCCAATCATGGATCTCCGCGTTTGCGCGCGTTCGGCATCCTGTTCAGCTTGCATCTGCTCAAGCAAACGGGAACGCAAAATTTTCATTGCCTTGGCTCTATTTTTGTGCTGAGATTTTTCATCTTGGCAGGATACTGTAAGGCCTGTAGGAATATATGTGATTCGGATCGCCGAATCGGTTGTATTGACGCTCTGCCCGCCCGGTCCCGATGAACGGAACGCTTCAATCCGCAGATCTTCCGCATCGATTTTGAGATCAACCTCTTCCGCTTCCGCTAATACGGCGACCGTTACCGCTGATGTGTGGATTCGACCACTAGCCTCCGTTGTGGGAACGCGCTGCACGCGATGTGTACCACCCTCAAACTTTAGTCGGCTGTATGCTCGGTTCCCGTTGATTGAAAAGATAATCTCTTTGAAGCCCTTCAAGCCGGTTGCGTTAGAGTTGAGAAGCTCTGTTTTCCAGCCTTTCTGATCAGCGTATCTTGAATACATCCGGAAAAGTTCGCCAGCAAATAAACTTGCTTCTTCACCCCCTGTTCCTGCTCGAACCTCGACAATTACATTCTTCTCATCATTCGCATCCTTGGGGATTAGCAAAACCTTCAGTTCCGCTTCTAAGCCGTTTTTCTGCTCAGTTAACGCGTCAAGTTCCTGTTTAGCAAAAGCGATAAACTCTGCATCGGTCTCTTGTTCGAGCAGGGCGGAGGTATCTTCAATCTCTTTTGCTGTTTTTTGATACGTCGTGTACTTTGACACAATCGGCGCGAGTTCTGCGTGCGACTTTGCAAGATTTTGTAAATTTTGCTGATCAGCAATTTGCGCAGGATCGGCTAAATTTTTTTCTATTTCTAAATATTTTTCTTCTATTTCTTTTAATTTCTCAAGCATAGTTGGGGACCACTTTAGTTTAGTATCAAGCGGGTGCTGATACTGCTCGGTCGGCAATGGTGAGATTTAGGTTCTCCATACCGAGGCCGGCTTTGCGCTGTTTGCTCGATTCAACTCGTGCTCTTTCAGACCACGCCTCAAACTCAGGTGTCCAAGCGCTGTCGTGCAACGTAGCCCGCTTACGGTAGGGGACATAGTTACCGAGGTGCCAGAGTGTGTTTCGGTACAGTGCAAAATCTCCCGCTTCCAGATGTAACTGGACCGCTCCGGGCATACTGCGGCAGTATTCGAGGCAGATTGGTTCTCGTTCTTCGGCGAGCTTGCCGTCAAGATCTACACCCGGTATGGGCCGATCTGGGAAGCGTTCAATCTCCGCCGGTAAATCTCGCCTCAGATGGCTACCCAAAACAAACCATGTCGAGCTGTCTTCATACAAGGCGCAGTTAATCTGATTGAAATGATTGATGTCGCTGAATACTTCATCCCACATTGAGAGCGGTAAGCCTGCGATGTTATCGCGCCAGTCTCGATGCCATGGCGTACAGTATGGCATATCCGCCGGTTCAAAAAGAATGCCAAAATGATTTCGATTGCCATGACGATGACGCGGTGTCAGCACCGTGGCGATGGCATCAACCAATGATGGTAAGTTGGCGTAGTCAATAAAGGGTTGCTGATCAAGGTCGTAGTTTGCAACGGGCTGGAGTCGCTGCACTTGAGGGCCACTTTGTTCACGGGCAATGATTTTCGCCTCGTCGCTGACCTTTCGCAGATCCCGAATCAGTGATGGAGGAAGAATCTTTCGGAAAACTGTGTAACCTAGCATATGGTATTCTTCAATATGTTTATCAGATACTTGAAATCCCATCTGTTATTTTTTCCTCTAACTTCCATTCACCGCGGATTTTTCTTAGAACCTTAAAAGGGCAGATGATCGCTTTTATAATCGGCTGATTTGGCCTGTTATGACTTGGCATCTGCCCTTATATGTTCCATCACCGACAAGAATTCAGCGTTGCTACTACACAACGCTTACATTTTAAAGCGTTCAACCGTCGGCATATGCAACTAAATTTTATTTACTTTTCATCATCAATACCATACCTGCGGTGGAAGCTTTCCACACGCCCCGCCGTATCGACAATTGTCTGCTGTCCAGAGTAAAACGGGTGGCACTTTGAACAAATTTCCACACGGATTTGGGGTTTGGTAGAGTAGGTTGTATATGTTGCACCACACACGCAGTTGATGACACATTCCATTGTCTCTGGATGGATATCTGATTTCATGAGGATATTCACCTCCTTACGATGTTAGGGTTTTCTCAGAAGATTAGAAAGCCCAAAGTAACTCGGACTGAATGAATGATGGCTTCTTCCGTTTTGAAAGAGTTCTGAGGATTATCTTTTACCTAGTAAACGCTGTATTCTACAATCATCTCACCATAATTTATTTAATGATGAGTTCACCGCTACCATTGATACCGTCCACTACGGGCGGGCCCATTGGCTTTGGTATTATTTATCATCATATCAATAAATTGCTCATTTGTCTCTGTTTTTCCTAAATGTTCAACAAGGAGCTCCATTGATTCAGCAGTGTTCATCTGCCCCATGAATTTGCGCAGGACCCATGCTTTGCTGAGTATCTCTGGCTTCAGCAGCAGTTCCTCGCGTCTGGTCTTTGATTTGGCGATATCGATGGAGGGGAAGATACGCCGTTCGAGCAGGGAACGTTCCAGATGGATCTCCATGTTTGCCGTACCTTTTAGTTCCTCATAAATATGTTCATCGCCGCGGCTTTCGGTATCAACCAGCACGGTAGCTATGATTGTTAAGCTGCCGCCTTCTTCAAATTTTCGTGCCGCCCCGAAGAATTGACGCGGTTTCATAAATGCAAGTGCGTCGATACCGCCTGACAATGTTTTGCCACTATGGGGTGCCACAACGTTACAGGCTCGCACAAGGCGTGTCATGCTATCCAGCATAATTACCACGTCTTTACCATACTCGACCCATCGCTTGGCTTTTTCGATGACCATATCCGCAACTTGCACATGTCGTTCTGGATGCTCGTCAAAGGTCGAACTGATAACCTCGCCCTTCACAGATCGAGAAACATCTGTTACCTCTTCTGGACGTTCATCAATTAGTAGGAAAATCATCATGACTTCCGGATGATTCTCCTCGATACCGTGTGCAATATTTTTTAAGATTGTAGTCTTGCCACTGTAGGGAGGCGCCACAATCAGCCCACGTTGTCCCTTACCGATCGGAGACATCAAATCCGTAATGCGGGTCGAGAATTCCTTTGGATTATGTTCAAGTCTAAGTTGCTCATACGGGTAGACAGGGGTTAAGTTATCGAAAAGGATTTTATCCTTTGCGGCTGCCGGTGCCTCGCTATTGACCTGTTCAATCTTCAATAGTGCAAAGTAAAATTCATCTTTGTCGCCTCCCTTTTTAGGAGGACGGATTTGCCCCTGAACCTCGTGACCCGTACGGAGATCAAATTTACGTATTTGCGAGGGTGAGACATAAATATCATCGGTGCTTTGCAAGTAATTATAGCTCGATGATCGGAGGAAACCGTATTTTTCTGGTAAAATTTCGAGGATGCCTTCTCCGAATAACATGCCGCTGCTTTCCGCTTTGGCTCCAAGAATTTGGGCAATAAGCTCTTGCTTGCGAAGACTACTGTATCCTGACAGCCCCAGCTTTCGAGCCATACCGTTCAATTCGGAAATCGTCATCTCTTGGAGTTTGACAATATCCACATTTTCCATAATTTTGTTGCTCCTCATTGCGGGATTCTAACCGCCTGCAGATTACCTAAAGCATATCTCTGACACCAACCCCAAAATTAGCGCAAGTATCTGCAGCAGGCAATCTACAGTTGACGCTAGGCTTTGGGAAAAAGATCATACACTCCAAACGATTTTGTAGCAGATAAGTGATAGCATCATGGGGAGGAGATATGTAACGACTCACCAGTTTGCCTTCACAGACTATAAACCTATAACCGTTGGTAGCATAGTGGGGGGAAATAATCGAAAAGAAAGTTGGATTAAATTAAGATAACAGATAAAGATGTGCAGAATTGTGGTTGGTTAAGTCCTGAGTTATAAGAAATTCCCAAACGGGGTAACATAGAAGAGGCATCAAATCGGCGTTTGAAGGTGCTTAAGATAATACAAGCATATTCGCAGCGGATAAAGGTTGGCGGGAATAATTTCGTATTGACGATAAGATTATACATTAATGAGCTGCTCGGCGTCAAGGTATTTTATTGAAGAAGATTAGAAATATCCGAATGAATCAACGGAAGCAACCTAAATTTAGCGGATTTACTCAATTCGCCTCCATGTAAATGAATAGGAACGGTTACAGATTCACGCTTCGAGATTTTCTTCATCGCCTTCCTGCCTCTCATCCTCTATACTGGTTGTCAGTTGTAAGAAAAGTTCCTCAAGTGTCATTTCGACGGAACGCATTTCAAGCAAGCTCCAACCATGCTGAACAATAGTAGACGAAACCGCTGCACGAATGTCTGTATTTGGATTATAACTGATGTGGAATGCTGGATTCCCGTTATCGTTTAAGCCTTGGCTTTCAACACGGCCAACAGCTGGGAGATTTTCGAGGACGGTTTTGACCTCCGCCTCTGGGCCTGAAACTTCCAGATAAAGGGTTTTCGTATCATCTAACTCTGTTTGCCCACCGTCTCCGGCGTCAATAGAAACGGCACGCCCCTCTGAGAGTCTTACACCACCGACAATTTTTCCATTATTGATCACAATCAACCGTTCACAGGTCATACTCGCTTCAGGGAGGATGTGTGTGCTGAGGATGATTGTGTGTTCCTTGCCGAGTGCCTTAATCAGTTCACGGATCTCAATAATCTGCCGTGGATCGAGACCTGCAGTAGGTTCGTCGAGGACAATAACATCTGGATCGTGAATCAGCGCCTGTGCTAAACCGACACGCTGACGATAGCCTTTGGACAACTGTCCGATAATCTGGCCTCGCCGCTCTGTCAAACCACAGGATTCAATGGCTACCTCCAACCGTTCGGCCCGTTTGCTTCGCGGCACGCCTTTAATTTTTGACACAAATTTGAGATAGCCTGTGACGGTCATTTCCGGATAGAGCGGCACACTTTCAGGCAGGTAACCAATGTGCTTACGAACTTCTAAAGATTGCCTAAAAACATCGTATCCTGCGACCGTTGCATTTCCACTGCTTGCGGGCATGAAGCAGGTCAAAATTCGCATGGTGGTGGTTTTGCCAGCACCATTTGGTCCTAAAAAACCGATAACCTCGCCTCTGTCAATACGGAAGGAAATCCCTTTCAGTGCCTGAAATTGTCCATAACTTTTTGTGAGATTTTCGACTTCGATCATCCACCAATCTCCCGTGGTGAACCTATTTATTATTGTGGAGTCGTCGTCCATCGAGTCGCGGTACTACCACGAAGCGTCGCTTGAAAATCCCGACGCCTTCCATATTGTCATTCTCCTTAACGTTGGTGTAGCTACTTTGGTTACGAATGATCAAGAAAACTCAGGCAAGCGACGAGACAGGACGTCATACAGTTAAGAAATCAGTGATTGTGTCGGACTTTGGCTCCCTTTATGTTGATACCGTCCGTTAAAGATGCTTTGACGGAATTTCATGTATAAGGTTGATTATGACGATATGATGGTAATTTTCTTTGGAGCGCTTAAAAGGATTGAATGACGCGTCAATGCTTGATACTGCTCTTGTCGATCTTTGAAATTCGATTGACGGTCTCCCCAACCTTTGATATACTGAAGCGATTTAAGGCACCGGTTCTATCCACTTAAAATCAACGTATCAAGGAGCGCAGTATGAAAATTGACAAAATCGAATCCTTCTTCATTGGTGGCGGCTATGTGGTTCGCATCCACACCGATAATGGTATCAGTGGTATCGGTCAAACCGCCTGTTGGGGCTATCCCGAAGCGGTCGAGAGAATCGTTGCGACCTTTGAAAGATACCTAATCGGTCAGAATCCTCTGCGTATCGAACATCATTGGCAGTATCTCTACCGCATGGGGCCGTTTCGTGGCACCGCCCTGTGTGGCGCGATCAGCGCGATAGATATTGCGTTGTGGGACATCAAGGGTAAGCATTTCGGCGTACCGGTATGGGAGTTATTGGGCGGGAATTGTCGCGACAAAATTCGTCTACATCTTATGGCGGGCGGCAACACTCCAGAAACGATGTTTCAGACTGCGAAAGAAACAGTAGAGGAAGGATTCACCGCGCTGAAGTTTGATCCGGTGGTGGGTGGCTATCAAGA
This sequence comes from Candidatus Poribacteria bacterium, assembly GCA_965220385.1. Lineage (GTDB taxonomy): Bacteria > Poribacteria > WGA-4E > WGA-4E > PCPOR2b > PCPOR2b. The sequence goes on along the minus strand of OZ244825.1, from coordinate 5,513,976 downwards.
TATGGCGTTAGATCGCTTGGTCAAGACCGCCCGGGATCTGGTAGCGGCGGCGCGGGAGGGAGGCGGTCCCGATCTCGATCTCATCGTCGAAGTCCACCGCAAGCTCACGCCGATGAATGGAATCGTCTTGGCGGAAGCGTTGGCACCGTTTAATATCTACTTTCTTGAAGACCCCATCCAGATCGATAGCATTGTGTCACAGGCGGAACTTGCGAAGCGGATGACTGTCCCCTTAGGGAACGGTGAACGTCTGACCACTATATGGGAATTTCGCGAACTGCTCGCCGCTGGTGGACCTCAGTATGTCCGACCCGATGTAGCATTGGCGGGTGGATTGACCCAATGCAAAAAAATCGCTGCGATCGCTGAATCCTACCATAGTGCGGTCGTCACCCATAATTTTTTGGGACCGTTGGTCACAACCGCCTCGCTACACCTTGATGCAAGCATTCCGAACTTCATCACCCAAGAGTATTCCAAAGGTGATGAATCGCCCGACAATGCGGTTTACAAAACGTGTTACCAGCGCGAGGGCGGCTATATTCCCATTCCCGAAGCACCGGGACTCGGTGTGGAGTTGGACGATAGCTTGATAGAGCAGAGACCCTACCAACCGATGAACACCGGTCAGACGCTGTTGCGGGAAGATGGATCGGTTGCTTACGCTGTGTGATGGATAACGGACAGAAGGAAGAGCGGTTCATATCAAACAGGCTTCATGTTTAACAGGTCTGGCAACGCATGTAGGGTCTGGATCGTCTCTTCCCACCGTCCGGTCTGCGTCACGTCTCGGTCCAACAGAATTGCACGGAGGCCAGCGGTGTGCGCTCCGATGATGTCCGCCTCAAAGGAGTCCCCGACATGAACGGCTTCTCCCGGGGAAGCATCAACGGCATTTAAGGCATATTCAAAAATGGCTGCGTCCGGCTTCGCGCTCCGTACCCGCTGATCATGGGAGGCAACAACCACATCAAAATACGGGGCAAGGCCAAGCTCTTCAACCATGGCGTGTAGGGGCGTATCCCAGTTGGAAATGATTCCTAGCTTTAGGTCCATTTGCTGCAATTGGTCTAGCGTTGGCAAGACATCTTCATAAAGGGTGGCGTTGTTACGCGAAAACAGGGCATGTTCGTATTGCAAGACCTCCCACGCAATCTGCTCTACATGCTCGTGGACCCCTAGCTTTCTGAGAATAGCGCAGCAGCCTTCAAGCTGCTTGGATATTGTATCCCGTATGTTATCTGTTGGTTTTGAGGCTTCATACGTTTCGGTTAGAATCGCTCGCGCTTCGTCGTAGACAGACCAGTCCAGACACAGTTGATACCGATCTGCAATCTTGCGGAGGGTCACACGGAGTGGTTGTGTCCAAAAGATAAGCGTAGCAAAGAAATCGAAGAAAACGGCTCTTGTCATTGAAACTCTCTATTATACAGGCGAAATATGGTTATACATTATTTGTCTATTCGACAACTAACCCTTGAGAAGGTTTACTACCTCTTCAAGGTTCGACGATCAAGCTCTTGAAGCTGTTCAGTCGAGGAGGTTTCCTATGATACCATGGATTTTTGTTCATAGTCCACTCGAACATTGGCTGCCCGACTACCGACGGACATTCGACGCTTGGGAGGACGGGGGTGTGCGTGGCATAGTGTTCGGTTACTTGCAGTTCACGCAGGATGATGGCACGACGATTCGGACCTTTGCGCCTGATCCGGAGGTATACAAATCATTCGGAGTGAGTCCACCGCCGGAAGTCCCACGCGATTTGGAGAAGGAGAAGCAACTACACGCCATGTTGGACGATGCCGCCTCGCGCGATTGGCATATTATGACCTTCAGCGTTCCCGGCGGCGGTGGGGCGCGATCGTTGGAGGAGGATCCCTATGGGGCGGTGGGATTTGCCGCTAGCGTTCAGGATACGATGAATGCCTACCCTCAAGCGCACGGTGTTATCATAGATGGTCCGGGGGAACAACACTACGAGTTAGCCTTCCATCATGGTGGAGAGTTGCTTGAGATTCGTGAGCATGAGCGGCATCGGTTCGCGGCTTTAGGAAAGGATATTCCCCGTTTGGAGCGGGGCATCGCACACTTGCGGGAGCGGCTTCACAACTTGACGCCGTCTCAGGTACGGTATCATGCACCGGGCGGGATGTTGGCAGCGTTGACACTGTTTGATATCAATGAGGATGCGCTTTACTGGTTGCGGACACGGCAAGAGACGGCGTTGGGCTATATGCAGGCTGTACGCGCCCAACTCAATGAATTAAACCGCAAGGTAGAATTAGGCGGTATCCCGCGCACGGCGACCTTTTCTTCGCTCACGGGGCAGAACTATCAACAGATGGCATCGCTTTTCGATTACATCTTTCCTAAACACTACTTCTGGCATCGGGGCTTCGATGGGATGTATGGCACGATTGCACGTTGGGTTCAGGAGCTTTCTGAGTGGAACCCTACGCTGACAGAAGCGGATTGCTTTGCGGTAGTAAAGTCGCTGTTTGGTATTGAGCTGCCGGGCATAAACTCGTTGATGGACATGGAGATGGGGTTCCCGGAGGAGTTCTTCTCGGAGGTTGTCCACAGCGAAACCGTACGTGCGCTGGAAGCTATCGGAGATGATGATAAAGTCGTCGCTTGGGTGTCTACCGGACGCAGTCCACACGCCGGCGATGCAATGACTGCAAGAGATCTGCATAATATCCTGACAACCTCGGAGCAAGCAGGGTTGAAACGATTTCTCTTTCACCCGGATCCTGATCTTGGCGCGGCGGAGTGGCGGGTGATTTCGGGGTTGTGTGGGAATTTGTGGCAGGAAGACCTCAACGGATATTGGCCGTCCGACACGCAGAAGCCAGATGCGTTCAGCGGCGGCAGAAAACCGTCACGCCGAAGGAGTTGATCTTGGATGATCAAAAAGTATAGAGTTGCGGTTGTCGGAGGAGCAGGAACTTGGGGAAGAAAATATTTACGCGCATACGCTAACCATCCTGCCTGCGAAATCGTCGCACTGGCTGACCGCGCAAAAGACCGTCGGCAGGCTTTTGCAGATCAGTACGGAGTTGAAACTGTTTTTGATACGCTGGCGGATCTGTTAGATAGAGAAATTCCTGACATCGTTTCAGTGATTCTTCCGACTTCGCACAATCCCGATGCGGTAATCGCCTGCGCTGAGGCTGGCGTCAAGGTGGTCTCCTGCGAAAAGCCGATAGCAGTGGAATTGTCTCAGGCGGATGCGATGATACGTATTTGTCGAGAACGGGGCACTGTCTTTAGCTGCGGTAGTGTCTACTCAGGAGCTCCGTATCTATTGGAAACAGCTGATTGGATCAAGACAGGGAACATCGGCAAGCTTACTGCTGCTGCTATTCCGAGTGGACTACCACGCGAGGTATCAGGCGGCGGCTGCGTTCAATTAACGCTGCTGCAACTGCTGACCGGTATGGAGGTGGAATGGGTCGAGGGTTGGACGTTGCCGCCAGAATCCGGTTGGATGCCGCCCGTGGATGTTTCGTCAGCCGACATTGACTGCCCCGCCTATGGTCGTCTGGGATTGTCAGGTGACATTGTTTGTGATATTCCCATGCCACCGACCGACCGAAGCGTTTCCTGCCCAATCGCAGTCACAGGCGAAGATGGACAGGTATGGCTGACTGGTCCCAAACCTGTGTTTATTCAAGGATGTGGCGCAGCTTCAGCCCCGGTTTACCCGTCTTTTCTCAACACTCCCTCGCCTGAAGACTTCTTTACACGACGGATTGAGTGGCTCATGGGGGCGTTTGATACAGGTCAGGATGTTGCAGACAGTGGGCGTGGATACCACCAAGCGTTGGAGATTGCAATTGCTCTAAAACGATCCGCCGAGCATGGACATCGGCGCGTTTCTTTACCGTTGGATGACCGCTCGCTGCGGATAGTCCCACACCCCTACCGGTTACTGGGGGGTGATGTGGCTGGTTGGGAGAGTATTGGCTATACGGGTCCGCCAAATGTTGAGTAATTCCTTAGAATAAGTGTTGGGTTTCACGGTGCCCGTTCAACCCAACCTACGGACTGATATGTCTGAATCAGGATATTCTGGATTGAAAGATTAACAGGATAAGAACTATATGAAATCCCCGTTTTCTCATCTTTTCGTTTTCTTGGTCACGGCAACCCTTTTCATTACCCAAGTCCACGCCCAGGTCGTCGATATCCCCGACCCAAACCTTGAAAGTGCCATCAGGGAGGAACTTCAACTCCCCACAGACACATCAATCACAAAACAGGATATGGAGAAGCTGACAGAACTCTCAGCATGGAACAGCAATATCTCAGATCTTACAGGAATAGAACACGCAATCTATCTTGAACATCTCGCACTAAGAGGTAACCAGATTCGGGATCTGACGCCGGTAGAACGATTAATCCACCTCAAACTATTAACCCTAACGAGAAATCCTCTAACAGATAGGAGTTACGCAGTTGAGCATCCAAATAGGTTATAATAGTGTTTATGAATCCAGCCAAATGTACCGAATATGACTACATCAACTTTGTGATAGCCACCCCGAGTACCTACAGTTGCACAGAGGCAGCCCGCGTGCAGCCTTCAGACGATAATCCACCTGCCCATGACTCATTGAATCGGTTGTTGTATAGACTGCCTGCTGATTCAGAATCGTTGTGGCGTGAGGCAGCACCTTGTGTCAACAAAACCCAAGGCGTTTTAGTCATAGACGACTCAACGCTTGATAAACCGTATGCACAGAAGATGGATCTTGTCACCCGTCACTGGTCAGGCAAACACCAACAAGTGGTATCAGGCATTAACCTCATTACACTGATGTGGACCGATGGTGACAGTCACATTCCTTGCGACTATCGCTTGTATAATAAAGCCCATGATGGTTTGACCAAAAATGACCACTTCCAAGCACTGATTGCCACCGCTGATGCCAGAGGGTTTGCTCCAGAGTGCGTCGTGTTTGACAGTTGGTACAGCAGTTTGAAGAATCTAAAGACGATTCAAAAGTATCAATGGCACTGGTTGACCCAATTGAAGTCGAATCGACAGGTCAACCTCAATAGACAAGGCAATCAACCGGTCAGCCAGTTACCAATTAGCAACAAAGGGACTATCGTTCATCTGAAGGGATACGGATTGATTAAAGTGTTCAGGATCGTTTCCAAAAACGGCAACATTGAATATTGGGCAACAAGTGATCTCTCAATGAACGAACTATTTCGACTCAAATATGCTGAGTTGGGTTGGGCTATTGAAGAATATCATCGCGGTATCAAGCAATTTGTTGGCGTTGAAAGGTGTTTTGCGCGCAAGGCGGTGGCACAACGGAACCATATCGGTCTCGCATTGAGAGCATTTCTACGTTTGGAGCGACACCGGTTTTTGACAGGCATCAGTTGGTTTGAAGCTAAACTCTCCATTATCAGAGATGCTGTCCGGGATTATCTCAATAAACCAATTTACACCTCAACTGCGTAACTCCTAACAGATATAAAATCACTAGCAAACCTTACTAATCTTAGAACACTTCGACTTGAAAAAACAGGCATATCGGATATATCTCCACTCGCCAATTTAATCAACCTGAAGGATCTGTATTTAGACAGCAACAATATTACTGATATTTCGCCACTAGCAAATCTTGTCCACCTAAAAAGGCTCTCGCTTTATCAAAACCTAATTGAGGACTTCACGCCCCTGCAGGGACTGGACCTGATTGAATTGGAGTACGATGAAGTGTGCGACCTTGCGCCCCTCCTTCCCTCAGCTATGGAAAGAATAAAAAGCCGAACCTTCCCGTCTATCTTTCAAGCTTGGGACGATGTTGTGGGACTTGACCATCTCACATTGGAACAACGCAAGGCACTCCATGACCTTCGCTGGGATGTTAAGTTTGATCATGCTATACAATGGAATACCGTTGCTTCAGCACCGACCGAAGCTCTTACCACTTCGCTCGCTGGTGTAATTCCACGCGCCTTCGAAGTTCGACAACAACAATTAAACAAAAACCCCAACATGATATTTTTACGTGGCATTGGACTTCTATCAGGGCGTGTTAGAGAAGATGCACTTGCGCCTGAATCTAATGTTTGGTTAAGAGACGAAAATGGTGAAGTCATCAGAAAACCAGACGGTACTCCTCTTATCGATTTTGTTAATCCTGAAATCCAAGATATATTTATCAAACGTATTATCGCCATCGCACAATGCGGGCTTTATGATGGGATTTTTCTGGATGAATTTAATCACAACGGCACAGGGTTTTCACACAGAAGGCTTTCTCCGTATACCGATGAAGAAATGATTCAGGCGCATATTAATATCTTCCACACCGCTCGTAAATTTATTCGTGATGATTTTCTGATTGTGGTGAATGCCAACCGATCCAAGTTAACCCGCTTGTCAGAATCTGTGAACGGCACCTTTATGGAGAACCGCACTGATTATCATCATGGATATACACATGAACTTTATGGATATACACACAGAGGGCTCGCTGAAATTGAAAGCACTCTCCTGTGGTCAGAGAAAAACCTAAGAGCACCGCAAATTAACTGCTTAGAGGGTATGGGGATTCCAACGGAATCTCCACACAGTCCAAACAATCAACGCAGGATGCGTCTCTTTACCACCATGAGCTTAACCCTTTCCGATGGTTATGTGATGTATAATACCGGCAAAGCAGGTATGTATTTACCAAATCATAATTATAAATTGGCACCCGGGCACGAACACGCTTGGTACTCCTTTTGGGATGCGGACCTCGGTCGTCCCGTTGGCACCAAAGCCCAACGCCACCAAAACATCGAGGGCTTGTTTATCCGTGAATTCACAAACGGTTGGGCAGTCTACAATCGCAGTGAAAAAGCCCAAACTATCACGCTGCCCGCATCCGCTACCCCCGTCTCCGATAGAGGAAACAACGCTGCGTCCCAAACCCATCTGCTGCCCGACCTTGACGGTGAGATGTACCTCAAAGCCTACCTCCTTTATGATCTTAATAAAGATGGTCTCGTCAATATCCTTGATCTGATTCAGGTCGCCAACAGCGTCGGCACTTCAGCTGCCGACGTCAATGGCGATGGCACAACTAACATCTTAGATCTTACCCTTGTTGCCCAGCAGTTCAAACAGTAATACAACCTTACTTCCTACCATCTAATACAATGAACCAATCCATCAATGCACTCAAAAACCAACCAAAGGAGTTACCATGAAAGTCGCGTCCTTTCGTTTTTCCCTCTTCCCGCTTTCTCGTCTTCTCGTCTTCTTGGTAGCGGCAACTCTTTTTATTACCCAAGCCCATGCCCAACTAGTAGAAATCCCCGACACCAACCTTGAAAGTGCTATCAGGGAAACCCTGAATAGTCCCGACAACACGGCCATCACCCAGCAGGAGATGCTGCAACTCACAGATTTTGCAATTTTGGACAGCAGTATAGCTGACCTTACCGGTCTGGAATACGCTACCAACTTAGAGGTTTTGAATTTAGTGAACAATCAAATCACAGACATAACCTCACTCGCTAATTTAACAAACCTAACCCACTTATACCTTGGCGATAACGCCTTACAAACTATTGAACCGTTAGCAGGTTTGATTAACTTGCGGGTATTAGACCTGTATAATACCGGCGTGAAAGATATTACGCCGCTCGCGAATCTCACTGCATTGGAATCGCTGGGGCTAGTTAGAAATATGATTGCGGATATAAGTCCGCTCGTTGGATTAAAAAATCTCAAGCGATTGTGGCTCGCTGAAAACCCTATCCAAGACTTTACCCCCCTGCTTGAACTTGAAGGCGTTGAACTGGATTTAGACATTGATTTCAGTCGGTTAGACCAACTGAACCTTGTCGTAACAACACCCGATTCAAACCTAGAGCGAGAAATTCGAGAGACGTTGGTTCTCCCTGATGGAGTACCCCTCACCCAACTGGAGATGTTACGGCTCACGGAACTGCAAGCCTCGCAACGGGATATTACCGACCTCACTGGACTCCAATACGCCACAAACTTAGAGTACCTAAGTCTATGGGGCAATCAGATTAAAGATATTACCCCACTCGCCAAATTAACCAAACTCAAGGACTTAGACCTCGCTTATAACGCAGTTGAATCCGTTGAACCGCTGGCAAGATTGATAAATTTACAAAGATTAAACCTTACTTTTAACCGCGTCCAAGATATTACACCCCTCGCCAATCTTGCCCATCTCCAAAGGCTTTATATTCGTGTAAATCTTGTCACTAACATCACACCACTCCAAGGGCTAAATCTCATTGAGTTTGAGTATGATGAAATCTGTGATATACCGCCTATTTTACCTCCAGTGGGAGAACGGATAGAGAACCGGGGCTTCCCTTCGATTGGTGCTTCCGGTGCCGAACATGCAATTTATGGAGTAGACCACTTGACACCTGACCAACGCGCTGCCCTCCATGACCTTGAGGCCGGTGTGTGGTTCCCTTCGATTCATTGGGACCAAACCCCAGCAGAACCCTACGAAGGACTCAGCACCTCACTGGCAGCCAATCTATCCCGTGCGCGTGAAACTCACCGACGACAGCTTGACTTAAATCCCAATAGGATCTTTTTGTTGGGTGTTGACTGGCGTTCTTATTTTACAGATGAAGCTCTTCCCCCCGGTTCTGACTTTTGGCTGAAGAATGAGAACGGCGAAATTGTCAGAAGTCCCACTGGCAGTCCCCAACTTAATTTCTTCAAATCCGAAGTCCAAGACCTGATTGCAAAGCGTATCGTTGCCGTCGAGCGTTGTGGGCTTTACGATGGCGTTATGCTAGACCAATTTGCCGATCATGGAGCCTTTGGACGGCAGCACCACGAATTCGGCACCGAAGAAGAGACTATCCAATCTGTCCTTAACATTTTTCGCGCTGTCCGTTCACAAGTGCGTAAGGATTTTCTTATACTTATCAATGCCAATAGAACCAAAGCTACACGCTACACCGAGTATGTCAATGGCTCCTTCATGGAGGCCGGTCAAGCGTTCACTCACAGTGAATTTCAGAAAATTGAAAGCGCCCTTTCGTGGAATGAGCAACACCTCCGTTCCCCACAGATGAACTGTCTCCAAGGTGAGGGCACCCCGGAGGAACCACCAGACAGCCCCAACAACCGTCGCTGGATGCGTGTCTGGACCACACTCAGTCTCACCCATTCTGACGGGTATGTCTTGTATACTGACGGATGGAGCTCAATAAAAGTCTGTGAAGAATGCCCCTACCCTTGGGGACAGCTCAGACATATCTGGTACCCGTTCTGGGATGCCGACCTCGGTCGTCCCGTTGGACCCAAAGCACAACTCTATCAGAACATTGATGGGCTGTTTATTCGAGAATTCACTAACGGCTGGGCAGTGTATAATCGAAGCGGTGACGCTCAAACAATCACACTCCCTGCGTCTGCTACCCCTGTCTCTGATAGGGGAAATAACGCTGCGTCGTTGACCCACCTGCTACCTGACCTTGACGGTGAGATGTACCTCAAAGCCAAGAATCCCGCAGATGTCAACGGCGATTGGGTAGTCGACGTCTTGGATTTGGTGCAGGTTGCCAACGGACTCGGTGAAGCCACACCAGACCCCAATGGGGATGGGATGGTCAACATTCTGGATTTGGTCTTTGTCGCTCAGCAGTTTAGCCAGTAATACAACCTTACTTCTACCATCCAATACTAATGAACCAATGAACTAATGAACCAGACCAAGGAGTTACCATGAAATTCTCGCTTGCTTGTTTCCCCGTACCGATTCATCGAGCAGCCTCGCCTTGCGGGATTTTCCCGTTTTCTTGTCTTCTCGTTTTCTTGGTCGCGGCAATCCTTTTCATTCCCCAAGCCCATGCCCAAGTGGTAGAAATCCCCGACCCAAACCTCAGGGGGGCTATCATGGAGGCATTGGAACTGCCACCAGAAATACCCATCACTCAACAACAGATGGAACAGCTTCCGGAGCTCTGGGCATGGCAACGAGATATTACCGACCTCACTGGATTGCAATACGCCATAAATTTAGAGATTCTACATCTATGGGGAAATCAAATTCAAAATGTTACCCCACTTGCCAAATTAACCAAACTCAAGGACTTAGACCTTGCCTATAACGCGGTTGAATCCGTTGAACCGCTGGCAGGACTGATAAATTTACAAAGATTGAACCTTACTCTTAATCGAGTCCAAGACATTTCACCCCTTGCCAATCTTGTACACCTCCAAAGGCTTTATATCCGTGTAAATCTTGTCACTGACATCACACCACTCCAAGGACTAAAACTCATTGAATTTGAGTATGATGAAATCTGCGATATACCCCCTATAGTACCACCGGTCAGAGAGCGTATCGAAAATCGCAACTTTCCCTCAATCTTTGCTTGGGGTGGCAGCACTGCAACTCTTGGATTAGACCATTTGACACCCAACCAACGCTCTGCCCTTCATGATCTCGATTTTGGTGTGTGGTTACCTTCAATTCATTGGGATCAAACCCCAACAGAACCCTTTGAGGGACTCGCTACCTCACTAGCTGGCAATCTATCCCGTTCGCGTGAAACCCACCGACAACGTCTTGACCTAAATCCCAATATGATATTTTTATTTGGTGTTGGTTTCCACAGTCATTATGCAGATGAAGCTTATCCACCCAATTCTGACTTCTGGCTGACAGATGATAACGGCGAAATTATCAGAAGTCCCGCTGGCAGCCCCCGCATCAATTTCTTAAAACCCGAAGTCCAAGACCTGCTTGTAAAGCGTATTGTTGCCGTCGAGCGGTGTGGACTTTACGATGGTGTTATGATAGACCAATTTGTTGAGCATGGTGCTTGGGTAAGCCATATCTACGGCGTTACCGAGGAAGATATAATCCAAGCATTTCTTAACATTTTTCGATCCGTCCGCGAGCAAACCCGCGACGACTTTCTTATACTTCTCAATACTAATAGAACTAGAGCCACACGCTATGCAAAGTATGTCAACGGCTCCTTCATGGAGGCCGGTCAAGCGTTCACTCACAATGAATTACAGGAGATTGAAAGCACCCTCCTCTGGTCTGAACAAAATCTAAGAAAACCCCAGATTAACTGTCTGGAAGGTGACGGAATTCCACAAGAATCCCCAGACAGCCCAAACAACCGTCGCTGGATGCGTGTCTGGACCACGCTGAGTTTGACCCATTCCGATGGCTATGTGATGTATACTAACGGAACAGGCTGGCTTCGCGTATGCGAGGAGTGTCCGTACCCGTGGGGACCCGGGCATCAACATATATGGTATCCCTTCTGGGATGCTGACCTCGGTCGCCCCGTCGGTCCTAAGGTTCAATACCACCAAAACATCGAGGGCTTGTTCGTTCGGGAGTTCACCAACGGCTGGGCGGTCTATAACCGTAGTGGTGACGCCCAAACTATCACACTCCCTGCGTCTGCTACTCCTGTTTCCGATAGGGGGAATAACGCTGCGTCCCAAACCCACCTGCTCCCCGACCTTGATGGCGAAATATATCTCAAAGCCAAAAATCCCGCTGATGTCAACGGCGATTGGGAGGTCAACGTCTTGGATTTGGTGCAGGTCGCCAACGGACTCGGTACAGCCACGCCAGACCCCAATGGTGATGGTATCGTCAACATTCTGGATCTGGTCTTTGTCGCACAGCAGTTTAGCCAATAAAATAGCCCTTTTTTGCCTTTTCAATCCTGAAATCTGATATAATGGAGGATTAGAATGTGAAAAAGGAGAGCTACTATGGCAAAGCGAATAGATATCCATCCTGACATTTGCAATGGGCGACCTGTCATTGCTGAAACACGTATCCCCGTTCAAACCATCATGGAGTTTTTGGGCGCAGGCGATTCCATAGATGAAGTCCTTGAAGCGTATCCTGCTCTCGAAAGAGAGGACGTTTATGCCTGTATCCAATTCGCTGCCAAATTAATGGCAAATCATTACCAAATCCAAAAAATTGCATGAACGGCTTTTTATTTGATGAAAACCTACCCGCTAACCTCCGATTCACGCCTACTTTCCCTGTAATCCATGTTTCGATTTTGGGCAAAAGCCCAAGTGATACGCAAATTTGGCAATATGCAAAGCAGAAGGATTTAGCAATTGTTACCAAGGACGTTGATTTCTCGGATCGGCTTATGGTTGATGTTTCTCCACCAAAGGTTGTTCATTTGCGTTTTGGAAATATGCGGCAGCACGTTTTCCAAGCGTTTTTAGCCAGTGTTTGGGCGGAAATCGAAGTATTGATAGTGGATCATAAGCTGATTGATGTATATCAGGACCGAATTGAGGCAATCAGATAGCTAGGGCGTGTTGACATTTGAAAATTGAGTCAACATTGGTGCAGCCCGATGAGATCGGGATCCAAAGCAACTGGAGTGAAGGATTAAGCACTTGACGGGCGGGGTTTCCCCGCCCCTGCAGGAAAACTTAGGCTAATTATCACAGATACTTTTGAAGGAGATACAAACAATGGAAGCATTTAAAGAACATGTTGGACTTGTAGCACCGTTGAATCGGTTGAATGTAGATACCGATCAGATTATTCCTAAGCAGTTTCTCAAACGGATAGAGCGCACCGGTTTTGGACAGTTCCTGTTCTACGACTGGCGTTTTCGGGACAATGGCGATGCCAACCCGGACTTTGTCCTGAACGATCCCCGCTATCAGGATGCGAGCATTCTGGTCGCTGGAGCGAACTTTGGCTGTGGCAGTTCGCGGGAACATGCGCCGTGGGCGTTGCAACAGTATGGGTTCAAGGCGGTTATCGCGCCTTCGTTCGCGGACATCTTTCGTAACAATTGTTACAAAAATGGCCTCCTACCCATCGCTCTACCGGACGATGTAACCGCAGACCTGATGGAACAGATTGAAGAACAAGAGGACTACAGGTTGATGGTTGATTTGGAAGCGCAGCAGGTAATTCAACCTGACGGCACCTCACACGCCTTTGAAATTGGCGATTTTGAGAAGTACTGTTTGTTGAATGGATTGGATGAAATTGGCTGGACATTGCAGTTTGATGAGCGAATTTCAGCGTATGAAGGACGAATTGGAACTTAGTATAGCCGGACTGATGAGATAATCAGAACGGATGCCGTGTCAATCCCCCACTGCAATGTGTAGAATCATTTAATTCTCCTATATTATTGTCTGAATCACGGATAAAAGATACCCACGACAACCGGCATAACAACGCGCAATGAATTGCGCTACTACAAACTGCGGGGCAAGATGCCCCGCCTACTAGGTGCGGAGAGAACGGGCGAGTACAATCAGTGGGGCGATGAGACAAAACGGAAAACTATGGTGAATTAGAGAAATAAGTGGACATTACCAATCACGCTTACGTTTTCACATGTCGCCCCGCCCCGATAAATCGGGATTCAAAACTGGGGCTTTGGTGTATGGTGGCTCCGGTATTCTATAAACATGTCGCCCCGCTGGGGCTAACAGCAAATACACATCCGCTGCGTCCGGCTTCCGTTTTTCGCTCATGTTAAGAATTAGTGCAACAGCCACCGAATCTTCGTAGGGGTTGGGTCCCCCAACCCTGATCTCGATTTATCGGCCCCTTACGGACTGCCCCTATAAATCGGGATGTGCCACGGGCGGGGAGACCCCGCCCCTACGATTTCGATTCGCGTTTTGCACTCCGTTTTTACATGAGCCCCGTTTTTTAATCTGCGTAATCCCTAAATCCGTGTTAATCTGCGATTCAGACAATCCGCACCGGTTACCCCTCCGGTACTTCCGGATCTATCGGGAGCGGGATTTAGGGGGTTGGCAGTACATTTGGAGTGTCCAAATAATTCTAAAATCTACCATAAATGCCCCTAGGAATGTGGGAGGAGAGCCCTATGACGGAAAAACAGGTCACACTGCCCATAACAGGAATGCACTGCACAAACTGTTCAGACACTATCGCACGCGAGTTGGGTAAACTGGACGGTGTGGGGACGGCGAATGTCAATTATGCTACAGAGAAAGCAGCGGTTACGTTCAACCCATCTGTGTTGGATGAGGGTGCTATCGTTGAGAAAATTAAGAATATTGGCTTCGGGGTAGCGACGTATGAGGTTGAATTGCCTATCACGGGGATGCATTGCGTCAACTGTGCATCAACCGTCGAAAAGGCGCTTAACAAGATGCAACCGGGCGTTGTCTCCGCAGCTGTAAATTTTGCTACGGAGAAGGCACAGATAGCGTACATCCCGGGGCAGGTGACCCCCACCGATCTCATCGCTGCTATTGAAGGGGTAGGCTACGGTGTTGTTGAACCGGATCCCGACCAACTTGTAGATACCGAGCAGGCTGTCCGCGAAGCTGAAATGCACGAACAGAGGCGCGAGTTTTGGACTGGGGTCGTTTTCTCTCTCCCACTCTTCCTCTTTAGTATGGGGCGTGATTTTGGGATGCTGGGAACTTGGTCTGACGCTCTCTGGGGCAACTGGTTGATGTTTGCTCTTGCCGTACCGGTGCAATTTTACGTGGGGAGGGATTATTACACGGGCGGCTTCAAAGCATTGCGCAACGGTGCTGCCAACATGGACGTGTTGGTTGCAATGGGTTCGTCCGCAGCATTCTTTTATAGTGTGCCCGTTACGGTTGCATTGACATTAGGCAGCACTGCCTTGGGCAGCCACGTCTATTTTGAAACCGCAGCGGTCATCATCACTCTCATCAAACTCGGCAAACTGTTAGAGGTCCGAGCGAAGAACCGGGCCGGGGCTGCCATTAAAGAATTGATGGAGCTGCAGGCGAAAACAGCCCGTGTGATCCGGAACGGCGAAGAGATTGATATTCCTATTGAGCGGGTAGCGGTCGGCGACGCGGTGGTTGTACGACCGGGAGAGAGGATCCCCGTTGACGGAGTTATCATCGAGGGCAATTCCACTGTTGATGAGAGTATGCTCACTGGAGAGAGCATACCGGTGGATAAGCGAGCGGGTGATCCAGTAATTGGCGCAACCGTCAATAAGCAGGGAAGGTTCAAGTTTGAAGCGCACAAGGTTGGCGCAGAAACCGCGCTCGCACAGATCATCCGACTCGTCCAAGAAGCGCAAGGGAGTAAAGCACCAATTCAGCGTCTCGCCGATCGGGTCGCAAGCGTTTTTGTGCCCACCGTTATTGCGATTGCAGCTCTCACTCTGCTGGTCTGGTGGTTTGCCGTAGATGCTGGTTTTACACCGTCGCTGATTCGGATGGTAGCGGTGTTGGTCATCGCCTGCCCTTGTGCACTCGGATTAGCCACACCGACCGCCATTATGGTCGGCACAAGCAAAGGGGCCGAGCAGGGCATCCTTTTCAAAGATAGCAAGGCATTAGAACTCGCTCATTCGCTCAAGGTGGTCATCCTCGATAAGACCGGCACGATTACAACAGGCGAGCCATCGGTGACGGATATAGTGGTTGCGGAGAGTAATACCTCAAATGTTATCGCTAAGACACTGGAACCTCACCCAGAGACTGGGGAGGAGGCGAGAGAGATGCAGCAAGAGGCGGCTGCGCTCCTATGGCTGGCTGCCTCGGCAGAACGGGGAAGCGAACACCCGATCGGCAATGCCATCGTTCAGGCGGCAGAGGCACGCGGACTGTCACCGGCAGAACCTGCCCGATTTGAAGCCTTAGCTGGACATGGAGCGATCGCTCAGGTTGAGGAGCACCAAGTTGTCTTGGGCAACCTTAAAATGATGAGTGAGCAAAATGTTGATCTCAACGGTTTGGGGATTGAAGCTACAAGGTTGCAGACGCGCCCAAAGAGTGTGATCTGGGTCGCTATTGATGGCAAAGCTGCTGGATTGATTGCCGTGGCAGATACCATCAAACCGGGTTCCAAGGAGGCTATTGATCAGATGCACCGTCTGGGCTTGCAGGTGATGATGGTCACCGGCGATAACCGGGCTACGGCGGAAAGTATTGGTAATGCGCTCGGAATTGACAGGATCTTTGCCGAAGTTTTGCCGGGAGACAAGGCAGCAGCAGTAGAGAAGCTACAAATGGAAATTGAGCAGAAATCTCAGGCTCCCGGACGCGTAGCGATGGTTGGTGACGGCATCAACGACGCACCGGCGTTGGCTCAGGCAGATGTGGGCATCGCCATCGGCACAGGCACTGACGTAGCAATGGAGGCGGCTGATGTTACCTTGATAAGCGGCGATCTCCGGTCCGTACCACAAGCGATTGCTCTCAGCAAATCGACAATGCGAGTCATCAGGCAGAATCTGTTTTGGGCATTTTTCTACAACGTCCTCCTTATCCCGGTGGCGGCGGGTGTGCTGCACCCGTTCACCTTCCTACCGATGGTTTTACGTTCCCTGCACCCGGTGTTGGCTGCCCTCGCTATGGCTTTCAGCAGTGTAACTGTCGTTGCCAACAGCCTACGAATGAAACGGTGATTGGCGATTGACTTAGGTGTGCAAGTCCAACTCCACAAGGACAAAGTCAGATGAAAACTCATGACTCACTCCGAGGCATCGTTCTCTCTGCCATGTTTCTGATCTCCGCCCTCTCAGCTTTGGCTGACAACTATTACGATCAGATTACGGTCTTCTCTCACGGCAGGATTACCCGTTTTGTCGAAATGCCGATCACTGTTTACATCGCTTCGGCGTTGCAGACGGAGGAATATCTCTCCGCGTTACGGCATGCGATGCGGCAGTGGGAAGTGGCTTCCTACGGTAAAGTTCAGTTTCAGGAATCGCAAGCGAGCGAGGATGCTGATATCTGGGTACGTTGGGGATACAGCGGGTCAGAGCAGACAGATATGACCTATGGCAGAGCTGAACTCACACGCCACCGCGTCCCACGTGGCGAGGACTCCGATAGGATCGGAGCCGAGGATTTCTCGGTCGAAATTATTCTTTCGCTGCCTAAGCCCTCCGCGGAGTCCAGACTCTCGAAAGAAGAGATTCGGACGCTCTGCCTGCATGAGTTTGGACACGCTATCGGACTGTGGGGACATAGCCCTGACCCGCTTGATGTAAGTTTTGGATCATCAATCGCGCAACGTCCAACTGCGCGGGATCGCGCAACATTGCTGAAAGTCTACGCCACACCGCACAACACTCCTCAACATGACGTTGCGCTTGACGCCTTGAAAAAGCAGCTCAAAATCAACCCGGCAGATGCACGTATGCATTACCTGTTAGGGACGATCTACAAGGACAGAGGAGATACCGAGCTAGCTGTTGCGAGCTTCAGATCCTGTCTTGAAATAAAACCAAATTACCATCCAGCGCGAGAAACCCTCCTACAAGTCTACCAGAAAGTTGGGCTCTCCCAACAGGCTGTCGATCTGCTTGAAGGTACACTTGAGCAGCTACCTTCCTCCAATGAATACAACACGATCGGCGTGATGTATTATCGGAATGGAGAGATTGACCGGTCCATAGACGCCTTCCGCAAATCGCTCGAAATGAACCCCTACGATCCGACGCCTCGCAATAATCTCTATCAAATATTTCGAGAACGCGGAATTAAGGCTCTGAACCTTGGCGCGTATAATGAAGCGGCGTCACATTTCGATGAAGCACTCCAATTCAAGCCTGATGATGCAATTTTGTACCGCCTTATGGGCGATGGTTATGCCAAGGACGGTGATCTTAAAAATGCCATCGCGCAATATCGAAAGGCATTTGAATTCGATCCCGCTGACTTGGAAATCAAACAGAATCTCGCGGGGTACTTGAGTAACTACGGTGTAGAGTTGACGGGCGCCCGGCGTTGGGAGGAGGCGATTGCTGCATATCAGGAAGCGTTACAACTGAATCCAACGCTAAATATTGCGTATGCAAATTTAGTGGATGTTTTGTGGAAACGCGCCAACACGCACCGTAAATTAGGGCATATCAACAAGGCAATTGATGCCTATCTCCAACTTATTCAGGTGGATGCCGATGCCGATGCACACAGTCTACTTGGTGAACTGTACCTCAAAAAAGAGGCATATCCGCAAGCGATAGGGGCGTTCCAATCGGCGTTTACCGCGAAGCCTGATGATGGTCAATCCCGCAAGAATCTTGTCACTGCCTATCACCATTATGCACAACATCTCGACGCTCAGGAACGTTACCGTGAAGCAATAGATCAGTTACGACTTGCACTTGCGCTGTCTCCTAAACAGGTAAATCTCCGATTGAGCCTTATCAACACCTATCAACGTGCTGGTGACTTCGTAAGTGCCGAAACGGAACTGGCAAGGCTTTTGGACGACGCGCCCCAAAGTTTGGAGGCAGAAAGTATCTCAAAAAATCTACACATTGCGCGTGGAAACGCGCTTATGAATCAGAGAAAATATACCGCTGCGCTTACCGAGTTTGAAAAGATTGATCCATCGTCAAAAAGCGCAGAAGTTTATAACACGATTGGTTATCTTTATCTGTTGAGAAAGCAGCCGATTTTAGCGTTAGTAGCTTTTGAATCCGCCTTGGCTCTGATACCGACAAACAACCTCGCTTTCCAAAATCTGTTGTCAATTGAATCTCAATTTGAGCGACAGTTTGTGGACGACCGGCACTCACCACACATTAAAAACCGGCTCGCCCGTGCGCGAAATAGCCTCGTCGTTTGTTATATTGGTCGCGACGAGGTTTTGGACGCTGTAAGGGAATACCGTGCAGCGATAGAGATAGCACCGACAGCGACGGAAGTAAGAATTGCACTGAGAGATGCTGGTAGACGGCTGATATTGGCATTACAAGAAAAGAATGCACGTCAGCAGATAAGAGACGTTATGGGTTGGATTGAGGAGTTGGACGCCGATAGTTTGAGCGTTGAAGAGTTGTTTGATGATGGAAATTAGGAGATATATGGTAGATTTTACAATTACTTAGACATCTCCACTGCACAGCCAACCCCCTAAATCCCGCCCCCGATAAACCGGGATGTACCACTTGTCAGGGGGACTTTGGAAACCCCTCGAAGGTCGGAGTTATGAGTAATGTCTACTTATTTCTATAATTCACCATATCAAAACAACTGGAGAGGATAAATGGCTGGAGTACGAAACATCAATTCAAGGCTGGAGTTGTTTGTAGATGATTGGCTTATCGAGGAGATGAATGGCGTTGACCTTCAAATGCACAGTCCCATCCCTCAAGAGGTCGTCCTTGAGTTCAATCGACTGTGGGAAGGATCGATAAGTTATGATCCGGTGGTGATGAAAGAGGGTGACCGTTATCGGCTGTGGTATCGGGGGTGCGGCTCGGAATCGACATGGGAAGATCAATGTACAGCTTACGCGGAAAGCGACGATGGTGTGCATTGGGAACGCCCGACGCTGGGAATCTTTGAGTTCAATGGGAATAGGGAAAACAACATAGTCCTCCAAGGGAGCGATGCAAAAGCCTTATGTGTTTTCAAGGACGGCAACCCGAAGACGCCGGATTCAGAACGCTATAAAGCCATCGGGGTCGGCGCACCAATAGACACACGAGCGACTTTGCGGGGGTTCACCTCTCCAGATGGCGTGCACTGGCAGACACTGGATCAAGATCCAATTTTGGTAGCACCAAATGACCGGTGGCCGATGTTTGATTCTCACAATATTGCGTTCTGGGATACGTTGCAAAGCCGATATGTGGCATATATGCGGGGTTGGATACCGCTCCCAATCCATCGGGATTCCTCCGATCCGATCGGAGTTCTCGTGGAACGGGATCGGCAAGCTGGAACAGGCATCCGAGCTATTCGAAGGAGCGTTTCAGATGATTTTCGTCAGTGGTCCAATCCGGAGTTTATTGACTTGGGAGACTCGCCTACGGAACATCTTTATAAAAATGCTTGTACGCAGTATTTCCGCGCCCCTCATATCTATCTAATGTTTCCCAAACGCTTTGTCCCTGACCGCAAGTTCCATGAGGATTGGAAAGACAATGGCCTTTCGGAAAGCGTGTTTATGAGCAGCCGAGATGGTGTGCACTGGGATCGGCGTTTTATGGAGCCATTCTTGGGGCTTGGTCTCGATTCCGACAACTGGACAGACCGGAATTTGTACATCGGTGTAGGGGTTGTTCCAACGGGACCAGCGGAAATGTCAGTCTATTATATAGAGCATTACAAGCGTCCATCTATCCGCCTACGACGTGGCACACTCCGCACTGACGGATTTGTTTCGGTCAATGCGCCCTATGCCGGGGGCGAATTTGTTACCAAGCCGTTGGTTTTTGAAGGAAACAGGTTGGTTCTAAATTATGTAACATCTGTGACGGGAGGGTTACGTCTCGAAATTCAAGACGCGGAGGGACAACCAATTGATGGATATCAGTTATCACAATGCGTTGAGATTTATGGTGACGAAATTGAGCGGGTTGTCAGATGGGAGAGGGGCAGCGATGTCGGGTCACTGGCTGGTAGGGCAATCCGTCTTCGCTTTGTTATGGCAGCGGCAGACCTGTACGCCATACAGTTTCGGGCCTAGCCCTGTATCGTTGGTAGCGTACTAGCCTGCCAAATCCAAACCGGTGGATAAATGCCTATTAACCTGCATTCAAATAGTGCGCTGCGTCGGCTTCCTGCCATTGAAATTGAAGCGGTGTCGTTTCGTGTGGCTTGAAAGGTTTGACAACCTCACCAATAGGTGTGCCTAATACATCAATCTGCTCAAGATCCGCTACTCCATAGCCCATCTCATTAGCATAGTGAAACAGACCAATCTCCAACGGTTCAAATCCCATTGTTTTTGCAGTAACAGCGTCCGCAGCGAACACATCCGCACTGGCGACAGCAATTCCGAGCGGAATAGAATCTGTGCCTCCGGGGCCGTTGCCCTGCAAACCGAGGGTACCGTCAATGAGAGCGATGTCAGGGGACAGATAGCGGGATAGGCGAATCAGGTTGATGTTCAACGTTTGCGCCTCGCGTGGCAGTTCCCGATCGGCATGGCTGTGGTAGCCGTGCATTTTGATGCGATCTTTGAGATGCAGCGTTCCCATGATCATGTTTTTGAGGGCAAGCGTCACCACATCGACATCGTGCGTCTTTGCAACTGCCACTGAAATCGCACATGGGCAATCGAGCACAGTTTTGGGCATCCGCACAGGCACTTCGCTGCGATCAGCAAGCACGACAGGGGTTTCTTCCCAATCCTCATCCTGATGCAGGTCTACAAGCTGAATTGGAATAGCATATTCGTCGAGCAAAGATCTGTAACCGAAGTTATCGAAAGCTTCTCCCGAAAACGCTTGGTTAGCACCCTCTGCGATGATAATCTCTTTCGGTGGTTCTGGCACAGTCAACAAGAAATCAATCGCGCCACGGATAGCGTCAACGTGTGTCGAGGCGAGCTGATTTGTGCTGGACAGGAAATTCGGCTTCAACATCACCTGTTCACGCAGCTTGGGGGTGACATCGTCGCGCACAAGGTCTAGGGCGGTGAAAACATTTTGCCGTCGTTCGCCAGTTCGGGCGAGTCCGACTCTCGTTTGATTCGTTGCCATCGATATCCTCCTTATTTTTTTGATCTTTCCGCATTTTCCGCACAAAATAATATCTGAAAGACAAAGCGATTTAGGGAAAGTCGTTAAGTGATAGCGGGCGAGGGCGGTTCGCCCGGTCTGTCTAAACCAGCGAATTTAACATTTGAGCAAAGCGAGGAACAGCTGTCATCGCATCTTCGGCGGCCTCATATTCAATTGACAGATAACCTTTGTATCCCTGTGCTTTAAGCATCCTGACGATCTCAGAAAAATCTGCTTCTTCTTTGCCGTCGCCTTCCTTTGGGATTTCCGTCTTTGCATGGCCGGTTACTGCATAAGGCGCGACCCGTGCGAGAGAGCCGTAGGGGTCTTGACGGAAGTTACCTGTGTCTAAATTCACACCGACCCATTCAGAGTCCACAGACGTAATCAGATCGATAACCTGGTCTGCTGTAGACGTTATTCCTCCGTGATTTTCCAACGCTATCAAGATGCCACGGGGTGCAGCGTATTCCGCACACTCCTTCAAACCGTCGATTGTCCATTGGCGGGCTTCCGCTTCGCTATGCCCTTCAGGTGTTCCTCCAGCGAACACACGCAGGCAGGGCGCTCCAAGTTTAACAGAGATGTCAACCCAATCTTTGACATACTCGATCTGTGCAGCACGGTCATCGGGGGTAGGGTCTGTAAAGCGATTCCCAACAGCCGCTGCCGATACTTGTAACCCAAGCAGATAGCATTGACGTTTGAGGGTGTGTAAATACTCATCGTCTGTTGATGGGAAATAGTAAGCGGTTAACTCTACGCCATCAATGTCCATTTCGACCGCTTTTTCGAGAAAACCCTCAAGGCTCATTTCACCGCTCGTTAGATACTGACGAAATGAATAGGCGGCACATCCAATCTTCATAGTTTTCTATGCCTCCTTACGCTCCAACAGCTCAATTTCGTAGCCGTCTGGATCATCGATGAATGCCATTTTCATGCCGCCGGAGGTGAACTGCTCGCGCCAGCCGTCGGGCCAAATTTCGACGCCGTCTGTCTCCAAGGTATCACAGCAGGCGACAAGATCTGGAACCCCAATGGCAAAGTGCATCAAATCCTCCGGGACATTGAGTTCATAGTCGGGCGAATAGGTTAGTTCGACGGTATGCAGGTTACCGGGTAATTCCAGATGAGCGATCTGATTGCCCGCAGGCGATTTGTCACTTCGACTCTTGACGACAAAGCCCAGATGGTCGCAATACCACTTAATTGATTTATCGAGGTCACTGACTCGGACGCGGGTGTGTAAAAAAACAGCCATTTGGTTTCCTTTCTGTTGTCGATTTTGGATGAATCAATTGGGACAGAAATGCTGTAAGTAATGATAACACACACTCCACTATCAAGCAACTCCTTTTATAGGCGAACGTGATCATGCAAGATCCTCGCAAGATTCGTGTTGAAAAGTGGTGATGGATGTGAGATAGTTATAGAAAGTTCATTGGTTCATTGAGCCGATGAACTATGTTTGATGATTAGTATGGTGTTGGGTTTCACGGTTTGCTTTCAACCTAACCTATAACACTAGGAAATCTGTCCGATCAACCATCGGGTTAAAATAACCCAAATTGCCAGACAATCTGTAGGTCGAAGACTCTCGGAACGGAGTTAGGTTCTGAACGGACTTGCAGCAGAAAACGAAGGTGATAACCTCATGAAGTGCATCATGACTATATTGATACTTATATTTTTTGTGCCATCAGTACGATCAGAAATATTCCGCGATAATTTTAACGATGGTAACCTAAAGGGATGGACGTTTATACAAGGTGCCGAACATGGCGGGATTCAAAATAGTGCATTGGTTCTCAGTTCTCCTAATCCAAAGGCGGGGTTTGGAGCAGAGGCTATGATTGCTGCTGACGGTATAATCGCAAGCGATTATGAGGTCGGAGTGTCTGTAAAAATCAGCAGGTTAGTTAAGGGTATTCTGCGTGGTCCACACATCGGGCTGCGCGCTCATATACCTTCACGCCTTGAGCCGTTCATTGAGGACTTTCAGGGGAACAAGATACTCCGAACGCTTTTGCACGGGCAATCTTACCAGTTCCTCCTAGGCCATCAAGATATAGGCGGTGGAGTTACAAAAAGAGGTTTTGGAGCGACCATTCAACAGGTGGAGGTTTCTAAGAAAGGAGACAGATGGAATATCAATAGCGAGGGCAGATCGCGCGCATTTCGACTATTTGATTTCAGACTGCACAAGTGGTATCGGTTGAAGATCATTGCCAAGGGGAATCGGTTTCAATGCTTTATTGATGATATAGAAATGCTAGATTTTTTTGATGACACCTACACGGCAGGGAGAATTTATCTGTCGTCAGGATGGGGGAACCGTGTCCACTTCGAGGACTTTGAGATTCAATATGAGGCTCTTGCAGTACAGTCACGAAAGCAACTCACAACCACTTGGGGAGAGATAAAGGGCGACTCCCATTGAAGTTCGGTCACGCGTGGGCACCAAACGAATTACCCGACTGATGCCGGTGGATTCAACAAAAACCTTGGCTGTCTGGATTCTGTTGATATTTCATTGTAACCGGATAATCCCAGCGTTGAGATTCAAAAATCTCATTACAACACAAAGGTGAACATGGCATAACAATGTAGGCTATATAATATTACTATGAATACGATCAGCTATCTCCTCATTCTTGCGACAACAGTAGTCACCATGATTTCAACTGGATTGGCTCATGAACCGACGGAAAACCTTGAACTGGATTCCAAATTGTATGAGCTCCACTTTCAACAGGGCAAGGCGTATAATGATAGCGGAGACAGAACACTCGCTCGGCAGTATTTCCTGACGACAATCTATCTTCACCCCGACCACGGCGGCGCGAATTATCAACTCGGATTGATGGCATATAGTGAGAATAATTATTCAGCTGCCATCTCTTTCTTGGAAAGAGCGAGTGTGGAAATGTCGGATAAGGTTGAACTTTATTACTGGCTTGGGGGTGCATATTGGAAAAAGAGCCGGGCAGACGGTGCGATCAAAAACTACCAAAAAGCGGTCGCCCTCGATCCACAGCACAAAAATTCCTTCTCGCTCTATGCGTTAGAGAACCTTGCTGAAGTCTACACCCGGACAGAACATCTCCAAGAGTCAATGGATGCTTATCAGGCGGCACTGAAACGCGAAACACGGCAGGCGTGGGTCTCTAAAATCAAAGATCAGATTGCCGAACTCCATTTAACAATGGGCACGTATCAAGACGATGGCAATACACGATACAACGAGAAAGGTGAAGCCATCGGCGGCATCGGTGCTGGGGATATGCGCACCAATCACTACTTTGAGATAGCGAGGCACACCACGGATCCTGTCAAAGAGGCAATGTATTACCAGAAATCGATCGAGGCGGATCCGGGGATGTATCAGTCGTATTTTAATCTGGGTTGGGCATTGACTCGACAAGGAAAATACGATGAAGCAGTTCCCGCTTTCATCCGCTCAGACGAGATTTGGCGCCAAGAGCGGAGTTGGAATCCGGAGAGGATTCCCAAGACAGACGCGCACGCATTTTTAGCGCTCTGCTATGTCGAATTGGGAGAACCCAAAAAGGCACTTGATTATGCCGAAATCGCACTGGGTTCCGCTCCACATTACTATTACGGCTTGTTGTATAAGGCGAGGGCGCTGACCAAGCTGGGGCGCTCTCAAGAGGCAATACCCATCCTGGAAGAATTGATTGACAGAAACCCGGACGAAGCAGAAGCATTGTACGCGCTTTACGAGGGTTACCACGCTGCTCTGAAGCCAACATTGGCACTTGCTGCGTTACATCAAGCTGTCCGCGCTCAATCGGACAGCCAACAGAAAGCACGTTGGGAAAAAGAACTAAACGTGTTGAAAGAGAGATGATTATTGACCATCTCTCGTAGATTTAACTTAAAATAAGGAGAAGTATCATGACAAGATTCAACCGTTATGCCCTGATTGTGGGCATTATAGCTGCAACGATTTTATCAACGGGAGCTTTCGCTGCCGAGAATCCGTGCAACCCGTGCGGTGGGGATGCGACGAATCCCTGCAATCCCTGCAACCCCGATTCAGGGATGAAATACTTTGGAATTGATGACCCTAGAGGCAGAGATGTACTCACCTTTGATTCCAAAGCACCGTTAGAAAAAATCGTTGGCACAACCAGTAAAATAACAGGTCACATTCAGGTCAACCCAAAGGACATCACCAAGGGCTTGAAAGCTGCCTTTGCATTGGATCTCGCCAGTCTGAAAACAGGAATTGATAAGCGCGATGAACACATGCGGGATAATTTCTTGGAGACAGCCAAGTATCCCACAGCGATGCTCACCATAGATAAGGTGACCAAAGCTTCGGATAAGATGCTTGTAGACGGCAAGACGCTCATGGTGGACGCTGAAGGCACCTTGACACTACACGGCGTTAAGAACACCGTTCAACTGAAAGATATTACAGCCACTTATTTTGACGAGAGCGAAGCCACTAAGGGCAGGCTCCCGGGTGATCTCCTGATAATTAACGGCGGCTTTTCGTTGAATCTTCCCGATTATAATATTGAGGTCCCTCAATTTATCTTTCTCAAACTGGCAGAAACGATAAAGGTGAGCGTGGATTTAGCTGGTTCGACAGCGACAAAGGGAGTTGCTAATCCTTGCAATCCGTGCAACCCATGTGCGGGGGTGAATCCTTGCAATCCTGATAATCCGTGTGCAGGAGTGAATCCTTGCAATCCGTGCAATCCGTGTGGGGGAGCGAACCCTTGCAACCCATGCAACCCCTGTGGACAGTAGGGTTAGGGAACAACGTATCTATGGGGAGGGTTTTGAACTCTCCCCATTCTCTTTTTTCTAGATGGATTTTGAAGTGCTCAGATGAACGTATCTGTTATTATCCCCGCCTTCAACGAAGAGGGATCAATCAGCAAAGTTATTGCTGACATTCCTAAGGTCTGCGTTGGGGAAATTATAGTTGTTGACAATGGGAGCATTGACCGAACGGCTGAGGTTGCCCGCGCTGCGGGAGCGCGGGTGGTACAGGAAACGCGCAAGGGATACGGTTATGCGTGTCTCGCTGGCATTGCTGTGCTGAATGCGCCAGAAATTGTAGTCTTTCTCGATGGTGATTATAGTGACTTTCCATCGGAGATGCCGTTGCTTATCCAACCGATTCTTGCCGGAGAGGCAGAGATGGTGATCGGCTCGCGGATTCGTGGCGCACGTGAGAAGGGGGCTTTGCTTCCGCAGGCTCGTTTTGGTAATGCATTTGCCACGTTTCTGATTCGGCTGCTATTTCACGTCCGGTACACTGACTTGGGTCCCTTCCGCGCGATTCGCTATGAACAGTTGTTAGCAATGGATATGCAGGACAAGACCTTTGGGTGGACAGTTGAGATGCAAGTCAAAGCGGCTAAGATGGGATTGCGCGTGTGCGAAGTGCCGGTCAGCTATCGGAAACGGATTGGACAATCGAAAATTACGGGAACAGTTAGAGGAACTATTTTAGCCGGATATAAGATTCTTACAACAATCTTTCGTTACGGTTTGGTACGATGAAAAAACTAGAAAAAATTTGGTATCTAAAACATTTCGATATTTTCCAAGATATGACTGACAGAGAAATGGACGTCATTGACCGAATTTCATCTATGAAGCATTATAGTCGACGTGAAAGGATTTACGGTCAAGGCGATCCGGGAGATCTGGTCTACCTACTCAAAGAGGGACGCGTCAAGATTTATAAGTTGTCGTCCGATGGTAAGGAGTTGACGCTGGCAGTTCTTGAGTCCGGCGAGATCTTTGGTGAGATGGCGCTAATTGACGCGGGTCCCCGCGGCACAATCGCTGAGGCACTTGAGGATTCATATATCTGTACAATACGTCGCCGCGATTTTGAAATGCTGTTGAAAAAGAAACCAGACCTGGCGATGCACATTACTAAATTGATTGGGCTGCGACGACGGGAAATTGAAAACCAACTTGAAAACTTAGTATTCCGAAATGCGCCATCTCGGCTTGCCGGCCTGCTGATGTCGTTAGCAGAAAAACACGGTGTGCGTGATAGCCAAGGTATTATCCTGAATGTGAAATTTTCGCAGCAGGAATTGGCAAATTTAGTTGGAACGGCACGGGAGACGACGAGTGCGCTCCTGAATGAGTTCAAACGGCTTGGTTTGATAGACATCCGCAGCCGACGAATCAAGATTTTACAGCAGTGGCAGCTTAAAAAGATCGCGGACGCAAAGATGAACGAGTTACCGATCAAGGTTGACAGTGAAGAGGAAAGTGCAGCTGCTGTCCAATAATTACACCCCCTCCACTTGTCAGTGCATTTCGCTCAATTCAAGCATCAAAAAATCCCCGCCTCGTTACCATAAATTCCACTAATCTGAAATTTGAATAAATAGTCCTAACGTCAGAGGTGTGAAAAGCGGGATAGTGATAGAATTTAATTGTCATATCCCCCTTTATGCTTTATACTGACGGCATCTCAAAACAAAGACCGTCAGCGAAAATTAGGATATTTATGTAGAATATAAAGATGAGATAAAGGTGGAAAAGATGTCAATATTTGAAAGACTCGGTATTGTAACCAATATCTGGACGAAACGCATCGATGATGGCGACCGGTTTGAAGATCTTGTCCGTCAGTTTGGCGACCACGGCTTCAAAGACATGGAGGTGCGTGAAGGAGATTATCTCCGTAACTCCGAATTTGGCGGCTTGATTGGCGAAGTCGAAACGGCGATGGGGCGCTATACAGACGAACAGTGGAAAGCGATCTGCGATGCAATCTGGGAAGGGGATCAAGATTCAGCGGTTATAGCGGGAGATAGGGCCCTTTTTGCGCGTGTTGGCGCGTTTATCGAGTTAGCAAGGAATTTGAAACTGAGTTATGCAATGTCGCACTCGTGGCTCGGTGCGCCTGAAGATCTCGAAGCGGACACTCAACAGATTATCCGAGCGAAAAAGCTGGCGTATCTACTGTGTCCGGTGAACGCACGGCTGCGGATTGTTGGGCTTGCACCCATGGGGGGAAAAACAGATCCACAGGCTGCGGTTGCCAATGTAAAACGGTATCGATCGTTGCTACCAAACTGCCCGATGGTCTTTGCGGTTGAAAATTCACGGCAACCGGCGACCTTTACGCTCGATTTGGCGGTGCGGGGCGGGGCTTTGTTGACCTATGACGAAGCGAATACCTACCGCGACGATGGCACAACGGTCAATCCGCCGGAGGAGTTTTGGAGTACCGTGAGGATGGAAAACCTGACGTCAGTACATTTCAAACAGAAAACGGCAGAGGGTGTTTTGACACAGGTCAGCGACGGGTATGTTGATTTTGCAGCAATTGGCAGGCGCTTGGCGGCAGGAGATTACAAGGGTGACCTGTTGCTCGAAAACACTCCGACAGATCAACCGTTGGAAGACGCGATTTTGAGTCGAGAGTATCTTTCAAGTCTCTTATAACGCGGGGCGGGGAAATTGTGTTGAGCTGGGAGAACTAAGCGGCTATTGACCGCGCCCCGGAGGAACGGACAACGCGAAAGTACGCAATCTCTGGGGTTGTCATAAATCGGATCGGAACGCCTGTGACGCCGAGTCCACGACAAACGTAAAGTCGCGACGCACCGACATAGAAAAGCCCAGCGAGATACTTGTTCCCTACCTTGGGAGGTACAAACGGCAAGGAGATTTGCCCGCCATGTGTGTGTCCCGACAATACCAGATCAAATCCGTGGTGGGCGATTGATTCGATTGGTTGCGGGTTATGCATTAAGAGGAACCGCGGTTCATCAGTCGAAGGCAGAGATGCTAACGCACGCTCCAGATCGAAATCCCCTGCGAGAAAATCGTCGCAGCCGACAAGCCACAGGCGGTCATTCCCGCGCTGTAGCGGGACGGATTCGTTCATCAAGACTTTGATTTTCCCTGCGGTTAATGCGTTGAGCACTTCAACGCCATCCCCTCTCCAGCGATTTCGTAAAGGGAATACACTGGCATCTAAATCGTCGTTCCAGTCATTGTTCCAGTCGTTGTTCCAATGGTCGTGGTTGCCGAGGACAGCATAGGTGGGAATTCCTGCTTCAACGATAATCTCACAGATAGCCTGCGCCACTGGCTGTGCATATTTCTCTTGACGGGTGATATAATCCCCGGTCATTACGACTAGATCTGGCTGTAAATCCACCACTTGTCGAAAGCAGGCTTGCAGATAGTCCAGCGTTACAATCGAACTGTGATGTAGATCTGTGAGTTGAACAATCGAGAAACCTTCAAAAGCGGGTGGAAGATTGGCAATAGAGATTTCGTGTTGTGTAATCTCAATCCATTGTGGCTCCACTAAACTCTCAAAATTGGTTAGTGTAATCCCGCTAATCCCCACATTAAACAGTGATCTATGTAGGGCTCTACGTCTTTCTACTTTGGGTGACATGAATAGTATAAGTCCTTAATTTTATAGATTATGATATAAAGAATAATTTTCAATAGCATAGCATAACCCCACTATTTTTGCAAGTGAGGTCTTAAAATACCGAGGATTTAACAGTTGCGGAGAAGAAGATGGCATTTAGAGTTGGCGTTATTGGCTGTGGCCGCATGGCAAACACCATTGAAGACGAACAGATAAACAGAAGAAAACAGCGTCCTTATCGCGGTGGTTTGGCACTTCCCTACTCTCACGCGGCGGGTTACGCTGCTATAGATGAGACGGAAATTGTCGCTGCATGTGATATCCATGAGGAGCGTCTGTCGAACTTTGTAGGACGCTGGAATGTTCCTGCCGCCTACACTGACTACCGTGAGATGATTGAGAAAGAGAATCTCGATATTGTCAGCGTGACCACGCGCCCTGAACAACATGCGGAGGAGATGGTGTTCGCCGCAGAACACGGCGTTAAGGGGGTCTACGCAGAGAAGCCGCTCTGTATGTCACTTGTGGAAACGGATGCTATCCAAGAGGCATTTGAACGCAATGGTGTTCATTTGGGGTATGGACCGATTTATCGTCACTGGGCTGCCTATGAACAGGCACGGACGATTGCCGAAAGTGGAGAGTTAGGCGAGGTTCAATCGGTATTGGGTTTTGAGGGTAAGGCACTTGAGGGCCATTTTATTGACTTGCTGCTGTATATGCTTGGCGATCCGGAGCCGGTGTCAATTCAGGGCATTATCTCAAAACTTAACCCAGCAGAGGGAGACACCTCTGGTATGAAATTTGTGCAAGACACGTCGATCCTGTCCGCGCTCATCAGGTTTGATAACGGAACAACCGCACATGTAGCAGGGACCGGCGTTGGCAGGGAGATTGAATTGGTCTGTACTAACGGCGTTATCCGGGTAGTGAACGATGGTGAGGCGGTGCAGATGCGACGTCGAGATGCGGTATCAGATGCTTGGGATACGGTCCCTGTCGAACAGATACAGCCGCGGAGTGGCACTGTGCCTCTCATCCGTGACCTCATCCACTCAATTAAGACCGGGGAACCCGGCAAAAGCAATCTCCGGGTAACGCTGCTCAGTCAAGACATCGGATTCGGTATCTACGAGTCCCACTTGCGCGGTGGGGTGCCAATCAGTCCGCCTATCCCAAATCGGGAGCGGTGGGTTTTCAGCTGGTAATTTCCTAATCTGACGGGTTCATCCCCTGTTTATGCTGTCGAACCCTGACGTAACCGTAGCAGATCCGCATCGGTGTAGAACGGTTCGTATTTCTGCACGAGTTCAGCCAGCGTCTCCTCGACAGTAGCAGTTGTGGTATCGAGCACGATTCGCTTCTGTATTAAGGATGCCTCAAACTCCTCCTCAAACCGTTGTAGGACATACTCAATGTCCTTTTCCTGTACAACTTGGTGGGTGTGCGGATTTTTCTTCATCCGTTTTGCAATCACCTCTGGCGCAGCTTTGAAAAGAACCAGCACCACCCCCGGCGCACGCTCAAGGATTTTCTCCTCTAGGCGTCTTGCCATCTCTGTCCGCTGTCCTTCCGGGCTTCGGAAGGGTGCCTTGCTATCCTTCCCACCATAACCGTAGTACAACGGGGCATAGACCGCTTCTTCAATGACCAATCCCATCAAATTGTGATCGGGGTTGTTATAAAAAGCCTCCGAAATATGATACTCAATCATATAGCGTTGGAGCATTTCCACGGCTTGGGGGTGCAGAGTCAATAGTGATTCTTGAGCCTCCGGTATCAACTCACTCGAAGGAACGCTCATATGATCATGGAAATGGCTTGTCCCGCCCAAAGTCTGTTCCGCCCATTTCATGACTTCTGCTGCTAATGTCGATTTACCTGCGTATTCACATCCCACAAAAATTAGATTCATGAGGGTTCTTCTCCCGTAATTTCTCGTGAGAACTTTGGTATCAAGCTGGTCTCGAAACTGCTAAGAGTCCTCTATTGTTTGGCATTATAGCAGAAAGCAGGGCAGTAATCAATCTCAAAGTAGGGTTAGGAGATAGGTGGTGGGTTGGTGCCTCTGGACGCGATTTCTGGCACTACTGGTGCCGGGAGAGGTTACATCTTAGCCGTGTGGTTCGACAACTCCGATCCGCATCGCACTCTCCTAAAAATAGATCTTGACAGATTGGTCATACGTATCTATAATCGGAAAGCATGATGAATAAAATTGGACAACTCTTGGCGTTATTTCTCAAGTTAGGCGTCACCGCTTTTGGCGGTCCAGCAGCACATATTGCAATGATGGAGGACGAGGTTGTCACACGCCGCCAGTGGCTGACGCGTGAACGATTCCTTGATCTGCTTGGTGCCACGAATCTGATTCCCGGACCCAACTCGACCGAGATGGCGATTCACATCGGTTTTGTGCGTGCAGGGGTTATAGGGCTTGTGGTTGCAGGGATCAGCTTTATTCTTCCCGCGGCGTTACTTACATTGGGATGCGCATGGGTTTACGATCGGTTTCAGACGGTGCCACAGGCGGAGGCACTGTTATATGGTATTAAACCGGCGGTTATCGCCGTGATTCTCAGCGCGGTGTGGCGACTGGGCAAAACAGCAGCGAAGGGACCCTTTTTGATTGGTATCGGTTTCTTGGTGATGCTGCTTGTCCTGCTTGGTATTAACGAAATTATTGTACTGCTTGGCGGTGGAATTGTAGGCATTTTGTGGCAGCTTGGAAGTCGGCTGCGCAAAGGCAAGATGCTGCTCGGTCTTGCTTGGCTTCCCTCCACCAATTTAGCACTTGCAGCCACGGCTGCCCCCTCTGCACCGGTGACTCTTTCTGCGCTTGGATTATTCTTCCTCAAGATCGGCTGTGTCCTGTTTGGCAGCGGTTACATCCTCGTCGCCTACCTCCAAGGTGGGTTGGTTGAACAGTATCAATGGTTAACGCAGCAACAACTCCTCGACGCTGTCGCGATTGGGCAGTTCACGCCAGGACCGGTTCTTACAACTGCTACGTTCATTGGCTATGTATTAGCGGGACCCACCGGTGCGCTTGTGGCAACGCTTGGCATTTTTGTCCCATCATTTCTATTCGTGCTAACAACCAATCCGCTCATTCCGCGTCTTCGCCAGTCAGCGGTTGCCAGCGCGTTTTTGGATGCGGTCAACGCAAGCGCGATTGGGTTGATGGCAGCGGTAACAGTCGAGTTGGCACGCCACACACTGATTGACTGGGGTGCTTGGCTGATTGTTCTCATATCGGCGGCGGTGCTGTTTCGCTATAAAGTTAATTCGGCGTGGTTGATCCTTGGCGGAGCAGCGATAGGCTGGCTGTTGAAAACAGTACTATAAGACGAACGAAAGAACAGGCCACAGAGATAGATAATGTATCCAACGCTCATTGATTTTGGTCCCATAGCGATTCATAGTTTTGGTCTTATGATGGCGCTAGGCTTTCTTGCTGTTTTATTGATCTCGCAGCGTGATTTAGCAAGGAAGGGGTTGGATCCGCGCCCAACGTCATCGATAATCTTCGCAGCTGCAGTTGGAGGAATTGTTGGGGCAAAAATCTATTCAGCGCTGCAAGACGGAAGGATCGAGATAGCTGAACTGATTTCAAATAGCGGGTTGGTTTGGTATGGCGGTGTTATCGGCGCGCTTGCTGCCGTTCTGTTTGTTATCCATCGGTCCCCTAACCCGATTCTGCCGACAATTGACACGATTGGTATGGCGACTCTGCTCGGATATGGGATTGGGCGAATCGGATGCTTCCTCGCTGGAGATGGGGATTATGGCCCACCCTCAGATTTGCCGTGGGCGATGGCATTTCCTAACGGCACTGTGCCAACGGATATCCCCGTCCATCCGACACCACTTTATGAAACAGGGATGTCGCTGATCGGTTTTGGATTGCTGTGGTCTATTCGCAAGCAGAAGGAAGATATGCCAGGATGGCTATTGGGTGGAGCGTTTATCTTGGCGGGGATAGAGCGTTTTATCGCAGAATTTTTTCGATTGAATCAACCTGCCCTTTTTGGATTGACCGGGGCACAAGTCACAAGTGTTTTGATAATTATTATTGGCGCTTGTCTTCTCTACTGGGCCGCACACCGTCCTGCTGTGATAGAAGAGGAGGTTGTGCCCACACCGACCCCAACGCCCAAGCGCAGAAGGCGGCGGCGATAATGGGAATTTGAGATAAATTAGCGGATCATCGCCTTGGCACCTATTGCTGGCGGTCACCGTCCCGTTTTTCGCATGCCCATTGTGATTTTCACAACCCCCCTGATCATGACCAGTGTTCCCGCAACTAAGAAGATGATAAGGCCCAGTTGCTTGATTTGAGGGTAAGGTAGTAGATACCCGATAAATCCAACGACCATTATAAGGATAAGTGTATTCAAAAGGATTTTATTTGTGTACCATTTTTGCATTGATCGTTCCTTGCGGCATCGGGTAGGCTCTGATTATTGAGGTACTCCCTAGACTTTCAAGTGTTAGTATCGGCTTCAATAATCTCTAGTAATGTGGTGCGCCAGTTTTGGAGGTCCGATAGATTCTCTGTCAAGATTTGGCAGACTTCCTCCGGATCGACACGACAGTAGTGGTGAACAACCAGATTCCGAAACCTCACCATTTTGTCATAGATGGCTGCGGACGTTTGGTCAACGTATCCGGCATCGGCAAGCACGACTGGAACCTGCCGATACGCATCGGCAGACGGCAATCCAAGTGAACGGATCACATAGCGGGAAATGCCTACCAATGCCTCAATAGATGTTTGAAGTCTTCGGACTGTTGCATCCAGATACACAAAAGCAGCCATGAACTCGTCGCGGCTTAGACCACTCAGGGTGTCAAGTTTTTCCAAATTGTCATTAATCGTATCAAAGTTAATTTGGACATCCTGCTTATTCATGTTTCCATCATCTGTGTACTCGGGCAATCCTGCTTCAAGACACTTATGACTGAGGTTGCTTTCATACACCCTCCGTGCGACGCAGTCCGTTTCATAAATTATCTTCCCGGTATGCACCACCACCTGTTGAAACCAGAGTGGTTGGTTCGATATATCCACTACATCCGCTTTGTCCTGCCCCACCACTGTAAACGCTTTATCAAGTAATTCCCCAATCAGAGTCCATCGTTTATCTTTGGACCAGTGTACCGGTAGCAGCACAGCAAAGTCGTAATCGCTGAAGGCATCGGTCTTTCCGCTGACCTGTGACCCGAAAAAATAAGTCGCTATGATACCATTGGTCCCAGAAAAAATCTGTGATAGCTGCTCTGTATTGACCATAAGGCTGCCTCAATATCCGTGTCCGATTGGTATGCAGCTTGAAAATGTGCGTTACTTAAACAACGCTCGCCGTATCTGTCTCACAGCTTGGCGGATGCGGTCTTCGTTTTCGACAAGTGCAATTCGGATATATCCCTCTCCGTTGTGTCCAAACCCTGCTCCGGGGGAGACACAAACTTCCGCTTCATCAAGCAGTTTCATCGCGAAATCCATCGAGTTCATATGGCGATAGGGTTCAGGGATTGGTGCCCAAACAAACATCGTTGCTTGCGGTTTTTGCACCTTCCAACCGATCCGATTCAGTCCCTCTACCAGCACATCGCGGCGGTCTCGATAGGTCACCGCATTTGCCTCCACAGCTTCGGTATCAGTTCGCAGTGCCATAATTGCGGCGACCTGAACAGGTGCAAAGATGCCGTAGTCGTAATAACCTTTGATTCGAGCCAGCGCGTCAACCAAGTCACGGTTGCCGACGGCGAACCCACACCGCCAACCTGCCATGTTGTAGGATTTCGACAGAGAGATAAATTCAACCCCAACGTCTTTCGCACCCTTCGCCTGTAAGAAGCTTGGTGCCTGATAGCCGTCAAAGACAATGTCAGCATACGCGAGGTCATGGATACGATGATATCGTTTCGCTTGGCGAAATCGACAATTTCCTCAAAGAAAGCGAGTTCGACTACTGCTCCCGTTGGATTATGCGGGAAACTCAAGATTAAGACTTTGGGGCGGGGCCATATATCCCTTGAAATCTCGTCGAGACTCGGCACAAACTGATTTTCTTCGCGTAACGGGAGGCTGACAACGCTGCCGCCAGCAATGACGGTCGCGTAAATATGGATCGGAAACGTCGGGTTTGGGACAAGTGCCAGATCCCCTTCATCTATCAATGCAAGTGCGAGATGAGAAAGTCCTTCTTTGGTGCCAATCACTGAGATTGCTTCATGATTGGGATCTATTTGGACACCGAAGCGTCGGTCATAGTACCAACTGACTTCACGGCGTAAATTGTAGATTCCCCGCGATGCAGAGTAGCGATGGTGCCGGGCTTCTTGGGCAGCTTCGGTCAGTTTGTCTACGATGTGCTGTGGCGTCGGTCTATCAGGGTTGCCCATCCCCAAATCAATGACATCAATCCCCTGCTGTCGCCTTTCATGGGTAAGCTGCTTGAGCTTACCAAACATATAGGGCGGTAATCGGTTGAGTCGTTTTGAAAGTGCGTTCATAGTTCTTAGCCTAAACAGTTTTGCGGGTTTGACAGTTATACATCGGTAACGGAGAATCTAACGTGTCACGCGGAACTACAATGAAAATCGCGGCATTGTAAAGTAAAACGTCAAACGTCAGGAAAAGTTTCCTGCCGGTATGCTTGAGGATACGCGTACTGGGCATTACACCTGTTAACACAAACAGTTGTCCATGGTAAGGGTGACAGCTTCCTTACACACCGGCAAATCCTCGAATCTTCGGAACATCATCCGTCCACAGCCCGCCAATCTCGTGTCGCAGTAGCCACTCGACATCGCGTTGGGTTCGCACAAATCCGCCTTCGACGGCGATGCCTTTCGCTTGGAGGCGCCGGATCTTCCGAACCAACGAATGTGCCAAGAGGTTGTAAAGACGAAAGTGATTGATTCGGCTCCAACCGATGGTAATCCGATCCGCATTGATTGCTTCCGCTGCCTTGAGAAAGTTCGCCATTGGGTTGATGATAATCGCGCTTGTCTGAATTGTAGGTTTGATTTGTTTTACTTGGACCAACAATTCCTTACGCGAATAAAAGGTCAGAATACCGACCTTATCGACGAGGTCAAATTGCAGGATACGTTCAACCAAAAGCGGGATGAGACTTTTTGTGTCCTCTTTCGGTTCAATGAAGCACGGTAATCCGGTCTCCTTAACAAAGGAAAGCACATCATCAAGATGCGCCACCGGTTCAGGAGAGTCGAGAACCTTTAGCTTTTGGACATCAGCCCAATTCAACTCACTCAACGGATCGGTGCAGCCCGTTACTTCGTGAATACTGTTTTCATTAAAACCTGTGTGGACAATAATCGGTTCCTGATCTTTGGTTAAGCGGACATCACACTCAAAGGCGTCTGCACCATCCTCAAGCGCTTGCCTGAAGGAAGCAACTGTATTTTCGGGGGCACGGTCTAAGCCGCCGCGATGAGCGAGTATTTTGACTTCGGTTTTCATGTGATCATTTTGAACTTACCGGCTCGATTTCCTTAGAGGTTACATATTACTTAGGCTTCGCGCTTCTTATGCCAGATCTTTTCAAACCGGTCCCGTGGGGCGAAACCGAGAATCCGCTTTGCCTTATGATTGGTGAACCGCTGATGGGGCAGGTCGGTGAAGATACTAAATACCTCGCACCGTGACGGGAGCGTGTCGAGGTCAATTTCTAAACCGAGACGGAACGCCTCCCCCGCATCTCGCCAAGACACCGAGAATGGAGTGAGGTCTGTGCCTTCAGCCGGATCATCGTCAGGGCGAAAGTTGTAAAAGAGATAGCAGAGGACGTAAATGTCGTAGTGCTCGGTAAAGACTTTACAAATTTCCTGTCCGAGTCCTTTCGTAATTGGGTATAAACCTGTTCCCGGTTGGGGAGGGACGTCTGGATCTATCTCATAATCGTAGTGTTCGTAGGTTGGTCCTGTGATTGTAAAGTGTGGTCCTGTATTGATGACCCTTCGAATATCGTGTTCAACTGCTGCTCGCATTGTGTTGTAGCAGCCGCGCGTACTCACGTCGAAGGCGATTTGACGGTCATGGCGAAGAACAGAACAGTTAATGATTGCGTCCATTCCTTCAGCTGCTCGCATGACTTCGTCCAAGGATGAGACATCAATCTGCATAGATTCATGTTTTGTGTCAATCGGCTTGATATCCGTGATGCGGAGTTGGTAGTATGGCTCCAGCGCTTTTTCAACATGGGGTCCCAAATAGCCGTGTCCACCTAAAATCAATACCTTCATACCTCACCTCCTAAACCGAGAATTGGGGGTTAAATTCGAGCGATGTTTTTGCTTTGTTGATGAAGAAGCGTGAATTGGGAAATTCTGACTGGATGTGATAGATTTCCCACCTTCTTTCACCAGAAGTGGCGAGGGCACATTCAAAGGCGTGAATCGCATCGTTCATCTCAAGCCATGTCGAGTCGAAGGGTTGATTTGCCGCTGCATCCGCCGTGACCAGTGTGCCGAGTCGGAGACAGGCGATATTCATGCGTCCTTCGCGAGCAAATTCTCGACAGGTAAACTCACCGAGATACTTTGATAAAATTGCCGCGTCCGTTGCGGGACGCGGACGCCATATTTCAGTGACCGTCCAATCTTCGTCATGCGAATCAAAGAGTTGAAGGGTGCTTGCATAGACAGCGCGGGGAACGTTCTCTTCGGTCGCTGCCATCAGGAGGTTGTAGGTGCAGCGTGTTTGGAAGTCAATTTCTGAGTTCTCCGGTTGGTTCGATCCTGACAGAACGGAAGGTGGCAGCTGTGCTACGTGCACAATAGCGTCTATCCCCTGAACGAGTGTGTTTGTCCCCTCATCATGCCCAAGGTTACTACGCACAAATTCAAAGTCAGTTTCGACATCAATCAGATCTGTCAAACGAATTTGATGTTCACCGGACAGTGCGTTGGCTAATCCTTGCGCCAAATCAGAAGCAGCTGAGGTGATAAGAATATTCATAGTGAAATCTCCAACAGGTAAATATGTGATCAGTGTTCCACGAACGCCCCGTTGAGTTGAGCGATTTTACGGATCACCGATGGTGATGGGAGTAGGTTCAATATATCACAAGGCTGAAGGTGGGAACAGATACAATCGCATTGTGCCCTGTGCCTTAGACCGTGGCTTCGACAGTGAATCCACCGATTAGCGAATAGTTCGCCGCATAGTAATGGAGTTTGGCGTTAATGTCCAATATCTCGTCCGGCGTGTGGTGGACACCTTCTTTAGACCAGACCGCATTATTTGCCTCTACGCTTTCCCAGAGTGTCATCCAGACATAGTCGTGTTCGGATTGTGCAACGCCGATAAGGTCTCCCTTGTAACCCTTGAGCAATTCAACGTTAAGGCAGCCAGGAAGTGAACGAATTGTAGGTAGAAATTGATGCAGCATGAAATCCTCAAACTGTTCGCGTTCAACATACGGCTTTAGTTCAATCGTATGAACAGCACGAAAATGTGACATTTCGGACTCCTTTACCAAAACAAACAATAAAAATGGGAAAGCAAAATTTGGCTATGCTTTCCCACGGATTTAACTACAAGCAGTTCGCTAAACCGCTTACCTGCCACTGATAAAATCTTCCACCATTGCCAAGGCTTCAGCATCGGCATACTGATGCGGTGGCGACTTCATGAAATAAGCACTTGGACCATAGAGTGCGCCGCTAATACCTCGGTCTCGCGCAATTTTGCAACAACGAATTGCATCGATCGCCACACCCGCCGAATTGGGCGAATCCCACACCTCTAATTTGACTTCAGCGCGGACAGGAATATCACCGAATTCCGTTCCTTCGATATAGAGATAACACCACTTTCGATCTTCGAGGAAGGGGACATAATCGCTGGGACCGATGTAGACATTTTTCGGTGCAACTTCATGGTTGACTTGGGAAACAACTGCATCCGTTTTGGAGATGCGCTTGGACTCCAGTCGTTCCTTTTCCAACATATTTTTGAAGTCCATATTCCCACCAACGTTCAGTTGAGAGGTCCGTTCAAGTTTAACGCCACGGTCACTCATCAATTTTGCCAGCGCACGGTGAACGATAGTCGCACCGAATTGCGCCTTAATATCGTCTCCAACGATGGGTAAGCCTGCCGCTTCAAACTTTGCACGCCATTCGTCATTTTTTGCGATGAATACCGGCATACAATTCACGACAGCGCAACCGGCGTCCAACGCCTGTGCCACATACCATTTCGTCGCTTCCTCGCTGCCGACGGGCAGATAATTAATGAGAATATCGGCTTGAGTTTCGCGCAGGACATCAGCCACATCAACGACTTCAGCGGGCGATTCATCGACCGTCTCATGGTAGTATTTGGCAAACCCATCCATCGTGGCTCCACGCTGGACAATCACACCGGTCTTCGGCACATCTGAGAATTTTATGGTGTT
Source organism: Candidatus Poribacteria bacterium (assembly GCA_965220385.1). GTDB lineage: Bacteria > Poribacteria > WGA-4E > WGA-4E > PCPOR2b > PCPOR2b. The sequence continues at coordinate 5,473,644 of OZ244825.1, read as the reverse complement.
ATTAATTTCGGCAAAAATTGCATCGGCGACATCCAGCCCGACTTTATTCTTATCAACATCAAAAGCTGCAACAACTTTAACATCACTCACATGGTAGGATCCGAACTTAACGTGCATCAGACCGGGAACGAATTCACCGTCTTTGGCGTTTCGATAGTATTCAATACCTTGAAGCAGAGAAGACGCGCAGTTTCCAATACCGACAACAGCGACTCGAATTTCAGGCATTTTAGTTATCCTCCTTAGTATATGTTATAATCAAGATATCATTCAATTCTACTCATTATAACATTTAATAGCTATAAATTTCCATCTGTATTTAACGGACTAAAATTGGAAGTTAAACTGAATCCAACGGAAAGATTGGTCTTCGCACATCCTGATAGGTAAAATGCAGTGGATTCACCGCTGTCAGTCCGGGAGTATCAACCTCAATAATCTTTCCTGCGATAGGTTCGTAGGCGGCACGATAGGCAATGGCAGCCTTAACAACGATGTGCTTCACCCCCCGTGGATCAATTCCCAAACTGAAGAGTTGGTGCAGGCTGAATGGCACTTGACGTTTGCTTGTAAGAACAATCAGGCTTTTCCGTTCAATTTCTACAACTGCTGTGATCCCTTGGTCTTGATATCGCCCACCACCGTGGCGGGGTTCCGTCTCCTCATAGTAGCCATCGTGGATGAGACGAACGCGCCCACGGATTGGGACCGGTGAGCCGTGTAGGTCGTCCGATTTCCCGCCGACAGTTAGATCGACCTCCCCGCGAACACCCGCCCGAATACATGCTTCTACCTCCTGGGGTGCGTAAAGGACACAGACGAATCCATCCGCCTCCTGCCGTACTAGTTCGCTCAAAATGAACGTGCTATCTCCCGGCGAGCCGCCCCCAATGTTATCTCCCATTTCGACGAGTATTACGGGGTGTGACTCGCTTTGCATTGCCTGTGTGACCGCCGCTGCTGCGTCTGGAAGATTGATGCCCAACTGATCGTGTACATTCCACAACCTGTTTGATAACCGCTGGGCTTCTGCTTGAGCGAGTTGTGGATCGTCATCGGTTACAACGACGGCGGCGGGGCCCATTTCATGGACATCGGCGTACGGGTATCCTGCTGCAATGTTCGCTGCAAGAACGTTGGATTTCGTTTCTAACTGTGCTGCTTCCTGAAGGATTGGTTGCATGGGTTCAACGCTGGTGTATTGATGCAAGATATTGAAAATCATCGGCGGTTTGGCGAGGGCTTGGGTCGGCTTAATTTCCCCACGAACCGTGCGCATTAGGATCTCTGCAGCCTGGAGTCCGCGCTGACGCTGGTCGATATGTGGATTTGTTTTATAGATGACCAATGCGGTTGATTCCGCGACCATCTGCTCGGAGACGTTTGTGTGGTGATCAAGTGTAGAGACGATAGGAAAATCGGTTCCCAACGCCTGGCGCATCCGACGGAGCACTTCACCATCGCCGTCGGGGTAGCTTTCAACAACCATTGCACCGTGCAGGGCGAGTAATACTCCATCGAGATTTGGTACTGACTGAATACGGTGGATGAGTTCAGCAACGACTTCTTCAAAGAATTCATCCGTTACTCTGCCCGCAGGTGTTGCTGCAGTCATCAAGGTCGGATGCAGGTTCCAGTCGTATAACGATGCGCCTTCAATAAAACCGCCAATCTCATGATGGGCTTCTCCCCAGATACCGAGGATGTCATTGCCGAAGGTTAGATACCCGGACTCAAATGCTGCACGGTCTGTTGGCACACTATTAAAGGTGTTGGACTCGTGCATGATACCACCGATTGCGATGGTTGCCATAATTGTTTCCTTCTCTACAACAAATTGCGATTGAATTTCCCCACCATCTGTGCTATTATTGGTATGTTCATCAGCCGGTTTAGTTCAATCAGATATTATATCAGTTTTTGATAAATGATGCAAAGGAGCAAAATGAAGGACGGCTTGCTCCGGAGCAAATTTTCTCACGAGGTGATTCCATGAAAGTCGCTTATGCGTTTCGTCGAGGGGTATTGTACCCGCATCAAGACGGAGGTATCGGATCGAAGGAGCATCGTAGCGCGTTTTTGAAAAAAGCGAAAGAGATCGGCTTTGACGGCATTGAGCTGGGCCCCAGCGTGCTGGACCAGCCGGATGTCGCCACCCTCCGAGCAGAGCTTGAAGATGCTGGCATGCCATGTGTTGCTATACGCGGCGGAGGCGGCTTTATCGCCCCGCGTAACACTTTGGGAGCTGGTAAGCAGTGGGAGCAGATTATCCAGTTTGCTGCACAGATTGGTGCCGGGGTGGTCAATTCGACAATTGGCGGGAGCCCGGCTCCTGATCCACGCGGAATCGGGACGTATCGAGGAGAGCGGATATCTCAAGGTTCTAGCCGAACGGCAAGAGAAGAAGATTATGAACGCACCGCACGTGGGCTCTCTGAGGCTGCGAAGGTCGCCGCCGATCACGGGTTGGAAATCTCGATCGAAATCCATCAGAACACTATAGTCGATAACAGTTGGACCGCGTTGCACTTGCTGGAACTTATTGATCAACCGAACGTCGGTATCAACCCTGATCTTGGCAACATTTACTGGACTTATGACATCCCAGAGGAATCTTGTGAAGATGCGATCGCTGCGCTCGCTCCTCATTGCAATTATTGGCACTGCAAGAATCTGTATCGGGTTCATATACCTGATCTGGAAAAATCGATCCTATTGCAAGCCCCGATTCCCGATGGAGACATCGACTACCGATTCGCAATCTCGGCGATGTTGGATGCAGACTACAGTGGTTATCTCGCCATCGAAGGTATGCGTCTCGGCGATCAATTTCACGGTGATGGAAAAAGCGTCGCTTATGTGAAATCGGTGGCGGCAGAGTTGGGTGGATAAATCGGATATGGGTAAATGGGTTGCAGGTCTGCCCATTTACTCGCTTACTCTCCTCCTTGGAAACATACCCAGCAAAGTAGGGCTATTCAGTTTTCGGCTTATTACCCATTTTGTTTGAAAAGGTGCAACAGGGAGATCACGCCTACAGTGAGATGTCGGGATTCGGAGATCCCTCCCCGATAAATCCCCGATGATCGGGACAGGCGGGATGCAAGCACCTACAGTAAAACTAAATGACCTTACCCAGTAAAGGAAGTTTATGGACAAAAGAGATCTTGCACAACGGATTAGAGCGGCTTCGTATTTGACCGGAGAATTCAAGCTGCGGTCTGGGAAAACCAGCTCATTCTACTGGGATAAGTACCGCTTTGAAAGCGATCCTGTCGTGTTAGACGCAATTGTGGATGAGTTGCAAAAACTCTTACCCCCTTCTTTCGATAAGCTCGCGGGTTTAGAGTTAGGGGGTGTTCCACTCGCAACCGGATTGTCTTTTAAAACAGGAAAACCGTGTCTATATGTCCGCAAAGAAGCCAAAACTTACGGCACCTGCAATTTGGTAGAGGGTGGGTTTCAAACGGGTGAAACTGCTTTGGTGATAGAGGATGTGGTCACAACCGCTGGACAGATACGAACATCGGTCTGTCAGATGCGGGAGCTTGGGCTAAAGGTTGAGCACGCTTTTTGCGTCATTGATCGAGAGAGTGGGGGGCGTGAGAATTTGGCGGAGATTAACTGTTCACTTAGGTCGGTTTTTACATTGACGGAGTTGGAGCGATTGGCACAGGGCTAGGTTGGATTGGCAGGTGCGCCCGAGTGTCAGAACTTGGTTATTTAGGAGTTATGGGGTTGGATTGAGAGGTAATATTGAAAATTTTATTTATTGGAGACATCGTTGGGTCGCCCGGTCGGAAAGGTCTTGCGAACCTCCTACCATACCTGATTGAACAAGCAGATGGGGTCGATGCAATCATCGTCAACGGGGAAAACGCCGCCGGTGGTAAGGGGTTGACTCAATCGGTGCTCGACGAAATCCTGGATGTAGGGGTTGATGTCATAACGACCGGAAACCATGTCTGGGATAACCGTGACATCTTTAGGTTCATTGATACAGAACCTAACCTGGTCCGTCCGGCAAATTTTCCGAAAGGGACGCCGGGACGCGGCTGGCTTGTCGCCACAGCAGCTTCAGGAACGCGGATCGGTGTGATAAATATTGCAGGCCAACTTTACATGGACAGCTACGAAAACCCGTTTCACACGTTCGATGCTATCTTCTCACAGATCCAGACACAAACGCGGTTTATTCTTCTCGATTTCCACGCGGAGGCGACAGCGGAGAAGATTGCGATGGGTTGGTATGCGGATGGAAAAGTGAGTGCTGTTGTGGGCACCCATACACATGTGCAGACAGCCGACGAACAGATCCTCCCGCAAGGTACCGCTTACATTACAGATGTCGGTATGACGGGTCCCCACGATTCGATAATTGGCATGAAAAAGGAGGAGGTCATCGAGCGTTTTCGGACAATGTTACCTCGCCGCTATCAAGTTGCAAGCGGCAATATCATTCTCTGTGGGGTTATGATAGAGTTGGATGATGAGACCGGCAAGGCACTCTCTATTCAACGCATTCGCCTCCCTATGAGTGATGTGGTGAAACCACAGTAATTCAGTCATTATATCTTTAGGCATTATATCTTTAGGTTAGAGACTTGCTCATGATGTTTCCAACGGGTCAGATTTATAAAGTCCACGAGATTACGCAGATGCTGCAAGGCATCTTACAATCGGAGCCGATACTACAAGATTTATGGCTTGAGGGCGAGATTTCGAACTTGGGACGCCCATCTTCTGGACATATCTATTTTACGCTCAAGGACAACAGTAGTCAGATCCAATGTGCGGTCTTTCGTCCTGCCGCCTCGCGTTTGCGATTTCCGCTTCAAAACGGCGATGCTGTGCTTGTGAACGGACGGCTTAGTATCTACGATGCACGGAGTCAGTATCAGATTATTGGTGAGCGTGTCGTGCCCGCTGGCGTAGGAGAATTGCAGTTGGCTTTTGAGCGACTCAAGGCACAACTTGCTGCAGAGGGATTGTTCGATCAGGCTCACAAAAAGCCGTTGCCAGAATTTCCGCAGAAGATTGGTCTTATCACCTCTGCAACAGGGGCAGCCATTCGTGATATTCTCCGTATGTTGCAAAAACGTTATCCCGCTGTGGAGGTACTGCTATTTCCGACCCTTGTGCAGGGAGATGAAGCAGCGGGAGAGATCGCCCACGCTATTGGGTGCATGAACCGTCAACCGGGGATCGATCTTCTCATTGTTGGTCGAGGCGGAGGGTCTATCGAAGATCTTTGGGCATTCAATGAAGAAGTTGTTGCCCGTGCGATTTTCGAGTCTCACATTCCAATCGTGTCTGCTGTGGGACACGAGACCGATGTTACCATTGCGGACCTTGTCGCAGACCATCGCGCCCCGACACCATCTGCAGCGGTTGAAAATATCGTCCCAGATCAGGAAGAGCTTCGGCTGCAGCTTACTGCTGTTAGCTCCAATTTAGTACGAAACATCTCCCGACGAATTGATGTTGTTCAAACACAACTGGAGAATATACAGAGCCGTATCCCAGCAAGACATCGGATTGATGCCATTAACCGCCTTCGGCAGGTGATCGACCAACTTGACAGCCGTGGAGAACGAGCGGCTGCACAACAGCTAAAGGGAAAACGGCGAGCGTGGCAGGTTGCTGCTACCCAGTTAGATGCGCTAAGTCCATTGGCGACATTGGCGCGCGGGTATAGCATTTGCAAAGATTCGAGTGGAAAAACAGTGACGGATGCCGCGCAGGTTCACGCTGGCGAAGAGGTTGACGTCCGACTATCGCGAGGTCGGTTAGCGTGTCGTGTGCTAAAAGGAGAGATAGATGTCTGAAGAGATGAGTTTTGAGGAAGCCTTAATCAAACTTGAAGAGACGGTTTCCCAGCTTGAGCAGGGCGATGCTTTGAGTCTGGATGAGTCGCTACAAGCTTTTGAGGAAGGTATTCGTCTGACGCGACTCTGCCGAGAGAAACTCGATGCGGCGGAATTGCGCGTACAACAACTGGTTGAAGTTGACGAAAATGAGTTTGAAATGGCACCGTTTGAAGCAGAAGATGAGGGGGAAATCTGACGTACGCTGTAGGGGACGCAGTGTTCTTGTCCCCACTCGCAGATTGTCACAAGGAGCTTTGGAATGCTTTTACAAAAAATCGATACACCCATAGATCTCAAGTCACTAAATACCAACCAACTGAAACAACTCGCTGAAGAAATGCGTGGGTATCTCCTTTCGGTGCTATCGCAACACCCCGGACACTTTGCTCCCAATTTAGGAACGGTTGAATTAGCGATCGCCCTCCATTACATTTTTGATACCCCACGCGACCAAGTTATCTGGGATATTGGTCATCAAGCTTACCCACATAAACTCCTCACCGGACGCCGTGATGCGTTTCCAACGCTTCGACAGTATGGCGGTATCAGTGGATTTCTCAGCCGAGCAGAAAGTAAGTACGATGTATTTGGTGCGGGGCATTCAAGCACATCGCTTGCAGCAGCGTTGGGAATTGCTACCGCTCGAGACCTGAACAACGAGGATTACAAGGTGGTTGCTGTTATTGGCGATGGCGGTTTGACAGGCGGGATGGCGTTTGAGGGACTGAACACAGCCGGCGACTTTAAGAAAGATATGCTTGTCATTCTGAATGATAATCAGATGTCCATTTCTCAGACAGTTGGCGCGTTCTCAAAATACCTGAATCGTCTTTTAACCAATCCGACCTACAATGCCCTTCGGACCAGCGCGAAAGAGGTTGTGAAGCGAATTGCGCCGGAGGTGAAGCCTGTAGCCAAACGAATTGAAGCCGCCCTCAAACCCGGCACACTGTTTGAGGAGTTCGGTTTTCGCTATTTCGGTCCCCTTGACGGCAACGACTTGGACGCACTGTTGCCGGTGCTTGAGGGGGTGAAATCACTACATCAACCGATTTTGCTTCACGTCGTCACCCAGAAGGGAAAAGGGTATCCCTTGGCTGAAACGGACTCAGAGACGTTTTACAGCGTCAGTGGCAAGTTTGACCTCGAGACTGGAGAATCGCTTGTCCCTAAGTCGCCGCTTCCGACGTATACCAGCATTTTCAGCAACACATTGATTAAACTGGCAGAACAGGACTCCCGAATTGCCGCTATAACAGCCGCAATGCCGAACGGCACGGGATTAGACAAATTCCAAGAGGTATTTCCTGATCGCTTTTTCGACGTGGGTTTGGCAGAGCAGTGTGCAGTCACCTTTGCAGCCGGATTAGCGACCCAAGGCGTCAAGCCGGTCGCGGCAATCTATTCGACCTTTCTGCAACGCGGTTACGATCAGGTGGTTCACGATGTCTGCATCCAGAATCTGCCAGTTATCTTTGTGCTGGACCGGGCTGGACTTGTCGGAGCGGATGGACCTACACATCACGGTGTCTTCGATTTTGCGTATCTACGCTCTCTACCGAACATGGTGGTAATGGCACCAAAAGATGAAGACGAGCTCCAGCACATGGTGAAGACCGCCGTTGAGTACGAAGAGGGGCCAGTAGCCCTCCGTTATCCCCGTGGCACCGGTCTGGGTGTTCCTATGGCAAGCCAACCCCAATCCCTATCAGTTGGGAAAGGTGAGATCTTACGCAATGGGGACGACTTGTTGATCATAGCGATTGGAAATCGCGTTCAACCGGCGCTCGATGCAGCGGAGATATTGGCGGACTCAGAGATATCGGCAACGGTCATAAATGCGCGGTTCGTCAAGCCGCTTGATGAGGAACTCATCGTTCCACTCGCTTCGCGGATTGGAAAAGTGATTACGGTTGAGGATGGCGTACTGATGGGGGGATTTGGTAGTGGGGTCTTGGAGATGCTTACAGATAGTGAATTGACAGGTGTGCAGGTCAAACGCCTTGGTATTCCTGATAAATTTATTGAACATGGGGATATCCAAACCTTATATGAACTGTGCGGCTTAGATACAGAGGCGATTGTCCGCGAAGGGCTACAGCTTGCAAAGGAACAGGACAGCGGATAGACGGAAGAACGGCGTGGCGTGGACTTGGAGACGAGCGTAGAAATTGGGAGGACAGATTGAATGGCGGGCTGGAAGGGCGGCAACGGGACATCTAATATCTCCCCCTTCGCGTTTCATGCACCACGCGGTCAAAGTAAGCAGCGCCTTGATACGCTCGTTGTTCAGCGAGGGCTTATCGAAAGCCGTGAACGAGCAAAGCAGCTAATTCTCGCCGGTGAAGTGATCGTTTCGGGGAGCACACGGGTCAAACCGGGGCAACTGATTCCATCGGATGCAGAAATTGTAGTGAAAGATCCGCCACGGTATGTCAGCCGGGGCGGATTGAAGTTAGAGAAAGCGTTGCAGGTTTTCCAAGTTGATGTGCTTGACAGCATCGCAATCGATGTCGGGGCATCGACCGGTGGGTTCACAGATTGCCTGTTGCAACACGGTGCGAAGTTCGTGTATGCGGTCGACGTTGGTCACGGACAGCTTGCATGGAAACTCCGTCAAGACCCGCGCGTCTGCGCCATTGAGGGCACCAATATCCGCACAATTGACGTGAATCGCTTTGAGTCGCCCGTCGAAATCGGTGTCGTTGATGTCTCGTTTATCTCTCTCCAAAAAGTCCTACCGATCATCATCCAAATTGTTAATCCTACGGGGGACGTACTCGCGTTGGTCAAGCCGCAATTTGAAGCGGGACGGGAGGACGTGGGCAAGGGCGGTGTAGTCAGGGATGCGGGGGTGCACGTTCGGGTTCTCGGCGATCTTGTCCGATTTACCCAAGGACTGGACTTATCTGTCGCGGGGATTTCCCACTCTCCCATTCGTGGCCCCGCGGGAAACATCGAGTACCTGATTTGGTTCAAGGCAGGAATCGAAGGCACTTCGGTGGATTGGGAAAAGTGCGCGATGCAGGTGGTGCAAGAAGCTAACACCGCTTTACAATAACTTGATCGGAGAATACTATGGCGATTGGTATTGGTATCATTGGTGCAGGTGGAATTTCTCGTGCACATGCGCGCGGATACCTACAGATTCCCGATGAAGCACGGATTGTCGGGGTTGCAGATATCCTTGAGGAACGGGCGCAAGCGGCAGCGCAGGAGTGGGGTGCGGAACACGCATTTGGAGACTACCATGAATTGCTCGCGCTTACGGAGGTGGATGCTGTCAGTGTTTGCACGTACACCAAGGCGCACTGTGAACCAACCGTTGCGGCACTTCAGGCGGGGAAACATGTCATTGTGGAAAAACCGATGGCAGCGACGACCGCTGAAGCCCATCGCATGGTGGAAGCTCAAAGGGTTAGCGGAAAAATTCTAATGGTGGGCATGAAATGGCGATTTATGCCTGAGATTCAAGCGGCAAAAGCGTTTATTGAGTCAGGAAACCTGGGACAGATCTATTACGCGGAAGCCATCGGCTGGCAGCACCGCGGTATACCTGGGGGGACTTTCATCAAGAAAGAGATGGCTGGTGGCGGAGGATTCATGGACAATGGTGTCTATACGCTTGACGCTGTACTCCACATGATGGGACACCCCAAACCGCTTACAATCTCAGGCACCGACGCTAACATTTTTGGTCACTCCCCGGACGGCACTTGGGATATCGATGATTTTTCTGTGGAGGATTTCGGAACGGCCTACGTCAGACTGGAGGGAGGAATAACCTTGTTCTTCGCCCATAGCTGGGCAATCAACTTCCCAGAACAGTGGCAGATGCGTATCGCTGGCAGCCGCGGATCTGTTGAAATCTCTCCCTTTGGTTCAGAGCCGAAACTACGTCTGTCGCATGGAGGCTATAGCGATTTACAGGATGTCACGCCTGATCAGCTGCCAGAGGGCAGTATAGACATCGGCTATGAAATCAAACAGTTTGTGCAAGCCATCCGGAATGGACAACTGTCCCCAATTCCTGGGGATACCTTCCTGTACACCAACGTGATATTCGACGGAATCTATCAATCCTCACGACTGGGGCGTGAAGTTCCGGTCAGCCTGCCTTAGTCTGTTTTCTGCCGTGTTAAATAAAAAAAGCACCGAGCGAATAGTATTGCCCGGTGCTTCCCGTGAAATTATCAAGCGGAGATCAGTTTACCAGCGACCCCGGTTGTCATCATCGTCTCTTCCTCCACCTCCGCCGCCCCGTCTCTCACCGCGTGGGGGTCGAGGCCGAGCCTCGTTCACTTTCACGGCCCGTCCAGCAATCTCCTGTCCATCCAATCCGGCGATTGCCGCTTCCGCCTCACCTTGATCGGGCATTTCGACAAATCCAAATCCTCTTGACCTTCCACTGTAGTGGTCTCGAATGACGTTGGCAGTGTCGACCGCTCCGTAGCTTTCAAAAGCCTGTCGCAAGTCATCATCCGTGGCGTCGTATGACAGATTACCGACATAAATATTCATCTGAATTTCCTCTCTCAAAAGATGTTGCTGAAAATTTGTGAATGTTTTTGGACTTCATAGAATACGGCTAGGATTGATTTCGATGCACCTCATGACTTGGTAAAAATGTGAAGAAGTTCCAGCTGGAAAATAGAGCTTTTTCCTGCCAGCGGATGATTGGTATTTCGCGCGCCAGGGCTGATCCCACGAACCGCCTGTTCAAATCCAGCGGTCGGCTTCCCCTCACCGACTGGTTCATAGTTCCATCGATGAATCGACACCATGCTATCTTACAACGTACCCCTAGTACCATCACATTCCGTGTGTGCCTTTACTTCTCTCTTCATAATGGAGCTTGAGAAGCCGGGCATCTGTCCGATAACATCGCCGTCTCTGGGTTGTTGTTGACGCCATTTCATTACGAAGTGACGTGATACCTTAAACACTGTGGGCTGTTACGTTGCGATCCCACAGAGAAACACCATCGCGAATAATTTTCGTCTGAGAAAAGCAGGAACAGGAATTCAAGGGTTCTCATGTTATCCAATTGACGTTAACCGTTGCGCCAAGTAATTTGCAAAATAGCGGAATATTGGTAGATGTTACTCCGATGGCTGTCAAGCGGTATTGATTGAGGAAAGCCGTCCAATTTCGACCTTGCCCCAACCTTTTACTTATCTGCACAGTTGCATATTTGCAGCTAGCCTAAGTCTGCCTGACATCATTTCTTAACATAATATTATAAGCCATGATAGCATAAATATCCAGAAGAAACTTTTTTGGAAAAGATTTTCAGAGATATGAATTTGTTCTGCTTTGGTCCCAGAGCCAGTGCTGCGGAACACATTCGACGTTGAAAAGTTCGTCACAATGTGGGATAATCCTCAAATGATAAGATTACACAGATAGTGGTTATCGTAACGGAAGGAGAGACAGATGGATCAAACGGCAGATGCGGTTGTGGTCGGCGGCGGGGTGATTGGGTGCTTCATTGCTTATGAACTTTCAAAAGCCGGACTTGAGGTGGTGGTGGTAGAAAAGGGGCAGGTCGGCGCAGAAGCCTCCAGCGCAGCTGCGGGATTGTTAGTGCCTCTGCACATGGCGGATGAGGAACGCGCACTTTTTGAACTCCATTTGGCTTCGACGAAGATGTTCTCTGCGTTTGTGCCGGCACTCGAAGAAGAGACGGGAATCGGTGTTGAGTATATTCCGTCTGGAATTCTGAGGGTAGCCCTGAACGAGGAGGAGGAAACTGCTCGACTTTCGCAATACCAAGAACTGGGAGAAGCCTCTGGGATGGCGATAACACGGTTGAACGCATCGGAGATACATGACCTTGAACCGGCACTGGCACCGGCGGTTTGTGGGGGTATCCTTTCCCACGATGAGGCGTACATCAACAATGGTCGCTTGGTGCACGCACTCGCGAGAGGTGCTTCTGTCCGAAACACTCGATTCCTTGAAGGGGGTCTTGCAACCGGCGTACGCCGAACCAACGGACGTTTTTCGGCGCTCCAAACGAACGAAGGAGAGATTTCTGCCGGACATCTCGTGGTAGCAACCGGCGCGTGGAGTCGTATTTTCTGCGAGGCGTTGGATATGACCATCCCTATTACTCCTGCACGCGGACAGATGTTGGCGGTCACAACCATTCAACGTCTGCTTCAACGGCCCATTAACTCGAGCAAAGGGGCACTTGTTCCCCGGGCGGATGGCTCGGTTCATGTGGGGGCGACCGTTGAGCATGTTGGTTTCGATAAGCGTAACACCCCCGAAGCGATTGCTGATCTGCTGGAGAGAGGGACAACGGTCGTTCCTGCCTTAAGCGGAGGGCGTATCGAAAGAATGTGGTCAGGTTTTCGTCCTTTCTGCGAGGATGGACTCCCGGCGATTGGAGCACTGCCGAATTGGGAAAATGTCTCGGTTGCAGCGGGACACTTTACGATGGGCATCACGGGCAGTCCGATAACGGCAAAGATTATTAAAGAACTGATAGTAGATGGGCGTTGGGATCAGTCAAGGGATATTTTCTCGCCGGCTCGCTTTGTGAACAGTTAAAGCCAGATCCATAAAAAGTCGGGAAGGCTATTGTTTTCTTTTATGGTAGATTTTAGAATTACTTAGACACTTTCAATGCACAGCCAACCCCCTAAATCCCGCCCCCGATAAACCGGGATGTACCACTTGTCAGGGGGACTTGGGAAACTTCTCGAATGTCGGAGTATTGGTAAATGTCCACTTATTTCTATAATTCACCATAGTTCACATTGTCAATCTACACCAATATAGCTTTGCTGTGTTTTGCCTTTTTAGGGAGCGGTGTAAGGTTGAATCGCCTCCAGATTATCAGTCTCCGCCTGACTGGCATGATACAGATCCCACCGGAGTTGGAGATTCATCCAAAAACTTGGCGAAACCCCAAAAAATTTTGCCAAGCGGAGGGCGATACGGGGTGTTACTCCCCGGTGTTTATTCACGAGTTCATTAATGCTCTGGTACGACACATGAATTGCCATGGCAAGTTTCCGCTGGCTGATACCCATTGGGCGCAGAAATTCCTCCAAAAGCATTTCACCCGGATGGGTCGGGGGACGGTTAGTTGGCACACGAATCATTTTGTTTCTCCTTGATGTAGGCTTAATGATAATCCACAATTTCGACTTCGTTCGGTCCGGTGTTTGTTCACACAAGGCAGATATGGTATCGGACGCTTTTCGTGGATTCCGAGTTTATTATCTTCTAAAAGGATGATCGGCTAAAAAATGCAGCTCATCGTCTCAACCAGTATAAATTTTATAAAACTTGGAAATGTCCTAACAGGAAAAAGGAGCAAGATTAATGGCAAAGTATCGGGCTGCACTAATTGGGTGCGGCGGAAAAGGTAGAGACCATACCAACACGTTGATTAAGAATGAACTGGTGGATTTGGTCGCTTTTTGCGACATTCGTGAGGAAGCCCTACAAGCGTATCAAGAGATGTACGGCGTGTCCGCCCTATACACAGATTATCAGGAGATGTTTGAGCGAGAAAACCTCGACCTCGTCGTGATTTCGACGCAGGCACCACAGCACCATGCGACAACGCTTGCCGCAGCGGCGCACGGCTGTCATGTGCTTTGCGAGAAACCGATGGCTGTGACGCTTCAGGAAGCAGATGAGATGGTGGCAGCGTGTGACGAAGCCGGTGTGCGATTGTCCATCAACCATCAGAAACGTGCAAGCGCATACAATGCCTACGCAAAGCGGTTGATTGCTGAGGGGGAGATCGGTGAGGTCTTTCTGATACGTGCCTACGAAAAAGGGGGACGAAAAGCGGGGAACGCGATGATGGAGATGGGAACGCATCTTTTTGATTGGGTTCACAATTTTGGGGGAGATGTGAGCTGGGGTTCTGCACATATCACCGCAGCGGAATCCCTTGACGCAGGTTATCAGGACATCAAACATAGTCAGGAGGTCAACCCACGCGATCGAGATGCCGGATTGGTTATTGGTGAAAGGGCGTTCTGTTCGTTTGGGTTTGCCAGCGGGATACACGCCGATTGCGACTTCTTGGCAGAGACGCAAGGAAATGATAGGGCGTATGGTTTAGATCTCATCGGCACACAAGGACGGATCGCGTTGCGTCGAAGTGTTGCTACAGTGATGTTTATCCACCGTGGTACATTTATGACACCTGTGGAGGGGCATCAGTGGCAGCCGGTTTCGCTGCCCGACGAGGACCGGATTACGGGTCAACATCTGGGAACCCGAGACATTAACCAGGTACTTCAGTCTCGCATTATCCACTCGTTGCTTGAACCCGATGACCCGGCTGCCGATCCGATTTCGTCCGGTCGGGAGGGACGTGCGTCACTGGAGATGATTCACGGTTCATGGGAGTCTCACCGGCAAGGTGGGCGTGTCCCGTTCCCGCTCAAGGAGCGCAACCACCCTCTACAACGCTGGCGGGATGAGGCGAGGTAGGTAGTAGCATTTTACCGGATTTTTGGGTTGCTGAACCTTTGGAATGAAGGGTATAATCAATCAACGAAATCGGTCAAAGAGATGAGGTAGAAAAAACCATGAATCGGTATTTTGAAATGCTAAAACAGTATGTGATATCCGGTGGTCAGGTGCCGAGCAAGAAATCTTGGCCGTTCATCATACTTTTTGTCTTTATTCTAGGCGGTGTGATTGGTTTTGTGGAGACCTCTGTTGGAGGCCCAGTTTTTTTTGTTACTCTTATAGGACTTGGTTGTTTAGCCGTGCTAACCCCTAGCATCACTGCATCAGTTGGGATACTCAACGACGCCAATCGAAGTGGGTGGTGGTTGCTTATCAGCTTTATCCCGCTCATCGGTTCTATGATTTTGCTTGGTTTTATGGCACAAAATAGTCGGTCGAACGAGAATCAAGGTGGACGTAATCCAAAGGATGCCGCAGTATAGGAATCTAACTCATGAAAACAGAATATGACTTTTCAAAGGGAAAACGTGGTAAGTTCTATAATCCCAAAGCGGTTTTCAATGTGCCCATCTATCTAGAGAAAGACGTTGATGATTTTATACGTAAACTAGCGGATGAGAAAGGTAAAGATCCCGAAAAACTGGTCAATGAGCTGCTACGCGGTAATATACAATTGATTCAAAGTATCCAATGAACGCGCCTATTCTACCGTTACCGGCTAATATTTCAGGACGGTGCCCCATTCACCGACGACCCAGAGAATTCCCCCCGGAGATTGGGTTATGTCGGTTAAGTCATTTGAGGTCGGAGTTTGCTGAACAAGCCATGTCACACCGCCATCTTTGGTATTGAGGAGTATTCCATTTTCTCCAACAGCCCAGCCCTCGTTATCCGTGACGAAGTAGACACCGTTCAACATCTCACCCGTCGGTGTGATTTGCCGTATCCACGTTTCCCCGCCATCTTTCGTCGCATAGATGGAACCGTCGTCTCCAGCCATCCACGCAATTCGGGGGGTGAGGCCAAAAACTGCGCGCAGCTCGTTAGGTTCCGCCTGCTGAATTGTCCAAGTTTCCCCGCCGTCATCGGTTTTGACAATTGTTCCCGCCTCACCAACAGCCCAACCTACGTTGGCATCAACAAAATAAACCCCATACAGGTTGCTGTAACTGACATCCAGATCTCCGAGATCTTGACTTTGCCATGTCCGCCCACCGTCTGTTGTCCGGAGAATCTTGCCGAGTTCACCGACACCCCAGCCGTGTTGTGGGGTTGAAAAGTGGAGATCATAGAAACCGACGGCGCGTTTCCATCGGATAGCTTCGTCAAATTGGAGGCGTTGGACCTGACCCGCTTCCTCTTCCACACTGATGCGCTGCCACGTCCCACCGCCGTCGCCTGTTTCAATCAGAGTTGCGTTACTGCCGACGATGTAACCTTGCATCGCATCAACAAAGCCGATGCCGAATAGTTCAAAAACGTTCCCGGTGTACTGTTTTTTCCATGTTGCTCCACCGTCGCGGGTGACAAGTGCCGTTCCAGCCAGCCCCACTGCCCAACCTATTTTGTCATTGAGAAAGTGAACCGTCGTCAAATGGCTGTTGATTGAGACGACCTCCCACGACGCACCGCCATCTTGACTGTGCAGGAGGGTTGCAAATTCACCGACCGCCCACGCCTCCTGCGGACTGACCAGTTGGATAGCGTTCAGACGACTGGGAACAGGTCTCGGTTCCAGTGGTGTCCAGTTTACACCGCCGTCGGTGGTCCTCAGAATCACGCCGAATTCGGCTGCGGCAAGTCCATGGTTGGCATCAATAAAATGAATGCTCCAGATAGGTTCGGGCATACCGTTGGAGTTGGGGACATTGCTTTTCTGGGTTTCCCACGTTGCGCCGCCATCGGTGGTATGAATTAGCGCACCGTTACCGCCAGCGGCCCACCCTTCTTGACCATCAAGCATACAGATCGAGCTAATGCCGGCTGCGGAGTTGATTTTTTGATACTTCCAAGTCTGTCCACCGTCCATCGTATGGATAACTGTACCGCCATGTCCTGCGGCCCAACCGACCTTCTGACTGGCAAAGTGAAGATCTTGGATCGCATTATTCGTCGGCGCATTCTGTCTGACCCAAGTTTCACCGCCATCTGTCGTATGAATGATAAGCCCACCATCCCCGCCAGCCCAACCGTGTTGGGGATCCACAAAGAAGACTGCTGACAAGACCCGACGGGTGCCGGTGTCCAGTACCGTCCACGTCTCTCCATTATCGGTGGTCTTCAGCACAGCACCCTCCTCACCGACAATCCAACCGTTTCCGGGATTGAGGAATCGCACTTTGTGGAAATCTATCTTGAACGGGAGCGGTTTGCTGGGTTGTTCCCAAGTCTCTCCGCCATTGTTGGTACGCAGGATTGTCGCATTTGTCCCGACGATCCATCCTTCCTGTTGAGAGACAAAATGGATATCGGAAAATCCTGCCTGCCATTGTGACTCACGAACAAGCGTCCAAGTTTTCTCTGTTGCAAAGGCGTTGATCGCTAAAATGGATAGCAGTATCGCGAACCCCATAGCATGTCTGGTCTGCGATATTATATTAGTTATCATTGTTTGTAATTCCTACTTTACGGAGTAGGTCCATTCATATATAGTAAATCCTAAAAACAGATAGACGCTTTCGCTCCTCGTGCCCTGTCTCGACTCTTCGGGATGCGGTGCGGTTAGAAACCGCACCTACCGGGTCTGGGGCAATGCGGTTCGGTTTGGAGTGTCTCATTAATTCTCAGATCTACTATAATAGCATTTGAGTGTCGGGACCTGAATCTCGACCTGCGATTGCCCGTGACGATTGAAACGGGGTAGGGCGAGTAAGCCCGGTCTACCAGAATCAGTAGTCACTTGGATTATAATATTATACCATAATAGACGGATCAAATCCCGCGTTGACCCAAAAAATAAAACGTGATATAATCCAATTCTTAAACCTCAATGGATAAGCAGTAAGTGGATTGGGACAGCCCGGCAAAGAGTTTCTTCTTACAGAAAATCCACATTGAATGCTAAAAAGTTTAGCAACTGATAGGGGAAACAGAATGGCCTATGATCTGTTGGTTAAAGGCGGTAGGGTTGTCGACCCCTCCCAAGAACTTAACGCGGTCCGGGATGTTGCGCTGCTTCATGGGAAAATTGCAGCGATCGAAGAAAGCATTCCAGAAACGTCGGCGCGTGAAGTCTTAGACGCAACAGATCTAATTGTCACGCCCGGATTAATAGACCTTCATGTGCATGCGTTTTGGGGAGCTACTGCCTACGGGATGGAGCCGGACATCGGCAATATCGCCAAAGGGGTAACAACGGCGTTAGATACCGGTTCGGCAGGTGCAAGCAACTTCTTAGCTTTCCGCAAATACGTGTTAGAGCGATCAGACACTCGGCTATTCGCACTGCTGAACATCTCAGCGATGGGCATGATTTGGCCCAGAATTGGAGAATTGACGGACATACGCTGGGCTGACGTTCAGGAAGCGGTCCGTGTAGGTCGAGAAAACCGTGACTTCGTGCTGGGAATCAAAGCTCGACTCTCACGAGGTTACGCTGGAGAAAATGATCTCGAAGCGCTGAAGCGGACGATAGAAGCGGCTGAAGCCATTGATGGGTTCGTCATGATTCATGTGAAGGACACCGAAACACCGTTAGAAGATATCACAGCGATGCTTCGTCCCGGCGATGTGGTCACGCACGCCTTTCATGGTAAATCAGAGGGAGTCTTGGACGAGGCTGGAAAGGTAATTGACCGTTTCAGGGAGGACCAACAGCGTGGCGTTATCTTCGACATCGGACACGGTTCCGGCAGCTTTTCATTTCGCGTTGCAGAAAAGGCACTTGCCCAAGAATTTCTCCCCGACAACATCAGCAGCGACCTGTATAACAGTAATGTCGAGGGACCAGTTTTTGACCAGGTCACAACCCTTTCAAAATTTCTCTGGTTGGGACTGCCCTTGTATGAGGTGATTCGGCGTAGCACCGAAACCACTGCCCGAATCATGGGATTGGAAGACAGTTTAGGCACACTAAAAGTTGGGGCGGAGGGCGATGTGACCATTTTAAGATTGGACGAGGGAAGATTTACCTTGACCGATTCCGAACGTGTGTCTGTTGAAGTACCTCAAAAGCTGAACCATGTGCGGACAATTAAAAACGGTCGGATATACTGTCCGTGGCTCAAATAGGAGACCCTTTTGATCTTAGATACCATTGTCGCCCAAAAACGGACTGAGTTGGCGGACGATAAACAACGGATGCCGTTAGATACGCTGAAACGCAAGATTCGGGATCTACCCCCGACGCGAGACTTTCGCGCTGCGCTGTCAGTCCCAAATTCTGTTCAACTCATCGCCGAGGTGAAGAAGAAATCTCCGAGCAAAGGGATTATCCGCGAGGATTTCGATCCGGTTAGGATTGCTCGGACATACGCGACAAACGGTGCATCGGCGATCTCGGTGTTGACTGATCGTGAATTTTTCGCCGGTGAGCTGGCTTATCTGAGCGCTATTCGTGAAACGGTAACACTCCCTCTATTACGGAAAGACTTTACTATCGATCCATATCATATCTATCAAGCCCGGCTCGCAGGTGCGGACGCTATTCTGCTCATCGTCTCGATTCTGACGTTGGAGCAGCTGCGTGAATTTGCCGAAATAGCACGAAGCTTGGGGCTCGCCAGTCTTGTTGAAGTCCACACCGAAGAAGAGTTGGAATTGGCATTGGCAGGGGGTGCGGAAATTGTTGGCATCAATAACCGCGACCTGAAAACCTTCCACACAGATATCGCAACCACCTTCCATTTGAGAGATTCTATCCCAACCGATAAAGTTGTGGTCAGCGAGAGCGGCATCAACACTCACGAAGACGTAATGAAACTCAAAGAAGCGGGAATCAACGCGATTCTGGTGGGGGAATCGTTGATGCGGAGCCCAAATATCGGGGATAAGGTGAGAGAACTACTCGGAAAATGAATCGGATTAAATTTATTAGTTCGGAAGTTTATTTATGTACCGAATTGTTGCCCTGTTTTTTATCTTATCTGCCTCTTCCGCTTTTTCAGTTATCGAGTTTGAATCCGTTGAACTTGGGTTCGATCGGGTTTACAAACGGGAGCGATGGGCACCGCTACAGGTCGTTGTCACGAGCCGCAATGAAGATTTCGATGGTGAAATAAGCGTTGAGGTCCGCAACATCTTTTCGGGCGAACTCATCCAAACGTATGCCACTCCCCTGTCCCTCACGCGAACAGATCGTCAACGACGTATGCTCTACGTTTTCCTACCGGGAATCTCGTCCCAACTGAGCATCAAGCTGGTCAATTCCACCGGGCACGTCCGAGAGTCTCACGAACTCACGCCGGAATTCCTCAAACCGTTGAATGACCTTGTAATCCTTGCACTGACGCCAAGCCGCGATTTATTGAGTCGTTGGATTGGAAAACAGATTGACGATGGGGCAGAAGGACACGCGTCTGTCGCCTACACTGACTTTAAGGGGCTACCCGTCCATTGGAAAGGGTACGATTCGGTTGATTTTTTTGTGATTCGCGGGGTTTCCTTAGATGAGCGTCGGATTTCTGATCAACAGCAACAGGCGTTGCTCGATTGGATTCAGCGCGGGGGCACCTTACTCGTGTCGGGGGGGGCGGATTTACGCTGGCTGCGTGGGAGTTTTCTGGAGACGTTTCTACCGGTAGAGTTGGGCGATTTGCAAAGAAAAACCCAGCTTCCCGGACCGATGCAGCGTTTTGGATTTGCAGGCGATACGCCCTTTGACCTGATTGAATTTAAGCCCAAGCCCGGAATGGTCTCACTCGTTAGTGATGAGGGGCAGATCTATGTCGCTAAGAATTTTTTGGGGGGCGGACAGATTATCAGTCTGGGATTCGATTACACCGCGTCTCCGTTTTCTGATTCGTCGGGAGCGGAAGCATTTTGGGAGTGGCTCATTAAAACGGCAGGTCGAACGCCACGCCACGCGGAAGCACGATACGAAGCTGATCGCAGGCATGAAGCAAAGATCCAAGCAATCTTGGCAGCCATCCCTTCGGCAGAAGCTCCACTGATCCGACTACTGCTCATTTTCTTGAGTGCGTATGCACTGAGTTTTGGTGCTGTGATATGGTGGGGCGGCAAAGGTAAGTTCCGACTATACTGGGTCGGAGGTATCGCGCTTACGGTACTTTTCTCATGTGGTATCGTTCTGCCACGCCATTTTGTACCGAGTCCGGTCTCCGTGAATCGCTTTTCGATTTTATCCGTTTATCCTTCAACAAACCGCGCTCATCTGCAAACCTATATCGGGATCATCGCATCAGCCAGTGCTGAGGCATCAATCCGATTCCAAGACAGGACGTTCATCAGACCTTTGACGGCAACTGCCACGCCTCCGCTGCAATTGGTCGAACCGAAAGCGATGAGAGATCCTTCGATCTTGCGCCAAGCGGCTTTGGACCCGTGGACGACACGCGCCTACTTTGCAGAGACATTTATTGATTTCCGTGTGCCTTCCGTGGGGAAGAACGGCCTGACAGCAGATCAGATTCAGCATCAACTTCCCTATACACTGGAAAACGCATGGCTCATGGGACCGGGGAGATATACCTACATCGGTACAGTTCCGCCCGCAACGGCTGTTACGATAAAGGAAAGCCTCAAAAGATATAACAGGTCTCCACTCTCTCAAGCGCTCGTCGGCGAGAGAAGGGCGTTTGCACAGGTACTGATTGGTGAGGTTGTCCTCCGCTACTTGGCACAAGAGGCAACACCAAAACTGGTCGGTTGGGCACAAACGTCATCATTATCAATGTCAATGGATCACCCAATGAACAGTACCGATGAAACGCTTGTCGTGTTATATTTGCCGGAGCACCGCTAAGCCCCTCTTTTTTAGGAGATGAGAACACAATGGCAGCAGAGATACCTTTACAGAAAATTGATGAATATCGGTGGCGCATCCCCAAAAGTTATATGCGTGGAATGCGCGTTGATGGAATTATTTACGCGAACGAAAAATTACTTGCACAAGCCAAGAGCGAGGAGGCGTTGCAGCAGGTTGCCAACGTGGCGCATCTGCCGGGGATTGTCAAGCATTCGCTTGCGATGCCCGATCTACATTGGGGTTACGGCTTCGTAATTGGCGGCGTTGCGGCGACTGATCCAGCAGCAGATGGCGTTGTGTCCCCTGGCGGGATTGGGTACGATTTGAACTGCTTGACAGCTGACGCAGAGATACTGCACCAACACGGCTACACTATTCCAATCGGAGAGATGGTTTCAAATTGGGAAGGCGCTGCGTTACGTTGTCAAGATTTTCACAATAGCTTTGAAACCCAAACCTCCATACGGCATTATCTGAAACTCCGCCCAACCCAGTTGGTATACAGTCTGAAAACCGAGGGCGGTGATACCATCAAGGCGACAGCCGATCATCCCTTCTGGACGCCAAAGGGGATGACCGAACTGCAATCACTCAAGATTGGCGATAAGGTCGCGCTATCACCATTTCAAGGCGTGCCTTATGAAGAGCCATCAGATGAGATTATCGTTGATCAAACACAGATTGAAAACTTGCTTCGTCAACTCGGCGATAGTCAATCTGGGAATCGACAAGGGCAGGTCATCAAGCATCTCAAGAAGCGCGATCTATTGCCGCTGAAATACAACTCACCGGCTTTGCCGTACCTGCTAAAAGTCTTGGGATACGTGATGGGAGATGGAAATATCTACTACGTCAACGGTGATGGAAAAGGTCGAATTTCCTTCTACGGCAAATCGGAAGATCTTGAGAAGATCAGAGCAGATATTTCGCACCTTGGGTTTACACCCTCAAAATTACATCGCCGTGAGCGACTCCATCAGATCACAACAACTTACGATACATACCAATTTTGCCGCGAAGAAATCAGCTTCAATGTGAGTAGCACTGCATTCGCGACGCTGCTTATTGCGCTCGGTGCGCCTCACGGGATGAAAGCAGCTCAGGACTACTGTGTTCCAGAGTGGATTAAGGGTGCACCGTTGTGGCAGAAACGCCCGTTTCTCTCCGCGCTATTCGGTGCTGAATTGGAATCACCGACCGTAATGACCGGACATCCGTACACTATCTCCGCTCCTAAGATGTCAATGAGCAAAAGGGAAGGTTATGTCGATAGTGGTGTCTCTTTCCTGCGGGACATCGGCGATCTTTTAGCGGATTTCGGCGTACAGATTAAGAAAATTGGTCAGCGAAAAGAACAAACGAACGCTGATGGATCGACTTCCTATCGATTGCGACTGGTCATTTCAGGGACGAATGAGAATCTGATTAAGTTGTGGAAACAGATCGGGTTTGAATACAACGCAGCACGTAAAACGCTCGCCAATATTGCGCTTCAGTATCTCAAACTCAAACAACGACTGATTGAGGATCGGGAAAACGCTGCAGGAATTGCCGTTGCAATGCACACAGATGGGTTATCAATTTCGGAAATTACTCACAAGATTGGATCTAAATATATTAACGAACGCTTTATTGAAAGATCCGTTTATGAAGGACGACAGACGAAACCGCGAGTCAGCCAAGCCTTTCCCACTTTCGAGAAATACATTGAAGAAGCGACTCAAGACTTGGAGAAAAGTGGTATGGTCTGGGATCGTATTGAATCAATTACCTTACTTGAGTTTGATGATTACGTTTACGATTTTACCGTTGAACATCCGGATCACAATTTCGTGGCAAACGGTTTTGTTGTGTCTAACTGCGGCGTGCGTTTGATTCGGACCAATTTGGACGTTAAGCAGTTGGCAGGCAGAACCAAAGGACTCGTTGCGAAACTATTTGAAAATGTTCCATGCGGTATTGGATCGAGCGGAAAGATTCGGTTGAACCCGCAAGAAGAGAAGCAGATGGTCGAACAGGGAGCGCGTTGGGCGGTTGAACGCGAATACGGCTTTCTCGAAGACCTTCAATTTACGGAGGCAAACGGCTTTTTGTCCCTCGCCAATGCGGATGCTGTCAGCAAACGCGCCTTAGAACGTGGCAAAAATCAACTCGGCACGCTCGGCTCTGGAAATCATTTCTTAGAGGTACAGGTGGTGGATCGAATTTTGTATCGGGAAGCCGCCGAAGTGATGGGACTGACGGAGGGACAGGTCTGTGTGATGATTCATAGCGGTTCGCGCGGTTTCGGCTATCAGGTGTGCGATGAACATGTCAAAACGTGGGTCGAAGTTGCGAAGCGGTATGGAATTGATTTGCCAGACCGTCAACTCGCCTCTGCTCCGATTAATTCAAAGGAGGGACAGGATTATATCACGGCGATGGCGTGTGGCGCGAACTACGCGTGGAATAATCGCCAGTGTATCATGCACTGGGTGCGCCAGACGTTCATGGATTTCTTTGAGACTGGGGTTGATGAACTTGGCTTAGAATTGGTTTATGATGTTGCACATAACATCGGCAAGTTTGAGAATCATCTCGTTGATGGGGTTGAGCGTGAGCTGTTTGTGCATCGCAAAGGGGCGACACGGGCGTTTCCTGCGGGACATCCTGAGATTCCCGACAGGTATCAGAAGGTTGGGCAGCCGGTCCTAATTCCCGGTGATATGGGGACAGCCTCCTATGTGCTGGTCGGCAACCCGTCGGCAATGGAGCAGACGTGGGGGACTACATGTCATGGTGCAGGCAGAATGCTTTCGCGTCGCAAGGCAATGCAGGTGACGAAAGGACGCAACATTCAGAAAGATCTTGAGAAGCAAGGGATCTTTGTCCGCGCTGAAGGGCGACGCACCCTCAACGAGGAGGTTCCAGAAGCCTACAAGGATGTAGATGAGGTGGTCAAGGTTGTTGACGAAGCGGGGCTCTCACGGCGGGTGGCGCGGTTACGCCCAATCGGTGTGGTCAAGGGTTAGAAGATCCACCTATACTGAGCAAATTTGAAAGAAGGAGTCAATTTTATGAAGATTGCGAAAATTGAGCAATTTTTTCCGCGTCACCGGATGCGGTTGGTAAGAATCACAACGGATAATGGTCTCGTCGGCTGGGGAGAAACAACGCTTGAGGGCAAACCGAAGAGCACCATCGCTGCTGTCGACGAACTCACCGACTACCTGATCGGTAAAGATCCGTTGCGCATCGAACATCACTGGCAACACATTTACCGATCCGCCTTTTTCCGGGGCGGTAATGTATTGATGAGCGCTTTAGCCGGTATAGATCAAGCGCTATGGGATATAGCGGGCAAACATTACGGCGTACCGACCCATCAACTGTTGGGGGGGGCGGTCCGGGACCGTATCCGCGTTTATGCACATTGGGGCATCGGCAGCATGACGGACGAGGGGAAAGCTGCTGCGAAAGACCGTCTCGAAATGCTACAGGGAAAAGGGGGATATAAGGCGTTTAAGTCGGGTCCCGGCGGGACATGGAGAGCGCACGAACCGCCTGCTGTCATCGACGCTTTTGTTGAACGCGCCTATCTGATGCGAGAGTGGGTTGGTCCGGATGCGGAGCTATGTTTCGACTTTCACGGCAAAATGACGCCGGCGCTCGCCATCGAAGTCTGCCATGAACTAAAGGGGATGCGCCCGATGTTCGTGGAGGAGCCGGTACCACAGGAAAACGTCGACGCCCTGAAGTTGGTGTCAGATCACGTCCCGTTTCCGATCGCGACGGGGGAACGTCTGCTTTCACGATGGGAGTTCCGCGAAGTGTTCGAGAAGCAAGCGGTGGCATACATCCAACCGGACGGGTCGCACGCTGGCGGAATTACGGAATTGAAGAAGATTGCGAATATGGCAGAGGTCTACTACATCCACACCATGCCGCACTGTGCGATTGGGCCTGTGGCGTTTTCCGCCTGTATGCAGGTTGATGCGGTTGTTCCGAACTTCCTCATCCAGGAGCAGGTTGATGCGGCGCTGGGTGATGGATTGCTGAAAACGGCATGGGAGGTCAAGGACGGGCATATCGAGTTGCCGACGCAGCCCGGTCTCGGTTTCGAGATAGACGAGAAAGAGGCGACCCAAAATCGTGAAGGATACAGTGAGGAATTGGGTGGTGAGTTCTATTACGAGTCGGATGGGAGTGTAGCGGATTGGTAAAATGGTTAGGTTCTGTTGACATTTCATCGTAGCCAGATAACAGAGACGCATACATCGGTTCACTGACGGAGAAAAGAAACCGAGTTTTCAAGAAAAAACTCGGTTTCTGGCAGCTTTTCCACTGGTTTTTGGAGTTACTCGATTTCCATTTCCTCCAGATCTCTTTCGAGGGTCTTGATCTCTGTAAGGGTCATTGAGTCCGGCTCAAGTGCATAAGCCTTTCGATACGCTTCGAGTGCGGATTCCGGATCTTGTAAGAACGAGTTATAAATCTGTCCTATCCACAGAAATGCATCCACTTCAGTCGGGTCTAATGTGACGATTTTCTCATAGACATCTAATGCTTCGTCATAAGCGCGTTCCTCTCCCCCGCGCCGCAGTGCGCCCGCCTGGCCGTAGAGCAGTCCGATGAGTTCTTCTTTTGCTTCTGTAAATTCCGGTGCGTGCGCCACAACCTCTTCAAGGATTTCGATCCCTTTATCTTCCAAGCCAACGAGCTGGGCTTGTTCCTCGGCGGTGAGTTCCCGGTCAAGGAACTGGTAGGTTTGAAGGATATTGCGATAGGTTCGCGAAAGTTGTAATCGGGCTTGTAGACCGAAGGGAACCGATTCAAAGGGGACGTCAATCAGGTCAGGATCATTTTCGATTGCCTTCTGGTAATGGGCAATTGCTTCCTTAAACTGCTTTGTTCCTTGATATAGCACACCTAACAGGTAGTGTGCTTCCGCATACTTTGGATCGTTGGCGATTACGGCGAGGAACGCTTGGACAGCTTTCTCCTGATCACCTGTGTCACGCGCCAGTTTTCCGCGCAGTAGATGGACAGCCGGGTGGTCAGGATCGATTGTCGCAGCGCGATCCAGGTGGATTTCAGCATCCGCCACCCAGTTGCTGTGGAAGTAGATTTCCGAAACGCGAAGATGTGCGTGCAGCCGCGAGGCATGGTCGGTGTTGCCGGTGTCCGTCTCAATCGCCTGAATACCCTCCCAATAAGCAAGTAGCGCTTTTGGCAGATCCTGTTTCGCAAAGTATTGATCTCCCTGTTTAATGAATGCCTCTGCCTGTGATGCAGGAGGCGGTTCAATCGTTGCACCGCCTCTTTTTGTGTTCAGAACTATCAGAACGATGAGAGCAATGAGCATGACCGCTTCAAAGTAAGGCAACCATTTTCGCATCTTGGATTTCTTCCCTTCTACAGATTTGTCCCTTAATTAATCCCCGCCAAGAGTCCCAAAAACTCCTCCGGTTCCACATATTTTTCGAGTCTTTTGTCCGTCAACTGATTTCCTTCGGAATCAAAGAAAATCACCACCGGCAAACCGACAATGCCGTACTTTTGTTTCAACCGTTCGACTTCAGCCGAATTTCGCGTGAAGTCCAGTTTGACATTCACGAATTTTGACAATTTTGATTTTACCGCTGGATCATCGTAGGTATGCTCCAGTTCGTTGCAAGCTGCACACCATGTGGCGTAGAAATCGAGCATGACAGGTTTGCCCTCCCTTCGTCCAGCCTCTAATCCGTGGGCTTCATCAGCGATCCAGACGAGATCACTTTCCGCTGTAGTGAGCCCCCCGGCGAACATATAAAGCCCAACAACTGCCAACAGAACGCCAACTGCTTTACGGAGCTGCACCAAGCGGGGCAGATCCTTGAACCGTTGAGAAAATTTACCGAGCGCAACACCAACTATTACAAACAGACCTGCAACTACGAAAAAACCCACAGAATCCTGGAGTAAGGCGCGTAATGGGGGGATGGCATCTTTAAGGAAATACAGTGCCACTGTGATAATAGCGACCCCGAATATGTTCTCCAGAATATACATCCAACCTCCCGATCTGGGGAGAGCGGCGATAGCACCTGAAAATGTACCGATTACGATAAACAGCAGTCCCATACCGAGGGCATAGGTTAGTAGGAGCCAGAATCCGAGGAAAACGCTCTCTGTTGTAGCGACGTAAGAAAGCACTGCACCCAAAGCCGGTCCCGTGCAAGGCGCAGCGATGATGCCCGCAACGGTTCCCATCGCAAAGGCACCGGCAAATCCGGCGCCGCCGATGCTGTTGAGTCTGTTCTGCAGCGCGTAAGGCACACGGAGTTCAAAGACGCCGAGCATAGACAGTCCGAGCGCAAATAGGATCCCGCATACCGGAACCATCACCCGTGGGTCTGCCATTATCTGTCCGAAGACCGCCCCCGTCGATGCGACAGCAACCCCCAAAACCGAGTATGTTAGCGCAATACCCAAAACATAGGTGACGGATAGTAGAAAGGATCGTGTCCGACCAACAGATTCACCTGCACCAAAGACGGAAACTGTTATTGGAATTAACGGGTAGACGCACGGCGTGAAGCTGGTTAGGATTCCACCCACGAAAACGAAGAGGAACGCCCAAAAGTAGCCCTTGGATAGGGCTTGGGAGAATTTTCCACTTTCGCTTGTAGCGGTTTCGGAGCGTGTATCAGGAGGGGAACCGAGTTGTAGGTTTGCAAAGATAGCGTCGTTCACAGGTTGAATCGGTTGGTCCATTCCGACAACTTCAAACGTGACATTAAAATCAATTGTTTTTGGCAGCAAACACTGATCGTCGTTACACGCTTGATATGTCAATTGGAAGGGGAGCGTGATCCGTCCTAACGGTGCTGAGTCGAGTAATGTCGTTTGGAATCCGATTACGGCTTCATCGTGATACACCGGGACTTTCCCACCCAGTGAAGCAATTTCGAGGACATCAGCCTTTGGATACACCACTTCGCCGAACATCAGATCGGCATGATCGGGAAGGATAACTTCCGTGGGGATTAAACCCTCCCCGGCGGGATTTGCATTCGCATGCCAGTTGGGCGCAAACTTCATCACGATAGCCATCTGGAATGTGCTGCCGGGCTGTACTTGATTTACAGACAAGACTCCATGTGCTGTAACAATTTCGACCGGGTCAGCCTGCGGTTGAAGCAATCCAAAATCTGCTAACTGTCCCCATAAAGCAGCCGGTATTCCGATGTATAGTGCGCAGATAAGGCTTAATAGAAATTGGCTGCGTAAAATTGATTTTCTTTTCATGTACAATATTTCCTAGATGGGTGAAACTTATTTTCCTAACAACTGGTTAAGCGCTGCACTCATTTCCTTTAAGGTCTGCTTGCTCGTTAGACGTGTCGATATATTTCGCGTCTGACTATTTAGCAATAAAATGAAGCCGGTCCCCTGATTGGCTTTGTAGGCTTCGCTCATTCCGAGTGCTGAAGCGAGCAATTCCGACTGGTAGTGAGTGGTCCGGTTTGTAAAATCTAGGGTGACAAAGAGTATAGGCTTTCCATCGAACTTGTTTTGTAAATCGGTGAAGATGGTCCCCATCTTTTTGCAGGAACCTCACCAATCTGCGTGAAACTTTACAGCAATTATCTGCGGGGCAGCGGGTTCTTTGGCTGACTCCTCGTCAGACAGACTGATCGTCGTTACAATTAAGGTGGTCGTTACCATGATAGACAAAACAACCACAATCCATCGAAGCTGAATGGGGCATTTCATAATGTTTTTCCTTTCGGTATTTGCGAGAAGAGGATAAAAAGGTAGGAGAAAAGCCCCGATGTTATCGGGATCCTCGCTTTGCGGGACAAGGAAATCAATTGCAGATTGCGGATACCTTATTTACTAAAGGCACCCACAACCCGCGCGTGTATTACATCAGTTTTCATGTCTACTTCGGTTCAAGGATAGCACAGGGTAAGATCATCTCCTCCATTGAGATGCCGCCGTGCTGGAATCCTCCGTTAAATTGATGCTTATGCTCGTTAAACTGGTTCGGATAAACAAAGTAATAGTCCTCTTTAGCAAGGACATAATTTTTTTCATAATGCCTATCGGGTAGCATGTACTGCTCTGGCTGGGTAATTCTCAATCCAGCTTCTTCGCTACATATAAGCTCACCGCCGACCTTGAATCGAAGCCCATTCGTTGCAGGTCTGTCACCTAAAACTTTTGCTGCCTGCTGACACAAAATAGAGCCGTGATCCGCTGTCAAAACAACCGTAACCCCCCGATCTGCCAGCAATTTTAGGATCTTATACAGAACCGAGTGCTGGAACCAGCCTTGCACAAAAGTGCGAAATGCGGTCTCATCGGGAATGAGTTGCTTGAGCAGAGCGATTTCGGAACGTTTATGGGTCAGATGATCGATACAGCCGACAACTACCGCTGCCAAACTGATGCGTTTGACGCTGCTAATCCATTGCAGATACTCCATTTCCCCGCGCGCATCAAAGATTTTAAAATAGTGTGGACTGGGTTTAAGGTATATGCCGTGTCTTTCCAGTTGTAACCGCATCAGATCTTTTTCATGGCGATTAACGCTGGTGTTCTCCCCATCGGTTTCTACCCATAAGTCGGGATAACGTTGTGAAAACTCGAGCGGGAACAGACCGCTGAAGATCGAGTTTCGCGAGTAATTCGTCGCCGTCGGCAAGATGGAATAGTGGTAGTTTGTCGTAATCTGAAAGTATGGGTCGAGGAGGGGCTTAATTTTTAGCCAGTGATCCAACCGCATACAGTCCATGACCATAAAGAAGACCTGCTTGCCAACCTGTATCTCTGGAATGACATGTTTGTAAAGCAGATCTACCGATAAAACAGGGGAATCCTCACCAACTAACCAGTCAGTATAGTTCTCTTCAATATAGCGAGCAAATAGTGCGTTACATTCCTGTTTCTCCAGCCTGTGTGTTTCACGCAAACTATCGGCGATATCCAGTTCATCAAGGCGCAAATCCCATTCTGTGAGCTGGGTGTAGATGTCAATCCATGTTTTCCAATCAACGTCCCCTTGTTTTAATGCGCTTCGTTTATTGAAATCAATAACATACTCTTGAGCGGTATAGTCTTCTTTAACAGCATCGTATTCTAAGAGGAACGCGAGTTGCGAGGCAATCTGTTGCGGATTCAACGGTTTCATTAAGAAGTCATCAACCTGATGGATAATTGCCTCATTCATAATCTCCTGTTGCTCATTTTCGGTCACCATGACAACCGGTAGATGGGGGTATCTCCGCTTGATTGTCGAGAGCAAACGAATCCCGTCCATATCCGGCATCATATGGTTAATCAGGACGGCGTCGTACGTTTTTTGCTGTAATAGAGATAATCCATCGTCCCCCTTCATTGCAGACGTAATCTGGTAACCTTTTTGTTCCAAAAATAGAATATGCGTTTCTAAGCTGTTAATCTCATCATCAATCCACAAAATCCTCCTTGCTTGTGTTTGCATTACATATCACCTCACCCTCCCTATATTGCTGCAAGGTTGCAGCTTGCAGCTCCGCACGGTATCTCAAACCGGCGGACTCTGACTCTTGCAGAGTTTTCAAAAGATTAGTATTTAATTCATCAATAGTTGCCCAACGCGCATCGGCAATTTCTTTGGTATCAACAGGTTGCAGGCGTCCGCCTATCGCCTGAGCGGCAAACACATGAGAGGTCCAAGACACGTCTTCGTCCCCAAAAGAAAAGCCAACATACACTTTGAGGAGGTATTTCTGAAGTTGAATCTCTAAACCTGTTTCCTCATAAGCTTCACGTCGCGCGCCTGTTTCAAAATCCTCTCCTCGTTCAACGCCACCGCTGGGCGGACGGTAGACGTCAAGAGGATAGCTCGGTTTTCGGATGACTGCAATTTTATCACCCTTGGAGATGAATAGTGTTACGTCGTGCGCCCGTCCGTCTCGCATACTCCATTTGAGTAGGTCAAACCCCTGTTGATTCATCGTGTAGGCGGTGCGAAGGATGCGCGGCACACCGTATTTCTGTTCCAGTCGATTCAGAACTTCTTGGGTGATGTACATTGTATAAAACGTAAAGACCATTTGTTCATTAGTACATTGGTTTATCAATGAACTAGTGAACTAGATCGGTTTCTACCACACGATTTCTTAACATGAGCCGGATCCTAAATTCTGCCGACGAAACGACCTATGTTCAACAAACCGATTGGATCCAACTTGGTTTTGATTGATTTCATTAATTCAAAGCTACGACCGACTGATCCCCAGACATCAATTTGACGTTTGAGCGCAGTAGGTGCGGCCTCGACGATCAGGTTCCCACCAACATTTGTGGCAGCTTCGCGCAGGGTTGCGACGGTGTTTGCCACATGCTCCGCCGGAACATCACCGTTAGGAAACTCTGAAAAGGCGAGGTAGACCACACCATTTCCCATTAATCCGGTCGCCCGCATTCGCCAGGGGGCAGATTCATTCGCCTCTAAGGCGGTATTAATGAACCCACCAACGTCGGTCATACGGAGATTCGCTCGACAGACGACCGTCGGGGTAGCCGCTCCGCCCTCTGGAAAAGCACGTGCTGCCCCTTGGAGTTCTTGCTGTCGCTGCCCTTCATACAGTTCCACACCGATAGCTCCGTTTTGTTGCGCTACTGTTTTGACAGTGTCAATTTGCCATTCGACAGTTTCTGGAGGACCGTCCAGTCCAATCAGGAGGCACGGTTCGGGACTATCGGTGATCGGCACGCCATTGACGAACAGATTGAGGGAAGTGGGCAGCAGTTGGGAACCTGATATTTCTGATGCAACATTCACCGCCTCGCCAACATCAGCAAAAGTCAATAAAATAGTACGTTCAATTTCTGGTAACGGTTGCAGCTTGAGCGAGACTTCTGTGATGACCCCAAGCGTACCGAACGAGCCGAGATATAGCTTGTTGAGATCGTATCCGGCTACATTCTTGACAACCTTGCCGCCGCTTTTAATAACGGTTCCACTCGATTGGACAACGCGCATTCCAAGCACGCGATCCCGGGCGCTGCCGTATCGAAACCGCGAAGGACCGCTGGCATTGGTTGCAGTTATCCCGCCAATCGTGCATCGGTCAGCGTAAGGCGGATCCAGTGGCAAGTATTGTCCATGTTCAGCCAACTTCGCTTGGAGGGCAGCGAGCCGAATGCCAGCCTCTACGGTCACTGTCAGATCGCCCGGTTCATATTCTAAGACTTGGTCTAACCTTGATGTTGACAGGATGAGATCGACCTTATCTGGAGGATTGCCGACTCCCAGCTTCGTCCCACTGCCCGCAGGGATAACTGACAACGCACTATCGGCAGCATAGCTCAACACCTCTTGAATTTCGTGGGTTGATCTCGGTAGAACGACGGCTTGGGGGTTGATGTCGTCGATCGAATAATGACTCAGTTGGTCTTCTGGAAGCAGCCCTGCTTCGCCAACAATTTGAACCAGATTCTTATGTAGCTGATTTGAGTTAGACATATCTGTAAGTTACTCAACCCTAAAACTATCAAATTTCACAATTGTGGGGCTGCTATCTCCGCTCTGAGATTTTCCGTACACGCCCACTTTTCCCGGTCTTAGCGATCACTCATGAAAGCGTCCAACATTCTCACTGTTAATCGAGAGCGTCACATTTTGACTGACGTGACGTGCGGAAAGCTCGATTGGGACATCCTTATAGCCCCAGTTTTGCGTATGACTCAGCGGTTGGGAATATTTTTCCGGGGTTGCACAACCCTGACGGGTTGAAGATGTCTTTAACAGTCGCCATCACCGCCAGATCTTCAGGACTGAAAATCAGCGGCATATAGTCCATCTTTTCGACCCCGATACCGTGTTCGCCTGTGATTGTTCCACCAGCCTCTGCACAAGCACGAAGAATCTCCATATTGACTGCCTCAACTCGCTCGCATTGATCTTCATCACGTTCATCAAACAGGACGATTGGGTGGATATTCCCATCGCCAGCATGAAATACGTTGGCGATCGGGATATCGTATTTCTCAGAAATCTCCGCGATTCTTCTGAGGACTTTGGGAAGCTGCGTACGAGGTACCACACCATCCTGTGTGATGTAATTGGGTGCAAGCCGTCCAAACGATCCGAAAGCACTTTTACGTGATTTCCAGATTTGCTGCCGATCCTCTTCGTCTTTGGCGTAACGGGTTTCACGGCAGTTGTTCTCGTTGAAGATTTCAGTAATCTGCTCTGCCTGCCCCTGCATTCCCGCCTTTATGCCGTCCAGCTCAACGATGAGGACAGCACCGGCATCAAGTGGGAATCCCCAGTGGAATGCCTCCTCGACCGCTCTGATAACAAAGTGGTCCATCATCTCCAGTGCAGCGGGGATAATACCTTGGGCAATGATACTGGATACCACATTAGACGCATCATCGATTGTTTCAAATACGCCGAGTAGGGTTTGGTAACCTTCTGGCTTGCGTAAGAGCCGGACGACCGCCTTTGTCACGATACCGAAGGTGCCCTCCGATCCGATCATGACGCCCCGAATGTCGTAGCCGGGGGTATCTTCAACGGCACCGCCGAACTCGACAATCTCCCCATCGGTTAATACCACCTCTAAACCCAAAACGTGATTTGAGGTGACACCATATTTGAGGGTGTGGGGACCGCCGGAGTTTTCAGCGATGTTTCCCCCGATGCTACAAGCTTGCTGGCTAGAGGGGTCCGGTGCATAGTAGTACCCATCATCTTGAACGGCTTGCGTCAGCCAAAGGTTTACAACCCCCGGTTCTACGACCGCCTGTTGGTTCACTATATCGATCTCAAGGATACGGTTCATTCGGTTTAGCGCAATAATGATGCCACCGTTGACAGTCAACATACCGCCACTCAAACCGGTCCCCGCACCCCGCGCAACGAAGGGGACGTTGTGCTTGTTTGCGAGTTTGACTATCGCCGAAATCTCTTGTGGGGTTGTCGGGAAAACAACGACATCGGGGAGGGCTTTGAATACAGTTGCACCATCACATTCATAGACGGAGAGCGAAGTGGGATCGGTGATTACATGTTCCGATCCAACGATATTTGCAAGTTCGGAAATGAGTGGATCGTTTTCTTTCATCAGGAATACCTCATGCGTGAAACGTGAAGCGTGAAAACAGTTGGTGCATTTAGTGGGCTAGTGGATCCGTGAACTCAAGAGCCTTACCAACTCGCACCAAAGGTCAAACAATAGGACTTACGCATTAGAAGAGAACTTCGATTCCCAACTGAAGCAGGTAAGTCCTAAATAATCTTTAATTCGTCGTCTGAATCTTCCTCGCTGAGCACTTCAACAAGTTGGTGCGAGACATGACGGAACGCTTGGGATTGTGGTGAGTCCGGGTGAGATGCGACAATGGGTACACCGAGATCGCCGGCGGTACAGACTTCGGCGTCAAGGGGAATCTCACCTAAGAATCGGGTTCCGAGTTTTTCACTCGTTTTGACTCCGCCATCCCTACGGAAGATATCCGTCCTTTCCCCACAGTGGGGACACGCAAAATAGCTCATGTTTTCGACGACACCCAGAATTGGCACTCCCAATTTGTCAAACATGGCGGCGCCACGTCGGACATCAGCGAGCGCGACATCTTGCGGCGTCGTCACAATTACGCCGCCCGTAAGCGGGATCGATTGCGTTAAAGAGAGAGCCACATCCCCTGTGCCGGGGGGCAGATCGATGATGAGATAGTCAAGTTCACCCCAGATGACATCGCTCAGAAATTGGCGAACTGCGCTGTGCAGCATGGGTCCTCGCCAGATCAGTGCCTGTTCATCGGGAACAAGGAAGCCGATGGACATCAGCTTGATGCCGTGCCGGACGATTGGGATGAGCTTCTTTTCTGGACTGGTCTGTGGCTGTTCTTTCGCTCCCATCATGGTTGGGATGCTGGGACCGTAAGCGTCTGCATCCATCAGTCCGACCTGTGCTCCATCTTGTGCCAGAGCGATTGCCAGATTGGTGGCAACCGTTGATTTTCCAACACCGCCTTTTCCACTTGCCACGGCAATTTTGGACTTAACGTTTGGGATGAGGATATTCTGTGGTTGCCCTTGGGGCGGCGTCCCCATCTGTGGGGCGGTGGGTTTGCCGGTCGGCGGCGCATCTGCCATTTTGAGTTCTGGATGGCTCGCCATGCGCGGCTTGGCTGACTCTGGATCTTTTGATTCTGTTTTCTTGTCTTTTCTGAACAGGTTCATGATTTCTCTCCATTTGCTGGTATTGCTACTTCGTAATTTCCGCCCTGTGCCATCTCGTAGAGCGGGGACATTTCACGCAACCGATCAACCTGCGCTGCAACACGTTCGACAACCGTGGCAACCTCCGCTTCCGTATTGTGGCGTCCCAATCCAAATCGGATGGCACCGAAGGCAAGTTCGTCTTTAATTCCCATTGCACGCAGAACATAGGAGGGTTCAACAGAGTCGGAGTTGCATGCGGACCCCGATGAAAGCGCTATATCCTTTAAGCCCAACAGAACCGACTGGCTTTCGACAAACTCGAAGCTAAGGTTGAGGTTGCCGGGGAGGCGTTGTGTCGGATGCCCGTTGAGGTGGATGAGATCAATTCGTTTGGATAGTCCGCGATAAAGTTGTTCGCGTAGTACGGTAATTTGTCTCGCTTCTCCCTCCATCTCCCGCTTACATAACTCGCAAGCTGCCCCAAAACCGACGATACCGGGAACATTGAGCGTCCCTGATCTGATGTTATTCTCCTGGCCGCCGCCGTGTAGCAGTGGATATAGCTGGATCGGTGGGGTTTTCTTTCGGACGTAGAGGGCACCGATCCCTTTGGGACCGTACATCTTGTGGGCGGTGAACGACATCAGATCCACTTTCAGCTTATCGACATCCGATTCAACTTTGCCGATCCCCTGTGTCGCATCGGAATGAAAAAGTATACCATATTTCTCCGCGATTTCGCCCACTTCCGCAATGGGGTTGATGGTTCCGACTTCACCGTTAACGTAAATGAGGCTAATCAGGACGGTCTGGTCTGTGATAGCGTCTTCGACCTGCTGCGGATGCACCATTCCATATTTGTCCACAGGGAGATAGGTTACATCAAACCCCGATTCCTCCAACGCCTCGCATGAATCCAAGACTGCATGGTGCTCGACGACGCTGGTGATGATATGATTTCCGCGGTCTCTGTATTGGTAAGCAACCCCCTTGACTGCGAGATTATCCGATTCCGTCGCACCGCTGGTGAATATAACTTCCTCCTCTGAACAGCTGATTAGATCCGCGACCTGACAGCGTGCAGCGTCCACCGCATCCTTCGCGTGCTCCCCGAATAGGTGCGTGCTACTGGCAGCGTTCCCGAAATGGTTCGTCAGGTATGGCATCATCGCCTCCAGGACTCGTGGGTCGAGGGGTGTGGTAGCGTGGCTGTCCATGTAGATTAGCTGTGGCATCGCGCTGCTCGCTTCCATTTTAAGTATTCAAAATCGTCTTAGCTGGCATCAATTCGTGTTCCTCGCGCCAAAGAAATTACTCCGATTAAGTGCGATTTGTTCAATATCGTCAATATCTTCCTCAGAAAGCCCGTCGTAGATGCAGGTTGCGAGTTTCAGAGATTCCGGTTCTGTTTCGTCATCAACGGTGATACGGACGTGCGTCCCTTCGGAAATTTCGATTATATTGGGCTGCATCGGTCGGAACGTGCCATTTTCGTAGATAGCATCGATTACATGTTTCATCTGAGTCACCTCCACTGTCCTATATATTACGAAAGTTGCTAGTGTTAAACCTCCAGCAGTTTGCGATTAAGATTGGAGGCTTTTAGCTTTCGCTCCAGTTGCTTTTCCCGTTCCGAGGACTCCGATAAATCGGAGGAATCCCGCCTGTCCCGCCTGTCCCGATTTATCGGGGATGTATCGGGGATCTATCGGGGCAGGGCGACTCACTAACATTAGCGAACTTTTAGCAAAACACGCGTGTAGGTTGGGTGATGGATCGCTGTAGCGTTAGGTCTTGTACCCTTCCATCAGATAACTACTAACTGACGTAATCCGTAAGAAAAGTGCCGTGAATATCTCTGGTAAATCGGCGTAGAAAAGTTATCCATAATGACCTGGCAAAATCTAACAAAATCTAACACTTTTGAAAAAATTTCGACGTTTTCCAGCCCGATTGTCGGGGTGATTTGCAAAATTTGCATCGCCCGTCAAACCCGCGCCCTGTCTCGGTTTCGACGGATTAGGCGAAAGAAAAATTAAGGTAATTTTTGGCGTTATACTTAACACCTGTTACCCTATAGGGTGTTAGAAACCGATAAATGGCATAGAATTGATGCCGATGACAGCCCACATTTACCACTAATTAACTAAGTTGCCAGTTATAGAAAACACTGCAAACCGGTGGGGTTGGAAACCGCACCTACCGGGTTGGGTTGAATGCAGGGCAGTTGGAAACCGCCTATCGGCCCCGATAAATCCCCGATGAATCGGGAGTCCGACAAGCCCCCGATGAATCGGGACTAAGAAGCGAGACCAGGCAGGCGGGATCGAAACCGAGGGGCGAAAGTGTCTATTTATTTTTCGATTTCACCATAGTATTGCCATAACCGCTAGTATTGCCCGTGTTCCAAACTGCGTTTACGCACTTATCATGACGGGAACCCTATGAATGACATTCCCAAGGTATCCTTTGGGATTCCACGGTTGACTGAAGGGTTGGGCGTTCCCTTTATCGTCAAACGCTCGTGCCCATATTTCGTAGTACCCTCTGTTCCCAAAGGCGATTTCGGTTTCCCAATGATACCAAGCGTACCGATTCGCCGGTTGGATCAATCGGGTCGCTTGCCATCGTATACCGAAGTCTGTGGAGATGTAGACCTTATCGACCTTGTCTTCCCCCGCCCAAGCGTGACCTCTTATCTTAATGGGAGTACTTATTTTGACGGATGCTTTCGATTGAGGTTTGGTGATGAGCGACTTAACCCTCCCCGATGTGGCGATTACCATGTCGTTTTCTGCGGGTTTATCCCCCGGCGTCGGTGGATATGCCGGTATACGATAGGAATATCCGCTCATTTTTTCTGAGTCGTGAACTTGACCTCGGACCCAAATGCGGTTGAGCCATTTCTGCATTGCACTGCCGATCCAACCCGGTACAATCAATCTTGCGGGGAATCCGTGGGCTGCGGGCAGATCCTCTCCGTTCATCTTCAAAGCAATCAGTGTGTGTTCGTCCATCGCCTTCTCAATCGGAATGCCTCGCGAAAACCGTTCTCCCGAACCGATCGGTAGGTCTGCACCATAGTTGCCGGTATAGATGGCGGTATCCTTCAAGCCTGCAGCTTTCAAGACATCGCGCAAGCGCACACCGGTCCATTCGCTACAAGCAACCGCGCCACGAATCCACGGCGTCCCGTCGACCTTCGGCGTGAACAGACTCCTGCCGTTCCCGGCACATTCCAACACCACTTGCATAGTTACTTGTGGGAAACGGGCTAGGTCGTCCATTGAAAACGAAAGTTCTTTATGGACTTCGCCGTCGATTGTCAATGTCCAATCGTGTAGGTCGCGGCTTTTGGCGCGTTCTGGGATGCTGCTGTTATTGCGAACGAAGTGCCGGGCTGTGGGGGTCACATCGTCGTTGAGCAGGTGTGGGGCAAACTCACCGTTAAAGGGTTGCTCTGAATGGACGATCATATCTGGCTTGGGGAATAGATTTTGTTCAACCTCGCCCCACGCAGCAGGAATGAGTCCTCTGCCGAACAGACCTCTCACGGCAGCATCTGAACCGGCACCGAAGATCCCCAGACCGGCGAGGGCCGCCCCTCTGCCCATTGTTGCGAGGAAATGTCGCCGGGAGGAAAGAGCGGTTTCAGAACTGTTTGTAGAAATGCGCTTTTGTTTCATCGCCCTACTTCCACCTATACTCTTTTTGCACACCTAATTATCGACACAAAAGTAAAGTTTCAGTCGAAAGGTATTGTGAAAGGAAAATGGTATCCAAAACGAATAAATTCAATGTTCATAGTAACCCATTTTATAGAGATTTTCAAGTTCGTTTTAAAAACTATCGTTATCAATTTTGAAAGAACCGGCGTTAAAACTAAGAAAGAGGAATCCTCTTGATCTACGGTCTTTTTTTTGCTATACTTGAACAGTCTAAGGATCAACATCAAGGAGATTTATTATAATGACCAAAGAAACCGACGAAAAAGGGTATTCGATTTTTGATTCCCGTACAACATCAGAAATTCACCAAGAAATCCAACAGGTGTATCTTGCCGATTCTCGCCCGTGGGTCGTTGGTTACAGTGGGGGTAAGGATTCGACAACCGCGCTTCAGTTGGTGTGGTACGCGCTCGCAGAACTTCCACCAGAGCAACGCCAAAAGCCGGTTTACGTCATTACGTCCGATACGCTGGTCGAAACGCCTATGATTGTGGATTATATCACAGGCACTTTGGAACGAATTGAACGAGCTTCCCAAAAATCAGGGATGCCGTTTCAAACCCATATTGTTACACCAAAAATAGACGAGACATTTTGGGTAAATCTCATCGGCAAGGGCTATCCCACACCTTCCACGAGATTTCGTTGGTGTACCGATCGAATGAAGATTAAGCCAGCCAATCAATTTATATTTGACAAAATCTCCGAACATGGCGAGGTCATTTTGATTCTCGGTGTGCGGAAAGGGGAAAGCACAACACGCGACCAAGTATTGAAACTGTATCAACAAGAAGACTCTCTCCTTGCTCGGCATACATCGCTGCCCAACGCCTTTGTATACACCCCAATCGTTGATTTTAGTATGAATGATGTCTGGGTCTATTTACTTCAAGTGCCTTCGCCCTGGGGTAGTAATAACAGGGAACTATTTGCACTTTATCGAAATTCAAGCGCGGGAGAATGCCCGTTAGTTATTGATGAAACAACACCATCTTGTGGTAACAGTCGATTCGGTTGCTGGACGTGCACAGTTGTTACGAAAGACAAGTCAATGGAGGCGATGATTGATAAAGGTCAGGATTGGATGCTGCCACTACTTGAATTTCGAGACTTCCTCGCGGAAACACAAGATCCTGAGAAGAAGGCCAAAATTCGCGAGCATCGTCGTCGACAAGGAGCAATCACGATAGACAACGGGAAGTTGGTTCGTGGTCCCTACAAAATGGAATTTCGAAAACAAATCCTAAAGGAACTCCTTGAAACTCAACAAGCGGTCCGTCAAGATGGTCCTGATCCAAATATTGAACTCATTACGCTGGGTGAACTTGAGGAAATTCGTCGGATCTGGCGGACAGAACATCAAGACTGGGAAGATTCCGTGCCACGGATTTACCGGGAGGTTATAGGTGAGGGCCGGGACTGGGTAGCGGATGATTTTGGAACGTTCACAGCGTCTGATAAAGCGATTTTGGAATTGCTATGTAGTGATGCGGGAATTCCTGTTGAGCTTGTGGCAAAGTTACTGGATACTGAGCGGCAATTCCACGGCATGAGTCGGCGAGCATCGATCTATGAACGAATCAATGCAATTTTTCGCGAAGATTGGCGTTCAGAAGAAACCGTACTTGCCGAACTTGAAACCATACCGGAGAAAAGTGAAGTTCCGTACAGCATGGAGAATATGAACTCATGATCTTCCACCGACTCACACTCAAAAATTTTGGACTCTTTTGCGGTGAGCAGACATTCGCTTTGACGCCTCGCGTTAAATACAGAAAACGTCGTCCTGTTATTCTAATCGGTGGTAAGAATGGAGCAGGAAAGACAACTATACTCGAAGCGGTACGTCTCTGTCTGTACGGTGCCCGCTCATTAGGTAACCGTGTTAGTCAGAGCGCATACCATGAATACCTTGCTTCAACGATTCACCACAGCCAAGCGACTTTACTTCAACCCAAAGAGGCCTTCGTTGTGCTTGAATTTGAGCATGTTCATAGCGGAAAAAAAGATCGCTATCGTGTTAAGCGACAATGGAAAACCCATCAAACCCCCAAAGAACTAACCACAGAGTCCCTCATTATCCACAAGAACAATGAACCGCTTTCTGATCTTGAAGCCGAGTATTGGCAGGATTTTCTGAATGAGTTAATTCCCATTGGCCTCTCTCAACTTTTCTTTTTCGATGGTGAAAAGATTCAAGGGTTAGCTGAAGAGACCTCTAGCCACGCCTTCCTTGCCGATTCGATTAAATCCCTACTCGGTGTTGACCTTGTTGAACGTTTACATTCTGACCTAAAGATTTATCTGCATAGGTTAAAGAAGGATACTGACTCCAATCAACTCTCCCAAGACATTGATTCTGCTGAAAAAAAGCTGCAAGATCTTAAAACAAAATTGAGTTGTGTGGAAGAGAAAAAAGCAGTTCTGGATGTGCAAGTTGACGAGATCGCAACACAGATTACCTTCCAAGAGGAACAGATCACAAAAGAGGGCGGTAATTACGCTCGACGGCGGGAGGAATTGAAAATACAACAAGCGGTATTAAAAGAAAAAATCGCAATGTTAGAAACTCAGATTCAGGAGGGGTGCAATGAACTGCTCCCGTTTGCACTAGTTCCTTCGCTATGCAAACAGTTGCAAAGCAGATTGATTAAGGAATCGGAGATTGAGAAATGGAACCTGTCACAAAGTGTCCTGCAGCCATTGCTGGAGAATTTGGAAGACGATAAACAGTTATCACCAGATGTACGCAATTCTATCATTGAGTGGATATCAAATCTACTGAGTGAACAGCTTCAGCCATTAGAAGCACTTGAAGATTTCCACCAAGTTCACCATCTTTCCACGTTTGAATCTCAACAGTTGCTGGATTGGATTAATTCGTGTCTCTTTGAGATTCCAGAGAGGTTTCATAAACTGAATCAACAGTTTGAGGAGAGCAACCGTCAGTTACAAGAGGTCGAAACTGCTTTGGAACGGATACCATCCGACGAGATATTAAAACCGTTAATGCAAGAGTTATCGAATCTGCACCAACGACTCGGCGGATTGCAGAAACAGGTGAAAGACGAGGAAGTAAATATCCAATCGCTACGGTATCATCGCGATGAGGTTGAACGGGAGTTGGAGAAGTTAAATGAACGACAGCAGGATAGAGAAGCTGATCGTCAACGCACACAGTTGGTGACGGGTGTCCAGTCGGTATTGGAAATGTATTCGGAGCAACTAACACATGCGAAAGTCGAAGCGTTAAAGGATGCCGTTGTGGATTGCTTTAACCAACTATGTCACAAACAGGGGCTGGTAAAGCAAATTGAGATTGACTCGCAAACCTTTGCCGTCACCCTCTATGACAGGCAAGACCGATTAATTCCCAAGGCAGCACTATCAGCAGGTGAAAAACAGATTTACGCTATCTCAATGCTTTGGGGATTGGCGAAAACATCGGGGCGCCCGCTGCCAATGATTATTGACACACCACTTGGACGCTTGGACAGTGACCATCGGCGGCACCTGATTGAGAATTATTTTCCATACGCCAGTCACCAGATGGTGGTGTTGTCAACAGATACAGAACTTGATAAGCAGAATTGTGAGATGTTAAGTCCACACGTTTCACACCCGTATCATTTGGTTTACGACCAAGATAAAGGAAGCACTAATGCAGAAGAACGCTACTTCTGGCGAATAAAAAAATCAAAGGAGTAATTTCAGATTAAACAGCGATGAAATCGTGATATGCAATGAAACTGAATCGAATTCAGGTATCCGAAGATTCGACACACAAACTAAGCATCTTGAAAGGACGAACGGGTTTGTTACCCAACGTTCTTTGTCGATTGGGATTATCACTTTCACTGTTGGACCCCGGTATTCCCAAACCGGAGAACTATCCCAAAGATGGCTCGGAATTTAACCGCTACACCCTGATGGGGGAGTGGGACCCATTAATTGTCGCCCTGCTCAAGGAGCGTTGTGCAGCAGATGGATTACCGTTAGACGACGAGAGTCTTGTTGAGCAGTTTCGTGCTCATCTGAATCGTGGTGTTGAGTTACTTTACGCACGGGTGAGGGGAGTGAGCGATTTGGTAGAGTTGTTACCAACAGAGACGCAGCCGCATAGTGCTTGAATAATTTATTTTAGGAGCATTGCAGGAGTTTTGGTTTGTTTCCACATCAACAGGATTGAATCCTAATGTTGAATAAACTTGCGGAACAACTGAGCTAAAATGGATTTGAGTCAATTATTCTGAACCATAAAAATAGATGAGGTGCTCTATGGATAACTGGCAGGAGATCAAGGTTAGTTCAAAAATAGTGGGGCACATTAGCGCGGGCATATATCGCAGTCCTGCTGGTGCGATAAAAGAATTAGTCAGTAATGCGTTTGATGCCGATGCAACTCGTGTCGCAATTACCACTAATTGGCCCAGCTTCGACATCATCACATGCCGCGACAATGGTAGTGGTATGACACAGGAAAAATTTCAACAGATAATGACTCAGGAAATCGGCGATAGCGATAAACGAGTCGGAACAGACGAGAACGCTGATGATATGACGAGTCTTGGTCGGCCAATAATTGGATGGTTAGGAATCGGTATGTTGGGGGTTGCTCAGATTTGTCATGAGTTCAATGTGATATCGCATCATAAGGAGAGTCAAGAGGCTTTTAGCGCAAGAATACGCCTAATCGATTTTCTTCGCGAAAAAGTAAGTGATATTTCTTCAAATCAGGCAGCTGAGGA
This sequence comes from Candidatus Poribacteria bacterium, assembly GCA_965220385.1. Lineage (GTDB taxonomy): Bacteria > Poribacteria > WGA-4E > WGA-4E > PCPOR2b > PCPOR2b. The sequence goes on along the minus strand of OZ244825.1, from coordinate 5,429,737 downwards.
ACCAATTGATGTTGGAGAATTCAGGGTCGAAAAGATTCAATATGAACCAGACAAGGCAGGCACTTATGTTATTGCCTCAGATATACGTTCGGCTTTTATTAGGAAATTTCGAGAAACTTTAGGCGATAATCCATTACCATTACCATCAAAATTCTCAGCATTTTTAAAGGAGATTCATCGTGCTAGATCTGTGAAAACTCTCAGCGACTATTGGCAAATGGTTTGGGAGTTAGCCGTAGCATGTCCAGTGCCATACACAGATACAGGTCCCTTTGATTGGGATAAAATCGAGGCAGAAACCGAACTCAAAAAACGAGTAATTGACCAGCAGCAATTGTTAAAGACATATCAATTTGAGGTGGTTGTTGATGGTTTATCGTTACGCAAGCCGAATAAATATCCACTTGCCGCTCCGAACAGGCCAACACATGAGCACACAACAGGAAAGTTATTCCCTGTCAATACAGAGGTAGAAGTATATGGGCGGCCATTCAAATTATCTGGCTATGTTTACTTGCAAAACGGTTTTGCTGTAGAACCGATGGAACTACGAGGTTTACTAGTTAGAATTCGAAACATTGCCATTGGGACCTATAATCAAACATTCTTTGAATACCCGAAAATCCCAGCACCGCCTTTCTACTGGATATCCGGTGAAATCTATGTCGAAAAAGGTTTAGAATTTGCATTAAATATAGACAGGGATAGCTTTAATGAGATACATCCTCACTTTGTGAAACTTAAAGAAATCATTCACAATTTGCTTAGAGACCAAGTTTTTCCCGAAGCGGGCCGAAGTCACAGAGAACGAACTCAAGGAATGCGCAAGGATAAAGAAAATAAAAAACAAGAAACTCTTAAACTTTTGATTTACCAAGAGTTGGGTGACGATTATCTGATAACCTCAACAGATGAAAAGCCCCTTCCTCTGACAATTGATACAGCTAGGAACCTGATATTCAAAAACGATCAAAGCGAATTCCTACCTAAATCTAAACGTAAGCAAGAACTCATACAATTTATCGCACATGCCTTTGAAATTTCTATGGAAGCTCCAGAGGAAAAACGTAGAGAAAAATTCTATCAACTGCTATCAGAATTTGTAAAATTTGATTTGTTGTAAACCGCTATAGGAACCAGCATAGATGAGTCAAATCAACTTCGAAAGGGACCCTCTCAAACATTATGTCAGAAGATGCGGGTGGCTGACAGCGGCCAAGGAACAGAAACATGCAATTAGAAGACGATCAAAGAGTATTCCCTTACGCTATTTTACTTTTTGTGCAGAAGCAGCAATTGATGTGTTTATGCTCGTGCACGAAGGAATTATTGAAAGATCGGATCAAACAGGACGCCTCGAGGGCGTTTACTTCTGTGAGCAAGACGATAACAAGTTCGGAATAATAGCGGATTTGATAGGTTCCCCTGCACAAGGGTTTCCAGGTCCATTCGAAAAGATTGTCCTTTTTGAGGATGATGAAGAAACAGCAGGAAGAACATTAGAAGACGATCTGCCTTACACGTCTGATTCACTAAATAAAAAGTTGAGATACAAAGATGCACATTGTCGCTTGCGTAAAGCTTTTCCATTCGATATTATTAACCTTGACGTGTGTGGTGTCATGTTTCCTCCTAGAAAGGGAGTAATGGCACCACTTCTGAAGTCAATTATTCAAATTTTAAAGTGGCAAACGGAATCACGGTTTTTAATCAACAACCGAGAATGTAAACAATTCACGTTACTTCTTACCTCTCACATTGATCAGGAGGATACTAATCCAGAAGTAATTAAACAACTTGAAGAACGAGTCAATGACAATATCAGTATGAATAAGGACTTTCAATCTGCTTTTTTTAATCGGTATGGACATGATCAAGCAGGTGGGCTTATATGTGAGGATTTCGCGGAATTTTTCTGTATTGCTCTTCCTAAATACATTATCCATACTGCATTATACAAGTTTGGGTGGGAAATCACCTCCGGACCGACATATTTATATACTCGTGATTACAAACGAGAGAAAAAGCAGTACCAAATTATGCACACGGTTTCAGTTTGCAAACGGATTCCCAATTTTCATCAGCGTCTTGATGTTCCGAATATGGATCAATATATACGATTAGTTCTCCAGCTCGTTAAGGCTGAAGTTGAATGGGTTGATGATGTTCTAAAAAATCCTGATATTAACCAAGAATTACAGGAAAATATTGACCAGATTATTGAGTTAAGAGATCAGCCTAGGAACTCGTAGTGGTTTCAATAGTTGAATGTGAAATAGAGTTAATTCCAAATCAGGTTCATTTTCACGAAGCAAACTGTGAAATCAACTACCAATCGGCATCCACTTCTGCAATAACCCCACCAAATTCGCAATCCGGTTGCCGGGCATTGCTGCAACCTGTTCCTGAATCTCTACGATTCCACCGTTGGCGTACTCTTCAGCAATTGTGAGCAGTTCATCTTGATTCGCTAACACGTTCACATCTCCCGTTTCAGCAATCGCTAGTGCGCGAAGTACGGGGACATCCTCTTGGGCGGAAAATTGCGCCCACGCAAAAATACCTGTTCCCTGTTCCAGAATCAGACGTTTTTCCTGTCGATAGCCGATGAGAGCCGCGAGCAGAAAAAGGTCTTTCATGGTTTTGAAAGGTTGAGGTGAACCTTCCTTCTCTGTTGTCAGGTCTTTGTAGATTTCGTGGTGGGATTCGTTAATGTAGATACGATCCCGTTGGGTTGATATCTGTTGCGTCAAGATGTCCTCCTTATAGAACTTCTCGGATTTCGGTGCTGCTGGTTGCTTGGTCAAAGATTAGCTCGTATTTAGCACCAACTCTCGGTTCCAGATTTTCCCGTGCCTGACCGTGCAATTCCTCATCTGTAACAAATAGAATCAACTGGTCAGTGATTTCAGGCAGATGTTCTGTAATCTTTTCGCGGTGGGCACTAGAAAGTCTGCCGAAGGGCGTGTCCATCACTAGTGGAAACGTTTCCTCTTCCTTCGCCACTTCCGCCATGCCAGCAATGAAGGCAAGACTCAACACTTGACGCTCACCGGCAGACATTTCAGGACGCGCCGCCATGCCGTAGCGATCGATGACATCAAGCTGATAGTCGGCACTGAGATGAATACGCTGGAAGTGACTCTCCTTCCAGATTAATTGTTGAAAAATGCTTTGGGCTTCATCTTCAATGGTTTTTCGCATATCGTCAGCGAAGCGATCATAAATCTCACCTGCTGTTTTTGCCGAATCAGTAGCAAGTGTTACACAATTTTGTAAGTGTCTTGCTTTCTCCTCAGAAGCTTGTTCTTTTTTTATTTCCTCATCGGACTTCGCAATGTCTTTCTCTACCTGCTCGATTCGTCCCTTCATCTGATTAATCTTCGCTTCTAAATCGGTAATTTTTTCCTGTTGTTGTTGACGAATTTTTTCAAGATTGCTGACCTCTTCCACATCAAAATCCTTGAGTTGTTCGCTGATTTCTGCTAAACGTCCCTCCCGTGATTCGATTTCATTATTCAGTTCTCGTCTTTTACTCATGAGGATTTTTAGCTCTTTTGGAATGCTTGCAACCTGCTGTGTTAGATGATTCAAGTCACTTGCGGTATTCAACACAATATCTTCCAAAGTGGCAGAAATGGATTGATTAAGTCGTTTTAAGATATTTTGATGTTCTTCACTGCTATCTTGGATAGGACGGCCACAAATACACTGCATATCAGCAAGTAGGTCATTTAAAAACGTCTCGCGAATCCCACTTGGAATCTCACCACGGTGGCGTTTTTCCTCAAGAATTTCCCGTGCACTGTCAAGGAGAGGCTTTGTCAACGAAATAAATCCACGATTAGCAGTATCCCGGATGTTCAACCAATGTTGATTTTCTTGCCGTTGAAGTTCGTCAACCTCTACCTCAATTCGTTTTCGTTCTTCACTCAACTGTCGCGAGGATTCAATTTCGTTCAACTTGATGTCCATATCCTTTTTATGATTTCTTGCTGCTGTAATTTCCTGTTGTTGCTCCTTCAGCGTTTTTGATAACTTGTCATGATCAGCTTGTTTTTTCTCTCTCTGATTAATTAACTCCTGCAATTTTGCTTCTTTAGTATGTTTTTTTAATTCGGATCGATAGTCTCTAGCAACCTTTTCCAAATGAGTTTTTGTGCGTTCAATTGCCTCAATTTTCAAAACTGTCCGCACTGCCTTTTGTACCTCCTTCTCATGACCGGGACGGGCGAAGTTGTCAATTTTCTCTCCATCAAAGAAAAAATAGGACCTAACATCCGCGGGCAATATAGACCCAATCTTCCAATTCGGATTCTCAATGGGTTTCAACTGTCCGTCAGTCCCGATTTCAAATAATGAAAACGTGTCTTCAGATTCAGCTCCTACTGCTTGTTCAAATAAAAATCCCTCACGCCATCGTTTAGCAACATACCGGACCCCCTGATGTCTAAAACCCAGTTCAATGCCGGTTTCAACAATTCCAGTATCCTCCGTTACCGCTCGTTTACTCACAAATTCGCCTATTTCGTCACCGCTTTCGCCGTACAAACACCAATTGAGGGCAGTAAACAGAGAGGTCTTGCCAGCACCGTTGATACCGCGAATTACTGTTACATGACGCGGACTATCACAAGCAAAGTGAATCGTTTGTTCGCCGTAGTATTGTCGAAAGTTATTTAGTTTAAGATACTCCAGTTTCATTTCGTTTGACCTCTTGTTCAATGATTTTGCGAATGTCGTCGTAAATGCCTCTCGGTGTCTTTGTTTCTAATCGAATGTATTCGACCTGTATGACGCTTTCAACCACTTTTCGTACATCTGGATCAAAATTCTGTAGGAGTTGTGAAATTTTCTCTCTAATCATTGTTATCTCCTAGAGCACTCATAAGATTGTAGGTTTTCGCCAGTTGCCAGATTTCACTAACAGCTCGGTGCTGATTTTTCGCCGTTCTTGAGAATTCATGAAATCGCCTTAATTCACGACGAAGAATTTTTCGCTCCGTTTCAAATAGGGACGAAGCTTTTATCACCTCGGTATTTAGCGATGGAACAGCGATTAAGTCATAAATTTTAGCCTCTGCTTTGCCCGGTGCGTTGCGGAGAATACGTCCACGCCGCTGAATAAATTCACGGGGATTACTACTGCTAGCAAGAATGTACGCGGATTGTATACCCGGCACATCAACGCCCTCGTCAAGACATTTCATGGCAACGAGCCCCTGTAGATTCTTAGAATCAAATTGCTCCAGTAAAGATTGACGTTCCTCAGTGGACTCTTCTGCGGTAAAGCGATGAACATGAAGTCCAAGCTCATGTCCGAGCATTGGTATTACCTCATCAATCTGTCCCGGAGCGCAGTAAAATAAGGCGTGGTGGAGAGGTTCTGATTGATTGACCACCAGCTGCTTCAACATCGGCAACTTGTTTTCGGCTTTGTTGAGTAGGTCAGCACGTTGGCGCAGATATGCTTCAAGTAATCTCTCCGTTTTTTCATCACCATTTTTGTGAGCATACAGTTTCGCAATTTTCGCCGTCAGTGCTTCATATTGGTACAGTTCCCCCTCTGTTAACTCTACAAGGTGAGGAAGATAGGAGTACGAGCAGAGATGACCTGCTTCGATTGCTTGAGCCAGCGGAAATTCATAAATGGTTTCGCCAAAATATGTCCTCAATGCTGTTGTCCCTTCTGGGTCAAACCAGCGATTTGGGGTTGCCGACAATCCCAGCCGGTGATTGAAAAGATCGGGTAGGTTCTCTCGGCTTTTGGTTGCCCCTAGATGGTGAGCTTCATCAGCAACCAAAACAGCATCGCCCTGTAGTCGTGTAAGCATCCGTTGCATGGCATCGCTGATGAATGTGTCATGCGTCGTAATTATGCAAACAACCTTCAGGCTACCGAAGTTGAAATCGATCAACGCCTCATTGAGTCGATCTATCCAAGTTCGTTGGCTTTGATAAGCAAAAATCGGTTGGAATCCAAACTGACTGGCTTCTTTATCCCACTGTTCAACGAGATGCTGAAACGGACAAGCAATGAGGATAAACAATCGCTTTTTCTCTTTTACCAATCGTGCCAATGCGGACAATGCAGTAATCGTCTTACCAGATCCTGTTGCCATTTCCAAAAAACCACAACAACCGTTAAGAAACCACGCTTCAATTGCTTCTTGCTGATAATCTCTCAGTTTGAGGGTGGGAGGCAAGTCAATTGCTTTCAAACGATATGAGTAAGATTTCCCAGATTCCTTTGCCGAAAGATCAGGGGTGAGGAGGTCAAGTTCAATGTTGGGTGGAGAAGCTGGCTTATATTCCAAGAGCCTTTGCTTCGCGGCAATTGGGAAATCCAACACGCTCAACTTGGGGGTCAAGTTGTTCCATAGGCGTTTGAAGTTATCAATTTTTCGTTGGACACGCTGATGGGGATCTGACCACGACCAATACACATCAATGGATTCAAAATTAGTGAGCAAACCGCCAACTGTCTCATTTGGCGATCCGGTGAATGCGATGGTATTTCCATTACCATCAATAAAGATTCCAATTTTTTCATGATAGATTGCGCCACGGTTGTTCAGGCTTAACTCCGATGGACTAGCAATCTTAATATCCAACCGATTTTCCGCGACGAGCCATGCAAGGCATTTCAATCGATGATTGACAGTTTCAGCGAAATCTCCATCTAACTCGCGAATGATTGCCTTTTCTACGACATCTTCCCTTGCACTGTAACCCTCCTGTATCGCCGAGATGTCCTCTTCTGTCAGCATAGGACTGGCGACCAAACGCATTTCTCCGTCGTTTTGAATAAATGACGACAGTCCCCTTGCCGCTAAAGCGAGTCCGTGACTGGTGAAGTAACCAACAGCCCGCCAATATTCTCTTGATACATTAAGGCAGGGAACATAAAAATCGGTAACGGTATTTGTTTGATCTGAGCGGTATTCGCATTGCAGGTTAAGTTCTTGAAGGGACATATCGGCGGGCAATTACATTAAATAGTGAAAGAGCGAAAGATACAAACGGTTGACAGAAGAAAATGACAAAGTATACTTCGCTAATATCAAGCCTGCATAACTATGAACACAAGCTATCGTTTGTATTTTACCATAATCACGGAGATTGAATCAACGGCAAAATCATCGGATATTCGATCCTCAATGCAACTGGGTTGGTAGGTCACGAACCGCTGTGATGACCCGATCTTCCAGATCATCGGTATCGCTGTCCGGTACATGGTTGTGTTTGTCCATCCAAGCGATATTTTCTCTAATACTCTCTACATGTGGTGTTTCTGGCTGGAATTCGGGGATAGCTTCCGCGAGTTTTGTGCCGGTATAGATCTGTGTATGACCGAAGTTTCCGCGTAATCCTTGAAATCGCTCTGGTGCGATGGCGATGAGCGTCTCTTGGGGAACATGCACGATTTCGGCTTCGACACCCAACGCTTGGGCGACGGTGCGGTGCCATTCGTCCCATGTCCGTGCTTCCGGATGAACGATGTTGTAGACTTGACCATGGCACTCCGACCTGCCGAGCGCTTCCGCGAATCCTACCCCCGCGTCCCGTGATGCAAGAAATTGGAAGTAGTTCAGTCCGTCCCCCGCTGAGAGGATTGGCTTGCCCTTGCGCAGGCGGTCAATCCAACTCCCGTCGCCCCCGACCTGTCGGTGTACCTGCATTCCGGGTCCGTGCGTGTAGGACGGCTTGAAGATTGTTACGGGAAAACCGTCTTCGGCGTGCGCGTCCAGGAGCAGTTGGTCTGCCGCGATCTTGCCGCGCCCATACTCAGATGTGCCGTTCAAGGGTGCGGTTTCAGGGATGTTCACACCGCTAAACGGAAAGGGCGGTCCGTAGGTCATGACCGTTGAACAGTGGATGAATCCGTCCACCTGCCCACGAAACGCTCGTAGGGCAGAGGCGGCATCGTCGGCGTTATAAGAGATCATGTCGATGACGGCGTCGAACTTTTCGCTGTGCATCCTACCCTCGAAAGCGTCACGGTCACGCCGATCCCCGTGGAGGATTTGTATATCCGGTGGGGGCGGATCCGGATGCTGTCCGCGATTGAACATCACCACTTCGTGATTCCGCTGGAGCAGCGCTGCCACAATTCCACGGCTGATATTTCCGGTGCCGCCGATAATCAATACTTTCATGTTTTTAACACCTTCCCCTTAACCCCTGTTCTCTGGAATTTCGGGCCAGTTGTGTTCCGGGCGATAGCCGAGTTCTTGAGCAGTCTGTTTCCAATCGAATCGGGAATCCTCGCGTCCAGCGACGACGTGGTAAGAACCGTACATCACATCTTGGGTTTCGATTGCCAATTCGACTGCCTGTGCCACATCGCGTGGATCGACATACACAAACCACGGTTCGGTTTGCCCGGCTTGGTCTAAATTGTCCGGCGCTTTGGGACCGGGGTTATGTCCGTCACCCTCAATAACACCGGGACGCAGATGGATGATGCTGAACCCGTGCGCTTGATAGTAGGCTTCTCCGACCTGTTCGCCCAAGTATTTCGCAAGAGCGTAGTATAAGCCACCCGAACTGAAGTGGAACGGCTCACCAACTCGATAAGGCAGTTCGCCCTCCGGGAGCGGCGTACAGGCGGATATACTCGAAATGTTGACGAGTCTCTGCACACCACTCATCGCGCAGGCTTCGGCGACATTCCACGTTCCCTTGACCATCACATCGGCGAATAGCCATGCTGGCTTGTCGAAACGCTCGCGCACCAACGCCACGAGGTGGACGACGGCATCGTGCCCTTCACAAACCTTTTCAATCTCTGCGTAGTTCGTTATGTCAGCCTGCATGAAGGGCAGGTCTTTGAATTCCGGTTTTGGCTCGACCCTATCGGTGAGCGTAAGTTCATATTTGGGGCGGAGTCGCTCGATGATGAAGCCGGCGAGATAGCCCGCTGCGCCGGTGATGAGGATTTTCCTGATTTTCATGCGTTAATTTTTTCCTCTCTAGCAGAATGGGGGTTTTATGGTAGATTTCATAATTATAGCGGACCTTAGAATTAACGTAAGTTGTTAGTTATCTGATGGAGGGTTACAAGACCCGTCCCTACAGCGATCCATCACCCACCCTACACGCGTGTTTTGCCAAAAGTTAGCTAATGTTAGATTTTGTGAGTTATTGTCGATAATTACCAAAGTCACCGGCAGTGATGCAAACCACATGTCGCCCCGCTGGGGCTTGGGGCATTGGTCTATCAATGTGCTATAAACATGTCGCCCCGCTGGGGCTAAAGACGACGCTGTTACGTACTTGACTATGGTGAATTCTACAATTACTTATACAGCTTCGACGTACAACTAACCCCCTAAATCCCCCTTGTCAGGGGGACTTTGGAAACTTCTCAAAGGACGGAGCTATTGGTAAATGTTCTCCGATTTCTATAATTCACTATAAATACTTATCAACCATCATGTCCCGCCCTGATAAATCCACGATGAATCGGGAGATACTCGACGAGGCGGAACCGGTGCGGTTGCAAACCGCACCTACCGGAGGCGAAAGTGTCTATTTATTTTTCGATTTCACCATAATCAACTTTCACAAAGCCGCCGGTGTCCTGGCTTTTGACGGCTGCCTCGACTAATGCGAGGGTGTGCAGCGCGTCCTGAAAGTTTGACCGGATTAGCGAGCGGTCGCCCGTTTCGATGGCGCGAAGCCACGCATGATACTTATCGAGACCAAGGCTGTTTTCAGTGGACACGGGTTCATTAAAGTCGTTTCCGTGCAGATGACCGACGATTCGGTCGCCGTTGCGACCTCCTTGGGCATCTGCCCGAAGGCGTAAATGTGGACCAATAACCTCTAACTCGAAACCGTTTCCTTTCGTGCCACAGTGGTTCATGTGCGTACCGAAGACGCCGTTGTCGAGTTCGTACATCATCTGGAGGGCGTTTTCAGCGTCAAACTCGGTTCGGTCTGGCGCCATATTTTTGGCACCGATTGCGTGCGCTTGAACCGGCTTGGTGTTTCCCATGACAAAGCGGGCACAATCGAGGATATGAATCGCTTGCTCAGCGATGGGACCTCCGCTGATTTGGCGCTGTAAGAACCAGGGCGACATCCGAAAGCTGAGGTAATAGTCGACGGTACAGACTGTGTGAACGAGATGCACCGTTTCAGCCGCCAATAACTCTCGGAGTCGTTCATAGATTGAGCCGTAGCGCAGTTGAAAGCTTACCGCAGCAATCACCCCCGCCTTCTCAATCTGTGCAAGGCACGCACGTCCCTCAGTCATGTTTAAGGCGGGCGGTTTTTCAATCATCAGGTGGATACCACGCTCACAAGCCCTCTGTACCGGCTCAAGTCGCACAGGGGGCGGTGTGGTAATGACCAAGCCGTCCATTTCAACATCAAAGAACCGATCAAGGTCATCCGTAGCGATTTTCGCGTCCCCTTTTGTCGCAAGTTCCTGTGCCGCCGGTAGATGGACATCGTGAACTGCGACAACTTGTGCGCCGTAGTCAGCAATTCTTTCTTGATGGCGGTTACCCATCACTCCGGCACCGGTGATTCCAATTTTCAGCATGTTCCCTCCAGAGGCCTCATACCAAGGCAAGTTCTTCTTAATTTGGAGATGCGTTGATTGGAGACAACGTGAAAACAAGGAAATTTTAACGCAAGGGCGCAATGGTGCAAAGACGCAAGGAAAGACTTTATTATTTTTTATCTTTGCGTCCTAGCGGCTTAGCGTTCCTTTTTTTTCTCGTTTTCCCGTTTTCCTCCTATGGTAGATTTTAGAATTAATAAGACACTTTCAGACCGGTGCGGTTAGAAACCGCACCTACCGGCCCCGATAAATCCCCGATAAATCCCCGATAAATCGGGACAGGCGGGAGTCCGACAAGCCCCCGATGAATCGGGACTAAGAAGCGAGAACAGGTCCCGATTCTCGGGATTCACGGAACGGAACAGGCGGGATCAAAACCGAGGGGCGAAGGTGTCTATTTATTTTTAGAGTTCACCATAAATGCTTATAGCCATCCGGCAACTTCCCAGATTACGCTCGATCGGCTGAAGGGTGCATCCTTGAGCGCTTCGACCCCTGAAATCGGAGGTCCTCCATATTTACGCTCATATGCTTCATGGATCTGGCGTTCGAGTCCCGTTATTTCTTGGATTGGTAAGGTTATCCACGCGCTCCCACGTCTGGCACTCTCTCTAATAGCGATCCACAATTCGAGATCTCGCCGGGCATTGATGGGACCGTATGCAGGTTCAATATCCTCCGTGACGGCGCGGTACATGCTGTGAAGGATGCTCGCTTTCGCAACGTCGTCTGATGCAGAGATTTTGTATTTCGCAAATGGATTTGACCATACGATCGGCGGAGAGGTGTCTATCCGAACATGGTCTAACACCTGTTCGCCGTCAACCTCTGTATAGACATCCTCAATTTGGTAACTTCCGCCATCGTTGTAAAGGGTCAACTGATCCCCTGAGAGATGCCCGTCCATGCCCTCAATCTCCCAGTGACTGCCACGCGCTCCCGGCGGCGGCATCTCGTAGAGGCAGGTGATCCCTCCCGGAAACTCAACGATACCGGACTCCCACCATCGTGTCGTCATCGCTTCGTCGCCGTAGCCGGTGTAGGGGTGCGTCGGTGCTTCGGCTGCGTATCCCAAGGCACGTATCGGCTCGCAGCCGAGGATCATGCGAACCGCGTTGATACCGTGATAGCTGCCCGATGCGTACCAGAGTCGCGCATGTCGAATTTTTCCGAGCAATCCCGCCCGAACAATCTTTTGTTTCAACTGTTCATGGGGCCAGAGCCAGACGTTCTCGGCGATTTCGTACTTGACGCCGTTTTGTTGGCACGCCTCGGTTATAGCATCCGCTATCGGCAACGAAACGGCGATGGGAATTTCGGTGATGACGTTGATACGATGTTTGGCGACTGTCATCGCCATGACGTTGAGTGAATCGGTCGGTGTCAGACAGAAGACCACGTCCGGTTTTTCGGACTGAAGCATCTCCTCAACATCTGTGTATTGTGCTGGGATGTCGTAGGTCTCGGCTGCGGCACGGCATGCCTCGGCATTTCTGTCGCAGATGGCGCAGAGTGTGTAGAGATCTGTCAGTTGTTTAATGACTGCCTGATAAGCGCGTGAGCGGGAGGTTTCGTAAGCCCCGGCACCGATTACAGCGATTCGTAAAGGGTTCATCGGTCGTTCTCCGAATGGGTGAAATTATTGAGTCAAGTTAGGATTTCGAGAGGATAAGTTTTCATGGTTTAATCGCGTAATGCGTAATACGTAAGGAGGTTATTTTTTATTAATGATTCCTTCCGGACAGTGTTTGGACCAGCCACGGCAGTGACTGTTCCCCTGAAAATAGATGTCCGGCATCAAATTCTTGTAGAGCGATCTGTTCCCCAGCATTCGCAGCGCGGTAGATCCGCTGTGCCATCTCAAAGGCGGGGTGTACCGGGCGGCTCACATCCGCGGTCCCCCACTCCACAAAGATTGGACGCGGCGCGATGAGTCCTGCGATGTCGGGCATTTCACAAAGTTCGCCGATGCCTTTCGGGTGATGGCAGATACAGTGCCCAACCCATGAGGTTTGCGCAAAAGTTGTGAAATACCCGCTCAACACCGCTGCCTGAACCCGCTCATCCAGCGCAGCGTGGACGATGCCAAGCCAGCATCCGCCGGATAAGCCTGCAACCCCGATCCGCGTTTCATCCACCTCCGGCAGGCTTTGGAGATAGTCCATACCTCGCATTAGGTCGTAGACCCGATACCCCGTCAGATCGTATCCGAGATAGTTCAGGCGTCGCCAGAGGAAATCACAACCGCCCGACGGATGAGCGCGTTCTCCCATACCAGCGTTATCGGGGCACAACGTGATGACGCCCTGCTCCGCGAGGTCGCGACCGTAGGGGGAACCGAACTCCCTATCACCGGAGATGACACTCTCTTTACCGCCCGGAACATGGCCGTGGATACAGAGGACAGCCGGCGTCTTCGCTGTTGCACTCTTAGGGATTGATAGATAAGCGGGGATCGGCGTGTCCGCTTGCGAATGGTAGATCACCTTGTGAATCATCAACTGGTCAGTCGTTTCGGTGGATACGATCTGCGGGTTGAGAGGGAACGCTTCGTCTGGGAAAGGTCCAAGCTGTTCTCGCAGTTCAGGAAGTAGTTGCGTTCGCCAATCCCGCCACGCATCAGCAGTATCCCCATCGAATGATAAACGGGGTCTGTGGTTTGGGAAATTGTGATCGAGTAACTCTGCCGATGAAAACTGTATTTCAGATGGTGGAGACATGGCTTAACTCTCCTGCTGCTTAGGCTCTATTGGTCCTTGACAAATTGGATCTACCTTCGTCCGGAACTATTTTGGGCAGGCACAAGACCTACCCCTACATTTGTTCCCTCTCCGTAGGGGTGCGGCTATCCTACTGTAGATCGATTTTCCAAAATTGACAGTCTTGTGTCGAGATATGAATCTCGACCTACAGCTTAAGACAATCAGAGATTCCAGAGATAAGAAAATTTGAACACGACGACCCTATCGCCTAACTGTAACTCCCCTTTATTGGTGCGCCAATCCTCATTATACGCAAGGAAAATATGGCTTTTGGGGCTATATTCCCAACCGAAAAGGGTGCTGACCAGATAGTTTTCAGTGGTTTGAATCTGATAAAAATCGGTGCGCTCACGCCCCGCTTGCGTAAACACCCTTAGAAATAGATCACGGGTGAACAGATAGGTGACGCGCAGAGAACTTGTGAAATAGCGTCCATCGATAACATCAGCCTGCGTCAAACTCAGGGCATACCCGCTTTCAAGGTCAATGGTGAAATTACTCTGGGGTCGGATAGTAGTCGATAGAGAAAGCAGCCGTTGTTTCCCCACTGCCTGACGCGAGAAATTGAAGTAGTTTCCTATCCCGCCATCCAAGCCAACCGAAACGGGTCGCGAAGTGTTTGTTAGAATCGAAAAATCATATCCGTCTGTCGTAAATACCTCCGTCAATTCGACCTCGCGACTGCGCCCATAAAACACGCCAATTACTTCCCAGAAGGATTCGGTGGGCCTCCAATCCGCCGAAGTTCTGAAGTTCCAACTGATTGAATCTTCATCAAATTCCGGTGAAAGGGTTAGACCTGAATTGGCCGATTTCCAATTGTCAAAGTATTTATCAGTGAATAAGCTTTGCGAGACTCCGCCGCTGACACCGAAGGAAGCACGATGCGGGCCGAACCGAGGAATATACGCTGTCTTGAAATTCATCTGCTGCCATCCGCGGTGTCCCTCTTTGCGGAGAAATCCTGTTTCATTTGCTTCAAATAGTGGATCAATTCGTTCTATCCGTACACCGGCGTTCCAGAGGTAGTTGCTCTGAGCGAGTTCAACGAGGTAGGCTTTATTTTTGGTGTTTTCGCTGGAACCGTCGGGATCTTCGCTGGGATTAAAACTCATCGCATATTGTCCCGACAACCGATAGGTTTTCAAAAAGAACAGATCTGTGTCGATTCCTCCCACTCGACCGTAGCCATCTTCCTCCTCAAGATGCTCTTTGTTGGCGAAGAGCAGCCCAACGCTGGAGCGTTCTAGGATATCCTTCTTCAACCGAACCGTTGAATACAACGCCTCTTCCTTGGCTTCGGACTCTTGGCCAATTTCTAACGCTCCGAAGCTGCCTGTTTGGCTGCCGAGCACACCGAGGGAATAGCTGCCGACCTTGCCGGTCATTTTACCCCCCCAGAGGATGTCACCTCGACTGCCGATCCGCCGACTGTAAAAGAGTTCTAATGGTGTCTCAAAAAAGCTGTTTCCTTCCACAAAGAAAGGACGCCGTTCCGGGAAACGGGTTGGAAAGCGAGTCAGGTTAATCTCCAACTGATCCGCCTCCACTTGTGCAAAATCTGGGTTAAGGGTGACGTTTGTCTTGAGCGTACTTGTCAGATTATACTGAACATCGAGTCCTGTCCCCAGTTGACCATCGAGCGATTCCTTGTCGGACACTCCGCTTAAGACATAGGGCGAAATTTCGAACGGTTTGCTGCCGCCGATATCCTTCAGTCCCACCATAAGTCCGAGATCAGACATCCGTGTGGTCGCCCCGGCTTGGGTCATCTGCTTCCAAACGGTGACCTCATCTTTTCTGCGATGCACCCGTTCAACATCGAATCCCCATACCTGTTCCGATTTATTGGGGAAACGAAAATTTGCGAACGGGATCTTGAATTCAGCGACCCACCCTTGTTCATCAATACCTGTTTCTAACCACCATATCCCTCTCCAACTGGAGTCGGAGCGGATATCGTCAAAACGGTACGCATCGCTCTGGACACCGCCGGGGGTGGTGGCAAACTTATAGCCGGTGCGGTGGTCATGATGCGGGTCCATGAAAAAGGATATTACGTCTGAGTCGTAGATGTTTCCACCCCGTCTCACAATACGGTTGACAACTTTATCGGGTGAGGCATCATAACACCGAAAGGCGACGTAGAGGTGGTGCGGGTCGTAAGCGATATAAAATGCTGTATCATCGGTGGCGGGTTTGCCTCGATCCGGCACGAGTTGGATGAAGCCGCTTACAGGCTTTGCCTTTTGCCACGCAGGGTCGTCTAGTTTTCCGTCGATTTTCGGGGCGGGAACTCCGGGCTCCAACCGGTAAGCTTCGACAACGTATTTTGCTGATCCGGGCTCGTGTGCATACAGGGTCCCAACGAAAAGAATGAGAAGGACAACAATATTAACAAAGATCCATCTGGGCATTAATCACGCTCCTTATACTGTATTTTGGTCTGCAACTTTCTATTTTATCTAATGCTCAAGATGACGATAGACAAAAATGTACCATACCTGTCTATATCCCAAACAAGCCTGAGAATTTCGCTATAAATCTCCTTTTGTTTAGATCTCTGCTTCAGTCGTTTTTGATGTTCAATTCGCTATTACTCAGCACGATGTTCATACCTGATGATAGCTCCTATTGCCGCAGAGAGTGGTGGATAATAAAGTGTTATCACGCTTTGTTCATATATGATTATGGTCTCTATTACCGCTGGAGTTTGGACCCTTATTTCTTGTTCAAAAAAGGTCCTACATTTAGGACAAGTGAGTCTCAATTTACCCCTCTTCACAGGAATTCGTAACTTTTGTTGGCAATCTATATTAGGGCAATTCAGTTGCCAATTTGTACTAGGAGGTCTTGGCTGTTCCATTTGAACTTTTCTCTGCAGCCACTCAATTGCCTGACGCTTAACATCACTTTCATCAGTCCAATTCTCACTATCTATTATATAAATAAGAAGTGGGAGCATTTCATCAATTGAATCCGGATAAATCCTAAGATGAAAAAATAGTTTCGAGACTATATCATTTCTGGTGTGTTGACTTCTTGATTTCAATTTCCTTTCAAGGTAGTTCGAGAAACTTCCGTTAATTACTCTTAGTTGTCCATCGATTTTTGTATCAGATCCCAGAAATGCTCGGAGATTTGTACTTTCTTCTTTGCCTCCCAATAGGCTGTGACAATTTCCACAAAGTGTCAGTCCATTATCAAGTTCGAGAGCAAATTCAGGGTATTTGTTGAGAGGCTTAATGTGATGTACATGCAGATTGCTTCCAAACCCACATCGGCGACAAGTGTTCCCATCACGGTGCTTTACGTCGTTCCTCCACTGTTTGTATTCTGGAGATTTTCTTTTACCATTCATTACCTATTCCTTGAATCAGACACACCTAGAGTTGATAAAATTCCCGCGCATTTTCGGACAGAATCTTGCGTGCCAGCGATGTGGGTAGCTTTGCGGGGAAGGCTTCTTCGGGGGAATCGAAGTGCCAGTGGGGATAGTCGGTTGAAAACATCAGAAGGTCCTCTGAGTCGAGTTGACCGATAATCTGAAGCAGCTGCTCCGCGGTTGGTGGACCATCGATTGGCTGGAGTGTCATGCGCATGTGTTCGCGGATATACGCGGACGGCAGCCGTTTAACCCACGGTGTGAGGTGTCGCAGTCCGCGCCACTCCTTGTCAAATCGCCACATGAGCGACGGCATCCAGGTGAATCCCGCTTCGATAAGTGCTACTCGCAAGGCTGGGAACAGATCAAAAACGCCTTCCGACACCAGACTGAGCACCTGTGCTTGGAACACCTGCGACATACCGACGTATTCCTCCAGATAGGTTGAGGGCCAACCGACCGATGTGGGTGGAAGCCCCGGTGCCCCACCGTAATGGATGCCGATTACCAGATCGTGCTGCCCCGCAGCTGCGTAGATTGGATGATAGCGTCGATTGCCATAGGGTGCCTGTGAACGGACCGGGAGCATTACCTGCACAAATCCCGGATGGTCTCCCAAACGCTCAATCTCTTTCGCTGCGAGTTCGGGGTTTTGGCTCGGTACTATCAACGACCCCCGCAGACGCGGTTCAGGATCCAGCCAATGCTCGATCTGCCAATCATTGACTGCTGAAGCAAGCGCTGCCGCCAAGTCTTCGTTATGGACGCTCTGGACGCGATAGGCGCAGGTTAGCACCCCGAACTCGACTCCCCAAGGGTCGAGCGCGTGTTCGCGCATCAGTTCCAGATCCGATTGGGGTCGATCTTCCGATGGCTCCATGATTTCAGGTCGCGTTGAAGTCGGTGCACCTTCTGGATAGTCGTTCGCATCGGGTCCGAAAAAGCCGGATTCTTCGCAGTGATCGCACCAGTGGTCTGGCAGATACGGGTAGAGCATTTCGAGCGGCGGGATTCGGTTGTGGAGATCGCAATCAATTACTGGTAAGCCTGCGGTCACGAAACTCGGTTTTTCATTCTCCATTCCCATTTCTTTTGCTCTTTTCGCTGATAAGTTGCTAAATCATCCTGCAGCTATTCGATCAATTTGTAGGATACCAGTTTGCTACCCGTTTGTCAACACGAAACAGGGTTGAAATGGCGGGGCGGAAGTGGGTATCGTGCTCCCATTTGCAGAGGAAAAGTGTTGACGGTTCCCTTGGATTCTGCTATCTTATACCTTGCCACAGAGAGGCGCTGAAACGGATAACGGCTCTAGTAATATCAGATAGGAAATGGCAGAATATACGCCACGTAACCCACTAACGAACAGGTGCAGAGCTAAGTCATGGCACTTATTGAAGCGGAAATTGAATATCTACGCCAGAGGGCGCAAATTCCGGAGCGTGTGCGGCAGCAACTCGATCAGATGGTAAAGGTGGGAGAGCACCGCATCCCGCGATGTGCGGCTGTGTTAGCATCGGAAATAGAGCACCTTCAGTCCGAGCGCGAACTCGGAGATGACACCGATGCGGTGTTTAGCTATTGGTTCGACGAGCTTGTGGCGGGTAGACTCACTGAGGAACAGGCACAGGCGATCCCGGGTCAGTTGGTGGCTGCCAGAAATCTGATGCTATCCGTACTCACAAAGATGGAACGCGGACCGGAGGTTAATGAGGACAACATTTATGACCTACTTGCCTTCGTCTTCAAATCGAGCAACATTGAAGGGGTTGCTCAACTCGTTATTCAAGTGTATCAGATTGGACTCAGGATCGATATAGACCAGATCCAGACGTTTCTGACACCCTTCCTCCATTGTAACTCGATTGACGAGATCTTGCGCCGTTTGGATAGACTTGGACAGTGGCTGACGCAGTTTGAAGGTCGAAACTACGAGGGTGTGATGTTCACCCCGGTGGTGACCCGTTATCTGGCAGAACACTCAGACTTTGAGGCAGCCTTGGCAGAGTTTGACCGGCTCCGAGCGGAAACTTTAGAGGGGCGATTTCGGTTGGACAACGAACTCCAGAGAGATCTGGAATTCCTCCGCTTCGCTCACCTGGAGGCAAACCTTAATGGAGGGCAGGGGGGCAGCGACGAGCAGTACGCAACCTTCAAGGCGCTGCCGGTGCTGCCGCCGCCTCGTCAGGAGACGGTCGAACTGACAGACCAACATCTCGCTCAAGCAAAGCGTTGCGGATACCAAGCCGCCTGTTTCCTGCAATTCCTGAGACACTTCAAGGCGAAGACACCAAGACCAATTGTGGTGGTCGGAAATGATCGCTACGGCAGACAGTGGGTTGTTGAGCCGCTTCAGGACTATCTGAAGGATGATTTTACGCTCCGATACGACCGCGTTCGATCTCACTCGTCGTTTAGACTCAGAGTTCCCCACGAAGTAGAGAGCAAGGCGCGGGCAGGTTTTCCCCAAGATTTTGTCAGGGAGTTGAGCGAGGAGATGCCGCACGTGGTCATCGTTGACGCTCGTAATCCGGTTAGGGGACCTGGTATGATGAAGATGTCGCGAGGGGCACGCGACTATGTGAACTGGTTCATGGTCTTTAACGACATCCGGGCGGAGGGGGACACCTCTAAATATGAGCATGACGGTGCGGTGCCCCACCTGTCGGAACTAAAGAAGTGGTACGAATTTGACCTCGTGAGGCGATTGATAAAGCCGTGGGTGCAACCCGGCTCAACGTACAAGATTACGCACTGGGCGCCAGAGTTGAAGGAATATGTGATGCTTGGGGACTTCGCTATGCGAGCAGAGCACCCCGACCCGGAGTCCGATAAGCCGCAGGTTGTCATGTCGAATGCCGATATCTACAAAACTGAGGGCGATGACATCTACGAGACGCTTCGGGGAACGGAGCCGTACTACTTCGATGGACCGGAGAAGTATGTGAAAGAAACAGTGGAATTCGGGTTTGGGGAGTATGGAGTGGAAACCCGCGTGAAAGGACCCACAACCGATGAATTCGTTGCGAGAGTGCAAAAGGAGATCACTGCTGAAGTTGGGAGGTTATTGCAAAGCAAGGCAATACCCGCGGACGGGGTGATAGAGCGACCGTAGTCATGGAATGCATCGGGGCAGGGATGCCCCTCTCACAGCCGATGAAGGGTGATAGAGCGACCGTAGTCATAGAATGCATGGCGGAAACAATATGAAGCTGCTACACGAGTAAATCCCGCTGTTTTTTTAGAAACAGTACGAATAATAACCCCGAACATAGTGATCGTACCGGTTTTTCCCACAACGATTTGCTTAATTCAGTGCGGTTCGGTATAATAGGAGTTTAGATGATGCTAAATCGTACAATTTGTAGTGCGTAATACACATCACAACTTAACTGATCCGAGGAGACTTATTTATGGCCCTGTCACCAGAATTGTGTAAGAAGATGTACACAGATATGTGGCGCATCCGGCTCTTTGAGGAAGAGGCGAACCGCCAAACAAGCCTTGGCTCCGTGGTCGGTGCCCTTCACATGTACTGTGGGGAAGAGGCGGTCGCTGTCGGCGTCTGTTCTAATCTACGGGATGACGATTATGTCTTGGGTACGCACCGTAGCCATGGCCACTGTTTAGCGAAAGGTGCTGAGTCACACCGTATGATGGCAGAACTTTTCGGCAAAGCCACGGGAACGTGCGGCGGGAAAGGCGGTTCGATGCACATCGCTGATTTCTCTCTGAATATGCTCGGCGCGAACGGTATTGTTGGCGCAGGCATTGCGCCCGCTACCGGCGCCGCGCTCGCTAGCAAGTTACGTGGGACAGATCAGGTATCGGTTTGCTTCTTCGGTGACGGTGCTGCCGCACGCGGTACTTTTCACGAAGGGATTGGACTTGGTGCTTTGTGGAAGCTCCCCGTTGTCTATGTCTGTGAGAACAATCAGTATCAGCAGTGGGTGCCTCGCATGAATGTGGCGGTACTTGATTCAGTCGCTGATATGGCGGGATCCTATGCGATCCCCGGCGTCTCGGTCGACGGCCAGAACCTCGTCGAGGTCCACGAGGTTGCCGGTGAGGCGGTCGAGCGCGCTCGCAAGGGTGGAGGACCTACGTTGATTGAGGCGCGAACCTATCGCTTCTACGGACACAGCTTAGGTGATGAAGAACAGTACAGATCCTCTGAAGAGGTCGACGAGATGAGGACCAACCACGACCCGATCCAGACTTTCCTATCGACGATGATAGAGCAGGGCTGGTTGACTGAAGAGGAGGACACGGAGATCCAGAACCAGGTCAAAGATGAGATCGCTGAAGCGGTGAAATTTGCTGAGGAGAGTCCGTACCCGACGCCTGATAACGTCACCACAGATGTCCTTGCACCTGAGCAGGAGGTCGCATGATGAGAACACTAACTTTCAGTGAGGCATTACGAGAGGCATTGCACGAGGAGATGGAACGTGATGAGACGATATTCGTCATCGGCGAAGATGTGATTACGCACGGCGGACCTTACAAGGTGACGGATGGTATTGCGGAACGTTTCCCGGAACGAATCTTTGAAACACCGATCGCAGAGGCAGGGATTATGGGCGTGGGGGTTGGCGCCGCAATGGCGGGGATGAACCCCGTGGTTGAAATTATGTATATGGATTTCGTGACCTGTGCCATGGACGAAGTGGTCAACCAAGCGGCAAAGATGCGCTACATGACCGGGGGGCAAGCCAGTGTGCCGATGGTGATTCGCCTACCGTGCGGTGTGGGTCGATTGTTAGCGGCGCAACATTCCCAGATTATGGAATCGTGGTTCATGCACGTTCCCGGTTTACAGGTTGTTGTTCCTTCGACACCCGGAGACGCTAAGGGACTGCTCAAGACCGCAATACGCAGTCCGGATCCAGTGCTATTTTTTGAATATAAGCGGATTTATACCTCTACTGGCGAGGTTCCAGATGGGGATCATACCATACCCCTCGGTCAAGCCAAGATTTGCCGTGAGGGAGAGGACGCAACCGTTGTTGCTATCGGTCCAATGGTGCAGAAGTCACTGGAAGCGGCAGTGCTATTAGAAGACGACGGCTACGACGTAGAGGTCGTTGATGCAAGAAGCCTTTCGCCGTTGGATACCGAGACGATTTGTGAATCAGTGAGCCGGACGGGCCATGCTGTGGTCTGCGGGGAGGACTCCAGTTTTGCTGGGGCGGCCTCCGAGATAGCAGCGGTCATCGGCGAGAACTGCTTCCGAGACCTCAAGGGACCGGTCGTTCGTGTTGGCAGCCCGCATGTGCCGATGCCGTTCAGTTCCGAACTTGTTAAGCATGTTGTGCCTGAGGTTCCTGATATCACTGAAGCGGTCAATCGCGTAATGGCCTAGTACGACGAGAAAGGAAGGATTCATGGCAATACAGTTCCGGTTAGCGGCTCTCGGTCACACTATGGAAACGGGTCGCGTTGTTGAGTGGCACATAGCCGAAGGCAGCAAAATCGAGGAGGGGCAGCTGCTGGTATCGATTGAAACGGACAAGGCCGTTGCTGACATTGAGTCGCCGGTCAGTGGTGTCTTGTTGCGTATCGTGGGTCAGGTTGATGGCGTGTACGACGTTGGTACAACCCTCGCTTGGATTGGAGAAGAAGGGGAAGAGGTGCCGGAGGATTCTGCAGCACAGCCCCAAGCTCCCGCTGCGAACCAGGCTGCCGAATCACGAGCGACCCCCGTTGCCTTGAGACTCGCCCAACGACACGGCGTAGATGCAGAGTCCGTGCAGGGCACCGGTCCGGGCGGACGAATTACTAAGGAAGACGTACAGCGTGCCATTGATGATGGCACTGCCACGCCGTTGAAATCAGTCAGTGAAGCACCAGCACCTAGCGCTGCGGCGCAGCCCCAAGCCTCGGATGCGGAACCCCCAGCGAGATCACGGGTGACTCCTGTCGCCCAACGACTTGCGCAACGACACGGTGTAGACGCTGAAGCGTTACAGGGTACAGGTCCGGGAGGACGGGTCACCAAGGAAGATGTCCAACGCGCTATCGATGATGGAACTGCCACTCCAGTAGAAGCACCTAGCGAGGTCCCAGCACCTAGCACTGCAGCGCAGCCTAAGGAGCAGGCTGCAGGCGTTGAGATTATTCCGCTTGCGGGCATCCGCCGCACTACCGCCGAGCGTTTGGGGGCGATCTGGTCTCAGGCACCCCATGTCACAGAAGGAATCGAGGTCGATTTTACCGCACTCCAAGCCGCTCGAACGGCAAATGCGGATGCATGGCGGGCTGCTTACGGTATTGCACCGACGCTTAACGACTTTGTACTGAAAGCGACTGCTGAGGCATTGAAAGCGCATCCCCAACTGAACTCGGCATTGATTGACGATGCGATACATCAGTATAGCGATATTAATTTAGGGGTCGCCATCGACATTGAGTCGGGATTGGTTGTGCCGGTCGTTCGCGGAGTTGACACGCTTGGGGTGATCGCGCTCGCAACCAAAGTCAGGGAACTCGCAGATCGCGCTCGAAACGGAAAGCTGGGGCTCGACGACTTTTCGGATGGCACGTTCACGGTGACGAATCTCGGTGGTCTCGGTGTGGATTGGTTTACCCCGGTTCTCAACCCACCGCAGTGCGCGATTCTGGGAGTAGGACGGGTCCGCCAAACCGCGGCGGTAGCAGATCGGTCCATTCAGTTCCGAGACGTGGCAACGCTGGTTCTCACCTTTGACCACCGAGCGATCGACGGCGCCCCTTGTGCCCGCTTCCTTGCGGATTTGCGTGCACGCATCGAGGATCCAAGTCAGCTACTGCCTTAAGATCAAGTGCAAAGCCAACGACTACTCAACTGCTCTGATTCCTGCCACTTGAGGAGTGCGTCTTGGAAGTTCGCGGTCTCTCAAACGATGTTCGGGGATATAACCGGAATAGTCTGAGATTCCACCGTGTGTCAGGGCGTAGATTGCAACGTTCGTCAAGAACCGGTAAACAGCGGGAGAGTAGTGGACGGGATATCCGGGCACACTTACGGTTCGCATTGCACATAGATAGTCCCGACGACTGATTAGCACGGATAGCTTGCCATCAACAGAGATGCCTTCGAGGAAATTCCGTTTCACTGGTTGCTCACCCCACCAATAGATATCGAAGCCGATCGGCGGACCACCTACCGCATGAAAATTGTGGTAAATTTCGTGATTGTTTGGGATACGCTCAATATGGTATTCCGGCATTGCACGCCGCATCTGAGCGAGGAATATTCGGGTCATTGCTTGTGCGGGTGCATTGACACCGCAATCGTCGAAGATGAGAAATCCACCCTTTTCGACGAGGTATTTTCGCAAGGCAATTATCTCTGTTTCCGAAAGTTTGCTATCCAACCTCCCACCGCCGTATTGACTACCCATGAGATTTTTGCCACGGACCAGTGCCGGATCATGTCCCGTCATAAAAATAAGCGGGGACTTCATGAGATTCGCATCCGTCAATTTCGGCGTCCCACCTGCAACATTCAGGTCCGTCTTAATTTTTGTGCGTTCGCTTAACCATTTGGCTAGACTGTTAAGCGCAGACGGATTCGTCCACCAATCCGAGAGACCGTGCCGCACGCGAGTAAATCGGAGAACGCCGCGAATATCTTTGCCTCTACCGATGACTCTGCCGCCCGGCTCACCAGGCGGTAAGGGCGGGATATCTTCATTCCCAAGTGTTATCTCCTCAACCACCTCCGTCAACGCATCGCGGACTGCCCCAACATGCTCAACCATGGAGAGTCCGGCAGGACGTCCAAAGTCTGGCTTGAGTCTGACGATACTGCTCCGCCCACGATCCATGGGCATTACGATCCGTTTAGTCGCGGGTGTTACTATTGGCTTGGAAGCTACCAAGGCGTTGGGGGCATCGGAAAGAAAGAGGTCGGTGTGCGAGGTATCCGATGGAGGTGGTGTTATCGGGTGAGCCACTCTTGGAAGGTTTATCGGGAGATAGCTACCGATCACACAGAAATTACTACTAGCGAATTCAAGGATTATTTGAGGACGGACCCTCCGTTCTAAATCTCTGGCAGCTATCCGCCTGGTTCGTCTGTGCCCATTTGCTGCCACGATGTACCTATCTGATGTCGGGCTGGGTCGAACGACTGGCTTGATCACCGGTCGGCTTCCGCTTCTAGGTGGTGGAGGCGGTGCTGGTGGTAGTAGTTCTACCTCCATGAATTCCTTGAATCTTGGCATTTGATTCAAAAGGTAGACGCTACCGATTCCTATGATCAGTGCGTGACATACTAATGCAACTATCAAGGCGTGTGAAATTCGCTTGAGGTTCATCCTGCCGCTCCATCGGTGCTCCTGAAAATCCCATAGCTTTCATCGTTTGTTCTTCAATTCTGATGAATTGAAAGCGTATAATCCGCTAAGGGGCAACTTTCGTGCCATCAGGAATAGCCTACTCGTATCATAAATAGAAACCGACTAGCTCCCTTGGATGCACAAAACATGGCGGAGATTTCGTTCAAGCTGCCCTGTTTGGTGCAAGACTGAACTCAAGGAGAAATCGATAAGTTTTCAGCAGGGATTTTGGACCGATGACCGAGGGGGAAAATCTCTGACGAGAAACTAGTGCTCTGTCAAATAAATTATGATAAACATCTTCATTGCGATGTCCGGGGCGGTTACAAACCGCACCTACCGGGCTTGGGGAACATAGAGAATTACCGATTTATGTTCTGAAACCTTATACAGTTTGTGCTACATTTTTCTGACAATGTACTAGGCCTTTGTATATGAACTCGCCGTAATTTCGTCAAGATTTATCGAGTTCCGGTAGATAATCTGGGAAACTGGTCATCGCGTCCTCGTTGTCGCGGTAGGTGATCGGTTTAGGAGACAGCCATTCAATTATGGGCTTTTTAATCGAGTGAGCAAAGAAATGGTTGCCGGCGGGACTATAGTGTCCGATGTGGTAACGCGCCATGTAATCTTCCAGAGACAGGTTGAAGCATCTGTAATCTTCGACGTGGACGAGGTTCATGTCGAAATGAAGGATCTGATTGTCACGGAGATAATCTACGATGGGCTGATCGTAGCGCTTACCGGTGGAGATAAGTTGTCGGGTGACCTGTGGACAGTAGACCGCGATCATCAGCTTTTTGTCCCTGTGTTGGGTAAACCCTAGGGCTTGCTCGATGATGTAGCGGGTACCGGCAAAGGCGTAGGTGTGGCGTAAATTCTCGATCCACCCTCGTTGCTGTTCAGGCTGGTCCGGAGGGTCGGGAGAAAGGCCAAGTATCTCCGCGAGAACAGTAAGAGGTTTAATGTCAATCTCCTGGATCAGGTTGCGGCAGAATAGGGTCATCTGTAGCATGAGATCATCCTTCAGTGCCTCATACATGAAATCGGGATCTGTCATATTGTAGAGGGATTCGGGGGTTTGTAACAGCGCCTCCTTTTCGACGAGTTGCCCTTTCTCCATGTCCATTTCTAGGTGTGTCCAGAAGTTGCCTTCAAACATCGCCGGAACCGGAGATCTTTGGAGGGGATAGCTGACGCGTCGGCAATGAAGAAAGCTTCTGTGGTGGTCATCGCCCCAGATATAGAGGATGACGTACTCGGCACCCTCATCGGTCTCCTCGGCACGTATCAGTCTGCGATATGCCTGATATACCCCGAAGCCGCCCACGCCATAGTTGCCGATGGGTTCGCCTATGTGTGCGGCTAAGTACTCCTGCCAAGTTTCTTCGTCGCTTACTTGGGCACCTTGGGTGAAACTGTTGCCATAGGTGTTGATGCGACGGGGCAGATCAGCGTACAGGGCTCCGCTCCGGGTTCCGTTTTTTTGCACGGTGTTGATAGTAGAGCTGTTGTCGATGCCGTCTTGGGGCAGATAGTTGCCAAGGATATATCCGACTTCCGGATCGAATTGGCCCCACGAGAGTTTTTCCGGATCGAGGAAGTGATCGATTTCTTCTTTAGTAGGAGTCCTTGCCCGAACATGCTGCTCGAAAGTCGTCATGTTTGAAGTTTTCCTCACGCATTAAAGCGATTTTCTTATTTCTCGGCCCTTTAAAAATCCTCACGCGAAAGTCTCCGCCCTCTTAACCTATTCAGTTTTCAATTTCTTCCAAGAACAATCAAAAAAGAGCGGTATCCTACTACTCGTCACTGCTTGGGAATAACTGGAAGCAGGATATGCGACGGATATTGACTCGAATGATGGACCGTCTGCTGTGCTGAACGCATCTCTGCATCAATCCCTAACGTGTTTCCGGTGTTTGGGTTCCTGTCAAAACGTGGGAAGTTAGAGGAAGAGATCTCTACTCGGACGCAATGCCCTTTTCGGAAAACATTCCCGGTGACCGCAACGTCGATTTCGTACTCATAAACCGTGTTCGGTTCAAGAAGTGTTGGGTCGGTAAAACCCTCGCGGTACCGGGCACGAATAATCCCGTCGCACAGGTTCATCGCGTAACCTGTTGGTGAAACATCTACAAGTTTCGCTGTCCAGTCGGTGTCCAGCCCGTCGGTAGCGGCGTAGAGAACTACCTTAATTGGTCCTGTTACCTCCATGTCTTCCGCCATTGGCTCACTGGTATAGCAGAGAACGTCGCCACGCATCTCAGCGGGGCGTTGATCGTAGGGACCCCACGGAACTATATGGGGTGAACAGCAGTTGTTGCCGCCTATCGTTTGGACCGGATAATGCGGGTCGTAAACGAAGTGGTCTGTCGGCTCATGCGCTGGTGGCTCGGTGGAAAGTGCTCCATCGCCGAGCACAGAATTCGCTTTACCGTTTGAGTGGAGATACCATTTTTGCCACTGTGTCCGTGCAAGGGGCCACTCATGTTCATCATGCCACTCGTTGATTCCCATGATGAATAACCGCAATGGGGGTTCGTCAACGATCCCGTTATCAATTCCCTTGAGCCAGTAGTCGAACCAGCGAAGTTCCTCCCCGTCTAAATCGACCATCGAAGGCGCACCAAAGTCAACATCGCCCGTATGGGTGGAGGCACTTAGGGAGTGGGGCCACGGTCCGACGATGAGTTTGCTTTGCCGGGATTCAGGCGTCCGTCCGCCCTGACGCAAGCCGTTGAAATTGATAAAGGTGTGCTGTGCGTAGAGGTCATACCAGCCGCCCATGTTAAACGCAGGGGCATCAATCTCGCCCCATTTGGTTTCAACGTTGATTTCGTCCCAATAGTCATCGTAGGCTGCGTGTTCAACCCAATCTTTCCAGAATTGGAGTTTGCGCCCGGCGAGTTCGTCCATCTCAACGATCGGCAGCTTTCGAAACGCCTCCGTCCAGCGGTGGTATTCAATACTTTGAGCGGTCCGTCCGTTGGTACGCATTCCCCAAGTCATGAGCACATTGAGTTGGAACGCCCCGCCGGGATAGACCAATCCGCTATAAAAATCGTTGCAGATGACGCGAGGCACCATGCACGTCAGAAATTCGCTGCGGTGGGGCGCGCTTTGCCACTGCACCAGTCCCACATACGACCCACCCGCCATACCTATTTTTCCATTACACCACTCCTGCTGACCAATCCACTCCTGAGTATCGTAACCGTCCGGACCGTGGTTCATAAAAGGATAGTGCTCGCCATCTGAGTCCCACCGACCTCTTACATCCTGGATTACGCAGGCGTAACCGTTGTTTGCCAGTTGACGCGCTTTTTCGATCATCGTGTCCATGTTGTTGCTATAAGGTGTACGCATCAACACCGTTGGAAACTTTCCCTGTGCTTTTGGGAGATAGATATCTGATGAGAGGTTGACTCCATCGCGCATCGGTGTCTTTATGTTCAGACGCATTTCCACATCGTAATTCGACATTTGTTTCCTCCTGTTTTTTACATAGGACTTACACATTTCAGCACAGTTAGCGCGGGGCAAGTTGCCCCGCCCCGATAAATCCCCGACACATCGGGACAGGCGGGATGCAAGCACCTACAGTTGGCGGCATAAGTCCTACAGTTTTTCAACGAACCGCAGAGAACCGAAATGCTGTGGGCGGTGATAATCAATCTTTTGGGTTGGGGACCATGCGGTGTATTCGTCCTCGGCTTCCGTTTTCCCGCGATCAATCCGATACAGGTTCATGCGCCAGACATCTCCCGCTTTCGGCGGAATATTTGGGGCGGTTAGCAGGTCCTTGAATGGAACAGCGATTTCGCAGGACCAAGATGTATCCGGTGGATTGGCGGAAGCAGCTCTGTCGGTCGAGGAACTCGTTTTTGCTGTGCCATCAACGGAGACAGCGTGTTGCAACGTTTCGCTATCCCAATCGCGCAGCACGTGCATTTCCTGTCCGAGCGACTTGCCGTTGACGACAAAGGCATCGAATAACGTATTGAGAGGACTTACTTCAAGTTCGATGTATGTCCGGAGATCACAGTCCGGATCGAGAAAGGCCTCGACGACCTCTTCGTTATAGATGTCTCCATCGCGCTCGTAGATTGTCCCCCAGATGTCTCGGTCATAACACAGAAAACCGACATAGAGGTATTCGGTATTCCAGAGCAGCCGAACCTCTGTCGGTTGACGCGGTTTTTCGCCGGTATCCGTCGTCAACAATTCAATGACTGCGGCTGATTCCCACGCAGCATCTGTGAGCTCCCCATCAATCTTTATTTTACCATCGATCCGAACACAATCATATTGCGGCAATTCTGCCATCGGCTTCTCCTTTACTAAGCGATGTCCTGCGTTTTAGGTTTCGCGTATCACGAGATCGATTCCCAAACCGGGGCGATCGGAAAGTTCAATATACCCGGCAACTACCTGCTCTGGCGGGTTAAGGAGTTCCGCCCGCCATTCCACCTCACCCCATGCGAACTCCAGAATCGCGAAGTTCAGCACAGTTGCCATGCACTGAACGCTTGCTGCGGCTGCAACTGGACCGCTTGGGTTATGTGGGGTCATCATCACGTTCGCTGCTTCCGCCATCGCTGCAATCTTTTTCAATTCCAAGATGCCGCCGACATGCTTCACGTCTGGCAGGATATAGTCGGCAGCACGTTTTTCCAGAAGCCTATGAAATGCGGATTTGGTTCGTAACTGCTCTCCGGTTGCGATCGGCATTGAGGTAGATTGGTTGACGTGCGAAAGGGCATCCAGATTTGTCATAGGAATCGGATCTTCGAGCCAGAAGAGATGCAGGTCGTCGAGGGTTTTCGCTGTCTGGACGATCAAGCCCGGATTGAAACGGCTATGACAATCGACCATCAGATCGATGTCAGGTCCAATAGTTTCGCGGATGCGGCGGATCCGTTCAACCCCTGTCCGAATTGCGGGTGTCAAGGTGCCGCGCGCTATATCTCGCGTGGAAACATCGTCGAAGGGGGCACACTTAACCGCTGTGAACCCCTCCTCGACCGCTTTTTGTGCATTTTGCGCGAAGCCTTCGGGGGTGCGATCCACAGTCGCACGGTTGATGTTGGCATACAGACGGATTTTCTCGCGACACTTGCCGCCCAAGAGTTGATAGATGGGTGCGTTCAACGCCTTGCCGACAAGATCCCAGAGTGCGTGTTCGATTCCACTGATTGCTGTGTGATAGGGTCGTCCTTCGGATTCATTATATAACCGGCGGTGGAAGTCCTCAATTTGGAAGACATCCTGACCGATAAGACCGGAACTGAGTCCTTCGATAATGTGAACCACGCGTCCGTCTTGGCCCTGAGAGGCTTCGCCGATACCTGTTGACCCATCTTCGGCATGGACTTTGACAAAGACCCAATTTCCACGATGGTTAACATCTACAGTGTGGGTTTCAATCGCTTTAATTTTCATCTAAATCTTCGGGATGGCGCCCCCATCTCTTTAGAGTGGGGAGGAAATCCCGTCCTTTTTTGTTGTAAGATATTGCGAAAACTGGTATAGTTTTTATGGCTTTCGTGGGAGAGTATCAGCACCGTCGCAAGGTGGTGTCTCCCACCTCCACTGATACGGACATGAAATCCAGAAAGCCACCTCCCATGAAAAAGACTTATGAATATCGGGCGTATCCTACGACCAAACAGCGAAAAACCTTTTCCTTGTGGCTTGGGCTGCTACGAATGCTTTATAACCAAGCACTTGCGTGGCGTAAAGATGTATACGAAACCACCGGCGCATCGGTCAAGTGGACGACGCAAGGGAACGCTTTGCCTGAGTTGAAAAAGGAATCGCAAGCGTTTGCTGGACTTCACAGTGATATTCTCCAAGACTGTCTTCGCCGTTTGAACAAAGCCTATCAAGCGTTCTTTCGCCGCGTCAAGCAAGGTGAAGATCCGGGCTTCCCACGCTTCAAAGGCGAAGGGCGGTATCGGTCAATGACCTTCAGCCACTTATCGGTGAATCTGATTCGTGATGTGCGTCGTAAGTTTGCTCGTGTCGTTGTCCCGAAAGCCGGACACGTCAAAATCCGTTATCATCGACCGTTGCCTGATGGTAAAATCAAGAATCTGACTATCAGCCGTAAAGCGTCGGGCTGGTATGTAACTATCTGCGTTGAAGTCCCCGATCCTGTGAAAGTCCCTGTTGAAACAACCATCGGTGTTGATGTCGGGTTAAACGCCTTTGCCGTTGACTCCGATGGTCAGCATATCCCCAATCCGCGCTGTTATCGAACGTCTGAAAAGAGACTCGGTAAACATCAACGGATACTCTCTCGACGAAAGAGAGGTAGTAACCGCAAAAAGAAACAGCGTCAAGTGGTCGCCCGATGCCATCAACGGATAGCCAATCAACGCAAAGATTTTCAGTTCAAGGCTGCACATCGTGTCATGAGCAAATGCGATGAGGTTGCCGTTGAGAACCTGACCATCACCAATATGTTAAAGAATCACTACCTCGCAAAGAGCATATCCGATGCTGCGTGGGGCGGCTTTCTATTGAAACTGCGAAGCAAGGCTGAAAGTGCCGGTAAGCAGTTGACGAAGATTAAACCTCACTATACCAGTCAGAAATGCTCAAGTTGTAATGAAATTGTGCCTAAACAGTTGTCGGATCGTGTCCATGACTGCCCCCATTGTGGACTGGTTTTGGATAGAGACCATAACGCTGCAATAAACATCAAAAAGGCTGCTGTAGCCTTGCGTGTCCCGACTTGTCGGGATCCCGAGAATCGGGAGAGGTGCGGTGGACTCAATCACCCCCGAAACTCTTGAAAGAGAAAGAAGCGCAGAACCTTGTAAATCCCAAGGGACGGAGGCTTCAAACAAGCCCCAACCCTTCAGGGTGGGGTAACTGACTTAATCCTCATTCAACAGAGCAGGTTTCAGATTCACAGTCCAGTTTACTCAAACGCGACCGATTCTTCGCGATGATTAGGTACACCCCCTTCATCAGGGTCCGAATGACAGGCACAAGGTAGAGCCATGTGATATAGCGATACTTACCGAGCCTTTTATAGATCTGGTAGATGGTATCCGCCCCACAATAGGTCTTTCCGCTTGCGTCAATGAATCGCATCCCTTCCTTTGATTCGATAGCTTCAAGCTGTGGATAATGTGCGTAGAGATCGGGGATTTGTTTGGGGGTATAGGTAAATTGATCCGATTGATCCTTGTTTTGGATTCGGCGGATACCGTTCAAGCAGAAATTACACTCTCCGTCGTAGATGATAACGGGTTTTGTCGGTTTTGTTGCGTTATTTGTTTGCATGGGTTAGATTCTCCTTAAAGCATATTGATACTGTTGAGCAAAGACTGACAGGAAATCTCCAGCTTCATGAAATACTCCCGGATCGTGCCTAGGATGTGAGAGAATGTCCGAGTTAATATCGACAGGCACTTGCCGGATACCCAGAGATTGATGCCGTTCAATCAGCAACGTTGCGACGGTTCGCTCCTGATCCCTATCGGCAACCAAGACAATCAGATCCTTCCGCTCTTGATCTATTGTCTTCATCCTAAAACTCCCGCTGCGTATAGCGTTCCCAAATCTACCTGTCCCCGCCAATCCTTTAACTTTGGATGTTCGCTCCCACGCACGATTGAAGTAGCACCGGAGGTGTTTTTAGCAAAACAGAGAATTTGTTCCCGCTTGGTGAGTCCAACAATCAATGGGGAATGGGTCGCCAGCAAGACCTGACTGTCGTATACCGATGAAAGCGATTCAAAAACCGCCTCAATAGTGCGGGGATGTATCCCGTTTTCCACCTCTTCGATTAAATATACCTCCTGATGTTGTGGCAAGTATGCCAACAGAGTGAGAGCGAATAAACGGAGCGTCCCGTCAGACAACAACCACGAAGGGACAGGATGTTCTAAGTTTGAATAATGCACAGCGAGATAGAGATAGCCGTCTTCTGGGCGTTCAACCACATCAATTGTTTGCAGGTCCGGCAATACGGTGCGGAGATGTTCCAACCAGTCTTTGAAATCCTTCTTATGATGGTTACGCAAATCTCTGACAACAAGTGGAAGATTTGAACCGTCGGTGCAAAATCTGTGCAGGAGGGAAGGACGCGAAGGGCGACGCATAGCAGCACTGTTAAGTGCCAATACATGGATACCCTCCATAAGTATATTCCGTACCCACAAGGTGATAGGAAAAAGTGTTTCATATAGACGTAAATCAGTTAGTGCAGCTCTACGAGGATCGACTCGCCGGCTACTTCCCCTCCATCCTTCGGTTTCCGAAATGAAACTATGGTAACCGCTTTTTGTCTTACCGATGACCCTATGCCACCCTTTTTTACCGCGCTTTGTGAACACACTTACTGGTGGAGCAGATTCATTAGGAAAAGGTGAGGCTTGAGAGGTAGTATGTACCCGTGGTTCTGGACAGAGCCATAGTGCTTCGTTGATAATTGTTAATTCATCATTCTCCGTCCCTTTTCCAATTGCAATCTCATATCGCGCAATTTGATAACGATTGTGCGCTTTAGTGCGTAATTTGTCGGGAATCTCCAACTCAATTGCCAACTCAAACCGGTCCGCTATCTGATTGAAGATGAGTTCATCCACATGCCTAGCTCTGCCAATTGATTGAACAAGGCCTTCATGTGAAAGGATCGTATCATTAAGTCCTCTTGTGAGGAAATCACGAATTAACCCCACGACATCAAGAAAAGTGCTTTTCCCCGATGTGTTCGGACCAACAAGTACGTGGAAATGTCCCAATGATTGACTGACGTAGTGTAGGCAACGGTAGTTCAAGACTTCAATGCGTCGAATCATCTTTGTTCGTCTCCTTGTTTCACGTCCTACATCTCCTCAAGCGTTTCAACCCCCAACAAGGTTAAGGATTTCTTGATGACAGCCGCTGATGCGTTTATCAGTGCCAATCGGGCCTTTATCATCGACGGACTTTCGGCGGCAAGCACGGGGTGCTTGTGGTAGAATTGATTAACGGTTTGCGCGACTGTGAACAGATGATTACAGATACGAGCGGGGGATAAATCCCTAGCGGCTTCTTCTACAACTTCCGGGAACTGGATTAGCGCACGGATTAGCTGCAATTCTTCCTCATTTCCGAGCAGCGAAAAATCGGGTTCAACCGAGGCAAGATCTTCGGTTTCTGCCCTCCGAAGGATACTGGCACAGCGCGCGTAAGCGTACTGGCAGTAAGGACCGGTAAAGCCATCGAAAGAGATAGACTCTTTCGGATCGAAGTTGATGGTGAGTTCGGGACGGACCCGAAGCAGATAGAATTTGATTGCTGCCATCCCGATGGCAAAGGCACGTTTCTGAACCTCCGCGTCCGATAATTCACTCTCGGAGTCTCGCTCCCGAATTTCACCTGCTGCGAGCTGGAACATCTCCTCAATGAGGTCATCGGCATCAATCACTGTTCCTTCACGCGATTTCATTCTACCTTCTGGCAGATTCACCATTCCGTATGACAGGTGATAACATCCCGACGCCCACTCAAAACCGAGCATATCGAGTAGCTTGAATAAGCACTGGAAATGGTAATTCTGTTCTGAACCAACGACATAGATGGAACGATCGAGTTGATGTTCATCGAACTTCATCTTTGCAGTTCCTAGGTCCTGTGTAACGTAAACACTCGTGCCGTCGCCACGGAGTAGTGTCTCTACCTTCTGACTCCCATCCCTTTGTGTACCAAACTCATCGACAGGCAATTTGGCTATCACAGCCCCGTCTTCAGCCACGACGAAGGCACCCTTATCCAAACCGGTTTGGATGAGATCTTTGCCGAGATTGTAGGTCTGAGATTCATAGTAGAAAGCGTCAAATTCCAGACCGAGTTTTTGATAGGTCTCGGCAAATCCACCGTAGACCCATTCGTTCATCATCTTCCAGAGTTTGAGTGTTTCCGGGTCGCCGGATTCCCACTTCTGAAGCATTGCCTGCGTCTCTTGTTCCAGATCTGGCTGTTTGTCTTCCTCTTGTGCGTAACGAACATACCAATCTCCAACGAAGTGGTCCCCCTTCGTATCGGTTGTCTCCGGTGTTACGCCATCTCCCCATTTCAGCCAAGCAAGCATTGATTTACAGATATGAACACCGCGATCATTTACCAGATTTGCTTTAACCACTGTATGCCCTGTCGCTTCAAGTAGCTTTGACACTCCCATTCCGAGGACACCGTTGCGGATATGTCCTAAGTGCAAGGGTTTATTGGTGTTGGGAGACAAATACTCGACCATGACGCGTTGCCCCCGACCTATATCGGTGTTTCCAAGCTTCTCCCTCTGCGCCACAATTTCATTACATACACCGCCGAATAGGGCGTGATTGGAAATTTTAACGTTCAGATAGGGACCGGCTGCACTCACTGATTGAATCGATCCACTTGGCTCTATTTCGGCTGCGATCGCTTGGGCAATTTTGGCTGGATTTTGCCGAAACTGTTTTGCCAACGGGAAGCATTCCACGGTGAAGTCACCCAATTCGACCTGCGGTGGATACCCCAATTTGAGGGCTTCCGGTTTTTGTCCAAATTGGTTTTGGCAGGCAACCTCTACCGCGGTTAAAATTTCCGTTTTAATACTGCTGATTAACATCCTTCCCTCCTATTTTTCTTCGTTAGAATCGGAGGGGAAAAGATTTTCATCATCAATCTCGTAACCTTCAAGTTCATCATATTCTTCTTCGTCTTCCTCATATTCGGCGATAACTTCCACATCGGGGACTTCGATCTGTGGAGCGTCTCCCCAAAGACGTTCCAGATTATAGTATTCTCGCTTCTCATCAAGAAAAATATGCACCACAAAATCAACGTAGTCTAGCAAGACCCAATCTGCATTGCGGCCTCCTTCTCGATGCCAAGGCCGTTCGTTCCAGTTGTCCTCCAATTCATCTCGTACAGCATCAGATATACCTTCGACCTGTGTGTCAGAGATGCCGCTACAGATAACGAAAAAGCTGGTGAACGAGGGCAACTGTCTTAAGTCGAGGATAACCGCATCGCGAGCCCGTCGGCTTAGGGCGGTCGCAGCGGCAGCTTGTACCATTTCCAGTGTGTTTTCTTGCATGTTGTTTCTCCTTCTCGTGACGGTTGAGCTGCCTAAAGGATCTATTCACAGGTATAGCTTAGAAGTAACTCTTTTTCGGGTTGAGATACTCGGCGATTTAGATAATTAGTTTCATGGAGATAGTAAATTTCGAGCGATATCAGTTGTTTCTCACCTGTATGCCTCTCGTTCCAATACCGGCAAAGATAACGTGCGTAATCCTCTTTAAACCAGAAATGTCTGAAATATCTGCGCCATCGATGGTTCTTGTGGATTGCAATTACAAGTTCTGGCTTTTCCCAGCTCACTGTTCTATCCGGGTTGAGAAGATTGACCTTGGTTCCATCTCGAAGTTCACCTAAGACTACATGCCATCCATCTTTTCTCGATGGTCCCCTAAACAACCCCCACCACTGATCTAATCTCAGAGTATACCCGATTGACTGGACAGGCTTGGGAAAGAAAAGTGATGGATAGACCGTCCTTAGATTCCACATCAGGACGTAAATCAGAAAAAACAGAGCGAGTACATTCTTCCAAATTGCCCCCTCCCGGATTGGGGAATCAACCCCCTGAACTGGAACTCTGAATTTCGTCAAGAGTTGGTCCCAAAACCAACTTGGAATAAATAATAACCAACTGGCCATACAGATATAAGTAAACAACCACAACTCCAGCGCAAGCCCCATACTGAAGTGAAAAATCATAAAGCTGAGAA
Source organism: Candidatus Poribacteria bacterium (assembly GCA_965220385.1). Lineage (GTDB taxonomy): Bacteria > Poribacteria > WGA-4E > WGA-4E > PCPOR2b > PCPOR2b. The sequence continues at coordinate 5,392,910 of OZ244825.1, read as the reverse complement.
TAACAAGGCACCGCACCGGACCTAAAAAAAATGGTGAGAAAGCAAGCAGCGGTCCGAATGCTTCAATTCCCATCGTAGCATAGGTAAGAAACTTCAGCAACAACGGATGCGATTCGAGCAGTAACTTTCCGAAGTTTGTAACGTATCGGTCAAGCATTAGCGCGTAATAGACACCGGTGCCGCTGATTAACCAGTTCTTGGTTGATTTTAATGCGACCGAAAACCAATATATAAAACATATCTGTAGTAAAGCAGCGACCGTCCCTCCTGAGAATATTAGGTTAGATTCTTGGAACTGCTGCGGTTTTCTTAAATGGTCAATCGAGTAACGCGCTCCAAGCGGTAAAAACATGCTCCAAAAGAGCAATAGACATAGTATATAATCGCCGCCTTGCATTAGGAGCCAATTGCGAGAATTCAAGGAAATTGTCATCAACCAAACGACAGGCGTTGCAAAGCGGGTATGGTAGCCTAAAAGTAACGCGATCGCAAATAGTCCCGCAATGATGAACAAAGCGGCTTGGAATTCTATTGAACCGTTAAGCAGATGCACAGATACACGCCACTTTGGGGAGTGCTCAAGGACCGTATTTATCGGTAGGACACCACGATCTGTATAATGCGATTCTAAGTCGGTAGCACGTGTGATGAGATCTACGATGATTATAAGTGCAAGGCTGATGCGAAAGATCGCTAGTGAGCGTAAATCGATTCCAAATAATTCTTGTGCTTTTAACTTCCACCGATGAATTCGGGATTGATTAAAGAACATGCTTAATTTTCACATATTTGAACCGATAGGGCTATTGATCTGTCAACTCTAGAACTGATGGACAGGACAGCAATAGTCCCGCATCAATCCAACTGCCCTTCCATCGAATTGAACTTGACACACGCTACTTTAGTTCGCTGATTTCTTGGAGGGCGCTGTTATAGGCGTCAATTGTATACGGGTGAATGAGGACACCTTTGGCGAGGAGGTGTTCAATTTTGTAACGACTGACTTCAAAAACGGCTTTGCTCAGATTTTGATAGGCAAGCGCACGCACAGCATCTGCCTCTGCATGGTCGCGCTTAGGTTCTGCGAAATCAGCGACATATAGGATTTTATCAATAAGCGTCATTTTGCCAGATCCAGTTGTGTGGATTCGGATGGCGTTGAGGACCTCAGGATCCTCAACGTCGAAGCGCGAAACAGCGAACTCCACCCCAATGAGTGCATGCAGAAGCGACGGGTTGTGGCGCTCAACCTCATCAAGCTGAATCCCATGGCTTGCCGCCGCTTCATACTGTTCCGAGTTTTTCATCCACTTCGCACAATCGTGTAAAAGGGCAGCAAGATTCACTTTTCGCAGATCTGCGCCATGTTTCTCCGCCAAGTCAAGTGCCAACCCTCGAACAGACAGGACGTGTGTATACCGCTTTGGCGGCAGTTTGGATTTGAGATATTTCTCAATCTCAACCGCTTTTGGTTCTGTAAGCAGGGCTGCTTTTTCGCGGTTCTGGTTATTCTTCTTCATCGGTAATTTCGTCCACTTCTCCCGTCTCAATTAGGAACTCTGCAAGCGCTTCTTTTTCTTCATCTGCCATTAGATCGGCATTCGGCAGCGGCGCACTGATTTTATACTCCTCACCAAACCACTTTCCGAGATCCACCGCCTTACAGCGTGCACTACAGAAGGGAAAGTTTGGCGGTAGTTTCCCACCGGGTTTGTAATCGAATTCGGAAATTGTTCCGCAGACACTACATTTGTGTTTCACTTTGAGATCACCTATCCTGTGCGTAAATGAGTCACCTATCCGTTCGCCTCTTCGGAAAACCTGATTTTTTACACGATAGTTCTTATGAGGAACAAAAAATTAGCTCTCCAGTTTACTTGTATAGTTGATGGTGTTCAATATACTCCCAGACTGGCACTGGGACAAGATATCGAATGGAACGTCCGGATCGGATGCGTTCACGAATCTCGGTTGCGGAGATGTCAACTCCGGTGATTGAGAAATATTGGACGCGGTCTCGAAGATCAAGAGGAACTTTGTCCAAGCAGTAATTGGGACGAGTGGTCGCGATGAAGCGACAGATGTCGAGGATCTCATCGTAATCCTTCCAGATCTTGAAGTCGATTAGCGAATCAGCACCGATAATAAATGCGAGATCACATCGCTCTCCGTAGAAGGCTTGTAACTCTTTGATAGTCTGAATAGCAAAGGAGGGACCTACACGATCCAACTCGATCCGCGACACCTCAAACTTAGCGTTATCTGATGTTGCAAGGAGGGTCATCTGATACCGATGCTCCGGATCGATGATGTCCCGCGAATCCTTATGAGGCGGACGGGCAGACGGGATAAAGAGGATCTTATCGTAGCCCAAGCCATCACGTACCTCCTCCGCGCTCAACAGATGGGCATAGTGAATAGGGTTGAAGGTCCCGCCCATAATGGCAATTTTCATCTTTGCCCTCTACTTTCATCAACGTCAGAGATTCGGATATAGTTACCTTTCGCGTTCTGATGTGCCCTGAGAATCAAATACATTTCAATAGGCTTTTTTGAATTTATTTACTGGCTTTAATAGATATTCTTTTTCACCCTTTGAAAAGAAACCTGTACCCCAGAGGATTAGAGGATACCCTAAAAAGAACAAGAGTTTTAGAGCTACATTTATTTCCATAGTCCTGTTATTGGTGACCAACAAAGACAGTCCGTAAAGTCCGAATCCTATTACTGTGATATGTAGAAGTCTCCCAATCTCGAAATAGAGATCATAGAATTTAGCCGAATAGTATGCTTTCAGGCAATTCCACACAATGTAGGATAGCATAGTGGCGAACGCAGCCCCTAACATGCCCCATCGAGGAACAAAGAGAAAGTTTAACCCAATATTCACTGATGCCGCTACCAGAACTGTTCCCGAAATGTGGAACGATTTTTTCATCAATCCCATCCCCCAACCGACGAAATTGCCAAGCCCATGCTGGACGTAGGAGTAGGTGATGATCGGAACGATGACCCAAGCCCCCCAGAACGCTTCTTTCCGAGCAAAAAGCATCAGAATTTCCTGACTAAACAGCGAAATCAGCAGGCACGCAGCACAGCCTATAAGATAGAAATAGGTAGCGCCCACCCTTAGAAAATGTCTTATAGCTTCAGGGTCTTCTTCCTGTTTGAGAACAATGGGTTGAAGTGCCTGTTTAATTGGAGTTACCAGAGCGGTCTGAAGGATTCCTGCAATTTGGTATCCAAAAGAGTAGACACCGACCATGCTAACAGATCCGAAGATCCTCAGAACATACCGATCTCCGGATTGAATGAACAGATTTGAATATTCTGATAACAACAGCGGATAAGCATATTTCAGCGGTGGAATAAGCACCGTATGAGACAATCTAAATGTCGCCCTACTGATAAAAACGGGGAGTATCATGATTACCGTGACTATCAGACTGAGCAGGTTTCCGACGATAAGTGAGAGGACTCCCTTCTTCAAAACAGTGAGCAGATACAGCGTCAAACCAGCAGAGATCAACAAGCTTGATATAGATGTGAAAACGGAATATTTTGCCTTCTCCAGCATGCGGAGCAGACAGAGAAATAGGGACGAAATTGGCTGTAAAAATAGTATCAACGCATATATTTTGAGGAGGTAAGCCAAGTTCCTATCTTGTAGAAGGACCCCAGCGAGGTATTCACTGATACCCCAAAATATAGCTGCACAACAGGCGATTGTCAGCAACGCCCATAAAAATAGGTTGAAAAGCAGAATACCGTTTTTTTCTTTATATTCCGGTGCGTAGTAAAACCGAGTAAAGGCGCTGTTTATGAGTGCTGAAACGAACCGCGTCAACAGGCTGACGGTGATAGCCATCAGCCCAATAATGCCAAAATCTTGGGGAGACAGAAACGAGGTGTAGATCGGGAAGAGTAGAACGAACAACGCACCTTGAGATATGCTGCCGATGCTGTAGACAGTTCCCAGTTGTACCGTCCTTTTTAGATGATCTATTATCATACACTATAAACCGCATAACCCTCATTGTCGTACAGCAGTTCCAGCGAGTTTAAAGGGTATTCAATCCCCCGTTTCGCCGCCAGTTTTACCTCTCGTTTCTGAGTCACCAGCGTGTTGACCCCATATCGGGCACGAAAATGGTCAAAGTCTGGCTTCATCAGATAGAGGTACACATGATCTTCACCCATATACTTCATCCCTCGTCCCGGTTCGGACATCGAAGGGTAGTAAAAACGAGAATCAGTTTCCTCCATGCTTCCAGCCAAGGTATAACTAAGTTTTGTCGGGATAGTAATTATACTCTGTCCACTTCTCCCATTCAAGAATGTGATAACGCCTTCAAGATCCGTTTTTATGGGGGGCCAAAGGTTGTTTTTAATTTTAATCGAACTTAGATACAAGAAATTCACCAAAACGAACCCGATATGAATCAGGGCAATAATATAGATTATTTCGTACGAATGTTTGGAACCGATACAATACTTGACAAAAATCAGATGGAGAAACGCTACCGAATACTCAAGGTATCTTTCTGCCTCACCCAAGAACAGGACATACTTGATAGATGTTATAACAAATGCGATGAAACTTGCGAGAATAAGTCCAGTTACATACCAAACGACGTTGTCAGCAAAGATACCCGTGAACGTATCCGGTGAAGAGAACCACCAGCATAGGAGAAGCGGGATAATCGGTATCGAATAAACGAGGATGATTGGTGTCGCTTTGGTAAAAACGATCCTACCAAACTCCCTCGGTCGAGAGAACAGGTAAACCGGTAACGCGATAAAATCCCTTAAACTATTCCTTTCTGCTATCGGCGTGGTGCCCTCTTTGATAGCGGTGAAATACCATTTATAGTGTGCCCATTTGCGCCCAAGTAGCTGCCTGCCACCGAGTTGCGGGATGAGCAAACAGAGTCCAAAGGTCCCCAACAGCGGTAATAAGGGAACAAAGTCTCGGTAAAAACAGGACAGTACAATTGAATTCACTACCAACACTTGCATTCCAAACTGAGAGGAAAGCAGTGTCAGCGTTCCGAAGAGAAGACACGGTAAGTAGAAGTAGGGAATTCCAAACAGATAACCAACCCCGAAAGAGGTGAAATATAGCAGAATTAAGAGATTTCCTAGCGTTCTTCCTCCTATCGCTTGCAATCGAGCGGTCACCGGATGGAGCTTTGGACTGGTTGCGTAGAGCAGCGTCACGGCCCCCGCAGCGGAGATGAATTGTCCAGAAGCGATCTGCCAGACATGCTGAAACAGAAGGTAGCTTAAAAAATAAACTAATAGGATACTCCCTAAATCGAAAGCAAGGTTGGTTAGTCTACCAACTAGCACCCAGTGTCTTGGATTAATCTGTGCGATAACCGCGTGGGGCAGTGGCGGATAGCCTCTAATTCCGGGGACGAGTGACTCCTTTACGTGGTGCTTGCCGATGCCCTTCAGACCCCCTAGGTCGCGCCGCAGCTTCATGAGCCAAAGATGTGCGTCAAGGTCGGTGCCTGCATGCATCAGAAAAATCAGACGTGTCACAAGACCCAAGAAACAGATGCCTACAGTTTCAACGTAGAGCATTTTTGCGGCTTTCCTTTCTTGTTACTCAGCCGGGTCCAAACTTCCTTTAGTATACCACATGATCCATCATATCACCTGCAATCCGATCGAATGCGCTTTGTTGTACTGGCGTCCAATCAGTCCAGCGCGGAAACTTATCGGATAAACCTGCCCGCTCCTGCAATGAGTTGATACGTGCGCTTATCATCTCTCCTATCTGATCGGCGTTGAATCCATCTAACCCTAAAAAGTCGAAGAGCTCTCCCATCTTTGGCCGATCCAATGATTTCATATCCACCTGAAGCCAACGTTGAGAATCGAGTTGAGAGAGTAATTCCAATGCTGTCCTATTGAAATTAGCCCAGTGCCAAGCACACTTTTCAAAGCGTGAGAGTTGTTTCCATTCCTCAAAATATGGATTGCCGGGGTTGGGCCGTAAACGGCTGTAATCCCACCAATCCTGTTCAGGCAAATCAACGAGCGAATCGGGATCGTCCTCTTTCATTGCGAAGACGCCGCTATGTGAAAATTTCTGACGATAGAAGTCGTGCCAATCCATCAAGGAGCGTACAACCTCGCGACCATCTCGTATCGGAAAAAGAAATTTACAATTCCATAGTTCAGCTATATATGGAATAAACGGTAGATAGTTTGGATTTTTGTCTCCATACTTTAGACCACGAGACAACACCTTTTGAATTGGTTCGGACTTTGCTTCCCTAATGGTCTGCTTCGGATCTTTTAATATACCCCGATATAAATCCCGTGCGTCGATACACAGATTCGGTTTCTGTTCCACGAAGACAGTTGCATTCTGCGAGGTGTTTAGCATTTTCACCAGTGCTGTTGTACCGCTTCGCGCGCAACCGATGATGAAGAAAATATCTGCCATAGCCATTTCCTGATGGAGAGATATATTTGTTGCATGGAGGTACTGAGAAGGTTTAACACACCTTTATGTATTTTTACGGCTTACGGGCGATCACTTCGAACACATTAACGAGTCCCATATATGTCCCACTGTAATTTGGCGATGGAGAGAGGGTTTGGTCATCACCCATTGCCAAAGTTCCCTCTGCACCCAGCGCAGTAACCTCGAATCCGGATTTGTCCAAGGCACGCTTGGTGGTAGCGGGAGTCATTACCCGAGCACCGGTGCGAGGTGAAAATCCGCTCCTTTTACGAATCAACGTGTTCCAGAACGTTTGAAGGCCGTACCGCCTTGGGCAAAAATCTATAGAGGGATTGGGACCTGCAATAATATTATAGAGATACCAACCGGGACCGTTGGTACAGATGTAAAGGTCTCCCTCTTTTTTTAGGATGCGAAAGAACTCCTTAAACACCTTGCGGTAGTCCGTCAGATACACAACGCTATAACAGAAAATAGCATCGAACGTCTCTTCGGGATAAGGAACCTCTTCCAAGGCTGCTTGGCGAAATTCTGCATTTTTAAAGCCATTTATTGAGGCGAGTTGAAGGGCAACAGATACGCGTTCTGAATTAATGTCGATACCGATGGCTTGCTTTGATGTCTGTGCCATTGCGAGTGTCCATTGCCCAAATCCGCAGCCTGCATCCAGAATCCTTTGCTTCTCAACGAAGCCGATACGGGTCAAGTGTTTTTTATATTTATCCAAACCACCGGAATAGACCCGCCGCAAGAATCCGGTATCATTTACATCTAAACGGTTCAGTAGCTGATCTGGAATCTCTATTTCGTTCGTCTCAGACATTGGACACTGAGTTTCTAAGGTGTTCGTGCGTATTTGTGAGAGGTGTCAAACCCAATGGCGAGTGGGAGGGCGCGCAAGACTTTTTTTTCTGCCTCAATTGGATCAAAACCTGCGAGGCGTGTCCGTGCCATTTCCTCACCAACTTTCAGTCCGGCGGTATGTAGGGCAATAACCGGTTTGGGACCTAAGTAATCGGTTGTAACGCTCATGTAACCGGGCGCGGCCGATCGCCGTGGGACACACGGAACGGCTGCGCTATCAATCTCTTCTCGATTTATATTTCCAGCGATGTGGACAATCGACAGATGGGGACTCAATATCAATAATTCATCGACGGTTATCTGTCCTCCACTACCGATTAAGCAAACTGAGCTATGATGTTCTGTTAAGACGACGAGATCGGCATCGCGAAGCGCAGACTTAGCCGATTCAGCCTCCAAGGAGTTACCTGATATAGACAGGTCAATATACTTTATATCAGCCTCCAGCTTATCAAATGCGCTGACACAGCTTTCGCCAAAAACACCGCTTCCAACAATCACTACCTTCGATCTATAAACTTCAATCTCCAGTTCAAACGCGAGTTTGATCGCCAAATATCCGACATAGGCGAAAAGGCTTAGTCTCGGCTCCCGCTCATTTGTACCAAGAACTGTAATTCCCCTCCGCCGACATTCCGACAGATCCAGATCGGTTTCACGAAATTCCCACGGTTCCCACATCAACGGAAGGACAGCGGTTGGTTTTAGGTGGGCAATCATGCTTCTATCAATTGGGCGTACAAATCCAAGATTCGTTACGATATCAACTTGTGACAGTATCGCTGGACTTTTATCAGAAACCACCTCAATCTGATCTTCCACTCCCCACCTTTGTGCCAGCTCAAGTGTGAAATTTCGGATATCTGTTGCTTTACCATATTTCGAGTCCCGCGTGATTGCGAAAACTCGATCTGCACCAGCTAACGCCGCAATCAAGGGGGTTACGACATAGTTTCCACTTGCCGCCTCCGTGAAGACAGTTAGGCCTGATAGGTCTAAGTCGTAAGTGTTTATTGCGTCACCAATGAGTTTCTCAATGCGTTCGATGTTCATGTCACAAACTGTTTTAACCACCACTCAAAACTCAACAGCGACCAGATCAGGAGTCGCTTGTTCTCCACGCCAGAGCGGTGGGTTTCGATGACCTGCTTCACATATTCAGGATTGAGATATTCATTAATCCGCGCCTTATCATCCAGCAAAAGGTCTCGCACATACTTTTCACTGCTACCGCGGAACCACGATTCATCAGGCGCACTGAAGCCTTGTTTCTTGGCTTGCGTGATTGCCTCCGGGATAATCCGTCTCATCGTTTTTCGCAGAATGTCTTTGCCGACCTCTGTCCGCTCTAACCTAACCTGCCCTCTGCGTGGAATATTCTGATCGGCCACTTTCCAGTCATGTAAGTCGGCAATCTTATAACGGATGGGTGTCCGACAAGCGAGATCGACCAAATCATTATCCAGCAATGGCACCCTCGTTTCCAGTGAATGTGCCATCGAAATTTTGTCTTCAACTACAAGCAACCCGTGTAGAAAGGTCTTGCACTCAAAGTAGAGTGAATGGTTGATCTGTTCCTCCCGACTATCACACCGAATGCCTTCTGGGTAGACCTCCTGGAATTCCCTCCAGGTGTGATTTTCGAGGGGAGTTGTCCTATCCATATCCATTTTGTGCAGCTGATCTATCACCCCTGGGTTGAAAAGCAGGGGCTTCTCTCTATTATATACCAATCTCTGCCAGTAGCGGTAATAATTGTCCTTATAACTCTCGGCGCTATTACCAATCGCTGCGGCATATCGCCAAGGATAACCGCCGAACAGTTCATCGCCCCCCGTTCCGGACATAACTACTTTGACGAATTGGCTCGCCAACTGAGCTGCATAGTAGTTCGGATAGCACTGTCCGACGCGCAAATCTTCCAGGTGCCAGATGAGATCTCCCATAGCAGCTTCCATATCGCCAGAACACAGCATATTTTCGTGATGCTCCGTCTGAAACAGGCTCGCCATATATTTAGCTGAATCGCGTTCGTCGAAATGCAGTTCATGGTCCGCGGCTTCTGACAGGTCAAAACCTACCGTAAATGTGGAGATCCCTCCAAAGACAGAGGCGGTGATAGCAGCTACAGTCCCTGAATCCATACCGCCGCTCAGGTAACTACCGACAGGAACATCGCTGACACACTGCCGCTCAACAGCCTGTGTTAATCGGTGGTAAAGCTGCTCCTCAAGTTCGGTTGAGGGGACATTCATCTCCTGTCCAAAATCAAAATCCCAGTATTTGGTCTTGGAAATTTTTTGTTCGATAAGATTGGAATTCAAAGCGACCTGCGACAAATCGAGTTCCAGGTAGTGTCCGGGCGGGAGCAGCTTAATCCCTGAAAAGAGGGTACGGTCACTAAAAATGTTTTGGAATGAGAAGTATTCGTTTAACGCTGCGAGATCTACGTCCGGTGTTTTGGGCAGGTATTCCAGAATGGATTTAATTTCAGACCCAAACAGAAATGTCCCTTCATGGGTAAGGGTATAGTAGAGTGGCTTGATGCCGTAGCGGTCACGAGCGAGCCAGACTTTTTGTTTACGACTGTCATACAGCGCCAGAGCGAACATCCCGTTGAATCGGTGAATACAGTTCGTCCCCCACTTGTGGTAGGCGTGGATGATGACCTCGGTGTCAGAGGCACTCGAGAAGTGATAACCAAGCGCTTTCAGTTCCTGACGTATTTCCCTAAAATTGTAGATTTCGCCATTGTAGATAAGCCAGATCCTACGTGACCTATCGCACATGGGTTGGTGCCCACGGGGCGAGAGATCAATAATCGATAACCTTCGGTGTCCGAAGAACAGATCCCAGTTTTCTGAACGCAATCTGTTCTGTCCGGAAGGCGAGTCAATCACGGGGAGCAGTGAGCAAACGTCTTGAAATTGGCTATCTGTAAAATCTTGACCGAGTGGGTGAGACGCCGCTGTCTGCCAGACCAGATAACCTGCGTCGTTCGGTCCTCTGTGGGCGATGACATCTACCATCGGTTTCAGGCGTTCCGCTTGGAGGGGCTCACGATTGAGGGATATTGCTCCTGCAATGCCACACATAATTTAACTCTTGGCCTGCTTTAGGCTCTGACATACCAACGCCTGTTCAGCTTCAGTCATCTGTGCATAGAGCGGCAGCGTCAATCCCAGCCGATCTGCCAAATAAGCGTTGGGAAACTGCTCAGTTCGTAGTGCGTATTTTTTGGTATAGTAGCCTTGGAGGACTGGTGCGTGGGTGCCTTGGCGGGTCGCAATTCCTTTTGTTTCCAGCTGCATCATCAGTTCGTTACGCTGTCGATGGAGTCGATCCACGTTGTTCAGGGTAGGTTCTTCAGGACAGAACAAGCAAACATAAGCCTGATATCCGTGGACGAAGCCGTGAGGAACTCTGGGTGTTTCCAACCATTCTGTCTCAGCCAGTAGCTGATTATAGTGCAGAGCAAGTTGAGAGCGTGTTTTCAGAATCCATGAAGCCCGATCCATCTGTGCACAACCGAGTGCGCCTTGGATGTCTGTCATGCGGTAGTTATAGCCGAGGTGATTATACTCCGACAACAGAAACCCGGCTTTTCCCGTGTGGCGTGAGAGATCGGAACGCGAAGCACCGTGATCTCGCAAGGTGCGCGTCAGTTGGTCAAAGTCCTCGCGCTGCGTTGTGATCATGCCGCCTTCGCCGGTGGTGATAGATTTACGCGGGTGGAAGCTGAAACAACCCATCTCGCCGAAGGTCCCTGCATGTTTCCCGTGATACCGGGCACCGAACCCACATGCAGCGTCCTCCACAACCCATAGACCATGTTTTCGGGCGATCTCCTCGATTGGCTGCATCTCCGCGCAAAGTCCAAACAGATGGACCGGGATGATGCCCACCGTTCTGGGCGTAATCAGCTCTTCAATCCCCACCACATCTATATTGAATGTGGATAAGTCAATATCGCAGAAGACCGGTTTTGCCCCCATGTACTCTACCACGTTGGCGGTGGAAATCCATGTGAAAGCAGGTACAATGACTTCGTCACCGGGCTGCAATCCTAACGCAGCGACGGCCATATGCAGCGCCGTTGTGCAGGAACTGGTCGCAATCGAAAAGGGGGATTCTGTGAAGGCTGAAAACCTTTCCTCAAATTCTTTGACAAATGGTCCCTGAACCACCCAACCGCTGTGTAAGGGAGCGCGGATCGCAGCCTCCTCCTCTGGACCGAAAAACGGTTTGGTGATTGGTATCTCTTGAGGTGTTGTTTCATCTCCCGATTTCATCGAGGATCCTCGCTTCGCGGGACTTCAACGGTAGCACCGCCTTTTTTATCAGCGTCCCGCCAATCTATCAATCGGCGCATCCCATCCTCTATATCGACCTGCCACTGGAAACCTAAATCCTGTTCGGCAGCCTGGGTAGAGCCGATCCGATTCGTTACAAAGGTTTGACCGGCGGGTTCATATTGAATCTCAAGATCGCTATCTGTCAACCGTAGCAACAACTCCGTCAACGCTTTGATTGATGTACCGATACCCCGTCCAACATTGTAGTTTTTGCCGGTCACATCAGCCTGCATGGCGCAAACGTTTGCACGGGCGATATCGCTCACGTAGATGAAGTCGTACTGCTGACCGCCATCCCCGTAAACAATCGGCGGCAATCCCTGATCGATGCGATCGAGAATCTTCATCATGACAGCGGTATAAGCTCCCTTATAATCTTGGCGGGGACCGTAGGCGTTCATATAACGCAATCCTACCCAATCCAGATCGTAGCGATGCCCTAACGCCTTAAACATCTGCTCACCGGCGATCTTGGTTGCTCCGTAAAAGGTGTAGTTGTTATAGGGATGCTCCTCCGTCATAGGTAGCTCGATAGCATCGCCGTATACTGAAGCAGAGGAGGAATAGACCACGCGCTCTACTCCCTGTCTAATTGCCGCTTCTAGCACGTTGAAGGTGCCTCCAACGTTGACTTCGAAAGCGGAACGTGGGTATTCATGGCAATGTAACAGCCAAAGCGCTGCCAGATGAAATACGCCGTGGACTCCTTCCATGGCAGACTCTAATATATCGCGGTGCAGTATATCGCCGCCGTGGGGATATACCGAAACTCTGGAATCCCTCAGCACTTCCCGCAAATTTTCTTGGATCCCGCGCGTGAAATTATCATAGACAATAATCTCAGCAACGTCTGTCTCGATCAACTGATCAACGACATGGCTCCCGATAAAGCCGGCTCCACCAATAACTAAGATGCGTTTATTTTTTAACTCCATAACACTTTACCGCAGAGACACAGAGAACGCAGAGGTAAAAATCAAACGTGAATCATTCGTGGTGGTTCACGCAGACCCGTGGAGGCTTACCGTCCCGCAAAGCGAGGGTTCTCGATTCATCGGGATTTTCCGGTTTCCTGTTTCGCTCATGTAAAGAAATCGTGCAACAGAAACCAAGTTTTCAAGAAAAAACTCGGTTTCTCTGTGCTCTCTGCGCCTCGGTGGTGATTTTTTAATAATTGGGCAATGTAAGTCGATTATTGTGATACTGATATTTTCGCTGACAGCCATCGCAGTGTGCGAAATTGTCTGTTAGTTCTAAACGGGTTCCACATTGGCACATCCAACCGTGTTGCCGCGCAGGATTGCCGTAGACTAAGGCGTAGTCTGGCACATCCCGTGTTACCACAGCCCCTGCGCCGATGAAGGCATATTCGCCGATAGTAACGCCGCAGACAACCGTCGCATTGGCACCAACTGTTGCGCCACGTTTTACCAACGTGGAATCATATTCGTCAATCGTTCTGGGAATAGCGCTTCTTGGATTAATAACGTTCGTGAACACCACTGAAGGACCGCAAAAAACGTCGTCTTCGATGGTGACCTTTTTATAGACAGAGACATTGTTTTGGATCTTAACGTTATTTCCGACGCACACGCCGCTATCAATATTGACGTTCTGCCCGAGTGTACAGTTGCGCCCGATTTGGCTGTCCTTCATAATGTGGCAGAAATGCCAAATCTTAGTGCCATCACCAATCGAAACCGGTTTATCGATATAAGAGGATTCATGAACAAAATAGGATTTTTCCATATAGTTCCCCTTTCTCGACGACGTAGACACTCCGATTATACATCACATTTTGATGTTTACCGGTTCACCGTTCCGGTTACGCGATTGCTGTGCCGCTTGTAGGACTCGCACAACGCGAAGTCCATCCCTGCCGTCGCTTCTGGGCTTGCGGTGGTTCATAACACAATCGAGGAAGTGTTGACATTCCAACTTGAGCGGCTCCGTCATTTTGATATACGGTATTGTGACATCACCAAATCGCGGACTCAAAGCTTCGCCATAGGAGGTATAGCCCCCGTTGTGATCGACCCCTTTATTGTAAATTTTGACCATTTCTGTGGTTTCCATGTCGTCAAAAACGACCATTTTTTCACTGCCAACAATTGTTGTTAAGCGGAGTTTATGGGGGTCTAACCAACTCAGTTGGATATGAGCCATTACCCCACCGGGAAATTGAAGGTTGACGAAGACCACATCATCGATCCCATCTTGCAGATAGGCTGCCCCACGCGCGGAAACGTTTTCCGGTTCCGCATCAAGCAGGTACATGGCGACGGATAAATCGTGAGGAGCGAGACTCCACATCGCGTTTTCGTCGTGGCGGATGCGTCCCAAGTTGACCCGCTGCGCATAGAGATAATGGATCTGTCCCAGTTCCCCCGACTGGATAAGGTCCTTCAGTTTTTCAATCGCCGGATGGTATTCCATTAGATGGCCAACCATCAGGATTCGATCCGTATCCTCAGAAAGTTTGACCAGTTCGACAGCGTGTTGGACCTCCAATGTTAACGGCTTTTCGATGAAAAGGTGTTTGCCGTGCTGAAGCGCTTTCAGGGCAAAAGCGTAATGTGTGGGCGCAGGCGTTGCGATAACAATCGCGTCAAGATCGGGGTCGTCCAACAGGTCGTCATAGTTATCAGTGGTCCTAAGATACGGATATTGCTGCTGTGCCTGAGCGAGCCGAGTGGCATCAAGGTCACAGCAAACTCTGACGCAACAATCGGGCAGTTGATCGAAGTTCCGAAGCAGATTTGGTCCCCAGTATCCTAAGCCAACCATTCCAAGGGAGATCTCGGATCTTTTCATGCCGTTATTTCAACCCACACTTTTTAGTAAACCTTTCTGACGAATAGCAAGTTTGTTGCCAGTCCTTAGTATCCCTTTTGTTTATCTACAACATTTTCTAACGATTCGCCCTTGACGAAGCGGTGTAAGTTGTCAACAAACAGCTGCATGGCACGCGCACGGATGTGTTGCGATGCCCCCGCACTATGGCCAGTCAAGATTACGTTAGGTTCGGTCCATAGTGGGCTTTCCGGCGGACACGGCTCCGTGTAGGTTACGTCCAACCCCGCTGCTGCCAATTTACCGCTCCGAAGCGCGGCGATTAAGGCTTCTTCATCAATAATCCTCCCGCGACTGACGTTGACGAGGTAACTTCCATCAGGCAGTCGATTAAACTGCTCGTGTGACAGGAGTTTATGGGTTTCGGGAGTGCTTGGACAACAAACCATCACCACGTTGGATTGCGCCATGAATTCGGGCAACCAATCTAACTTCCCAAGCTGGCTCACCGCATCTGGCTTTTCAATAGGCTCTGGATCAACAGCAATCACATTCAACTCGAATGCTTTTGCTCTCGCGGCGACTGCGCGACCGATGCCGCCAAGCCCCAAGATCCCCATTGTCATCCCTGCCAATTCGATACACGGCACACGTTCCCAGTGCTTGCGTTTCATAAACTCCAGTTGCGCTGGGATGCTGCGTGTGAGTGAGAGCAAGAGCGCAAACGCGTGCTCAGAAATCTGTTGTCCGTACAACCTTCGACAATTTGTCAACACTACATCGCTCGCTTTGAAAGCGGGGTACATGAAGCCTTCAACCCCTGCATGTGGCTGATGCACCCATTGCAATGAGCTGGCTTTCGGGAAATCCGCTTCGCCGATTGACCCGTAAATGATCTCAATTTCGGCGAGGTGATCACCAAGTTGTTCTCCCTGTGGCAGGAAGTGTATTTCGACCTCCGACGGCGCATCGTTAAGCATCGCCTCAACTTCTGGTGTTTGACGGCTTGCAATGAGTACTTTTGGGTTGGGCATTGCAATTCCTTTCGTAGGTTGGATGGGACATCGTGGGGAAAACAGATTGAGAACCTTTAATGTAGAATGCAGAAAAATCCACGGGGGATTGGGTAAAAGTGAAAAACTTACTATTTCTTATCAACGTCATTCAATCCTTGTATGCCTCAAGTTCCGTAAATTGTTGGATCCGGGACACCCGCTTCCTCAAACCCCTTTATCCGTAACAAGCAACTATCACAAGTGCCACACGCTCTACCTTCCGGATCGGGATCGTAGCAGCTAAGGGTGAGTCCATAGTCAACGCCAAGTTCTGTGCCCTTTTGTATAATTTGCGCTTTAGTCATTGAGATGAGCGGGGTGTGAACCTTTAGCTGCGCTGTACCTTCAATCCCTGCCTTTGTTGCCAGATTTGCCATCCTCTGATACGCTTCAATATACTCTGGTCTACAGTCGGGATATCCGCTGTAATCAAGTGCATTAACACCGATGAAGATCGTATCGACCTCCAATGTCTCTGCCCAAGCGAGCGCAAAAGAGAGGAATATCGTATTTCGTGCGGGAACGTAGGTGATTGGAATACCCGTGCCGATTTCCTGGTCCGATCGCTCTTTGGGCACTTCAATATCATCCGTCAACGCAGATCCACCAAACGCACGCAAATCTATATCGACAACGACATGCTTTTTCGCTCCCATCTTCTCTGAGATCTGCTTTGCGCTATCGAGCTCCACGACGTGTCGCTGACCGTACCGGAAGCTCATGGTATATACATCGTACCCTTGGGATTGTGCGATAGCGAGTATCGTCGCGGAATCAAGTCCCCCGCTCAAAAGCACCACCGCTTTTTTCCTCAATCTGAACCCCTCCTCTGCTTATAAAAGAATTGAGATTTGCTTCACCAACGATTGGAACTATCAGCATTGACTCACGCATTTGATTATAGCCAAACATCAGAAAATCCTCAAGTGAAAATGGCTTGCCCCTCGCCATATAGTCAATCACGTTCCAGCTGAAGACCAGAATCTTTTCGACCACCATGTTTGATGTCAGTCGGGCAAACTTCGGTAGCGAACGCTTCTATTAGCCTGACAGCGGTTGTCAAACCATCTTCCATCTCAATTTGCTGCATCAATGTCTTTGCCTTCTCCGCCATCGATCGAGAAGAGATAACCTGGTTGATACGCTTTGCTAACCGTTTGGGGGTCATGTCTTGGCGATGGAGCGGTTTCGGAGCAACACCGATTTTGCGTAAGGTGCATCCCCAATAGGGCTGATCCGCCCAGTGGGGGACAGTGATGGAGGGTACGCCAGCTCGACACGCTGCGGCGGTCGTGCCCGCGCCGCCGTGATGGATGACGCAACACCCCTGGCGAAACAGGAAATTGTGAGGGACATATCCGACAAGACAGATATTTTCAGGTGGGTTCTCCAACCCAAGATGCCCCCAACCTGTCTGAATGATTGCACGCTGACCGGCGCGTTCCACCGCTTCGACGAGGATGTTTGTGGTCTCGATATTTCTGCTTCCCCCTACCGAACCGAAGGTGATGACAATTGGCGGCGATCCTTGATCCAAAAATTCCTGAAGGGCTGGAGGAGTCTCGTAATCAGGTTCATCAAAAAACCATGCGCCTGTAAATTTATGGTTACTGGGTAGGTCGGGCGAGGGTTTGGTGACACTCGGCGATGCAGCGATCAGATTCAACCCCGGAGAATACATACCCTCTAAACCGATGCACTCCCGTTTCCTGCCGCCGATGGAGGTAATAAAACTGTTGAACAGCGGATCGACCTGCTTTCGCATCAGTAGATCAGCTATCTTCCAAAATAGTGTATTTGACGGTGCACCAAGGTTCGGTATCGGGAATGGAGGCTCATAGCGGGTCTTAACAAAGCCGGGCCAATAGCTGACCGTGATCCACGGTAGATTGTGTCGGATTGCCGCTTCCTGACCCGGTACATCTGCCGCATGGCAGATTGCAAGGTCATACCCTTCCACCCCTCTGAGGCAGTCTTCGTACCACTTGTCAGCTTTGTAGAGAAGCCCTTCCTTCGCAATGGAGATTGCTGACTTTAGTGGATTCTTGATCTGAACGATCGTATCCATCGCTTGATTCATACGATCTGAATCAAAAGGAGCACCGACAGGATAAAAATCAACGCCGCATTTGGCAAATCGATCTCGATAGATCTCTGATGTGCAAACACGAACTTCATATCCCTCTTTTGACAATCGATTGGAGAGGGCGAGAAACGGTTGGACATCACCGGTCGTTCCCCATGTGCTCAGTACGATTCGGAATTTCGTAGTATCCTCTTTAGATTGTCGATGGTCCATCGGCATGGTTGCATATTTTTTATTTGGTCGGCGCGTAAAACTGGATCTGGCTGCCTTCTTGACTGCGGAGGCAAATGATCAGTTCGGTCAGATCATCATTGTCGGCATCGGCAATTTTCAGATCCACGATTTGCCCACCAAGCAACGGACTTCTCCAACCCTCCACATACAAATCCCCTTTTTGCTCAAGGATGATAAATTGATCTGAGAATTCGAGGGTACTGGGAAGATTTTTCACTGTCCCAACAATCTCCGGCGTACCATCCCCGTTCAGATCTCCGATTGCAATTCCTTCACCGAAGACAGGCGGCGTTTGCCATGAGAGTCGTGTCGTGGTGCTGTCCATGTGATAGACTTGGAGATGTCCCTCTAAATCGACAACAGCAACTTCGCTTGTCGATCGATCTATCGCTATCGCCCGTGTGGCGATGGAGTGGTAATCGACAGGCAAGGGACACGGGTGTTTCAAGTGAATCTTCCCCATACGCCACACCCAACAACTTGCCAGCGATCCACGATACGCCGGTTGATTGGAATCAGTTTCCCCAAAAATTAGCCGTTCTCCACCTTGGGCAAGAAATATCGAGTCCTCTGCAAAAGTTGTTATTTCCGTATCCTCGCCCCATTCAACCCGCCGTGTTAGATTCGGCGGGATGCCGATATAAATCTCATCCCGGTCATCCCCATCCCGGTCTGCGGCAAGCATTACCCGCCGAGATTGGACTAAAATCGGTGTCCCACCGATGTCATACTGGGCATCCGAAAGGTTCGAGTGTTTCCAAAGATCCACCCCACTCCATTTCAATACCTTGACGTGCTTTTCGTCCGCAACCAGTACTTCGTTAAAACCGTCTCCATCAGGATCTGAAACCGCAATTGCCAGCGCGAAATAGCCTGCATCCGGCAAGCTTTGCCATTTGAGGAAGTAGGGTTGAAGGTTCACAGCAGATGTGGTCGTATAGAGTGCCATCAGCGCAGCAACAGGGGATAGCTGGCGATTGGCAACATATCGGAGATATCCTGTTTTCACATCCCAAAGAAAAAGATTGAGATTGACCACTAAATCGAGCTTTTTGATCCGTCCTGTGATTAGCCATCGACATGCCAAGGATTTGCCATACTGCTTCACCTGCTCAGGAGTTAACAGACTGCCATCTGTGGGGTATTGACGCCAATCTAAATTTCCCGGATCAGTAAGTGCCTCGCCGATCGCCTCCCCCAATTGAGAAGCGAGCAGACCTGTCAAGACACGGCTCACTGTTTTTAGATCCGGTTCTGTTGTGCTTAGGGGGATCAGCGCAATTCTATCCTCGCTGGACTCCTTCGGAATTTTCGCGATAACCTCATCTGCAATACCCGCTATTGCGAGGTTCAGGTCCCGCTCCGGCGCAGCAAAGGCTATGGTCATGCAATACCAAAAAAGGATAAGAATGGTCAGAGGAAGGCAAGCTTTGATCTTAAGGGAATCGTGAGTCTTTGTAATATTTTGCGTCATTCGTTACTCCTAATGCTTTACGCATCATCTTTCAGTTATAGGGCTATTCAGTTTTAGGCTTTTTACCCGTTTTGTTTGAAAAGTCGGAGTCGGGAAGTCGCTCATAGAGCGATGTGTCGGGATTGGGAAATCCTTCCTACAGAAAAACTAAATGACCCTACTTTCAGTTAAAGTTTCACTTGACAAAACAAAGCTGCCTGTGGGATTATAGAGTGCTGTTATACTTACTATCAATTGCACACCACCAAACCAGATGCAAATTCCAGATTACTACCACACATTAGAAATAGATCGCCGCGCAACAGCAGAGGATATCAAACAGGCTTATCGCAAGCAGGTGAAGCGGCACCACCCGGATAAAAACCCGGGAAAGGAGAAGTATGCCGAGCGCATGTTTCGCCACATCTGTATCGCCTACGAGATCCTTAGCGATCCTCAACGGAAGTTGAAGTATGATCTCACACTCCAGTCGGTAGATACAGAACACGCATGGCAGCCGCACCCTTTTGAAGGTTTGCGAAAATCGAATCAAACTCGACATAAATACCAACTGATGTTTCAGGAGTTACTGAACGAAAACATAAAAGCAGGCATTGAAATTTACGAGCAGTTGCAGCGCGAGAAGAGAAAGGGCTGCATTGACGACTTTTTAGGCTATGCAGACAGCCGTGACTGCGAATTTCTCATCGCAGAAGCCTACCAGACACTTGGGAATTATCGAACAGCTATGGGACTTTATGAATCGTTAATCGAGTCTGAAAGGCAGCGACCGTGTTTTCACCACTTCATCGATGAAATCAAGGAGCGATTGAAGCGGGTCTACTTCTACGTCCTCACAAATCCTCAAAACTTTGAAGATATCCCGACCGATTTGGAAAAGATTCGTACCTTGAACCTATCGAAACGAGAGACGGCATGGATTTATAAAAGGTTATCCGAGTGCTACATTGATATTAACCAGATTAACCGAGCAAAAGAGATGTTAAGCATGGCGTTTGAAGTCTACCCAGGTATGGCAGGTGCAAAAAAGATCTGTCAACAACTGAATATGGAGCACCTGCTATTGTGAAACATCAAACAGTAACAAGTGGATCTCAATAGCCACTTCGGTGAATCACCTTATCAGAAACTGTGGATAGTATAGTATCACAAAACGCCTGTGTTTTTCTATCCATAGTGCACTCGGTCAACGGCCCTCGGAAAGAAAAAAATTGGTTTAAATAGGTATGCCGTTTAGGTTCGATTCAAGGCTTAACATCTAAGTTTCTGTCACGCCTCCAGCCATCTGTTCGTACCGTTCTCCCGATTCATCGGGAATGAAATCGGGAATTTCATGTCTCTGCTATGCTCCAACAAATAAAGCCAACCCTAAAAGTCAGAGGAAATCTGGTTATTGGACAAGCTGGAAACCTATCGGCAGTGTTCAATGCCTGCCTCCACGGAATAATCCAAGAGGCGAAGCAACACCCTGACATCCAAAACATCTATGGCATGATGGGTGGTGTGGAGGGATTGCTGGAGGGTGACCTGATCGATCTGGGACAGCAGAACCCGGCGATCCTCCAAAACCTGAAAAACGCTCCTTCCCCCGTACTCTCTTCCGCACACGGCCTCCTTGCGGAGGAGGATTACTATCGTGCTCTGGAAATCTGCAAAAAATATAGGATCCGTTTCGTTATCTACATGGGCGATAAAGGGGCAATGTTCACAGCAAACCAACTTGCAGAAGTTGCTGAGGCAGAAGGTTACTCGCTCTGTTGTATAGGGATTCCGCATTCCGTGGAGAATACGCTCGGTTTCACAGATCACTGTTTTGGCTACGGCACCGCTGCACGAGCAAACGCTATTGTGATACGAAATATCGGACATGATACTAAAGCGATTGAGGCGGCGGCGGGTTCCGATTTATCGGAATGCTCCCCGATGGAATCGGGACAGGCGGAACAGCACGTAAAAATCATTGAGATGGAGGGATGCAATTCAGGTTGGCTTGCTGCAGCGACCGGCTTGGCGAAAGATGCTGATGATAGCCCACCACATCTGATCTATCTCCCGGAAAGCGGATTGGATCCGGCGCAATTCCTCGCCGATGTGGAGGCGGTGTGCCAGCGGTTAGGCTATTGTCTGATCGTTGTCAGTGAAGGCGTGAAAGATAAGGAGGGATGTACGCTTCCGCCGAGTGGGAGCATAGGGGAATATTTGTGTGACCTTCTCGCTGAGAAACTCAAACTCAAAGCAAGCTGGGATAGACTTGAAGACCTCTCTCGATTCGGAATGCAGTCCGCTTCAGTGGTTGATTCAGGCGAAGCATTGATGGCGGGCGAAGCGGCTGTTCGCCGTGCTGTCGATGGAATGAACGGCTTTATGATTACCATTGCTCGGCACTTGGACCCCAACAAGCCTTATAGCTCTTTAATTGGCATGGTGCGTCTCAGACTTGGGGCGCATTCTGAGAAAGAGGTCCCAGAGGCTTTCATCAATGAAGCGGGTAACTTTATCACTGAGGCGTTTGAACAGTATGCGGTGCCGTTAATAGGTGGAAGGCTGCCGACCACTTTAGAGCCGGATCCCATCGGGGAAGAGGTGCGGTTGGAACCAATTCCTGTCCCGATACATCGGGGCGAATCAGAAAAGGATGCTTCCTACAATGAGCATGTTTCGTGAACATTGGATCGGCGGACTGGTTACCTACAGCTCTTTTTTCGCGATTTCATTTGGCGCAGCCCTCGCCGGTGTGTTCGTTTTCCAACAACCAACCGACTGGAATCCAACGGTTTCCCTTGAGCCGCTGAAGATCGCTGCGTGCTTTGTTATCGCTGTCCTTTCAGGGTTATGGCCCGATGTGGATACCAAGAGTAAAAGTCAACAGATTTTCTATCGACTCTTCCTCATCTCTAACGTTATATTGATTTATAAGGGGTATTACGCCACATCAGCATTTTTCGGTTTATTCGCTATGTTCCCTCTCATCGGTAACCATCGGGGTTGGACGCATTCAAAACTGACGATGCTACTATTGCCCGCGGTTTTCCTGATCGTGCCGATTTATTTCCAGCGCGATCAATTGGACCGACATGAGTTGTTGGCAGCACAGAATCTGGTTCTGCTCAAAGCCGGCTTGCCTTTCTACACGGCGAGCTTAATCGGGTATGCGACGCACTTGCATTTGGACGGTATTCTATTACGGTCTCGCAAGGCGCAAAGGCGTCAGGTCCCGACTCGTCGAGGATCCTCGATGTTGTAAGGATCGGAACGATCCAACAACATCGGGACAAGAGCAGGTTAAAGCAATCCATTTTTCCTCGTTTTGTTATTCTCTGGTAGCACCTGTATTGAGATTCCGCGATAGAAATTTCACGCGGCTGCCACGATTATGTAACATTTCTCCGGTATACTTTCTTGTTTTTCAAGGATACGTGGTTTTCAATAGATAGGGCTTACGCACTTTAGTTCTAACAGCAAATAGGAACGCAGATTTCGCTGATTGAAGTTTATCCCGATACATCGGGGCAAATAAAAAGAGAAAAAACGAAAAAAAATCTGTGTTCAGCCGCATCTATTAGCATTATTTGAATTTTTACATTCTGATGGGATTGACTTCATCTAGTGCTTGCGGCGATAAATCGCCGAACTACAGGTGTTTGAGTGTTCAACTGCATAAGTCCTAAGAATTGATACAGAAGGAGAAAGATTGATGGATTGTAGCCAGATTTTAAAAATTTTTGTTGTGCTGCTCGTATGTCTTGCTATTACGAGTAGTGCTGCGGCGCAAGCCCCGGATTTCCCGGACCGGATGCCAATTGTCGAACGACCGTTTTCAGAGGATCCGGACAAATTCAGCTTCGCAATTATTGGTGATAAAACAGGTGGAGGGCTCGATAAGTGGCACGTGTTTGACCGCGCAATCAGCGAAATTAATTCGCTGCAACCGGACTTTGCGATTATGGTTGGCGACCTAATACAAGGAGTAACGACCGACCGAGAACAGCTTGACGCAGAATGGGAGGAGTTTTGGCAACATGAATCGCCTCTGACAGTTCCGTTTCTCTTGTTGCCGGGGAACCACGACATCACCAATCGGGTGATGTACGACTATTGGGTCGAGCATATCGGACGGACCTATTCGGCTTTTACCTATAAAGATTGCCTGTTTATCATACTCAACACGGAGGAGAGACACGGGTTGCCTCAAGGCGTGGAAAACTGGTTTGGAGAGGCACAGATTCGTTATGCAGCAGAAAAGTTAGGACAACACCCGGATGTGCGGCACACCTTTGTGTTGTTGCACAAACCCGCATGGTTGCATGAAGAATCCGGTTGGAGTCGGATCGAGGAAATGCTTGGGAACCGAGCATACACGGTTTTCGCGGGACACTATCACAACCTGACCCTGCACACGCGCAATGACCGTCGATACTTCGTTCTCAGCGCGACGGGTGGCGGGCTGACTCCCCGCGATGTGAAGGAGTTTGGCGCATTTGACCACTATAGCATCGTGACAGTGGACGGTGACGATATTACCGTTGCGATTATCGAACCGGGGAGTATCCATCCGGCAGACATCTCGACTACCGCGTTCAAAGAGAAGTTTGGAGATTTGGTCACTTTTCAGCCGGATTTTGAGGTTGACAGAACAGAGCCAGTTGCCAGTGGAAAACTCGAAGTCGGGTTAAAAAACAGGTTTGAGAAAGCGGTAAAGGTTGAAATTGCGTTTGACCCAAGTGAGAACTGGCAGATAACCCCAAATCAGCTTACTTTCGAGTTAAAACCGGGACAAGAGACACAGAGTGCGGTAACGTTTTTAGGCGCGTCTGATGCGCTGCTTCCCTTACCTACGTACCACTACTCCATCCTGTATGGTGGGGAACAACTGTATACCCGGAGTGAGAAGGTTAAGTATGTCGATGAGGTAGATCTACACGCGCTTAAAGACTGGCAGATTCTTGGTCCCTTTGACCTCGGTATCACAGAGCGACCGCTCGACTCGCAAACTGCACCGGCGCAGTTTATCGCCGAACAGCTGCC
Organism: Candidatus Poribacteria bacterium; assembly: GCA_965220385.1. GTDB lineage: Bacteria > Poribacteria > WGA-4E > WGA-4E > PCPOR2b > PCPOR2b. Next base: position 5,368,543 of record OZ244825.1, on the reverse strand, counting down.
GGATGCGAGTTCAAGTGATAAAACCTATTCGGGCAAAAATGGACAAATCCAGTGGCAAGAGCACCGTGCTGATAGTGAAGTTATCAACTTAAATAAGGTGTTAGGAGATCCGGATTGGGCATTCGCTTATGCAGTAACGCATATCAAGAGTCCTGATGATCGGATAGTTTTCGCTCAAATCCGATGGGGGAGTGAGTTGGGACGCCTCTTTGTCAATGGCGTTGAAATTCAGAAGGCGTCGGTACCGGAATCAGATCTGTTTTTCAGTTGGGCTTACGTCGAACTCCCGTTGAAGGCGGGTTGGAACAGTGTGACGGTTAAATCCGCAAATTATACGGGCGGATGGCACTATCGGATGTGGGTTGAAAACCGGATGGATGCGCTTACCTTTTCCCATCAGATGCCAGACTAATGTACTGTTCCCGTATTTTGCGTAGGGACGCGAGGGCGCTAATTGAACCGTTCCGCAGCATTTGAGCAGGATACCCTCGCCTCTACCACTGTGGTAAAATCAGACCGCTCATAAATAGGTTGGCTTCTTAAAAAAAGAGGGTCAAAACGCAAAGAGAAACCGAGTTTCTGAAAAAAACTCGGTTGATGTCGCACGATCTCTTAATATGAACCAATACAACGAGGATGTTAATCATGTCAAATTACCTAGAATCGACACATCATAAAGACTGGCAAAATGACAACTATCTGAAGATTTCCGGCTTCTTCTCAGACGAAGAAGTAACGGCATTGCAAGAGTGGGTCAAGGACATTGAGGGACGGGAACCGACCCATGACAAGTGGCTGCACCATTTTGAAGCCACTCCAAAGGGAACGCGGCTTTCCCGCTCAGAAAATTTCGTGCCGTACCACGCAGGTTTGGAAGAGTTGTTGACGGGCGGAAAGGTGTTGAAGGTTGTTTCGGAATTGATGGACGAGCCAGCAGTCCTGTATAAAGAGAAGATCAATTACAAGTACCCCGGCGGTGGTGGTTACGCCCCACATCAGGACGCGCCTGCCTACGAGTTCGTTACATTTCATATCACCTGTTTAATTTCAGTCGATCCAGCGACACCGGAGAGCGGCTGCCTCTCTTTCTCACCGGGGCAATACGAGCAAGGTTTCATCGCACTCGACGAGAAGGGCTGTATTGCGGAGGAGGTTGCTTCGGAGATGGAATGGGTCGAGGTGCCGACAGAGCCAGGAGACATCCTGTTGTTCGGATCTTATATCCCACATAAGAGTGGCACGAACCGCTCTAATCAGCCGCGACGCATCATTTATGTGACTTACAATGCCCTCTCCGAAGGGGATTGGCGTGAGCAGTACTATGAGGATAAACGACAGACCTTTTTGGACTACCAAAAAGATAGTTCAACACAAGCAAGCCAGATCAGCAAAATTGGACATTTTCGGGGAAGGACGGTGCTGAACCATGAACAGTAGGTTCCGATTTCATCGAGAATCCCGAGAATCGGGAATTGATCAAACGCTCGCGGCACAGATGACCGGCATGACAGCAGCGGAGAAGGTTACGACCCTATTTGATTATATGGAACGCAAGGGGCAGTCGTTTTACGATGAATCGGTAACACAGCTGGAACACGCGTGTCAATGTGCGAATCAGGCGCGGCTACACGACGCAAGTACGACACAGATTGCGGGTGCTCTGTTACATGATATCGGACATTTTCTGTTAGACGAGCACAATGCAGAGAGCGATTTTTTGGAGGAAGATCAGAATCATGAGGAGGTCGGGGCAGACTATATGGAGCCGTTCTTCGTAGAAGCGGTCATAACCCCAATCCGATTGCATGTGCCAGCGAAACGGTATCTGTGCACAACTGATGCATCATACTACGACGACTTATCTGAGGCGTCGAAAAGGAGTTTTCAGGTTCAGGGCGGGGTCCTGTCGGACGACGAACGGGCAGCGTTTGAACGCATCCCACATTATCAGGATGCGCTGCAGCTGCGGCGGTGGGATGACCTTGCCAAGGTGAGGGGTTTGGAAACGCCAGCACTTGACACCTACCGTGAGATTGTGCAGGCATGCCTGAAATAGCCTAAGCTGCTATTTATCAACCCCGCTCTGTTCCGTTCCAAGAGTCTAAGCCCCCGATAAATCGGGATTCAGAGCAACTTGGATAGACATATCCAAGCCAACCGTATATGTGCAGTGGATTTGTCAATCCACTGCGAGCGGTGACTGACTCAATTCAGCTCACAGTTATCCATGTGACCTTCCTATAAGTGGCAGCTTGCATTAAAATAGTGCAGAAATTTCAAGTGCGTTAATTATCCCTTGACAAACTGAGGATTATCGTCTAAAATATATGCCCTGTCGGACCCGTAGTGTAGCCTGGCTTAACACATCTGCCTGTCACGCAGAAGATCGCGAGTTCAAATCTCGTCGGGTCCGCCACCTATTTATCTGTTTCGTTTCGTATGGGCGGGTAGCTCAGTTGGCTAGAGCGACGGCCTTACAAGCCGTAGGTCACAGGTTCAAGTCCTGTTCCGCCTATGCCGATTTATCGTGAACCCTCGTCGTTTCTATCCCGATTGATCGGGATGAAACGTCGGGACCATAAATAAAAATGCCCCTTGTCGGACCCGTAGTGTAGCCTGGCTTAACACATCTGCCTGTCACGCAGAAGATCGCGAGTTCAAATCTCGTCGGGTCCGCCACTTATTAAAGCCACAGGTTGTTTCCAATAGCCTGTGGCTTTTTCATATCTATAGATCGAAGGAGGACGTTCTTTTGTTAGATCTCAAATTCATCCGCGACAACCCCGATGCGGTGCGAGCGATGTTAGCGGCTCGCCGGCTGACAGCACCGTTGGAGGAACTGATTGAAGCAGACCGTAAATGGCGCGAACTGTTGGGGGAAGCAGAATCACTCAGAAACCATCAGAACACCGTCTCAAAGGGAATTGCACAACTCAAGAGAGACAAACAGGACGCCTCCGAGCAGATCGCTGAGATGCGGACGGTGTCTCAGAAAATTAAGACGTTGAACGACGAATCACAAAGCTATAAAACCGAAGTCGATAAGATTATAGCACTCATCCCAAATATGCCACATACCAGCACACCTATCGGGGATAGCGAAGCGGATAATCCCGAGATTAGTCGTTGGGGAGAGATCCGAAACTTCGATTTTGAGCCGAAGCCGCATTGGGAACTTGCGGAGGCGTTGGACATCGTTGATTTTCAGCGGGGAGCAAAGATCGCTGGCAGCAACTTTGTGCTATACAAAGGGTTAGGGGCGAAATTGGAACGTGCGCTGATTAACTTTATGCTCGACCTGCATGTCTCCCAACACGGGTACACAGAGGTCTCCCCGCCTTTTGTTGCCAACCGTCCAACGATGACGGGCACAGGGCAGTTGCCGAAATTTGAGTCGGATATGTATCGGTGCGATCGCGACGAAGAGCATGACGAGATGGATCTCTTTCTTATCCCGACCGCAGAGGTGCCGGTCACCAATATTTTCGCCGATGAGATTTTGAACGGCGAGGATCTGCCGATCTACTATACCGCATACACCCCCTGTTTCCGACGCGAGGCGGGTTCCTACGGTCGGGAGACGCGCGGGTTGCAACGGCTCCACCAGTTTGATAAGGTCGAGATGGTGAAATTCACCCTACCAGAAACATCCTACGATGAGCATGAATCGTTGCTACGTAATGGCGAAGCGGTTTTGCAAGCCCTCGATTTGCCGTATCGTGTGATCACTCTTTGTACAGCGGACCTCGGATTTAATGCGTCAAAATGTTACGATATTGAATTATGGGCACCGGTCGATGAGAAGTTTAACTTGGAAATTTCTTCGTGTAGTAATTTTGAGGATTTTCAGGCGCGTCGTGCGAATATCCGTTTCCGCCGTGAACCGGGCGCGAAACCTGAATTGGTGCATACCCTTAACGCCTCCGGGACGGCGCTGCCACGATTGGTTATCGCAATCCTCGAAACGTATCAGCAGGAGGATGGGAGCATTCGGATTCCAGAGGCTATTGTGCCTTACATGGGTGGGGTTGAGGTGATTGAATTGGCGTGATAGGTGGAAAATTTATTAGGATCTGTTTGAAAAGTCGTTTAATTTTGGACTGATAGAGATCTTAAAACATGTCCCGCAAGTGATTTTGTTTGAAAGATACTTGGACAAATTAACTTGGGATCCGAAAGACGCCGAATTTTGAAGAAGGGAATAGATTACGATGGTTCAAATTGCTGAACCAGTTACCCTAGAAAAACTGTCGAAAGTGGAACGTGAGCAACTGCGTAAATCCCTTGAAATGGACCCGACGACGTGGCGAAAAGAATGGGAGAATATCGTCGCACAGTTTCACGATGCCTTTGCTGATACACCGAAGGAAGAAGTGACGCGAGATATTGAGGAGGCACTGGCAGAGGTAAGGCACTGTTGCATCTTTCTGGAAGGATGCAATAGTAGTTATGCCAGAAAACATAGTCATCGTTGATGCAGATCTGTTGGCATGGTTCAAAGCCCATACCCCAGATTACGAAACACGAATCAATGCGGTGCTTCGATCGCATGTCGAGGCGAATGACAGTTAAGGCGCACGTCCAAACACCAGTCTTATGGCGAAACTTCAGGAGATGGGGATTTAATCCCTACTAAGAGATGACTTTTGATGAATTGTTGAATCAGTGCGAATCGCCGTTGGAAAAGAATCTGCTTCGTGCACTCTATCCAGAGCTCTCGGAACCAGATCGCGAGGGATTAGCTGCCCAATATCTGATACAGGAATTGTCACAAATCACACTTCTAGATTTTGCGTTCCCAAAAAAGAAAATCGCCATTTATTGTGACGGGTATAGGTGGCATAACGAGATGCAGTCGTTTATACGCGACCGTAGGCAATCCAAGGAATTGCAGATGCAGGGTTGGACCGTCTTGCGATTTGCGGGGCGTGAGATACGGGAGGATATGGAAAACGTCGTGTTTACAATTCAGCAAGCACTTGAAATGCCGAGCCAAACACTGCCAGAAGATAGGGTTGATGTTCAAAGGCGCATCGCCATATTGAATGATCAATTTCGCCATCAGATATACTTATATGCTTTAGGCATGCTCAACCAAACCTCAGGTAGATTTATAATTACAAAAAGAATTAAAACTCTTACAACCGAACAGCAGATAGAAATCTGTGAACAAGTGAAAGAATTTAATGATTTCACGCCTGACATTGATCCAGATGGGGAGCATGATTTTGGGGCAATTGACATTTCGGGGATAGGTGAGATTTTTTGGAAAATTGACTATTATGATAATGAACAGATGGAATGGGGATCAGAGGACCCAAGCAGTCCAACACAGACCTTTCGCGTGCTGACCATCATGTTCGCAGATGAATATTGATGTTGTTAGATACTTCATGTGCAAAGGGTAAATAATGGAGGTATTTAATGAATTATAAGCAAAAGTTACGCTATAAGCTTTTGGGCGCGGTGATTATATTGGTCGGGATTGGGACAGGATCTATTATTTCACCACCGTTGATTGCACAACACAATGGAACAAATGAATTGTTGGACTCATTCTTTTCGGATGAAAAACTTAGGGCGAAAGTGATAGAGGATGCGAAAAAAATCCAAGTTGGAGTAATCGCAGGAGATAATGATCTTGATTCACAGGTGGTGAGTTACATCAAGCGGGAGTTACGCAGTTTAGGAGATGTGCTCCCTTCCGACAAGCATACCCACGGCGGGTATGTCCAATTCGCACCATGGCAACTACACCTAAACGTTTTAGAAAATAAACTAGTAGATGGTAGAAAAACAGGATATACCGTCTCAGCTATTGTTGTGAGTAATGTATATCAGAACAATAGGGAAGTAGCTGACCAATTGCTAAAAGAATGTGCAGATAACTCCACATCACTCTGGTCAATCCTCATAGATCCTATGTACCAGAACAATTATTTGGTGGCTGGCGGAACACATGAATTGGACAGAATATGTAAGAAGATTATCACCCGTTTTGATATCGATTACCTTGAACCGGAACGGAAAAGACGTTCCAACAAATAAGTACCGAAACAGTGAAGAGCTAGATTCCATCGCCGAGCTACAAGCAAAATTGAACGTTCAAAGCCTTGTAGTTCAGATGTTTTGAATCGGTTGGTCTTAGATTACACAATTTAGATTAGGGAGAGAAAATAATGGTTGCTCACAAAACGGTCAAATTAAGTTGGGGAGAAGAAATTATTGAAGACAGGGCAGTTGAGGGTACAATTATAGAACCGAATAACTGGAGAATATCAAGCACGGGAATACAACCACTATACTATGAAGAACCATACACACATGCAATAGTAGTCAAGGAAATGGGAGAAGAAACCGTACAATATGCAATATACAAGGGAACAGGGACAGAGTGCGCTGATGAACACAAGAGACTCATAAGATTGCGATACGAAGAGAGACAACTTTACCGACAAAATGGCAATGGAACCCCCCAGAGAGATTGCCCTAGAAGAAGATTTGTAGAAAGTCAAGTTAGCTCAAGAAAGCATCAATAGGATAATAGAAACAATCAATTACCAAAAAACCAACGGGTACAGTGACACGCTAGAAACAGAACTAAACAGGCATAAAATTAAACTTGACAACATAGAAAACCAAATCCAAGAGGCAATTGGTAGATTATAAGAGCGTCAACTCCGTTAAAGTTTACACTCTAAAAGTACGCATCAATGCATTACAAGCAGAAGGAGAACATAATGAATGACAAAGGATATGCCAATCCACAACTGCTGATTTCCGCTGAAGAGTTGATGAGGGGGCTCGACGACGGTTCAATCTGTCTTGTGGATGTCCGACCGACGCATGAATATGTCGAGGGACATATCCCCGGTGCTATCCATCTCGATCTATTCGCAATCAGTCTCAGCGACACGAGCGAACAGGTGTTCAACGCGTTTATGTGGACGATTGCTTACCTCTTTAAGGACCGTGGGATTGACCCGACCAAGACAATTGTATGGTATGAAAACGAATCTGGGGTTAAGGCGGCACGCGGGTTCTGGTTCTGTGAGTATCTGGGGCATGAGGATGTCCGGGTGTTAGACGGCGGACTCGGTGCTTGGTCTGCCGCAGGTGGGGCGGTGAGTGCCGAAGCCGTAGCCCCAGAGGAGGTGCCACAATTCTCAACCGACTCAAAAATAGATGCCCACATGGATGCAGAAACCATCCACGGGTTACTCGATGCCGGTGATTTTGCTGTCCTCGATACGCGCGCGGCTGCCGAACATTACGGGACCGTTGCGCGTTCGGCGCGGGGTGGTGCGATCCCCGGCTCCGTCCATATCGAATGGATGAACAATCTGGATGAGAACGGCATGTTCAGACCTGCCCCCGAACTTCGTGAGTTGTATGAATCGGCGGGGATTACGCCGGAGAAGCGCGTCATGTCCTACTGACAGGGCGGATACCGCTCTTCCCACAGCTATTTGGCGTTGCGGCTTTTGGGGTATCAGAAAGTCAGCAACTACATCGGCTCGTGGAAAGAGTGGGGAGATCGGCTGGATCTGCCGATCGAAATACCGGAAGCGTGAAACAGACAACGACCATTTCAACGCAAGGACACAGAGGAAAACAAGAAAGTGAGAAAGTGGGAAGGGGAGAAAGTCCCGATTCTCGGGATGCTCGATGAAATCGGCATGAGCAAAACCAATCTCACTTTCCCACTTTCTCACCTGCTCACTTTCTGCGTTTCGCACCTTTGCGACATTGCGTTAAAATCTGATCTGCGTTCCCTACAAACGGACCGTCCTTACATCAACGCCTGATCGAGGTCTGCGATGATATCTTCCGCTTCCTCCAACCCGACAGAAACCCTCACCAACCCATCGGTGATTCCAGCGCGACGGCGCGCTTCCGGTGAAACATGCAGATGCGTCGTCGAAGCGGGGTGACAGATCAGCGTTCGGACATCCCCCAAGCTGACCGCGAGCGCACAGAGTTCGACCCGATTCACCAACTTCTCTCCTGCTGATACACCACCTTTGAGTTCAAAAGAGATCATCCCACCGAAATAATTCATCTGCTGTTTGGCAAGCGCGTGTTGTGGATGGCTTGGCAGACCGGGGTAGTGCACCCTCTCAATCGCTGAATAATTTTCCAGAAATTCTGCGATCGCACCGGCGTTGGCACAGTGACGCTCGAAGCGCAGTGGCAGCGTGGCGACCCCGTGCAGCGTCAACCAGGCGTTGAATGGACTGATGACGCCCCCGAAGTTTCGTAGTGCCCCCTTCTTTGCGGAATCGGTAAACTCCTTTGATCCAACAATCACGCCGGCGACCACCGTGCTATTTCCGCTGAGGTACTTGGTCATACTGTGGACGACGATATCGAAGCCGAAGGTGATTGGTTGCTGCCCATACGGCGTGGCAAAGGTGTTGTCGATGATGGACGTAACTCCGTGCGCGTTTGCAATCTCCGCACAGGCAGCGATGTCAACCAGCTTTAGCGTTGGATTGGCGGGACTTTCGAGGTAGATGGCTTTTGTGTTTGATCGAATCGCTCGCTCAACTGCACTGGAATCGGTAGCATCTACAAATGTAGTTTCAACCCCCATGCGGCAAAGATCATCATTCAGGATATTATATGAGCCGGAATAGAGGGAATCCATTGCTACGACGTGGTCTCCGTGAGCGAGTAGTGTCAACAGTGCTGTGCTCACGGCTGCCATCCCCGACGCTGTTGCGAGCGCGGCTTCACCGCCTTCCAAGGCGGCAATCTTGCTTTCGAGCACTGATTGTGTCGGATTTCCCCATCGTGTATAAACATAACCCGAATCTTCGTCCGTGAATGCAGCGACGCACTCCTCCGCTGTTTCAAACTGGAAGGTGCTGTTCTGATAGATGGGCGGGCTGAGGGGGCCTGTTTTGGGGAGGGATTCTTCGCCGGCGTGGATGGCTTTGGTTGACCATCCGGTGGATTTGGATTTCGTTGTCATAATATTCAATCCGTTGGTTATTCTTATAGGACTTACGCTGCCCGATTCATCAGGTGTATCGGGGCAGGGATGCCCCTGCCACAAGGCTTTGACCGTTCAACTGCGTAAGTCCTAACGCTTATAATTGGTCTAAAACCTGTTCCGTAACTTCTATGGTGTGTTCGACGTCTGCTTCCGTGTGGGCGAAGGAGATGCTCCCCTGCTTGGTGGGGAGTGGGAAGTGGAAAATCCCTCTTTCGATCAAGAGTGTCCTGTACTTTTTATCGAGATCCATATCGTGGGACTGTGCAATTTGCAGCCAGTTGGTGGGATTCTCGTCCATGAAATAGACGACAAAGGCGGATCCCTGCCGAGCGACTGTTGCGGGGAAATCTCTCTTAGCCAGCAGCTCCTTTAAGCCGGCTTCCATCATCTGACCGAGGTGTTCCAGATGGTCGTAAATCTCCGTCTCTTGCGCCTTCAACTTCTTCAAGGTTGCGATTGCTGCTGCGGTGGGGACGGGATGGGCGCTATAGGTGCCCGCAATTAACACCTTCTTTTCCGGCTGCGGGTGGTTGAAATACTCCATATACTCCCGCTTTCCGCCGACAACGCCGAGTGGGTAGCCGTTGGCGACCGCCTTACCGAACACCGATAGATCCGGCTGCACCCCACATATTGACTGGTAACCGCCCAAGGCGTGACGGAATCCTGTTTTTACCTCGTCAAAAATTAGCAGAGAACCGTATTGATCGCACAAACGTCGCAGTCCCTCTAAGTATCCGGGATTTGGTTTGACCACACCGATATTTTGCAGAATCGGTTCAAGAATGACACACGCGATATTACCCGTTTTTATCAGGTTTTCCACGGCCTCCAAGTCGTTGAACTGTACGGCATGGACATGCTGGGAAGCGGAGGATGGCATACCGGCTGTGATTGGGTAGAGTGGTAGCTCCTCGCCGGACTGATAGCCCTCAATTCTTTCATGGGGATCCATCAGATTGAAAGCGACATCGTTATGCCAGCCGTTATACCCGCCTTGCATGATAATCACTTCGTCACGTTCGGTTATTGCCCGAGCGACCCGCACGGCGAAAAAGGTCGCCTCTGATCCTGTATTGGTGATCTGCACTTGGTCCAGGGTGGGTATACATTCTACCAACAGATTCGCCAACTCACCCTCCCAAGGGGTTGTGCCCGCGCCTATCAAAGATTTGCCCTCTTTTATGGATTGGATGACTGCTCTATCGACATCCGGATCGCTGTGGCCAAGCAGATAGGGCGAGAAGGCGGCGTGGTAGTCGATGTATTGTTTCCCTTCGCTATCCCAGAAATAGGCGCCCTCCGCTTTCACAAAAACACGCATCGGATCGATTACGCGATTCAGTGAAACGACACCACCGGGTATCACTTTTTTGTGTTGTTCCCAGATCGCTGCTGTTGTGTCTTTCTGTGTCATCGTCTTTTCTTTCTTAGACAGGACTTACGCAAATTTAGCATGTGGTGTAGATTTATTTTATCTTTAATCCTCTAAATCCCCCTTATCAGGGGGACTTATGAACCAACTGTGTAAGTCCTATTAGATATACTAACCTAAGTTGCTAGTGATGTGAAATGTCGCAAAGCGGAAGCATGAAAACGAAATCGAGTTCCTCACTGTTCGCAGTGGATTGACAAATCCACTGCACACGCGCAAAGATGGCTTGGATATGCCTATCCAAGCCGAGCCGGTTTAGCAACTATCAACTTGCGTTATATTAACGCGAGTATTCTGCACACATGTCGCCCCTCTGGGGCTTGGGATAATTGGTTTGCCGATGTTCTATAAACATGTCGCCCCGCCGGGGCTATAGATCAGGCAAGTCGATTTTGTAGGTCGAGTTCACATCTCGACACTGAAACGTCGATTTTGGAAAATCGACCTACAGAAGCCCGACATCGGCTCTGACGTGCGAACAAAGGGTTGGGAAACCCAACCCCTACGAAGAAGCGTATGAATGTCAACAGAACCTAGCAACTTGGGCTATCTTATCTGAATTATTGCTTCCGTTCATAGATTTTTGTTGGATCGATTACCGATTTTTCATTGTGCAAATCTGCGGTTAGGGCGCCGTCCCGGAGTTGCGTTATGCTGTTACCGGTCTTGACAAGCAGGAGTGGATCCTTCCGGTACTCAGCGAGACCGATCTCAAGTGCATCCCGTGCCCGAAACCGTCGAGCTACGGCGTTGCCTACTGCTCCGACCTGAGCCAGCCCGCGTTCCTCCAGCATGGATCCCAGCTTGTTAAAGTCGTTGCCAGCAAATCCCGGTTTGGGGCTATAACCGAACATGGGGAGCGGTCGTTCGCGCCCATCCGGATCTCGAACTTTCGCCTCGACCTCCCGCCACCGCCGGTAGCGAACTTGCACAAGCTGCTCAATAACGTGAAAGAAGGTGCAGCGGAGATAGGGAACGCCTAGCATTAAAATGTGGGCATCTAGTTCATAGAGTTTCCAGAAGGGACCGTCAGCGGCCCAAGCGGAGGGACCGTGGACAGCGGTGATATCTTCTGCGTGAGGACCCAGAGCAGCAACGGAGTGTAGCAGGTGATGGCTTCGTTGTGCGCCGGGACGCGTCCGAGCCACCTCCGAGATACGCCCCATCTCAGACGGATCTTGGATAGGGTCGAACACCGGATTAGATTTCCCGCCGTGGGAGAAGGTGAATGCCGGCACCACCAGTGTGCCCGCAGGACCGAGCAAATCCAAGAACGCGCTAACCACAGCGTCTGCGCCGTCTTCGACGTAGCCAATGCTGCGCAACGAACTGTGCACAAAGACAATATGACCGGGCTGCACACCCAGCGTCTGTAGTGCTTCGGTGATCTGTGCCCGTTTCACTATCTATCCTAACGCTGCGTCCACTTTGTTGATTGCTGCGGCCATCAATCGGGCGTGATCTTCCTGCATGTTGACATTGAACCCAAATCGCAAGGCTCTGCCCAATATTGAAAGGGTTTGCGGACACATATCCCGCGAATACTCGACATTGCCCTTGTAAGCCGGATCCTTCCACGGATAGCCCGATGGGTGGTGGGAATGCTTAAACAGGATTGAATCCCAGTAATAGTAGATGTGACGGTCTGGAAATCCCTCGTTGTAGGCTGTACCTGCGCCCAGTCCTTCTGCCTTGAGTGCTTCGACATACTTCGGGGTGAGTTCGGGATCCTTGACAATTATCGCTGCACTGATGCCACATTCGCCATCCGGATCATCGACATGCTGTGGGATATATCCCTTCGGCTCATCTATCTCCGCGAGGAATGCTTTTTTCAGCCGACGGGTATGGCTTAAGATGTCCTCAAGTTTGAAAAGTTGCACCCGCGCAATTGATCCCATAATTTCGCTTGGACGATAGCCCTGACGTGAGAAAGGTGGATTTTGCCACTCCTTATCGCTCATCCACATCGGCATCGCGGCATCGCTGGCGAAAGCGGTGCGTTCATAGATATCGTAGTCATCTGTAAACACCATGCCTCCCTCACCGCAGCTGATTACCTTGAAGTAGTTTAGACTCCACGCGCCAGCTTCGCCCCACGTTCCGGTATATGCCCCTTTATACCGGCCACCGACACATTGACAACAGTCTTCGACCATTTTGAGGTCATGCTGCTTGGCTATCGCCATGAGGTCATCAAGACGGCACGGCACCCCTTGCATGTGGACAGGAAGGATCGCCTTTGTGTGCGGCGTAATCTTCCGTTCAACATCGGCGGGATCCATGCCGAGCGATTCGTCGATCTCAGCGATGACCGGGATAGCACCCACACCAACGACCGCTGCCGCTGTTGCAATAAAGGTATAGCCCGGAACGATCACTTCGTCCCCGGGACCGACGCCAATCCCTGTTAGCGCACAGATTATTGCACTTGTGCCAGAATTGACCATCAGTGCGTGGTTTACACCGAGCAGTGCCGCGGCTTCCGTTTCAAACGCAGCCACGTGAGAATCCTCAACAAACCGGAACAGCTTGCCGCTCCGCAGCACTTCAGTGACTGCGTTAATCTCCCGATCATCGATAGCACTTGGACCGTGCGTGCCGCTGGGAATAGGTTCCGTAATAACCGGAGTTCCGCCATCAACCGCCAATCGATCTGCCATTTTTTCCTCCCAAGTCCCGCGTAGTCCCAATTCATCGAGAACAGGTCGGGACCTTCGTTTTTTGATATATGTTGTCCACCCTTATTGGGTTTTGAAAACTATATCACAGCGTGTGATCTCTGTCAACGGTTGTTTTGACCGCAACCGTGTCGCTGTAGGGTCAACTAGCTAGATGTCGGGATTCAGAGATCCCTCCTACAGAAGAATTAAACGCTCCTACATGTGGCTGAAAGCGAACTTGACATTTTTTGGTAGCATGGCATATCCTATAGCTATCTTATTTTTTTGAAAAATTGTGATTGGTGCCATGCAAATTTCACAGGCTTCTATTAAACAGGCAATCAAAACCGCCGTTGTCAACATGAGTCCACCGGTCACTGCGGCATACCTTTTCGGATCTCATGCAACAGGGAAGGTTTGGGCAGAGAGCGATGTCGATGTGGCACTCCTATTTGGTGGGGCGGAAGCGTCGAGCCAGCTAGAGATTACTGGAAAGCTGTCGGAACATCTGTGTCAAGCCTTGGGAGGCGTTGAAATTGATGTCGTGAATCTGGAGGGAGTATCAACGCATTTTGCCTACGAAATCTTGCGGACGGGGAAACTTGCCTTTTGTGCCAACCCACACGAGCGTATCCAGTTTGAGATGGACATTTTTGAAAAACATACAGATGAAGAACCGTGGCGACAAATTGGTCATCGTTACTTGATGGCACGTGTAAAAACGAGACAGATGTTAAAGAAGGGAAAGGACATGATAGATCGGAGGCGCATTGAGCACTTAGTGAATTATGTCCAGGAGATGCTGAATCGTTTACAGAGTCAACAGGGGAAGGGTTTCGAGGAATTCGCTGAGGACTTTCAGGCGGTGGATGCGTCATTATACGAACTCCAAACGATATTAGAAGCAATCAGTGACATCGCAATGCACATTGTCGCCGGTGCTAACCTCGGATCACCTAACAGTCGTCCTGAAGCGATTGAAATGCTCGCCAAGAACGGGATCATACCGCAGGAACTTGCGGAGAAGGTTAGCCAAGCTGTCAGGATGCGGAATATCATTGTCCACCATTACCCTAGGGTTAATCTACGTATAGTTTACGATGTTATCCAGAACGGTCTTGGGGATATTGTCGATCTCTGCGCCGAGATTGCGAATTATCTTGATGCGTCGTATTCCGATTAATCGAGACGATGGTATCGGGATTCAAGCCCTTGTGGTTGCCTTTTGGGTCAGGTACGAGACCTGCCCCTACGAAGCGATAGGATCTTCCGAAGATTTGGCAGCCTCGGAAGGTTAGAGCAAATTTAGGAGGATTAGTCTATGCCGAATCTGCGTTTTGCAGCACCCCAAGAGAAACGGGTGGCAGTAATAACTGGCGGGGCTCGAGGTATCGGTGGGGCGTCTGCCCTTCGACTCGCGGAGGCGGGTCGGGATATTGTTATCGCGGATATCCTCGAAGAGGAAGCCGCCGGTTTGGTCAAAGAGATTGAACAGATGGGACAGCGTGCGCTATTTATAAAAACGGACGTGACTGATTTTGCTGCCGTTCAATCAATGGTCGCTCAAACAGTCGAAACCTTTGGGCGTTTGGATATTCTCGTATGCTGCGCTGGGATTTTGGGTCTGGAAGCACCATTCCATGAACAATCGATCGAACAGTTTGATAAAGTTATGCGGATTAATATTTACGGCGTTTACCACGCACATCAGGCAGCGATCCCTCACATGTTGGAGCGAAACTGGGGACGGTGTGTGACAATCTCCTCTGGAGCGCGGCGTGGCGCAACGAACCAAGTGCCGTATGGCGTTTCTAAGGGAGCGGTCTTCTCATTTATCGGTGCGCTTGGCAATGCGTATCCGAAACAAGGGGTATTCGTGAACGGTGTGGAGCCGGGACGCGCGCTTACAGAGATGGTTGTCCCACGCTTCTCCGCTGAATTTCTCGCCAACCCGGGAACGCCGGTTGGGCGGTACTCAGACGCGGAGGAATTGGCGGAAGTCATCGAGTTTCTTTGTTCAGAACGCAATACCTACACCACCGGTGCTGTTTGGAGTGTGAAGGGTGGAACGGGATAGCGATGGATTGGTGGGATTGAGAATCATTGACACAGGAGGAATAAGCGGCGATGCGTGATGAGCTCACGGAAGAACAGATTGAATTCTATCAAACCAACGGTTTTCTGGTCATTGAGGATTTTCTTGATGCGGACGAGCTGGAAGAATGGCGCCGATGTACCGAGGAATCCGTTGCGGAGCGTCTGGGAGGTGCCGTAAATTTTATGACGAATCAGATGGACCCAGACGCTTTTTACGCGAGGGTTTTTACACAGTGCTTGCGGCTTGCGGATACACACGAAGGTATGCACCAGCTTATCTGTGATCCACGAATTGGGCGGATGGCTACGAGGTTGGCGGGTGTAGAAGGCATCCGAATCTGGCATGACCAAGCGTTGATTAAGCCGCCCCATGGGAATCCAACGGCTTGGCACTTGGATGTGCCCTATTGGTCGTTCAGTTCCCGTGATGCCCTATCTTTGTGGATGGCGCTGGACGATATAACGCTCGCCAACGGATGCCTCTGGTATCTGCCCGGTGTGCATCGGGTTGCGCGGTTTGAGAACGTTGGCATTGGAGAGAACCTGGGTGGACTGTTCAAGGTGTATCCCGAATGGCGAGAGATTGAGCCACAGGCGTGTCCTTGTCCTGCTGGATCAATCGTTTGGCATAATGGTCTGATTGCCCATGCTGCTGGCGCAAATATGACAATTCGACCGCGTCGTGCGATGACGTGCGCCTTTATGCCTGATGGTTCGACATTTAATGGGAAAAAGAATGTCCTGCCGGACGATTATTTTAATTCGCTGACGATTGGCGACTTACTGGACGACCCACAGCAAAACGAACTGATCTGGCATAACTCATGGGCTGAACAGTAAAACGTGATGCGTGAAACGTGAAAATCATCTGTTCAGCCGCCTCGATCTATATTTGTACAATGCAATTATGAAATTAATACCGTTGGCGGATTGATGAAATCGTGATATTTCTGTGCAACCTGACCCGTTGCAGCGTCACCGGCGTGGATGAGAACGCGGAAACGGAAATTCATCTCCTCCCCACTTTTCATCGTATAAGAACCATCCTTGCTCGGGTCACCTTCAAACGTGCCGGTCCCAAAGATGTTTGTCGTCATTAAGCCGTAGTTGCGGACATGCCAATATGTGGGATAGCGCGGGTTGGAAGTGTGATCAAATACAGCAATTCCGACAGGCGTCCCTTCGACGACACCTGAATAGTCGCACCATTGTGCACGCTTACCCCATGTTTCGCCTTCATTGGTCCCACCGTAAGCGTTTTCAATCTTTCCACCATCGGATGCGTTCATCGACGGATTGACGCGGACGGATATAATCCCACCCTCTTTGGTGTCTCCAAAGTGAACATCTCCCGCAGATGCGATCAGGGTCAAATCCAAGTCGATAATGGTTCCCGTCTCAGGCGTGTTATAGATGCGGAAATTCTGTCGGTCTGACATCAACTTTTCGCCCGGTTTATCCACCCAATCGTTTTCAGTATAGATTTTGCCGACCGTTGCGCCCCCACTTTTATCCGTGAAGGATCGATGCACCACTCTGCCCGAATTTTCGCCCTCCGCCCATACATCCACATCGTTGACCTCACCGTAGGCGACGTATAGGGATCGGTGATGGACGTGATCGCTAGATTCTTCACTGGTTTCGCCGCGGGTTATCGGGTTCCCACCGGGACCAAATACGGGGAAGAAGTAAGGTCGAAACCCATCGGTTCCATAGCGGAAGGTTGTAAACGCTCTGCCATCAACTGTCACATCAATGGCATTGTCCCGTTCGCTGAACGCAACCCCACCACTTCCAGCATCGCCTGAGGAGAGGGTATATGATCGTTCCTGATGGGCTTTGAGTCCGTCCAAGATCCATGAGAGTGTCGCAGTTTTGCCGTCGCTGTTGAGGTCGGCGGGGATGGCTGCACCGCTCACTTGATCCGTAAGGGTGACCGATCCACCTGCAAGCGATTCAACTTGGAGGTTATCTATGTCAACGCTGACGGGGCAACCGTCCCGATTATGTTCACCTGCATTGACTGTAACGGTAATACGATTTTCGTCTGCCATACATAACTCCTTGGAATTTGTGATTAATGCACCGTTCCATTATATCACTTTCCTCATGTTTGGGACAACCATCAAAGTGAAGACTCGCTTTTCCGCTCAACCGTTAGCAACTCCGGTTCTGTAATAAATAAAAAAACAGTGCACACACCATTTATCCTATTCATAATTAGCGCGCAACCCAACCGCCATCCACGGACATAGCGTGTCCGGTGACAAAAGAAGCTGCATCCGATAGGAGCCACATTACCGCTTGGGCGACATCTTCTGGATCCCCTATTCGTCCGATTGGATGCCTCGCTAGCATCCGCGCTTTGCTTTCAGGGTCGTTCATTCCCCCTTCTATCATTGGCGTGTTGATGTGACCCGGACAGACCGCATTGACCCGAATGCCTTCAGCAGCATATTCCATTGCAGAAGCCTTGGTCAATCCGACAACACCGTGCTTGCTCGCAACATACGACGGCGTTCCTCCGGCGGCGGCGAGACCGTATGCAGACGCCGTATTGACAATAGCACCGCTGGACTGTTTGAGCATCTGGGCGATTTCGTACTTCATGCACAACCAGACGCCTGTGAGATTGATTTTGATGGTAAATTCCCAGTCCTCCTCTGTACAGTCTACTGTGCTGCCACCTCTGCCGACGCCAGCGTTATTGAAGGCACAATCCAAGCGACCGTAGTTCTCGACTGTTCTGTTGACCATCGCTTCAACTGAGTCAGCCTTTGACACATCTGCCTCCACAAAGATGCTCTCCCCACCGGTTTCTTGAATCAGATGCACCGTCTGCTCGCCATCCGAAACGTTGAGATCGGCGATGACGACCTTTGCTCCCTCGCTCGCTAATGTCAGCGCCGTTGCCCGACCAATCCCCGAACTTCCACCTGTCACCAGAACCACTTTATCTTCTACCTGCCCTGCCATCTCAGTACCCCCTCAGTTAATTTGAAAAATCTTTCAATTTACCAATCGTATCATGTTTTTTAGAACCAAGCAATCATCTCCTAATGTTTTTGGATCTTGATTCATCCAGTGCTGTGCGCTATACTCAAGCACAAAAGGATAAAGAAGGAGGAAACATCGATGGACTTAGGATTAAATCAAAAAGTTGCGGTTGTTTGTGCGGCGAGCAAGGGCTTGGGAAGGGCGTGTGCAACAGCGTTGGCTCACGAAGGCGCGAGCGTAGTGATCTGTGCGCGTAACGAGCGAGCACTTAGTGAGACAGCGGCATCCATACGCGCTGAAAGTGACTCACGGATATTACCCGTTGTTTGCGATCTCACAAAAGAAGAAGACATTGAACGGCTGGTTGAGAGGGGTGTGGAAGAATTCGGAACCGTTGATATTCTCGTTACCAACGTTGGACACCCGCAAATGGGTGCCTTCTCAGACTTAACAGATGTGGATTGGCAGGGAGGTTATGAGGGTGTTTTGCTGCCGGTTATCCGGCTCTGCCGCACTGTCATCCCACATATGCAGCAGGCGAATTGGGGGCGCATCGTGCACATCACCAGTATTGCTGTTAAGGAACCTGGCACGCCCTATCTCATCTCCAGCGTTTTTCGAGCAGGCGTAGCGGCACTGAGCAAGTCGCTCGCTAATGAACTGGGACCTGCAGGAATTCTGGTCAATACCGTTTGTCCTGGACCGTTTCGGACACCGCTGGGCGAAGAATTGATACGACAGGCAGCAGCAGCACAAAACAGAAGCTATGCGGAAATTGAATCAGAAACCGCTGAAGCCTCAGTTATTGGTCGGATGGGCGAGGCAGAGGAATTGGCTGCACTTGTCGCTCTTCTATGCAGCGAACAAGCTGGAAACATCACGGGCCAAGTGATGACAGTGGATGGAGGCGCCGCACGTGGGTTATTTTGAGAAATCAATATTGATAGGACTCACGCAGTCGAACGATGGGGTATTATAATTCGATAGTTCATCACCAATGCGGGGCAAGTTGCTCCGAATCCTGCCTGTCCCGATTCATCGGGGATGCCCTGTCTACGATGGTTGTGGAATCTGAACATACCCTTTGACACCCGACGAATTCGGTAACTACAATCTGAAGGGCGCACGTCCTAATTGAGTCGAATTACTGCACGTTCAACAACTGATTAAATAACGTCCGTGTGGTTTCTGTACACCAATGGTAGTCCTTCAAAAACCGCTGTGTCCCATCTTCGTAGCCGAGTCGTTTAACGAGCTGCTCCAGTTCATGAGCTTTATCCGGTAGGGCGTCCAACGGTCGATCATGAACGATTCGCAAGCTATTTTCCACATTCCTCAGAAATTCGTATGCGAGGAGGAGCTGCTCCCGCTGATCCCGGGTCAAAGCTGTAACTTCATGCAGCCGGTGAATCGCCTCAACGGTGTTCTGTACCCGCACCTGTGGATGCGTCATACCGTGCAGTAACTGAAGCGTCTGGGCTACAAATTCGATATCGATGAGTCCCCCGTATCCAGACTTAACATCGATCTGCTGTTTTCTTCTGCGTCTCCGACGACGTGCGGTAGCTGAGGTAAAGGTTCGGCGCGTCGTTTGTGCTTCTTTGCGCCGCCGATTGTGGACAATATGTGTGATCTGTTCAGCGGTTAGCGATTGACCGTAGGCAAAGGCATGTGCTTGTTTAATAAACTCTTGACCTAATTGGATATCCCCAGCAACGGGGCGGGCACGGATTAGCGCCTGACGCTCCCACGTTTCCGCGTCTTTTTCATAGTAACCTTGGTAGCCTTCCAGAGACAATGCAATCGCACCGCCTGAACCAAATGGGCGGAGTCGCAGATCAATCTCATAGATTCCACCGCCTCCCGTATTCCCCTTCATCCGATTGACCAGTTCTAATCCAAGTCTACTAAAATAATCTGCATTAGGGGTGCCTTGTGTTGTTTCGCCTTCAGCGGAGTAGACAAGCATCAGATCGAGATCCGCGCTAAAATTGAGTTCCCGCCCGCCGAATTTCCCCATACCGATTACGGCAAAACGCGCCACAGGCAAATCTACATCCGTCTTTTTGTTTGTGGAAGAAATTTCCCTTTGATTCCCATGCTTCTCCAACGGCTTCCCATACTCGTTTTGTAATTCTGCGTTGATATGGGAATACATTGCCTGCAAGGTGCCTTCCGCAAGATCGGAGAGTTCAGTCGTCGTAGCCCACAGATTTGCTTGTCCCAGAATATTCCGCATACCGATTCGCAGGATCTCGCTGTTTTTATACCGTCTTAATGCCTGAAACACCTGATCCGGTGTTCCATCTGCGATTTCCTGAAGTGCCTCCATACAGATTTCGGATGCCGTTTTGGGATGGTCCATCACCGCCGGGGCAGTCAACACATCAAAGGATTCTGGCTGCGCGGTTAATAGCTCAGCTAAGAAACGACTGGTTCCACATAGCTTGGTCAATAGCTCAAGCGTGGTTGGTTGTTCGTTAAACATCGCGTAGTGGGAGCTACGCGCTCCTACCTTGCTTGCGAAGGTTTCAATGTAATGAAGTGCCGTGTCAGGGTCGGGGGATTCGCTCAACAGACGCAGCAGTGTCGGTGCGAGATCAACAAACAATCGGCGGACATGCGGAGAAAATCGCACACCATCGGAACCTTCCGCCATTCGTTTCAATCGCTGATGGGCTTCTCGCGCATCAGCAAATCCAACGGGCTCCAGGAGGTCGCGTATCACCCTTGGCTCGGTAGCGATGAGCACGGCTTCTATATCTACTTCGCTATCTGAAACCGGCGGTGTTAAAACCTTGCTAAAAATTGACCGAACTGCATCTGTATGTAGCGTGTAGTCCATCTCAAAGGCTTCTAAAGCAGAACCAGCCTCGCTATCCTGATACCCAATCCGCTTGGCAAGTTTAATTAGTTCCGGTTCGCTAGAGGGAAGAGAATAGCGCTGCAAATCAGCTAACATCTGGATACGATGCTCAACTGTCCGCAGGAAACGGTAGGCATCGGCGAGGATATCCCGATCCATCTGATCAAGCGCTCCATGGCGGTAGAGTAGGTCAATAGTTTGCAGTGAGTTATAATTCCGCAACGCTGGGGTGGGGCCCCCGTGGATTAGTTGGAGGCATTGGATGGTAAACTCGATATCACGAATGCCGCCGATACCGAGTTTAACATGTGTCATCACGTCATCGCCCTGCTCCCGGACTTGACTTTCAATCCGCGCTTTCGTCTGGCGAACATCCAGTTTTATCTCCGTAATAGAGGATTCATCAAGGTATCGGCGATAGACAAAGGGCTGAATAGTCCGAATGAACTGTTCCCCTAATTTGAGGTCACCGGCAACGGGACGGGCTTTGATTAGCGCTTGGCGTTCCCAAATCTCGCCCCAGCCTTCGTAATAGGCTTCGTAGCTGTCGATGGAGCGGGCAATCACGCCCGCCCGGCTCTCAGGACGCAAACGGACATCAACGCGGAAAACATAGCCCGCCTTAGTGACTTGGCTCATCCCGTTGATAATAAATTCGCAGAGCTTAGCGAAATATTCCTGATTCTCAACACCTTGATCCGTCATCCCATCGTGTGAGTAAGCGAACATCACATCGATATCTGAACTGAAGTTGAGCTCATATCCCCCAAACTTGCCCATCGCTATCACAGTGAGTGTGCTCGGGACCTTTTCGCCGTTGGGGAGTTCACCCCAAGGGATGCCCATTTTGGGGGTAAGTTCATCTGTACCGATTTCATAGCAGACTTGTAGTGCCGCCTCCGCGAGGTTGGTCAACTCCCGTGTCGTTGTTTCAAGATCGGCGTCACCCAGCAGATCGCGCAGCCCCAGTCGTAAACTCTCCTTCCGCTTATAGCCACGAATCGCGTTCAACTTCTGCTCTGCCAGATCAAACGGCTGCACCGCTTGGGATAGTTCGCCATACATCGTTTCGCGGTCTTTCGGGTCGCTCATCATCCCAGCATCCATGAGTTCGTAAAAGTACTCAGGATTCCGCACCAAAATATCTGAGAAATAGATACTGGATCCAAAGCAGGTTGACAGTATTCTCAGAAGAAAAGGGGCATCATGCAGCAGGCGATAGAGCCAAAGCCGATCAAATGTCGCGTTGGCAAAACGCTCAAAATTGTTCAGTGCCGCATCCGGGTCCGGCGAATCCGCCGATGCGCTCAACAAATGGCTGACAATTTCGGCAAACGCTTCACGATATGGGGGTATGTCTGCTAAGTTGTCGAGGCGGCGATTTACACCTTGAACATCCTGGAACCCATACGGTTCAAGGATTTGACTAACTGCTTCCGCCGAGAGGTCATCGGGGGAAAGAATGAGATCTTTCGGAGTGAGATTTGAAATCATAGTGTTTCCTTTTGCTTGTCAGGAATTGAAACAAATTCTTCCACAAGCACGTTATCATCATAGCTAAAATAAATAGGACTTACGCACTTGAACACTCAAAACTTTGTAGTTCGGTGATGAATCACCGCAGTACGCCATTTCCAACGCCCAGTGAATCGGGCAACTACAGTAAGGTCTTAGGTTTGTAATAGCGCAATTCATTGCGCGTCCGGATGGTCGATAAATCGCCCTACTACAAACTGAACTACGTAACTCCTAAATAAATATCGAGTGATACAAAATTAAAAATTAAAATGCGAACTGTGAGACAGGAGTACACAATGGCAATCACTGAAACACCAATGGAAGCAACGGAAGCCTTGCAAACTATATCAATATCAGAGTCGAGCGATTCGGCATATCAACCTCCGCTACGAAACATTCAACTCGCTCATCTGCAGGTATTAGTCCGCGAAAAAGCCACACTAATTGAAAAATTAACCGAAGAGAATCAGTATCTCTGCACCCAAATTGAACGGCTAGAAAAACGCATGGAGTCGGAAATCAAGCGATCAGACGCCATGATTGAGCAGATGCAAACCGCCTCTGAAGAATCAAGTAAACGCGCCCAAGCAATTATCATGCACTTGAGCCAACAGGTGGAGCGACAAGCCGAACAGATTGATATTTTGCAGGAGTCCCAAGGTTTTAGCGGTGCAATTCGCCAAACCGTTAGACAACTGAAGTCACGTATTCTGCGCGAGCCACTTCCCGCGGGCCAGAAGTATGGATATGAGGCTTAGGGATCGCACGTTGTGTCGCGTTTCACAGCACGACAGATCGCCTCTGCCATCACCTCCGCTGCGACGATGCCAACGGTATTGACCGGTGCATCGTGCGTTCCTGTTGAAAGCGCGAAAATTGTATCGCCATCGAACATGGTATGCACCGGATGAATCGTTCGCGCCAAGCCATCGTGCGCTATCTGCGCAACTTTCGTAACTTCTGTTGGGGAAAGGGCTGCGTTAGTAGCAACGGCACCGATGGTTGTATTTGTATTAGGCGTTTGAAATTGATCTTTTTCGTCCGGGTCAGATAATCTCTCTGTAATATTCACAAATTCTCCCGTCTCCGGGTCTTTCGCGCCTGCTATAATCTCTCCGGTCGTTGGATCAACAACGTTTCCGACCGCGTTGACGACGACAATCGCCCCGACCATCAGTCCCGACTTCAGCACTCGACACGCCGATCCGATCCCACCATTTGATGGCTGAAGCCCTGCTCCCTTCCCAACCGTTGCGCCTGTTCCAGCACCCACCTGTCCCATCTCAATCTTAGTATTGGTGGCATTCACGCAAGCGTGATAGCCCATCTCTCGGTCTGGACGCACCCTTGGATCTCCGACACCCAGATCGAAGATAACAGCACTCGGTACAATTGGGACACGCACTGGACCTGCTGGGAAACCAACGCCACGTTCCTCAAGAAACTGCATTACACCGCCTGCTGCCTCCAATCCAAACGCGCTACCGCCTGTAAGCAACACCGCATGGACTTTCTCGACCAATCCGCCGGGACGAATGGCATCGGTCTCTCTGGTGCCGGGTGCGGATCCTCGGACATCAACACCGGCGACAGCTCCAGACTCACAAAGAATCACTGTACATCCTGTGCGCGCCTTTTCATTCGTCACATGACCAACTTTGAGACCGTCGATGGCGGTGATTGTATCGTTTTCTAACGGAATTGTCATTTTGATCCAATGCCATATTGGATAGGTGCTAAATCAACCTGTGCAGTGCTTCAAAATAGTCGCGGATGCCATCCAAACCCCGATGTAGATCTACGCCTAACCTTTTTACTCCCTCGGAACTTATCGCTGCGGACTTTGGGAGTTTAGAGTGAACGATTTTGGCTTTGCCGCGGGTTACCTCCTGTGCTAACTGTGCCAATTCTTGGTTATACACAAACATATCGCACAGGTTAAAGACCTGACCAAAAGATGCGGGGTTATCTACCGCTGCCGTCAGTGCCGCTGCAACATCATCGACAGCGACAACATCGCATCCGAATGTGCTTTCGTACTTGGTATCCCTTTGAACTGTTTCAAAGATGTCGCGCCAGACGGTTTTCTCCAAATTGGGATGGACTCCATATATCCATGCGCAACGGAAAGCGGTTGTGTTCAACCCGAACTGTGTATAATAGGTTCGACATGCCGATTCCAAGACACTGTTATGCATGACATAGCTGTTCTGGGGAGAGATTGGCGGCGAATCTTCTGTAATCGGTGTCTGATGTACATCTGCCAGCGTATATACATCGGAACGGAGGAGATAGGTACTTGTCGTGCAGATGAACTGTCGAACACCGGCAAGGCGAGAAAGCTCAAGCAGGGTCAGCGATCCAAAGACATTGGAGCGTAGGTATTCAAGTTGCCGGTTCTCTACCGCGGAATCATAGGCGGTATGGAGGACAACGTCCGCCTCTTTAACGAATGCGTATAAGGCAGTCTCATCGGTCAGTTCTCCCCTGCAAATCTCAACCCCCAACTCCTCAAGCCAAGAGGTATCTCTTGATGGCCGCACAAGCGCACGGATGCGGTGTCCCCCTTCGACAAGTGGCTTAACTGTGTGTGACCCGACAAATCCTGTGGCACCTGTCAGCGCAATGTACATGCTACAATTCTCTCTCGTAAAATAAGGCTATTTTCTGACAATTGATATGCGTCAAATGTATCATATCTGACAGGAAATGTCAACGCCCCAAAATTTGAAAGTAGGCATCAATGACTGTGTTCACTCACCTGTTTTTATTCTCGTGACTTACCGATTGACAGGCTTTTAGCAAGGCTGTATAATATGTGCGTTTTACGCCATTCTTATAACAATTCGAATCAACGAGGCGACCTATGCCAACAGAAATCAAACCCTTTGTAGAATCGAACGACCTACTCGATCAACCCGATCTGTTACGGGCACGTGCGAAACGAGATGGATATCTTTTCTTCCGGAATCTGATTGACCCGGACACGGTTCTCCAACTCCGCCGTGACTTTCTCGAAATCTGCGATAGGCACGGTTGGATTAAGGAGGGGACGGATTTGATGGACGGCATCCGAAACGGAGGACCGTACCGGGAAGGACAGGACGGATATTGGCCCATCCTCGATGACTTTCAAAGCTTAGAATCCTTCCACGCCTTCGCCCATTATCCATCAATCCTTGATGCCTGCGATAAACTGTTTGGCGAACCGACGCTCCCCCATCCCCGGAATATCGGGCGAATTATGTTTCCTGAAAATATAAGGTACACGACGCCTGCCCACCAAGATTATATTCATATCCAAGGGACGGAGGAGACCTATACCGCTTGGATTCCTTTGGGCGATTGTCCACAGCATTTCGGCAGCTTAGCGGTGCTTTCGGGGTCGCATAGGTTTAGCGTTTTACCCACAAAGCGAGCTGAAGGTGCGGGCGGCTTGGGAGTAGACACTGATCACTTGGACCTCACATGGGTATCAGCGGATTATCAGATCGGCGATATTTTGCTTTTCCAGAGTCTTACAGTCCATAAGGCACTCCCCAACCAAACGAAGGACCGCCTCCGTCTTTCCGTCGACTACCGCTATCAAGGTCAATCCCAACCGATTACCGAAGGCTCGCTCCTACCGCACTTCAATCGTATGTCATGGGAAGAGATCTATAGGGATTGGAAATCGGAGAAGTACCAATACTATTGGAAAGATTTGGATCTGAAGTGTGTGCCCTTCACCAGAAAATATCACGAAGCTACACGTTAATCCACTCCCTACCCTAAAAGGAAAAAACCCCTCAAGGAGAAGCGATGAAGATTACACAGATCGAAACCATCCGTGTCAAAGCCCAGCCACACAACATCTGGGTCCACGTCCATACTGACTCCGGTATCGTCGGTTTGGGGGAAACCTTCTATGCCCCATCGGTAGTTGCGGCGGCGATTCACGACTTCTTCGGACCGCTCCTCATTGGGCGTGACCCGTTCGAGATTGAGCGTCATTGGGAGGCGATGTTCCGCCTGTCTGACCACGCCGGATATGGCGGCGCAGAGATGCGGGCAATTTCGGCACTCGACATCGCTCTTTGGGATATAAAGGGTCAAGCGGTCGGCTTACCGGTGTACGAACTCCTCGGCGGCGCAGTTCGCAAACGCATCCGTGTCTACGCGACCGCGATGCCCTATGAAGGTGCGGGTGAGGCAGCAAAACAGCTGCTTGATGAAGGCATCACCGCAATTAAGGGCGGCCCTACTATCGCGTTAGCCATTGCGAGCGACGGTCAGTTTCTTTCGCCCAAAGACCTTGATCTGGCACTCAAGCCGATCCGCGAGATCCGAGATACGGTTGGCATGGAAATGCAGATTGCCAACGACGCTCATGGCAAGTGGGCACTGCCCATAGCGATTCGGATCGCCCAGGCGATGGAGCCGTACGACATGATGTGGCAAGAAGACCTGATGCCGCTGCTTAACCCGGACGCCCTTCTACGACTCCAAGAATCCACCAAAACTCCGGTTTGTATTTCCGAACGTCTCCTCAGCCGATGGCAGCTTCGACTGTTCATTGAGAACGGCTCCGCCCGTATCGTCATGCCAGATTTAATATGGACCGGCGGTGTTTCGGAGACGCATAAGGTCGCCATTCTTGCCTCGGCGCATCAGGTGCCATTTGCACCGCACGATGCCACGGGACCTGTAAACATCTTTGCCTGCTCCCACATCTGCATGAGTTCTGCAAACGCCATGATACAGGAGCATGTGCCTGCTTTCCATAAAGGTTGGTATAACGAATTCGTTGACCCGAACCTCGACATCCGTGATGGCTTCCTCCATGCGCCGCAACGACCGGGCATCGGTACACGACTGAAGCCCGACGTCCGAGATAGATCGGATGCCGTTGTGACGGTAAGCGACGAGCCGGGTCAGAGCACTATTGACCATTGGGGACCAACGCCGGTGCGGAGCGAAGATACAGAAGCTGAGGTTCAGCGGTTGAAAGAGGAACGTCTCCCACAGTCTACACCATGAGTTCATATTAAGCGATTTATCATGTTTTACACAAAAGGAATCTAATCATGAGTATCAGAACGAATAAGTTGAAGCAAAAATTAGCAGCCGGCGGATTGGTGTTAAGTGGCGGTGTACGCCTTCCCGAACCGGGGCTTGTTGAAGTGATGGGATATGCTGGCGTCGATTACGTCCTGATTGACGCCGAGCACGGTTCTATGGGCTGGACGGAGATAGAGCGGATGGTTCTTGCTGCTTACGCTGCGGATACTACACCGATCGTGCGCGTCCATGAGAATGATGAAGCGCGTATTATGCGTGCGCTCGATCTCGGCGCAATGGGTGTGCTTGTCCCGCACATCCGCAACGCAGCGGAAGCGCAGCATGTAGTGGACGGCGCGTACTATCCGCCACAGGGCAAGCGCGGCGTGGGTCCAAGTCGAGGCATCAAGTTCGGGGCGGTGTCGTCGGCGGATTATTATGCCAACATCAACAATGAGGTTTCAGTTTCATTGATGATCGAAGATGCCGAGGCAATTGACAACATTAATGAAATTGTGGAGGTCGAAGGCATTGATGTCCTGAATGTGGGGACCAGTGATTTGGCAGCTTCGTTGGGTGTACCGGGTCAGCCGTTGCATGAAAAGGTCGCTGAAGCGTCTGATAAGGTACTCGCGGCTGCGGCGCAAAAGGGTATCGCTGTCGGCTATCCGACCCGCGGCTTGGACGATGGGATCGAGGCGATAAAGCGTGGATTCCGCGTGCTGTCCTGCGGTAACGCAGCGCCGCTGCTGTTTGAAGCTGTCCAGCAAAAGTTGGAGTTGTTGCGAGGCGCAGAATAAGTCGGCTAGAAAGGCAAAAAAGTTATGGAATATGTAAACTTCGGGCAAGCTGGCGTTCAGGTGAGTCGATTGGCGCTCGGTTTAGGGTTCAGAGGGCAGGGCGATGAAACTGAGGCACAAAGGGTCATCGAACACACAATTGATCAGGGGATTAATCTGATTGACTGCGCCAACGTATACGGAACGATGGATGACCGTGCAAACATCGGACGTTCAGAAGTTATTTTAGGGAAAGCGTTGAAGGGTAAGCGCGACGATGTTGTAATTACCTCGAAGGTTGCTAGCCAAATAGGCGATGGACCAAATGACATAGGGTTATCCAGATACCACATCATGCGCGAGGTCGAAAGATCGCTGACCCGATTGGACACAGATCACATTGATGTCTACCTTGTCCATACGTTCGATGAATCGACACCACTTGAGGAGACGATTCGTGCATTGGATGACTTGGTTCGTTCGGGTAAAGTCCGCTACGTCGGCTGTTGTAACTATGCGGCATGGCAGGTCTGCAAGGGATTGTGGGTCGCGGATCGGTACAACGCAACGCCGTTTATGTGCGTCCAGAATCAATACAATCTGCTGACTCGGCACCTTGAGGGCGAAATGTTCGGACTTGTGCGCGATCAGGGGTTGGGGGTCATGGTATATAGTCCGTTGGCGGTGGGACTGTTAAGCGGTCTCTATTCACCAGACAGCCCTGCGCCGGAAGGGACGCTCTGGGCAACGCGGATGCGGGATCAATTTCCATCGGCTGTACAGGGTGCCGCGAGTGAGGTAATATCGACCGTGATTAAATTCGCGGGAGAATTAGGGGTAACCCCCGCACAATTAGCGCTCGCTTGGGTACTATCCCACCCGGAAATCACAGTCGCAATCACCGGTGGGGACACAATCGAGCATCTGAACGATAACATAGGGGCGGTCGGTTGGACACTCGACGACTCGGTGCGAGAGACACTTGACGCTGTTTCAGAGCCGTTCAGGTCCACGGCATAGGAATCATGAACTCAATGAAAAATAGAACTGAACCTATCTGGACGACGATAGATGAGAAAATTAGATATCCCATCTATATCGGCACTGATATCATTCCTGACTTTGGGTCTCTCTTCAAGGAACATCTGCCGCGTTGCTCTCAAGCGTTATTAGTGACCAATCAAACTATCGAAGAGGTTCATGCCGCCAAAATCGCCCAGATTTCCGAGAGCCTCGCAGATATAGGCGTGGACTTAATTGTCGAAGCGATCCCAGAAGGAGAAAGAACAAAATCCTACTGGGGTCTTGGGATGTTGTACGATTTCTTCGCGGAGCATCAGTTGGATAGGCAATCCGTGATTATCGCTATGGGCGGTGGCGTCATCGGCGATCTGGCGGGATTTGCTGCGAGCACGTTTTTGCGTGGGATCCCGTTGGTCCATATTCCCACCACGCTCATCGCTCAAGCTGATAGTAGCCTCGGCGGAAAGGTTGCCATCAATTTGGCGCGGCTAAAGAACATCGTCGGCGGGTTTTATCATCCAAAAATGATCTTCATGGATGTCAGCTTTCTGCAAACGCTCAACGTGCGAGAGTTAAGGGCGGGGCTTGCCGAGGTCGTCAAATACGGCGTGATTATGGACGGTGAACTGTTTAATTACATAGAAACTAACGTAGAGAACATAATCGCGAAAGATCCCCATGTTTTGGAATGGCTGGTTAGAAGGTGTTGCGAACATAAGATTGCAGTTGTGGAGGAAGATCCAGAGGAAAGGACGGATCGCCGAGCAATCCTGAATTATGGGCATACGATTGGACATGCTCTGGAATCGCTTTATCACAGATATTTACATGGCGAAGCGGTCTCTGTGGGTATGGTTGCTGCTTCATACCTGGCGGTCAAAACAGAGATTTTCCCTTCTGCAGACGCTGAGAGACAATTGAAGCTGCTATCAAGAATTGGCTTACCGACCGATGCGTTGGGCGTTTCGATAGATCCGTTGCTTCAACCAATGTTGCATGACAAAAAACGACGGGGCAACACTTTACGATTTGTGCTGCCAACGAAAATTGGGGATATAACCATAAAGGAAGTACCCAAAAAAGATCTTCCGGATTTACTTCAGTACTTGGTAGAAAAGAGGGTCTTTAGTCCGTCAGAAGATGCTACTGCTACTGATGAGGGATAGTTGTAGACTCATTCTTGAGTCGTATTGAATTATTAGTATAGAATCCCACAAATTCGACGTTTAGAAATGGAGGAATATTATGTCGGAGACGACGCAAAATAGTTTTGATCTGTTACTCAAGGGTGGACACGTCATCGACCCCAAAAACAATATTGACCAAGCGATGGATGTTGGAATTGCGGATGGAAAGATTGCACGGGTAGCGGAGAACATTCCGGACGCGGAAGCAGAAAAGGTTGTCGATGTCGATGGACTTTATGTCACCCCCGGCTTACTGGATATACATGTCCACGCTTACGCCGGTACCGGTCAGCGAAACGCCTACTGTGGTGACAATTCTCTGTATCCCGATGGATACAATTTTCGCACAGGTGTGACCACGGTTCTTGATGTTGGCAGTTCAGGGTGGCGAAATTTCCCCGATTTCAAAGACCGCGTCATTGATCGGTCAAAGACCCGTATTTTCGCGCTCCTCAACATTGTGGGACACGGCATGGGTGGCGGCGCCATCGAGCAGAATATACCGGATATGGAACCTGAAGCGACGGCGAAAGTCGCTGAACGCTACCCCGATATTGTTGTGGGAATCAAGACCGCACACTACGGAGGTCCTGAATGGCTTGGGGTTGACCGTGCTGTGGAAGCTGGAAGATTGGTGGGTTTACTGGCTATGATCGATTTCGGCTCATTCCGTCCAGAGCGTCCGTATCCAGAAATGATACTTGAGCATATACGCCCCGGCGACATTAGCACTCACATGTATCAAGCTGCGATACCGATGTTCGATGAGACGGGGAAGTTGCAGCCGTATTTCGCTGAAGCGCGTGATCGTGGCGTCAAGTTTGACGTGGGACACGGCGCTGGAAGCTTTGTGTGGAACCATGCAATACCCGCCATCGAGCAGGGCTGGATACCGGATTCAATTTCGACAGACCTCCACACCGGCAGCATGAACGCCGGGATGAAAGATATGGCAACGACGATGTCGAAGATTTTGAATATAGGCGTTTCCCTGTTTGACGTTATCAAAATGTCAACGATCACTCCAGCAGAGATGATTAATCGTCCGGAATACGGTCATCTGAGTGTCGGCGCGGTAGCGGATGTCGCTGTGCTTAAACTGAACGAGGGAAGATTCGGTTTTCTTGATGTCAGAAGGGCGCTCTTTGTGGGGAATCAGAAGCTAGAATGTGAGTTGACCTTGATCGATGGACAGGTCGAGTGGGATCTGAATGGACGCGCTGGGGTGGATTGGGAGGAGTATTACGCAACGGCGTAGGTGTACCGGACGATTCTCTTTCCAAATGATTGATTACCTAACAATGATGATGAGCGTTAGGTGAACCTGCATCTGGCGCTCTCCGAATCTAACTTCCGGTGAAGGCACTTTTCCGTTCGATGATGTACTCCGTCAATGGACTGGGGTTTGCCTGAATCCGCACGTTGACGAGCGCGGGTTTGTCCGAGGCGAGGGCGCGTTCTAACGCACCGGGCAGTTGATGTGCTTCCTCGACATATTCGCCGTGGGCACCGAGTGCCTCCGCCATCTTATCGTAACGCGAGGGCAGCAGCTCGGTTGCGACACTTTTGCCGAAGAGTTGCACCTGCTGGTGGTAGTCTATTCCCCAAACGCTATCGTTTCCAATCACGACGACCACAGGCAAGTTGTGCCGCACGGCGGTGTCCAACTCCATGGCGCTGAACCCAAAAGCACCATCTCCGGTGAGAACGACCACTTTGGACTGAGGAAGCGCGGCTTGGGCACCGACGCCGTAGGATACGCCCCATCCAATCATTCCGAGTGTGCTATTGGTGAACCAACGTCTCGGACGGAGGCTGGGATAGTAGGGGGTACCGTAGAAGGAGAAGTCGCTGCCCTCAAAGATTAAGCAGTCATTCTCGCCCAGCAGGGAGCGCAGATGTTTGTGGACGGACATTGCGTGTAATGGGGTGGCTGGTGCTGCTCGACCGTCCAAATCTTGTTCTTGGTCATCGCGGGTAGACCTTAGCTCTTCAACGATTGGCTGTTCGTTCCACCGATACCCTTGAGCTTCCTGTGCCAACTGTTTTACCACCGCACCGACATCTCCTAAAATACCGACATCCACGCCGCGTGCGAGACCGATCTGGTCTGCTGATGGATCCACTTGGACGATACGCACATCAGCAGCGAGGGTTGGTGGACCGCCGAAGGAGATAGTGAAGTCCAATTTCTTGCCGAGCAACAGTACAACATCTGCCTCATCTAAGCGGCGCGAGACGAGGTTGACCCTTCCGTCTGCGAATCCGAAGCAGTAGGGGTGGGTATCGGGAACAAGTCCACGGGCAATCTCCTCGGTGAACAGCGGAAGGCGCGTTACCTCCAAGAATCGCTGCAAATCCGCCCGATCTATGGAATCAGTTGCATTTCCCGCTAGGACCATCGGCCTTTGTGCGCCTTGAAGCAGCTCTATTGCTTCTTTTACGAGAGACGGATCTCCCATGACCTGGCCAGAGCGGCGGTACACTTGGGGCGGGTCGAAATGTACGCGGCTTGTATCCACTTCAGCACTTTGGACATCTACGGGGATGGTCAAGTGAATGGGGCCCCGTCTGCCCGTTAAGGCGGTGCGAAAAGCGCGTGCAAAATGCTCTGGAATCCGGTACGGATCGGAGATAAACCATGACCCTTTCGTGATAGGCTTCGCCATCCCAACCTGATCAATCTCTTGCTGTGCAATTCCCTGTCCCAGTTGGTGCTGTGCTGCACAGCCTGTGATGTTGATGACCGGCGATTCCATGTGATATGCCAACGCCAGTCCTGGAATAGCGTTCACATGCCCCGGCGAAGTAAACATTGATATTCCGGGGGAGCCGGTGATCCGTCCCCACGCATTCGCCATGTCCACCGCAGCCTGTTCGTGGCGGGTATCAACAAACTTGAACCCCTCCTCTGCCATAACATCCATCAGATGGAGGGTGTGATCGCCCGCTAGGGTAAAGATCTGGTCTATCCCCTCCGCCCGCAACGCTTGGACGATCAGGTGTGAACCCGTTACCTTCATACAGTTTTCTCCTTGTACAACCTGACTTTAAAAACGCCCTAAACCTCCACGCTCACGGCTCGACCGGACTCCCCTGACTCAATCACAGCGTTTAGGGTAGCGAGGACCGGTAGGTTGTTGCGACCACTGGTTTCCGGCTCGGGTCCACCGTTCACCCAGTCGGCAAACGTGGCAGCAACGTGTTGGTCGAGTTGACGTGAACCGGTGAAGTCTGGATCAATTTCTACCTCGCTCAGTCCCTTCCCACGGTCTGTCCCGATAAGCAGAGTTTCGGGTCCACCAAAGCCTTGTGGACTGTGCAAAACAACTGCGCCGTACTCGCACTCAGCGCGGAATTCACCGGTGTTCACACGGGCATCGGAAGTAGACACAATCACGAAACGGGCACCATTATCGAAGGTAATCTCGGCGGTGGCAGTGGATTCGCGATTCCATGTCGTTTCTGGTGGTCGGTAAGAGTGACCAGATACCTCCACTACGCGTCGGTTCACCATCGCGATCAGCGAATCGATTTCATGGACGGTCATCTGCCAGAGTTGGGAGTGCTCGGAGTCGGGGTACTCGCCCCCGCGGGCTTTGTACGTGAACATGTGCCCCGTCTGCGGCTCGCCATAAGCCCTCTCGGTCATCAAGCGTCGCACCGTTCGCTGTCCGGGCAGGTATCGCCACTGTTGCGTTACAACGATTTTTAGCCCACGCGCCTCTGCCATTTCAGTCAACCGTTTGGCGGGCGCCAGTTCCAACGTGAACGGCTTTTCCACCATGATGTGCTTGTCAGCTTCGATCGCAGCCTCAACCAACTCATCGTGCGTACGCGCCCAAGTGGCGATGACAACACCGTCACAGTCCGATTGTTTGAGCGCTTCTGCGTACGAAGTATAGGCGAGATGCTCCGGTAGTTCCAGGTCGTGAATGGCAGCTTTGAGACGGGATTCATCAATATCGACCAAACCGACCAGTTCAAATTGGTTGGGTCGTGCCAGAAAGCTGCGTGCGTGTGACTTCCCTCGGCCACTGCCCACAACAATCATGCGCAACGGACTGATTGATTCTTGGCTCATAATAA
Source organism: Candidatus Poribacteria bacterium (assembly GCA_965220385.1). Lineage (GTDB taxonomy): Bacteria > Poribacteria > WGA-4E > WGA-4E > PCPOR2b > PCPOR2b. The sequence continues at coordinate 5,333,848 of OZ244825.1, read as the reverse complement.
TCCTTTCAATATCTGACCCAAGAAATCTTGGGAGGCACCGGACGCGTTAAGTAGGAAGTCGGGATTCGGAGATCCCTCCTACAGAAAAAATAAATGTCCTTACTCCAGCACTTGGATGCTTGCACATGGAAAGGCAGCGACTTTCGCGTTCTGAGGCAGCTTCTCCGCAAGCAAATTGACAAGCGTATCCCACTCACGGAAGAGGATGTCACTGGGATGATCCTTATAAAACTCGTCTGCCGGGAAATTCTCCGACCAAACCAGCGCTTGGCTTGGAGATTCGATTTTCGGTGTGGGTAATGGCATCGGGGTTTCCTGAGCTCTCGCCCTCCGCCTAAGGTAACGTGGATAATCTAACAGATCATAGAGTCCGTGATAGCAGAACCCATCACTTGCAGGATTAACGGCGATCGTGTAGACATCACCGAAATACCGTTGTGCCCAGAATGTTTTGGTGGTTTGAATTGCATCCGAGTCAATCGGATAGCAGTTTAGCACAATCACATCCGTTTCTTGGCGCACTGTCTCTGGAATCTTTGTCCCATAGGTTTCCAAGGCAAAACGTGCACCGGCTCGGTGCGCCTCCACTAAATCGCCGACAAAGAGACCGGCTATTTCGCGCCTGCTGTTGAGGACCAGGTTTACAATGGCATCCACTCCAACGACTCTGGCAGCCTCTTCTGAAACATCCCGCGCATCAGTTTTCTCGTGCTGCCTCTCAACGGCTGCATGACCTCGTCCCGGATAGTAATTGTGGAAGTGGAACATCGTGGAAAAGCCCGAAACGCCAGGAACAATCAATTTTGCTCCACCACCAAATCCGACCGCTTTGTGCGGGTAAATACCGCCCAAGCAGATTTTGAAATCAGCGTCTGCCACGACTGGGTTGATATAGATTGGCATACCGTCATCTAAGTTACCCAATGCCCGGAGATTTCCGCTCATAAAGTCGTGGTTTGTTACTTCATAAGACGCCGCAATATCAGCCCCTACTTTCTTCGCTATCTCCTCATCCGTAAGAGGGCGATGTGAACCGGGACCAACAACAAATCGAATTTCGTTTTTGGGAATGCCTGCTTGATGCAGCTCACGGAGTAGGAAGGGGATGACCTCCGCCGCCGGTGTAGGTCTACTTAGATCATCGACAACGATAACGGCATTACTTTTGCCGCGCGCCATTTCTTCAATACGTGGCGTACCGATGGGTTGACCAAATGCGGCTTCAACCCCTGCTTCTGAGAGCTTGGGTGCGTCGTTCGGCGCAACCGTTGTGACTTCCCAATTTTCGGGGAACGTCAGTGTAATCTCTTCGTCGCCATACCAAGCGCGAGAGTGCATTTGGGCGTAATTTTTAGACATAACGGACCTCCATCTAATACGTAATGCGTAAAAGAAACCACAGAGACACAGAAAAAGGCAATTTTTTAAATCCCTCTGAGACTCGATGGTCGGTTTTTGATCCCTTACTCGTTATGGATTATTGGGTTGCTGCTGTTGATAATGTAAGGCAGCGCGGATAAAGTCGCGGAACAGTGGATGCGGTTCAAGTGGCTTGGATTGAAATTCGGGGTGGAATTGTGACCCGACCATCCACGGATGATCAGTAACTTCTGTGATTTCGACCAGATTCTCGTCGGGCGATACCCCGCTAAAACACAATCCTTCGGATTCGAGGGTTTCCCGATAGTCGTTGTTCAATTCATAGCGATGGCGATGTCGTTCCAAGATAATCGGTTGCTGATACGCTTCATAGCTTTTTGTGTTTTCCCTGAGAACGCACGGGTAGAGTCCGAGTCGCATTGTGCCGCCGAGATCGGTCTGTTCTCGTTGATCTAGCATCAAATCAATTACTGGATGGGGCGTTTCCTCATCAAATTCAGAACTGTTTGCATGCCTCAATTTTGTGACGTGCCGTGCAAAGTCGATCACCATGCACTGCATACCGAGACATAACCCAAAATATGGAATTTTCTGTTCCCGTGCATAGCGTGATGCAACAATCATCCCTTCAATGCCACGGTAGCCAAAACCACCGGGAATGAGAATCCCATCGACTCCTTCGAACTGTTCATCCAAGTTTTGGTCCTCGCTCAGCATATCAGACTCAATCCATTTGACATCTATGGCTGACTCGTTGGCAATTCCACCGTGCTTGAGTGCTTCTTTCACGCTGAGATAGGTATCGGAACCCTGAACATATTTACCAACAATTGCTATCTGGGCACGGTGTTTGGGGTGTTTCAGTTTATCAACCATTTTCGACCACTCGACATTATTTGACGGGCGTTCTTCCAATCCAAGTCTCTTTATCACCAAGCGCCCCATGCCTTGGCGCTCGAAGTTCAGTGGAATTTCATCAACGAGATTGGTGTCAAGTCCTTCCACAATATAATCCTCCTGAAGCCCGCAAAGGAGGGAGATTTTCTTCCGGAGTCCCTCTCCCATCGGTTGACTTGTGCGGCAAATCAGGAGATCGGGTTGGATGCCGTACTCTTGCAGCGTACGGATGCTGTGTTGGGTCGGTTTGCTTTTGCTTTCTCCGTTGGGCAGGGTATAAATCAGTGAAACATGAATAAAGATGGTATTTTCACGTCCAACCTCCACCGCCATCTGCCGGATTGCCTCTACAAACGGTGGGGTCTCAAAATCTCCAATGGTCCCGCCTATCTCCGTAATCACCACTTCCGCATCGCTATCGCGTCCAAGCTGATAGATACGTTCTTTAATTTCATCGGTGATGTGTGGGATAAGTTGTACGGTTCCCCCTAAATAATCTCCGCGCCGTTCTTTGGCAATGACCGCACTGTATACCGAACCCGTCGTGAAATTCGAGTATTGATTGAGGTCAATCCCTGTAAATCGTTCGTAATTGCCGAGATCGAGATCGGTTTCCGCGCCGTCCCGGGTCACGAACACCTCACCGTGTTGAAATGGGTTCATCGTGCCAGCGTCCGAGTTGAGGTATGGATCGATTTTGACCACCATAACCTTGAACCCACGATTGATGAGCAAGCGACCGAGCGATGCCGTCGTTACTCCTTTTCCGATGCCAGAGATTACACCGCCAGTTACGAAGATGTACTTTGTCATCAAAAAACTCCTTTTATCTGTCAATCCTATCCCCGCAGGCTTTTATCGGGGAGTTGTGATTTTAGGATTTCAAGCACCCGCTCCAAATCAGCCGGCACATCAACCCCAATCAACGGATATTCTGTTTCAACAACACGGATGCGAATGCCGTGTTCGAGGAAACGTAACTGCTCAAGTCCTTCAGCACTCTCGTACGGCGTGCTCTCCCACTGGGTGAATTCAAGGAGGCGTTCTCGGCGGTAAGCGTACAGTCCCACATGCCGATAGTTTGGATGAGTTTGTAGCCAATGATTTGAGAGATTGCCGGGGATTGAGGCTCTGGAAAAATATAAGGCGAAGCCTTGGAGGTCAGTCAAAACTTTAACGACGTTGGGATCTCGATAATCCTCTTCATTTTCGACTCGCTGTTTCAGTGTGCTGACTTCCACACTGGGATCATCGAGGAATGGTTGAATCATCTGATCAATAACCACCGGTTCCAGCAATGGCTCATCGCCTTGGATGTTCGCCACGACATCGCAATCGAGTGTTTCCGCCACAATCGCAACCCTTTCGGTGCCTGTGGGGCAATCCGGCGGCGTCATGACCACCTGTCCACCAAAGCCGACAACTGCATCGTAGATTCGCTGGTCATCGGTTGCGACGACGACGGCATCCAGCGTTTTGGCACGTGCTGCTCGCTCATAGACCTGCTGCACCATCGGTTTGCCGAGGATGTCTACTAACGCCTTCCCTTGGAATCGGCTCGACGCATAGCGAGCGGGGATAATCCCTACGATCTTCACGACTCTGAGCTCTCCTTGGCGTTTGCTTGCTTCCGGCTCCATCATTAAAGATTGGTTTTTAACTTGATAAGACTTTATCACAGGTTGACTATATTATGCAAGAAAAACATTCGAAATTTGAGAGCATAGAAGACTTTACCACAGGCAACCAATATGCTATAATACGGAATTGACTATTAATCCCAAAGTCCCTCCCAGAAAGGTTAGCTATGGGCGTACAATTTTTTGTTGTTTTCGTACTGTCAATTGCTTTTTTATCAATGGGCGTTACTGGCTGGCAAGGCTTTGTTTCGGTTTCATGGGAAGGCGGGATGCCTAAATTAGGTTTTACAGCGAACTATTTTGCTATCTTCCAATGTTTCATTAGCTTTTTGCTGTTTCTGCTTAGCCTATATCTGATGGGATTTTTTCTCTATCTTGAAGAACGGGAAAGTGGTCGGATTATGAAAAGTATTAAAAGTTACGTAAAACTCAGGGAATACCTTGAATGGAGGGAACGCGAGGGGCGGTCGGATTAGCGCCGAACGGGAAAGAACACTATGCCTAAAAATGATCTCCTCTTGCGTGCCGCGCGACGACTTCCAGTAGAACGGGTTCCGGTGTGGATGATGCGCCAAGCTGGTCGTTCAGATCCGAAGTATCGCGCACTTAGAGAAAAAATCGATCTCCCATTAGAACGGTTATTTCGGACGATACCGTGCTCATACAGCGATCAAGAAGTTGAATGGGCGATTGAGATATCTCTGTTACCCAGACGCATCGGGGTTGACGCGATTATTGTGTACAAGGACATTCTTACACCGCTCTGCCCAATGGGAGTGCACTTCCGATTTGCCCCCGGTCCCGTCTTAGATTCACCCATCCGGACTCGAGCCCAGATCGAGGCTTTACAGCCCCTCAACGACCCTGCGTCACAGATGGCGTTCACTGGAAAAATTATCAGCGGACTCCGTGAGACGCTGGATGGAGAACTGCCATTAATCGGTTTTGCGGGATCGCCGCTGACCTTAGCTTTTTTCATGGTCGCAGGAACCAGTCCGATGGCAGCCGGTGGAGGGGTTTCAGACGCAGCGCGCAGTGTCTTTCAGATGATGGACGAAGAACCGGAGTTATTTCATGAACTGCTGCAGCGTTTAACGCAGATGACGATCAATTATCTCAACTACCAAATTTCGGAGGGTGCACAGGCTGTGCAGTTGTTTGAATCCATCGCCGATCAGATTGATCTGCCGAGATACCAAACCTTTGTCCAACCATATCACCAACAGATCTTTGCGGCGTTAGATTCGAGCACACCTTCCATCCTATTTGCCAAAGAGTGCTCCTACCTCTCGCTGATGTTAGAGAGCGGTGCTAACGTTTTGAGCGTTGGAAAGTGTGTGGATTTGGCAATAGCACAGAAAGAAGCGAAGGGCAAAGTCGCCTTTCAGGGAAATGTGGATAATGCGCTCTTGCGAGATGGAACCTGTGATGATATAACCGATGCCGTCAACCGATGCTTGCAGCGCGGCGGAAAGATTGGGCACATCCTTAACCTCAGTCACGGACTCTACCGAGACACACCATTTGAAAACGTGAAACACTTTGTGAGAACTGCGAAAGCGGCACAGAATTAGGGAGTAGAAACCGTTGAAGCGGGACACGAATTCTCAATGCAACTCAGAAGGTGCGTACGACAGCCTCCTACTCGTTGGGTTTGGGGGACCGACCCCCGGCTGTTGTCTGCGGTATGACTCCTGTCCTGGGGAGGCGCACTGCTTTGTCGAGGGGATCGTCGGGAATGCGCCATCGAACGTTGAGCGTGTGAAGGAAGTTGCAGGTCACTATGTTAAGCTCGGTGGATTCTCGCCCTTTAACGAACTGACATTTAAGCAGGCAGACGCGCTTGACGCAGCACTAAAAAGACAGGGCATTGATTTACCCATCTATGTTGGAATGCGGAATTGGACGCCATATCTTCATGAAACAATCGAGAAGATGGTTAATCAAGGACATCACAACGTGCTTGCCGTTATCATGTCTGCCTATCGGTCTAAAGCCAGTTGGGAGCGTTATCAGAACGATGTTGCTGATGCGGTTAAAACGGTGGGCGATGCACAGCCAAATATACACTATTTAGAAGATTTGTGGCATCTCCATCCTGGTTTCATCAACGCTATTGCTGAACGCATCCGTGCGGCTTGCAACGGTATTTCTGAATCGCGTTTCGCCAAAGCGAGTTTAGTTTTTACCGCTCATGCAATTCCCCAAATCGCGGCAAAAACCTCTCCATACCCTGAACAGTTTCATCAAACCGCTTCAGCTGTGGCGGCGGTGCTCGGAACTGATTTCGATATTGCCTATCAGAGCGCACCCGATAACCCAACCGTGCCGTGGACGGAGCCTGACATCAACGATCTGATTCGAGAGAAAGGGGTGGCAGGTGTCCGAGAAGTTATTGTATCGCCGATCGGCTTCCTCTGCGACCATGTCGAAGTACTTTACGACCTCGATTTGGAAGCCAAAGCAACCGCTGAAGGGTGTGGTATGAATTTTATTCGTGCTGGTACTGTTGGGGAACACCCTGAATTTATCAACATGTTAGCAGACCTCGTGTGTGAGGAGATTCAAAGGGAGAGATAAACATCGGACCGATATGGCCGGTAGGAAAAAGTAGAAGAGGAGGATAACATGTCATCGTTTACGGAAACCGTCAAAGTCGATAATCGAGATATGGGTCTTTATGTCTCTGTGCCTGATGGCACGGGACCTTTTCCCGCCGTGGTGGTTGCCCAGCACGCCGGTGGCGTTGATACATTCATCTGCGCGATGACTGATAGGCTGGCAGAAGCTGGCTACGTCGCTGCTGCTCCAGATCTGTATCACCGATTGGGGCCCGATGACCCACGAGGGCCACGGGAACTCATAGACGCGGAGATGATTGCAGATGTTCAAGCCACCGTAGCATTCTTGCAGAACCTCAGTGCTGTCGATAGTGAGGCATTGGGTATCACTGGCTTCTGTATGGGAGGCAGGGTGGCATACTTGATGGCGGCAGCAATTCCACAATTCAAGGCGGCGGAGGCTTATTACGGCGGCAATACCATGGTGGCTCTGGGAGAAGGAGGCGCGTCACCGTTCGAGCGCACCGGGGAGATTGGCTGTCCGCTGCTGTTCCACTTTGGTGAGGCAGATGCCAACCCATCTCCAGAAGATATGGAGAAAATTGGCGCTGAATTAATGCGCCATAATAAGCCACATGAGTTCCATACATACCCCAACGCTGGCCACGCCTTTATGGACTTTACCGGCGAGCGTCACCATGAAGCAGCAGCGACGGCTGCTTGGCCACGGACGCTGGATTTCTTTGCCCGGCATTTAGGCGGTTAGAATAGAAAGATGCAACCAACGTAATAGTCGGGATTCGGAGATCCCTCCTACGGAATACATACACGCGTTCTATATCCATTGTGCCCTAATGGAGTGAATAATGAAAGTGGGCAGGTGGGAAAATGAGAAAGTGAGCTAAAAAAAGACGTTTGTTTCTCCTTTTCCGCTTCTCTTGTTATTTGTAAATTTCTCGTAGGATAAAAGGAAGATTGACATGGATTTTGTGAAACTCACAGGGGCGCAACGCCAATTTTTTGATGAACACGGTTATCTGGTCGTTCCGGATGTGTTGTCGCCGGAGATGATTGAGAAACTCACTCAGGTCAGTGACCGGATGATCGAATCGTTCGATGCAAACGGGGCATATGTTCAAAGGCGCCCCGGCATTGTTCAAGAGCCGGATTTTCATCCTCTACTGACCCAATCGCCGACGGTCCCCTTAGTTGCCCAACTGCTGTCTCCTAATATTCAGCTGCATACAACAGCGATTATTTATAAGTTTCCAGAGCCTGCGGATGAAGAAATCGTTAACCAGCGGGGCTGGCATCGGGATAGTGGGCTTGCTGAAGATTTGAAGCACAGAAACGTGCCACGCGTCAGTATTAAAGTCGGATATTGTTTGACCGATTTTAAGCAGCCACGTTCCGGCTTTACGCTCTTGGCACCGGGCACACATCTGATAGATACCCCTCTGCCTATCCCGAAGGGGGAAATTGATCCGGTGGGAACGGTTGAACTCCGTCTCAACGCTGGAGATGCGTTCCTATTCGAAAATCGTATCTTCCATACTTCTGCCCCGAACCTGACCGATCGTGTTTCAAAGGTAATAATTTTCGGCTACGCTTATCGCTGGATGGGTGGGTCGCACAGAGCGATGAGTCTTGTCCAGCCGGATGATACCGTTTTGGCGCAGGTTGATGACGTTGCCAAACAGTTACTGGGAGGGACAAACGATGGTTTAATTGATTGGGCAAAACAGCACGATGTTTTCCCAGAACCCATCCCGTGGGTGATGGAGGTATGACATAGAAGTACTAATACCAATTCTGGTAAAGGATAACGCATTGTTGAAACGTAAGTGAGTTCATTGGTTGATAGGTTCATTGGTTCATTAATGAGCGCGTGAACCAATGAGTCTTTATCCCCGTTGTCAACGCCCGTTATTTCCCCTCCAAATGGTGCGACAGAATTATTCAGAAACGGTATAACAATCGAGAGGAGAAGATATGTCCGCAGAACTGACCGATGCACATCTTGAAGAATTGGACGCCACGGGTTACGTAATTGTTCCCGGTTTTTATACAGGCGAAAAGTTGCGCGAAATGCAAGCGGCACAGCGACGGTCACTCCCCACATGGGACGAGGTGAAAAATGATCCACCGCCGGGCCGTGCGATTCTTACCGATTTCCCACCACCAGAGACAGCCCTGCTACAAGGTATTGTTGATTATCGGGCGTGGGGATTTGCCCGCAAGTGGCTCAAGACAGAACATATCCATTTTCGCGCTGGCTGCATGATCGCCCGCTATCCCGGTTTCAAAGGGGGTGGTGTCGGCAGCGACGCTGCTGGTTTACATATCGACAACGGAAATAATTCTTTGCTACCGCCCTCCGATGCACTGCGTGAGTTTGGTCAACTTGGCTTCTGGGTACATCTCGAAGATGTTGATGAAGACCAAGCCCCGCTGCGGCTACTTGCCAAGAAACATGGGCGCGACACGACTAAGTACGAACCGCTGATCTGCAAGGGTGGAACGCTGTGTATGTTCACCAATTACACGTTGCACTCTGCGAGCGATTATCTCCGTGAGGACGGTCAACGCTTCACGTGGGGATTTGGGATTGGTAGAGCCGATAACTATTGGGAAGGATTTAGACACTATACGGACAAGGGGAAGAACCCAGTATTTAGTCAGTTCATCGGAACGTTGACAGCGAAAGAGCGTGAGGTCTTCCGTTTTCCACCGGCAGGGCATCCTTACTACACTCCGCAAACCTTGGCGGCTTTGGAGGAGCAGTATCCCGGCTGGAATGCGAACGGTGAATATTAGGACGTATTGGCATTTATGTGAGACGTGTGCGTAATCGTAGAGGTGGGGTCCCCTCGCCCATTGCCCAACGCGGGTTGGGAGACTCAACCCCTACGGGAATTATGTGTCTATGCACATCCGTCGATTATCTGGTTGTGATGAAATGTCAATAGAACCTAGAGAGTGTTAGGGCTATTTAGCTTTTGGTGTTTTCCGTGTCTGAGTAGGAAGTCGAGATCTCGATCAAATCAAGGTTGTCTACGCCGCGGGCGATCATCCCGATATATCGGGATGGCTACGAGTAGAAAGTCGGGATTCGGAGATCCCTCCTACAGAAGAACTGAATAGCCCTAGACTTGAAAGCGTTGAGGACAATCATGAAACGCATGAAAAGCAGCGTATTATTTGCGATTATGTTAGTCGGAAATCTTTTGCTAATTCATCCAAACCAAATGGCAGGTACCGAAGGTGGAAAAATTGTTTTCACATTGCTCCATGACGGAAATGGAGGGATTTACATCATTGATGATAATGGTGAAAACCTCCGGCAATTAACAGACCATCTGGCACATGATTCCTATCCTGTTTGGCTACCAGATGGACGCCATATAGTCTTCTGTTCAAATCGCGATGGCGTTTTTAGCATTTATACAATGGACCTTGCTGGGAAAAATATAAAACGAACTATAGATGCAATTGGTAGACCTGCTGTGTCTCCCAATGGACGGTGGATTGCTCTGGCTCCCGATGAGATTCTGTTACTTGTGGATATTGATGGATTGAAGCAGAGAGAGATTCACTGGGATGGTCCGCAAGGTGTCACCGGAATGGCTGCTTGGTCTCCTGACAGCAAAAGATTAGCCTTCACAATCCAGATCCCTGGGATGAGGAATATCCCTGGGGTGTTGAATGATATTTATATCGTTGATATCACGGGCGAAAACCTTCAACAGTTGACAGACCATCCTGCACAAGATGTGTATCCAGCTTGGTCTCCTGATGGACAGTGGATTGTATTCCAGTCAGACCGAGATGGAGATATGGCCATTCATTTGATGGAGGCAGATGGAGCAAATCCCAAGTGGCTTGCTAATGGAAGAAGACCAGAATGGTCGCCCGATAGTCAACAGATTGCCTTTGTCTCACGCCGAGGAGGTGTTCCAGGCATTTTTATTATGGATAGGGAGGGTGGAAATATCAGACTCTTGGTTGAAGGTGGAGACCAGCCTTCTTGGTTCGGTTCAAAGTTGGCGGTATCAGGTGCAGGGAAGTGGATAACGCTTTGGGGACGGATGAAACGCGGAGAACGAATCCAATGAAATTGGGTCAGGGGGATTAACGACACTCATGAATAATGTGAAGAGCAGTTTATTATTTGCGATTGTGTTTGTCGGAAGTCTTTTGCTGATTCATCCAAACCAAATGGCAAGTGCCGAAAGTGGAAAAATTGTTTTTACATTGAGCCGGGAAGGAAATGAAGAGATTTACATTATTAATGATGATGGTAAAAACCTCCGGCGATTAACACACCATCCTGCAGTGGATAGATGGCCCGTTTGGTTGCCGGATGGAGGCCGTATAGCTTTCTGTTCAGATCGCGATGGTGCTTTTAGCATTTATACAATGGATCTCGCCGGGAAAAATATCAAACGCGTTGCAGTTGAAAATGGTAGACCAGCTATATCTCCCGATGGGCAGTGGATTGCTCAGACTCCCGCTGGATCTCTGTTACTCGTGGATATTGATGGACTGAAGCGAAAAGAAATTCGCTGGGGGCGTCCACACGGTGCCACTGGCATGGCAGCCTGGGCTCCTGACGGCAACAAGTTAGCCTTTACGATTAGGCTTCCTGGCGTGGGGAATGATATTTACGTCGTTGATATCACAGAGAATAACCTTCAACAGTTAACAGACCACCCTTGGCAAGATTTGTATCCAGCTTGGTCTCCTGATGGACAGTGGATCGCCTTCTGGTCAAACCGAGATGGAGGCAATGCCGTTTATCTGATGGAGGCAGATGGCGCGAATCCTAAGCGACTTGCTAAGGGGAGGGCCCCCGAATGGTCACCCGATGGTCAACAAATTGCCTTTGTATCACGCCAAGAGGATATAGAAGGTATTTTTATTATGGATAGGGATGGCGGAAACATCAGACTATTGGTTGAAGGTGGAGATCAGCCTTCTTGGTTCGGTGTAAAACTAGCAGTATCAGATGTAGAGAAGTGGATAACGCTTTGGGGACGGATGAAACGGTAGTCTATTATGGCATTTTCAGATTGAGTCGTTGCACTGTGATGCAAAATAGTTGGTAGGATGTGAAAAGTATCAACCCCGTTGGTCGAAATTCACATCTGTATTTTGGAAAAAGGACTGGCAATATCTTACACAAGGAGAATAGAATGAGTCAAAACGAGAGAGTACCCCCCGACCAATATCGCACGATTGTCACGAGACCCGATGACTTCGATGCGTTCTGGGATGGTCTACTGACACAGACAGCGGATATCCCGTTGAAAGCAACGGTGGAGCCGGTGCCACTACACAGTACGCCAGAGATTGAAGTTTATGATGTGCACTACGATAGTCTCGACGGTGTGCGTATCGCTGGCTGGTATGCCGTGCCGCGTGACAGGTCAGGGAAACTGCCTGCCATCGTACAGGTGCCGGGTTACCTTCAAGATCCCCCTATCCCGCGCGCATGGGCAGAGGACGGTTACGCTGCGTTCTCCGTCGCGCCGCGCGGCAAGATCCGCAGTAACCAACAGTTTAACCCCGGTTACCCAGGCCTGTTGACGCATAACATAGTTGATCGAAACACTTATACCTATCGTGGCTTTTATATTGATGCTGCCCGAGTGATCGATTTTTTGCTTTCGCGCGATGAGGTTGATGGAGAGCGAATCGGTGTGAATGGCAGTAGTCAGGGCGGTGGATTAGCAATTTCCACAGCAGCGTTGCGCCCTGAAGTCCGCGCCGCAGCGGCTGGTTGCCCGTATCTCTGTGGATATATGGATTCGATTGAGTTGACGCACACCTACCCATACCAAGAAATTAGTGACTATCTGCGGCTGTATCCTGAGCGGAGAGAGGCTGTCCGCGATACGTTAGCATATTTCGACGGTATTAACTTCGGCCCTCGAATTACCTGCCCAATTATGGTCTATATCGGTTTACAGGATAACGTATGCCCGCCGGAAACTGGCTATGCTGTCTTTAACACTATCGCCTCCGAGGATAAGCAGTTTTACCCCTACGACGGACATGGTCACGATGCTGGCAGCATTCATCACGGACCAAAGCTAAAGGATTTCTTCAAAAACCATCTGCAAAATTATTGATTCATCCCCCATCAATCTCGTTCCAAAGGAGTTAATTATGTCTAATACATCTCGACCAGAAGATTTTGATGCGTACTGGCAGCAGGTCTGTGGCGAGTTGGAAGCCACACCCATCGCTGCAGAAGAGGAGCATCTGCCGATCCGATCCACAGAGTACTGCGAGTGCTACACAGTGCGTTTCACCGGTATCGGACCCTATCGCTTGTTCGGTTACTTAAGCATTCCACACGGGGACGGACCGTTTCCGACCCTGCTGCTTGGTCCTGCCTATCGCAGCGTCGTAGATCCGCTGCCACAGGGAGATGCCAACGAAAAACGGGGACGCTTTCTCGTCTTTTCAACCGCCGGGCGCGGACAACGCAATGCTGACAAACCGTACGCAGGCGTATTTCCCGGTATGATGACCGAGGGCATTGATGCGCCTGAGACCTCTATCTTTCGTGGGTTCGCTGCAGATTGGTTGCGCGCCGTCGATTACCTGCTGGCGCGTCCAGAAGTAGATCGCTCCCGCATTGCCGCGGTTAAGAAGGAAGGGATGCCGATATTGACAGCAGCACTCCGCCCCGAAGTGACCCACGTTGCCGCATCGCCTGGGGATTTTTACAATACGGGCGCCCATGTACCGGGGGAGGTTGAGGACTATCTCCGTTCATATCCAGAGAAGGAAGAGCAGGTCAAACGGACACTCTCCTATTTCGACCCATTCTTCTTCGCCCCCAATGTACGTGCACGGACATTGCTTTGGGGAAATCCAGAGGCGGTTTCACCGTTGGCAGAGGCTATAGCCGGTGAGACTGATGTCCAAGCGAGCGAGCATTCCTCGTATAAGGATGGACTTTTTCAGGAGCAGTGGATCTCTGATCAATTTGGCTTTGAGGACGCCATCATTCCCGCACACTGGCAGTAGTATAGGGGCATCACTCCAAGGAGACGCGTGATGAAACGTCCAAAATGCAGTCGAATCCCTCAAACCGCATATATATTCAGCGGGCATTTCGCCGACTATCTCACAGGCGTTACGGAACAGTGGCTGAAGGCAGCGCCTTCGGCAAATCCGGCGATGTTGGAGATCTTCCGAGACCGAGATCGGCAGCCTCTCCGCGACCTGGTGCCTTGGGCTGGAGAGTTCGCTGGAAAATACCTGACCAGTGCTGTGCAGATCCTACGGCTCACCCAAGATACGACCCTAAAAACCTTTATCCGAAACTTTGTGAATCAGCTTGTCCAACTGCAAGATACTGATGGCTATTTGGGACCTTGGCCCCAAGAGAGCCGTTTAACAGGTGAGGCACCCAACGTCGGGGGCAAAGGGGGAAACACCTGGGATGCTTGGGGGCATTACCATGCAATGTTGGGACTGATGCTCTGGCACGAGGAAAGCGGGGATAGAAAGGCACTCGGCAGTGCGGTTAAAATCGCAGACCTTATCTGCCAGAGGTTTTTGGGGAATACACACAACCGTTTGGTTGACACCGGCAGCACAGAGATGAACTTGGCAGTCATCCACACCCTCTGTCTCCTCTACCGGAAGACGAAAACTGAGCGGTATCTGGATATGGCACTTGAGATTGTTGATCAATTTGCCGCCGAGGGTCCCGACGGTCCTCTCGCTGGGGATTATCTTCGGAGTAGTCTTACTGGAAAGGAATTTTACGAGACACCGAAGCCCAGATGGGAGAGTCTGCATCCGATCATGGGCATGGCGGAACTCTACTGGATTACTGGGGAAGATCGGTATAGAATCGCTTTCGAGCAGATCTGGTGGAGTATCGTCAAGTTAGATCGACACAACAATGGCGGTTTTTCCTCCGGAGAGAAGGCGCAGGGGAATCCATATCATCAAGGGGCGATTGAGACCTGTTGTACTATCGCTTGGATTGCCGCCAGCGTAGAGATGCTCCGCCTGACGGAAAACTCTGTTATCGCAGATGAGATCGAGTTATCCACCCTCAACTCGGTTACCGGGCTGCATTCCCACACCGGACGTTGGGTGACTTACAATACGCCGATGGACGGGGTGCGCCGCGCAAGTGCTCATGATATTGTGTTCCAAGCACGGGAGGGCAGCCCCGAGTTGAACTGCTGTAGTGTCAACGGTCCGCGCGGATTGGGCATGGTCAGCGACTGGGCGTTGATGCGTTGCAGAGGCGGGCTGGTACTTAACTGGTACGGACCTTCTACCATGAAGGTTCGGTTGTCGTCGGGCATAACCGTTGAGTTAATGCAGAAGACAGAATATCCACGGACAGGGAAGATTACGCTCAACGTCTCACCCTCACACTCCGCACAGTTTGCTTTGAAATTACGCATCCCCTACTGGTCTGCCAAAACGGGCGTCAAACTGAACGGCGAGCGTGTCAAATCGGTGTCGCCAGCGACCTATCTCTTGCTGGATAGGGAATGGAAGGATGGGGATAAAATCGAGCTTGAACTGGACATGTCACCCCACTACTGGGTCGGGGAGAAGGAGTGCGAAGGGAAGGCTTCCATCTACCGCGGTCCTATTCTGATGACCTATGACCGACGGCTCAACACGATGGACCCCGACGAGATTCCTGTCCTCAATGCCACGACGATGAAAGGGCGTCCCGATAAATCGGGAAAAGATAGCTTGCCAACTGTTGTGCGTATGGAGTATACAGCTCCAGACGGGCGCAAGTTACAGCTCTGTGATTTTGGCAGTGCAGGCGAAGGCGGGTCTCCATATCGTTCTTGGCTGCCGATAAAACAGATTGATAAAACCCATTTTGCGTCGGATAATCCACTACGTAGCGGACGCCCCTAATAGCAACCGGACATACTCACAAAATAGTCCCGATACATCGGGACTATTTTGCAACGCACACCTCAAGTCCAATAAGGATGCAATCATTTCAACTCCCAAATCTGAAAACGTTCCGAACTCGAACCCACTAAAACCGAAGAAATATTTAGGGTGGTGCAGCCTACTTCACATCATCAACGACGGTTACATTTCGAGTCTATCCATCCTGCTTCCGTTCATCGCAGCGGATCTGAATCTCACCTATAGCCAGTCCGGTCTTCTTAAAACCGCAAGCCATGGGGCGATAAGCGCGACTCAAATACCGGCTGGAATTATGGCAGAACGACTCGGAGATATATTGATCCTAGGCATAGGAGCAACGTGGTTCAGCTTAAGTTATATCGGGTTAATTCTGGCTTTCAGTTACCCTGTGACATTACTACTGATTCTCTCTGCCGGGGTAGGTGGGGGAGTCTACCATCCGGTGGGGACGGCTCTCGTCTCAAACGTTTATTCGAGCGAAAAAGCGGGACCCGCAATCAGCACACTGAACTTTTTTGGCGATGTTGGCAAGGTGCTTTTCCCGGCTTTGGCGGGCATCTTGGTCATCAGGATTGGTTGGGGTAGCAGTTGCGCGGTGTTGGGAACTATTGGGTTGGGAGCGTCGATTTTATACCTCTTCTTCTTTCGTGAGGACATCGGTGCAAGAAGGAGACAGAGTGTATCACACACAGAAGGAGAAACCCCCAGTCGTGCGAAGTGGACGACGTTTCAGGGTTGGGGTATAGCAAAACCGATTCAGTTCACGGTCTACTCTATCCTCGGATTATTAGATAACGGCGTTCGAGCCGCCATTACGACGTTTCTGGCATTTTTAATCAAAAACCGTGTGACAGCAGGTGCTGTGGGCGGGTTGATGTCCTTGACGTTCTTCGGCGGCGCTTTGGGAAAACTACTATGCGGGATGCCAATACAGAAATTTGGCATCAGAAAAATCATTATAGTGACAGAGTTACTGATGGTGCTTGGTTGTTTCGCACTACCTTCAATCCCATCGGGATGGGTTCTGGTGTTGTTCCTACCACTATTCGGATTTATGTTAAATGGGACCTCTTCGGTAATCTATGTTGGAACGGCACCGACACTCACGCCGGAATTTCGTAGTCGCGGTTATGCGTTGCATTATACTTTGAGTTTCATTGCCTCTGCCGTTGCACCATACTTTGCAGGTTTTGTCGGAGACACCTATGGTCTGAAAACTATCTTCTACGTCAACGGTGCGGTGATGCTATTTGCACTGCCATTGGTGATATTTTTGAAAGGCGGGTCACATTCTGGCAACGAATCCCGCTAACGGAAGCACATTGAAAACAGATCTGCGTCCTTCATCACAAAACGCAGACGAACTGAAGTTCCAGTCAGTTTGCTGAGATTGCCGCCTCCCTCCCAACGAACAATTCGCTCCAATTCATCCCCGATAATCTCTGGGCATTCGTCAAGCGTGTAGCCTGCGATAGGCACTCCACTCGCATCTTGGATCTCGATTCGGATGCTTCCAGCAGCACTAGTGGAATAGTTAAGCTCCAACTCCTTCCCAGAAAACCTAAACGGCTTGGTTACCATCTCGCCGCCTGTATAGGGCGCATTCACCGAAGCAAAACCGTCAATTCGGAGTGTCATACGATCGAGGTGTGCGGTCTGCTGATCGTAATCCCGCTGGACATACAGAGACATCTCGCTCGGCCCGGTTTGCACAACGCCAAGTGCGGGATAGTTCGTCCGCGATGTCCAGTTGCTGTAACCGATTCCCGGACGGACGAAACTCTCTTTGAAGGTGAAGTCGTAGTGCGTTGTGCCCGCCCGCGTGGTCAACAGCACCCCATCCGAAATATCTGCACCGCCATTACTGGTTGGATCCGGACAGACCGCCGCAGCCTGTGCTTCTGTCAATGCGGGTCTGTTGAAGTGGATGCGACCGGGGAGTGAAATATAAATGTGCGGTGCACGAAAATAGGGGTGTGTCTGATTGGTATATAGATGCTGGGACGGGGTTGTATCACCGGTATCGCTGAAGGTCATCGAAGTTTGTTCTGTCCAGTTGAGGAAATCTGTTGATGTGCCCCGCGCTGTTGATCGGATGCGAGCGTCGCCGACCATGTGACGGGCATAAAGAACATAGTACTCCTCAACTTCTGACCAGAACATTACGTTCTGAGAATCGAAGTTATTTTCTAATGCTACCGGGACAATGGGTTCGTCGCGCACCTTCGTCCAGTGGACGCCGTCGGCGGATGTATAACCTATTAGACTGTTGGGTTGCTGCTGATCGCGTGCGTTGGCTTTGTATCGCTCGGTTTCGGGGACACCTGGCCGTGCGTCGACAAATACGCAAAACTGACCGTTGTGCGGTAGGATCACGTTGTTTTTTGTAGATCCATTGATCTCAACGAGACCGAGGTTCGGTTTTGTCCAATGGACGCCATCTCTGCTTTCTGCGTAGCAGGTCGGGTGCGGTCCCTCGCCCATGAGACTCCCGCGGTAGTACATGCGATATGTGTCGCCGTCCTTGAGGACAGTGGTATAAAAAGCCAGACGATCTTCCCACGGTTGATCATACTGGATAGCAACGCCCCCCGGTTGGGGATGATGCAGCTTAAGACTTGTCCCATCGAGCTTGTCGATGAGATAGTAATCAACGAACAATTCGCGTCGTGAACCGATGTCACGGATTTCTGTAGTTTGAGTCATTGGACTTGGCTCCTTTCATCTCAACTGGGGCATTCTTATCAATTAGAAAGAGGTTACTACAACCGATTCAAAAATACAAACAATAATAGTAGGGGAAAGATCTGTTTGACGTCCAACCGAATATCTGCTAAACTTTTTGCCACCGGACACTTTTCTGGAGATATTTCCGGCCCTCGGAAGCATCTGTTACAACCCAGTGCGCTGAAACCTCATCAACCAAAATAAGCGTTCCCCACACAAAAACTTCACGAGTTAAGACAACCTCGATAAGATCGGTTGCGTTCAAAATACCGATTTATCGGGAGATTCAAGGCATCATTGAAATCGTTCCGATTCATCGGAATCCAATGCTATAGTGCGTTGGAAATACCAATTTTCAATTTGAGGCACCCCTGGAAATGCGTATTATTACAAAACTGATTCTTATCTTTTCTATCTGCCTGCTTCACAGCACCATTCACGTCCCGATTTGTCGAGGATTCTCGCAAAGCGGAACAAGGACGGGGAACGCACACCATCTGGCTCGACCTGCTGATGTCAACTTTGCGGACTCTCAAAACGGGACTGTGCGCACTAACACTCCAAAAGTTGAAGACTCGCATGGAAGTGACACAGTCGGAGCCGAGGGAGCAGTTGCGCCAAGTGCCGCTGAAGTGAGTCCCCCGCAGTATCATTCGACCTCCGAACAACAAATCAGTTATGACGACGTTTATGGACTTGAACTGACGTTGCCGTTCGCGGGAAATGTGGAGGTGAGTTCGACAGCAGACGAAGAAATCATTATTAAGCTTGAAAAGTATGGGACAGGCTCTAATGAAGAAATTGTCCAAACATACCTTGACACAGTGCGGATAGATGTTTCCACGAAGGACGATATCTTGGTGTTGTCCGTCCACCTTCCAAAATCTGCGGATTCAGACGCCAAATTGACTCGTCTAAATTGTTTCATCGAAACACCTCCCGATCTAACCCTCAAGATCAAGGCAGAGTCTGGAGATATTCGCGCACACGGCATCCGCGGCGACATGGTTTTGACAACGACTGTCGGCAATATTCATCTCGACGAAGCGATGGGAGCGTATCAGGTCAGCACTCAAGAGGGGCTAATCTATGGAAAGATTCTCTTGACAGGTAGTGCTAACACGTTTGAAACGCAGTCTGGTTCCATAGATCTTGTGATTATGGACGAGATTGCAGCAAAAATGGTTCTCAATGCGCACGGTGGAGCAATTTCGCTGCGCTTGCCAGAAAGCTATCCGGCAGACATTGAGATGCAGGTCGAAACTGATAACCAACGCGCTATTAGTATTGATCTGCCGGTGGAACTTGAGACTGCCTATGTGGGAGATATCGTCCAAGGCTGGATCAACGGTGGTGGTCCCCTAATTCAAATGACCGCCGGTCAGGGAATTACGATTCGTCCCTCCCAATCCGTTGCCACTGAATCCAAAACCGACGACGATGAAACAGAAGTCGATGATCCTTACGCCGAAGATGACCTACCTCCTCTACCGACGGTTGACGTTCCTCGCGCGTCCGTGCAACCGGTAATAGATGGCGACTTATTCGAGAAAGCTTGGGCGAAGTCAGTGCCGCTTTCCCCATTCTACCAAGTAGACGCGATTACACAACCCAACAAACCGACACAGGGATTTCTCCTATGGGATGACCAGTATCTCTATATCGGTGTCAGGGTATATGACTCGCAGATGGAGCGAGTTCAAATCACACAGACCAATCCAGATTCGGACGTTTGGCTTGATGACACGTTAGAGATTCTTGTGGATCCCGATCCGAAAACCCCGACTTATCACCACCTCATCATCAACCCGATTGGTACGATTTTCGATCAGCACATCGAAGCGGATTATCCGTTAGATTCCGATCTTGGACCTGCGTATAAAAAAATAGCAAAGCCTGATTGGGACTCGCGTGCACAAGTTAAGACGCAGATTACGCCAACTTTTTGGAGTGTAGAAATTGCGCTGCCCCGCGATACACTTGAACCCGCTACATCCGAAAATCCCGATTCATCGAAGATTGACGTCCCGATACATCGGGATTCCGCTCCCGATGAATCGGGACGGGCCTGGCGATTTAACCTACATCGTAAAACGCAAGACAACCCCACCGAACCCGCGTCGAAACCGGGTGTCGAGTACAGTTACTGGTCACCTACGTTTGACGAAATGCAACCTTGGTGGCCTCATTGGCCCGACCGGATGGGTGTCATACGTTTGGCTGAGACGGAAGATTCCGAATCTCCACAGGGTTTTGGATTCGTGGAACAATTTTCACTCGTCGCCATTGAGGTTGAAGGGAATAGTGAAATTCCGACATCGGAACTCCTTGAGAAAATCCCTTTCCAACCGGGGGATATCATCTCCATTGAGGAGTTAGCGTGGCTGAACCGTGAATTGGAGGCACTCGATTGGTTCAGCAATGTTCGCATAGAGACGAGCGATGCCGTTAGCGAGGAGGTAGCCGGAGAAGGCGATGAATCGCCACCCGCCCCCATCTTTAAGGTGAACCTGCGAATCCATGTGACCGAAGCGGCAACGTCCCGGTTCATCGGGATTAACTTACACGGAAATAGATACTTTATATCTCCATTCCTGCGCGCAGCATTCGGGTTGCAGCAAGGACGCGCATCAATCGAAAACCTAAATACGAAATGTCGTCTGATCGAAAACCTTTACAGACACCACGGTTACGACCTCGTACAGGTCACCCCCCAATTCACCGATACCCATCTGTTAATTAACATTGACGAAGGACATTTGGACGAGATCCGCTTTTCTGGGAACCGCCGAATTATGAGCGCGGAGTTAGCTGATGCACTCGATTTCAAGCAGGGCGATGCCTATAGCAAGGAGATTGGCACGGTACGTCTCAATCAGATGCACGCGAAACTGGATAAGACTAACCTCTACTTCAAAGCTATAAAAAGTTGGGGAGTAGAGCGGGAACACGACCGGAACGTGCTTGTTATTGAGATAGAGGAACGATCACGGCTCAAGGTGAGTTGGAAACCTGTCTTCGACTTTAACCGTGTACACGGCTTAATTTTAGGTGGAGGTGGCGCACTTTCGACCCGAGAGGCAAACGCACAACTCTATGGGAAGCTTAGCAACGGACTGTCAAGCAAACTTTGGAATTATCAATTAGGGGCTGAAAAGACTTGGTTCGACCGCCACGCTGTGACTATCGGCGGAAGCGTTTACCAGCGGACAGATGCCAATCGCTATGCTGGCTGGTCCCAAGGTGGCGAATTCCTTGGTGCCTTCTTCCTTGGGTCTACCTCCTTGGATTACCATCAGCGCCAGGGATATCATACTCGGATAAAGGGTCAGTTGACACAGTCAATGGATATTACACTGGAATTCACCGATGAAGATCACGAAATCTTATTTAAGTCAAGCGATTGGAGTTTGTTAAATAAAAACGCCCTAAAGCGGAGTAACCTGCGAATTGACGAGGGACATTTCCGTAGCGTAACTGTGGGTTATAATTTTAATAGCTTGAGGGCTCCAGCCCCGATTCAATCGGGATCCACGTTCCGCGTAGCGGAATCCTCGGAACAGGACTTGCGGACGCGTCAAACACGGAATTCTGGGACTGTTTCGATATCAGATTACCGTGTTAAGCACGGTTGGCGGGGTAATTTTTCCGTCGAATATGCGAATAAGAGGCTCAACAGCGACTTCGATTTTAATCTCTATCACTTTACGATTGTGCGCTATAACCAATTACTGAGTAATCACAATCTGGATTTTCGTTTGGAAGGTGCATTTTCTGATAGACCACTTCCCAGACAACGCCTGCTCTATCTAGGCGGTGTCGGCACCCTGCACGGTTACGAATTCAAAGAGTTTGTCGGGGATAATACGCTCCTTTTCAATGTGGAGTACCGAATCCATTTTGGGAAGATCAGATACATGGATGAAAGTGAGGGACCTCTCGGTGTAGTGACGGCTTTCTCGGATACAGGATACGCTTGGTTTAATGATGAAACCTTCAAGTTCAATCGTTTCAATACATCGGTTGGAGTTGGAGTATCTCTCTTCATCGGCGATCCAGCCTTTGTCCTTGGACTTGAAATTGCGCGTGCGTTGCAGAAGGAACGTAATTTTGTCCCTATCTTACTTCTGTCACGAAGATTTTGAATGATCCTTCCTCAACGTTAGAAAGCAGCGACTAATAGACCCAAACTGTAAGCGCGCGACTCACGGATTTTGCAGTTTCACCGCTTTAATACGACTGTTGTAGTGATCGCAAATCAACAGTATATCTTCCCCGTAGAAACAGAGTCCGTGTGGTTCGTTCAGGCTCGCTTTGGTGGCGGTGTCTCCATCCCCTGCGTCGCCCGGCGTATCGCTGCCGGCGACCGTTTGAACCGTTCCATCGGGGGCGACCCGGCGCACCCGATTGTTGCGCGAGTCGGAGAAGTACACATCCCCGCTTCCGGTGACCGCTAACCCCATCGGTTTGTGAAGGCGTGCTTCAAGGGCGGGCGTGCCATCGGGGGAGAAGCCTGCTGCGCCACAACCCGCAACGGTTGTAATAATACCTTTGGTATCCACCCGGCGCACGACGTGTTGGGTAAGGTCAGAGAAATAGAGATTTCCCTTTGCATCAAATCGAAGTGCCGATGGGCAACCGATTCGCGCCTCGGTTGCAGGACCTCCGTCCCCGGTGTAGCCTTGGACACCAATACCCGCCACTGTGTTGATGCGACCGGTATCAGCGTCAACCTTTCGAATTCGCCCGGCAGCGTCCCCTAAATAGATATCTCCATTGGGACTATGTGTAACCGACCACACGACTGTGAGTCCGGCTCCAGCAGCGGGTCCGCCGTCTCCCCGATCCGCGCTTTCGCCTGTTCCAGCTACGGTATGGATTACGCCATTCTTTTCCACCCGCCGTACCCGCCCATTCAGTGTATCGGCTATTACGACGCGACCACTTCTATCCACCGATACGTCATAGGGATTCAAGAAATATGCCTCAGTCGCGGTACCATTATCACCGCCATAGGCTCTGCCACCGCTGCCGGCAACGGTTCGGATAATTCCGGTGGATGGATTAATTGCGCGTATCCGATCGCTCTGCATATCGGCAAAATAGATATGTCCGTCCGGTCCGACACAAATCCCTCTTGGACAGGAGAGGAACGCCTCGGTAGATGGACCACCATCACGGATGCTATCGCCACCCAAGACGGTTGTTACGACGCCGGTTTGTGGGTCAATCCGGCGTAAGCGTCCCGAAGAGTCGCTGTAGAAAACAGCCCCATCGGGATCAGCCCAGATGCCGGATTCGATGGGATTGCATTTCGTTTCGGAACCGAGTACACCTTCTTTTCCCCAGCCGGGGATGCCTATACCTGCGATCGTCGTTACAATACCGGTTTGGGCGTCCACCTTACGCACCCTGAAGCCACCCACCTCACCGACATACAGGTTGTCGTGGCAATCAATGAAAATGGCGTCCGGCGTATGTGTGCTCGCTTCTACTGCTGGACCGCCATCGCCGTTGGACGCCGCTTGACCTGTGCCGAGAACGGTTGTGATTATTCCTGTTCGCATATCAATCTTGCGAATCCGGTTGTTGCCATTGTCGCACACGTAGAGATCGCCTTTGGAGTCGAATGCGAGGTGTTCAGGAAATCCAAAGGCTGCCTTTGATGCAGGTCCACCATCGCCATGAAACCCGGCGAGGGTGTAGTTGGCACCGCTGTAGGGCCTGCTTATCCCCTGCTCCAATGGATAGTGACGGGTGTTCTGACCAGCGAAAGTTTGGATGATGCCGGTCTCTGCGTCGACTCGCCGTACATTGCTATCCCATTTACCGCACACGAAGATATTTCCTTCGATGTCAACCGCCACGCCGGTTGTCGTGTCGAACTCAGCCCCTAGCGCCGGACCTCCATCTCCGCCCCGTCCCATCACTCCCGCACCGACCACCCGGGTGATGATGCCGGTCTTATAATCAATACGACGGATCGTATTGGCACCTTCGTCGGGCCCCCTCGCGCCCAGTTCGGAAAAGAAAAGGTTGCCCTCTTTGTCGAGACAGAAGTCGTGGGGGGTGTAGACGCGAGCAGCCACGGCGGGACCTCCATCACCAGAAACTCCGGGCACACCGTCCCCGGCGAAGGTATGCAAAACACCGTCTTGGTCGATGCGCCAGATGCGATGGGCTCGGATATCCGCTACGATTAGATCGTCATCGGGACGTCTCACCACACCCATGGGCCAACCGACATCTGCGTCTTTAGCGGGTATGCCGTCGCGGTAGCCAACTCCTGCAATAGTAGCAATGGTACTGGGTTTCAGTTCCTTGAAGAGTTTGGGTTGACTCAATGTTTCCAACTCCTTGTCTGATAAGTGGATGGATAAATGAAAACGGATGAGGGGACCTCGCCCCTACGGTTGACAAAGCCACACATCTCAGATTCCATATAGGGGTTGGGTTTCCCAACCCGTTGGGTGCTGTGCTGTAATTTGCGCGATGGTTAGGATATACAAATATGCCTACTACTAGCAACTAGCGCTATTAGGACTTACGCAAATTTAGCACACGGAGGGTAGATTTTTGATTTTTAACCCCCTAAATCCCGCCCCCGATAAATCCCCGATACATCGGGACAGGCGGGATGTACCACTTATCAGGGGGACTTGTGTATCTCAGGGCGGGGCAAGATGCCCCGCCTACGTCCAGCTGCGTACGTCCTAGTTATATTACCTATCCAAAAAGTAGAAGTGATTGGTGGGACCGTGTCCGCTTCCGATGTCGAGAGAATAGCGGATAGCGTTTGTGATGTAGTTTTTAGCGGACTGAATGGCAGCTACGAGGTCTTGTCCAAGCCCTAGGTTTGTGGCGATTGCTGCCGAGTACGTGCAGCCTGTGCCATGTGTGTTGTTCGTTTCAATCCGCTCCGCTTCGAAGAGGGTAAAAGTCCCATCCGCGTACAGAACATCGGTTGATTTTTCCCCTGAGAGGTGCCCTCCTTTGACCAGCACACTCTGGCATCCATATTCCTGGATTACTTTCGCAGCTACCTTCGCATCATCCAGTGTCTCGATCTCACAATCGGCGAGAAGCTCGGCTTCAGGAACGTTGGGCATGACGACCGTTGCCAACGGCAGTAACTCCGCTTGCAAACGCTCGATAGCGTCTGGTTTGAGCAAGGGGTACTTACTTTTGGAAAACATTACGGGATCAATTACGATATTTCTCGGCGAATACTCACGCAGTTTCTCTGCAACAGCCTCCACAATTTCGGCTGACGATAGCATTCCCGTCTTGAGGGCTGCAACATCAAAGTCTGAGAAGACAGCGTCGATCTGCGCGTCAATGAGATCGGTTGGAAGATCGAAGGCGTGGGTTACTTCGCGCGTATTTTGCGCGGTGACTGACGTGATGACAGAAAGCCCAAAACCCCCGTTAGCGTGGATGGATTTGAGGTCGGCTTGAATTCCTGCGCCGCCGCCTGAGTCTGAGCCAGCAATTGTCAAGATCTGCTTCATGGTTGAGGACTCCTGTTGTTATTCTAGTCCCGATTTATCGGGATTCTGCTTCGCGGAACTGTTGCAGATACGCTTTTGCCTGCTGCGCGCCGTTCTGGGGTGACATCACCCCGGACATCACCGCAACCCCATAGGCACCGGCATCAAGGCATTCGGAAACCCGCTCAGATGTTATCCCGCCCAGCGCAAAGACTGGTATATTAACCGTTTCTGTGACCTTCCGGAGTTCCTCCAAGCCGACAGCGGGACCGTAGCCCGGCTTACTGAGCGTTGGATAGATTGGACTATAGGTGATAAAATCTGTGCCTTCGGTTTCCCGCTGTTTCGCCTCAGTTAGTGTGTGAACGGAGCTGCCGATAATGAAGCGGCGGTTTGTCTCCTCAATCACTTTTTGCACGGAGGCAAAATTTCCAGGCAGATGGAGGCCATCTGCGCCGATCTCCATAGCTATCTTGATGCGTGAGTTAATGAACAGTTGGGCGGAATAGGTGTGGCAGAGCTTGCAGAGAGATGTAGCTAATTTGATATACTCGGTATCAATTAGGTCTTTTTCCCTGAGCTGGACCGCGGATACCCCTGTGTCTAAGAGTTCATGGATAGTGTCGTACAAGGTACGCGGTGCACAGAGTTGTCGGTCAGTAATAACGTAGAGCTTGAAACAAAGTGGCTGGGTAAGCGGAGGGTTTGTAGCAGTCATCGCTTTCCGATGAAGCACTGTCTCTGTTGACAGTTTTTATGTTTTCTTCCGGTTATGAGTGAGGTCCATTGTGTTTCACAACTACCGCAGGCTCAACGGCTCGAAGCGTTACCCGAGCACCCACTTGAAGTGGACAGCAGTATTCGGTCTGCACGACATAATCCTCCGTCCCAATCTTCACCCGATAGGTCAGATCATGTCCTTTGAACTCACGCATGACAATTTCACCGACACCATTACTGTGAGCATCCGTTTCCGGTGGAGCCATGGCCAAGTGTTCGGGGCGAATCGAGAGGAGTACCTTGCCACGCGCAAAGGGCGCGATCCGGAATTTGCCCAAAGATGTTTGGGCACAATTCCCCTCGGCTTCGCCGTTAATTAGGTTGGTCATACCCAGAAAATCCGCCACAAATGGAGTTTTCGGACGATGGTAGACCGTTTCAGGTGTACCGATCTGTTCGATACATCCGTCTCGCATAACCGCCAATCGGTCTGCGAAACAGAGGGCTTCTTCCTGATCATGTGTGACGAACACCGCGCTCATTCCTGCATCTTTTAGGAGGACTCGAATCTCCTCACGCGTAGAGTGTCGCATGCCGGCATCAAGGTTAGAAAACGGTTCGTCCAGTAGGATCAGTTTGGGGCTTGGGGCAATCGAGCGAGCCAGTGCGACCCGCTGCTGCTGTCCACCAGAAAGTTGGTGTGGTCTCCGATTTTTGAATGGGGTCATTCCCACCATATCCAATACCGTCATGACGCGCTCATCACGTAATTTTGCGGGCAATTTCTTAAGCCCAAAAGCGACATTTTTGAACACATTGAGGTGAGGAAAGAGTGCATACTCCTGGAACACGACTCCAATATCTCGTGCTTCGGGTGGTAGATGGATTTTGGCTCCCTCAAAGCATTGTCCATCGACGCAAATTTCCCCCGCATCAGCACGCTCGAACCCGGCAATTAGGCGCAGGGTTGTCGTTTTTCCGCAGCCACTTGGACCCAAAAGCGCAAAGATTTCGCCGGGATAAACCTCGAAACAGAGGTCCTCGACCACTGGAGGCAAGTTATGAGCGAATCGCTTGGTGATGTTACGGATGTTAAGCAGGGGCTGCATTGTTACTCCTTGAATACTACGTTACGTGGAAAAGCGTCCATCCGCCCGATGCAGGACGCGAAACGTGAAACTATGGTAGTTTATAGAATTAATGAGACACTCCAAACCGGTGCGGTTAGAAACCGCACCTACCGGGTCGGCAAAAGTGTCTATTTATTTTCAGAATTCACCATAAATGACTCATTAGAGATCCTGAACTTCCGCCTACTTGCCAATTATGTTGGTGCTTCCGCGTAATTATACGTTTTTTTTACTCCTCTCATCAATAGCAAACCAACGAATAACGCCGAGCAGAGCACAATTGCAAGCGCGTATCGCGCTCCTTCAGGGAACATCGCTTCCGTTGTATAGCTCCAGACGTTTACCGCTAAGGTTTCATACCCTGCGGGCGAAAGCAGGAAGGTCAGCGGCAGCTCTTTCATCGTCGCGAGGAAGACGAAAGCGATACTGACAGTAACCCCGCTACGCAACAGCGGAAATGTGGCTTTGAAAAAAGCCTTGAAGGGACGATAGCCGAGTGATCTGGCGGCTTCTTCCAAACGGGGTGAAGCTTGATAGAGCGCGCTTCGGACGGGCCCGATCGCTTCTGCAAGAAAATGGATAGTATACGCGTAGATCAAGATCCAAATAGTTTGATAAACTCCGGGTATTCCCCGAAAAAAGAAGATAAGGGCAAGTGCAAACGCCAGCGGCGGCGTCGCATAACCGATATACGCTCCACGTTCCAGCGTACGACAGACTGAAGAGGAATATCGCACGCCCAAGTAGGCTAACGGAACTGCGAAAACAGCAGTGATGAAAGCCGCTGGTGTCGATACCAGCAGAGAACCAGAGAGCGCTTGAAGGAAATCCTGCATATACGGCCCATCAACTCCCTTGAGGGTCCAGAAACTGATCGTTACAATGGGCGCAACCACGCAGGCGAGCGTCAAAACACAGAGATAAACGTAGGTAGGTATTCGCCAAATTCCCAGAGAAATTGGACTGGCTTGATGTGAGACACCGCTGCCTGTGCGGTGAAACTTAGTTCCGCGTAACAATCGACCTTCCAGATAGAGTAGGCTACCTGTGATCACGAGAAGCATCAACGCAAGCCATGCAGCGTAGATGCGGTCGTAGGCGGCGGTGTATTGCGTGTAGAGAGCAAAGCTGAAGGTTTCGTATCGCATTAGAGATACCACGCCGAAGTCGCCAAGCACGTGCAATCCAACGAGAAGTCCGCTGGCATAGAGGGCGGGTCGGAGTTGTGGGAGGATCGCGCGAAAGAAGACCTCGCGAGACTTGCTGCCGAGGCTATAGGCAGATTCTTCAATCGCAGGATCCAATCCCAATAGTGTTGTCCGAAGATTTAGAAAGAAGTAAGGAAAAGTATAAAAACTAAGAGCGATGAGGGCACCCCAGTACCCCTGGAGATTAGGGAAACTTGGTCCAAAGAGGCTTGCAAAGGTTCCGTAGGGGCCGCTTAACCCCAATAAAGCGTAAGCCATCACATAGCCGGGGATTGCCAGCGGCAATACTCCAAGCAACGTAAAGATCCGTTTGCCTTTGAGATCCGTGCGCGTTGTTATCCACGCGAGCGGTGCCGCCAAAAGTATGCCGGTCCCTACAACCCCAATTAGAAGGAGAAGGGTATTCCCCAAAAGGTGTACCGTCCGGGCGCGGAAGACAATTTGGATTAGTTCTCCTACTTCCGCTCCGAACGCTCGGACGATGAGATAAACTAACGGCAGCAGCACCCCAGCCCCGACGGCAATTCCGGGGACGAGAAAATACCATGGTGGAAAAGGTCGTGTCTGAGAATGGATCACAGAATGTCAGCCTCGCGTAGAAGTTTCAATGTCCCTTCCAGGTCGTCCAACTTTTCTAGGTCGATCTTGGGGGTTAGCTTCAAGAGTTCGTCGGGTGGCAGCAACTTTTCGCTAGGAATGACCGCATCCGTAACGGGATACTCAAAGACCTCACTAACGAAGAACTGCTGCACTTTCGGGGATAGCAGGTATTGGACGAAGCTGCTGACTTCATCGGTGTGGCTGCTACTTTTCAGGATACCGATTCCAGCAACGTTGACGAGGTTTCCTGCATCTCCGGCTCCAAAGAAAGCTTGCTCGACAGGAAACCCAGAGTCACTCTTTTTGAAGCGCATCAAGTAATAGTGGTTGGGCAAGCCAAGGTCAATTTCTCCGGAGGCAAGCCCCCGAATGATAGGTGTGTTCTTCGGATAACTTTTTGCACCGTTTGCTTTCATGTCGCGCAGCCATTTTCCCGTTTTCTCCTCACCTTCAAGCACACGCATCGCCGTTACGAAGGCTTGAAATGACGCGTTCTGTGGTGCCCAACCGACTCGTCCCTTCCACTTTGCGTCGGTTAAATCAAAGACGCTGTTGGGCAATTCCTCCGCTGCAACACGTTCAGGTGCATAAGCGACGACACGGGCACGCCCGCTGGTTGCGATCCATGTACCTTCACCATTGCGAAATCCTTCGGGAACATTCGACAAGACAGATTCGGGCAACGCCTGAAACAACCCCTGCTTGCTAACGGCACCGAGTGCGCCAGCATCTTGCGCCCAGAAAAGATCGGCGGGGCTTTTTTCTCCTTCCTCTAACAAAGCGACTGCCAGTTGAGCCGTGTTGCCGTAACGTACCTTGACCGTGATACCGGTCTCCTTCTCAAACTGTTTGATGATAGGGTGGACCAATCCCTTGCTGCGCCCTGAATAGACGACCAATTCTCTGTCACCGGTTGCGCCAACCGATCCTACTGTTAGGAATAGACACAGAATTCCAACCAGATATCTTAGCATTGTAACCTCCAGAAATTGTACGGGTTATTTTACGCCTGCATTATTGATATTGAGATTCAGTTTCAATAACACAATTATAATTATAACCTGTATAAATCGGTTTGTCAAAGAATATGTGATTTGCAGCAGGATTTTCTTGCGTCGCTACGGTTGGGACATACCTTGCAACAGCGGATCACTCAATTCAGTCCTTATACACCGATTCACGCAGCCCCTTGATATAGCCGATAGCAAACAACCGCCCAAGTGACGAATATCCTGCGTGTTCATTGCTATCGCCTTCCATTGTTGGCACATGGTCAGGACGCAGTACACCATCAAATCCGATATCTCGGTATGCCTCCAAGCACGCCAACATATCGGTCTTGCCATCGTCGTGGAAGGTTTCCTGAAATCGTTCCGGCGTTCCCTTTACATCGCGAAGATGCACGAAAAAGACTTTGTCCTGCTCTCCGAAATGGCGGATAACTGACGGAAGATCATCTGTCATGAGTGTGAAATTGCCCTGACAGAGTGTGATTCCGTTGACCGGACTCGGCACCAGATCGATCAGACGCTGATAGTTCTCGACGCTCCGCATAATCCGACCAATCCCCCGGATAGGTGAAAGCGGTGGGTCATCGGGGTGCATCGCTAACTTAACGTTCGCCTCTTCAGCAACCGGTACAATACGTTCGAGAAAGTATTTCAGGTTATCCCACAACTGTTCCTCAGTTACAACCCCGTATTCGGTGTTTGGCACGTTGCGCATCTGCTCATTGTCGTAGCCTGTAACCAGTGCGCCACCACGAGAGGAGATCTCCGTAGAGGTACGCATCCAGTTAAACACAGCCATCCACTCGTAACACCAAACTGGAATTCCCAGCTTTCCCATATTACGGATGAGCTCGCAGGCGGTCTCGATTTCTTTGTCGCGTCCGGGCAATCCGAGTTTAGCGTTGTTCAGCGGTGGACGACTCTCAAGGACAGCGAGTTCAAATCCCCCGTCCTCGTAAGCCTTCTTCACCCGTGCAAGTGAATTATATCCCCAGGGTCGCTCTTCCAAGGGTAGATCCTCGGAGTCGTTCTGAACGTCCATCGCGCCGACCGCATAATCGACACCACACTGCTTAACCATTTTCCACAACGATGAAGGGTGTGGACCGAGCATCTCTGCAATCTGAATCATCTAAATCTTCGGGATGGAGCCCCCATCTCTTGAGAGTGGGGAGGAAATCCCGCTCCTTTTTTTGTTGTATAACATTACTCGGAATGCTATATTATTGTTGAAGGGCTGCTGTAGCCCTGCGTGAAGGCGCGGTGGTAACTAACACCCCCGAAAAACCCGAAAGGGAAGGAAGCGCGAAACCCAATAAATCCCAAGGGACGGAGGCTTCAAACAAGCCCCAACCCTTCAGGGTGGGGTAACTGACATACCTTTTCCTTTCTCAAATCAGTAGGAAGTCGCGATTCGGAGATCGCTCTCCGTTCCAAGAGTCTTCGACCTACAGGAGAATTATAGTAGATTTTAGAATTATGGTGAATTTTACAATTAACTTGACATTTTTGAATTGTTGGAGGAACTCCGATTCCCAACCATCAGGGCGTTCAGTCGCGATTCGGAGGGTACGCCCCCTATAGAAGAGGTATCAATATATTTTTATAATTCACTATAATGAGGCACGCCAAACCGAACCGCACTGCCCCAGACCCCGTAGGTGCGGTTAGGAAACCGCACCTACGGGGCGGCAAAAGTATCCGTTTATTTTTAGAATTCACCATAAATGTCCTTAGATGTCTGTGAATGGGGAACGCTCGAAACGGCAATCCGGCTCGCCAACCCGTGGATCTTGCTGTTCTGTCAAAACATTCATAAGTTGGTCAGAGAGCTGTTGTCGGACCTCCCTATATTGAGCGTCCTCTGCCACATTGTTCAGGTAGTGCGGATCTACTCGTAGGTCGTAGAGTTCCTCCGCCGGGAATTTTCCGAATCCCATCTCGAAGAGCCTTTGTACTTGCGTTTCTGCGCGGTGGTGAATCATCCATGCCTTCGTTGGGCTGGCATCCATGTCCGGATAGACGAGTCTTGTGTCATCACACAACTCATCATAAGGGGGCGGCTCCGCAGTAAGATCGTCCAAACCTTTCGGATCACCCATGGGCCAACGGTCAGGTGTGAAATTGCGGATGTATAGGAAATCCTTTGTACGGATGGCGCGTTGTGGGTAAGGCAGATTGTCCTCGCGTGCGTCACCAACGTGTCGTTCTCGACCTGTAACGACAAACGTTCGTTCTGGATCTACTTGCTCATCTTGCGATGAGGTTAGCACATTTAGCAGGCTTCGAGCCGTCATATCGCCGTGGGGTTCAAGACCAGCAGCTTCCATGAAGGTTGGCGCTAAATCCATGAGATTCACAAAGTCGTTTAGCGTTCTGCCTTCCGGGATATGTTTGGGCCAACGTGCTGCCAGTGCGACCTCACAACCCAAGTTATACAGGTTGCATTTACCGCGTGGGAATCCCGGAATGCCGTGATCGCCACTTGCGACAATGAGTGTGTTGTCCAATTCTCCCAACTCCTCTAGGCGTTCCAGAAGCCCTCCGAGTCCAGCATCCACAGCGAGACATTCGCCCAAGTAGTCGCAGACATCCTCGCGCACGTCGTGCACGTCCGGGAGAAAAGCGGGTAGACGCCCCTTCAGATCGTCCGGGTCTAACCCCCAAAGCGCTTTGCCAGAGCCACGCTGCCATTTCCGATGCGTGTTCGTGGGACCCCACCAATAGCAGAACGGTGTATCCGGTGGACGTGCCTCCAGAAAGGCGTCGAAGTTTTGACGCGATTCGTCGTAGAGAATCTGTTTTGCCCCCTCGACACCGTGTTCTGGAACGTTTTCCGTGGCGACGAATGAAAATTCGCCGAACTTCGTTCCTGCCGGTGCGTAGCGTGTCCGATCTCCACCGTAGGGTGCATCGCGCGGCACCCCCGGTGACCACGCCTTATAGGTGTAGCCGATATGGTATCCAGCTTCCTCTATCAGTAAGGGATATGAGGGGATAGAGGAATCCCAGACCGCCCCTTGGAGGATTGCGCCCCGCCCCGTCTGCCAGAAATAGCGTCCCGTGAGCAAAGAGCTTCGGCACGGTGTACAGGAAGGTGCGGGCACAAAGGCATTGGTGAACAGGGCACCCTCGCGTGCTATGCGGTCAAAGTTTGGGGTGTCCAGTAGGGCGTTGGGCGTGTTATCCCCCTCAATCTGTCGATATGCACTGGCGTACCTGCCCCAGTCATCGGCGAAAGCGAATAAGATATTTGGGCGTTTGTCGGACATTCTAAATCTCCTTTGTCTGAGCGCGTGTTATAAAAAATTGGATAAGTCCCCAGATCAATATGCGATGAATTGCCAACGTTGAACCGGTGAAACCTTCTTCATCGGCTCGCCATATTGTAGCATCAACTGTAACCCATCTGTCAACTGATATTCATTGTGGGTTAGGGCTATTCAGTTTTAGGCTTATTACCCATTTTGTTTGAAAAGGCGGCGTCGGGAAGTCGCTCATAGAGCGAACTGTCGGGATTGGGAAATCCCCCCTACAAAAAAAAATAAATGACCCTATTGGGATTTCGCTGACGCTCAACTGGCATAACAACACGCGCTGTAACAACCTATAGAACAGACAGTAACCCCCACCGCACTCAAAGCGAATGAGGTATAAAAAAAGGGGAGTGTCCCAAGACACCCCCCTGTCTATTGGTTCATGTCAAAAGAAAGTGCAAAACACGAAGAAGAAACCAAAAAATTTGAATCCCAATCTGATTGTGGGAGGGACATCCCTGTCCCGATAAGACGATTTCTGCCCGACTTGCTAGTACGCGTCCTTGGTTTCTATTGCACTATTTCTTTACATGAGCCAACATGATTTTGTCCCCTAAATACAGATTTAGCTTTTGTGTCACCTCAAAAGGAAAAAGGATTGTATCTATGCTTACTTATTGGGAATGATGCCTGAGAACGGCACCCTGATCTCCGGTTCGACAATGCTATCTGTCTTTACCAAAATCTCGCCAGATAGTTCGCCTGCGGGTGCTTCCGGCTGGACAGTTGCAGTCAGATGATAATCAGTTCCCTCCGTCTGCGAGATGACTTTCGTTGTGACATACGCCGATTTTGATTCAACAAAAGTAATTTTGAAAGGTTGGTTGTTGACGGACGAAATAGAAACCGTCTTGGAAACCACTGATTTATTCCTAATCAATCCAAAGAAGAAGCGTTTGGGAGAAACGGCAAACGCCCCTAAAACCTCACCGAATACCAGAACTTCGTGTGTTGTTTCTTTCTCTTTGTATTGATAGTCCACCAAGAGGTTATAGGAAAACGTACCGGGCAGTGCTGATTCTAACAATGTCACCTCAACTCGCGTTATCGGGTCAGCTTTGGTGGAAATGACGGCTGCTTTTAGGTGGTCCGAATCGGTTCGCACCCCCAAAATCTGAGTTTCACCCTTTTGGTGAATCGTCAAAGATTTGATAATAGAGGTTTTGGGGGTTATACTTCCAAGGAGCAAGCGAGACGGAAATGTCGTGATTGGCACAAACGCCGTTCCTTTGAGTGTCAGAGTGACCTGACTTTGGATGGGATCGTTTGTGTGGACACTGATACTTTCTTCTACTTGACGGTTTTCAGATGGCACTTTAAGCACCGCTTCGATGATGCCAAATCCTCCGGGTGGAATTTCGTCCTTTGAGACAATCGTCGCGGTGCAGGCACACGACTCTTCGACCTTAGCGATCTTCAACGGCTTTTGACCAATATTTTTAAGTTTGAAAATGTGTCTGATTTCACCGCCACCAAGTGCTTCTCCGAAGTCATAGAATCCCGCCTCAGCCAAAACAAGTGGGACGGGATTCTGCTCAACTTGTTCCGGTTGATAGTCGAAGATTAGCAATTCTCCGTTCCAGACTTCCAATAGTTTCTTGAATGATAGATAATGCTCGTATTTATCCGCTGGATCGGAAATTAGGACACCATCGGAGATCACTTCCTCAAATACGAGGAAATGATTCCCTCCAACATAGGCGATAGCCGGCATCGACACTTTACCTTTCTTGAGCAATTCTATATTTGCTTGGATACCTTTGGGATTTAACTCCTTGTACTTTGCCGCATCCCGAAGTCCGAGCATAGTTGTGCCACGATCGGGGTGGAAACGAGAGAGTTGAGCAAGTTCATCAAAGTCTGCGCTAACTTTCAATAACTCACAGATCCGTAACAAACTGTTGGGACCACAGGTGAGCAGAAGAATATCTGGGTCTACTGGAGAGTCGTTTCTTGGTGGCTCGCTTTTTTCAACTCGACCAAATTCAGGAGAGATAATTTCAGCAAAGGGTGAGATCCTTAGACGTGGGTGATTAAAATAAAACTGCCGATCAACCTGAAAAAAAATCTCAGGGAAGTTAATATTAAACACTGCCTCTTTTATGAGCACTGTAGTTATTTCTATAGGAGTGCCATCCGGTTTGTTATGGGTCTCGCGAATTACCGTTGGAAACCAGATGTCACCTAATTTCTGAAAGTGCTTATAAATGTTTTCCCACGATACGACCGATTGTCTATCCTGTCGGAATTCCTCTTTACGAATACAGAAATTCTTCTCTACATCAACCCAGATTCTCACAAAGTTAAAAATTCCGATATCAAGGTTTTCTTCTGATCCTTGAAATTCCAGAATGTAGCAATCGGCTCCTGCAATTGTCTCTTTTCCGACCAACTGTGCATTCACAGGTACACGGCGGGTAGGCCTTCCATAAGACTCAAAATGCAAAAAACCTGCGTTTTCATGAGAATCGAAGAGCGCAAAAGAGGAATGCGGTGCCAATGCTTCAATTCTTTCAAGTGCTTCGGTTTGACCATCGTAAGTGAGAATTTCGAGAGCACCTGCCCAGAAATAATGTGCTCTTTCACTATATAGGTCCTTCTCTGTCAAATCTACTCGAGTCATCTTATATTGATAGACTTTTGACGAGGAAGCAACATCTTGATCGAAGATTTGAAAGGCAAAATTTGACTCTTCAGTTCTTTGATATCCGCTGTATCGTTCCGCGTCAAATTGGAGGGTCCTGAGCTGACGCTCCAATTCAACTTTACCATCGCGTGCAAAATCCTTCAAAATCTGCTCTCTTTCTTCTTGAATCCATGCTTGAATTTCTGCTGGGGACTTTTCAGCGGCATATTCAACTGTCACGATAGCCCTGACTTCCCCACTTCTGATACGATTGCGAGTCAGATTTACACCATGAATCAACTCGTCGGGTGTTAGGTCCTTGGAGAAACATAACGCACTTATAAAAAAAATGGAGTAACATGGGAGGTAGAAAAATAGTCGGGACATAAAATTTCTCCTGAAAATGTACTTCCTACATTCCCTGAAGAATGTAGGAAGTACTATATGGAAATACCACGGGTTACGCTGATGAAGATTCTTACGACAACACGATGTTAAATCTAAAAAAATGTGCCAACCTATGGACACTGTCGCCCGTTTCCATGGTCACAACTGTATACGGAGCCTTTATAATAGCGCTTCCTTTCGCACTTGTTTTCGTCATTCAATATGCACCGGGTGACCAATCGTCTATACCCACATTCCTTATTCAGCTGTGACTTGCTTCTGCTACAAGGGTCGCAAGCAACTCTAGAAAA
Organism: Candidatus Poribacteria bacterium; assembly: GCA_965220385.1. Classification (GTDB taxonomy): domain Bacteria; phylum Poribacteria; class WGA-4E; order WGA-4E; family PCPOR2b; genus PCPOR2b. The sequence goes on along the minus strand of OZ244825.1, from coordinate 5,296,904 downwards.
AGTCCAGGTAGCTGAACCGGTAGGACATGGTGATCTAGCAGGACATTTTTTTAACGATCCTCTACCCTGCGTGACGTATCCTTTTGAATATCGCCCCGGCTGTATATGCCCAATTTGGCAGCCCCCTATGAGTTTACCCATCGCGGCATTGCTTAAAGCAACCGGCTCGGCTGAAGCATCAAAACTCTGAGTAAGAGAAAATCCGGCCATGACAAGTACGGCCATGATGATGGTTGTAAGTACAATTTTCGTCATTTTTATTCACCTCCCTTTTGCAAATTGAAACATCAAACCCGTAGGTATTTCCAAGTTCTAAAGTGTTTTAGCGTTTACAATCCTGTTTTCCAAGATTGATACGCTGCTTCATGTCTTGCATGAAATTCTGTCATAGAGATTCCATACTTATTCGCTAATTTTTCATACGCCCTATCAATTTCACGTTGTTTTTCATAAAATTCATTGAGTATGGGCACCAGTTCATTCTGTTGCTCGGTAAGCCGTTTGAAGTCTTCATCCAGTTGCTGGCTCATTTGCTTACCCTCTGTTGTGCCCATCTCCTCAACAATTTCAAAAATGGCGTGTCGAAGTTCAACGTATTCCTTAAAGAACGGCCCCTCTTCTTGATTTAGCTCTTCCCGTTGATCGTCTAACTGTTTGACATCTATGAAAAGAGCTTCCAATTCCGGCCGGCTTTGTTCTTCAGAAGGATTCGCTTCCAACTCCTCAAAGCCCTCTGTATCGAAAGTAACTCCAGGCTCTTCCAATGCTGTACCTTCGGAGCTCCTTTCAGACACTTCCCACTCTTCCTCAATCGATTCTGGAGTTGAGTGTTTCGGCATTAAGGGGTAAAGCGAGTTGTTAGCTGCCCGAGCACTTATCAGAGGTGCTTCTGGTTCAACTTCTTGTTGACTTTTGTTTTGGGTGTGTAATTGATAATCGGTATAGATGAAACACACAATTGAAATCAACAACACGACACATGAAAAAGCCAAGAATTTTCGTTCCATATTCTCCTCCTTATGAAAGCGTTGCGAGCAGCACCTTTACTACTTAGCCGCGTCCTGAGCACAACGAAATCCGATGTTATAAGCTCTGCGATCTGCCTTATCGTAATACCGATAAAAAGTTTGAAGTTGAAGTCGAATTGAATCCCAACCTCCACCACGCAAAGCCCGATGTTCTCCCCCATCTGGTCCTTTAGGGTTTTTCCGTGGGCTTTGTAGATAGTAGTCTTCACGATACCAATCCGCGCACCATTCCCATACGCTCCCCGCCATATCCAGCACGCCATAAGGGCTCGCTCCACCTGGAAAGCTGCCAATCTCCAGAATCTTTTCGTGATGTGGAAAATAGTTGAAGCGAGAAAAATCCATCTCATTTCCCCACGGATAGATCCGTTCATCTGTTCCTCTCGCAGCTTTCTCCCACTCCGCTTCGGTCGGGAGTCTTTTTCCCACCCAAGTTGCGTAAGCATGGGCTTCATACCAACTCACGCCAATCACCGGATGGTCTGGCTCCATCGACACTGAATTTTGACCATGATGTAGCGGAGCTTTTATCTGATGTTTCTGGATAAAATTCCAACCCGCTGCTGTCCAAAGTTTCCGGTTTTGGTATCCACCGTCAACGATAAATGCCTCAAATTGGGCATTAGTTACTTCATGTTTATCAATGTAGAAGGCATCCAAATAGACCTGATGTGTGGGTTTCTGATTCGCGTTGGTCTCCTCGGAATCTGTTCCCATGATGAATTCACTTGCGGGAATCAAAATCATACCCTTAGGAGCCTCTGAAGCAGCCGAAAAACGTTCACACACTGCAAGCACCGTCAGTATCAATCCAACGAACAAAAGACTAACACACTTTCTCATCACTGATACTCCTCCTCTCTTAAATCATACTGGATAACAGCCAAATCCCCAGGCCAAACAACAACACTCCTGTCCCTAACTTCACCGGCATCAGATGCCGCTGTAGCACACCACCTAACTGCACCGAAGTCGTTCCCCAATACACAAACCCGAACACCAGCAGCAGCGGTACGATGAACATCAGATTATATAAAATCAGGTACGCCAGTGCATGACCCCGCATCCCTTCAACCCCCATTACAAAGGTAATCGTCGGCAAATAGACCTGTCCCGTACAGACCAACTCCAACACAGAGATTGCGAACCCAATGACCAACGCACCGATAATTACCCCTGAAGTCCGTGTCTGCTCACGGATAACTTTGTGGATGCGCTGCTTCAACGACTTAGGTAACTGCAATGTAATCTCTTTTACCTTGCCCTGCTTTGCTTTGTAAGCGTCGTACAGACTCAAAAACCCCAGTGCAAACGTTTCAATCGCGGTAAGCAGATAGACACACTTGGCAATTACCGAAAACTCATTAAGAAAGGAGAGAAACTTTAGCAGGCCCATCCCTAACAGCAGATACGTCACAAACAGCGCAGCGGCGAATGCACCGCCAGCGACGAGCATCTCCTTCCTTTCTCGTTCAACAAGGCTCATGTAGGAGATGAAGAATATAATTGTGGCAAAGGCACACGGATTGATGCCATCAAGCAACCCCGCGCCCGCAACGGCTAACGTGCCAAAAGCGTTAAAACGATTGACGATTTCGTCTGAAGCTTCTCGGGTCTTGACTTCTGCTTGAGGCATGCGAGATGCAACCCCTGTCTGGGAGTATTTCTGGATAACCGTTTCTAAACGTTTTTCATCCAGTTCGTCGAGCAGATATTCATCACCGATGAACACCGCAGGTGTGGTAAGCCGCCTCACTTCGGGAATATCGTAGAGAGCCCCCATCGCTTCAAGCAATTCTCGGCTTTCTTTGGCATATCTCATCTCAACCACAATCTGCGGATATTTCGTTTTGAGGCGTTTCAAAATCTCACTGGCTCTCGCACATTTTTGACACCCGCGTTTGTGGAAATAGGTGATATAGATAGCACGATCATCCGGTGGGCTCCCTTGGTGGTCAAATCTGCTATCCTCGGACAGATTGTCGTAGAGTGTCAGTAGCATTTCAAGGCCAGCGTCGGGGGTTATCCCTTCTGAGACCGTGACGCGCTGATTCTGCCTTGAAGTCACTTGCTGATCGGGGTCAAGTCCAATTTCTAAAACGCCCACCGCTTCACCTTTAGCGAGGTTAGTGACAATCGTCGTATTTCCGATTACAGTTGGGGTATCCGAGGCGACTTCCGTGGATTCATTCTGGGCACGGATGAGAACAGATAGCCATGAGAACTTTTCAGCGAGTGTATGCGCTTCATCTTTCTCTCCATGAAATACCCCGACCACCATGTCACTTTTCCCTGCGATTGTTCCCCCTAAAGCCTCCAATGCCGCTATTGGATCGGTTAGAGCAATACTGGAGTTGTAGGCGGAAATTTCCGCTTGGTAAGCAATATTGAATAATAAACTTTCGATTCTCAGTAGGTGTCGAACCCGTAGGGGCGGGGTTTCCCCGCCCGCCATCGATGTAAAATGTGCATATTTAATATTGAAACTTGCTTATGACTGGGATATTAAGTTAATGACGGCAACTTTTATCTGTGCGGTTGTATTGTGAATGATGTAGGGTGCAAACGGACTTGGAGAGGAAACGGAGAGGTTGGTACAGATAACAGGTAGGTCGGGATGATTGGCATAAAAGGCAGAGAGTGTGTCTGCGGGGAGGGACAGATCTTGGGGACCAAGACAGAGGGCATCGTAATTCATCCCGCTCAACGCTTCGAGGGCAATCTGGCAAATGAGTTCATTATTGGGGGTGGCGGAATCGAGGGTGTTACCTGTGTGCAGGTTTAGGGAGTGTTGGTGTTCCCCACGTAGCGACTCAATTACCGTATGGCGGCGGGATAGCCCACCAACCTGCTCGGCACCGCAGCCGTGCAGCCCCAGCAACCCTTGTTCCTCACCGGAATAGATCAGCGTCAGTGGATATGAGGAGTCTGCGATGGCCTGCGTCCAAGGCAACAAATATCCAAGTATAGCGAGGAAACCGATTTGACATAATAAGTACGAAACGCTCCGGTTCATCAGAATAGCCCCCTTTGATGTGAATCTCCGAGTTCTAAGGACTGATGATAAGTTTGTGGACAACAGAGTATAAATATAGATGCCCATCCCCCTTAAAGCTGCTTGCAAATTGAACGCGAGGGATTTTATTGAGGCTCATGTTAAGAAATAGCAGTGCAAAGAAACCGAGTTTTCAAGAAAAAACTCGGTTTCTCTTCGCATTTTGCACTTTCTGTGGTCTTTATATGGGCAATTCTTGTGCCACCTCTCCTTTTTGGCCCCGATTGCTGTCATCACTATGCCACGATGTAACGCTTGAAATCCTTACAGGACGTGAATCCCAGCAATCATCACACATTCTTTATTTTTTTAGTTGAGGGGGGTATGCAAATGCCGCATTCAGGATAGGGTTGTGTCATAAATGGAGCAAATTGTAACACTCTTGGCACTCGAAGTACTATTTCTGACACATTCGCTTATAAATTATACTTGGCTAATTTTCGGTAAAATGTTTGGCGGGATATACTCAGCAGACGTGCCGCTTCTGTCCTATTCCCACCTGTCCGTTCCAGCGCTTGAGAGAGATACTGTCCTTCATAATGGGCTATTGCTTCGCTCAACGGCAGGAAAGTTTCTTCACTCATTTCTGTGTCATTGTCCAAGTGGGGTACAGAATCAGGGGCATTCGACGGACTGGCTTCATCAATTTGTGTTGTTGGAGGGGAAAGCACATTGGCGTGGGGAGGGCGAAAACGCAGATGTTTGGGTTGAATCGCTTCACCGTCGCTCATAAGGACAGCAAATTCGATGATATGTATCAGTTCACGCACATTGCCCGGAAAGGTGTACTCCGCCAAAGCTGCTACCGCTTCAGGAGTTAGTGATGGGATTGAGGCTCCCATTCGAGCGGCGCACTCACTCAAATAGAATTCGGCAATGATGGGGATATCCTCTGTTCGATCCCGTAGCGGTGGAATCCAAATCATCATGCCATCCAAGCGATTGTAGAGATCTTGCCGAAACAACCCTGCATCAGCTCTCGCTGAGAGGCCTGTATTGGTGGCAGCTACCACTCGGACATCCACCTCTTTGCTCGTCGTCGCACCGATTCGGGTGATGACTCCATCATCGAGTACACGAAGGAGTTTAACCTGGTTTTCAATTGGCATATCGCCAATTTCATCGAGAAACAGTGTTCCGCCATCGGCGGTTTCAAAATAGCCTTTATGATCGTCTGTCGCTCCGGTGAAGGCGCCTTGAACATGGCCAAAAAAAGTGGACTCCCAGAGTGTAGAGGGAGTCGCACCGCAATTGACCGGCACAAATGGTTTTGACTGCCGTGGCCCTCCAAAGTGAATGGCTTGGGCGACCAATTCCTTCCCGACACCGCTCTCGCCTGTAATCAGAACCGGGAACCTGGTGTTTTTGTGGAGTTGCTCGATTATTGTTCTGATATTTTGAATGGCATCACTTTCGCCAAGGAGCATATTTACTTTTGCCTTTCTGGTTGAAGCATATTCGCATCAAAGCGAGGGATGCGAATGCTGAATATTCTTATATAGTCCTCTCAAATCAAGGGATTACTGATTTTGCAAGACAAACGCCTCAATTTTCTCTTTTACGATTTGTGGGTCGGGCTGCGCCTCCACAAATTCCGAATCATTGATGCAAGCCATGTTCGCCAGTATTTTTTAAGGATAGGTAGGTCGAGCATGTGCCGGAGTTTAATTTCAACCATCAAGCACTTGACATCATAAGTACTGAAGTCTCCGACTTTCAATAAGCCATCCCCCCTACATCAAATTTCTGCTCCCAGTCTGGATCCTTGCGAAACTTGACTACATCACGGTAGGGAATGTAAGTTCCCTTAGCCCGTGGAATATCGCTGTTGAAGTCAAGGTAACCATCTGAGATACAGATAATGTAGTTCTGCATATCCTTTTTCAAATATAATGCTTCGCTTGCCCGAAACCACTTCCAAATATCTGACCCTGTAAATGTATTCTCCGTTTCAACCGATTGATATAGTTCATCAATTGCCTTTAGTAGGTTCTCTTTTTTCTCTTCAAACTTGTTAGGGCGTGTTGACATTTGTGAATAATACGGATATGTTAACGCTCACCTTATCTGGTAAGCAGATTAACACTGATATATCAGTCGAATATTAGTCTAACCTAACATATCTTCATCAAAAAAACAATAAAATTTTTAGGTCAACTAGGGCTATTGAGTTTTCAGCGTTTTAAACCATCTGGGCGGTTAAAACTCCCTGCGATCCGAAATTCAAATAAGTTTGTCCAATGTATTTTGATCTGAAGATGGGTTTTATTGGCATAAATCTCATACAAGCCTGCGCCCGAAGGATACTCTAAGGAGCCGATGAAGTGGGTGTGGATAGGAATTGGAAAATCAGAAAGAACAATTTCGGTCGGGATATGGCAAAAGAACTGTCTTCCAAAAAAGTTGAAAAAAGTCGCTGACATTTTCGGTCGTTTGGGCACATAATATAATGAAGGGGGTAACGCATTGAAGCACGATGACCTACAAATCGTCCACGCTATCCGAGACGGAGACTCTGCAGCCTTTACAGCACTCGTCGAAAAATACAAAAAGATGGTGTACGGTGTCATTTTGCCGAAAGTGCGGGATTTCCACCAAGCTCAAGACTTGGCATCGGAGACGTTTGTCACAGCGTATCTGTCGATTGAATTCCTCGACGCTCCGGAAAAAGTCGGTACATGGCTGTGTGGAATCGCGCGGAACCTCGCCAACAAGTGGGTCTGCCGGGAGAAGCGAGACGATTTGAGCCTTGAGGGTTTACTCGAAAACACCTCGGAATCAGCGCACAAAGCCCAACTACTACACATCAGTGCAGCCGAAAAAACGCCTGACGAAACTGCTGAACACACAGAGTTACGTCAACTGCTGTGGCGTTACCTCATTTCGTTACCTGACATATCTTCTGAGGTTCTGATCCTATCCTACATCCGCGAAATGAAGTCGTCTGAGATTGCGAAGTTTCTGGGGATTTCACAGACAGCGGTTACCACGCGATTATCAGATGCACGCAAACGATTAAAGCAGGAGATGATTCGTATGGTCGAAAACACGATTGAGAACCAACCTCTGGCAGAAGATTTTACCGAGCAGGTTGTCACAGCGGCGATAAAACAGGGTGAGCGGTATCTTGCCGATGGCAATTGGAAAAATGCCCGTGAACAGTTCCAGCGCGCCGCAGACGTTCAAGCGGACTACGCCCCCGCATATCGAGGACTCGGCATGGTCGCACGAGGGATGATTGAGGATCAACTTTCTCTCCCAGATGGAATGGTTGATATTACGTTGGTTGAAGAGGCGTGTACCGAGCTCGCCCGTGCCTATCGGCTCGGCGCACGGGATACCGATACAGTCCGGGCATTGGCGCAGCTGTATCATCAGTTTCAACGGTGTGAGGAATACGTGGATCTGCTTTGGAACTTTGCTATGACGACGGACGACTTCGAGGCTGGCTTCGACGCTGGGTGCAGAAGTATCGCCGAGATGCAGGAACCGTGCGTCGCCGACCACAAACGGGCAGTAGACGCCCACGAAACGCTACTGAAGCGGTTTGACGGTCAAATAACCCTGACCGACCAACTTGAGTCATATTTCCATGTCTTTGATGCGTATCGCAAGGTCGGACGCGCTGCCGATTGGCTGGAGCGGACCGAGCACCTCGTCGAGCAGAACGGTAATGAAATCACACTGATGCATCGTGCGCTCTACACACGTGAACGAGGTAAAACGTTGCGCGAATGGGGATGCCTTCAAAAAGCGGCTGACACCTTTGAAGCGTTCATCGACTGGCTTCAAAATTCGGAGACAGCGGATCCAGAAAAGCAGGCACTTCTCATTGGGGCACAAGGGGACTATCTCCATCTCGCGCCGACCTATTATCAACTCGGTGAACATCAAAAGGTGAAGATGCTGCTTGCAGAAGCTGAAGCCAATCTTGAAAGTTACTTCGTTGAACGAGACACCGTGCTGGCCAGTATCACCGATGAAAGTTCCGATATATCGGAATGCTTCCCGATGGAATCGGGACAGGCGGAACGGCACGAGGCAACGCGTAAGCGACTGGAGCGAATTTACCGAAACGCCGGAGGTTATCCTACGGGGGGCAGTGTTGCGGATATTCGTAACTGGCTGAATCGGAAGTATTTTATAGCGATCCACATCGCCACAACGTGCCTCGCTCTGGGCTGCGCAGAGGTAGGGGAGGGCGAAGCTGCTATCCGTCTATTGAAACGCGCGGCGCAACACTGGGAGCAGCGCCGGGATTATATCGAGGAGAAGGTTAGGGTGTGGTCGTCCGGGGGAAGAATTATGGCGTGGCTGGCAGCGATGACTCTCAAATTCCGCAACGACCGCGAAGCAAGCCTTGAGTATCTCAAGCGTGCCCACGAAGATCGGCGACGCGCAGCACGCGGTTCAATCAAGCGTTTTTTTGAGGAGGACGATGCCTTCGAACCTGTGCGGCATGACCCTGAGTTTCTTGCGGTTGTGAATGCTCCGGTTGTTAGTCAATAACTTTTTTTGTTTTTGTTTGAAATTCGCACAAGGGATCATTCAAAGGTGAAGGAGAAGAGTTCTGCGGAGCGCAGTTTCAGGTGCAGGACGATCGGTTTGCCCTCTGGTGCATTGATGTCCGACTCGCCGTTCCATGTGACAACTTTATCCGACCAGTCGCCGGTGAGTGGATCGCAGTCGGAGGAAGAACGTCCCGCTACCCCCTCAATCCCGACCCAAATATTGCCTGCCATCGGCGCGCGGAAATTGAGTCGGATTCGCCGACCTGACGGGAGAATCGGCACAGTCCAGAATTCACCTTCGTTGTCTGTGGTAACCGCACAGAGTCGGTCTTTCTGCCAGCACGCCCACCCCATGCTTGCCGCATCAAAAATCGGGGGCCAACGTGGAAACTTGTGCGGGTAAATCGTGCCGGAATAGGGAATGGCAATTTTGTCCGCACCGAAGGGTTGGAGGTCTTTCCCCGTACCGATAAACTCGCAATCCCACTCCCCTAACTCGCCGGGTGTCAGAACGGGACCGCCGGGAATTTGGTTCCAAGCGATCCCATCCTCACTTGAATAGAGCCGAACCTCGCTACGCTCGGTGTACCGGTGATAGAGCATAGGAATCATCAGTTGATACTCCGGAAGGTCGGGATAGGGGCTATAACCGTTGAGGTAGAAATCGTAGTCCGGCGGGTCTTCGAGGCGGGGCCAGATAATAGGGACCACGGGTGTCCAGTGCATGAAGTCCTCCGCCTCCGCCCGTCCGATCCAGCGTCGTCCGTTACGCATCATACGGGTGTACATCACGTACCGTTCCAACGTTTCGTTCCACAGTACAGTGGTGTCGGTATCGCTTGGATGCAGCATGAACGGTTTGGGCAACGCTGTCCAATTGACCCCATCGGGCGAAACGGCGGCAAACATCCCAAATCGCCGCTCGCCTGATATCCGGTCATCCCGATGGCGAGGTTGGCGGTTGAAATACTCGGTGAGCTGCGGTTGAAACATGCCTTCCTCGAATTGGGCGCAATAGATGAACTTGTAACGCTGGGATTCGGGGGCGTGCGGGTCGATGAAAAAGGTCATCCCGTCGAAGCCGCGCTGTCCCGGCACACTGATTTGGCTGCGCGTCGGTTCGCTCCAGTGATAACCATCCCGCGATTTAATCCCGCAGATGGCGACGGAGGCAATGGTGTCGGTATGCGCCACCGATCCTGAACCCAACATTGAAACTCCATTGACTTCGATATACCATGTGCGATAATGCTCGCCATCGAAGATCACACGTCCCCATCCCCCGTAACTCTCCATTTTTCCCGCTTTACGCGCCGGTTGTGCTTCCAAGCGAATGCCGCGCGGCACCAAACGGGGTTCAGCTCGCATGGGGACCTGCGGTTCGGGTGGTGTGCTGACTCGGTAATGGTCCCCTTCCGCTGTCAGCCAAGCAATCGCTCCGCACTGTATATCCCGCCAATCTGTGAACAGAATTTTCTTTCTTGTCACGCTTGTCTCCTCAATATATTAAGACTAACTGTGCGAGTTTGCAGCTGTCGATACATTCCTCCATGAAAGACAACGCGTGAAACGTGAAAACCATTGGCTCACGGGGGATTTTGGTTTTAGTGTTGGGTTTCACGAGAGTAGAGTAGTACTCTGTCAAATAAATTATGATAAGCACCTTCATTGCGATGGCCGGTGCGGTTACAAACCGCACCTACCGGGCATGGGGAACATAGAGAATTACCGATTTATGCTCTGAAACCCTATACAGTTTGCGCTACATTTTTCTGACAATGTAGTAGGTTCAGGCACCACATAACATCAAAATCTCCTTGTACTGCGTGGTATTTTTTGTCGGTGTCGTTCAGCCCAGCCCACGCTTAACCCTTGAACGATATGGAAACGACATTTTCACCAATCCACATCAAAGGTTATAAACTGTGGTGAATTAAGAGACACTAGCCAGTCATGCGGTAACTCGAATTGGGGAACTTAGTCCCCACCCCAAGAAACGGCGTGCTTCTTCTTCAATCACCTCGACCCCTATTCCTGGGGTTGTTGGAACTGGGATATGGCTATCTACCTGATCAAAAATTGGATCGGTGAGGTTCTCTCGAATCGGGTGAGGCGTCCGATCAAACTCCATAACGGATTGGTTGATGTATGGTTCGGGGCAGTCGGAGGGTGGGTTCGACGGAAGACAGGCAACCACATGCAGCGTCGCAGACAGACTAATACCGGTTCCCCAGAAATGCGGATTGAAGTGGACGCCAAAGGCGTTTGCCATGTGACCGAGTTTGAACATCTCTGACACGCCACCGGCACCGACGATATCCGGCTGAATAATATCGAACATGTGGCTGGCGAGGCGTTCAGCGAATTCATAGCGCGACTTCAGGCTTTCGCCGCCGGCGATTGGCATCAAGCCCAACTGTTGAACAAGCAGATTGCCGCTGTCGTTGTAAGACCCACACGGTTCTTCAAACCACGTCAGGTCGGCATCGGCGAGTTTTTGCGCCACCATGACAGCCGTTGTCGGGCTGTAAGCCTCGTTTGCATCTACCATGAGATGTGTTTGCGGACCAAGCGCCTCGCGAAGATGATATACTCGCTCAATGTCCTCGTCCACTGGCTTACCACCGATTTTCATTTTCATCCCGGTGAAACCCGCCGCAGCATACCCAAGTGCTTCTTCGGTCAAGGCATCTGGAAAATCGTCCTCTGTGTAGTAGAGTCCGGTGGCGTAGACGGGGATGCGGTCGCGCACACTCCCACCCAGCAACTCACAGACCGGTCGTCCGGCGGCTTTTCCGGCAATGTCCCACAGTGCCATGTCGAACGCACTGATGGCAACCATCTGCCCTCCTGCGAAACCGTGTCCCTGATATCCAAGTGTATATAGCATCTGCCAAATTGCTTCGGTGCGTCGAGGGTCTTTGCCTATAAGCAGTGGGGCAAGAAATTCCATTGTCCGTGCGTCGCCGCTTTCACCCCAACCGTATGTTCCGTCGTCAGCGGTAATTTTCACTGCGGTCGTCATCCGTGTGTCTGTCCACCGCTGAGACCAGCCGAACGGTTTTGATAGTTTTGCTTCAAGCGGATATATCTCGATTTGTTCTATTTTCATTGATATCCTTTCTATTACCTTTGGTGCCAGTTAGTAAGAAAGCCGTTTCCACATTGTTCAAGTCGCTTTGGATCCCGATTTATCGGGAGTTCATTGGTTCATTAGTCGGTTGGTTCATTCATTCTTCTTACGTTCCACCGTTTGGATACACATGTCGCCCCGCTGGGGCTTTAGGATATTTGTTTATCCGTGTACTATAAACATGTCGCCCCGCTGGGGCTAAATGAACCGATAAACCAATGGCATCACGTTATTAACAGCTGCAAAATTAGTACTTCATCAAATAAATTGACAAGTCACTCACCGCTCGACTTGAATAGACATATCCAAGTTGCTTTGAATCCCGATTTATCGAGGACTCGGACTCTCCCCGATAAGATCCCCGATGAATCCCCGATGAATCGGGACAGGCGGGACTCCGACAAGCCGAGAGCAGGCAGGCGGGACAGGCGGAACGGAGCCGTAAATACCTGGACTATGGTGCAATGTGCTAGGTATATGTGTAGTGGATTTGTCAATCCACTACGAGCAGGACCATTAGCATTCATCTGACAGTGTACTAGTGTGGTGTTGGGTTTCACTGTATCTATATAGGCAAGTATTTTTCAAAACATGGGTTCTACTGCTGTTGATAGGGACTCCCTTTACCGTTCTACCCAACCTACACACTTCTCAAGAAAAATGGATAAAAACTATCTATCCTCGTCCGAGCCGTTGATCTTCAGCTGCCAGCCATTCGTTATAGTCTCGGGGCATCGGTTCGGGTGGAGCCAAGCCTTGCTCGCGCCGCCAGCGGAGCAGTGGATGTTCCAGGCACTTTTGGGGCAGATCTATTCGTTTCCCATGCGCTGCCGACTCAAAGATCCCCATCATGATATCCACGATGTGATGCCCCTCTGCGCCGCTGCACTCGTGGTCTCGGCCTTGGTCCAAGGCGGAAACATATTCGTCCACGAACCAGTAATCATCTAACTTAGCTGGTTCCGCGAAGCGGAATGCCGATGAATCGGCACCTGAACGGTCATAGTGTTCCGGGTAGACAGGTTCTAGCGGCTCCCATTGATCGGACTTCCCCTCTGGAATATAGACAGGTTGCGGCAAATGCCATGCGCCGCCTTTGATAAGCAGACATGCCGAACCGAATAGTTTTCCTTCAGTGCCGACAATTTCCATCACCGGATTCGTGCCAGTGGGAAAGCGATGTTGCAGCAGATTCGCGGTTACGTCGTTGTCAAAGTGCAGCGTTGCCGTGATAGATTCTCCTGCAATCGTTCCCATACCGAGCGGGGATGGGACAACATCTTCGGGTGTGATGGGATGACCGTCGGTCAGTGCAACGGCAGAAACACTACGACAATGTCCCGCAAACTTGAGCATATTATTCAGCTGATGTGTACCGATGTTCATTAACCCCAGACCACCGTAGTAGGCTTTGCCACGGCTGTTGATGTAACGGAGTTCGCCAATCGCCCCTTTCGTGAACGCCTTGTGCATCGCCCGCATCAGCGCACCAACGCGCCCTTGGTGATGCACCGCTACCCGCACCCCCTTCTCCTGCGCCTTCGCCATCACCGCGGTGGTGCCTTCAAGGTCAACGCACATCGGCTTTTCAACTTCAATATGGACGCCATGCTCCAACACGCGCATGCAGAGTGGGTAGTGGAACTCTGTCCCCGTTGGGATAGCCACAAGGTCAGGTTGGGTCTGGACAATCATATCGTCCAAGTCAGTAAATCGGGCATCGACACCTAACTCGTCGCCGAGGGTGTCCAATCGCTCCTGGACCAGATCACACAATGCGATCACTTCAGTACGCGGGTGGGCGTGATAGGCGCGAGCTGCGGCGGTGCCCCGTCCACGACATCCTAAAATTGCGACGCGGTAGGTTTTCATACGACCTCCTAAATCTGTTGAGGGGTTTCATTGCTGAATCATTGTCCCGATGCTTTCATGCTTGACGCTGCTTACAGGCAATGCTATAGTAGATCGTGTATTTATTGTATAGAGTTTGGAACATTAATTCAACCGGATTATCATCCAATTTTCTTCACGCATCTAACTCCCTTTGCAACCACTAAGATTCCGCCCCTCTAAAACGCAGCTTATTATCTTCGGTGCAATTGTTATTCTCTTGCTCCTGATTGTGCTGATTTATCGCCAGACCTCTCTCTGGGAACCGGATCAGAGTCTCCATGCCCTCCTTCCCGACGCACCGATCTGCTATATAAGCGTGAAAGACTTAGGGAGTTTCGTCGAAACCTTTCAACGGACCGAATTTGGGGCGCAAGCGATACAAATGCCAATCCTTGCGGAAACCCGACGAGAACTCTGGTGGCGACGGCTTATGTACCAGAAACAGCGGTGGGAGTTAGAAATGGGGGGCAAACTGGATCTCAAGCGAATTCAAGGCTACTTGGGCGAAGAGGCGATTGTGGGAGTTTACGAGCGGGGCGGTAAGATAGCCTTTCTGCTCATGAGTGCCCTCGGAGCGCAGCAGAAACTGGAAATTGCGACGCTCACCGCAACAGCCCCAATCAATCCTAAATACAAACGGTTAAAAGAGAGTTATAGAAAACTGGATATCAACACTATCACAGGTTATCCGCAAGATTTCAGTTACACCTTTATTGGCAAAATCGGCTTGTTGGCGACGGATAAATCTTTGATTCAGGATACGGTTGATGTCTACGCCGAACAGAAGCAGGGCTTTGCTGCGTTAGCGGCGACGGGAGACTATCTGGGCAAGCAGTATGACATCGCTCGCAACACCGTTTACATCAACCCCGCCAGACTTACCGAAGTTGTTAAGTTTGATCAACCCCTCAAGTCATTATTACAGGGGATCGAGGTGTGGACATTCAGTAATCGTTACGAAGATGGTGTTATCCACTCACAGCACCGAATGATTAGGAGCGCTAATTCGCAAGCGCGACAATCCCCCCGACCGGTAGACGAAAAACTATTCTCGATGCTCCCTGCAACAACAGCGTTTCTGGGCGCAAGCAACGACGCAAATCTTGCGGGGTTGTGGCAGCAGATGAAAGCCAACCTATCATTGAAATATCAGCGAAATGGGATTGATCTATCGCGCCACCTTGAAGACAGGATCGCGTTGGTACTGTTACCTCCCCCAACAGGTGTTCCCGCGTTGGTGCCTTCGATACTTCTGATCTGTCCAATTCAGGATAAGCCGAGTTTGGAACCGGCTTTAACAAAACTCAAGCGGACCAAGATTGCTGTCAACGGCAAACGGCTCCGATTTCCGGCTCCGATAAAGTATCGAGGCCTTGAGTTACAGCCGATACAACTCCGAATTGGACTCATCTTCGCCTTAAAGGGAGGGTATGCACTTATCGATAATTACTGGGTTATCGGCACGACGCTCGGTGGAGTAGAGTCTGCTATCAATTCGTTCACCGGGCAGGAGGACGCACTGATTACCACAAAAATGCCTGACCTCCTAAATCGCCCCAGCCACAACCATATTCGGATTCAGCCGAGCCTTCTGATTCCGGAATTGAAACGTCTGCTTCCGATAGCCGGTTTGATCTTTTCAGAAAATGTCGACGCAAAACTGATTCGACGCATAACGGACAACATATCCCCATTGGAAGCGCTTGGATTAATCACCGCCACCGTCAATTTTAACGATGATGCTGTCGATGCCGAAATTCAGATTACCTTGGAAGGAGAGTAGAGGAACCATTTAGGAGTTAGTATGGAAAATCAGGAAATCAAAATCACACATATCGAAAGCGAACTCTACCAATGGGATAAACCGCCAATCTGGAACGGTCTGCATGTCTATGACAAAGGGCGGCTCCACCTGGTGCGCGTGCGGGCAAGGAGCGGAAGCGAAGAGGTTATTGGCTATGGCTTCAATGGAGGTACAGCAGCGACGCGCCCGCTTCAGATATTTCCAATGTATGTCGATGAATTCAGACCGCAGTTGATAGGGCGGTCTCCTATAGATACCGCGTATGTGTCTCAACTGGCAGATAATATTAAGATATATGGTCCGGGCGGCTATCACACGCAGGTACTGGCTGCGATCAACCAAGCGTGTTGGGATATCAGGGGGAAGGTTGCAGGAAAGTCGGTTCACCAGTTACTCGATGGTCAACAGCAACGGATTCGCACTTATATCGCTGGTGGTTACTACGGTAGAGATAAAGGACTTGATGAACTGAGAGCAGAGATGGACCGCAACGTCAACGAGTTTTTTGCGACCGCAGTCAAGATGAAGATTGGCGACAAAGAGGCGGGACTGGACAATGACATTAAACGGATAGAGGCGGCGCGGCAGCAGATTGGACAGGACATCACCTTGATGGTAGACGCCAACTGTGCGTTGAACGTTGAGCAGTCGATGGCGTATCTCCCTGTGCTAAAGGCAAACGATATTTTCTGGTTTGAAGAGCCGATCCCCAGTCACGATTACCGGGGGCATAAGGAATTGGCTGCAATGGCTAAAGATTCCGATGTGTTAATCGCAACAGGTGAAAACGGCTACGGGGTTCATCACTTCCAAACCTTAATGGATTATCAGGGGGCAGATGTTTTCAACATTGATGTCGCAATCTTAGCCGGTTACGAACCTGCCTTAGCGGTGATAGAAGAAGCTTCAACCCATCAGAAGCTGATTGCTCCCCACGGAGCACAGGAACTTCAGGTACATATTGCAGCGGCACGTGAAAACGGTTTGATGCTTGAATACTATCCGCCTGCCGTAGATCCATTAAGGGGCGAGATCTTTCTCCCGCAAATGTTATTGGAGAAGGATGGATACGTGACAGTGCCCGATAGACCGGGCATCGGTTTTGAGCCAAATATGGCACTTCTTGAGCGGCATCGCGTTGGGTGAGATCAATCGAGATCGTTGCAACAATATAAGGAGGTTCAAATGAGTTTAACAGATAAGCAGAAAGCGGATTATGAACGCGATGGATTTGTGATTTATGGGCATCTCCTGTCGGAGGAGACATTAGAGGCGTTGCGTGAGCGGATGGACGCACTGGCAGACGGTTCGCATCCGAATGCGGAGAAGGCAGGGGTGCGGTTGGAGGCAGCTGCCCAGAGAGGCGAACTTGAGAACGTGCCGCGTCGCGATAAGGTGTGGCAACTCTTGGATCCCCATCGTTACGATGAAGTGGTTTTTGAACATGCCAGCAACCCGAAAATCTTAGATATTGTTGAGGAGCTACTTGGCACGGAAGATATCAAACTATTTCATACCCAGACCTTGATGAAACCTGCTTTCCACGGCTCGATTGTGTCTTGGCATCAGGATTCGGCTTACTGGACTTCGGTGGCGCCGCCCACACTTGTGAGCTGTTGGACGGCGTTGGACGATGTGACGGAGGAGAACGGTTGTTTGCGATTGCTCCCCGGAAGTTACAAGAAAGGGATTTGGCCCCATGAACGGCGAGATTTCCTGCACGCCCAAGGCATAGATGAATCAACCGCGGTTCCGGTGGTGTTGGAGGCAGGCGGGTGTAGCTTTCACCACAGTTTAACTGTCCACGGTAGTGGCGAGAATCGGACGCCATATCGTCGTAGGGGGCTTGCGACCAGTTACATGCGAGCGGACTCCAAATGGGTTGGCGACCCAGATCAAAAACGGGACTTTCCACTCTTGCGGGGTAAGGAATACACCGGGTGTGTTTGAACGGTTGGTTTGTAGTAGGGCAGTTTATTGCCCGTTCCCGCAGTTCCATGTCGGGGCAGGGATCTCTTGTGAGTTCCGATGCGGGGGCTGCCCATCTGTGTTCCCGCACTGCCATGTCGGGGCAGGGATGCCCCTCCTACAGGGGATAGATCTAAACGCTCAAGAGAATCAAGAGAAAGTGCAAGGCACGAAAAATGCCCCGCCTACAGAGAGTGTCGGGGCAGGGATGCCCCTCCTACAGGGAGGGGATCTAAACGGACGAAATGGTGAACCAAGCGGTGTGGATGTGAAAACCGAGGCTTTCATATAGATTCACCGCTGCGGTTCGATAAAACTGGGTGCCAACCTCCGTCACGGCGATACCTCGGTCGTGCAGGTAGTTTAGGGAGCTAACCATCAACGCTCTGCCGAGTCCGCTCCCTCTGTGGTCTTCATGGACCCCTGTCCAACCAATGACGCCGGGGAACGTTCCGCCAATCTTTTTTCTGTTATGCAGAACGATGCCCGCACAGATGCCGACAGGTTCTCCATCCTTTTCGGCAAAGAAGAATCCCTCCGGAGCAAAATCTAGTTTCTTGTTGACACCCGAGAAGGTTTGGGTCCAGAACTCCTCTGGTGTCGATGAACTGCCAAACACCACATTCTTGACATCCGCCCAAGTTTGCTCATCGCCTTCTCGAAATGTTCGCAGGTTATACCCCGCTTTGATCGGGGGCGGTTGCGGCGTATAGTTGCACATGTCAAGGCGTAGGATAAGGTGCTCATGCTCAACTTCGATTCCTTCCCGTTCAAAGTGGCTCAACATCTGTCGATAAGGGGCATCCAACCAGTTTGCCACGCCAATCTGCTTTGCGCCTTTATCTTTGAGGTCGTTGATACAGGCCTGCATCGGGGGAAGGGTCCGGCATTCGCCTCGGTAGTTGTCGGGTACACCCGTCCACCGAATTTCTCCCAACCCCTCCTCCACCATAGCACTGTATGCGAAACTGACCAACTCGCCCTCCATAGAGCCGAGCGCAAAGAAGCCCGATTGTTCCAGCGCGTTTAAATTAGCCTCCGTGAGCGATTGGAACCCGTGTACATTGTCGTAAGCGTCATTTATCAAGGATAGAGCTGCATTTCGATTTTGTGCGTTTAGTTTTTCGACGGTTAAGTCATTCATTTTATGTCTTTACCTTTTCTTGGAGGGAAGCGGAGAAAGCAAGTCCTGATTTTTTCGCGTTTATGTTCCCATCTCAATGACGATATTCCCCCATTCATCCCGCCGTGCCGCACAACGCGGTGGAACCAGAATCGTCGTGTCATATTCTTCGACGATGAACGGACCACCTTCGGGTTCACTTCCCAACCCTTCACGAGATAGCACCGGCACCTCAAGCCAACCTGTCTCCTCGCCAAAGTAGCAACGACGGTTTGGGGGTAAGGTTTGGGAAGTTGGAGACTGAAGATATGAGAACTGGGACTTGGCGGTTGGAACCGTGGCGGTCACACGCAGGTTGACAACCTCTATCGGATCATCGGGAGCGCGGTGTCCGTATGTGCGCTCATGGTTGTCAGCAAACCGTTCACCCAATGTGTGGAAAAACTGCGACCGCCCAATATCCGCTTCAACAATGGGCAGTGTCAATTCGGACGATTGCCCTGCATAGCGGAGGTCGACCGCATACTGCAAGGTCACGTGTGTATCGTTTTCCCCTTCTGCCATCAGTCCTTCCCGTGCAGCACGTTCCAACCGTCCCAACGTCTCCTTGAAATCGTCTATGTCAAGTTCAGCGAGCAGACGCTTATAGGTTTGTACGAGATGGTAGGCGATATCTGCGTAGAGTAACCCGAACGCACTGAACAGTCCGGGCGAAGGGGGAATGAGGATTTGCTTCATGCCGAGCGATTCTGCGAGCTCTGTTGCGTGTAGGGGACCGTTGCCGCCGAAAGCACACAGTACGAACTCGCGTGGATCACGTCCTCGCTCCAACGATACGGCTCGCGCCGCCCGCGCCATGTTCGCCGCAGCGATACGATAGACACCGTGGGCGGCGTCAGGCGCGCTCAGATTGAGTGGCGCAGCAATTTTGTCGTGCAAGGTCTGATGCGATTTCTCTGCGTTCAGTGGTAATGCACCGCCTGCGAGATGTTCTGGATTGAGATAGCCGAGCACTACATTGGCATCGGTAAGTGTTGGTTCTTCTCCACCCAACGCATAACAGGCAGGTCCCGGCACCGCACCCGCGCTCTGCGGACCGACCCGTAGTGCCCCTCCCGTGTCTAGATATATGATACTTCCACCACCGGCACCGACTTCAGCGATGTCAATTGCAGGTACACGCAACGGATAACCGCCCCCTTTGCTCAAACGGGTGCCGACCGAGACACCTCCGCCGACTTGGTATTCCGGCGAGTGCATAATCTGCCCGTCTTCAATCAATGACGCTTTCGCCGTAGTGCCGCCCATGTCGAGCGTCAAGATGTTGGTTAAGCCGATACGGTCTGCAAGCGTGAGTGAGGCGATGACCCCCGCCGCAGGTCCCGATTCGATGATATGGATGGGCATCTCGGCAGCGGATTCAGCGGACATGACCCCACCGTTGGACTGCATGACATAGAGCGGGAGCGCATTATCTGTATGAGCCAACTGTTGGTTCAACCGATCAGATAGCGAGTTCAGGTAGCGACTGACGACGGGCTGTAGATAAGCGTTGATAACGGTCGTGCTTGTCCGCTCATACTCCTTGATTTCGGGCAGGACGTCGCAGGATAGGGAAACGGGTAGGTCTGGTGCCAGTTCGTGGATGAGTTCACCCAATCGTCGTTCATGGTCTGGATTGATGTAGGCGTTGATTAGGCAGATTGCGAGGGATTCGATATTCTGTGATAGCATCCATTGAATTACTTCCCGCGCCGCTTCGACATCCAACGGACGCACGACTTCACCGTTTGCATCAATGCGTTCCTCAACCTCGCGCCGTAAGCGTCTTGACACCAATGGCAGCGGTTTTTCCCATGTCAAATCGTACAAGCGAGGGTAGCGCAGTCGTCCAATTTCAAGTACATCCCGAAACCCCTTCGTTGTGATAAGTCCGGTCAAAGCGCCTTTACGTTCCAGGATCGTATTGGTCGCTACCGTTGTCCCATGTACCACTTCGGTGATTTGGCGTGGTAGTAGCGGCGCCAGTCCTGCGGCTATGCCTTCTGCGTAATTGTCTGGTGTGGAGGGGACCTTTTGTGTCAACACCGTGCCATCCTCTCCTATGAGAACAATGTCGGTGAAGGTGCCACCGATGTCAATGCCGAGGCGGTGTATCTTTTGGGATGAATTCATTTTAGCGGTTCCTTTTGAATCCAAGTTGTAACGACTATGGACTCATCTGCGTTGGTATTTGCATGGATACTAAACTAACAGTCAATCAAGCTGCTCAACAACTGAATCTCTCATCTAAAAGTGTCAAACGCTGGCTCAAGCGAGGCAAGCTAAACGGCGAAAAGGTAGACGGGAAATGGCACGTTCAAGCTGATAGGATATTTGAACACTACCTAAACCCTAACCCCCAGATGGATGCTCGCTTAGCCTTGGAGCAAGTGCAGGATGAGGCAAGACACTTGCGCGAAGTATTAGATAACCGGGACAGCCAAATTGAATCCATGACTCAGCATATAGAGCGTCTTTCTCAACTGTTAGCCGTTTCTCACAGATCACTCCAACAGGTTACGGATCAGCATCAGCTCTTGATAGAAGACAATCGAAAGCCATCTTTTTGGAAACGCCTGTTTGGGAGTTAATTGTTAAAACAACCGTTTTCCTTCCCATCTCTCATTTTGGTCGGCAGTTCGCCTCAATTGTCTGAATCTGGATTTTCAGGATGTTAGGATTCTCAGGATTTTTGTTCCCTAATGCTCAATGAGCGATTTCTGAATCTTGATCTGTTTTCCCAAACCAAGTCCGTTCAGGCAACACGTCTCTCATATAATACTTCACCTTCTTTCAGGACTTTGTAGATAAAGGAATGCGGGTCGTTGCGCTGTGCGGCGAGAACTTCCGGGGAGCGGATAATGACATCAACAGGCAGGACAAAACGCTCGGCAATTGCCCGACGAATCGGATTACCGCGTTGCGACTGTCCAGTGTCAGCAAGCACAACGAGTAGGTCGACATCGCTGTGTTCCCGAACCTCTCCGCGAGCATGACTGCCGAATAGGATGACCTGTTCCGGATTAAAGCGTTCAACAATCAGTTGTGCTATCGCTTGGATAGTGGTTCTGTCAATATGAGTTTCAATAGTATTCATGTTCTATATTGCGTTCCCTAAATGGACACTCAGGTCAGTTCTTGCATCTTCGTCCGGAAATAGCAAAAGCTAGGCGATTTGTTAGTTTCTACATTCATGTGTGGAGCGATGTGTTCGGCCCATGCTGATTTTTCGATGCCTACTGCCTGTCCTCCCTTTCTTCTTAGCGTACTTGAGCCTCCTTGAGATACTGCATCCGCAAGAAGTTCCCATGTACCGCAAATTGAGTCGTTTTCATAGCCGTTCAGTACATTGTTTCTGGCATTCGGGTAAGCAACCTTGATTGTAGGGATGTCACCGAGCAACCAAGCTTCACCTTCCTCTATGGCAATGCAAAACCGGGTCTCCGGTTTTGGGTTGCACGCATTTAGGACAGTAAGGAGTTCCTCGCGGAATGCCTTTAGACATCTATTATCAAGATCGCAAACCAGAATCACCGCTGCTGGATAGTTAGCGGAGTAGCTGGCAAATGTGTTTCCATACCCCCTAAGTAGCCTAGGCAATTGGTTGAACAAAAGACGGTTTCTGGCCTCAGTACTGCTCGTGAGGTTTCTAGGAATGCGACCAATTCCTTGATAGGCATGAACCCGGAATGAATGCTGGTCATCAATGATGTTTGGGATGAGAATATCGAGCATTCGCTTGCCTGATTGGTCTTCAACGAGTATCTCAAAGTGCATCCAATCACCTCGCGTCGAGATAATCGCTATACCAAAGCCCGCCCAACGGCAGCCCCTCTGCGACCATGTTGATCACGATGGGATCATCGCTTGCCCGGCGAATCGTCGAAAAACCGTCCTCGCCCTTTTCAAGGATCCAGACCTCTTCCGGATCTAACGAGTTAACAAAATATGGCTGGTGCGTTGTAATGAAAACCTGAGAGCCACCTTTGTATGAACTAGCATGATCGCGGAATTCAGCGGCGAGGGGCTCCAAGAGTTTATGATACAAGCCGTTTTCCGGCTCTTCGATACAGAGGAACGGGGGCGGTGTTGGATCTTCGAGTAACAAGAGATAGGCGAAAACCTTGAGCGTTCCATCGGACACTTGCTGGGCGTAAAAGGGATCTTCAAAGCCTTTGTCGTTAAACCTGAGTAGCAACCGCCCATCACTGGTTCTTTCCGTATCGATCCGGTCTATTCCCGGAATTTTAGCAGCAATTTCTGTTAAAATTGCTTGAAAACGCCGTGGATGTTCACGTTCCATGAATTGCACAACATTGCCGAGGTTATCACCACGGGTATTGAGATGCTGCTGGGGCCCCGCTAATGGCAGGCTGCGCGCAGCATCCGGAGTGAAGTAACTCAGATGCCACCCTTCAATGAAACGGCGAAAGGCAGAAATTCGCGGGTGTTGTTTTAAGGCACCGAAGGTGGCAATACCGAGCTTACGCAGGTCCTCCAATTCGATAAACTCAGTTTCGCTAGATTCCTCAGCCATTATAAACTTTATGAATTCCGAGAGATCGAGTTGTTCTATTTCTTCTTCGTCAATCTGAAGCCCTTCCTGTTCCCCTTTCCATGCCATACCTTTACCATCATTGAGAAATAAAAAAGAGAGCGGTTGCCCACGCTTTTGACCTTTTCGTCTCTGTCTGAGGCGTTCCCGTTGGATGTAAGGGCGTCCAGACTCGTCTATTGCTATGTCAATTTGATATGTAATGGGCCGTGCATTCCCGTGTTCTCTGTAGTACACCTCAAACTCAATGGGGCCTGTTTCCCCTTGGGTCCGTATTTTCTCGAAGCCGCCGCGCCTTCGTGCGTCGCAGGCTTCCTCGACACCGGACTTGAGGGCATCGGCAAGGAACCCGAAGGCATCAAACAGGGCACTCTTCCCGACTCCATTTTTGCCGATAACTGCTGTCATAGGGGTGAGTGGCTGTTTCTGCTGTTGGTTCCATAGCCGTCCTAGCGTCACATCCTTGAGTACCTTGAAGTTTCTGACTCTGAAGCCTTCTATCTTTGCCATTTTACAGTCCTCATTTCATATATGCGCTAGGTGTTAGTGTTTTGTCAAGATGTGAATCTCGACCTACAAGTTCCGATGGATTTTCAATGACTGAGAGAAATCGTAGGAAACAACGATCCTCCGTTTCGAGAGCAGGCAGGCGGGATTAAGAAACGAGACCAGGAAAAAACTCGGTTTCTGTTGGGCAATTTCTTAATATTAGGGTCATTTTTAAGGTTATCTGCTGAACGCGCAATAAATTGCGCTACTACAAACGGTGCTAAATCCGATTGAGAAATGTTTGAAAAATTTCAGAGTTTTCAGAGTAAACACGAGAATTCGATAGAAGCAAAAAAGGGGGAAACATAGGCTATGACTGCGTTCTGGGGGATTTGCACAGGAAGCAGCTCGGAAGTTACTCGGAACCCTACGTTACCATCTTAGGTCCTACACATGAAATAGCGATCTGCGTTACATGTCACAAAATGTCACAAAATGTCACATATTTTGCATATTTTCGTAAATTTGGGTGGCAGGACGTTGATGAAAATTAGCTTTGATTTTGATGGGAATGTAGGTGACACGGTATCTCCCGCTTGTTGTGATGGTGTCAAGGTTAAAAGGAATTTGTTTGTTCGGATGTCACATATCCTCACGTATTTGTCACATATCCTCACATATTTTTTAGCTGAGTGTGCGTTTTAGTGCGTTTTAGTGAGGTGGTGTGTTTATGTAGAGACGCGCATATTGTCTGAGTCAGGCTGCTCAGGATGATAGCTAGGTTCTGTTGACATTTCATCGTAATCAGATAATAGAGAGGCACAAATCGGCTCACTAAGGTAGACCCCCTAGAAAAGAAACCGAGTTTTGAAGAAAAAACTCGGTTTCTGGCAGCGTTTTCAGTGACTTGAGCGTTTTTGGCAACAGCAAAAGCAAAATGTCAATACGCCCTAATAACTCTCCGGTCAATATGTGATTATTATTTTAACATATCGGAATAATATATTGCAAACAAAACATCAATCGTATCGGGGCAGGGATGCCCCTCTCACAGAGATCGGGGGTCAAAGCAACCCAACCCCCTAAATCCCCCTTATCAGGGGGACTTATGAACGTGCTGCGTAAGCCCTAATCAATTAGTGGTATAGCAGATCTTTTCCCTGTCATTAGTTCGTCGAGCATCGCGTGGAAAAGTTCATCTAATCGTGCGATTTCCTGTTCAAGGGCGGCGATTTTGGTGTCACAGTTATCTAATACCAAAGCGATTTCGTCTATTTCTACACGGCTAGGTCTTGATATTGGAATACCCAGTAGTGAAGCTTTATTCAATTTTGGTCTCGTCGTTCCAGTGAGATAGGGAGATAAGTCAATTGAATTAAAATAATATTCCAAGAAAAACTGGTTAATTTCAGTAACCCTTAAAACATGAGCATGATTATTAACCCATGATTTACCCTCTATTGAGTAGGCAATCGGTAGCTTTCTGGAAACAAGATTTTCTCCATCTTCTGCAACCAGAAGTAAAGGTTCATCAAACAAATAATTATCTATCCAACCAGCTTGACCACTTGCACCGTAATAGGGGATGTTTCCCTTCCGTTCATTTCTCTCACTCTGTTTTATTGGAACACGCTTTGAATCTAAACACGCACACAACTTTTCCAACCTAACCACTTCCCAACTTTCAGGGATCTCGCCGATTTCGGTTTGCTTGCGGGGTTCGCCCTTGGTGCCGTGTAAAAAGAGATAATCCATCAACGCTGCTTTGCGTTCGCGCTCTAATTCAATCTCGCGTTGCCGTGCGGCTTTCGCTTCTTGGATTGTCTGTAAAACGTGGGCGATGGCGCGCTGTTCAGGGAGTGGGGGAAGCGCAAAAGTAAATTTTCCCAAAGCATTCCACGAGGTTCTTGGATGATTTACCCCGGTTGATGTCGCCACAGCATGACTAATGAGAGAATGAGTATGGAGAAGATAAACCAAAAATCTTGGAAGCGTTTTCGAGTTTGCAGTAAAAACGAGAATATCAGTAGAACAAATTCCTTCCATTTCAGCAATGACCGCCTTATCCAAATAGGCTCGCAACTTACCGTATAAAACATCATCAGGATAAAAACGGCTTTTTGTGCTTTTTACTTCTGAAGCATCTCCCCAACGTTTCAGTTGGCTTTCACCCGAATCAATATGTTCAAGCCCTACATAACTTGAGTATCGATCATTTTCTGGCTTGATATTCTCACGTCTTAGATTGGCGACCTCTTTGAGTTGGACGTTTTTCCAATGTCTTGGCAAATCAACCATGCTCATTGGAGTTCCTCCCAGTTTAGGACTTGTAGGTCGAGATTCACATCTCAACAACACACTTTACTGCGGCGGGGAAATTTTCCTTCAGATAAGCGAGAACATCGTCGATAGGACATTCGCACCGCAAGTTGGCAAATGGAAAATTCCCTGTTTTCCGGAAAAGCGCACCGTTCCGGGTGTGGAAATCTCCCCGCCGATCTGTAAACTGGCCCCAATGTCCCATGGTATATCGAACTTCGGGCCTCGGATCCGCACTCTGTTTCCAGCGGTCTGGAAACAATTTCTGAAACGGTAGCACGGAATTGAGCCAACTCCCGCAGCGGACGAGTTCAACATCGGGACGTTGGACTTGAGAATCTTGGAGCAACCGGATGAGGGAGGCGGCGAATGGGATCCACATATCGCTCAAGGGAGATCGAGGTTGATAGACGTTGAGGATATGGATATTGAGTTGATCGTCTCCGTAGTCGTAGCTCCAGCACTCGTAAGGTCGGGTCTCCGGCGGTGGCAGTGCATCTGGGCGTTTCTTCAGGTATTTCCACAACAGGTCTAACCCCGCTGCCTCAAGCTGTCCGGTGGATGGCGCATCCATGTAGCGGTCAAAAACTGTCCGCAATTCCTTTAGGATCTTCGCCCACTCCGGCGCGGCTTCCCCGCTGGAAGGGTGGTGTTTCCCGTCATAAAGCGAGGTGTTCCGGTAAATATTCACCCGACCGTTCACCAGCCCTTCAAAGTCGGTTTCGCCCTCACAAAGACGCTTATGAACAAACCAGAGGCTGAGTTTGGTAAATTCTCTCACATAGTTGATGTGTATCGACTCATGTTCCAATGTGCGCTTTCCTCCCGCGGATAATTGACCTATTATAGTGGATCTTAGAATTAATGAGACACGCCAAACCGGTGCGGTTGGAAACCGCACCTACCGGCCCCAATAAATCGGGATCGAAACCGAGGGGCGAAAGTGTCTATCTGTTTTTAGAATTCACTATAAATATAAGCAGGTTATTCTTCTGTATCCCGCCTTGAAGCACTTTGAATTGACCAGAGTGTCCTGAAAAGGATCTTGATGTCAAATGCAATTGACCAATTTTCGATGTAGTACAGATCATAGCGGATACGCTCCTCCAGCGAGGTGTTGCCACGGAGTCCGTTGACCTGCGCCCAACCGGTGAGACCGCATTTGACTCGGTGTCGGTCTAAGTAGTGCGGGATTTCCTTGCTGAAGTCGTCAATCAGTCCGGACATCTCCGGTCGGGGACCTACGAGGCTCATATCTCCTCTGAGGACATTGAAGAATTGGGGGAGCTCGTCCAAACACCAACGCCTCAGAAATCTGCCGAGTCGTGTCTGCCGTGGATCGTCTTTTGATGCCCAGATATGTCCAACGCCCGTCTCCGCATCTTCTCGCATTGATCTGAACTTATAGATATAGAAAGTTTTACCATCTCGCCCTACCCGTTCTTGTCGAAAAATAACATCCCCCGGCGAGGATAACTTCACAGCGGCGGCAATGACGAGCATCAGTGGACTGCAAACGATGAGCGCGATCATACTTAACAGAATGTCCATTCCGCGTTTAATCATTCCGCGCCACCCTTGGAGTGGGAGCTCCTTCAATCTGACCACTGGAATACCGTCGAAATCTGTCACTCGTGTACGACCGATCATCACCTCATAGAGATCTGGGAGCAGATGGAGTCGTACAGACAGTCCTTCGCAAACGGCAATAATCTGCAAAATCTCCGTGTGGGGGATTGCCGGTGAGGTAATGAAAAGCTCATCAATTTGATACTTCTGGACGAGGCTCCGAACATCCGTGAATTCACCAAGAATGCGGTGGGTAATTGGTTGTGAAGGGGGCATATCGCTGAGCAGGACTCCCATAAATTGGTAGCCGTTCTCTGTTTTCTTTTGGATCGCTTGGATCAGTTGCTCTGTCGTCCTATTAAAACCGACAACTGCGACACGGCTGACACCAACGCCCAGTTGTTGGATTGCCTCTTTGAAACGTTGGATCGCGAGTCGATTAAGCGACAGGAGCAGGACACTCAGTCCGCCCGACAGGATCATCACCCAGCGCGAGTATTGGTGGTTGTGATAGATGAAGAAAATTGCACTGAGCGTAGCGATTAATGCGATCAGTCCCGCTTTTGAGAGGGTTGCTACCGTTTCGAGCGTGATATGCGCCTCAATTCGGTAAAGCCCAGCTCCTCGAAGTACGAGAATCCAGATGAATCCCATCAGCGGGATGAGTTGGAAATAGTAGTCAAGTGGCGGCGGCGCGCCCCTATGGACCGCAACTCCGTCCAACCATCCCGATTCGAATCGAAGCCAGTACGCCACGAAAACCGATGCGCTGATAAAGCAGACATCGAGGAGAAGGGTTAGAATAGTAAGGAGTTGATCAAGAGTTCTGTTTGACATGTCACGTTAGATTCCTGTTCATCAATTCAGATTGGTGAATTGTATCAAAAACAGTTGTACTTTATCAATGCTAATCTGTATGGGGGCAGTGAGGTCTAATCCTGCGGTAGAAATCATCGTTCAAGAAGGACTAGATCCGCGACAACGGGTGTGATGGATTCGGGATTCAATCTGATTTTAGTATTGCTACTGTATCGGTGGGTATGCTATAATCGGATTCTCAGTTGCCCCGATCAGATCGGGCATCTCTCTAAACGCAGATTTGGGCCGCGTACTCAAAGAAGGATGAAACGCATGAAAAACTCCTTACAATCCCGCTGGAATCCGAATTCAGAGCAACTTGTAACCCCGATTACATTGAGCTTTAAAGCGATTTGTATAATCACGATTCTTTTGGCACTACCGTCGTCGGTTTTTGCACGAGCCACGGTGTCCATCCAGCCGGGAGAGATGGAGTCTCCAGCCGTTGGACAGGAATTTTCCGTGGACGTGAGCATCAGCAGCGGGGCAAACGTAGCCGCGTATCAAGTTACTGTAGAGTTCGATCCGCAGACGATTTCACTTGTGGAAGCAAAGAATGCCGATTATTTGCCAGCGGGCGCCTTTGTGGTGCCACCAATTATTACCGATAAAGATGTGACACTGGCAGCGACCTCTTTGGCTGATGCATCCAATGGAGATGGCACCCTCGCAACCATTACTTTTGCGGTGGTCGAAGCGAATCCTTCTGCTATCAAATTTACAGCAGTTCTTCTGTCTGACCCAGAAGCCAATCAGTTAGATGTAATCACAACAAACGGCCAAATCACGGGTCCGCCAGATGTGAATGAAGCTCCTGTCGCCGTGATTGAAGTCCTTCCGTCGAAAGTTTTCGTGGGTGAAACGGTTTCGTTAAACGCCGCAGGTTCACAAGATGATAGCGGCATCAGCACTTACGTTTGGCGTTTTGGCGATGGTTCTACTGCTGAGCGGAAAGAGATGGTTACGCACGTTTATCAGCAGCCCGGCAATTATACCGTTACGCTCACGGTCACCGACGATGGGGTCCCTCCACTGCAAGATCAAGTTATTTTTGTAGTCACGGTTACTGACAAAGATTTGTCTGTCCAGCAAAAGGGGAAACAGATAACATCATGGGGGCAGCTTAAGAGGAGATAGGAAGATGAGATTGATTCAGTTTCAGTTGCCGGAAAAGGGGAGGCGGATCGGCTGTATTGATGGCGGACACATTATTGACTTGACCAGCGTCAATGCGGAGTGGACGCAGATCTACAATCTTTTCCTCGAGGCTCGCAGAAACGGGCAGACTATTGATGCGTACCTTGCCTCGACTCCTACTGAGACCGCAGATCGGGTGTTGTACAATCAGCTGCTAACCGCACGACCGGGAGATACAAGCGGCTGGATCTTGCCCCCACTGGACCATCCGGATCCAGCCCACTGCACAGTTTCTGGGACAGGGCTGACGCATCTCGGCAGCATGGAAGCGCGTGACCAGATGCACACAATTGATGACACCGATGAGGGAACGAAGACAGATTCGGAGAAGATGTTTGAGATGGGATTGAAGGATGGCAAACCCGCACCCGGTCAGCGTGGGATTCAGCCCGAATGGTTCTATAAAGGAAATGGAACAATCCTACGGGGACACAACGACTTTTTGGATATTCCAGACTTCTCAGAAGACGGCGGTGAGGAGCCGGAAATTGTGGGTTGCTACATCATTGACGACGATGGGATTCCCTGTCGGCTCGGTTTTACAATCGGCAACGAGTGGGCAGACCATCCGATGGAACGTGTGAATTATCTGTGGCTCGCGCTCTCGAAAATGCGCGTCTGTGCTGTTGGGCCTGAGTTAGTAACCGATGAATTGTTCACCGATGTTCGAGGCAGTTGCCGAATCGTGCGGGAGTCGGAGGAGATTTATCATTCCGGCGACCTGCTTACGGGCGAAGCACATATGAGCCACACGCTTGCCAACCTCGAAGACCATCACTTCAAGTATCCCCACTTTCGGATCCCCGGCGACGTGCATCTGCACTACTTCGGGACGATGAAGCTATCTTTCCCAAACCGACCAACCTATGAAACAGGGGATGAGATCAGAATCCAATTTGATGGGATGGGCGCACCGCTCGTCAACTATGTCCGTCAGATTCCGGCATCAAAAACACCGGTTGGAGTAGAGAAGGGATAGCGCGTCGATTTGTCGGTTCCTTGATTCTTCCCATAGACTTAGGCAACCTCTTAACGAGCTGTACGAAACCCAATCACAAATTCCGTGTACTCCTTACTGAAGAAATCGTAACTTATGCAGGTGCTGTATTCGTGGTTATAATACCACGCCCCTCCCTTGACCACGCGAAAGTGTGGTTCCTCTTCGTCGTACCATGTGCTTGTCCATTCCCACACGTTCCCCAACATATCATAACAACCGAAGGGGCTAATCCCCTCTGGGAAAGCACCCACAGGGGTAGTGCCACCCGCACCGAGTTCTACGGTATTGCAGCGCGGTTTGTCGATTTCATTTCCCCACGGAAATAGACGTTCATCGTCACCGCGAACAGCGCGTTCCCATTCCTCAAAGGCGGGCAATCGAGAGCCTGTCCACGCTGCATATGATTCTGCGTCCTCACAACTTACCTCTACGACTGGGTGGTCTCCCTTCTTTTCCGGATACGTTTCGTCCTCCCAAGACGGTGGGGATTGATGCCCTGTCGCCTGAATGAACTGTAGGTACTGTGCATTCGTCACTGGATAGCGAGCCATCTGGAATCCTTCTACCCAGAGAGGGGCCAACTCCTCGCCGATTAACACTTCCCCAGCCGGAATATCAACCGTGCCCTCCAATACCTGAAAAGCGGCATCGCGAACCCTTTGATCTGAGTGGTCGAGAGCATAACCGAGTGGCGAAATAACTTCCCCAATTGGCGGCGTTGTGAGCGGGCGCATCTGCTCCCAACCCAGATTTGTCCCTAACAGTAGCCGTGCGGCCTCCGTTAAGGATTCCTCAAAGTGCCACGTCCAGTATTGCTTGAGCAGTCCCTTCAAAGCCTCCGGGTCATCGTTTTGTGCGAGTGCTATTCTCGCTTTCCGCCGATCGGTTCCGTTTTGTTCACCCAGTGTCTTCAGACTTATTAATTCTGTCAATGCACTTCCTACCTTCTTTAGGGCTGTTTAGTGTCGGGATTTGGAAATCCCTCCTACAAAAGAGCTAAATGCCCTGACGCTTTCTTAGGGCCCGAACACGTATCACTCCAACGCCGATATATCTTCCAGCAGTTGCTTCAGCCGCCCCAGAAACTGTGCAGCGATTACGCCGTCAACGACCCGATGGTCGCATGACAATGTCAGCGCTATCCGCACTCCGGGCACTACCTGTCCATCTTTAACCACAGGCTTCTCCACGATTGCTCCAACGGCGAGAATTGCGGCTTCCGGTGCGTGGATAATGGCGTGAAAGGTCTCAATATCATACATACCCAGGTTCGTAATGCTGAATCCCGCGCCCGAAGCATCTTCCGCCGAAAGTTTTCCAGATCGCGCCCCATCGACCAGTGAACGCACGGTCTCGGCAATCTCGGCAAGGGAGCGCTGGTCGGCATCGCGTATCACAGGCACCACCAGACCGTCGTCTACTGCGGTAATTAGCCCAACGTTCACGGCGTGAGGGATAGCGAACGCATCGCCCTCAATCTGCGCTCGCATCTGGGGGAACTCACGGAGTGCGAGTCCGGCTGCCTTGACCAAACAGTGGGTAACCGAGATACCCTCTGGACGGTCATCCGAGAGTGACGCTGCATCCGCCTCCAATGTAAGGTAGAAATGCGGCGCACTTTGGAAACTTTCTTGGGTCATCCGAGCGATGGCACGACGCATTGAGCTCACCGGCACCAATTCAACATCCGATCCAGCTTGGCTGGCTTCGACCACACGCTCCACATCCCCGGTTGTTATCGCACCGCCGGGACCGCTGCCCGATAACTCTGTTAGGTCAATTCCATGCTCGGCTGCGAGCTTGCGAGCGGCGGGAGATGCCCGCACACGACCAGTTGCTGCACGACGCGGACGCACAGACGGACTCGGAACCGCCGTAGTCTGCTTTGCCTCAGGAGTTGGGGGTGGAGTATCCTCAACTTCAGGAATAGGCTCATCCGCTTCGCCGATAAACCCCATTGTCACACCTACGGGTCGCTTCTCACCCTCGTGGATGAGTATCTTGCGCAGGAGCCCCGACGCGGGTGCGGTAATCTCAATGGTTGTTTTTTCGGTCTCGACCTCGCACAGCAGCTGCCCTTCCTCAACGCGGTCTCCTTCCGCGACACTCCAACCGATAACCGTTGACGCCTCGCTGCTAAAACCTGATTTGGGGAGTACAATCGGTGTCATACGGACACTACCTCCTGAATCGCTGCCACTACCCGTTCTTGCGAGGGGATATAGGCGTTCTCCAGCGTGGGGCTGAAGGGAACAGGCGTGTGGGGTGCGGTGATGCGCTTGATTGGTGCCTCAAGGCTATAGAACGCCTCGTCCGCTGCCAGTGCTGCGATGTCCGTGGCGAGACTGCACCGTGGGGTGTCCTCATCGACGATCACGAGGCGTCCCGTTTTCTCCACCGAATCCAGAATAGTTCCGCCGTCCAACGGACTGAGCGTCCGTGGATCAATGACCTCAACACTGACCCCCTCGGCTTCAAGCGTCTCCGCAGCAGATAGTGCTGTGTTGACCATCTTCGCGATGGCAACAACGGTTACATCGTCACCTTCGCGTCTAATCTCTGCCACGCCCAAGGGGACGGTATATGGTTCTTCAGGCACAGGTCCCTTTTCGCCTAACAACGTCTTGTGTTCGAGGAAAAACACGGGATCGTCGTCCCGAATGGCGGAGATCATCAAGCCCTTGGCGTCGTAGGGCGTGGTGGGGATGACCACCTTCAAGCCGGGGATGTGTGTGAAGATGGAGTAGAGGCTTTGAGAGTGTTGGGCTGCCGCGTTCACGCCCGCTCCAATCAGCGCACGGACGACCATCGGCACCTTCGCCTTACCGCCGAACATGTAACGCAGTTTCGCTCCCTGATTGTAAATTTGATCCATTGGGATGCCAAAAAAGTCAATGAACATTAACGCAGCGATGGGACGCAGCCCTGTTGCTGCGGCACCGACGGCTGCTCCAATGAAGCCTGCCTCGCTAATCGGCGTGTCACGTACCCGATTGTGACCGAACTTGCCTACCAGTCCACGGGTGATGCCCATCGGTCCGCCCCAAGAATCTTCGGCACCCGGCTCGTCCGACCCAGCACCGCCAACGATGTCTTCGCCCATGATAATAACTGAAGCGTCGCGTTCCATCTCCTGATGGAGTGCCTCACGGATAGCTAACCCAAGGCTCATTGTACGTTCTTCGCCCATTATATCGCCTCCTCGTAATTAACATAAACATCAGTTGTTACCTCGCTCGCATCGGGGAAGGGGCTGTTAGCAGCAAACTCGACAGATGCCTCAATCGCGTCAGCGACCTGTGCATCGATAGTATCCAGTTCATCAGCTTCCAGCAACCCTTGTTCGGTGACACGGTCACGGAACCGTTGGATCGCACAATGTTTGGTCCGATACTCCTCGATTTCTTCCCTTGATCGATACCCTTGCGTATCACCTTCATAGTGACCATAAAAACGGTAGGTCTGGCATTCCAACAGTGTAGGACCTTCTCCCGCCCGTGCCCTGTCAATCGCTGCGCCTGTTGTCTCGTAGACGTCGAAGAGGTCCAAGCCATCGACAGTAACGCCGGGGATGCCGTAGGATTGGGCACGTGCGGCGATGTCGCCGCCTGCCGACGCGTACTTCACGCTGGTGGATTGGGCGTACCGGTTATTTTCCACAACGAATATGGCGGGGAGCTTCCAGATGGCTGCCAAGTTCAAGCCCTCGTGGAATGTGCCCTCATTAGCACCGCCATCGCCGAAGAAACTGACAGCAACCGCTCCGGTGCCCTGTACCTGCGCTGTGAGCGCTGCCCCACAAGCCAGCGGCACGCCGCCGCCAACAATACCGTTTGCACCGAGCATACCTCGGTTAATATCGGCAATGTGCATGGAACCGCCCTTACCTTTGCAGGCACCGGTGGCGCGTCCGTACAGTTCAGCCATCATTTCATTGACGCCGACCCCTTTGGCAATGCAGTGACCGTGACCACGGTGGGTACTGGTGATGCTATCGGCATCGGATAGGTGGGCGCAGACACCGACTGCCACTGCTTCCTCTCCTGCGTATAGGTGCACAAAGCCCGGAATCCGCCCGGCGGCGTATTCGTCGTGCACTCTGTCCTCGAATTTCCGGATGGTGACCATCCGCTCGTAGATTTCAAGTAATTTGTCTCTTGGAATGTCCATAGAATTCTCCTTGATCTGTATTATCAACTCATCGCTGAACCACCGGCGACGTTGATAGCGAGACCCGTTAGGTAATCGGATTCAGACGAAGCGAGAAAAGCCGCCGTTCTTGCCACATCTTCCCCTGTGGCAACCCGCCCCAAGGGAACCCTCGAATCGCGTTGTCTCATCGCCTCATCGTGCCGCCCACTTGCCCGCCACTCTTCGCCGGATATATCTTCTGACGACAGGGCGGCAGCGATGTAGCTCCATCGCTCGGTGTCGACAACACCGGGACAGATGGCATTCACGTTGATATGGTGTGGTGCTAATTCTTGCGCCAAGGCTTGCGTAAAACCGATTACTCCGAATTTGGAAGCGGCATACGCTGCGAAACGTGCCGAGCCTTGTCTTCCCGATACCGAGGACATGGTAATAATCTTTCCACCGCCACCGCGGTCTATCATATGTCGAGCAACCGCTCTACAGCAGAGAAAGGTGCCTTTGAGGTTGATATTGTGCACGTCATCCCATGCCGCTTCCTCCAGTTCAACCACCGGCACACGATCGGGACCCGGACGTGAACCGGCGTTGCACACGAAGATATCGATTTGCCCGAACCGGTTAACGCCTCCATCTACCAGCGTGTCCACCTGATCGGCATCAGATACATCGGCTAAGATAGCCGCTGCCTGTCGCCCCATCCCCTCAATTTCACGAACAACAGAAGGGGCACCCTCCCAATTGCTTGAGATGTGGGCATAAGGATTGCTGACAATATCACTGACAATGACATCGGCACCCTCCTTGGCGAGCCGTGTCGCAATTGCACGACCAATGCCGTGTTCACCGCCCGCACCCGTTATTAGGGCGACTTTTCCGTTAAGATTGTACATATTAATGTTCCCTCGTCCCGATTTCATCGAGATTCAAAATAACTTAATTTGTGTTGTTAATCCATCGCTAAACCACCGGCGACGTTGATAGCGAGACCTGTGAGGTAGTCGGATTCGGACGACGCGAGGAAAGCCGTCGTGTTTGCCACATCTTCGCCTACGCCAACCCGCCCGATGGGCACCTCCGAATTGCGTTGTTTCATCGCTTCAGCATGTCGTCCACTTGTCCGCCACTCTTCACCGGAGATGTTTTCAGAGGACATGGCAGCCGCTATGTAACTCACTCGCTCGGTATCAATAACGCCGGGACAGATGGTGTTCACATTAATATGGTGAGGTGCCAGTTCTTGCGCCAAGGCTTGGGTGAAGCCGATCACTCCAAATTTAGAGGCGGCATACGCTGCGTGACGTGCTGAACCCTGTCTGCCCACAACGGAAGACATGGTAATGATTTTTCCACGCCCACCGCGGTTTATCATATGTCGAGCGACCGCTCTGCAACAGAGAAAGGTCCCTTTGAGGTTGATATTGTGCACATCATCCCACGCATCTTCTTCCAGTTCAATTACCGGCACGCGGTCAGGACCCGGACGTGAGCCGGCGTTGCACACGAAGATGTCGATACGACCGAACCGCTCAACGCCTTCACCCACCAGCGCGTCCACCTGATCGGCGTCAGATACATCTGCTAAGATAGCCATTGCCTGTCGTCCTAACGCCTCAATTTCACGGACGACAGAAGGGGCACCCTCCCAACCGCTTGTCCCCCCCTTATTCCCCCCGCCAGCGGGGGGAAAAGGGGGGTAGGGATTGCTGACAACGTCACTCACAACGACATCCGCACCCTCCTTAGCGAGCCGTGTGGCGATCGCACGACCAATGCCGTGTTCACCGCCTGCACCGGTTACTAGGGCAACCTTTCCGTTAAGATTATACATAAGCTCCTCCTGAAGCATCTGTCATACGGTCGGGTCGAATACGAGGGAGTTTTGATCAGCCCATCCTGCTGAAATCGTTCTTTGCCCTGATTGGTCGATAGCGTATCTCCCGCTTTGAATTCTCGATTAACCGAGGGGCTCACTCTCCCTCTCTGCGGGGGCGCACTAAGGTGTTGCCATCCGCTTCGATCAAGGGACGATGGTAAATATAGGGTGGTTCTAACACTGCCTGTTGGGCTTCGGTCAGTTCGGAGACCCACTCCGGCATGTTTGCCTCGTAATATCCGCCGTGATAGTGGAGGTACTTGGGGGTATAGCGGTAGAGCGCGGTGCGTCTCTCACCCTTGCCCTTCCACGGAAGGGTGCCGTGTGTGGTCGCTTCGTTGAAGATTACTAGATCGCCAGCCGAAACGGGAATGTGATGCACAATTTCTCGGTTAGCTTCCCACAACAGAATATCTTCGGGACACGGTAAATTCGCTTTGTGGCTGCCCGGTATGACGCACAGACCGCCGTCGCCGGGGTTCACATCGGTCATGTAAAACTGGCAGTTAATCAGCCCACAGCGCATTCTGCCATTCTGGTAGGCGTAGAAACGGGACCCGTTGAACGTTACGTTGCCATCGCCGTGAAGTGCTAACCCTTCCGCACCGACTGTGGAGGTCAATATATCGGGGGTATGGTCCAACTTCCACCCGCGGCCCAGTAAGGTATTGAGATAAGGGATGAGCTTGGGATGGGCTAATAGATTGCGAAAGGGTTGACACCAAGGATGCTCCCAAGTCAACATGCCGCTGATATGACCTCGGAGGTGCGTTCCCTCCAACTCTGGACCAACTGCGCGACTGGTGTGTTCACCGTGTTTGTCCTGGTTAGCATCAATAGCCTCGTTCAGGCGTTTCACCTCGTCGGTCGAGAGCAAGCCTCTGACGACGAGGAAGCCTTGTAGATCAAATAGGTATTTTTCTCGCTCACTCATTGTGGGGAACTGTTCTGTGCTCATCGTTACCGCCTCCCGTTTGGCGTATGAATTTGTAAAATCCAAAGCAGTCAAAGACACCAAGCGGTGCCGTTATCACCATAGGAGAATTACTATATCACCGCCTATTAATCGGGTCAAGCGAAAACCGAGGACGACAAAGTTTTCTGTTGACGCTATGATAGGGTCGTGATATAAGAATAGGAATGCGTCCCTACACCCCAAAAGACTGGTGGACGTCCTACCTTTAACGGAACGAATATGGTAAGGACTGCGCCTAACCGCAAGGAGACTTCCTCATGAAACTCGGTTTCTTCACAATGCCACTCCATCCGCCGGGCGCGGATTTCACGAAGACCTTGGATCACGACATGGATCAGATAGTGACACTGGACAAGTTGGGTTACACAGAGGCGTGGATCGGTGAGCATTACACTTTTGAATGGGAGAATATCCCGTCCCCTGAACTCTTCATCGCGAATGCGCTGGGGTTGACCAAAAACATCGTTTTCGGTACAGGCGTTACATGTATGCCCATCCACAACCCGGCTGCCGTTGCCCATCGCATCGCCCAACTCGACCACCTAGCGCACGGGCGCTTCTATTGGGGCGTCGGTTCCAGCGCTATACCGGGCGACTGCGAGATGTTTGGATTCGCCGCGGACGGCGACCGGCGAAAGGCGACACGGGAGGGTATCGAAGCGGTGCTCCAGATTTGGGAGGACCCTAAGCCGGGACTATATGAAACCGAGTACTGGCGTTATAGGATTCCTGAACCGGTAGACGATATCGGCTTAAAGGTTCATATCAAGCCGTATCAGAAGCCGCACCCACCTATCGCGATGGGAGGTGTTTCGCCCAGATCGGACACGCTGGTGTTGGCGGGCGAGCGGGGTTGGATTCCGATGAGCCTTAATCTGATACCTGTAGAGGTCATTCAGACACACTGGGAAGCGGTGGAAGAGGGGGCAGAGAAGACGGGACGTACGCCGGATCGGTCAATGTGGCGTATCGCACGGGAGATTTATATCGCAGACACCACCGAACAGGCGCGTAACGAGGCGTTAGAGGGAGTCCTGGCACGCGACTTTAATGAATACTGGTTCAAGCTTCTACCCAAGGAACGCTTCAAGAGAGATCCTAACATGCCCAACGATGAAGTGACAGTTGAATGGCTACTGGACAACTTATGGATCGTGGGAAGCCCTGACGATGTTGCAGATCAGCTGCGTCAACTGTACGAGGATGTGGGTGGCTTTGGCGTACTCTTGGCGATGGGGCACGAATGGGATCCCAAGGAGAAGTGGCTGAATTCCATGACGTTGCTTATTGATGAGGTGATGCCCAAATTGGCAGATTTGGCATAGACCACGATTGGAGTTTCAGGAGGTAGAATATGCGTTTGAAGGACAAAGTCGCGTTGGTTACGGGTGGTGGTTCTGGCATTGGGGGCGCGACAGCGGTACTGTTCGCTGCACAGGGAGCGAAGGTGGTCGTCTCCGATCTGAACGAGGCAAACGCACTTGAAACCGTCGCAGAGATAAAAGCCGAGGGAGACGACGCCACCGCTCTCACCGGAGACGTATCGAAAAACTCCGACGCCGAGGCGATGGTGAAAGGCACGGTGGAGACGTATGGCGGCTTGGATGCTGTGGTCAACTGCGCCGGGGTTATTGCTGATAAAGCCCTCCCGAAAGGCGCGTCCCCTGAAGCGGTGTGGGACCGTGTGATAGATGTCAACCTGAAGGGGACTTATTTGGTCACGTGGCATGCGGTGCGGACGATGGAACAGTCCGGCGGCGGTTCGATAATCAACATCGCCTCTATCAATGGACTGGTGGGCTATCCGATTGGTCTCGGCGGCGGTTTTGACGCGTATGTTCCCTCGAAGGGGGGCGTGGTTCAGTTCACTAAGAACTTGGCTATCGACTACGGCAAGAAGAATATCCGCGTGAACTGTATTTGTCCGGGGCATATAGACACCAATTTGATCCGGGAGTTTCTCGACAATCCAGAACGGCGTGAATGGTTGGAGCAGCGTTACCCGATGGGGCGGGTCGGAAAGCCCGAAGAGATCGCTTACGCGGCACTCTTTCTGGCGTCGGATGAATCCTCTTTTGTGACGGGGGCTCCGCTTATTGTTGATGGTGGGTATACGGCGCAGTAGATTGGACTCGTGGATTGAAAAGGGTAAGTAGCGATATTTAGTTTTTGTTGTTCATTTTATGATCGGATTATAGCATTTCCGCTGGTTTGACGATGAGGACAGTATCTTTAGGGAGAACAGTTGTCGATCAAGTCTCAAGAGATTGGGAAGAAGATCTAGATCGTCCCCAAACTCGAAATCGCCTTCTTTCAAAATTATCAATATAGAGGTATAAATTCATGAAAGCAAATGAAGTGAATTTCCTGAAATTCTTACAAGGTCCTAAGCAATTCCTAATACCGATTTTTCAACGCAGATATAGTTGGGACAAACGTCATTGCGACCAATTATGGAAAGATATACTGCGAGTAGGGAAAGATAAAAATGCCCAGGCACATTTTCTTGGGTCAGTCGTTTATATGGAGCATGGTCTTTATAGTGTTTCAACAATACCCCAGTTGCTTGTCATTGACGGTCAACAGCGGTTGACAACCCTTTCTCTATTACTCTCTGCACTTGGTAGCGCCATTGAAGCAAAAGGAGTTGAAATTGGCATAACTCGAAGAAGGCTGGAAAACTACTATCTTTTTAATGCTGATGAGGACGATCTATATCGTTACAAACAATTACTGACCCGACGCGATAACGATACTCTAATTCAATTATTGGAGAATAAGGAACTTCCTGATGATGCCTCACCTCGTTTATTAGACAATTATCAATTTTTCGAAGAGAAACTCCGATCCGAAAATCTCGAAGTGGTATACAATGGAATTCAGAAGTTGATGATTGTAGATATTTCTCTGAATCGTGATTATGATAATCCACAGCTAATTTTTGAGAGCCTTAACTCCACTGGACTTGACCTTTCCCAAGCTGATCTCATACGCAATTACGTGCTCATGGGGCAGGAACGTAATATTCAGAATAGACTATATGAGGATTATTGGTTTCCCATGGAACACCGTTTTGGAGATGAGTACACTAAGCGGTTTGACCGTTTTATAAGGGATTATCTTACCCTAAAGACACGACGCATCCCTAATATTAGAAGCGTTTACGAGCATTTCAAAAATGAAGTGGATAATCAAGAACAACCCGAAGCATTAGAGGCAACTATTGCTGAAATCAGTCGCTATTCAAGATACTATGTCCGCATCGCACTGCTCCAAGAAGATGATCCAGAATTTCTCGCGTATTTTGAGGACATTCATGCGCTTAACGTTGAGACCGTCTTTCCATTTTTGCTGGAAATCTACGAAGACTACATGCAGGGCCAACTTGAAAAAGCGGAGGTAATCGACATCCTTCGATTGATAGAGAGTTACATCTTTCGTCGCGCAATCTGTGGCATTGAAACTCGGGGTTTGAATAGGATTTTTGCAACACTGATGTTGAAAATTGACAAAAGCAATTATCTTGAAAGTCTGAAGCGTGCTTTCGCGCAAATGCCCTCTAGCCAACGTTATCCCTCCGATGCCGAGTTCAACGAACAGTTCTGTATTAAAGATGTTTATAATTTTCATCCTTGTAGTTACCTACTACGCAAGCTCGAGGACCACGGACACAGCAGAGAACCAATTCGTCTGGAAGATTGCACAATTGAGCATGTTATGCCGCAAACGCTTTCTGAACAATGGAAAACAGAATTAGGTGAAAACTGGGAAAAAGTACATGAAAAATACCTTCACACGATTGGCAATCTCACCCTTACTGGATACAATTCAGAGTTAGGCAATCACACTTTCGTAGATAAACAACTCATGGATGGCGGCTTTCTTGATAGCCCGTTGCACTTAAACCAGATTCTAGCCGAAGTGGAGCAATGGAACGAAATGGCTATTGTAGGTCGGGCAGAGATTCTCGCGAAAAAGGCACGTGAGATCTGGCCCTATCACGGTGTTGCTCTAGAAATACACGAAGCACAGGAAGGATATTGGACCTTAGCCGATCACCACTATCTCGCTGGTGAGATAATGGACCTATTCCAACAATTATGTCGGCGGATTCAGGATTTAGATGGGTTAGTTACCAAACAAATCACCAAACGCTATATTGCTTACCGGTTAAACACAAGCTTTGTATCCATCGTACCACGGGCAAGGCGTCTACTTCTGTACTTAACTGTTTCTTTTTCTGACATTGATGACCCACAAGAGTTGTGTAGGGATGTAACAAACATTGGACATTATGGCCGCGGAGATGTAGAGATCGCTCTCTCCTCTGCAGCTGAACTTGACTACATCATGTTCTTGATACAGCAGGCGTTTGAAAGACAGATTACAAACTGATAAGGAAGGACCAATGACCGCGCAACCTGATTATGATCTCGATTTGAAGCTTGCGGAGTTGAAGATTAACGGTTACGTTACCTTTGAGGACCTGATACCAGTAGAGACGATAGATCGGATACGTGAGGCGTTCCTACCCCTTCTGGAAGAGGTGAAAACGCACAGCAATACGGAAGGCGAGGATGTCGAGGTGCGTGGACATACCGATGATCGGCTTGTTGTGGAGGGTCGTCTACAGATTGTCAATCGTTATACGATGTATGTCCCGTGGGAACAGCCCTTCGCTGACCCGCAGATTTTCGAGAACCCGGTGATGCTCGACTTTCTCGACCGGTATTGGGGCACCAGCGACTATCATATTACCTGTTACCATTCAAATAACCCATACCCCGGCAGCGAGTACCAGCGGTGGCATCGCGATGCGGGGATTTCCAAGCTCGTTCCCCACGTCGGTTTAGAGGTTTGTCCGCATTTTGGGATCAAGTTTCCACTGGTGGATACCTATGAAGAAAATGGGAGTTTTGAGATCTTGCCCGCGACCCAATACCTCGCTGACCCAGAATTAGAGAGCTGCTACGACGAAGTGCTGACAA
Source organism: Candidatus Poribacteria bacterium (assembly GCA_965220385.1). Lineage (GTDB taxonomy): Bacteria > Poribacteria > WGA-4E > WGA-4E > PCPOR2b > PCPOR2b. The sequence continues at coordinate 5,254,368 of OZ244825.1, read as the reverse complement.
AAGGTGACTTCCCCACAGCACGCCGTCTCAACCTGAAAAAGGGGACGTTATGGGTTCAGGATCCACGGACGCTCCACCGCGGAACTCCCAATCGTGCTGATCACGCCAGACCTGAGTTGGTGATCTGTTATTCCCTTCCTTGGTTCGCGATGCGTAAACCAATTGAGATGACCCAAGCGGAATACGATAAGCTTTCTGACCGGGGTAGGGAGATGCTCTCTCGGTGCGAGATAGTTGAATAGTTCAGGACTTACGTCTTTCAGGATAGGTAGGGCGGGGAGACCAGATGCCCTGCCCCGATAAATCGGGATGCAAGCACCTACAGTTGGCTGCGTAAGTCCTATAGTTGTCAGATCACGGGATTTCCCATAACATATAGAAGGGCAACCACAAGAGTTGTCCCTACAATCGAGAGGAGATAAAATGAAAACGCTTAACAGTTTAACCCGATTAACTGTGTCAATCATCGGTCTTGCCCTGATTGGCGGTCTGATGATGGGTGGTCTTTACGCACAGGCGGACAGCCATGCAAACAGCGCGAAAGAACAGTTGGATCAATCACCGCGACACGGGGAGTGGGTGAAAATTACCACCGAGAGTGGACGCGAGGTCAGTGCTTTTATCGTTTTCCCGGAGGTTAAGGAGAAGGCGACTTCGGTGATTGTCATCCATGAGATTTTTGGGTTAACGGACTGGATAAGGCAGGTCGGTGATGAACTTGCGAAAGCGGGTTTTGTTGCGATCTGCCCCGATTTCCTTTCCGGTATGGGACCAGACGGAGGTGGCACCGACAGCTTCGGGGGCAATAATGTCCGACGAGCGATTCGGGACTTAGACCCGGACCAAATCACAGCCGATCTCAAGGCGGTGACGAAATATGTCCGCGACCTGCCTTCGACGACAAATACAGTCGCTGTGAGTGGATTCTGTTGGGGCGGTAGACAATCGTTCCGCTTTGCCACCAATGACGACTCACTGAAGGCGGCTTTCGTTTTCTACGGCAGCCCACCGGACGCAGCGGCATTGGGAAAGATTACGTGTCCAGTCTACGGCTTTTACGGTGAGAGTGACAACCGAATCAACTCGACCATTGAATCAACAAAAGCAGCTGCAGCATCCGCTGGCATCACCTATGATCCGGTGATCTATCCAGGTGTAGGTCACGGTTTCTTGAGGCGTGGAATGGCTGCGGAGGCGAGTGAAACGCAGAAAGCCGCGACCCGCGAGGCTTGGGAACGATGGGTGAGTTTACTGAATAAAGATTAAAGACTGTAGGGCTGACGCATTTTAGTGCGGGGCAAGTCTGAGAGGATCTCCGATGAATCGGGAGATGCAAGCACCTACAGTTGGCTGCACAGATTCTAGGATATAAACTTGGCTCATGTTAAGAAATCGTGCAAAGAAACCGAGTTTTGCCGAAAAAACTCGGTTTCTGTTCGCATTTTGCACTTTCTTTTGATATGAACTATAAACCTAACATAGGAGAGATTTTCAAATGAAAAGGATAGTAACGATCTTTATCTGTTTTTGTGCGATTACGATTTTTTTCTGGGGGACGGACGCGCTTTCAGAAACCGATAGATATTGGCATCAGTGGCGGGGACCTGAGGCATCTGGTGTTGCACCGGACGCGGATCCACCTATCGAGTGGGGTGAAAACAGGAACGTCCGATGGAAAACCGAAATCCCAGGCCAAGGACATGCCACCCCGATCGTATGGGATGATACCGTTTTTGTAACAACAGCCATCAGTACTAACACGCAGATAGAATTAGAGCCAATAGAGGAGCCTCAACGGCGAAGAGGTCGTCGAGGAGGCGGATCCAACAGGCCATCAACCGTCCAGAAGTTTGTTCTTTTCGCTATCAACCGTTCAGACGGGACCATCCGTTGGCAACAGACTGCTCGTGAAGAAGTACCGCATGAGGGAACGCATCAGACCGGCAGCTGGGCGGCAAACTCGCCTGTCACAGATGGGGAACATGTCTACGCCTACTTTGGTTCCCGCGGGCTCTACTGTTACGACATGCAGGGGAATCTTCAGTGGGAGAAAGACTTGGGAAACATGTCCACCAGGCGCGGTTTCGGTGAAGGCAGTTCACCGGTGCTCTATGACAATACTATTGTTGTCAACTGGGATCATGAGGGAGATTCGTTCATCGTCGCATTGGATAAACGGACAGGTGCAGTGCTCTGGAAAGTTGACCGAGATGAAAGCACGTCGTGGGCGACGCCAATTGTCGTTGAGCATAATGGAACGCCTCAGGTTGTGATCAATGCAACCCACCGCACACGTGGCTATGATTTGGCAACGGGGAAAACGCTTTGGGAATGCGGCGGTATGACAGCCAATACGATTCCCTCGCCTGTGACGGCGAACGGCATCGTCTACGTTACCAGCGGCTTTCGCGGTAATGCCCTACAAGCGATCCGTCTCGCCGATGCGGAAGGAGATATCACCGGTGCAGCGGCGGTTGTTTGGGATTATGGAAGGGATACCCCCTACGTCCCTTCTCCGCTGCTCTACGGCGATACGCTCTACTTTCTGAAACATAACAGGGGCGTTCTCTCTGCCTTCAACGCCAATACAGGTGAGGCATACTACGGACCGGAGCGTCTGGAAGGCATATCGGATGTCTATGCGTCACCGGTGGGCGCTGGCGACCGAATTTATGTAGTAGACAGGGACGGCGCAGCACTGGTAATCAAGCACGGTTCCACGTTTGAGGTCCTGGCTGAAAATATCCTCAATGACGGTTTCAGTGCCTCACCCGCAATTGTAGGTAAGGAGATATTTCTGCGCGGGAACAGATCTCTCTACTGCATTGCGTCGGAGTAATTAGTATAGCGTTGTTTTAGACACCCCCGATGCAGAGGCAACCCCCTAAATCCCGCCCCCGATAAATCCCCCGATAAGATCGGGGCAGGCCCGATGAATCCCCGATAAATCGGGACAGGCGGGACTCCGACAAGCCGAGAGCAGGCAGGCGGGATGTACCACTTGTCAGGGGGACTTGATACGTAACCCGATAAATCGTCCGATAAATCGAGACCAGGGGGACAGGCGGAACGGAGCCATCTTCGTGCGTGTGCAGTGGATTTGTCAATCCACTGCGAGCGGTCATTTATTCAACTTAACACTCAGAGCCTGTTTTAAAAAGCAAGGAATGATTCCACGGTGCAGTGGATTTGCCAATCCACTGCGAGCCGTATCGCAGGGTAGGGGTTGAGGGCCGCAACCCGTCGGGCGAGGGAACCTCGCCCCTACGAAACCAAGCGCCTACTATCGGCCTGACACGGTTCGCTAAATATAGGCAAGTTGCTAGTTGTCCAGTCTGATCGGCTTGGATAGACATATCCAAGCCATCTTTGTAAATATGCAGTGGATTTGTCAATCCACTGCGAGCGGTGATGGGGTGCATTTAGCGTTTATTTGCTCGGTTTGAACCGTTTGCTTATAATTAGCCCCTTCGGTTAAATATAGTGAGCCTGTGCCGTTGAATAGTAGATTACGGAAGAAACCGAGTTTTGAAGAAAAAACTCGGTTTCAGGGCAAATAGCTTCCCCAAATGACTTTTCAAACAGGTTCTCAGTACGTTAGAAAGAAAAAAATATAAAAATGTTTGAAGATTATCGTCCCAATCGGTTTGGGCCAGGGCGATCCGCTGTTATGTGCAAACATGGCGCGGTCGCTACAAGTCAACCCCTCGCCGCACAAGCGGGGTTACAGATCCTACGCGATGGTGGGAATGCGATTGATGCCGCCGTTGCCACGGCTGCTATGCTCAATGTTGTTGAACCGATGTCTACGGGGATCGGCGGAGATATGTTTGCGTTGGTATATCGTCCGCAAGATGGCGTTATCCGTGGGCTGAACGGAAGCGGACGGGCGGCGTATGCTGCGGAGCTTGAGTTCTTTACAAAGCAGGGGTTGACCAGTATTCCAAGTACAGGGAGCCTGTATCCTGTGACCGTCCCCGGCACGGTTGATGGATGGGGGACAATTCTGGAAGCGTGTGGCACAATGACGTTGGGCGATGTCCTCAAGCCTGCCATTGCGCACGCGGAGAACGGATTTCCGGTCAGTCCACAGATCAGCTTGGCGTGGCAGGAAGCGGCTGGACTGCTTTCGAGCACACCTGACGCCGCCAAAACGTATCTGGTTAATGGACGTGCACCCGAACCAGGAGAGGTGTTCTACCAGCCCAATTTTGCAAATACCCTGCACCTGATCGCAGAAGGGGGACGCGAGGCGTTTTATCGGGGCGAGATTGCCGAAAAGATTGTGCAGTTCTCCGATGAGAACGGCGGCTTATTCACGATGCAGGACTTCGCTGATCACACCTCGAATTGGGTGGATCCGATTTCGACCAACTATCGCGGCTACGATGTCTACGAGATTCCGCCCAACGGACAGGGGATCGCTGCGCTACTTGCACTGAACATCGCTGAAGGCTTTGATCTCCAATCAATGGGTCATAATAGCGAGGCAGCCCTGCACTGTTTGATTGAGGCGATGAAGTTGGGGTTTGCCGATCTGTACGAGTACATTACCGATCCGGAGGTGGAGGACGTTCCGGTCGAGGGGTTGCTCTCCGCTGAATACACCGAGGGCCAACGAGCGCGGATTAACCTTGATCGAGCCGATACGGATCCAATCGCGGGGGCACCGCCGATGGGAAGTGATACGGTTTATCTCTGCGCTGTTGACAAAGATCGCAACGTCGTGTCGTTTATCAATAGCCTCTTTGCAGGCTTCGGTTCAGGTATGGTAGCGGGGGATACAGGGATTATGCTGCAAAACCGAGGGGCAGGTTTCTCACTCAACCCGGATCATGTCAACCGGATTGCACCGCACAAGCGCACGATGCACACAATTATCCCCGGTATGATTGCTCAAAACGGCGTTCCCCTCGTAACCTTTGGCGTGATGGGTGGACAGATGCAGCCGCAAGGACATCTACAACTGGTGTGCAACCTCGTTGATTTTAATATGGACGTGCAATCCGCGCTTGATGCCCCACGCTTCCGCGTTGTGGAGGGTTCAACTGTTACCATCGAAGAGGGTATACCGATGAACGTCCTATCGGGATTGGCGCGAAAGGGTCATCAACTGCTGCCGCCGCATACCTTCTTCGGCGGCGGACAAGCAATCTTTATTCATCCGGAGTACAACACACTGATTGCGGGGTCCGAGCCACGCCGTGATGGGTGTGCTGTGGGATACTAATTTGAAACGTGAAACGTAATGCGTAATACGTGATGCGTAAGTTAGTTCACGGGTTCATTGGTTCACTAGTACATTAATGAACTTTTGAATTATAGGACTTACGCATTTCAGTAAAGTTGGAGCGGGGCAAGATGAAGATTAATTTATTAATTGGGTAATTTCCGAGCGATGTCCGGTGCGGTTGCAAACCGCACCTACCGGGTCTGGGGGAAATATAGAATTACCCGATTATTTTTTTAGGTTCATGTTAAGAAAGCGTGCAACAACAACTGAATCTTTTTCGATTCGCGTTTTGCACTTTCTTTTTACATAAGCCTTTTTTTAAACTTCATGATGCCCCGCCTACAGTTCCTAGCCTAGTGAACTCAATTAAGCGGCGGCATGGATGTTTGCTCGCGTTCCCTCAACATCGAAACAGGCGTACTGATTATCCCGCATGATGCGCGTTGCGATCTGCATCGCCTGTGCTTCAGTCATATAACCGTCCGCTATCTCCGCTTCAAGGGCACGACGAATCTCGTTGCGTGCTTGTATCGCATAGGCCATCGCGCTTGTGGGCCAATGGGTGTCTCCGCCAAACGCAAACAGCTTATTTGACGGGACAGCGTGCAGGAACCGCCGCAAAAAGTCGCGGGAACTGTATGGATCGATGCTCCACGCCCAACAGAGATCGACCCAGATGTTCCGATAGTGCTTTGCGAGTGCGACCAGTTCATCGGTGTAGGGGTAGGAGATGTGCATCAGGACAAACTTGGCGTCAAGGTAACGCGCAAAGAGGTCGCACATATTGCCAGCGGGGATTCGGCTTATGGGCATCCGATTGTTTCCTGCGTAGTAGCCGGTGTGGATCTTGAAGGGCAGGTTGTGTTCGATTGACTGTTCAACGCCTCGCGCCCAGCACCAATCTCCCAAACAGAGCTGCGTTTCAACACTGATCTCCTCCGCAGGCTGGGTTAGCACTTGTCGGAGGGCGGCGGACGCTTCGACATCGTTCCGTTCGATCCAGTTGAGGGTTCGACTGTAGGCGTGTTGCGCTTTCACCGCGATGGCAGTAGGCGCGTGCTTTGCAAAGATCGCTTCTATCCCCTGTTTCAGCGTTCTGAGATCTACCACCTCGATTCCCGTTTCGGCGTGGATCTGTTCCAGTTCGATTTCGCCGTTGCAGAAGCTACGCCACGACAGATCGTAGAGAAAGAAGTCGAGTCCGGAACTATCCGGGGCACACAGCCATATCTTATCATCGGTCTGCGTGTGGTCGAGGTTGGCGACATCGTGCAGCAACCGGAACCGTTCACCGGGGCGTCTCAGCATCTTAATTTTTTCTTGTGCCGATGCCAAGTTCGCTCCGGTGAGTTCTTCAATCCCGTAGGCGTGTTCGGCGATGAGTCGCACCGCTTCGCCGTATCCCGTGAACTGTGTCGCATCCCACGCCTCTCGGATCCCCTCAAAGCGCCCGGCGATATCTGGGTCTGAACCATCCATCAGGCGTTTCATGGCGTCGGGCGATGCACCCGCTGTGTTGAGGTCTGCGGGAACGTAGTTTCCGAACAGGTCTTGTAGGATATCTGGACCGTCGTCCAGCCACACATGTTCTCGATCCAAATGTTCATGTGTATCAACTAAAGGTGTGCTCTGAATGTGATGTGTCAAATCGGTTGACATATTTTTTCTCCCTGTATATTCTACGCCAGAATGCGTTATACCATTTGTAATTTTATTAGAAGTAGGACTTACGCAGTTCAGTTTGTAGTAGCGCAATTTATTGCACGTCCAGCGGCGATGAATTGCCGAACTACAAAACTTGGAGCCTTCAACTGCGTTATAACAGCGGAACTTTCTTTCGGAGGCGGACATGCGTTCATGCGCTATTTTCGATCTGGATGGGACAATTATCGACAATTCTTCTGAGCGGGTTCTCCTCAGATATCTGCTTGAGAGCGGTGAGTTGCCGTTTCGCAATCTGTCCCGATGGCTCCTTGATTTTATTCGGATTGGGGATCTCCGTCAAGCCAAAGCAAACAAAATCTACCTACAAGGGTTAGATTATCAGCACATCCACGAGTTAGCACAGACCTGCTTTATGGAACGTTTGGTGGACCATATCTCGCCTAAAGTTTATGACCTTTTTGAATTTCATCGTGCCGAAGGACGCTCCATCGTCATTTTATCTGGATCTCTGGAACTTTTAGTACAATTCTTCTACGAACACCTGAATGCGGATCTCATGATTGGATACAGCTTAGAGGTGGTTGACGAAGAGATCACGGGGCATGGCACGGGGATAAATCCTTATGGCGAGAATAAAGCCAAGTTGGTTCAGGGACTTGCCAAGGCACACAATTTTGACTTGAGCGAATCTTATGCCTACGGAAACCATCATTCGGACGCGCACAAGCTCGAACGGGTTGGACACCCGGTCGCTGTCAATCCCGATAGAAAATTACGAGAGATTGCCGGTGCTAACGGTTGGCAGATTGAAGCGTTTCATGAAGATTGACACAAGTTGATAGTTGTCAGACTCGCTCGGCTTGGATAGACATATCCAAGCCATAAACACCCGGACGATAGCGTAACGTTCCGGAGGGATTGAGCCAGGACTATAGCACTATGTGCTAGGTATCCTGTGCAGTGGATTTGTCAATCCACTGCGAGCGGTGCGGAAATCGGAAATCACGCCCCTCGTTGGATTCAATGAAAGACTCCCTCCCTAACCGTGAAAGGTCAATAGAGGACATGGATTTCTATTCCCTTCACAGTGACCTCACCAGCGACGACTGAGACCCCGACGTGATTCCTCCCCTGTATGAGCAGATCGGGACTGATTTCCTGACGTAGGGCGTGAACTTGCCCTCGTTGCGAGTCACTGTCCACATTATCGGGTGGGAGCCAAGGGGCGGTCGGCTCAAGTTTCGATAATGGCTGCTGGTTGAGCGCAATCTTGATTTCGCTCGCTTCGGTGTGGGTACTGTAAGTAAGAGATAACCATATCGTCCGAGGGGTAGGAGATTTGGTAAAATCTTCTCCCACCAGAATAGGAACCTCGACCTGTTTTCCGGACGATAGGGTTTTTGGGAGCGTCGCGTGCAGCCAGTTATGTGGCAGCATCGGTTTCGGTCCCAAGAGGCGGTCCGCGACATAGAGTTTGTCTTTACCCCGCATCGCTTGGGGCGCATCCATCTCTCGCAACAGCTGCCTTTGCGGTGCGAATTGTGGGTTTTTGTCGGGGCGGTGCACGTAGGAGTGAGCGTTCCAGTTGAAAGTGTAGATACCGTCCGCCCCCTGACCCCAGTAGTTGGAAGCCAAAGCGCGGAACATCGGCTCGGAATTCTCAAAGCCGAAGATGATATTGTACCCACTGGGCCAAGCGTACACGCAGGGATATACCAATATCCCTGTACTGTTGGTCAGGTTCTTAAACGCCTCCACGTCACAGTCTATATTGCCGCTGCCGAGGATCAGCGCGTCCACCAACCGCTCCCCAACCCAAGTTGGAATGTCGAACCCATCCAACCGACACGCCTCCAGCGTAGGGTTCACACGTACTGCCAACGGAATCTGCCTACCCCGCGCTTCGCCTCGTTGATTTAGATGTTCCCGCACCCGACTGAGAAATTGTGTGAGCAGGTGGGCGTTTCCGGGTGCTTCGCTCGGGACGAAATAGGGTGGGCTGCGGAGGAAGTCGATCTCCAATCCGTCGAAGTTGTATTTCTGGAAAATTTCTTCGATAACGGCGAATTTCAGATCGCGCACTTCGGGCACCGCGAAATTGAGATTGCGGTGGACGGAGGGATCCACCTCCGGGTGTCCTGCTCCGATCGTCCAGTCCGGGTGTTCCACTTTGAAGGCGGCGAGCAGCCGCTCATGACCAAAGGAATCGTGACAGTCGTTGATACGGAGGGAGTAGAAGATGTCTACGCCCCGCTCCTTTGCTGCCGGGACAACAATTTTCGGTGGGTCGTCCCCTTCCTGGATAAGGCGGCGCAGCGATGGATCTACCTCGCCAACACGCTCTCCGGTCAACTCTAAAACATCGCTGTCGTAGTTGGCGGTGTTACCGCCAGCACCGTCATGCCAGAAGAGACAGTCGATGTGGCTGCCCTCAAGGAAGCCGACGATACCCTTGAGGTAGTCATTGACATCCGTTGAAGCGGGAAGTACGCCACTTGAGTCCATCTGATAGATAAGACGATAGGGTTTCATACTTTGTGTAATTCCCAAGATCAATCTTCGCTAAACTGTCAACGCCGTTTTCTCAATAACGGCAGTTATCAGTCAACCTGTTTGAGCCGTCCCCATATCGTAAACTTTTTGCCTGCGAAAGAAACCGAAAAAGGAGAGTTCACCCATTCAGGATTACTGTCATAATGCGGATTATTGGTGAGTCTACGCGTATTCTTCCCGTCGGCGTCCATCACGTAGATTTCAGACGTGGGCCAACCGAGTATAGGGTGAACGTGCCCATCCCGCTGAGACGTGAAGACAATTCGTTTACCATCCGGAGACCATGAGGGAGACGTGTCATCAACGCGATTATTGGTGAGTTTTTGTTGATTCCCCCCATCGGCGTCCATAACGTAGATTTCAAAGTTTACATCGTCTCCCTTCCTATCAGACGCGAAGGCAATCCATTTACCGTCAGGAGACCATGAGGGAGACATATCTGTCCTGCGATTATTGGTGAGTCTACGCGTATTCTTCCCGTCGGCGTCCATAACGTAGATTTCATAAGAGAGTCCAAAGTCGCCTATAAAGTGCCCATCCCGCCGAGACGCGAAGGCAATCCGTTCACCATCCAGGGACCATGAGGGATGTATGTCATAAAAATCATTGTCAGTGAGTCTTTGCTGATTCCCCCCATCGGCATCCATCACGTAGATTTCATAGTTTTCCCGGTTCCCCTCCCTCTTCCCATCCCTATCAGACACGAAGACAATCCGTTCACCGTCAGGAGACCATGAGGGAGACCAATCACTATTGGGATCGTTAGTGAGGTTTTGCTGATTCCCCCCATCGGCATCCATCACGTAGATTTCATAAGCGGGTAGTCCTCCGGGCATATCGAAGTGCCCATCCCTATCAGACATGAAGGCAATTCGTTTACCGTCCGGAGACCATGAGGGGGAGATGTCAAGATTGGGATTATTGGTGAGTCTACGCTGATTGTTCCCATCAACATCCATCACATAGATTTCAGAAGTGGGCCAACCGAGTCTAGGGTGGACATGCCCATCCCTATCAGACATGAAGGTAATCCGTGCCTGTGCCGTAACGACTACCATCAACGGTGTCAGTACCACAGCTATAACGCCAACTAAAATGAAATGTGTAAGATTGTCCCTTCGTTGCATCTGTTTGTCCTCCTCTGGTCTTAAAGCGGTCTTTTACCTCTACGCACCGTGCCCTCGATAATGGTAATTATCAGTCAATCTGCTTGAGCCATCCCCATGTCGTGAATTTTTTGCCTGCGGGAGAAACTGCAAAGGCAGAGCCAAACCACGCAGGACCACCGTTAGTATGGCGGGGATTATTGGTAAGTTTTTGTTGATTCCCCCCATCATTGTCCATCACGTAGATTTCTGCGTTCCCATCCCTATAAGACGAAAAGACAATACGTTTGCCGTCAGGAGACCATGAGGGAGACGTGTCACTCTTGCGATTATTGGTGAGTCTACGCGTATGCCCCCCATCGGCGTCCATCACGTAAATTTCAAAGTTTACATCGTCTCCCTTCCTATCAGACGCGAAGGCAATCCATTTACCATCAGGAGACCATGAGGGAGACACATCTGTCCTGCGATTATTGGTGAGTCTATGCGTATTCTTCCCGTCGGCGTCCATAACGTAGATTTCAGAAGTGAGTCCAAAATCGCCTATAAAGTGCCCATCCCGCCAAGACATGAAGGCAATGCGTTTACCGTCAGGGGACCATGAGGGATGTATGTCATAAAAATCATTGTCAGTGAGTCTTAGCCGATTGTTCCCATCGGCGTCCATCACGTAGATTTCATAGTTTTCCCGGTTCCCATCCCTCTTAGACGCGAAGACAATGCGTTTACCGTCAGGTGACCATGAGGGAAGCGAATCATCATTGGGATCGTTAGTGAGGTTTTGAGGATTGCCCCCGTCAGCACCCATCACATAGATTTCATCGTGCCCATCCCTATCAGACATGAAGGCAATGCGTTTACCGTCAGGAGACCATGAGGGGTGTCTGTCATCATTGGGATCGTTAGTGAGGTTTTGAGGATTGCCCCCATCGGCGTCCATCACATAGATTTCAAAAGTGGAGAAACCGAATCTAGGGTGGACATGCCCATCCCTATTAGACATGAAGGTAACCTGTGCCTGTGCCGCAACGGCTATCATCAAGGGTGTCAGTACCACAGCTATAACGCCAGCTAAAATGAAATGTGTCAGATTCTCTCTCCGTTGCATCTGTTTGTCCTCCTCTGGTCTTAAAGCGGTCTTTTACCTCTACGCACCGTGCCCTTGATACTCGATAATGGTAACTATCAGTCAATCCGCTTGAGTCGTCCCCATGTCGTGAATTTTTTGCCTGCGGGAGCAACTGAAAGCACAGGGTTAAGCCATGCAGGATCTTCGTCATCTTCGGGATGATTGGTGAGGTTTTGAAGATTCCCCCCATCGGCGTCCATTACGTAGATGTCCCGATTCAAATCCCTCGTCCTACTCGACACGAAGGCAATCCGTTCACCGTCCGGCGACCATGAGGGATGCCAGTCCCTATCGGGATGATTGGTGAGGTTTTGCGGATTCCCCCCATCGGCGTCCATCACATAGATGTCTGTTTGCCCATTCCTCGTGGACGAAAAAGCAATACGCTTACCGTTAGGGGACCATGAGGGCTCCTTATCAGCACTAGGATTGTTAGTGAGGTTTTGCTGATTGTTCCCATCGGCGTCCATCACGCAGATTTCAGTGTGCTCAGCCGCCCCAAGGCAAACAAAGACAATGCGTTCACCGTCCGGCGACCATGAGGGTGAATTCTCATTGTCGCGGCGGCCACCGGTGAGGTTTTTAGGGTTGTCCCCATCGGCATCCATCACGTAGATGTCCTCCGAGGAAACAAAGAGAATGCGTTTACCGTCCGGCGACCATGAGGGATCCCATTCATCAGAGTCGTTGTTAGAAAGGTTTTGCTGATTGCCCCCATCGGCGTCCATCACGTAGATTTGCCGGTTCCACTCCCTATCATTTCTATCGGCGGTAAAGGCAATGCGTTTAGCGTCCGGAGACCATGAGGGGTCATTATCAGCACCAGGATTGTTAGTGAGGTTCTGCAGATTCCCCCCATCGGTGTCCATCACATAGATTTCCCAGTTCCAATCCCTATCAGACATGAAAGCAATCCGTGCCTGTGCGTCAACGCACACCATCAGCAGTGTCAGCACCAAGACCATAACGATCGCTAAAATCAAATGTGCGAGATTGTCCCTTGATTGCATCTCCCATGCCTCCTTTGTTCTCAAAGCGGGCTTTTACCCTTAAACACTATTTTCTCAATAATAGCAGTTATCGGCTGACCTGTTTAAGCTGTCCCCATATCGTGAGTTTTTTGCCCGCAGGCGCAACGGCGAAAGCATCCCCAAACCATGCGGGAGCAGTGTCATCCTCAGGATGATTGGTCAGGTTTCGAGGATTACTCCCATCGGCGTTCATCACGTAGATTTCATGGTTCCCATCCACCTCTCTATCAGATACAAAGACAATCTGTCTACCGTTTGGAGACCATGACGGTTCCCAATCCTTAAATTGATGATTGGTGAGATTTCGCGGATTGCCGCCATCGGCGTCCATCACGTAGATTTCACCGTTTCCATCCCTCCAAGAATCAAAGGCAATGCGCTTACCATCAGGGGACCATGAAGGAGAACTGTCCCAAGCGCGATGATTGGTGAGGTTCTTAGGATTGCCGCCATCGGTGTCCATCACGAAGATTTCATTGTTCCCATCCGTCCAAGAATAAAAGGCAATGCGCTTACCATCAGGGGACCAGGAGGGTGCATAGTCAGGACCGCGATTGTTAGACAGGTTTCTAGGGTTGCCCCCATCGGCGTCCATCACGAAGATTTTACTGCCACGCTCCCTATGCGATACAAAGGCAATCCGTTTGCCGTCCGGGGACCATGCGGGGTCCGAGTCTTCAAAGTCATTGTCAGAAAGGTTTCGTTGGTCCGCCCCGTCGGCGTCCATCACGTAGATTTGCCGGTTCCAATCCTTACCGCTCCTATCAGCCGTAAAGACAATCTGTTTGCCGTCCGGGGACCATGAGGGATACTGGTCATCACCAGGACTGTTAGTCAGATTTTGCAGATTCCCGCCATCGGTATCCATCACGTAGATCTCCCACTCAAAATCGTCCCAAACCCTATCAGACGAAAAGATAATCCGTGCTTGTGCCTCAACATCTGGCGTCAGCAGCATTAAACCCAAGCCGACAACGCCACACAGAGTCAAATGGACAAGACTGTATCCTCGTTGCATCTGCTATGCCTCCTCCGTTCTCAAATCGGTTTATTATTTTTGAACGCCGTTCTCTCAATAATAACAGTTATCGTTCGACCTGTTTGAGCCAACCCCACATTGTAAACTTCTTGCCAGCAGGAGCAACCGAAAAAGGTGAGTTCAACCATGCAGGACCATAGTCAGCATGGCGCTCATTATTGGTGAGGTTTTGAAGATTACCACCATTAGCGTCCATCACATAAATTTCACTCTTCTCATCCCTATCAGACCAGAAGACAATCCGTTCACCGTTGGGGGACCATGAGGGAGAACCGTCCCACGCGCGATGATTGGTCAGTTTCTGTTGATTACCACCATCGGCGTCCATTACGTAGATGTCAAAGTTCGCTAAGTCATCCTTCCTATCAGACGAGAAGGCAATTCGTTGACCGTCTGGCGACCATGCGGGACGCCAGTCATTATTCCGATTTTCAGTCAGTCTTTGTTCATTCTCCCCATCGACGTCCATTACGTAAATTTCATAAGTGGTGTCCAAGTTGTGTACAACGTGCCCCTCCCTACGGGCACTGAAGGCAATGCGCTCACCGTCCGGCGACCATGCGGGATACCTGTCCTCAGTGCGATTGTTGGTGAGTCTACGCTGATTCGTCCCATCGGCGTTCATCACGTAGATTTCACTGTTATTATCCCTATCAGTCTCGAAGACAATGTGTTTACCGTCCGGTGACCATGAAGGAGAGCTGTCACCATGGGGATCGTTAGTGAGGTTTTGCTGATTACCACCATTGGCGTCCATCACGTAGATTTCAGAGGTGGGCGAGCGCCAATCGTGTATAGGGTGAGCGTGCCCATCCCTATCAGACATGAAGGCAATCCGTTTACCGTCGGGCGACCATGAGGGTGACCAGTCATTTTTGGGATGATTGGTGAGTCTACGCTGATTCTTCCCATCGGCGTTCATCACGTAGATTTCACTGTTCCCATCCCTATCAGACCCAAAGGCAATCCGTGCCTGTGCATCAACACATACCATCAGAAACGTTAGACTCAACATCAAAACGATAGCTAAAACGAAATGTCCGAAACTGTATCTTCGTTGCATTTGCTATGCCTCCCCTGTTCTCAGATCGCTTTTTTGTTCTCTGGGGACGATAAAGGTCAGATTGTTTAGGAAACCCCTTTCCAGTTAAAATTACGCAAGTTGCTAGTGCTGAAAATCCATCAGTTTTCTGTTAAAACTGAAACTCTACCTTTCGCTCCAGAGGAGCGATATGTCTATAGAACCACCATAGAGTTAATCCCTGCGCTCCAGCGGAGCGCAATGTGTATAGCAAAATCGGTTATGGCTTGGATATGTCTATCCAAGCCAAGCAGGTTTTACAACTAGCAACTTAGGTTAAAATTATACAACTATTTAAGCAATTTATGCAAGCACCTACAGTGAAGTGTCGGGATTCGGAGACCTCTCTGCGTTTCGTCCCGACGGGTCAAGCATCCCGATAAATTGGGCTTTAAAGCAATCGGAATCAGGGATAAACATAGATACAAGATACCCACGACAACTAGCATAAGGACGCGCAATGAATTGCGCTACTACAAACGGTGGGCCAGGATGCGCCGCCTACATGGGATGGGGATATGAGCCAAAGCGGAAAATCAGATAGCTCAAGGGCGAACGTGAAATCGCTTGACTTTGAAGTCCGATTCCATTACAATCAGCAAAATTTTATTTATTCGTAACCCCTCTGATAAGCTTACTATTACCCACAAGTAGAAGATGGTAAACTTTCCGAAGTGGGCATTGGTATTTGCTTGATAGGCAAAAGTCGATATGATACATTTAATGGCATTGGTAAACGACTATACTGATTCCTCCCAACTCAATAGGAGTTGCTGATGCCTACTGTAAATAATGAGTTAACTCCCTGTTGGAGTCAACAGGAGTTTGAGACACTTGATTTAGGCGATAAACGTCTGACTCAGCGGCTGATTACTGTCGCTTCGTCATTGTCAACCTCCCCGCAATCTGCTATTCATGCTGCTTGTGAGGATTGGTCAGCTGTCAAAGCGGCGTACCGTTTATTTGATAATGAGCAGGTGACAGCGGAGAAACTCCTATCTCCTCACTTTGAACGAACAGTCGAACGGATCGGTGGCTATGGACGTGTGTTTGCGATTCAGGACACGACCTACCTCAATTACACACATCACCCATTGACTGAGGGGTTAGGACCGATTGGCACCGATTCTCAGCATATCTATGGGTTTGTCAAACACACCACTTTAGTGGTAACGGAATCGGGATTGCCGTTGGGGTGTCTGACCGATGCCGTTTGGGTTCGGGACGCTCCCAAGCCAAACCATAGCAAAGCCAACGTACCGTTGACGGAAAAAGAGAGCTACAAATGGATTGAGGCGTTAAACCAGACCCAAGCGCGTACCCCAGATGGGGTGGAGATGATTTCCATCTGTGACCGTGAAGCCGATATTTATGAGTTTTTTGTCCAAGCCAAAGACACCCCTTTCGTTATCCGAGCGGCTCATAATCGAAAGGTTGATGATCAAGCGGGGCAACTCCGGGCTGTGGTGCAAAGTCAACCGGCTGCCGGTGAACAACTTGTCAAAGTACCCGCTCGGGGGAATCAACCTGCCCGACAAGCCACAGTCAGCATTCATTTTACAACAACGACACTGCTTCCCCCTTATCGACACCCGGCATTACCCCCACAAGACCTACCCCCGGTTGACGTGAGTGTCGTCTGGGTGACGGAAGTCAATCCACCGGTGAAGGTAACTCCACTAGAATGGTTGTTAATTACTAATGTCAAAGTCAATGATTTTACCGATGCCATACAACGGATACGCTGGTACAGTCTGAGGTGGCAAATTGAAGTCTATTTCAAAGTCCTCAAATCCGGCACCAAAATTGAACACTGCCGATTGCAAACCAAAGACCGGCTCTTACGATATATTGCTCTAATGAGTGTCATTGCATGGCGACTTTACTGGTTGACGATGTACAATCGCCATGCGCCTGACGCTGAATGCACCGCTGTGTTGACTGATGATGAATGGAAAGCCCTTTATTGTATAACCCATAAGACAACCGATTTGCCAGACAAATTACCTACCGTTGCTCAAGTCACGGTGTGGATTGCAAAACTCGGTGGCTTTTTAGCACGAAAATCCGACGGCGCACCGGGGGTGACTGTCATCTGGAGAGGCTGGCAGCGCTTGAATGATATTGCTGACGCATTTACCCTGTTACACAACACCTGACCCAACCATAACCATTAACATCTACACTGATAAAAACCAACCCCAGACTTATGGGTAATAGTAAGCTCTGATAAGAGGGGAAAGGCAAGGGGCCCTCTTATCTTCTCCCCTTGTCAGGGGAGTTGACGTATAACCACTTCAAAAGGAGCAGTTTATGACCACGCCATCTTTCACCCGATCTACTCCATACGATCTTGTCCGTGTTGGTGTGATAGCCGGTCCCGGCGGACACATGCACGGTATCTGGGGCAATACGATGAACCCACCCGCGGGTCAGATCCGCACGACGGGCATGGTGCTGACACACGCTTGGACCATCAGACCTGATATGTCGGAGCGATTGACTTCACTGTTTCAAGGTGTTGAAATTGTCCAACATCCCGCCGATATGATTGGCAAGGTTGATGGCGTGTACATCGACGATGTCACTGCGATTTCGTTGTATCCGCTGTTCGCAAAGCCTTTCCTTGAAGCAGGCATTCCGACGTTTGTCAATCGCCCGTTTGCCACCTCCTTAGCGAAGGGTCAGGCGATGGTCGATTTGGCGGCGAAACACGGCACTCCACTCTTGACCGCATCAACGTGGGAATATACCGAGAGCGTGGGCGACTTGCGCGCAAAAGCTGCTGACATGAACGACATCAAGGGCTATGTTGCACACAATTCGATGAGCGATTACTATTCGCATGGGCTACACGGCGTATGGTACATCCACGCTGTATTGCGGGACGAGATTAAGAAAGGTCGGGGACGGATGACGGGGGCGGCGTATCACACGCCGAATTGGCGAAAGCCTAACGGTCTCGTGATCTACGAGCATGACCATCCAACGCATCCGTACCACGGTTCGTTGCAACTGGTGAGCGGGGCGGATGCACAGGGGTATATGCGCATTTTCGGCGATCACCAAGGCGATGCGGAAGGCAAGATACCGGGGCGTCCGGGGCATTTTCGCTACAACACATGGAATGCCTTGCAGCTGGTTATTCAGGAGATGTTTGAAACGGGCGAATCACCGGAAACCGGTGACGATTTAATGGAGAAATTGACGATGTTTCTCTTACCGTTCTATTCGGTTCTGGAGCGTGGCGGAAACTTTGTCCGCCGTGAGGAGTTGGGCGATTGGGAGGTTCCGAATCCATCACCGGTATTGATGGAAGATGGGGAACCGGCGGATAGCGCGTTTCAACACCCGTACACCGAAGCGGAGTTAGATGCCGTTGAGCAGCTGTTGTCGTAATAAAGGGGAGTAAATCATGAGAGTCGGTATACACGCAGGTTCCAGTAGTGCAGACGAAGTTGCGGCGAGTTGTCGTGACGCAGGCGTGAATGAGGTCTTTCTCGGCACGGGTTCGGTTCCGGGCGCTTCAGATCGAGGGTATATGACGTCGGATGATTTCAAGCCGTTCGGGGATATGCTTCAAGAGCGTGGGGTTCAGGTATCCGGAATGATTGCGCCGCCGCCCTCCAAAGAGGCGGTGCTCGGCGAAAACGAGTCAGAACTGGATGCCCTGTGCCAAACACTGCGGGGGATAGGGGAATCCGGTGTTGATGTGGTGCTTTTCTATCCACTCGATCGGTTGATCTATTTTGACGAATATCATCCCGGCAGACCGCTGATGGTAATGCCGGGCGAGGATGGGTGGGACAGGGTCATCCAGTTCTTCAGGCGGGTGGTGAGCGTCGCGGACGAGGTAAATCTGGGGTTAGCAAATCATCTGTGGGCGATTGATGTGCTGCACGAGGTTTGGAACACGGTGCCGAGCCCCAATAACGGCGTGACCTACTGTCAAGGGATGTCGCTCTTTGGCGAAGACCCACATTCACCGGTCGAAACATGGGGCATGGATCGGATCTTTTTCGCTCATGCCCGTAATCAGGTTAGCCACAGTCGGGTCATGAGGGATCACGACGAGGTGCCTTTAGACAGTGGTGATGTGGATATCCCCCGATGTGTGCGGGCATTGATTAAGGGCGGGTACGATGGGTTAATTATTCCTGAACATCTCGGTCCCCAAAGTATACCGGATGCCGTTGCCTACCTGAAAGGGTTGATTGACGGTTAAACCCGGATCACAGATGAAACGTGAAACGTGATAAAAAGCGCGCTGCAGGGTTCACTAGCTCATTCGCTTATTAATGAACTAGTGAACCAATGAACCAACTTAACGGGACCAGACTGACTGATACAGTCCTTCCGTTCCTTCTTCTGCTGGATATGCGATTGCTGCGGATGGGTATACCGCCACCTTGGGTTTCTGGTCTCGGTATATCTGCTTCAACATATCCAAGATTTCGTCCCATGAATCCATGAGTTTGGCTCTGGGTTGGGATTCTAGGACTTCCATCGGACCCACGGCGTCGGAGAAGAGGATATAATCCCAATCCTCGGATCTAACCAACGGCTTCCGTTCTTCGCGTTCACGATCCTCCGCTTCACGCTGAAGTCTCGATCCAATAATGCCCGCTCGGTGATAGCACACCCCTTCGTCTCCAGAGGAGACTAAGATGCGCGTCGCTTCCGGCGATGCGTGTTGCATGGGCCACCCGCCGATTTGTCCATAGCTAAGATCATGGTCGCGCGGATAGCCGGTAGTAATGACGATATCGGCGTCCTTCATCGGTGTGACCGCATAGGCGACCCTTGAGGTCTCGGCAGCAGCGCGATGGGCATCAACCAAGTCCCCCACGAAAAGGGCGGTAATCTCCCGTCTGTCGTTGAGGGTGGTGATCACCGTTGTATTCACCCCAAGCATCCGGGCAGCTTCCTCGGAGTTCAGCCGGAATTCGTTTTCGACATTCCCCGCGTTTCCGCCGCTTTCCATCGTACCGTGGGCGGTGCTGATGGTTTTGTAGTTCGACACGCCGGGGATGACGATCTTCCCGCCGCCACTAAACGCTGCGGTGCCGTGGGGCCATGCGCCCCCGACGCCAATTTTCACATCACAGTCTACAACCCATTGGTTGCAGTGAAGCGGAACGCCACGCGAGGTTTCGCCTATGTAGATGTAGGCGTCGTCCAATTCGTTCTGCTTAACGCGGAAACGGCGCACCGTGTCCTCGCCGAGTTTCTTCACGAGATCAGCGTGCTTCATGCTTCTATGGCATCCGAACCCCATGAAGAAGATGATGTTCTCTTCGGAGATACCGCCTTCCTGAAGCTCTTCAAGGATAAAGGGGATCACCTCTGACGAGGGGGTTGGACGGGTTAGATCATCACAAATGATGACGGCACTGTTTTGACCCTGTGCTATCTCGGCAATTCGGGGTGACCCGATGGGTTGGTGGAATGCCTGCCGTAGCTGGTCCTGCGTCAGTACCGGATGCTTTTCATACGCAATGACGTTGACATCCCAATCATCGGGAAACGTCAAGTCGACTTCTCTATCGCCATACCAGGCACCTGTTAAAACTTGAACAGATTGCATATTTGTCTCCTTACTATGTAGAGCCGTACTCTAATCCCGTGGATAAGCGATCGCTGACGAGCGATATACCGCTACCGTCGGCTTCTGGTCACGATATTTCTGCTTCAGAAAGTCGAGGATTTCATCCCACGATTCCATTAATTTAGCTTTGGGGTGAGTCTCTAATACCTCCATCGGACCCACAGCATCAGAGAAGAGGATATAATCCCAATCCTCGGATCTAACCAGCGGCTTCCGTTCTTCGCGTTCACGATTCTCTTCTTCGCGAAGTTGTCTGCCCCGGAGGAAGCCCGCGCGATGATAGCCAACCCCCTCGGTGCCGGTGTTGATCAGAATACGCGTTGCCTCCGGCTGGGAATGCCTCATGGGCCAACCGCCCTGACCTCCGTATGGTAGATCATGGTCACGCGGATAGCCGGTGGCGATCACAATGTCGGCGTCGGGCATTACCTGAACAGCGTAGGCATCTCTGGCAACATCAACGGCGGTGCGGTGTGCTTCGACCAAATCTCCAACAAAAAGCCCGGTGATTTCGCGTTTATAATCCAAGAGGGTCAGCACCGTCGTATTTAATCCCGCCATTCGGGCGGCTTCTTCAGAGTTAAGCCGAAATTCATTCTCGACATCTCCAGCCCTGCCTCCGCCCTTCAACGTGCCGTGTGCGGTACTGATAGTTTTGAAGCTTGCTATACCGGGGATGGCGAGCTTTCCACCGCCGCTGAAACCTGCGGTACCGTGTGGCCATGTCCCACCGATACCAATTTTGAGTTCGCAGTCCATCACCCACTGGTTGATATGGAGCGGTACTCCCCGCGATGTGTCCCCCAAATAGACGAATGGGTCATCCAACTCATTCTGCTTGACACGGATACGATTCACAGTATCTGCGCCGAGTTTTTTTGTGATATCATCGCGCCGCATCTGTCTGTGGCAGCCATGCCCTATGAAAATTAAGATATCTTCCTCGGCGATACCACCTTCCTGCAATTCATCCAAGATGAAGGGCATGACCTCTGAGGTCGGAGTGGGCCGCGTTAGATCATCGGCAATGAGGACAGCACTTTTCTTTCCTTGCGCGAGTTCTGCGATTCTCGGTGCCCCAATCGGTTCATGGAACGCTTGTCGCAGTTGATCTTTTGTCAGCACTGGACGTTCTTCAAAAGCGATGAGGTTGAGGTCCCAATCGTCAGGAAACGTCAAGTCGATTTCTCGGTCGCCATACCAAGCGGCCGTCAAAACCTGAACTGATTGCATTATCAATCCCCCTTACGGAATTAGTGGATCTACGAATGGGGTAATCACAAAGATCGCCCCGCTGTTAAGACGTCAAGTAGGCGATATGGTATTAAACATAATTCGGAAATTCTTGACCACAGATTAACGGATAATCAGGCTTAGGTGCATCACCGAGATATTCCGTCTTCGAACACATATAGTGTGTGGCGTATCCCCGGCGCTGCTTCGATGACCGGTTGGCGTGGCTGCTGTGCAAAAGTAGACTATGGTGGAAACTACAATCCCCCGACTTCAACTCGACGGGGGTTTCATCTTCCCATTTGCCTTCAAGCGCGTGACCTTCGATCTCCTGCTCCCGCTCCCTGCTAATCAGCCCCCACTTGTGACTGCCCGGAATCACCCACAGGCATCCATTTTCAAGCGTCGCATCGTCCATCGCTGCCCAGCAACTGACGAGGTTATATGGGACGAGGTGTTTCCACGAGTTTGAGTCCTGATGATATTCCTTGCGCGAACCGTGCTTTGGTGGCTTCATGAACAACTGATCGCCGTATAGCTTGATGTCAGGACCGAGCAGATCAACGATGACCTCCACAATTTTCGGATTGGCAGCGTGTGCTCGCATCACTTCATCATGAGGAACAAGGTTCCACAACTTCCGAACGGATTCAATTTGCGACACCGTCTGAATCTCGCCTCTTTTGATAGCAGGCTCGACCTGAATCCATTCTTCTGGCACATGAGATGCCTCGCCAGACGCGATAAGATTCGCTCGTTCTTTGAGGGCTTCCACTTCTTCTTGGGTGAGAAGGTCCCGGACGACGAGGTAGCCGTCTTCCCAAAAACGCCGTTTCTGTTTATCTGTCAACGCCATATTGATCCTCTCCCTTTTCCAGTCAGTCGCAGCAGGTCCTCTGGTTTGCATTGCTACAAAGCGAAAAAAACAGCCCAATCTTTGTTTGGTCCCGATCTCTAATTGGACAGTATTTCGGGTAAATATGCCAAATCAAACACTTGTTAAGATCCATTATAGTATAATAGCAAAAATTCAGTCAAGCCTTTACTGCATTGGATGGGCTCCCAGAATTAGGGATTGGGAGTGAGCGTCAATGTGTGGGTAGTTGGTCCTTGCAGAAAAGGCAGAGGTTCCCCTTTCAACCAATAGCTGTACTGGTCCTTGTAGTTTTCTGATAGAGGATGCCCGGATTGCCCACCAGGTATCTGCAGAATCCCATCTGCCTCGCGTCCCGGGGAGACGACCATACGTTCAGATGCATACGGGGAGCGAACGCAAAGACCATCTCCCGGAAGCGGATCCTGAGGCATGTTCAATATCTTGCCCAGCAGGGGAATAAATCCAAGAGGATGTGAGATGTTAGTTGTATGAATGCTGCCCCAAGTCAATTGGTCTAATGAATCGAAATTGTGTTCAGTAAGCAGTTGGTCAATGGATTTTTCTAATTTCGCGAGGATGAACTTATCCCAGTCTGGATAATTCACTGGATCTGGAAGGACATCGGGGATCTTTTCTCGTAGTAGGCTACGGAGGGGCGGTTCTGTATTCCGCCAAGCATACGAAAATTTCCTGTCAGCCTCATGACAGAGAACTAAAAAGGGTTCGAACACATCTTCCGCCAGCACATCCCGGAACCGAACCAGAATTGCGAAGGCTACACTGTCCACTTCCGCTTTACCATCCCAAACTGCTATCTGCTCTTGTGCCTCCAGTAAGCGTGGTTTAGCTGCTATGACATCGTCTGTTAAAACGGATAACGCCAGCTGTTGATAGAATTTATAAAAGTGGATCACCGTATCCAATTGGAGTTGGAACATATCCTGCTCTGTGACCTGATCCATTTCGCGCAAACGCTCGTTAATCCGGTAAGCCCGGTGGCTATTGGCATAGTTATAGCCGATGATGTGGGGATAGTCTGTGCCAAGCGTCCGGTCATTTGCAGTTGCAATAAAACCCTCTGGTGGAGAGACCACACGTGGCAATTCAGATGGTGGAATATACCCCTCCCAACCAATGTCACCATCCGCCCAAGACTTAGCGGAAGCCCCATCAAATCCTTTTCGGATAGGAAATTTTCCGCAGTATGTCCAAGCAATTCGTCCGGTGCTATCAGCTATAACTACATTCAGCGGTACGTTACGAAAGCGATTCATGATGTGTAGTGCATCTTCGACCGTCAGAGCCGTATCCATATCAAGCAGCTCCATGCCGACCGCTTCGGGCTGCAGCGCTGTCCAATGGATGGCGACCGGCTGCCCCATCAACGGCGTTCGGCTGACAGGTCCCCATATTGTAAGCTGGACAGGTTGAACGATGTGGTTCCCTCCTCTAATTTCGATCCGTTCGTTGATAACCTCAAACTGTTTCCATCCATCTGGTGTCTTGTATTCGTTTGGGTTTTCGGGGTTGAGTTCCAGCTGGACGAGGTCGAGGAAATCGCCGCAGATATAGGTGAACCCCCATGCGACATGACTGTTGGATCCAACGACCACAGCGGGAGTCCCCGGCAGAATAACACCTGAAATCTGAACGTTTTCGTAGCGGAGGGAGGCCCGATACCATGTATTGGGTATGGACAAGCCGAGGTGCATATCGTTTGCCACAATTGCCCGACCATCCCCCGTCTTCGAGGGACCTACCACCCAATTGTTCGAGCCGATGACGTGGCGCATTGGGCGAACCACTCGTTCCCCATTTTGCTTGGGGGCACGGCGAATTGAAGCGAGTGCCTCGACAGGGATGGGTTGCATCGGTCGATGGGAGTCCCTTCCGCCCAAGAGCGGCTGGGTATAACTATCTGTGTCGGGGGTGAGAAAAGTGACAACTTCTGGTGGAAGCGTCTCTTCCATGATAGTCATCATCCGTTCGTCATTTTCTCTAAAAGCCAGTGATTGGAAGATATTCATGACGACGAGGATGCTATCTTCCACCCTCCACGGTTCTGGTCGATAGCCCAAGAGGAGAAATTCAAAAGGTGGGGTATCCATTTGCTGGATAAATGCGTTTACGCCATCGGTGTAGGCAGCGAGGATTTTCTGTTCTGCATCGGAGAGGTTGGCAATGATCGCTTGTGCTACACGATTGAACCCAATAACTCTGAGCCGCCTATCGGATTTGATCGCGATTTTACCTACGACTTCAGAGAGCCGCCCGGCGGAACGGCGGCGCAGTAGATCCATCTGGAAGAGTCGATCTTGAGCGGTTACGTACCCCAACGCTATGGCGGCATCCTTTCGTGTGGATGCGGTAATTGTTGGGACTCCAAGTCGATCTGTAGTTACCGTAACTGGTAGGTCTAAGCCCCTGATTTGCAGTTCACCGTCGCGGATCGGTAGAGACGATCGAAGCTTGATAATGCCGAAAATTCCACCACTTATTACTACTAACAGAAGAACCAATAGCAGGTAGAGAGCGACCTTTAGAATGCGTTTTCTTTTGCGAGCCATAACGGTAGTCCCTCTCTATATTAAGCACCACGGCATTGGTTCTTCCCCTGCCTAGATTCCCAACCGCAGCGCGACGGCAGCAAGCAGAACGAGCAGGGAGACCACACCGATAAGACTGGACACCACCGCCATCTGACCGCGCATCTTATCTACATGTTCGGGCAGCTCTTCGGTCCCCGGCTCCAGTTCTTCGACAGCCCGCGCTAACCGCGGTGCCATAATAAAACCGTGAATACCGGTCAGGAGAATCAGGATAAGCACAAGAAGGACTTTGATGCCAAGCATCCGCATAAAAGGACCGATCAAATCGGGGCTCCCCAACACGCCAGCGGTGAAGATATTAAATAGACCAGAGAAGATGAGTATTAGCACGCACACCCATCCAATCGGCTCAAAACTCCTGCCAATCTGGGTCATGATTTTGATTCGCTCCACAGGGGGCAAGGAGCGTTTGAAGTAAGGCACAATCACCATTGCTATCATAAAATTGCCACCGACCCAGATAGCGGCGGCAGTAACGTGTAACCATAAAGTCAATACACCAAGTAAT
Source organism: Candidatus Poribacteria bacterium (assembly GCA_965220385.1). Lineage (GTDB taxonomy): Bacteria > Poribacteria > WGA-4E > WGA-4E > PCPOR2b > PCPOR2b. Next base: position 5,228,696 of record OZ244825.1, on the reverse strand, counting down.
TCCATGAAATTTCCTTTCTTTTGAATCCATATCATTTCTATATTTTTTCGACTGTATCCGCAGACAGCCAACCTGAATTTTCATCGGGCAGATAGATTTTCACCCAATCGTTACGTTCTTCCTGAAGTTGAATCTTGGTGCCCTCGTGTAGTGGCAGAGCAACCGTTTCGGAGCCTAAATCGGGTTCACTTCGCACCGTCACCTGATTTGTAATAACAATGGCATACGGTAGATTAATTTCTCGAATTTTCAAGCCCAAAACGAGTAAAGAAAAAAGCCACCCAATGCCGCCAATCAAGACAACATAACGCAACGCTCGTTGGAAGCGATGATTCTGGATGAATTGAATCACGATGAGGCTAATAGTTGCGATCCAGTACGGAATGAGTCCAATCCAAACGATCTCATTTGGGCGCAGAGCACCGTATAGAAGCGAAAAGCCGGAGAGGGGTTTAACAAGGTCGAATGAATCAACATTCCGTGCCTTAGCAACTTTGAGGTTGAAATTTGTATCTTTATCTCTTGGCATCAATCGCTTCGCGCGCTCGTAATTCAGGATCGCTTTTCCCCTATTTCCAAGACGAAAGTAGGCGTTGCCGAGATTATAATAAACAGCACCATTATGGATGGAACGTGCGATCTGTTCGTACTTTTCGACTGCCTGCTGATACTGCCCACCCTGATATAAGGCATCGGCACTCCGATAACTCGCTTCCAAAGTTGATTGAGATTGGGAATAGGCGTGCTTCCACCAAGAAGAAAAACTGAGGAAACAGATGAGAAAGATAAAGTGTGAGAGGACTCTTTTCTTATTTTCGATCCGCCCATATTTCCAGTCTTTCATGCCCCTAATCTCCTTGCCTCATTATACACAATAGCTATTATATCTTCAACTGTCGCTCTTTCTCTATTTCGCCGATCGATGCTCTGGCGCGGTTGAGGGCATCTTCCACATCTGTTGAAGCTGCGGACACTGGGGCAAACCGCACATAGTCATACTGCGTCAACGTGTCAACAATCTGTGTTGTCGCAGATTCAGAGAAACCTGCGTCCTCGCATCGCCGGCGCACCAGTTCGGGATTGAGCCCGCCGGGCGAGATATCGAAGATGTCTCCAATGTACTGATACAACCCGTTGGCAAGAGTGCCGTAGAACGCTGCCGGTTCACCCACGGTGTGTTTTTTAGCGTCCTCAATGATGCCCAGAGCCTTCCTCGCGGCATACTGTCCCCGAATCTGTTTCGGGTCGCGCTTACCTTGCCGCCGCCGATAGAACCATAGGGACAGGACAACGGCAATAGGTAAGGTCTGTGCAACCCAAAATGACACGTGCTTATAAGGATAAAGGTGCTGATCTGATAATTCGAGCGAATCCGGCTTGATATATCGAATATCCTGCTTGAGGAGGTGCATGTCGGACTGTGTTGTACCCGCAAGTGGTGTTCCAGCTGCCTGATTCGGGTTGGAAAGTACATCTATCGTGATGGGGACAGTGCGCGCAATTTGGTAGCTCTCCGCCTGTGGATCGAAATAAGGGTAGTCAATCGCAGGGACCCTCCAGTGCCCTTCCTTTGATGGAATAATGACATACTCATACGTGCGACTCCCCTGAACCTTTGAATCCACTATGCCGATGGCATCCGTAATCTGGGGGTCATATATAGCCATATCTGGGAGCGTCGGAACAGTTGGAGCGGGCACCGTCTCAATATTCCCTGTCCCGGCGACCCGCACTCGCAAGGTGAACCCATCTCCGGCTTCGACTGTCCCCCGATCGGTTTGTGCATGGATACGATATTGACCGACTGTACCTGCGAAGTTTGTGGGCTTGCCCTCCTGAGGGAGCGGACGAACATTGACTTCAACTGGATTTGTGACAAGCACTCTGGACGACGGCTGGAGGCGACCACGCCCCGCGGCAAGCGGGAGCGATAGCTTCGCCGGCTCAATCGTGATTTTGCCAGCGGCAATTGGAAACAGCCCCACCTGAATCTCCTCAATCGAATAGAGGGTTCCATCGATCACTTGTCTCCGACCCTGTTTCCTTTCAAGTTCGGCTGTCCAAAATTGCCTTAAAGAGGGACGTGTGTATTTGGGAGTATTGAAACTTGGGATACGAGCAGTATAGAGATACCGAAAAGTATATATAATCTGCTCATTCACATAGGGGTGTGAATTATCGACAGCGGCTTCTACTTTATGTGTACTGCCGGAAAATGCGTCTGTAAAAGTATCCTGTGTCGATTCGCTTTGGGACGGCTTCTTAGATCTCGGTAACACCTTGATGGAGATCGGATCTGCTGTGTAGGTTTGGTTGCCGTGAGAGATCTGAATTGAGGAGACCATAAACTGTCCCACCTTCTTAGGTCTCAACACGTAAGTCCAAGTTACCGAAACAGAAACCTGATTACCGGTGAGATTATATTGGCTGGACGCACCGCCGTAGGAAACATTGAAGTCGGGTAAGGTGCTTAGTTTTGGCGGTCGAATATTCCCCAGTTGCTGGTTGGCGGCAACTGTTACACGCAAAGTCGCTGTTTCATTAAGGCTAATAATTTTTGGGGTGACATCCGCGGAGAGGGTGATGTTTTGGCTGTAAGCAGCGTTGCTGAAGAGAATGGAAACCAGAAACGTAAAAAGCGTGGAACGTAAAAAGTGAGACGTAAAGCGTGAAACGTGAAGTGCGAATGCACGTCTGAATCTCCAATCTGGTGCCTTCCTTGTCCCCATACTTCGGTCTACCTCCTACCAATCCTTTTCAGATCGCTGGCGTCTTGAGAATCGCTTTTGTAGTATCTTCTTCTGAATCTCTTTCTCGTTATCCTTGAGAGCCTCCAGTAGGCGAATAGCATCTTCTTTAGACATTTCAACCGGCGGCTGTGTTGACTCTTGTGCTGATTGCACAGGCGATTCTTCGGAAGTGGATTCTTGTTCAGACGACTCCTGGTTCTGCTGCTGTTGCTCTGATTCTGACGAATCCTCCTGATCTTGCGGATTCGATTCTTTTTCCTCTGTATCTTGTGGATCCTGATTCTGCCCCTGTTGGACCTGTTCCTGTTGATCTTCGTTTTCCTCCCCGGGCTCCGATTGGTTCTGCTGTGATTTCTGTTCCAACTTTTCAAGCGCGAGCTCTAAGTTATGCTTCGCATCCAGATCCCCTGGATTCAAGCGCAACGCACTCTTGTAGGATCGGATCGCCCCCTCTATATCGCTGAGTTGGACCTGAGTGTTCCCCAAGTTGTAGTAACTCTGTGCCTGATAGATTGGGGTTTCTGCGTCGAGCGATCGCCTGAATTCATCGGCTGCCTTCTCAAACTGCTTTTGTTGGTATAGGACCGTTCCCAGATTGTAACGGGAAATCGGATCTTCCGGTCGGTTTTCCGCTGCGGATCGATATGCGTCAAGCGCGGCGTCATACGCCTCTGATTCATAGTGCGTATTTCCACGCTTGATCGCCTGAGACCAACTTCCTATCCAGCCAATTAGAAAGAGGGGTAAAACTAGGACTATGTAACGCACAAGGCGAGCAGTGGGTTGGGTTGATCTTACACTCATTTTTTGCTTCCCTCTGTTTCCGTCAGATTAGGAACAGATTTCAAAGATGGTCAATAGTGTAGGCGTCCAGCAGTTTTTCATCAATCTCCACACCGAATCCGGGGTTATCATCCAGTGTAAAGAACCCATCGCGAGCTGCAGGACGCAGGCAGCGATAGAGCTCATTATCTGTAGATTTACGTGAAGGCCCGAAGGTTTCTGCTCGACACGGCATCGGTAGACAGGCAATCAAGTGGAGTCCCCACGGGGTTCCACCCTGATGGGGCCATGTCGGGACGCCCTGCGCTGCGGCTTCGTTGGCAATCTTGAGGCATTCGCCGAAGCCGCCCGCCCAACTGATATCGGGTTGAATCATGTGAGCGGCTTTCCAACGCAGCAGCTCGCGAAATCCGTATCGGGTGAATTCGTGTTCGCCGGAAACAATCCAAGTGGAGTCAATTTCTCGAACCAATCGCGCCATGCCCGCATAATCGTCTAAAGGGATCGCCTCCTCAATCCACTTTAGATCCAAATCGGCAGCAGCCTCAGCGAAACGAAGCGTATAATCCACATCCCACCGAAGATAGATGTCCGCCATTAGTTCGATATCGGGTCCAATCGTCTGACGCGCCTCGCGCATAATTTCGAGGTTTCTGGCAAAGCCCTCGTCTCCCTCCGCAAGCCCATTTCGTAACCCTGGCTTACAGGCGGTAAACCCCTGCTCCGCGTAATAGCCGACATCCACGCCGGTGGCATACGCTGGTATCTTGAGTTGTGGTTCATCCGTGATTAGGCTATAGACCGGCGCATCCAAGATTTTGCCACAGAGATCCCACAGGGCGAGTTCGATACCACTGAGTGCATAGATGACGACCCCCCGCCGTCCGTAAATTGACGTGATATGATACAGGTTATCCCAGATCTCTTCAACGTCGAGGGGATCGCGCTCCAGTGTGAAATATTGGATATGGCGGTCGATGATGAGTGCTCCGGCAAGTCCGCCCCCGCCAAGTCCATAGCCTTTCAACCCTTTATCAGTTGTGATCTCCACCATTAGTGCACCCGCTTGTGTGGCAAAGGGCCCGCGCCAGTCCACATGGACATTTTTCGGCTCAGGTGGCATCTGAACCTGCCGCCCCGCCTGTGAGTACGCCATAGATGACATTGTGGCGGGATTTAGGTTAATGTGCCAGGTCCGAATCCCCACAATTTTATGTCGCGTCTTGGCTCGATCCTTCCATTCTGCGGCACGCGTACGCGCCTCGGCGGCGTAGTCCGGTGGTTCGACTGCAATGTTTGTTTCGCTCCCAGTATGGACAGAAGGCTGCTGTTTGTTAGACATAGTCGTTGCTCCCCTATTTATTCCTAACCATCATTAAATCTAATTTCCCCATGAACTATGAAACGCTCATTTCAAAACGAGTCCCGCACAGCACGTTCTCGGAAGAAACGGATTAACGGTTCAACGTAAGACTGCTCTGTCCGGATTTCGATGTTGTCGATTTTGTTCGATTGAAAGAACTTTCGACGTGCTTCAACGACATTGAGATTGAGTTGTCGATATATCTCTCGTGCTTTGGGATCCCGCGTATCTAGAATAACTACCTCACCGGTTTCCGCATCCTCAAGTTCAATCAACCCTACATTCGGCAAAGTTTCCTCCCGCATATCTTGGAGCGTAATCGCAATAAGGTCATGACGTTTGCTTGTCACTTGCAGCCGCTTTTCGTAACCCCTGTCTCTGAAATCGGAGATCAGGAACACAACACTCTTTCGTCGGATGACGCGGTCAACGTACTCCAATGCAGCACTGATGTTTGTGCCCCGCTGCTGGGGCGCAAAGTATAGGATCTCCCGGACAACGCGTAGGACGTGCTTCAGCCCCTTGCGCGGCGGAACAAACAATTCCACATCGTCCGTGAAGCAGATTAGCCCGACCTTATCACTGTTTTTGATCGCAGAAAAAGCGAGCAGTGCGGAGATCTCCGCCGCAATCTCTGCCTTTGTCTGCTGATATGTTCCGAAGTCTGCGGAGGCACTGGTATCGACGAGCAGCATCATCACCAATTCACGTTCCTCAACATATTTCTTAATATACGGCTGCCCCATCCGAGCGGTCACGTTCCAATCAATGGTGCGAATTTCGTCGCCGGGCTGGTATTCACGTACCTCCTCAAACTCCATGCCCCGTCCCTTGAATACGCTCTCGTACTCTCCAGCGAAGATATTGTTGACAAGCCGGTTGGTGGAGATCTCGATTCGGCGAATCTTTTTCAGAATCTCTTTAGTGTTCATCAGAAACGTCTCACGCTCCGTGCGTTGTGCTATCTCCAATTTTATCAGGAATGGTACGACACAATCAAATGAAAAAAGGTTGAATTTTTATCCCCTTATTGATATTATTGCCAAAAGCACGTATACAGGGCAACCACAAGTTTCTTAATCCCGCCTGTCCCACCTGTCCCGATTTATCGGGGATCCTATCGGGGGGTTGCCCCTACAAGTGGGACCAAATGTAGGGGCAGGTCCCCGATGGGCTCGGGATTCAAAGCAACTTGTGCCTGCCTAAAAAGTTGAAAGGAGCGGCACATGGACAAAGATTGGTTAAAATACTGCGCTACGGATGAGCAACTTCAGACGTTTAACGACGAAGGTTACCTGATCGTCGATGATGCTTTATCTCCGGAGATGGTTGAGAAAATGAGCATCGCTATTGACCGAATTGATGCGGAGGAACGAAAGAGGCAGGGTCTTGGTCAGAACGACCTGATGAAAAAGTTCCGTACCATCGCTGCCGATGATCTGTTCCTTGAATTGCTTGACAACCCGAAGGTATTCCCGTTGCTGTGGGATATCCTCGGCTGGAACATCCAGCTTTACATTTCTCACCTAATTGTCTATCCGCCGGAAGCACCGGATGTACCCCGCACCCGAAAGGGAGCTGGCTGGCATCAAGATGGGGGCAGACCTGTACAGGAAATGGAGCGCCCACATCCACGACTCTCGCTTAAAGTGAGTTATTGGTTCAGCGATGTGAGGGGACAGGATCGCGGTGCGATGCGAATCGTGCCCGGTAGTCACAAACTCGACGAACGTCCACCTCAGAGCGACCCGGATGGCGATCTGGACGGTGCGATCGAATTGCAGATTAAACCGGGGACAGCCGTGCTGTTCGACCGCAGGTTGTGGCACTCCCGTGGTTGGAATTATTCGGATGTAACGCGAAAGGTATTGTTCATCGGTTACAGTTATCGCTGGCTGCGCGGGCTTGACTACAACGTGATGCCTCCTGAACTTCTCGCCAAATGCGATCCGATCCGCCGGCAGCTGCTTGGCGATGGGGTAGATATCAAGGGGTGGTGGCAGCCAACGGACGAAGATGTGCCGTTGAAGCAGTGGCTTATGGAACACCGTGGGGAGGAATCTGTGCGTTAGGAGCGACAGATCGAAGGTTCAAAAAGGGGAAGCAGATGTTGGCTTCTCCTTTCTTATTGGCAACCCCCTGCCGATGTGCTATTCTATTCCATTGAGAAATATGTGCGGCATCTGGACGAGAAATCGTTGTCGCAGCAGGTACAATGGCGAATAGAATTTGAAATGACAAAATAGAAAACTGAGGACTATCAAATGAAACTGGTTACTTTTGAAATCACAACACAACTTGGAAAACAGCAGCGACTCGGCGCGGTGATCGACGGCGGCCAAATCGTCGATCTTAACGCTGCCTACGCCCTTCATCTTTCAGAGACACAGGGGCAGTCTGCCGCCTATCAGAGCGCGGACGCCATCCTGCCATCTGACATGATCCAATACTTTGAACGGGGAGAGAGAGCGAGAAAGGCGGCACAGGCGAGCCTTGACCACCTTGACGGAAACCCTACCGGCGCCCGAAGTGAACAGATCGTTTACCCGACGGATCAGGTTACGCTGCTCGCACCGTTTCCACGTCCCGCCAGTTTACGGGATTTTGGTGTGTTTAAGACGCACATGGACGCCGCTGCGCTGATCACCGGTAAGGAGATCTCGCCCGAATGGTTTAAGCTGCCGAACTACTATCGCGGCAGCACGAGTCCCGCTTCCATTGCCGGGCACGACGCACCGGTGACTTGGCCCAACTACACTGAGAAACTCGATTTTGAACTGGAGTGGGGCGTTTATATCGGTAAGGAAGGGAAGAATATCTCGGTCGAGGACGCGCCGAACTATATCGGTGGTTACACAATCTATAACGACATCAGCGCACGCGACATCCAGTTTCGCCACATGACGTTGGCGCTCGGTCCCGCCAAGGGGAAAGATTTCGACAATAGCAATATTATGGGCCCCTGCCTTGTAACACCCGATGACATCAACGACCCGTACAACCTGCGGATGATTGCACGGATCAACGGCGAAGTTTGGGCGGACGGAAACACATCGGATATGTACTACACCTTCGCGGAGATGATTTCGTTCGTCTCACAGTCTGAAACGCTTTGTGTGGGCGATTTTCTTGGATCGGGCACGGTTGGCAAGGGCTGTGGTTGGGAATTGGACCGGTGGATTCAGCCCGGCGATGTTATTGAGTTAGAGGTTGAAGGGATCGGGCTGCTGCGCAATCAGATCGAGGAGAAAACAGAGAATCCAGCGGCGTGGCAGGAGAAGCAGTAAAAGGTCGGAGATTCGCGGAACGGAGGATAAGGACGCACTATGAGACTCGAAGGTAAAGTGACAATCATCACCGGTGCTGCCTCTGGAATCGGGCAGGCAACAGCACTCCTATTCGCCAAAGAAGGGGCAAAGGTTATTGTGGCGGATCTGGACGAAGCCGGAGGAAACGAGGTCGTTGAGCAGATAAGGTCTGATGGCGGCGAAGCGATGTTCGTTCGCACCGATGTAACGGTGGCGACAGATGTACAGGCGATGGTGCAATCAGCGATCGACGGCTACGGCAAGTTGGACGTGCTGTTCAACAACGCGGGTATTGCGATGCGTCTACCCGTCGTAGAGCTGCCGGAGGAGGACTGGGACCGCTGCGTTGACATCAACTTGAAAGGAGTCTTCCTCGGCTCAAAGTATGCCATTCCCGAAATGATAAAAAACGGCGGCGGCTCGATTATCAATATGGCATCGATATACGGTCTCGTCGGCGCACCGACCCGTGCGGCTTACGTGGCGACCAAAGGTGGAGTGGCAAATCTGACGCGTGGTATGGCGCTTGATTATGCGACCGATAACGTCCGTGTTAACTGCCTCTGTCCCGGTTTCACTGAGACCCCACTCTTAGCAGGTGTGCTGAAAACGGAAGAGGAATATCGCGCACTCGCCGATCAACACCCGATGAAACGTCTCGCTACGCCGCAAGAGATCGCATACGGCGCGCTGTTTTTAGCATCGGACGAATCTGTTTTCGTGACGGGAATTGCGCTACCAATTGACGGTGGGTTTACAGCAGGTTAGGCAAAAGCAATTAGTAGGGGCAGGTCCCCCGATGGGATCGGGATTCAAAGCAACTTGTGCCTGTCCAAAGGGATAAGGGCGGGAGACGAAAAAAATGACCATGCAGGTCCATCCCAACTATGCACGGCTTATTGACTTGGCGCGTGAGAGCCATGAGAAAGGGCGCACACCGGCGGAAATTACGCCCGAAGACGTTGCCTTAGCGCGATTGTATAGCTACGCCTTTCGCGGTCATACAATTGGTGCCTTCCACGCCACGCGGTTAGCAATCGATGAAATTGAGATGTGCGACCCGCTCACGGAGGCACATCGCAAGCGGGCGGTAGAACTCCTGATAGACTTAGCGAATCAGACAATGGATGTGGTGGAAGCTGACTTTCGCGCCCTGATCTCCACATTTTATCGCTACACCACCAACATCCCAAGGGTCATTGAATCATTGAGTGAAGGGGTTGAGACCTGCAAGCTGGAGTCGATGCAGAAGGTTCGGGATCGGTTCACCGAACTGATGGAAGAGATCACCAACAGCAACGGCATCCATACGACATTGGATACGCATGCCCCAGATCAGGCAAGTTTCATTGTGCCAAATCTCGGTATCACGATTGTGCCGCTCGTTTATGGGGATTATCACTCGTGGAATCTCGCGTATCTCGATGGGCCCCGGTCGGATGTACCATTTCACCTCCATCAAGACGGCGTTGAGATTCATTTAGGCTATGGGCCGCTGCACGGCAATACGGTTCTCGGCGAGCATTATGCGGAGGTAGACGAAGGTTACGCCATGCCCATCCCCCCGAAGGTGCGACACGGATATGTCAATGATAGCACCATGCAGCATCACGTCCCGTTTATCTTTGGATCGCTGACACGCGGCGGGTGGGGTGTGTTTCTGGACGTAGAGGCGCAACCGATCGAGTTAGAGAAACTTGAGAGAACACCCGTCTACAGCCGTCAAATGAACCAAACGATTTATCTCGAACGTGAAATCGATAAGGCTGCGGAGAGGTTCTCCCCTGTGCGTTACCCAATCATCCCGGCTTCAGCCACTGACGGAGATGGAATTGGTGGACTGGAGCTGTCTGTGGCACGGGTCAATGAATACGGTTTGAACCTGCGGACTGACCGTTTTTGTATTGTCTCTGTTGTCCGTGGACGGGGGATTATTCGGATGGCTGGCGTTGAAAAAAAAGTCGGTCCTCATGAACATTTCTGTGTGCCCGCGGGTATCCCCGCATTTCTGCAACAAGAGGGAAATGAGCCGATGGTGACTCTGGATGCGGTGATAAAGGAAGCACGAAACCCAAGATCCAACCCAAAATGGCAGCGGAATCGCTCTTAATTTTTTCGGGTACAGAAGGAACTCAAGGCTTCTCCATTGTGAAGCGGAAGTGACTTCTGAGGAAATAGGACAGCAGCTTATTGCCTAACAGGACTCTCCCCGGAGCGCGCAGTGTGTTGAAAGCGGTCCATCTGACGCTCGGATTCGCGAATCCGACTTGATTTAGCAGATCCATCCAGACTTCTGGTGCCTGGTGCTTATGCCACTCTATCGTGGGAGCAAAAGGATTCTTAATTCTGAGTAAGGCAAAGAGATTGTACCTGGAGCAGTCGCAAACGATTAGCTTTGCCCCATCACTTGCGAGTGAACTGAGCTTTGAGAATATATTAAGATAAATTGCTCTGGACGCCTCACTATTGAGCAGATTGATGCAAGCAGGTTCATCTAAATGATTTATTGAGTTATGCAGTAGGATAATATCGAACCGCTCTCCTGCGGGCTCAAAGGCTTGAAATGTAACCGGTTCAAACCTTACCTGATTCAGTCCGAGGATCTCACCCAACTTCCCAAACTTTTCCCTCATCCCGGAGCGGCTCCCCTCCGTTTCCGGTTCGAGACATACAACCTCCTTGGCACCCATACACGCTACATAGAAACTGTGTAAGCCGCTCCCTCCGCCGATATCAAGCACTCGTCTATTTTCGAGAGTGATGTCCTTGAACAGAGTCTTCAAGTGGAATTGGAGATTTCCTCTATTTGGATATAACCCCTCTTTGATGACAGCAGAGAAATAATTTTCGAGGTTTGGCTCGGTCGGCATTTCAATTTTCATCAGTCTCCAGCTGCGGGTCGTGACGGCAGATCTGCCGCATCAAAAAAGTCCTCCAACTCAACGCCTAGTGCATCGCCAATCCGGTTGATGTAATTGAAAAACCCGACAATCTCAACAACATCGAAGATTGTTTCGTCGTCCAAGCCGTGTGATCTGAGCAGATCCAGGTCTGATGGCTGAACCGTGTAGGCGGCAAGCGTGACCTTCTCGGCAAATTCCAAGATCGCTCTCATGGTTGGGTCCAAATTCGCAGCGCGGAAATCCGTTTTGATTTGATGAACAAGTTCATCTTTATTGACCTGTTCCCGCAGGTCTTCGCCGTGTACCTGCACTCAGTATCGGCAGGTGTTAATCTGCGAAACCACTGTCGCTATCATCTCCCGTTGTACCCGACTCAATTTGGAAGGACCAAACATGATAATCTCATACTGATTGACGAACGCTTTGAGGCTTTCCGGCTTGATACTGAACAACTTGACGATATTGTAAATTCGTCCGGCACGCTTGATTCCTGCTTCATACTCTTCCTTGACGATGCCTGTTGCCTCTGATTCGGGGACGGTTCGGATCCATGCCATTTTGTATCACCTTAAGGTTAGAGTTGACATCCAAAAAGTTGGGGTGCTATAATGGCACACCTCCGGGCATCTGTCAAGGCAAAACCGGAGGACTCAGAAATACGCAAGAGCACAAAGTGTTGGTAAGTATCAAAGGAGGACAAACGCACCCATGCAAGCACCGGAATTCATTGAACCCGATATCGTTACTGTCCCCGAAGGAAATTTCCTTATGGGGAGTGAAAACGGTGCAGCGAACGAACGACCTATTCACCGTGTATGGGTGGATGCTTTCGGAATCGCCCGATACCCTGTGACCAACCGAGAATATAAGCGCTTTATGGCGATGACAGGTCATCCATCACCACGGTTTTGGGGTGAGTCTAAGTTCCAGCATCTGGACCAACCGATTGTTGGACCCAGTTGGTATGATGCCGTCGCTTACTGCGAGTGGTTACAGGAGTTGACGAGTAAAGCGTATCGTCTCCCGACAGAAGCGGAGCGTGAAAGAGCGGCACGGGGCGGATTGGAAGGCAAGGAGTATCCGTGGGGCGATGAATTGCACGAGGACCATGCGGGAGGACGGAATGCCCCACATTTTCCGATTGGAACTGATGGCCCCAACGGTTACGGGCTTTACAATATGTCAGAAGGTGTCCACGAATGGTGCGCCGACAATTATGGCCCAGCCTACTATGAGATTTCACCGGATCGTAATCCGACTGGACCAAGGCATAGCGACCGCCGCGTGGCACGTGGCGGTTCGTGGCGTCACAGCGTCCGCTTTGCTCGTTGCGCGGCGCGGAGTAGTCTCAGTCCGGAGAAACAGTTCAGTGACTTCGGATTCCGATGTGCGATGACGATTGACTAAGTGAAACATGATGCCCCGATAAATCGGGACAGGCTGTGAAACGTGAATACTGGAAACGCGCAATGACGCAATGAACTATTGAACGCTTGAACGATGTGGAAGTGACATCCTGACCAATTCACACCAAGAGTTCCATCATACACCACACTCCACGCCATGAAATCTCCACTGATTTGCCTTGTTGGTCCAACCGCTGTCGGCAAAACTGAAATAGCGATCCAGCTTGCGCAGCAGCTTGACGCCGAAATAGTGTCGTTGGATTCGCGGCAGATCTATCGGGAGATGGACATCGGCACGGCAAAGCCGACAGCAGACCAACAGCGAGCGATCCCCCATCACCTCATTGATTGTGTGGACGTGGATCAACCTTTCTCCGTCGCAGAATACCAACGACTTGCGGATGTCACGATTGCGGAGATTTGGGAGCGGAGCAAACGGGTAATGGCTGTTGGTGGGGCGGGGCTATATTTTCGTGGCATTATCGATGGGCTTTTTGACGGACCTGGTGCGGATGTGGAGATACGGGCGAAACTCCAACGGGAAGCGGATGAACACGGTAACGTCGCCCTCCATGAGCGGCTGCGTCAATGCGACCCAGAGGCAGCTGATCGGGTTCACCCAAATAACCTTGTCCGAGTCATCCGTGCTTTAGAGGTTTATGAACTGACGGGGAAACCGATTTCTGCGCTCCAACAGCAGTGGAAGATGGAGGAACCGCGTTACTCGTTCCGGGCATTCGGACTGGACATGCCGCGTGAAGTGCTCTATCGGCGAATCGAAGATCGCGTAGATTTGATGGTAGAGGCAGGGTTAGTAGAAGAGGTCAAAGGGTTATTGGATCGAGGTTATCCCCGTAACTGTGTCGCAATGCAGAGTTTCGGATACAAGGAACTCATCGATTATGTCGATGGGGTGCGAACGCTTGATGAAGCGATCGCACTGCTAAAACAGAACACCCGCCGGTTCGCTAAACGGCAGTTGACATGGTTTCGCAACGATCCTCGGATTGAATGGATAGACATCTCTCGGTTTTCATCGGTAGAGGGAATTGTGGATAACCTTCTGGCGAGGAACTCCGTCTAATGGCTGAGATGTCAAAGGCACGGGATCTGTATAAGGCGTATACGGCACGGACAAATGGAGTTCTATCATGGCTGAGGAAGTGGTGGTAATAGAGAAAGTCATAGTAAAAGAACCGCTTACAAAGGAAATGATTGATGCAGGTGCCAATGTCTTGCATCATCTCAATAAAGCGAATTTTGATGTTCAGGCGGCTTTGTGGATCTACCGGTTGGAATCAAATTCTTGGCGTCTTGTTTTTGCCCTGCCCGAAGTAGAAAAAGATGGACCGCTAAAAAGTTATACGAAAATACGGCGTATCCTCTCCCAGATTCCAGACAACTATAATGGTCCCCAATATTCGGGCCAGGAGTTAAGTAAGAAATATGGTCTAACTGTCCCGTATAAATGGAGGATTGAAGATGTCAACCAAACGGATTCGACACACTGCGAGGTTCAAGTTTACTGTTGCCCTTGAAGCCATCAAATCAGACAAAACGATTAGCCAATTGGCAAGTGACCACCAATTGCACCCGAGCCAAATCAGCCAATGGAAGAAACAGTTGCTTGAACAGGGAAGCGATATTTTCGCAACCCACCCGACCAAGCGACAACGTGAACAGAATGACAGAGAGTCGCGTCTGTATGAGCAAATTGGTCGGTTGAATATGGAACTGGACTGGTTGAAAAAAAAAGCTGCCTCAAGCGACTGAACAGAAACGGACACTCGTTGACCCCGATCACCCGCAACTGAGCCTCCGTCGTCAATGTGAGTTGCTTGGTCTTTCTCGGTCAATGCTTTACTATCAACCAGCTACAGAGTCAGCAGACAATCTGCATCTGATGAGACAGATAGATCAGCAGTATCTGCAAACCCCTTTCTATGGGAGTCGTCGAATGACACACCATCTGATGCGGCTTGGCTACCGGGTGAACCGCAAACGCATCCAGCGACTGATGCGTTTGATGGGGATAGAAGCGATTTATCCTAAACCCAAACGCTCAGCAATTGACAGTGAGCATCGGATTTACCCATACCTATTACGGGACTATGAGGTGACCGCTGCTAACGAGGTCTGGTCGGCTGACATTACCTATATCCCGATGGATAAAGGCTTTATGTATCTGGTGGCTATACTCGATTGGTATAGTCGTTATGTTATTACTTGGGAGCTATCCAATAGTCTATCGGGGCAGTTCTGTCTTGACGCCTTACATCGTGCATTATCTGGGGCAACCCCTACTATCTTCAATACCGACCAAGGTGTCCAGTTTACCGCAAATGCTTTCACCGATACGGTTGAAGCCGCTGGTGTTGCTATGAGTATGACCAGCGTCGGTCGAGCCAGTGACAACATTTACATTGAGCGGTTTTGGCGCTCGGTCAAATATGAAGATGTTTACCCAAAACTCTACCAAACGGTAAAAGCCTTGTTTGATGGATTAACTCACTATATCCTGTTCTATAATCACAAACGACCTCACCAGAGTCTCAATTATACTACACCGGCTGAGGTCTATCTGAACTAAAGCAGCACAAGCCACTCTCAATTATCTTACTTATTTTTACAGCATTTTGGCCTCGACAAGGGGTCCACTTTAAACCAGCCCCGTCTGACTCTGTCCGATATCAAAGTATCCGCAATCAATCATGGCTTGATTACTGCGTTGCGAAAGAGAAATAGTCTTGCGAATAAAGAGTTTCCGCAACATGTTTATCATGTTGGAAGAAATGATCACCACATTGACGAGGGATACATCTATCAACTTTAGTAGGGAACGCAGATCTGCGTTCCCTACAAGATAACAAAACAAATTGGAGACAAACAATGGCAGTAAGGGGAGGTTACGCAGAGTTACAAGCAAGAGTCTTGGAAGCCCGCCGTGTTTGGAAACGGACACTATTTTGGACAGGTTGTGCAATTGCTATCGTTGGATTGATTGCGATCCTCGCTGGGGCAGCGATCATAGACCTGTTGATGCCGTTACCGCACAGCGTCCGGATTGTGTTACTCGTCGGTATAGTTGCCGCTGCGGGCTATCTGCTTTATAGATACCTTATTCAACCGCTTCGGGTGAAACTGACGCCGCACGATGTCGCGCTCAATGTCGAGCGGAAACATCGAGATCTTGAGGATCGCCTTGTCAGTGCCCTTCAGTTTGGTGAGGTGGAAACCGAAGATCCGATCAAATCACATCTGTTGCAGCGACTGGTTACGGATGCTGTGGAACGGACTGAAGATATCGATTTTAAGGCAACAGTCGATAAACGCAAAAAACGCAAGCACGTCGGTATTGCGGTTGCTGTGTTCGCTGGCTGCGCGCTTTTGGCTCTGATCTTTCCCACCGAACTTAACATCTCCCTGAATCGCTTATTGAGCCCTTGGGAAAAAACCGAACCGGTATTTACGACAAAACTGACCGTCGATCCGGGGAACGCTCGTATTTTACGGGGTCGAAGCCTCACAATTAACCTCGAAGTGACCGGCAAATCCGCGGACAAGGCGCGGCTCGTTTATACAAAACAGGTCCCAGCTGTTGACACGGAACCGCAGCGCCAAGAGATTGATATGGTGCGGATCGAGGGTGAAAAGCGCAGGTTTGGCTACGAAATCTTTAATATCAGTGAGAATATGGAATACTATGTGGCGGCGAACGAAGCGGAATCGGAACGCTATACCGTTGAAGTATTTGATACCCCCAAGGTTACTGCGGTTGAGGTTTCTTACACCTATCCCGAATACACAAAATTGAAACCGATTACGCAGCAGGGGGATGGGAACATCCGCGCTGTCGCCGGTTCTCAAGCAGAAGTCCGCATCACAACGAACAAAGCCATCCAATCAGCGGGGCTCACAGTGGACGCGGATGATCCGACCTCCATGCTTATCTCCGACGGGAACACGCTTACCACGACCCTTGATGTGTTGAACGACGGAAAGTACACCGTTGAACTGCTCTGTGTCGATGGCTTCAATAATCAGACTCCGATCGAATATACCGTTACAGCGATCCCCGATAAGCCACCTGAGATTGTTATCAAGGAACCGGGAAGGGATATAAAAGCCACGAAGTTAGAAGAGGTCAGGGTCCTTGCGGAGGCGACGGACGACCACGGCGTTGAAAACATGACGTTGAAGTACAGTATCGGATCCGGTGAACCGCAAGAATTGCCTGTGGAAACGGTCGAGGTTAAAGCGGCAAAAATAATCTCCGGTGCTTACGTTTTCTATCTTGAAGAGCTCGATGTGGAGCCGGGGGAACTGATCTCCTACTACGCCCAAGCCACAGACAACAACACGCGGACAGGTCCGGGGGTAAGTACCTCTGAACTTTATTTTATTGAGGTGCGCCCGTTCAATGAACGGTATATGCAGATGGAGGTAGAAGGGCAGCAAGGTCCAGCGGAACAACCGTTCCCCAATCTAATCGCGGATCAGCGGAAAATTATCAAGAACACATGGAAGCACATCCACTCTCGTCCATCGCCTGTGACGGAAGACTACCGATCCTCCGTCAAAAAGATAGGTGAAGAGCAGGATCAACTCAAAGGCAAGACGCAGCGGGCTGTCGATGAGCTGAGTATGTCGATGCGCGATGCAAATGTAGCCCCCGAAATGCTGATGAATTTGGAGCGGGCGGTCACCAAGATGGGTGAAGCAACCGACGAACTCCATGCGGTAAATCCGAAAGCGGCACTGCCGCATGAACAGGACGCTCTCGAACTCCTCACCAAAGCCATGATGGACTTAGATAAGGTCTTAACGCAAATGCGGTCGAACGGCAGCCAAGCAGCTGCCGATAATATAGAGATGGATATGGAGGACCTCCAAGACGCCATTGAGCAGGATGAAAACGAGTTAGATGAGCAGATGGCAGAGCAAACGCAGGAACTATTGGACCAGGCAAGAGATATGCTCGGTCAACAGGAACAACTCACGGAACAGAGCCAGCGGCTGGCACGGGAGCCGCAGCCTTCACAGCGAGAGATGCAGCAAAACAGTCAACAGCAACAACAGTTGGCGGGACAAGCCCAGCAAATGGGGGGACAAGCCCAACAGATGGGGCAAGCGTCCGGTCAGGGTGCCGACCAGAACAACACGGGGCAGCGCATGGTTCAAGCGGGTGAAGCGTTGCAGCAGGCATCTGAGAATATGCAGGCAGCTTCAGAGAACATGGGGACTGGACAGGCACAGATGGGCGCTGCGAAAGGTCAAAAAGCCGAAGAAAATTTGCAGCAGGCGATCGAGGATCTTGAGAAGGTCGCCGCACAGTATACGGATCAAGCACTTGAAGAGGCGACCGAAGCGATCGATCGGCTCATCACAAGACAATCGGAGATCCGAGAGCAGACGGAAACCCTTGAGGAAGAGACCCGACAGAATGGAGTCAGTCTTGAGGATCTGCGGAACGCCTCTCAGTTGGCAAATGAACAGCGAACCCTCCGCCGTGATCTTGAGCAGCTGCAACGTAGCCTCTCAAACCTACGGGAGACGCTCAACGAGAATGAACCCCAAGCGGCACGAAATGTTGCGGATGCAAATCGTCGCCTCATTGAGGGGCAGGTATCTGGAAATATGGAGGACGCGCAGCGGGCATTGCAGTGGCGGAATTTCCAATCCTCGGAGCGGGAACAACGGGAGGTTCTGGATACCCTCTTGGAGGCGCGCGATGGCCTACAGCAGGCGAGGACAAATTTAGCCGAGACGGAGGAGGAGCGGCTCGACGCGGCATTGGACCAGATCGAAAGTTGGGCAGCTCAGATGGAAGACATCCAGCGCGAACTTGAAGCAATGGACAACCAAGAAACACCGCTAACACCGGAACAGGAGGCACGGCAGCAGCAGCTATCTGAACAGCAGGCGCAGATACAGGAACGTGCCCAGGAAGCGATGGAAGCACAGGGACAAGGCGAGGGGCAAGGGGATGAGAGTGCACAGGTTGGAGGCGCGGATTCAGACCGTGAACTCAGAGAGCTTTGGCTTGGAGCGATTCGTGCGATGAACAATCGTCCGGGAACCCGGAGGGCACCGTTTCCCGTCTACGATCTCTCTCTGCGCGAACTCAGGAAACTTGAGCGAGCGATTGAAGAGCGCCTTACTGTAATTCAGGAAAAGAAGCAACTCGCACAGGTACTTAAAGAGGATGTGCCGCCTGAGTACCGGAAAATGGTCGATCAGTATTATGAATTTCTGGCAAAATGAAGCATAATGCGTGAATTCAAAAATCAAAATGAACGTATTTGTGGAGGTAATGATATGGCACTTCTGATTGAATCCGAGCCAATTCCACTAGAGACAGATGCTGATGGCGTTGTTCGCGTTGGTGGGACCCGTATAACACTCAATACAATTGTAGCCGCGTTTAGTCAAGGTGCAACAGCGGAAGAGATTACGCATCAGTACCCCGCCCTCAATCTAGCCGATGTATATGCCGTGATTGCATATTATCTGCGACAACGTGAGGCGGTCGAATCCTACTTGCAACACCAACAAAAGGAGTCGGACAACATACGCAAGCAGAATGAATCTCGTTTTGACCCGAACGGCGTGCGCGACCGTCTTTTAGCTCGACCTACCAAGCGGGAATCTATGACCAATTTATAACACGAAAGGATTCATGTGCATGGAAAATACCGAAACTGTTAGTCTTACTCGGGCACAACGGTTGCATTTCGACATTTACGGTTTCGTACTGCTGGAGAACGTTCTGACCGCGGATGAAGTGGCTCGCATGAAGGACGCACTCCATCGGATGAATGCCGATCCAGACCTTGAGTCCAAACGGGTCTACGCCCATCGGCGTGGCGAACATCACGTGTTGTTAGGAAATCTGGTGGAATATGACCCCGCTCTGTTGGAATACGCCGCCCATCCCAAACTGGTGCCGCTCGTTGAGGAGGTGGTCGGCGGTAAGGTCCGCCTTGAGGAGAGCGAGGCGATTATCAACCGTAGGGATCCGGAGGCGGATATTGAGGAACTCCAGAAACGACGCTATAACCCGACCGGATTTCATCGTGGGACGCAGCACGGCTGGGGAACTTACATCGAACAGAGTAAATTCCACTGCATCTTCGTCAAGACGTTGACCTATCTTACCGATGTGGGTCCTGACGATGGTGGCACCTGCTTTATCCCCGGCAGTCACCGGCTCACTTGGGAACGGGAAGAGATGATCGAAGCTGCGCTCGCCGATGACAAACTGATCTATCAGGTGGAGGCAACCGCTGGTTCGACCCTGCTCTTTCCGGAATCGCTTATCCACAGCACAACTGCCATCCGTAGCGACAAGGAGCGTACAATTCTGGTCGCTGGGTATACCCCTCCGATGGTACGCGAATGGCCCGGTAATGAAGTCAGTCCTGAGTTTATCGAAACTTTGCCTGAAGAGATTAAACCGCTTATATCTGGAAGTGATAGTTGGCGTTGGAAAAGACGGTATTGATAAACATCTAATCTGAAACGGCATAAGAGAGGAATAGATAAATGCCAAGCGTTAAAATGTATACAACCAGTTTTTGCCCATACTGCTACAAGGCAAAAGATATCCTTGACAGATTGGGAATCGAATTTGAAGAGATCAACATCAAAGGGGATCCCACGATGCGCGATGAGATCGAGGAACTAACCGGTCGCCGCGATGTGCCACAGATCTTTATCGATGATCAACATATCGGCGACGACGACGATTTAGCGGAACTTATGCAATCGGGAAAACTACACGAAATTTTCAACATAGAAGGAGAAATAGATGGCAGAGATAAAAAACGGAAACGATGGTTTGGAAGAACGTAATATCATCATTATCGGTGGCGGCACGGCGGGTTTCGCTGCGGGGGTCTACACCTCACGCGCCATGCTGGAGCCGCTACTCATCACCGGAGACGCCCTCGGTGGGCAACTCTCACTGACACTTGACCTCGAAAACTATCCAGGCTTCTTCGGGACCGAAGCCGCAGAATTTATCACAGGGATGCAGAAACAGGCGGAGCGTTTTGGGACCGAGGTAAAGTTTGATATGGTCACAGAGGTGGATTTCAATCGCCACCCGTTCTACCTAAAGACATACGACAAGGAATACCTCGCCAAATCGGTCATCATTTGTACCGGTGCTTCGCCACGGACACTGGACATCCCCGGCGAAGAGGGGTACGGCGGACGCGGTGTTTCCTACTGCGCCACCTGCGATGGATTCTTTTTTCAGGACCAACGGCTTATCGTTGTCGGTGGCGGCGATGCCGCCCTTGAGGAGGGGATATTCCTGACGAAGTATGCGTCGGAGGTCTATGTTGTCCACCGTCGGGATCAGCTTCGCGCCAGCCAAATTATGCAGGAACGCGCCTTCAAGAACGATAAAATTAAGTTCATCTGGGATACGGTTGTCGAAGAAATTCAAGGGGACGACGAAAAGGTCACCGGTGCGCTGCTCAGAAATGTGAAGACCGACGAAAAGCAGGTTTTTCCGATCGATGGCGTTTTTATTTTTATCGGACACATTCCGAACACCGAGCTATTCACAGGTGTGATTGACATGGATGACCAAGACTATATTGTCGTGGACAAGCTTCAACGCACTAATATCGACGGCGTTTTCGCAGCTGGAGATGTACATGATCACGTCTTCCGTCAGGCGATAACGGCGGCGGGTGCCGGTGCTGCGGCGGCTATCTCGGCGGAGAAGTTCATCGCTGAGTTAGAAAACCGCGCCTATCCGGGGCAGTGAGGTAGCTGAGGGGTGCTCATAATTATTGTCTGAATCGCGGATTAAACAGATGACACAGATGGCGCGGATTATTAACCCGAGGCTGCGCCCGGAACAGGGGAATCGGGATGCAAAACCATCTGAATCAGGATTCTCAGGATTAAAGGATTAACAGGATAGAAAACGGAAAAAACGGAAGGCATTTAGCTCCAGAGGAGCGGTATGCGTATAGCAGCACCTAATCCCTACACAACCAAGCCCCAGGGGGGCGACATGTGTCTAGGGTAAGGAGGTAGTTATGAAAATAAAGAAAACATCGTTACAGTTGGGACAGTTTTTGTGGTTCCCCTTCATTGCGTTTTTGATTTTTCTCCTCTGTGGAATGCCTATGGCGTGCACAAGCTCCTCAAAAGAAATTGCCAAAAAAGCATTAGATTCTACAGTGATTTTGGTTATGGAAGATGTGACCGGCGAATCACTTGGATTGGGGAGTGGATTCTTCGTGGGTACCAATCTCATTGCCACCAATTTCCACGTTATTAAAGGGGCAGACCGAGGCACCGCAAAACTCGTGGGACAGGAAATGACGTACGCCATCGAAGGTATTACGGCAACGGATGAAACAAACGATTTGGCGATTCTACAGGTGTCGCCCCCAGGTATCCAATCGCTTCCTCTTGGCGACAGCGACACGGTTGAAATTGGCGATACGGTTTACGTCGTGGGCAATCCGAAAGGGTTCCTTGAGGGCACATTCTCGGAGGGCATTATCAGCGCGATGCGAGGGGATTCTACCTATAAACGACTCCAGATGACTGCCCCGGTTTCTTCAGGGAGCAGCGGTGGTCCAGTTCTTAATGAGCGCGGTGAAGTTATAGGTGTTTCATTCGCAACCTTCCGCGGTGGTCAGAATCTTAATTTTGCCATCCCTTCAAACTATCTTAAGGAGTTACTCTCGCAATTGGGGCCCGCGAAATGGTCGTCAAGCAGGAAGCATCAGACACATGGTGAGTTGGCTGGCGATCAAGGCGCTCTCGCTGACTATGATGACGCTATACGACGTAACCCTGATGATGCCAAGGCATATCTCAGTCGGGGAATGGTAAAGAATAAGCTAGGGCAATACTTTGCAGCCATCACCGATTTTGACGCCGCTATACGAATCAAACCCGACTACGCCGAGGCTTACTACAACCGCGGAAATGCAAAGGCTAGCTCAGGGCAACACGCCCCTGCTATTGATGATTATAATACTATTATCCAACTCAAACCCAATTTTGCCAAGGGATATCTTAACCGGGGAAAGGCGAAAGAAAATTTAGGACAATACAATGATGCTATTGACGACTATGACATCGCTGTCCAACTCGAGCCTAATTCTGCTGAAGCACACCTAAATCGCGGGATTGCGAAGTTTCAATTAAGACAACACAATGATGCTATTACCGATTATGATATCGCTATACGAATTAAAGCCGATTATGCTGAGGCTTACTACAACCGGGGAAAGGCGAATTATTATTTAGAACAATACACCGTTGCTGTTACCAATTATGATACCGCTATACGAATCAAATCCAATTATGCCGAGGCTTATAATGGTCGGGGAGCGGCAAAAGAGAAGTTAGAACAACACTTTGCCGCGATTACTGACTATGATACTGCTATTCGACTCAATGCTGATTATGCCGAGGCTTATAATGGTCGAGGATTGGTAAAAGCTGACTTAGGACAATACAAAGACGCCATCAGCGATTATGATACCGCTATACGAATCAAACCCGATTATGCCGAGGCTTACTACAACCGAGGCACTACCAAGGCTAAACTAGGTCAATACAACGATGCCATCGCTGACTTTGACGCCGCCGTACGAATCAAACCCGATTACTCTAGTAAGCTTAACTCCGATTATGCCGAGGTTTACCACAACCGAGGTATTGCCAAGGCTAATCTAGGTCAATACAACGATGCCATCGCTGACTTTGACGCCGCCGTACGAATCAAACCCGATTACTCTAGTAAGCTTAACTCCGATTATGCCGAGGTTTACCACAACCGAGGTATTGCCAAGGCTAATCTAGGTCAATACAACGATGCCATCGCTGACTTTGACGCCGCCGTACGAATCAAACCCGATTACGCCGAGGCTTACCACAACCGCGGAAATGCAAAGGATAATCTAGGACAACACAACGATGCCATCGCTGACTTTGACGCCGCTATCCGACTTAAACCCGATTTGGCTGAAGACTACCTCAAGCGGGGCAACGCAAAGTACGAATCAGCTCAATACTGGCCTGCCATCTACGATTATAATACCGCAATTCGACTCAATCCCGATTTTGCCGACACATACCTCTATCGGGGTATTGCTAAAGCAGACCTAGGAAAATATCCTGATGCTGTCAACGATTATAGCAGCGCAATTCGACTCAATCCCGATTTTGCCGACGCATACCTCTATCGGGGTATTGCCAATGATAAACTGAAGCTGCACACCGCTGCTATCAACGACTACAACACCACAATTCGACTCAAACCCGATTATGCTGAAGCATACTACAAGCGAGGCTTGGCAAAATACGCTTTGAAGCGCATCGTAAAAGCAAAGCAGGATTTCCAAACCGCATTGAAACTTGTGAAACAGGCAGGCGCCGATCATCTCAAAGCCGAAATTGAGTCGGCGATTCAAGAACTTGACTAGTAGAACACTAACACCACACATCTGTATCGTGGACCATCACGGGTTTAAAAAAATCGCATCATCCACTTAATCCGTGATTTAGAACAAGGAAACAGAAGATGTTAAAAGTTATTGACAACGGGGTCATTTCCCATCGGAGCGAACGCGGGGCGTATATGCCCGTAATCACCCCTCTCGCAGATGGTAGCTTCATCGCCTGCCAGCATGTCGGGGAAGGGTTAGGCACAGCGGACAATCACATCGAAATCCTTCGTTCAACAGATGGGGGCACAACATGGGTCAACGAAGGGAGTATCCATCCCGGAGGGCAACCCACGGACGGATGGTGCTACCGGGGTCCGATGATTAGTGAGGTGCCGGACGGTCGTTTGGTGATGAACGCAACCCGCTTTGAGACTGAGGGCGAGACGCTCTTTGATGCGGAATCGGAAGCCTTGCAGCGTCCGGAGATGCTGCTGTTCTGGTCAGGGGACCGGGGCAAAACGTGGTCAGCGCCGCAGGTCGTGCCGGTAGATCTGCCGCCCGAAAAGTACACATGGAACGGGGCTGGCAGCCTTCTACAACTGGCGCCGGATCGGTGGATGTACCCCCTCGAAACGTGGAAGCCGGAAGGTTACGAAGGTCCGCCCGATCAGAAGGCAGCGGCGGTATTCTCCGCGGATCAGGGACAGACGTGGGGCGAGTTCACCGTCGTCGCAGATGATCTTACAGGCGCGTTGCTCTGGTGGGATCAGATGTGTTCCCTCTTGCCGGACGGACGGATCTATACCCTAATTTGGACGCATCAGTACGGGACATCTGAGGACTTGACGAACCACTGGGTAATCTCCGAAGATGGTGGACGCACCTGGTCCGAACCTCGACCGACGAATCTGCGCGGTCAGGTCTGCACCCCTATCCCGCTGCCCGACGGTCGCGTCGCGGCGATCTACAACTTCCGACACGAACCCCACGGCATCCATGTGGCACTGACCGAAGACCTTGAGCATTTCGATGTAGAGAACGAGGTTGTGGTTTTTGATGCTGGAAAAGAGGCGACCTTCGGCGAACCTGAGCACGAGAATTTCCTTGCTGAACATATGCAGATCGCTTTCGGCAAGCCCGGTGGGACATTACTGCCGGACGGGGATGTGATGACCTATTTTTGGTGTACGGTGGCGGGAGTCACCCATACGCGCTGGGTGAAATTGCGATTGGAAGGCTAATAAAGCGGTAGAGAAACCGAGTTTTGAAGAAAAAACTCGGTTTCTGTTGCACGCGCTTTTAACATGAACCGGCAGTGACAGAAAGGAGTTCAGATGGATTGGCAGAAGGATTCACAGCAACTCAAGGAAGCGTTTGACCGAGATGGATTTGTGGTGATTCCCGGCTTCTATACCTCGGAAGATACAGCGGCGTTAAACGCCCATATCGATCGGTTTATCGCGGAGACGTTGCCCGAATTGCCGTCGAACGCAGCCTTTTACGAAGCTAAGGAGGAGCCCGAAAGTATTATGCGGCTGCAGGGCATGGCATCTTACGACGACCATTTTAAGGAACTCACCGAGAGCGATCGGTTCGCCAAGCTGGCGGAACTGCTGTTAGGCGATGGGGCTATAAGTAAAAATATGGAGTGGTTCACAAAACCTGCCCGCAGCGATGCGGAGACACCGCCCCATCAGGACGGGTTCTACTTCATGCTCGAACCGAACGAGGCGTTGACGTTGTGGTTAGCACTGGATACAGTAAATGATGAGAACGGCTGCATCCATTATGTACGGGGTTCTCATCGCCGAGGAATGAGACCACACGGACAGACAGCGGTGTTCGGGTTCTCTCTCGGAGTCACGGACTACGGCGAGACGGATTACCAAGAGGAGGCGGCTATCCATGCTGCGCCGGGTGATATGATTGTGCATCACTGCATGACGATTCACCGTGCGGGTTCCAATTCCACAGCGAATCCGCGCCGGGCGTTGGGGCTGGTCTATTACGCCCAACGCGCCAAGGCGGATGCAGAGCGTCAGGAGGCGTATAAGAAAGAGTTAATGGAACGGTGGAAAAAAGAGGGGAAAATATAGAGGTTCAAAATTAACTGGTGCAACAGAAACCGAGTTTTCAAGAAAAAACTCGGTTTCTCTTCGCGCTTTGCACTTTCTTTTTATAAGCTACCACTGATAGGAGTGAGTGATGCTGACCGATGCACAACTCTACCATTTCGCTGTTCACGGCTGGGTGCTCCAAGAGGACGTATTTAGTCCCGAAGAGGTCGATGCGTTTAAGCACGGACTGGATCACCTCTATGAACGCAAAGTCTCAACGATGAAGGACAGCGAGGACATTAAGAATATCAATAACATGGTGAACTATGACTCAATCTATCGGGATTGGATCATGTCACCGAAGATTCTTCCCGTTCTGAAGCAGCTCTTGGGAACGCCGCCACGTTTTGAGTGCTGCCACGCGATGATAAAATCCCCGCACCCCGATCGATCAATACGGCGCGATGAACTTCGGGATCCGGAAAAGATGGGTTGGCATCGCGGCATTCGACCGAAATATGGCATTGTACCGGCGAACAATAACCCCTACATCAACACAACATTCCTCAACAACGCCACCTACCTGACGGACGTTAATCCCGAAAATGGTGGCACAATGATCTTGGACGGTTCACACCGAATCGAGGCGCAGGATTGGAAAGAAATTTTTAATCCCGCGATGGTGGTTCAGGTTGAAGCAAAGGCAGGATCGGTGATGCACTTCACGGAGGCGTTGGTTCACACCGGCGTCCCGATCCTCTCGGAACAAACCCGCTATACGATGTTTTACGGTTTCACCCCACCGTGGATGCAGTGTTGGCCCGGCTGCAGCCCGACGCAGGAAGTCATTGACGCCAGCGAAGGGGAACTCAAGGAAATTCTCGGAGGCCGCACCGGATATATGGGACAGTATGGCCCTGAGTGATTATGGTGAATTCTACAATTATTTATACACCTTCGATGTACAACCTCCCCCTAAATCCCTAACCCCCTAAATCCCGCCCCCGATAAATCCCCGATGAATCCCCGATGAATCGGGACAGGCGGGACAGGCGGGATGTACCACTTGTCAGGGGGACTTATGAACCAACTAGGGCTATTCAGTTTTAGGCTTTTTACCCGTTTTGTTTGAAAAGTCGGGAAGTCGCTCATAGAGCGAAGTGTCGGGATTGGGAAATCCCTCCCCGATAAATCCCCCGATAAGATCGGGGCAGGCCCGATGAATCGGGACAGGCGGGATGCAAGCACCTACAGAAAAACTAAATGACCCTATGAACCAACTGTGTAAGTCCTATTCTTTTTGAATCCGCAATAATCTGCGATAGCCCTTACCAGAAGGAGGCTGTGTACGATGTTATCCGAGTTAGAGGTTGGGCAGTTTTGGACATTCGGGTTCACTGTTTTGAGAGGATGTCTGAGCGGAGAAGAGGTAGACCGTCTACAGGAGGCACATTGTCGTGTCATTGCAGATGCGCCGGTCTACAACTATTTCGCTGAGAACGGCACACGGATGCTCAGCCCTTTTGTCCAAGCGGACGATGCTTTCGCAGACTTAATCGAGCAGCCCGGCGTGATGGAAGCGATGCGGGATATCTGGGGGACAGAGTGTCTCTATATTGCCGGTAGCGATATGTGGGCGAACCGAGACGATACCCCTTGGCACACCGACGGTCAGCCGGGACGACAGAACGCCACGCTCAAGACCGCCATATATCTCGATAAGCAGTCCAAGGATTTCGGATCGTTGAACCTGATTCCCGGCAGCCACCATCCCGAATACTCTACAGCACTCTTCCGATCCTGCGGTTACTGGGACAGAGGAAGACCTCGCCTACGGCTCGATCCCGATGCAATTCCGGGAGCGATTTCCGTGCAGACCTGTCCCGGAGACATTGTGTTGTGGGATAATCGCTTGTGGCACTCCGCCTTCAAGCGCAAGGACGGTCGCCCCCGCCGGACGATGTTCATCGGCTATATGCCGGACCCCCAAGACGACCTACTCGCACTCAAAGACCTTCGGACGACAGTTGAAACCCAAATAACTGAGGGGCAGCCATTCGTCTATAGCAAAGAGATGATGGATAAGGGCAATCCTCGGCGTGAGAAGATGGCAGTCCGGTTGGAAGAATTGGGCGTGGAAAAGGTGAGAGAGTCATAATCTTCGGTCCCCCAAAAAAGGAGGCTTAGGTTAAGAAATAGTGCAAAGAAACCGAGTTTTGAAGAAAAAACTCGGTTTCTCTTCGCATTTTGCACCTTCTTTTGATATGAACCAAGAAGGAAAGACAATGACGGATAAATCTCATCCGCTGCGCGTCGGCGTTGTTGGCTGCGGTGGTTTTGGACGTGGCGCCTATGTGAACAACGTGCCTGAAAACCGTGATGCGAATCTGGTCGCACTCTGCGACATTGATTTGGCGCAGGCGGAAGCAGCAGCGCGTGAAGCCTTTGATAAAGGAGGCAGAGAGCCGCGCCCGTCGCTTTACACGGACTATAAAACGATGATTGACCAAGAATCCCTTGATGTAGTCATGGTCGGGACGATGGCAGATGTCCGTCCGCGTGTAGCGATCTATGCGTTGAATGCCGGTGCCCACGTCCTCGCTGCCAAGCCGATGGCACCGTCCTTAGCAGAGGCGGAGGAAATGCTCCAAACGGCAAAGAAAGCGGACAGGATTTTGATGGTCGGCTATAACTTCCGATTCCGGGATGATGCACAGATCGTGTACCGCTTTATCCGCGATGGCGGTATCGGGACCCCTCGCTTTGCCCGTGCTTGGTCGTTTGCCCCCAGCGTACCGATCCGCGGATCGCACTACAAAGCGGGGTCGGGCGGCGGCTCACTCGCCAGAACCGGGGTTCACACGATGGATTTGGCGATCTGGTTCCTCGGCAGTCCATCGCTCGTTTCCGTGCATGGACGTGCGCTCTCACGTTTTGCGGAACTTCCCGCGTTACCCACCGATTTGGAACCCCTCCGAGGCGACTACGACGATCCAGATCTGGTCAGCGGCTATGTTCAGTTCGCCGATGGCGTTACGTTGTCCGTTGAGAGTATGTGGATGGCACCGCCGCAGACCGACGATCACGGTGTCGAGGTGTGGGGGACGCACGGTTACGCTTCGTTGAGTCCACTAAAATTGCTAACATGGCAGGCTGGAGATTACGTTGATGTGACCGAGCAGGTAGCGCCGGGGATTGCGGATTCCTTCCATGACGACTGGCACACACGGATACGCCGCGAGGTCTTTCACTTTACCGATTGCGCTCTGGGACGAGCGACACCGCTCATAACGCCGGAAGAGATGTGGACGGATCAGGCGATTGTGGATGGGATCTACGCTGGTGGGAAAGTCGTGAAATAAGAGAACGAAAACAGAGAAACTTCTAATAACCATCAAGAAAGGTTTCAGGATCATATCCTGCACTGCCATAATCAACAAATTTTACATCCGTATACATACTCTTATAAGCACCCGAAGTCAACTCTTCAACTGTAAAAAGCCCACCGAGTGCGTCTGGATCGGAAGATCTCTCATGAGTCGCAAGAGTGAACCTTGGAAATCTGACAACCTCCTCATCAGGGTCTTCACTAACGGTTTCGCCCCACTCAATATAGACCACATCACGATAGAGCGGATAGACTCTGCCGTTGTCATCCTGATAGACGCCATTCACAAAATCGTGGTCCCCCTGATTCCACAGTTTGATTAAAACACGGTCAATCATTTCGTGGGTGTACATATCCCCCTTTTGATAATTGGGGAATTCGATCCAAACTGGCGTGAGATCTGAAGGAAATCCGTCGGGAACTTCAGGGAAATCCCTCTTTTCGACAGGAAGTTCATCCAATTCTTGTAAAAGCGCGTCTAGTTCATCATCGGTTATATTCGGAAGGGGTGTCGAAACAACATCATCACCGGATAATTCTTCTGTCTCTGAAACCGATTCCCATTCGAGCGATTCGGTATCTTGAGAACCCGAAACGGACGTTTCTTGATTCACTTTTGGGGGAAGAGGCTCTATCGTCAACAGATGCTCTGGCACCGGCTCGACATCACCGTAGTACCAATGGCTTCCGAAATAACTGCCCACAACAAATAGCGCAACACACACAATCGCCCCACCTATTAACAGTTTTGGTCGATCCATAAAAAACACGGCTTGTCACCTCCTGTCATGGGTCGTGGGTGTGAATTTTCAATAGGTCAGGTAGCGACTCAAATTAACCCAAGCTGCTAATTACTGAGTGCCTCCCGATAAGATTGGGATTCAGCGCGATTTGTCAGAATCTCTCAGCTACTCTTCTTCTGCTGATGAGCGTTAAGGTAACCTTTTTTCAATTTCACACAGGCAGTGTTAATCAGTTGACTCACACGCCCCTTCGTCACACCAAGGACTTTGGCTATCTCAACCCCCTTTTTCTCCTCAAAAAATCTCAACTCTAAGACCACCTTCTCCTTCTCGGACAAACGCGCTAAAAGTTGGGGAAGTAATCGCTCGAATTGCTCAACCTCAACATGGTGAATTACCTCTTCATCAACCCCTTCACACTGACACACATCGGTTACCAGCCTGTCAATCAACGGACTGTTCCTAAGTGGGTCAGGGCCGCTCTGATAAAGTTGGAATTCAGCGCAATTTGTATCATCAAGAGATAAAAACGGAATTGACTGGAGGTAGTTCTTGCCTTCATCCCAGAGTTTGCCACACACCTGGGAACGGATAAACGTGATGAAACTTGCACCACTTTGATGTGCAGGGTCATACGTCGAAGCCGCTTCAAGAACGGTCTGATACGCGATTTGGCGCAAATCTTCTTTCACGCACTGAAGCCGTTGGTCGCGGCGGGTAGCACACGTTACACATCGATTAATTGATTTCGCTGCGGACAGAGGCGATTTTGGATCGATATAGAAAGGGCAGTTTGCTGAATTTTGTGGGTTTCGTTGTTGTGTCATGATCATACCCCCTTCTAAGAGGAAGTCGGTCCGTTTCCATCACCTTCAAGAAAATCTCGCCTTTATTATATATATTGCATTCGTTTGAAAAAGTTTAGCTCTTTTTTTCATATTTTTTTCGCTCATGTCAAGAAATCGAGTAACAGAAACCAAGTTTTGAAGAAAAAACTCGGTTTCTCTTCGTACTTGGTATTTTCTTTTGACATGAGCCAAAGAGATTACATGCTTTCAGAGAAACGCCTTCTCTCTCGCTTCTGCGGAGACATCCCACGCACGGTCATATTCGTAGTCATCCCGACGCGCTAGCAGTGCCCGCAAATCGTGGCGCAACTCCTCTACTGTGGGTCTCCCGACATACCACCAGCCGTTATAGATTTTGTAGATTTTGCGATCGCTGTCGAGGACGAAAGTATAAGGGATGGGAATCGGTGAATGGGCGGGATCTGTGTTGTCCACGATGTCGAGTTCGTTGATCAACGCCCGATCAAGGTCAACCAAGAAGGGCCAGGTCGCACCGATACGTTCCCGAAGCGCCTTCGTTGTTTCCTGATCGTCGGTCGAAACAGCGATGAGCCTACAGTAGTTGACTTCCAGTTCGGGTTGCAAGTCCTTTGCGTAATTCTCCAACTGGAGAACATCCTTCGGTCAGTATGCCCCCCGCCAGAAGACAAGGATTGTGGGCCAGCCACGCATTAAATCTTCCAGCGTTCTGATTATGCCATCTTGGTCGGGACGTTCAAAGTTTGGGATTTTGTTACCGGATATCATCAGATCTTCGCGGATTTTCATTTTATCCTCCAGTCTCATGAGACCACATGAAACCTTATCAGTAGTAGATCTTAGAATTAATGAGCCACTCCAAACCGGTGCGGTTAAAAACCGCACCTACCGTTCTCCTCGTCCCGTAGTCACGGGATCCCGATAAATCGGGATTTGGTAGGCGCTGTTTCCAACTGCGCCGATGCCATGCGGTTAGAAACCGCACCTACCGGGGAGGTGAAAGCGTCTATCTATTTTTAGAATTCACCATAAATACAAAAACGAACCCCCTAAATCCCCCTTGTCAGGGGGACTTATGAACGCGCTGCGTAAGTCAACTTTGGGCCATTGCGCTAAAATATTGTTTTCACGTTTCACGAGGCTTGCACCTCTTCCCAGCGTTCCGTTTCCCATGAGCGCTCAATTGCGCCCAACACCTTAGCTACCGCTAACGCCTCACGAAAAGTAGGTTCACCTTGGGTCCCATCTCGAATCGACTTCAAGAATTGATATGCCTCAATGACCTTCAGATCCTCGTAGCCTAAGCCGACGCCGGGACCGGGATTGAAATGTGCATGAAACGGGTGTTCGGGACCGCTCACGATACGGGTGTAACCGTTAGGTCCGGCATCGTTGTCGGACAGCAACAGATGGAGTTCGTTCATCCGCTCAAAGTCCCATTTTATCGCGCCGCGTGTGCCGTGGACTTCAAACGCCATCTCACACTGGGGTCCATTTATGACACGACACCCTTCCAGTGTGCCGTGTGCCCCATTTGAAAACTGCACCAGCGCACCGACATAATCTTCGTTGGTAACTTTGCCTGTTGGACCATCTGTGCGGACAGAAAAATGCGTACCTTCGCCGGGGGTGGCAAGCGGACGTTCTGAGACGAAAGTCTCGCGGTTGCCCACCAAACGCTTAATCGGACCGGCAATTAGCTGTGCCATATCAACGACATGCGACATCAGATCGCCCAAGGTTCCCAACCCCGCCACCTCGCGCTGAAAACGCCACGACAGCACGGCGTGCGGATTGCTGGCATAGCCCGCAAAGAAACGTCCACGATAGTGGGTGAGATCGCCGAGGTGACCTTCCTCAATCAGTTGTCGCGTGTGCTGCACAAGCGGTGCCCACCGGTAATTATAGCCGACACAGGTCAAAACGCCAGCGCGTCGCGCAGCATCTTCGATGGCGGCGGTCTCTTGTGGATTCCGACCGACGGGCTTCTCACAGAAGATATGCTTCCCCGCTTCGGCAGCTGCACTCGCAATTTCGAGGTGCATACTGTTTGGCGCGGTAATGTTGACCAGTTCCACCTCTGGATCGGCAATAACCTGTCTCCAATCGGTGGTGTATCGTTCAAAGCCCAAAAATGTTTGCGCCTCACGGGCACGATCATCCACTTCATCGGCGCAGATGACCAAGCGCGGTTGAACCCCACAGTCCTGAAAACGGATGGGAATCTGTCGGTAGGAACGGCTGTGCACAGTCCCCATCCACCCCATACCGATGACACCGATGCCTATCGTTCGCGTCATAATTGGCCTCAGAATTTAGGGGTTTCCGTTAAGTGCGTTCCAGCGCGATTTTGCATATTGTCTTCTCTGCGTCATCACCGTACCAGAGATTCGCGCCATCCCACGTCAAGCCGTGTGGCTCACCGGGACACTCGAAGGACTCCAAAACCTCTCCGGAATTCGGGTCAATTTGGGAGATAATGTGCGTATCGGTGTCCGCGCTCCAGAGCGTGTTTCCATCCCAAGCAATTCCGTGTGGCCGTGTGCCGGGTGAGGGGAATTCTGCCAGTATCTCCCCAGTTTCAGGAGAAACCTTATAGTGCCGATCTGATTGCACATCGGCGCTCCACAGAGATGCGCCGTCCCAAGCGAGACCGTGCGGACTTGGGCCCGGTGGCGGAAACGAGGTGATAACCTGCAAATCCGACACGGTTAATTTGTACAGGATCTTTTCACCGATGTCAGAATACCAAAAATGGGTGCCATCACATTCGAGTCCACTGGAACCCGCCGTGGGTGGATTTACGGTAAGGATAACCTCACCGGTTTGCGGGTTAATTTTGTGTAACGTCCCACCCCCCTCTACGCTCCAGATAGCTGCGTCTTGCCAAGCAAGTCCGTTCGTACCAGGTCCCGGACAATTAAAACTGGTTGCGATTGATGCTTTTAACATTGTTAATCTCCTCCCTGTAATTGGGGGACTAAATTCTATCCTTAGCCCCGATTTATGGTAGGTTTTAGAATTACTTGAGGGGTGTGCATAAATCGCTTTCGTGTGGGAGAGCAATCTGCAATTCAGACAAATGGCACATGTCGCCCTGCCCCGATAAATCCCCGATGAATCGGGACAGGCGGGATTCAAAGCAACTGGGGCTTGGGGGTATGGGGCTATCCGTGTGCTATAAACATGTCGCCCCTCTGGGGCTAAATGCACCCTGTCCCCTCCTAAAATAGTCCCGCTTTCGCTTTCCGGTTTCTATCCTCAATAAATCCCCGATGAATCGGGACAGGCGGGATTAAGAAACCTGAGAATCCTGATTCAGACAATAATGATGCACACCCCTCAATTACTTGGACATTCCCAATTAAAGGCAACCCCCTAAATCCCGCCCCCGATAAATCCCCCGATAAGATCGGGGCAGGCCCGATGAATCCCCGATGAATCGGGACAGGCGGGACTCCGACAAGCCGAGAGCAGGCAGGCGGGATGTACCACTTGTCAGGGGGACTTTGGTAAATGCCTCTCTATTTCTCTAATTCACCATAGTTGCGAATTACGGTCGTACTACTGATCCATCTGCCTTCCGATCTTCAGCGGCGTAATTGGGTACTTTCGCTCGTTCCGCGTCCAGCATTTGCGCTGCCCTCGCCTCGTCAATGTCGATCCCCAACCCCGGTTGGTCGTTTGCGTAGAGGTATCCGCCCTCAAGAATCGCGTGACCGGGAAAGATGTCAAGTTCCTCTTGGCTGAAGTGATTCTCTTCCTGAATACCGAAACTCCAACTTGCCAGATCTAAGTGCATTGCCGCTACTTGGTTGACGGGATCATTGTCCCCACCCTCCTGCCATGCGGTATTGACACCGAACCATTCGCACAGCGTGGCGATTTTACGGCACGGGGTAATGCCGCCGCCCTTCGATACCCGTACACGGACGAAATCAATAAGTCGCTCAGTGATAAGCGGCGTCCACTCGTGGGGGTTGATGAAGAGTTCGCCCATCGCCTGCGGGGTGGTGCACTGCTGCCGAATCAGGCGAAACCAATCAATCTGCTCAGGCGAAAGGACATCTTCAAGGAAAAAGAGGCGGTACGGTTCAAGGAGTTTCGACAACGTTACTGCACACTGTGGTCGGAGATGCTCATGGACATCGTGCGTGAGTTTCGGTCCGAATCCTAACTTAGATCGTAGATATTCGAACATTTTGGGGATGCTCTCAATGTACACCTCATCATCGAAGGCAGGCGCGTTGGACCAAGGGTTCTTCGGCTGCCCCGCTTTATCGGCTTCAATAAATCCACCGCCGCCGTACCCACCCAGCTGACATCGAATCACCGAATAGCCCTCTTCCATGTAGCGTCGGATGTCGTCTTCAAGTTCGACGAAGTCACCGCCGCCAGCGTGGGCGTAACACGGTACAGCAGAACGACAGGGACCGCCGAGAAGTTGGTAGACCGGCATCCCCGCTTCCTTCCCTTTGATATCCCAAAGCGCCATATCAACCCCACCCAGCGCGGTGTTTGAAATTGCCCCGTTTCGCCAGTAGCCACTGGTTAGCGTGGACTGCCAGATGTCCTCAATATGCCCGACCTCTCGACCGATGAGGCGAGGAGCGATGCACTCCTCAATCGCTGTGATAACTGTTTGCGCATGGTAGTGATCGCTGGCAGAACCGATGCCGTAGAGCCCCGGCTGGTCGGTAGTAATTTTTACAATAACCCAAGTTCCGTTTACCCGTGTACGAATACATCGAATTTCTTTGATTTTTGCCATAGGACGTTTCCTTTTTTCGTCGTATCTATCGCTTTTTCAAAAATAGACTATAATGCCTTATAGCGACATGTGCTTCACCAACGCACAAAACCGTAAATGTAACCGTATACAATTTGCCCTAACATACCTCATTTGAGATACCGTGTCAACAAGAAACCATGCTTATGTTTGCAGAGCTAGATGGGAATTGCGCAGTTGAACGACGAGGTGCTGTAATTCGACGGGTCATCGTCAATGCGGAGCAAGATGCCTCGCCTACGATGGGTGTAGAGATTGTCACGATCACATGTCAAGGTGTCTAGTAATATCGCGCACCAAATGGTCCCATATTTTTTTCTTGATTATTTTCTCAGAATCGCCTATCATTTCCTTGTTTTCCTCCCTATTTTCGCGAGGGTGAGTTTGGACAGACCTGAAGATCGAACAACCGAGCATAAAAGGAGACGCAAACGATGATCTTGACATTTTTGGATAAACATCGAGATACTGGTTTATTAATCCTTCGGATCGGACTTGGGTGTATGTTCCTCTTTCATGGACTCCCGAAACTGTTTGGCGGTCCCGAGAAATGGGAAAAGGTCGGAATGGCAATGGGGAGTCTTGGTATTACGTTCCTACCGGCGTTCTGGGGCTTTATGGCGGCGATTTCGGAGGCTTTGGGTGGACTCTGTCTCATCCTCGGTTTCCTGCTCAGACCCGCCTGTATCCTTTTGACAATAACGATGTTGGTCGCTACCCTTTCCCATCTAAGTCGCGGGGACGGATTAGGGGGTGCATCGCACGCAATCGAAGTTGGTATCGTTTTCCTAAGCCTGATTCTGATTGGACCCGGTAAGCATAGCCTTGATGAAAAACTCAACGCGGATAGCGGGGATGACGCATAATACTGTTTGACGTGCAGGGAAAGTTAGATGGCAGAAAGAGATTACTACGAAGTCCTTGGGGTGAACCGGAACGCTTCTCCAGAGGAGATTAAACGTGCTTACCGCAAGGTCGCGCTGAGGTATCATCCCGACAAAAACCCGGGAGATCAGGCAGCGGAAGAAAAATTCAAAGAAGCCTCAAACGCTTACGACGTGCTATCGGATCCAGAGAAACGGAAGATCTACGACGTCCGCGGACACGCAGGAGTCCATAACGCTGGATTTCAAGGGTACACGAACTTTGAGGACATTTTCACCAATTTTGGAGATGTCTTTGGTCGTGAGGTCTTTGGGAATTTCGGAGATGTATTCGGAGATGTATTCAGCAGGGACAACCCCACCGGCTTTGGCACACACAGTCGCGGCAATGTACGAACAAAACTGACAATTCCGTTTGAGGAATCTATATTGGGTGCCGAAAAACGGATTCAGGTGAACGACCGAACCCTTACGATTAGGATCCCGCCGGGTATTAAAGACGGTCAATCATTGCGCCTTGCCGGTCAAGGGGACCTCACCGTAGGCGGACAACGTGGATCGTTAATTGTGAAAATCGCCGTTCAACCGCACCCGAATTTTAAGCGGGAGAATTTGGATCTTGTGACCCAAGCTACGGTGCCTTTCACGACTGCAGCGTTGGGCGGGAAGGTCCGTATTCCAACCCTGAAAGGACATATCGACCTGAAGATCCCTGCGGGAACGCAGCCGGAGCAACAGTTGAGAGTCCGTGGGGCGGGTGTCGTCGATGCGTCGAAGCGCAAAGGCGATTTGCGCGTCCAGATCAAGATCGAGATTCCACGCTCCTTAACGAGAAAACAGAAAGAACTGCTAAAAGAGTTAGCGGAAACCCTCTAACCCGATAACTGGTGGCACTATGCAGGATGTACGTGTGCCACCCATTAACATTATAATAAATAGGCGGCTAAATGAACCCAGAGAAAACCTTAGTTTTGATTAAACCGGATGGCGTTCAACGCGGACTGATTGGTGAAATTATCAACCGATTTGAGCGCAAGGGTCTCAAACTGGTAGGGCTTAAATTACTCAAACTCCCGGAAGACCGAGCGGATCAACTTTACGCACCGCATCAAGGGAAGTTCTTTTACGACTATCTCATCCAATTTATGACATCAACACCAATCGTGGCAATTGCCCTTGAAGGGCGAGATGCTATCGAACTGGTACGCCTAGTCAACGGGGCAACAAGACCAACCGAGTCTCAACCCGGCAGCATCCGCGGAGATTTCTCGATTGACATCACTCACAATGTTGTTCACGCTTCAGACTCCCCTGAGAATGCAGAACGTGAATTAAACATTCTGTTCGATCCGAGTGAACTTGTTGACTATCCTCGAACTGATGACGCGATTCTCTACAGCCCAGAACTGTAGCACGCTGAACAATAAATCGGATTGAGTGTAACGAGGCACCATCGCAGAGGGCAAATCGTGGCTCAAAACAGCGACCTACTTTTTAGCACTGAGGATTGGGTTGAAATCTATCGTACGACAGACGAGTGGGAATCGAACCTGATTCAGACCATGCTCGGCAACGAACAGATTCGGTGTCGCCCTGATTATACACGGAACGCAGATAGACAACGTCAGATCACCCTTTCCGTTCATCCTGACGACCGAATCGAAGCCTTAGAGATCGTTAGCCGAACCGGTTTGGCAATAACGAATGAGGAATATGAAAACCAGCACCTGGATGATGAAAGCAATTCCCGTTTGAAACGTGCCGACGAGACCTCGGGCAGTGACATCCCACAACCGACGCCAGCAGACGGAACAGCGACCATAATTGCGGACCGCGAGGAGATCGGCAAGATCGCCCATTACGTCGGACGGGGATATGAACTGCAGGTTGGACCGACACCGTACTATATGGTTGAAGAAGACCGTTGGGAAGAGTTTATCGATTTTAGTGCACAACGCCAAGAGTTCTCCATCCTCATCAGGCATGAGTATCCAGATCTCGCCTTATGGCTCAGGCAGGAGAATCTGTTGCCGGAATTTATCCGTTTAGTCGAATCCACGTATCGTGATGTGCCGCCAACCCGCCCGGAAAACCGTCAACAGACTACACCGACACCTGGCAACGCCGACGCGCCGGAAGCTCAAATCAACCGTCTTGCCAAGTTCGGTCTGTGGGTATCGTTGGTTTCCCTCCTCGGTGTGATCCTCCAATTACCGTGGTATGCAAGTTCGGTCCTCGCTCTCCTTGCTGCTGTTACCGGATGTATTGCAAAAGTTCAGATCGATCGCAGCAATGGAACCCTCAAGGGAAATCTAATTGCTTTTTTAGCGATTATCATCGCTTGCATAGTAATCGTCATCGCTTGGCAACAACGTCAACCGAGCCTGCCAGAAACATCGGATTTGCAGTCCGCCTCCCTGCTCCATCGCTTAGACACCCGTTACAACGCACAACCGGGGAGCAAAATATGGATGCCTGCGTTATAGTCTTTGTCAAAGATCCTGTTCCTGGTCAAGTTAAAACTCGCCTCATTCCTTACCTTTCACCAGAGCAGGCTGCGTCTCTATATCAGGCATTCTTGGTCGATTGGTGCAATGCCCTTTCCACAATCCGCACAACCGACCGCGTAATCGCCTATACACCGGCCGAAAGTTTGGGGGTTCTCCAAGCATTGATAGGGGAAGATCCGGTTTATATTGCCCAACAGGGTGCATCGCTTGGGGAACGCTTAACTGCTGCTGCGCGCTGGGCGCACGATCAGGGATACGCCAGATTCTTATTCGTCGGATCGGATAGTCCAACGCTACCAACCCACTATGTCGAACACGCACTTGATCTGTTAGAATCGCGCGATGTCGTTATTGGTCCGAGCGTAGACGGTGGTTATTACCTCATCGGCTTCTCAAAGGAGGGAGCGGCCTCGTCGATTCCGACTATCTTTGAACAGATTTCGTGGAGCACCGAGGTTGTCTTCCGTCAAACGCTTGGGAAAATTCAGGCGACTCATGCGCGATTGGGGTTGTTACCACCGTGGTATGATGTAGATACCCCCACCGGATTGCAGCTGCTACGGGATCACCTGCTTGGGATGGATCTCGCAGGGGAAAACAGCCCCGCACCTCAAACATATAGCAAACTGGCAGAGTGGTTTTGAATCACTTTAACAACGAGGTTTTGATAGTAACTTTATGCCCTAACCATCGTTCTACATACTACGCTTAGCATTTTGGTGGGGTGGGTTGTAGAGATCAGAATTGATGATTTATGAAGGCTTAATTCATACCGAACAAACCCCGTTTTCGCGGGGGCTACAGCACTACTTTTCGGCTTGACGCCGGTTGGGGGATGGGGTATCATTTCATCCTGCTTAACACAGGTCATATAAAAAACAGAGGATCTTTTGATGGGACTCAAAGAGCAGCTAAATGAAGATATGAAGCAGGCGATGCGGGCAAAAGACAAGAATCGTCTGTCTGCGGTTCGCATGGTGCGCGGTGCCGTCCGGGATAAGGAAATCAATAGCCAAGTTGAGTTGGATGATGACGGTGTTTTAGAGGTAATCGCCAGCCAGATTAAGAAACGGAAGGACGCCCTCGAACAGTTACGAAAGTCCAACCGCGATGACCTTGTTGAAGCCGAAATGGCACAGATTGAGATATTGCAGGAATTTCTCCCCGACCAACTTTCGGAGGAAGAGATCGAAGCCGCCATCACAGGGGCAATTGAGGAGTTAGGGGCAACGTCAATGCGAGATATGGGTAAAGTTATGGGAAAACTCGTTCCACAGTTGAGGGGCAAAGCGGACAATTCGGTTATCAGCCAAATTGTCAAGCAGAAACTGGGTTAGCACAATGAACGACCAAACCACTATCCTCGTTGTTGATCCGGACCAACGACAGCGCGAAATGATTTGTCTCACACTTGAGCGCGAAGGGTTGCGTGTGCTCGCAACTCGCACAATGTATGAAGCGTTAGATCGCATCGAACGCTTGGATATTGATGTACTGATTGCTCCACTTATAGGCGAACGGGTGGATGGACTCAAGCTTCTCGAAGCAGCCTATGATCGGAACCCTGATGTCGGCGTAGTCTTCGCCACAGCTCCAAATGTTTTGGAGACCGATGTTGGCATCAAAGCTACGATTCATATGGGAGCGAGCTACTTTCTCCCTAAACCCCTCAACCTGCCCCAACTGATAGCCCTCCTCCACAAGATACTCGAAAATCAGCGACTCACCGTAGAGAATCGACAGCTACAATCTCAGATCGATGAACGGGTCGGGCTCATCCAACTAACGGGACATTCACCGAAAATCCAAGAGATTCGAGATCTCATCGCACAGGTCGCTCCAACAAGGGCCACGGTTATGATCCGTGGTGAGCGTGGCACCGGAAAGGAGCTGGTCGCCCGCGCTATCCACCACCGAAGTTTAAGGCGAGGACCTTTGGTTATATTCAACTGTGCAGCCTTGAACGAAGGTCTCGCGGAATCCGAACTTTTTGGACATGAACGGGGCGCGTTTACCGGTGCGTACCAGACGCGGAAAGGACGATTTGAGGCGGCTCACGGTGGAACGTTATTCCTTGATGAAGTGGGACAATTGAGTTTGTCAAATCAGGCACGGCTCTTGCGGGTGCTTGCCGAGAGGGAGTTTCAGCGTGTCGGTGGGAATGAATTGATAGAGATTGATGTTCGCGTCATTTGCGCAACGAACCGCAATCTTGAGAAAGCAGTAGAACAGGAGAGGTTTCTACCCGATCTCTATGATCGCTTGAATGTAATTCGGATCTCCCTGCCTCCGCTCCGTGAGCGAAGTGAGGATATCCCACTCCTGGTCAAAGCCTTTACGGAAGAATTTTGCCAAGAAAACCGGATGATGACGAAGCGCATGACCTCCCATGCAATGCGAGCGTTGATGAGATATGACTGGCAAGGTAACGTGCGAGAGTTAAGAAACTGTGTGGAGGGTATGGTTATCATGTCGAACCGACCAGAACTCGACATCGATGATGTCCCGGAACATATTCTCGAATCTGCCAGAGTTAATTCTCCTGTTATCCTCTCCGCTCCGACCGTTATAGATACCGACGCGGCAGACCTGCCTTCATCTGGACTGGACGTTGAAGTGGGGATGTCGATGGCAGAAATCGAGAGGGAAGTTATTCGATCAACGCTCCAGTATGCTGGCAACAATAGAGCCAAAGCGGCACAAATTTTAGGGGTGTCAAAACGAACCATTTTCAGAAAAATCAAGGAACATAGTTTGTGCGACGAATAATCCATTCAACTTCTGTTTCAATTTGTGTCCAATTTGCTCTGGGACCCGCCTCTCTTTTTGCAGCGAGCAACGATTTCAACAGCAACAGTGGTAGTCCGGGCATCTTTGGTGCAATCATCGGCGTTGTGGTTCCGGCACTGCTTATCATTGCTATCGGAGGCGTTATCTATGTCTGGTTGCGCCGAAACAAACCTTTCTCGACCAGACCACCATTCCCGCGCCGGCGTTCCCATAAGAATTGGGACATGTCACCACCAACACATACATCTTCCCCGCGATCTCCCATGACCTCTGATGGTACGACTCGCTTTGACAGCCCCGACCCGTTGACAGAACCGGATAGGCAGTTAGAGCGCGAGGCATATACCATTGAATCTATTGCACTCACGCGCTTAGCGGAGGTAAAATCCCTGCGTGAATCGAACCGGATCCAAGAATACTACGAAGCAATTTCGATAACCATCAAACAGTACGTAGGAGAAAAATACCAAATCAAGAGTCTGGAGGCTACCACAGGACAAATCCTATCTGCGCTCCCCAACGGCTTGACCGATAGCGTTACAGATCATGTTGGCGAAATTCTCCTATCGTGCGATATGGTTCACTTCTCTCGGCATCGACCGTCCCGCTCAGAACAGGAGCGTATCTATCAGACAGCGCGAGAGTTCCTTGAAAGTCAGATTGTTGTGGACCCTGTTGAAACCGATGATTTTGACGAGGAAGAGGTGGAGGAAAATGATGAGATATATCAACACTATAGGGGGAGGTTTTAAGGCTGAACCTCGGTGTTCGTCCTAATCGAGGAGCCACGATAGAATCGGAACATGAAAGCATCTGATTTAACAGCATTGAACGAAAAGATTCAAGAGGCGAGTACCTTCGTTGAAGATATTTTTGAAGAGATTCGGAAGGTCATCATCGGACAGAAGTATATGATTGAGCGGATGATTATCGGCTTGCTCTGCAACGGTCATATCTTGTTAGAGGGCGTTCCGGGGCTCGCGAAGACAACCGCCGTCCAGGCACTATCCAGCACAATTGCCGTCTCTTTCAAACGCCTTCAATTCACGCCTGACCTTCTACCCGCCGATCTAATTGGCACCCAAATTTATAACCAACGTTCCGGCGACTTCTATGTCAAAAAGGGACCCATTTTCGCGAACCTTGTTCTCGCTGATGAGATTAACCGCGCACCTGCCAAAGTTCAAAGCGCACTCCTCGAAGCGATGCAGGAGCGTCAGGTCACAATCGGCGATCAAACCTACCCCCTCGACTCGCCCTTCCTCGTCTTAGCGACGCAGAACCCAATTGAGCAAGAGGGAACCTATCCGCTACCAGAAGCGCAGGTAGACCGGTTCATGCTCAAGTTGCAGGTGACCTATCCCTCGCGGACAGAAGAACTTTCCATTTTACGGCAGCTTACAGGCGAAGAGCCTCAACCGATTCAACAGGTTATATCCCCCCAAGAAATTCTCCAACTCCGTACAACAGTCCGTGAAATTTACATGGACGAGAAGATCGAAAACTATATTGTCGATCTCGTTTGTGCCACACGTGAGCCAGCGAAGTACCAATTAGACCAACTGACAGACCTCATCGAATACGGCGCATCGCCGCGGGCAACGCTCTT
Source organism: Candidatus Poribacteria bacterium (assembly GCA_965220385.1). Taxonomy (GTDB): domain Bacteria; phylum Poribacteria; class WGA-4E; order WGA-4E; family PCPOR2b; genus PCPOR2b. The sequence goes on along the minus strand of OZ244825.1, from coordinate 5,185,154 downwards.
TCTCGCGATGGCTGCCAAAGCCCACGCCTTCCTCCGTCATCGCGGGTATGTGACGCCAGAAGATGTCTATGCGGTGGGCATGGATGTCCTCAGACACCGCGTTATCGTCAGCTACGAAGCGGAGGCGGAGGAGATCTCTGCTGAAGAGATTATCAAACAGGTTTTTGAAGGGGTCGAAGTGCCTTAGCGGTAGGAGAGTTAATATGTTAAGGTGGGGTGCCAGATGAAAAGGAGAATCATAGATACTACTAATCTGTCGTCCAGGTTAGTAACCCAATAGCTGCAAGCAAAAACTTAATTCCTGTTCTCCTCGTCCAAAAGCTCCTCTAACTCCTCTAAGAAATCCACCGGATCGCTCTCATCTTCGTCACTCTCTTCCGGTCCTTCCAGTCCTTCTTCCACCGACTCCAGATCTGACCGAAACTCAATCAGGTTACTCAAATAGCGTTCGCGGGTAACGTTTTCTGCGTCGCCATAATTCTCGCGCAGGCACTCTCCACAGAATTTTCCGATCCGCTGAATACCTAAATTGACCTGATCCAATGCACCTTGACGGTCATCCTCCATCAGACACAGTTCAGCGTTCGCCATGCTGTTCATCATCAGCATATAACCTTTATACTGGTAACTTTCCCACGCAATCTCAGAAGGAGCATAGTCCTTTGCCATATTCGTAGAGGCAAGATTCGTATCAGTATCTCGTTTGACATCCGCCCACCGCTTAATCCCCGCGAACAGCAGATAACGGGTATACCTATCGTACGATTCTCGGAACAAAGCACGCCAATCCTCCGGCGTCAAACCGAACCCCTCGTCTGTACCGTGCTGCTGTTTATAATCCTCGAGTTGTTCGCAGAAGTACTCATAATAGGACTCCCGTCCATGAGGCCTTTTGCCATCGGGGCGCCCGGACGTGTAGATCCTCGAAATTGTGAACGCATTTGATTGTACAACAACAACCTCTTTGCCTTCCTCCAACTTCAAGACTTTTATTGGGTGAGCGACATCAAACGCTAAGCTATCCAGAATTCCATCAAGTGCACGAACTAGGCGGGTGTTCCTTTCAACCTGATTAGTTGCCATTTTTATCTCCCTTCCTATCAATATGTAGTATGCCATGCTATATTGCTATATCTACAGATGTGCTGCAAAATTTCCCAAGAATTATCTCCTCAGGACTTATGCGAATTCGGCACACGGCGCAATACTGTTTTATGTTTAACCCTTTAAATCCCCAACCCCCTAGCCCCCCTTATCAGGGGGGAAACTTGTCAGGGGGACTTATGAACCAATCGCGTAAGTTCTATCCTTCTATCTCTTTACGCCTCACATTTTGTATTTTATGGTGAACAATACAAATAAGTATACATATTAATCTTTGGTGCTATTTAGTGAGAGTGTCTTTCCCACATTGTTGAAGCATTCATTGATTTATTAGGGTAGCTCATTGATTCTTCTTAGGTTCTACCCTTGGGCTGCACATGTCGCCCCTCCCCGATAAATCCCCGATGTATCGGGACAGGCGGGATTCGAAACCGGGGCTTTGGGGTATTTGTTTATCCGTGTACTATAAACATGCCGCCCCTCCGGGGCTAAAGGCACCGAAGATCCAATAGTTTTCACGTTTCACAGCCTGTCCCGATTTATCGGGGCATCACGTTTCACGTTATCAACAGCTGCAAACTAGCACCATTGGTTATTATTCAAACGTATCAGTAATTATAATTTTTACCATAATTAGGAGTTACGCACTTCAGTTTGTAGTAGCGCAATTCATTGCGCGTCCGGACGCCCCGATTTATCGGGACTACTACAAACCTACGGATTTGCTGTAGTAGCGCAATTCATCGGGCATCACGAGTCGTGTTATGCGGTAATAAATCACCAAATTATGAGGCTTTGAGCATTCAGCTGCGTAAGCCCTATTAATAATAATCTTGCAACGGGGTCACAGTCATCTCGCCACGACGGAGCGCTTCAATGCTATTGATTGCCGCTGATGCACCTGCGATTGTAGAAAACAGGGTAATTCCGTAATCAATTGCCATCTGCCGAATTAATTCCTCGTTCGGACGATGTGCATACCCGGTCGGTGTGTTAATAATAAGATCAACGGCGTGGTTCTTGACGTAATCGTGGATGGTCGGGCGTCCTTTGCCGATACTATGGACCAGTGTCACCTCCATGCCGTTCCGACGAAGCACCTTCGCTGTGCCGTGCGTGGCAATCAGTTGAAAGCCCAGATCAACCAACTTTTTGGCGATAAAGATAATCGCACGTTTATCTTTGTTTTTTACGCTGATGAACGCATGACCGCCGAGAGGTAACCCATAGCCGACCGCTTGTTGTGCTTTGGCGAAAGCGATGCTCAAATCTGCATCGATCCCCATCACCTCGCCTGTCGATTTCATCTCAGGTCCAAGCTGAGAATTTGCTCCCGGAAAGCGATTGAACGGAAAGACCGGCGCTTTCACCGAAAAATAGTCTGTCTCAATCTCTGTGGTAAATCCAAGCTCTGCAAGGGTCTTCCCGGTCATGATACGGGCGGCGAGTTTTGCCAACGGCACCCCGATGGTCTTGCTCACAAACGGCACGGTGCGCGATGCCCGCGGGTTGACCTCTAACACATAAATCTCATCGTTTTTTATCGCATACTGTATATTCATCAGGCCACGCACGTTGAGTGCCTTTGCAAGTGCGTTAGTATACTGCTTGAGCGTGTCAATCTGGTCTTCAACAAGTGTGTAAGGCGGCAACACGCAGTCACTGTCTCCGGAGTGGATCCCTGCCTCTTCAATATGTTCCATGATGCCGCCAATAACGGTAAGATCTCCATCAGAAATCGCATCAACGTCAACTTCGATCGCATCCTCCAGATACTTGTCAATCAGCACAGGATGTTCGGGAGAAGCTGCCACAGCTGTATCCATATAGGCTTCCAGATCATCTTGGTCATAGACAATCTGCATCGCCCGTCCCCCCAAGACGTAAGAAGGACGTACCATAACCGGATATCCAAGTGCTGCGGCGATTGGTATGGCTTCTTTCACTGAGGTTGCCGTGCCGTTTGGAGGCTGCATCAAACCGAGTCCATCAAGTAACTCTGTGAACTGCTTCCGGTCTTCGGATCGTGCAATATCCTCTGGGCTTGTTCCGATGATTGGAACGCCTGCCTTCTGAAGTCCGAGCGCGAGATTCAAAGGTGTCTGTCCACCAAGCTGCACGATAACCCCGTCCGGTTTTTCCCGATCGACAATATTCAATACATTTTCGTGCGTGAGTGGTTCAAAGTAGAGTCGATCCGAGGTGTCGTAATCGGTGCTCACAGTTTCGGGATTGCTATTGACCATAATGGTCTCATAGTTATCCTCTTTAAGTGCGAGCGCTGCATGAACACAACAGTAATCAAATTCAATTCCTTGACCGATCCGATTCGGACCGCTGCCCAAAATTAGAATTTTCTTCTTCTGGCTGGGTCTGACTTCATCCTCCATGCCGTAGGTTGAATAGTAGTAAGGTGTTTCCGCCTCAAATTCCGCGGCACATGTGTCTACCGTTTTGAAGGTGGCTTCGATTCCGTGCGCCTTCCGTAGCGTCCGGATAGCTGTTTCAGACGCATTCCAAAGCTCCCCTATCTGGCGATCTGAGAAACCGTACTGCTTCGCTTTGCGGAGCAGGAAAACGGACGAATCAGACAACTGGGGATTATCCAGAGTATCCAGTTTACTTTCGCATCCAACCTTACGAATTTCGTCCTCAAAATCGATAATTTCCTTCATATTATACAGGAAAAACGGATCGATGTGTGTATATCCGTGAATCTGATCAAGGCTCATTCCGCTTTGGAAAGCCTGTTTTATGTAGAGGATACGCTCCATATTGGGGATGGTCAATTTCTGTGGAAGCTCTGAGACCGGCAATTCTTCGACGGCGCGGCTATCGAGTCCTGCCCACCCATTTTCTAACGATCTCAACCCTTTCTGCAAGGATTCCTTGAACGTCCGGCCGATTGCCATCGCCTCACCCACAGACTTCATCATGGTAGTCAGCGTTTCGTCGGTGCCGGCGAACTTCTCAAATGCCCAACGGGGAATCTTTGTGACAACATAATCAATGGTCGGTTCAAATGATGCGGGGGTTTTGCGCGTAATATCGTTGGGGAGTTCATCGAGCGTGTATCCGACAGCCAGTTTTGCGGCGATTTTTGCTATTGGAAACCCGGTGGCTTTGGAGGCGAGCGCTGAACTCCGAGAGACCCGCGGGTTCATTTCGATCACAACCTGTTTTCCGGTATCAGGATCGACCGCAAACTGGATATTCGAGCCGCCGGTATCCACGCCAATTTCACGAATAATTTTAATTGCCGCATCCCGCATCTGCTGATATTCTTTGTCCGTCAAGGTCTGCGCGGGTGCAACTGTAATACTGTCACCGGTATGAACCCCCATCGGATCAAAATTTTCGATGGAGCAGATAATCACCACGTTATCCGTCCTGTCCCGCATGACCTCAAGTTCGAACTCTTTCCAGCCGATTACCGATTCTTCGATTAACACCTCGTTGACCGGACTCAATCCCAATCCGGACTCAACTATGTCCCGAAATTCCTCGATATTGTAAGCAATACCTCCGCCGGTGCCGCCGAGCGTAAACGCGGGTCGAATAATCGCGGGGTAGCCGATCTCGTCAATGATGGCAGTCGCATCGTCAAACGAATGAGCGATACCGCTTTTTGGCACCGACAAGCCAATGCTTACCATCGCCTTTTTGAATAGATCTCGATCCTCCGCTTTTTTGATGGCGGGAAGTTTTGCACCGATCAACTCAACGTCATATTTGTCCAAGGCACCCGATTCGGCAAGTTCAACAGAGACATTCAGTCCTGTCTGCCCACCCAAGGTTGGGAGCAAGGCTTGGGGACGCTCCTGCGCGATAATCTTTTCGGCGATATCCGCTCCGATCGGTTCGACATAGGTTCGGTCTGCAAGCTCCGTGTCTGTCATAATCGTCGCCGGATTACTGTTGACAAGGACAACCTCATACCCCTCCTCCTTCAAGGATTTACACGCCTGGGTGCCCGAATAGTCAAACTCGCAGGCTTGACCGATAATAATCGGACCGGAGCCGATAATTAGGATCTTTTTGATGTCAGTTCGCTTTGGCATGGTGAGCTACCTCATCCTATTGTTATCAGAACAGAATTTAACGCAAAGGCGCGAAGGTGCAAGGATTTCTTTCTTCTTTTCCCTTTGACTTATTGCGGCATTGCGTTCTTTTCTTTCTCACGTTTTACGTTTCACGCATCATGTTTTACGCATCAGATCTGTAAACCTCTTAAAGAGATAGCTAGCGTCGTGGGGACCGGGAGACGCCTCCGGATGGTACTGCACGGAGAAGATCGGATATTCTCTGTGCTCCATCCCTTCAAGGGTTTGATCATTCAGATTAATATGCGTTACCTTTACATTGTTTGGCAATGAATCGATGTCCACGCAGAAACCGTGATTTTGTGAAGTAATTTCGACCTGATCTGTGTCAAACCGTTTGACAGGCTGATTCGCGCCGCGATGTCCGAATTTGAGTTTGAAGGTCTTTCCACCGAGCGCAAGACCCAACAGTTGATGCCCTAAACAGATGCCAAAAGTCGGCTTCGCCCCTATCAGCTGCTGGACCGTCTTTATCCCGTATTCAATCGGTTCCGGATCGCCGGGACCGTTGGACAAGAAGATACCATCCGGATTCGCGGCAAGAATATCTTCTGCGGAGGTGTGCGCTGGCACCACTTGCACCTGACAACCGTGTTGGGTGAGTTGGCGCAAGATGTTATATTTGACCCCGAAATCCATCGCGATTACTCGGAATTGTGGGGTTGGCGGCACCTCGACCTCTGTTGTGTCAAAGTCAATTGTGAGCTGGGAATTTTTATCATCGGCGGGGGAGGTCAAGTCAGGAAGGGTGTTTGATTCGGGGTTGCGTGTTTCCCATAAGTACGGGTTGGGGCATGTTACATACTGGACCATATCCACACCGACGAGTCCGTGCCACGCCTGCGCTTTGGCGACCAAGCTTTGGGGGTCAAGGTCTTCGGTCGAGAGAATGCCATCCATGACACCCTGCACCCTGAGCCGTTTGGTCAGTGCGCGTGTGTCAATACCGTGGATACCGATAATCCCATTTTCTTCAAGGTAGCTACCGAGGTTGGATTGTGAACGCCAGTTGCTTTCGTACGCGCTGTATTCACGCACAACAAACCCTTCGGCTTGCGGTCGAATTGATTCGACATCAATATCGTTGCAGCCGTAGTTTCCTATCAACGGGTAGGTCATCGTGACGATTTGCCCCTTGTAGGATGGATCGGTGAGGATCTCTTGGTATCCGGTCATGCTGGTGTTAAAGACCACCTCACCGGAAGTTTCCCCGGTTGCCCCGAAATGTTCACCTTCAAAGGTTGTTCCGTCTGCTAATGCGAGAATTGCTTTCATTGGATTAGCCCTTATCCTCAACTGGTTTGAAAATTATTCTTCTCTCACTCTGCCTAAACTCGATATGAAAAGCATCAGACACATCTTGTCTACCCACAATCAGGTCTTCAATGTCCTCGTCTTGACACCAAGCAACCACCGCGTTGACAGGATGTCCATCAATCACCAGAACAATTCTCCGCAGCAAATAGCTAACGGACCCGCCTACGCCTCTTGCAAATGATAATATTTCTTCGTCGCTACGAGATAAGCCAAGCGACCTACCCGTATGGAACGGAATCAGGCTGATGTCCGCTCCAGAGTCAATCAACATTTCACAGTTCTGAATCTCCCCGTGATTCGTTTGCAAATTCACAAGATATACAGGTTCCCACAGATCTTCTCTGAGACTTCGGAAACGTAGCGTACGAATCCGTACCTGGTTGACGTGCCGCGGAACAAGAAAAAGCGTCATTTTTCCGTTATAAGAGGAAGCAGCGAGCCGTTCTCGTTCGCGCTGTGCCGCTGCAAAGTCTTCAGCTACACCGACGATCTGGGTGTCGTTCAAAATGATAACTACCTTGCCTTCATACCGTTTTGGATGCTTATAGATTTCTTGGAGCCATTGTTGTGCTTGCCGTTTTTTCATGTGTTTCGTCACCCCTTCAGGGAATAAACGGTGTTGCTGTCTATCGTAGGGCAGGCACAAGACCTGCCCCTACATTCGTTGGATTCCTTGTAGGGGCAACCCTCGTGGTCGCCCTAACAAAACACGGTTTCTCTAATGGATAGCAGCAAAGGCTATCATGCTTCTATCTCAAGTTGCTGGCTTTGGATGGCTGCTCGCTCTGCCCGGCGGAATGTGACATCAATAGGCGTCTGTGGATATTCGATACCGTTTCCCGAAAGCAGTTCATCGATCGTCCGAATCTGAATCTTTGGATATGTCGTGTGAGCAACATGAAGCCATTGGAAACGCCCTGCCGTCGCTGCTTCCTTAACCATCGGTTGGGTCGGCGGGTTCAGTGTGATAAAGACACCGATCACAGCGTCCTGGGTTTCGACAACCGATTTCAGTTCCCGTATGTCCTTGACAGAGACCTTCCCACTTTTGACCTGAACGACAATTTTTCGGGTTAGGGTCTTTTTGGGTTTGTCTGGGTCAATGTCCTCATAATAGATCACCCCGTCCACACCCTCGTCTGCGCCCTTCTTTTTCCCCTGATACGGTCTCGCCCGAATCAGACTCAACGCCCACCACTCGAATTGATACCGATCCTGAACCGCCAAAGCCTTCGCGCTTTCCGCGTCCTTTGGTTCACCGATGATTTCGTACTTTACATCGTCACCGAAGGTATCGGCGAGACGGTATTTCAATAAGGTGATGGCGAGGTGCGTGACGTCAACGCCAATCCACCGGCGGTTAAGCCGTTGGGCAACAGCGACAGCCGTCCCGCAACCGCAGAAAGCATCCAGCACAACATCGCCTTCGTTGCTACTCGCTTGAATAATCCGCTCAAGTAATACTTCCGGTTTTTGGGTCGGATAGCCGAGACGCTCTTTCGCCTGTGACCCAATAGGCAGAATATCGTCCCAAAGGGAGGGAACTTCTTCGCCCTTCAACTCATCTAAGTAGCGTTTTCGCTGGATACGGCCATCAGGAGATTTAGGAAAATGAAGGCGTCCTTCCTTATCCCACTGTTCCATCTTTTCGCGAGAGATAGCCCACCCTTTCTCTGGTGGTCTATAGCCTTTATACTCATACGTTAGATTTGGTCTTGGATTTGGACTTGCAAGGTTATCAATTCTATAACGCCGACCATTTTCATCAGTATAACGAAACATCTTTTTGATATATTCAGGGTTGCTTTCTCGATACTGAGGAGTAAACAAATAGTCACTAGACTTAGAAAACCAAAGGAGTGTATCACAGGAAGTTCCAAAACGATTGGTTGGTCCAGCACGCCCCGTCTTTCTTTTCCAATAAATTTCATTCCTGAAATTCTCAACGCCAAAAATCTGATCTAAGATAATCTTCAGATAATGCGATGCTGTCGGATCGCAATGGAGATAAAAACTTCCTGTTGGCTTCAAGACGCGGTGGAGTTCCACCAATCGCAACGCCATCATCACGAGGTACGCCATCAGATTTGTCTCTGTAAGGAAGCCGCGAAAACTCTTAATTGTCTCTACCAGAAGATGTGGTGCGGTCCCGATCAGTTCATGATATGCCTCCTCGGTGGCTTCACCCCAACGCCACGTATCCTCAAAGGCTTGAATCTGCGCCTGTGACGATGACCCGTCCGCCTCACTGAAAATCACGTTGTAGGCTTGATTCGAGTTGAACGGCGGATCAATGTAAATGAGATCCACGCTTTCGTCGGGGATGTGTGTTCGCAAAATGTTCAGATTGTCGCCGTAGTAGAGTTGGTTTGTATCCATCGACTACCTCTATAACTGTTGCGAGTCGGACCTCAGAATTGAGTACAATTTCATATCGTGAAACTGCCCTTTAATATAGACATATTTTCGCATGACACCCTCAAGGGTCATGCCTGCTTTCTCCATCACGCGAGCGGAAGCACGATTCTCCACCATGCAGGTTCCCTCAATTCGATTGAGCTGCCATCTCTGAAAGCCGAATTGGAGGACCGCCTGAGCGGTTTCGGTTGCATAACCGCTGCCCCAATACTTCCGCGCAATATTGAAGGCAATTTCCGCCCTTTTGTGTTCAAAGTTCACATTGTGCAAGAAGCAGTTACCGATGACCTTGCCGTTCTCGGTCAGGACAACTCCCCAGCACGCGAAATCACCGGCTGTTGCCCATGCAATAAAATCCCTGCTATCTTCTATTGACTGGTGTGTCCGCCAGAAGAGATATGCTGTCACTTGTGGGTCTGAAACCCATTCAAATATATCTTCAGCATCCTCCATCTCTAACGTTCTTAAAAGCAGTCTTTCTGTTTCTATCGCAGGCAAATCGCTGAAGCGCTCATCCTTAGCCATATCTCACCCCGTTTAGAAAGGATTTATTTTATTTCTTCTTACAGATCGCGCTTCAGATAATAACCTTTGGTGCTAGTTAAGTCGTTTCCACTTGGTTCATTAGTCGGTTGGTTCATTTATTCTTCTTACGTTTCGCGCTTCGGATATACATGTCGCCCCTCCGGGGCTTTAGGATATTTGTTTATCGGTGTGCTATAAACATGTCGCCCCGCCGGGGCTAAAACCGATGAACCAATGATTTTCATGTTTCGCGCTTCAGGTAATAACACCATTACGGATCGGCATCATGGACCACCCTTTCAATCCTTCGGATATACATGTCGCCCCGCCCCGATAAATCGGGATTCAAAACTGGGGCTTTAGGATATTTGTTTATCGGTGTGCTATAAACATGTCGCCCCGCCGGGGCTAAAACCGATGAACCAATGATTTTCATGTTTCGCGCTTCAGGTAATAACACCATTACGGATCGGCATCATGGACCACCTTTTCAATCCTTCGGATACACATGTCGCCCCGCCCCGATAAATCCCCGACACATCGGGACAGCGGGATTCAAAACTGGGGCTTTAGGATATTTGTTTATCGGTGTGCTATAAACATGTCGCCCCGCCGGGGCTAAAACCGATGAACCAATGATTTTCATGTTTCGCGCTTCAGGTAACGACACCGTCCCGGATGGTCATCACGGACCACCCCTTCAATTCCCAACCGTCGAAGGGAGTATTACGGCTTTTGGAGGGGGACTGATCTACATCCACCGTCGCAACCTTTTCCGGGTCTATCAACGTTACGTCCGCGGCTGCTCCGATCGAGAGTGTCCCACGATCAATTTGTAGAATTTTCGCTGGAACACAGGTCATCTTCGCTATCGCTTCCGACAACGAAAGGTGTCCTGTGTGGATAAGTCGGTCAAACACGAGCGGCACGCAGGTTTCGGATCCGATGATGCCCGGCGGCGCTTCAAGCATACCTCCCGCCTTTTCAAACGGGGCATGTGGCGCGTGGTCTGTCGCAATCGCATCCAGTGTACCGTCCTTGATCCCCTCAATGACAGCATCAATGTCAGCCTGTGTGCGCAGGGGTGGGTGCATCTTGGCATCTGTGCCGTGTTCTTCGACCGCGGCATCGGTTAGCGTAAAGTGATGCGGCATCGCTTCGGCGGTCACGTTGACCCCTCTGCGTTTACCCCAACGAACAAGATCAACAGATCCCGCGGTACTGACATGGAGGACATGGAGATGACCGCCGGTCAACTCAGCGAGCATGATGTCGCGGGCAACGATGATATCTTCGGCTGCGTTGGGACTTCCGGGCAGATTCAGGCGACGTGACGTTTCGCCAAGATTCATGACCGCTCCCACATCGAGGGTATGCTCTTGGCAGTGAACCATGACAGGAAAAGCGTGTTCCGCGCTCAACGTTAGCACATCGCGCATTAACCCAGCATCCATGACTGTTTTACCATCGTCCGACAGCCCGATGGCACCGGCTTCCAACAGCGCTGGAACATCCGTCAATACCTTGCCATCGAGATTTTTCGTGATACTGCCGATTGGGTACACATTCGTCGCCCCGTCATCTCGCGCCCGCGACCGTATTAATTCGATAACCTCAGGCGAATCCGCCACCGGATCGGTATTCGCCATGCACGCAACGGAAGTAAATCCACCAACCGCCGCTGCACGGGTGCCTGATGCGATCGTCTCTTTATGCTCAAAGCCGGGTTCCCGGAGATGAACGTGCATATCGATCAGGCCCGGTGTCACAATCAGCCCTTTTGCGTCAACGGTTTGGGAAGCCTTAGTTTCGATTCGGTCACCAATTCGATCGATTTTCCCATCACAAATCAGGAGATCTCCGGTGGTGTCAACCCGGTTGGCGGGGTCAACAATGCGACCATTACGGATGAGCATCCGACTCATGAATCATCCTCCTCGTAGATCGTCGCCTGGTCCACTCCATCTTCTTCGACCAACTGAACACGAACAATCTCCTTGCGCGAGGTCGGGATATTCTTGCCGGTATAGTCCGCCGCAATCGGGAGCTCCCTATGTCCTCGATCAATGAGAACCGCCAACTGAATGGCCGCGGGTCGCCCAAAGTCCATGACTGCGTCCATTGCAGCACGGACAGTGCGCCCGGTGTAAAGTACCTCATCGACCAAGATGACACGCTTTCCGGTAGGATCAAACGGAATCTCCGTGAGATTTGCTTTAATTGTTTCGTCATATAGGTTCACGTCATCTCGATAGAGCCGCACATCGACGACACCGACCGGGACTTGAATCCCCTCGGTCCGTTCCAGATTTTCAGCGATTCGGCGCGCCAAGTGATCGCCCCGACTTTTAACGCCAATGATTGCCAGTTCAGCAATTTCCTGGTGACTCCGCTCCAAAATCTCATGCGATATTCGGACCACCGCCCGTCGGATATCCTCTGCCGTCATCACTTGTGTTTTCTCACGCATTTGCATAGCCTGTCCTCACGTCAATACTTCTCAAATTATAGTGGATCTTAGAATTAATGAAACACTCCAAACCGGTGCGGTTGGAAACCGCACCTACCGGGGAGCAAAGGTGTTTATTTATTTTTAGAATTTACTAGGACTTACGCAGTTGAACCATAATGTAATTCGATGGGGCGTCGTCAATGCGGGGCAAGTTGCTCCGAATCCCGACTTGTCGGGGATGCCCCGCCTACAGTTGGCTGCGCAAGTCCTCCTCAAATTATGGTAGTTTATAGAATTAATGAGACACTCCAAACCGGTGCGGTTACAAACCGCACCTACCGGGCGGGTGAAACTGTTTATTTATTTTTAAAATTCACCATAAATCTTCCCGTCTCTGATACAGTAGGTCCATAATCTCTTGTACCAGGGGAAAATCGTCAAAGTTCCGATAATTCCAAGGATTTGCCCAAAATTTGTCCAGCGATCGATAGCCAATCTTTTCGTACTCTAAAACTTGAACCATCAACTCAAGTTTATCAGCAGCCCGCACCAACTTCCCTTCGATAGATGTCCCCTCCTCAAATTCCTTCCAAAGTTGGATATACTTTTCTTGGAGCGGACCAAAGTGTTCAAGCATGGATTCGACAGCAGCCCGTTCCCCCGCTTCTTTGATCTCTTGGGGTATATATTTGAGGGTCGGAAACGGTAAATCCCCAACCCGTGCCTCAGCGATCTCGTGCAACAATGCGAGCCGCATTACTTTTTCCACATCTAACGGAACGTCCTGCTCCGTCAATACATCTGCCAAAATCATTGACAGAAGCGATACCCGATAGCAGTGATCTGCGACACTCTCAGCGTCTTTGATACCGCGAAAACGCCAACCGGTGCGCGGCAGATTTTTGAGAACGCCAATTTCTTCAATGAAGTCTAATACAGTCTGTGCATTCATACACTATTAAATCCGGGCATAAAAAAAGCCTCCCCTACAAAAAGAGGGAGGCACTTAGGTTCGATCGTTTTTTAAGATATGGGTGTAGCTATAAATCATGAGTGATACCCTTTCCTAACCTCACGGGATCAGATTAAAAGGGGAAGGCGTATTCGCCGTTACTATAAAGACGTTATAAGTGTAGCACAATTGCGCCATTTCTGCAAGGAAAATGTTGAACATTGACATCACAGAAAAATTCTGCTAAACTTAGTTTATTGATAAAATTGTTTGTAAGCCAGAGTGTATCATTGTGAATTTAGATTAACGGGAGAACATTTATGTCTATTGACACGCCAACCCTTTTAGAGGCTTTAGATTCTGTAACAGCCATTCCAATCATCCCCTTCAAAGACGACGAAATTGACTACGCGGGACACGCAAAAAATATCAACTATCTGATGGAGAACAACTATCTTGAAGGCGACCGGAAGCGCGTGATTGCAATTGCCGGGACGAGCCTGGTCCATCACGTCAGTTTGGATGATCAGACCCGTGTGATGGATGCCACCGGTCGTGAAATGGCGGGCGATGGAGTCCTGATGTCAGGTATCGTGCCGAACCCAATCGGAGACGCCGGGAAACTCATCGAGGCACAGTCCAACTTGCAGCGCCCACCCGATGTATATTTGATAATGCCTTTAACAGGAATCTCAAACCCCGAAGGCGTATATGAACAGTACATGAAGTTTGGCGAAAAGTATGGCGAATCCTGCGGCGCGCGATTTCTCTACTACTTCCGCCAGAAACGCGAACTTGACGCAATGGTCCGTCTGGTCAAGGACTCGCCACACTTCATCGGCGTGAAGATTGGGACAGGTGTAGAAGATGTAGAGTCAATCATTGATGGTGTGGGGGACAGTGGTCTTGTGGTCTGGGGGATCGGCGATAGATGCACACGCCCAGCGGAACTCGGCACGAAAGGGCATACGTCAGGGATCGCTGTCTTATGCGCGCGCGCCTCCGACGAGATCAACAACGCCCAACGTCGCGGTGATTACGAAACCTCCCGTCAAATCGAAGCGGACATCTTCGCCCTTGAAGAGATTCGTTTCGTGAATGAACGCCTCTATAACTATTCCGCTGTAATAGAAGCGATGAATCTCAGCGGCTTCAGTGATATTGTGGGCGGTACAGGCGGTCCCTTTAACCCACAGGTTCCCGCAGACATTTCAGCACAGGTACAGGAAGCGATTCAACCGCTGAAGAAGTACCATTGATACAGCAGTCTATCAAGGAGAAAAACAATATGAAGGGACGATTTGAAGGCATTCTGACACCAACGATCACACCTTTGGATGAGAAAGAACGGATTGATGAGTTGGGGTTTGTGAAGCATCTGAACCGTTTAATCGATAACGGTGTACACGGCATCTACCTGCTCGGCACTTCGGGAGAGTTCACAACGCTGACTAATGCAGAACGGCAACGTGCAGTCGAAATTGCTGCCAACACAGTTGGTGGGCGTGTTCCGATTATCTGCGGCGTGATGGATTCAAGCACCCAACGGGTTGTCCAGAATATTGAAATCGCACAGGAATTTAATATCGATGCCGTTGCAGCAACCCCGCCCTACTACTACCCATCAACCAGCGATGCTGATATTGTTGATTTCTATAAAACTATCGCCCAAAGTACCGATCTGCCGGTGGTCATCTACAACATCCCGGTAATGGTGAAGACCGCAATCCCACCGGAGGTCGTTCGCGATTTAGCAGAGGGTGTGGAGAATATCGTCGGGATCAAGGATAGCTCAGGGGATTGGACAAACTACCTCAAAATGCTTACTTACCTCGGCGACAACGAGGATTTCTCGATTATGCTCGGCTCTTATACGTTGGCGGGTGCGGCAATCCTGTTTGGGGCAGCGGGTGCTGTTATTTCAATCTCTAACGTCGATCCGAAAACCTCTGTGCAGTTGTATGATGCAGCGAAAGCGCGCCAGATTGATGAGGTCCATCACTTGCAGAAACAGATCCTTGAACTGAGCAAACTTTACGGCTACGGTGCAGCGATTAGTTGTCTGAAAGCCTGTATGGAACTCCTTGGTGTCTGCAGCCACCATACTGCTAGCCCCCTTCTCCCGGTGGACGATGCAGCGAGATGTGAACTGCGGGACCTACTCGTCGAGCACGGGCTCATTTATAGTGGATCTTAGAATTATGAGGCACTCCAAGCCGGTGTGTCCCGATAAATCCCCGATGAATCGGGACAGGCGGGATCCCAACCTGTCGGGAGAAACCGCACCTACCGGGGCGAAGGTGTTTATTTATTTTTAGAATTCACCATAGTTCCAAAATAGAAAATTCCTCAATGATCGAAATCCAACCTATCCAGAAAACGATCAACACCACAGTCACAGTGCCCGGTTCAAAAAGCTATACGAATCGGGCATTGCTTGTTGCCGCACTCGCCGAAGGACGTTCTCGGTTGACAGGCGCCCTTTTCAGCGATGATACCCACTATATGTGTGAGGCATTGCGAAAACTTGGCGTTGAGATTGAGGCGGATGCGGAAGGATGTACGTTTGAAGTCGTTGGAAACGGCGGACAGATCCCGATCGACCACGCGGAACTTTATATCGGCAATGCCGGCACGGCAGCACGTCCGCTCGTCAGTTATCTCGCGCTCGGTAACGGCGAGTTCATCATCGACGGCGATGCCCCGATGCGCCGGAGTCGTCCCATTTCGGATCTGCTTGACGCGCTCAAGCAGCTCGATGTTGATGTCCGCTCAAAATTTGACAACAATTTTTTGCCGTTAGTTATTCGAGCAAACGGACTCAAGGGTGGGAAAACTCGACTTGATGCGAGCAAAAGCAGTCAATTCCTGACCTCGCTGATGCTTGTCGCCCCCTATGCCGAAAAAGGGATAGCAATTGAGGTTGTGGGTGAGATGAAGACCCCTTACATCGACATTACCATCTCCGTGATGAGGGCATTCGGCGTAGAGGTCACCCACCGAAATTATAAATCCTTTCATATTCAAGGTGGGCAGCGTTACCAAGCCCGCGAATATGCCGTTGAGCCAGATGCTTCTGGAGCATCCTATTTCTTCGCTGCTGCTGCACTCACCGGTGGTCGCGTCCGAGTGACCAATCTGAGCACGGATTCCGCACAAGGCGATGTCCAATTTGTCAATGTACTAGAACAGATGGGCTGCCAAGTGAAACGGGACGGCAATGATATCGAAGTCATCGGACCGGATCGGCTCAAAGGGATTGACCTCGATATGAAAGCGATCTCTGACACATCGTTGACTCTCGCGGCACTTGCCCCTTTCGCAGAGAGTCCAGTGACGATTCGGAACATCGAGCATACGCGCCACCAAGAAACAGATCGCATCCACGCCATGGCGACAGAACTTCGCAAGCTTGGTGTTCCCGTCGTTGAGCGTCAAGACGGCGTTAAGATTTCACCCGCTCAAGTTACGCCCACGGAAATTGAAACATACCAAGACCATCGGGTTGCGATGGGTTTTTCGTTAATCGGTTTAAGGGTGCCGGGGATCCGGATCAAGGATCCCAGTTGCGTGAGCAAAACCTTCCCGACTTTTTTTGATGTGTTGGCGACATTGAGGTAGCGAGTGCTGAGCCAAAACCGGAGGGGAGAGACAACAGAGGAAGCGTGGAAACGTGGAGGCGAGTTAAAAACCCCGCTTCCACGCTCACTCACAAACTCGCTTACTCGATCTACTTTAGAGGAGGTACATAATGTCACGTATTTTAATGTTCTGTATTACAACAATCTCTACATTCATAATTACCAGCGCCATTAGCGCGAAGGAGACACAGATGGCAACATTCAAAGACCTGAAAGTTGGCATGCCGGCACCAGATTTTACACTCAATGACGGAGATGGCGTCGCTCACAATCTGCGCGATTATTTGGGGAAAAAGAATGTCGCCTTGGCATTTTATCCCAAAGACTTCACCGGTGGCTGAACGACAGAACTCCGCTCGCTCCGGGATGAGTTGAGCCAAATTCAGGGGACAGATACAGTTGTTTTGGGGGTTAGCGTCGATGATGAAGCCTCCCACAAAAAATTTCAAGAGGAGGAGAAGTTTGGGTTTCCTCTACTTGCCGACACGGAGTTCGCAGTTAGTAAAACCTACAGCGGGATTATGGAAAGGTTTCAGGCTTCTAATCGGGCAACCTTCGTTATTGACAAAGCGGGATACATCCGCGCGATTGATCGAGATGTGAACACGCAAACGCACGGAGCAGACCTTGTGGAGCTAATAGAGGAAAGTATTCCGGGACCTATTGAGGTTGGGCGACCTGCGCCAGATATGATTGCCTCAGATGAGAACGGCGAAACGTATCAGCTCAGCAGTTTCAAAGGAAAAAAGAACGTTGTAATAGCATTTTATCCCAAAGACTTCACCGGCGGCTGAACGGCAGAAGTTTGCTCGCTCCGGGATGAGTCGAGTACCTTTGCCGAACATGATACACAGGTTTTTGCAGTGAGTGTACAAGATGCAGCATCTCACAAACAGTTTGCTGAAGAGAACAACCTGAACTTTCCATTACTTGTAGACACAGGCCGACACATCAGTTTGCTCTTCGGTGCGACGGACCAATCAGATGGTTTGAGCAGCCGCATAACGGTTGTCATCGACAAAGATGGACAGATTATCAAACTCGATAAAGAGGTCAATGCAAGGACACACGGCAAAGACCTTGCGGACTTTTTTCAATCGAGGTAATCGGTGCAAAGGCTGGCAATTCTAAAGTCAAATTGCCAGTTGTATTAACACCGATATAGTATGTCATATCGAGTAAAGAATTGCTTTACAATTGCTCGCAACAGGTGTATACTAATACCCCTACGGGGCGGGGAGAATCCGTGCGAAATATTGTCTTGGTTGGTTTTATGGGAACAGGCAAGACCTCAGTGGGGAAAAAGCTCGCTGCACGTCTTCAGATGTCGATGATTGACACGGACGATATAGTCGTGGAAGACAGCGGAATGGATATTCCCGACATCTTTGCTCAGTATGGAGAAACGCACTTCAGGGATTTAGAGAGCGCAGCGGTTCGCAAGGCAGCAAATTTAGAGAACCACGTAATCTCCACGGGCGGCGGGGTTGTCCTGCGAGAAGCAAATCTGGAGATGCTCAAGGGCAATGGCGTTGTTTTCTGTTTGACAGCAGCGTCGGAGGAGATTCAGCGGCGCATCGGGAGTGAAACCCACCGCCCGTTGCTGCAAGACCCCGATCCATTGAGGAAAATTGAGCAGATGCTGACAGAACGCTGCCCTTTTTACGCTCGCGCCGATTATGAGATCACAACGACAGGGTTATCAATTAAAGCGGTTACGGATAAAATTATAGACATATTCCAGCAGCACCTCTATTCGGGGTGAGCGGATGTAAAGAAGAATTAATGATATGAACATTTTATTGATTCACGGTCCAAATCTCCAACTCTTGGGAAGACGGCAACCTGAAATTTATGGCAGTCAGACGTTGGAGGACATCAATTCACACCTACGCGAAATCGCTTCACAGCGCAGCGTCAACCTCAAGACCTTTCAGGATAATTCCGAAGGCGAAATTGTCTCATTCATTGGAGATAATATCGATTGGGCGGATGGCGTCATTATCAACCCCGCGGCTTACACGCATACAAGTGTTGCAATACGGGATGCCCTATCCGCTGTGAACCTCCCCGTTATTGAGATCCACCTCTCCAATGTGCACACCCGTGAGTCTTTTCGTCAGCATTCTTACATTTCCCCGATCGCTGTCGGAGTGATTTGTGGATTTGGAGCACACGGCTATGACTTGGCGTTGGACGCAATGATTCAGATTTTGCAACCGTCAGACTGATGGGTTTATAGAACAACAGGAAAGAGAAAAGTTTGAAAGCGTATTTTTTCGAAAAGTGGAAAAGGAGAATTTTATGGCATCACTCAACGACTTGCGAAACGGTTTAGTGATCCGTCTCGACAACGTTATGTATACTATTACTGATTGTCAACACGTTAAGCCTGGCAAAGGGGGCGCGTTTGCCCGCACTAAACTCAAGCGGGTAACCGATGGAGCAGTTATCGATCGGACATTCCGCTCAAAAGACACAATCGAAACCGTTCGTCTCGAAGAACGTGATATGCAATATATGTATAGTGATGGAATGTTATTATACTTCATGGACAACGAGACTTTTGAACAACATCAATTATCAGAGAACCTCCTGAACGACGGGCTCAAGTTTCTCAAAGAAGGAGAGACGATCCGAGTCAAAGTTGACGAGAATATCCCAATAACGATCGAATTACCGACGTTCGTGGAACTTAAAATTGTTGAAACAGACCCCGGTTTACGCGGCGATACCGCCAGTGGTGGGTCAAAGCCAGCCACATTAGAAACCGGTGGGGTGGTCCAAGTGCCCTTATTTGTGGAAAACGGTACAACGATCAAGGTTGATACCCGCACAGGAACATACGTAGAGAGGGTTTAATCAATGCCAAGAGAAAAATCGCTATCCGCCACAGAGCTTCTGCAACAAGTCTCCGACATCATGGAAGAGCGAGATTTGACAGAGGTCCTTCTGCGTGAGGATGGTATTACCTTGAAGGTCCGGCGAGGCAGCGAACCCGTACCTGTTGCGTTTTCGCAGCCGAGCGACACAATGCCCTTACCAAGCGCGGACCAAGCGGAGCCTCCCGCAGTACAACTGACGCCAGAGGTTGGAGAACTAATACGCTCGCCGATGGTGGGACTGTTTTACGCGTCACAATCGCCGGAGGCTGCGGCTTACGTGGAAGTTGGAAGCGTTGTATCAGAAGACGATACTTTGTGCTTAATTGAAGCGATGAAAATTTTCAACGAAGTCAAGCCGGATTTCCCCTGCGAGATACTCGAAATCCTCGTTGAAGATACGACAACCGTTGAGTTTGATCAACCCCTGTTTCGTGTGAGGCGGACATAAGGGGAACTAAAAACAGCTTTTTTGTTACTACTTAAATAGTTATTTTGTGCACTTTTATCATTGGTCCCTCACCGGAGTAGTGCTTTATCCACGATACGGTGATTGTTGTCGCCCAACCCAAACTGGTTTTCAGGCTTGAGGGGCAAAGCAACATCTTCAGATCCCTATCTTTTATCCTGTCGGTGATTGAATCTTAGTCAGATTTTTGCAGGGACCGGTGTAGTTGCAAGAAAAGACCAAACACAGGACAATAGTCGTTGTCCCTTAAAAATAATCGGAGACGCAGGAAGTATGAGAAACGAACTTAAACGTCAAAGTCACGCAATTACTGATGGTCCAGATCGAGCGGCAGCACGCGCCATGTTAATGTTCGGCGATGATGGATTAATACCTGAAGACTTGGATAAGCCAATCGTGGGGGTCGCTAATACATGGATCGAGATTGGTCCCTGTAACTACCACCTCCGTCGCCTTGCTGCAAAGGTGAAGGAAGGCATTCGTGCCGCCGGTGGCACCCCGCTTGAATTTAATACGGTCAGCATTTCAGACGGAATTACTATGGGCACCGAGGGAATGAAGGCTTCGCTCATCAGTCGGGAGGTCATTGCGGATTCTATTGAGCTGGTTTGTCGTGGCAACATGTTCGATGCGGTGGTTACGCTCTGCGGCTGCGACAAGACCGTTCCCGGAACGGTGATGGCGCTTGCCCGCTTAGATATCCCCTCGCTGACACTTTACGGCGGATCAATTATGCCGGGCCGTTTTCAGGGAGAAGATGTAACGATCATGGAGGTTTTTGAGGCGGTAGGAGTACACGCGGCAGGTAAAATCACTGTGGAAGAACTTGATGATCTTATTAGCAAGGGCTGCCCCGGTCCGGGGGCTTGCGGCGGTCAATACACCGCCAACACAATGGCGACCGCCGTTGAGATTCTTGGAATGGCACCAATGGGGAGCGGCAGCGTCCCAGCAGTAGATAAAAACAAAGATGATGTCGCATTCCAGACAGGTGAATTAGTGATGGAGATGTTAGCGGCGGACCGACGTCCCAGCCAGATCATTACCCGCCGCTCGCTCGAAAATGCGATATCCTCGGTGGCAACCACCGGTGGTTCAACGAACGGTGTGCTTCACCTACTCGCGATCGCACACGAAGCCAATATCCCATTGACAATCGACGACTTCGAGGAGATCCGATCAAAGACACCAATCCTAGTAGACCTCAGACCCGGAGGACGTTATGTCGCCGCAGATCTGCATGAAGCGGGCGGCATTCAACTTGTCACCAAACGTCTTATGGAAGCCGGTCGCCTCCACGCCGACGAGCTAACCGTAACGGGACAGACTATCGGTGAAGCCGTTGCGAGCGCGGTCGAAACAGAGGGGCAGGACGTCGTTCGCCCTGCGTCGAACCCAATTAAACCGACCGGCGGGTTTGCAATTCTCAAAGGTAATCTTGCACCCGATGGCTGTGTCATCAAGTTAGCAGGCCACGATAGAACCCTTCATAGAGGACCTGCGCGTGTCTTTGAACGCGAGGAAGATACTTTTGCAGCGATTAAGGACGGAACCATCCAGCCGGGCGACGTGGTCGTTATCCGCTACGAGGGTCCCGCTGGGGGTCCTGGTATGCGAGAGATGCTCGGTGTGACCGCTGCCATCGTCGGAGCCGGATTGGGCGAAGATGTCGCTCTCCTAACAGATGGCAGGTTCTCTGGCGCCACACACGGCTTTATGATTTGCCACATTGCACCGGAAGCAGCGCATGGTGGCCCCATCGCTATATTGCGTGACGGCGATACCGTCGTGATTGACGCCGAAAAACTCCGGATTGACGTTGAACTTTCGGATGAAGATATTAAAGCGCGATTCGAGGACTGGACACCTCCAGCACCGCGTTACACCCGTGGTGTAATGGCGAAATATGCGCGCCTCGTATCATCTGCGTCCGAAGGTGCTGTTACCGGATAAGGTAAACACATGCTATGTGATATTTGCGGTAGGGAGGAAGCACGGATCCGCAGAATTACAGAAACTTACGGCAAGGGCGGAAATTTGATAGTCATTGAAAATATCCCTATGATGAGTTGTCCTTATTGTGGAGAAAGCTACTTTACAGCGGATACACTCCATGAAATTGAGCGCATTAAGCTCCACCACAAGAGTTTTGCTGTTGAACGTCCGGTGCCAGTAGCCAAATTTGCATAGAGAATTTCCCCACACAAAGATATGCAAGATAAAATTGTTGGTCGAAATTCAGTGTTGGAACTCCTACGCCGCGGCAACCGTGAGATTGAACGGATTCTTATCGCACAAGGAAATAACCACCCACGCCTGCGACAGATCCGCGCGCTCGCTGAGAAAAATGGTATCCGCTGCGATTTCACACCACGCCGCGAGTTAGATCCTATGGAAGCTGATGTCCCTCATCAAGGGGTTATCGCTCTTGTCAGTCCTGCCAGCTATATCGACCTCTCCAGCCTCATTACAAGCACACAAAACTCGGATCACCCGCCGCTATTCATTATGTTGGACCAAGTGCAGGATCCTCGGAACCTCGGGGCAATTATCCGCACGGCAGATGCTGTCAACGCCGATGGACTCATCCTTCCAAAGGATCGAGCCGCTGGCATCACAACAGCTGCACACAAAGCCTCAGCGGGCAGTTCTGAGTATGTTCCAATTTCTCAAGTGACTAACCTTGCCCGAACAATTGAAACCCTCAAGGAGGCTGGCATCTGGGTAATCGGTGCGGATCAGGCGGCACCAACCTCTTACACGCAAGGGGATTTGACAGGACCGATTTGTCTCGTCGTCGGTAACGAGGCGGAGGGACTGCGTCGTCTCGTTAGGGAGAAATGTGATCTATTGATCCACCTCCCAATGTTCGGACACGTTCCATCGCTTAACGTATCGGTTGCCGCGGGTATCCTGTTGTATGAGGTCATCCGGCAGCGGGAGGACAGAAATTCACAAAGGGCATGAACACGGGTTAAACCCTTCATTAGATTCCCACACGCTTTTAGAGGATATAAAATCGCCATGCAGATTAACGACTCAATAACCGTCGAACAACTCAGACCGAAACTTGAGCATCTGTTTGACCTTTCGGGCAAGAAGATTTTAGCAATCGAAGGGACATGGCTTCCCGAAAGAGGGACGCCGGTGTTCACCGCCGCCGGTCAGTATACCACGCGAGGGTGGACGGAGTGGACGCAGGGATTTCAGTTTGGCTCTGCGCTGCTGCAATTCGATGCAATAGACGACGAACAGTTCCTCGAAATTGGACGGAAGAACACAGTCGAGAAGATGGCACCGCATCTGACGCATATCGGTGTGCACGACCATGGGTTCAACAATGTTTCGACCTACGGCAACCTACGACGCATGATCCTTGAAGGGCGTATTCCACACAACGAGTGGGAACTCCACTTCTATGAACTCGCGCTGAAGGTGTCGTCAGCGGTGCAAGCAGGGCGCTGGTCAAAAACAAAGGATGGGAAAGGTTATATCCCTTCGTTCAATGGACCCCACTCGCTTTTTGCGGATACCATCCGGTCGTTGCGCTCACTGGCGTTGGGACATAGCTTAGGACATGTGCTGATGGGTGAGAACGATCAGCCGATCCCTTTACTGGAGCGGCTGCTACACCACTCCGAAACAACCGCAGCCTATAACGTCTACTACGGCGAGGGGCGCGATGCGTTTGACGTACGCGGACGTGTTGCACATGAATCGATCTTTAACATGAACGACGGAAATTATCGCTGCTCAAGCAGCCAGCAGGGGTACTCACCGTTTACGACATGGACACGTGGACTCGCGTGGATTATCACAGGTTACGCCGAGCAGCTTGAATTCTTCGAGACATTAACGGACGATGACCTCTCCCCTTACGGTGGGAAGGCAGCGTCAACCGCCCATATCCTGAAAGCTGCTAAAGCCACCTCTGACTTTTATATTGAAAACACAGCCTCAGATGGTATCCCGTATTGGGACACCGGGGCACCGGGGTTGCCTCAACTGGGATCCTATCTGCAACAACCCGCAGATCCGTTCAACGGCGTTGAACCTGTCGATAGCTCTGCAGCTACCATCACCGCACAAGGGTTAATCCGATTGGGGAATTATCTCAAAAAACAGGGCGAACAGGAAGCAGGGCACCGTTATTACCAAGCGGGATTAACGGTCGCTGATGCACTCTTTGCCGAACCGTATCTGTCGGAGTCTGACGAACATCAAGGCTTAATCCTGCATTCAATCTATCATCGTCCAAACGGTTGGGATTATATCCCGGAAGGTAGCGCAATCCCTTGTGGCGAATCGTCGATGTGGGGCGACTACCACGCCCGAGAACTTGGACTGCTATTGCTACGGGAATTGGAGAATCAACCGTATTTGACTTTTTGGGGAAACTAACAGAGGACAAAGAGCTTTATCCCACAAGAGAATAGGGGAATCTATCAATGCGACTAACAGATACACAGGTGCAGCAGTTTCACGAAGAAGGATACTTGGTTTTTGAAAATTTAATCCACGGCGAAAAACTCAAAGCCTATCAGGATCTCTTTGATGAACTGGTTGAGCGCGGCCGTACCCTCTCGATTGGCAGCCCACATTGGAGCTTTGAATTTAACGAAGATCATGAACCGATTCCGGGATTTTTACACAAAATTCAGGGGGTGTGCGTCGTTGAACCGAAGGTTCTGGACCTCGCCCAAGAACCGGAAATCCTCGATCGAGTCCAAGCACTTGTCGGTTCCGACATTGACGTATTCGGCACCAAGTTTTTTCCAAAACTGCCAAATGGAGGCACCTCGGTACACTGGCATCAGGACAATTTCTACTTCGGTACAAATACAAACCGCATTGTCAGCTGCGGCATTTACCTTCAAGACGCAGACCGCGAGAACGGCTGCTTGAGAATTGTTCCGAAAAGTCACCTATCTCAATCAATTGTAGAACATCATCGAAGACCGGGAGCACACGGGAGTTGGACGGAGGTAGATGAGTCGAAAGCGGTCGATTTGGTGGTGCCCGCTGGTACGGTGGTCTTCTTCTCATCAAACCTTCTCCACGGGACCTACGAGAATCGCAGTGACCGTCCCCGTTACAGCACCGCCTGGCACTACATTCCCGCAGATCTGCCCCTAGAGCGGTTCCCACGCGGCGGCTACGAAGACCGGCACATCGTTAGAGGAAATTAACAGACCAAAAGAGGGTAAGATGCTGAATCATTCTGAGATAGAGTCATTCCTTCAAGACGGTTACGTCATCCGCAGAGACGTATTATCCCAGACGGACATTGAGACATATCGTGCCGCTGTGGATTGCATCCTGCATAAATGCCGCGTCGAGAAGGTGCATCAATACCTGCGCTATGTTGATGGGGAGCAAGACGACATCTGGGGCGTAAACAACATCTTCCATCCAAGTATCAGGGAAGAAGCGCTGGTCGAATCGCTTGGGCATCCCCAGATTTTGGATGTCATCGAAAGCCTAATCGGGACGCGGCTGCGCTATCATCTGTGCACCCTGTTGGTCAGTTCGGAACGAAAACCGTACCATATTAACTGGCATCGGGATTCGGCAAGAGATGGCGAAGTGCCACTTGAACGACTGATAGCAAAACTCAAGAGTAGCGTCCAACTGAACGGCGCGTTGTACGACGATGATACCCTGTTCATCGTCCCCGGCAGCCACCGTCGGGAGATCACCGATGCCGAGCGGCATATTATACAAAATTCGCCCAAAGCTGACATGCCCAACCAGATGGCTGTCCAATTGAGGGCGGGCGATATTGTTTTCTATAACTCCAGTCTTCTCCACAAAGGGTATAACCGGTCGGGGGCGATCCGCCAAACGCTGCATTACGCGCTTGTGGTTGCACCGTCCGAAGGGCAGCCGCCAAACCCGGATAGCCCGACGAGTCAGGAGTGGCTGAACGACTCTACATTCCTTGAAAGCCTCAACCCGCGAATAAAACCGCTTTTTGATAACTGGCTAAAATACGGATAAGAAGGGAAAAATTAAGTCTAATCTTGAATGAGGGCATATCATGTTATATCTGAATTCCATTGAAAACGCCGAAGCCAGTCCAACGCAAAAAAAATACGCAATCTGTCACGAAGAAGTTCCATCCATGCTGCATATCCCGGAATTAGCACCATCAAGGGGGCTGCTCGCAAAGTGGCAATCCAATACAATCGACTGGGAAGAATTTCGTGAACGGTTTACTGATGAGATGAGAGTAAAGTATCGCAAGGAGGAAAACCGACTTAAGGGACTGATAAAATATAGCTTGGAAAATGATGTCACCCTCCATTCACCGGAACCAGGTGGCGAGCAGACCTATCGTGCTATTCTGGAAGGGATTATTAACGCGATCTTGGCAGACAAAGGACAGACAGACCGTGTAATCAATCTCGCACGAAAACCTGTTGAGGAATCACAACCGCAGGAAGATATCGCCAACCTTTTTGGTGACGCTCTGCATGAATTAAACTTGACTAAAGCCGACAACACTCGATTGCTTATAGAAAATGCCGAATTGAAAAAGGACATTCAATTTTTTCAAACGGAAGGCGCCAACACAGGTAAAGAAAATGATGAGTTGAAAAAGCAAATCGATCAACTTGAGGAGCAAATCAACACCCATGAGGCAACCATTGACGACCTGCGTCGAACTTTGTCAGAAAAACAGGAGATAATCTCGAATCAAAAAAACGAAATTCAATCCCTTCAACAACAAATTGACAATCCTGAGACAACTATTGGTGACCTTCGTCGAACTTTATCAGAAAAAGATGGTGAAATTCAATCGCTCAACAATGCAATCGGTGAAAGAGATAGCGAGAATGATAGGTTGAATAGAACAAGTGGTCAACTTCAAGAACAAATCAACACCCACGAGACAACTATTGGTGACCTTCGTCGAACTTTGTCAGAAAAAGATGGTGAAATTCAATCGCTCAACGACGCAATCGGTGAAAGAGATAAAAAGACTGACAAGTTGAAAACGCAAATTGTTCAATTTCAAGACATTAACACACACCCGAGAATCAGAGACATCGCTATAAAAGCAACGGAGGACGATTCGAAGTTTAGAGAACACTTCAAAACTCTTCCTATTGATGAAAACTACCCTGAAATCCTAATTGAAACCTTACGCAACTGGCTTAAGAATTGCCTAAAAACAGGCCCCAAGGACCTTAGAGATTTGCCCGAACTCATCAAGGAGTATAAAGACTGTGACAAATTTGATCAATCTGATAGTGATCTCGCTCATGTCATAAGAACACAACGCAATCTAACCGCTTTTGGTAAAGAAGAAATTGATGAAAGAACAATAATGGGGAGAGCACTTTGTTGCTTTTTTGCGGCAGCTTTGTTGGTTCCAAAACTGTCAAAATCTGACCAGACCAGTACAGCACCGAAAAATACTCACCAAAAACAGCAACACCCACCCCAATCTGACTATGCCAGCACAAAGTCATCGAAATCAATAAAACCAAAATCCGAGGATGCGGAAGCACATTACAAACGCGGCATTGACTACCAAAAAAAAGGTGATTATGATCGCGCCATTGCCGAATACACTAAAGCGATAAAGTTGAACCCGGACTACACTAGTGCCTATTATAATCGTGCGACGGCCTACTATTACAAAAGTAACTATGTCGGTGTCATCGCGGACTTGACCAAAGTGATAGAACAGGGAACAGACAATGCCAATGTCTACTACGATCGTGCCATCGCTTATTATCGCAAAGGTTACTATGTCCGTGCCATCGCGGATTTGACCAAAGTGATAGAGTTAAAGCCGGGCAATGTCAACGCCTACTACCATCGCGGAGATGCTTACGAGCAACAAGGCGATCATGCCCGTGCTCGAGCAGACTTTGCCAAAGCAAAGCAGCTTAAAAAGTGACACTCTGCTGCTTCTTGGCGGCAGCGTTGTTATCTCCAAAACTTCCAGAATCGAAACAACCCGCTTTTAAGTAACCAACTGAAATACGGATAATAGAGGAGGGATTTATGGCAACACATCATTTTGAACCAACCGTTTACCACGTCGCAATCGGGGCACATGAACCGGTGCTCCACATCGACAGCGGCGATACCGTCGTCACAACAACCGTTGACGCCGGGGGTGTTGACGCTGCCGGAGAATCAGTCACGGAAGGTGGAAATCCGCAGACGGGACCTTTCTATATTAACGACGCCGAGCCGGGGGACACACTTGCTGTTCACTTTGATCGGCTGGTCCCCAATCGCAAGATGGGCAGAACCTCGACGGTGATTGCCCCGCACATCCTTGATGCACAGTATGTAGCGTCCAATCTGCCGGAGAACGGCCGCGGAGACTGGGAGATTGATCTGGATAAATGGACAGCGACCCTCGTTTCACCGGAAACGAGCCTCGGTCGGCTCACGCTGCCGCTGAAACCGATGGCAGGGTGTTTTGGTGTTGCCCCGCCGCGCAAACAGGCAATCTCCACGGCAACCTCTTCAACGCACGGCGGTAACATGGATTACCGCGGTTTTTGTGAAGGGGTTACCGTTTATCTGCCGGTGTTTGTGGCTGGTGCCCTGTTCCACATTGGGGACGGACACGCTGTACAAGGCGACGGTGAGATTGTTGGGACTGGAATTGAAATCTCGTTCGATGTGCAGTTTACAGTCAATGTAATCAAAGGCAAAGAGATCGGTTGGCCCCGCGCGGAAAACGACGATTATATCCTAACGGCTGGAAATGCGCGTCCTCTAGATCAGTGTGTACAACACGCAACGACAGAAATGGTCCGTTGGCTTAACGAACTTGGCTTGGAAGGCAACGCACCCCACATCCTGCTCGGTCAGTGTGTGGAGTACGACATGGGCAATGTGTATGACCCTGCGTATACGATGGTCTGTAAGGTAAAAAAGAGTATCTTGCGGGATATTGGTTTAACCCTAAACCCACTAATCTGAAAATAGAAACTGTGAAACGGAGTTACAATTTCTTTCAGGGTACGGGAGCATCAAGTTGTCGACAGATTCGCCTTGCTGTGTAATTAGGAATCTCTCTATGACGCGGCACCGAGGTGCGACGATTCGTGGTCGGGTTTTCCCAAATCGAATGGTCGCCACCTTCACGCACAAACTGGCAGCCATGCCGACGCAGGTGGTTGAGAAGGTCTCTTCGTTTCATGGAACAGCATCCTGCGGAACCAAGGTCACACGAGACGTAGATTGAAGCAAGAGGTAAATTGGTTCTTCTAAATCCGCTTCAGGATCTGTACAGGTTGGATCGGGTTGTGGAAGCGACTCGCCATGTAATAAGTTAGTCTCTGCCATATCAACCAAGGCACTTGCGAGCAGTCTTCGCGCTTCTTCTATATCCTTCCCGCAGGTAATGACCCCCGGAAAATCGAGCACTTCCGCATGAACGCCTTCATCTAGCAATTTGTACATCGCTTTGTAAGTTAGCATAATCTATCTCTACTCATTAAACGGGATTGTTGAATAGTTAGTCAGATCTAGAATAATGTCAATTTCGGGGAATCAGGGGCTTCTGATAGTTTTTGTTTCGCATCCGCGACATCATCAATCAGAACTTGTCGGGCACGCGTATACGCTTCGCCTTCTTGTCTCAATACGAATGCAGGGTTATAGGTCGCCAAGACGAATGGGGCGTAAAGTGTATCTGTGAACCATTGACCTCGCTCCTCGGTCATGCGAAAACCTTTGTGGATGAGCGTATTGGCGGCGGGGCTTCCCATACAGACAATGACTGAAGGGCTAATCAGCGTGAGTTCACCGTCGAGCCATTTTGAGCACGCCTTAATCTCCCCGGCTTTCGGCGGACGATTTTTTGTCACGCTCCCTTGTCGGACAGCAGCACGACATCTAATGACGTTTGTTATCCAGATTTCGTCACGGTCTAAGTCGTTCGCATGAAGCACTTCGTCGAGAAGATCCCCCGACGGACCGGAAAATGGAATTAGGGTGTGTTCATCCGTCGCCGATGGACCTTCAGCGACAATAACAAGTTTGGAGGTCGGATCACCGTTACCAAAAACAACGTTCAACCGGGTTTCCGCTAACGCACAGTCGGTGCAGACAACCGCTTGTGCTTTCAGTGCTTCCATTTTTTCAAAAACTTCAGCCATTCCTATCCCTCCTCAAACAAGTGTAGAACGCATGATAACACAGGGAATTAACAGTTGTCAATTCTATACCTAAATGCGACTATGCAAGGGAATTGTTAGCATGGCTGCCTTCGCTGGAAGGATAATTCAAGTCGCTATTGCAGCGAAACTTCCTATTGACAAAAAGGCTTCAGGCATGTATCCTATAAAAGACGCTACAATTGTTTAAGGAGAGAACCGTGGAGACATGGGATACAAAACCGAGCTTTGTTCGGTCAGACCTTCCACTGATTGATTGTGACATTCATAATCGCGTACCGTCGTTAGGAACCCTTTATCCATACCTGCCGGACTTTTGGGTTGAGTATTGCAGTACATCTGGATTTGGGGGACCTGAGATGGGCGACTATCCGGGGGGTGCACCGACATCAGCACTTCCAGATACTAAGCCTGAGGACGGACCACCGGGATCAGATTTAGAGCTGCTGCGAGAACAGACGCTGGATTTCTGGGAAGCGGATTATGGGATCCTGAACTGCGCGTATTGGGTACAAACCGTGCATAATGAATACTTGGCAGCGGCACTCGCTACCGCAGCTAACGACTGGCAGGTCGAACATTGGCTTGACCAAGAACCACGTCTACGTGCCTCATTAGTTGTGTCGAGCCAGAATCCACTAACAGCGGCCCAAGAAATTGAACGCATGGGCGACCACCCTGGATTTGTGCAGGTTCTGTTGCCGGTGCGCTCACTGATGCCGTATGGCAAGCGACATTACGACCCAATTTTTGAGGCTGCTGCCCGCCACAACCTTGTCGTTGGCATTCATTATGGTGGTGCTGCGGGTATCCCTCCAAGTCCAAGCGGTTGGTTTTCGACCTACATAGAGGAATATGCCGGCGCGGGACAGATTTTCCAAGCCCAAGTGATAAGCTTGGTTACAGAAGGTACATTTGACCGGTTTCCAGATTTGCGAGTCGCTTTAATCGAAGGCGGTTTTACGTGGCTCGCATCAGTCATGTGGAGAATTGATAAGGAGTGGCGAGGACTGCGCCACATTACACCGTGGATTAAACGGCTGCCGTCAGAATATATGCGCGAACATCTCCGTTTTACGCTTCAACCGATGGACGCCCCACCAGATCCCAAGCAGTTCCTTCGGATGATTGGGCAGCTTGATTCGGACGATATGTTGATGTTTTCAACCGACTACCCGCATTGGCAATTTGATTCGCCGGAAGAGGCTTTGCCGATGGGATTGCCAGAGTCATTGATGAAGAAGATCTTAGCGGAAAATGCGCGAGAGTTTTATCAACTGTGAAATGTATCAGGATTACCTCGTAAATCCTGTTCCAATCCACCAACTTAATCCTGAAAATCACGTTCAATAAGGAGGAAACAAGATGAAGAGCACACGGGAAAAAGTACCCGTCATTGACACCGACATTCACAACACCCTTGCATCGCCGGAATCGCTGCATCCCTACCTCTCTGAACGCTGGCGCAAGCATCAGGCGATGATAGGTGGGCGTGGACACGCCGGATCCAACTATCCGCGGGGGATGCCCCATGCGGCTCGGCACGATGCCTGGCCCCCATCTGGATTATCACCGGGCGCAGATCTTGCTTTCATGCAGGAACAACTGCTTGACGCTTGGGACTTTGAGTACGGGGTTCTGAACCCACTGATGGGCGGCAGCGGACTTAATTTGGAGTACGTCGCAGCGATCGCACGAGCGATTAACGATTGGCAGGTCGAAGAGTGGACTACGCCTGAACCACGCTTGAAAGCATCGATTGTCGTTCCCTATGAAGATGGGGAGTTAGCAGCGGAGGAGATTCATCGGCGTGGCGAAGATCCAAACTTTGTGCAGGTGCTGTTGATTGCACGCACGGACGAACCGTTGGGACGGCGGAAGTATTGGAAATTGTATGAAGCCGCAACGCAATATGATCTACCGATTGGCATCCACTTCGGTGGTACCGGTGCTGGTCCGATTACCGGCGCGGGTGCGCCCTCTTACTATATTGAGGACCACGGCGGTATGCCACAAGCGTTCCAGACACAGGTGATCAGCCTTGTCTGTGAAGGCGTTTTTGAACGCTTCCCCACACTCAAGTTTGTCTTGATTGAAGGCGGCTTTGCGTGGTTTCCACCGCTGATGTGGCGACTCGATCAGAGTTGGAAAAAGCTGAAAGAAGAGGTCCCGGATCTGAAAAAGCTGCCGTCAGAGTATATGAAGGAACATTTCTGGCTCAGTTCGCAACCGGTGGAAGAACCTCCCAAACGAGAGTATTTCGACCTGCTGCTTGAGCAGCTTAACGCACGAGAGCGACTGATGTTCGCAACCGATTATCCGCATTGGGACTTTGATGCGCCCGACCGCGCCTTCCCGACGAGTCTCGCGCCGGACGTAAAGCGGCGAATTATGGCGGATAACGCACGCGAACTGTATAAATTGTAGAAGTTTGCAGATCAACAAACCGTTCAGGGGTTCACGAATAAAAAACGCGGGAACTTTGCGGAACTTGAACCCCTGCTCCCTCCTACTACACTTCATACAATACAACTGAATCTTATGGCAAAACATGTAGTTGCAACTGTGGATGAAATTCCGCCGGGCGAACGCAAAATCGTCGAGCTTGAAGGACGATCGCTCGGCATTTTTAATATTGATGGCGAATTTTATGCTGTGCGGAACATCTGCCCCCATCAAGGAGCACCCCTGTGCGAGGGACGTTTGACAGGCCTTCTTGAATCTGACATCCCGGGTGAATACAGATACACTCGCAAAGGCGAAATCTTGCGCTGTGTCTGGCACGGTTGGGAGTTTGACATCAAAACGGGTCAGTCGTGGTGGAACCCAGCACAGAAGCGTGTTAGAAAGTACCCGGTAGAAGTAGAGGACGGGGCTACGGTGGCATCAGGGTTGCAAAAGGGACCGTATACCGCCGAGACCTATCCTGTATCTGTTGATCAGCAGTATGTGGTCATTGATATGCCCGAATAGAAAAACATATTGAAGAGAATATGGAAACCAGTTGGCGAGACAATATAGTTAGCACACCTGATATATTACGGGGCAAGCCGCGTATTCAGGGCACAAGAATCCCGGTAAGCCTTATCCTTGGGTCTCTGGCAGCAGATCAAACCGCAGAACAGATTATTGCCGAGTTTCCAGAACTACAGAAAACACAAATTCTCGCATGTCTCGATTACGCACGGGAGTTAGCAGAAGTTGAGGTAACAGCTTAATGGAATTGATCAGACCTGCATCAGAGCCAAGGAGTTCTATATCGTTTGACCAACCCTTGGATCAAGCCTATTTGGATATTGATGACAAGAAGCGGGCAAACCTCCTCGCTTGGCGCGGTCAATTCTCGCCTCAGTTCGTCCAAACTATCCTTGAAAACTATGCCGATAAGGATGATGTAGTTCTTGACCCATTTGTTGGTAGTGGAACAGTACTGATTGAGTCTGCTCATTTAGAGCACAAGGCATTTGGTTATGAAGTAAACCCGGCTGCTGAATTATTAGCCAAGGTTTACACGTTCGCTAGTTATAGCAGAAAAGAACGGAAGTCCCTGATTTCAAGTACGGATAGTTACCTATCAAAGTTTATTCCTTTGGGGCTTCCCCTCTTTGAACAAGATAGTGTAAGTTCTAATAACGGCATACCCATCACATCTCTTATTTCTAAGTTGACTCAACTAAAAAATCGCGATGTTAAGGCTTTGGTTGAAGCCTTAATAGTAAAATTAGATTTGAAGGATCATAGCATTTCGACGGAATCCTTCTGGTCAAAATGGAATGAACTCCGTCTACTCATTGAAGCCTTACCACAAGCTAAAAAAACGATTTCCGTATCATTGGGAGATGCGAGATACCTACCGTTAGATGATAGCGTTATTGATTTCGTTCTTACTTCCCCGCCTTACATTAATGTGTTCAATTACCATCACAACTACCGCGCTTCGGTTGAGATGCTGGGGTGGAAGCCACTTGTATCAGCAAAGTCTGAGATTGGCGCAAATCGTAAGTTCCGGCAGAATCGCTTTCTGACGATTATACAATACTGCATTGATATGAGTCTATCACTATCTGAGTTAGTAAGGGTTTGCCGTGATACTGCAAGAGTGGTATTTGTCGTAGGCAGAGAGTCCAACGTGCATAGAACCGCCTTTTTCAACGGTGCTATTTTACGCCGCCTTGCGGAAGATGTTGTCGGTATCCAAACGACTCTACAACAAGAGCGCAAATTCCAGAACAAATTCGGCAATACTATCAAAGAGGATATACTACACTTTATTCCTAGAGGTGCAACTCCTCCCGGCTCCGATCTGATTATCAGTCGGGCTCGAGAAATTGGGGAAGAGGTGCTTTCGATTGCGCGGCAAACAGTACCAGCAGATAGACGAAAGTATCTTGAAGATGCAATCTCGCGCGTCCAGGATATAGAACCGTCTCCGCAATTCGTACCGTCACAGGCAAAAGAATCATGGCACTACCAACACCGCACTTAGATAAGCTTAACGCACTGCTCGACAACGATAAACTTCCTATCAGCGATAAGGAACGAATAGGTCATGCAATAGAGAAATACCGTGAATGGATAGAGGCTATGACGGACATCGAGGGAGAACAATCAGTTGTTATTAACCGTCTGGTTTCCTTGGGCTCCGAATATAAGCAATTTATCGATCTTGATACCATATTCGATAGTGAGAGCGATTTTCTATATCGGCAAAAAGGGCAGTTGAAGCTTGATAATACGGTAATCGAAGAGTTTTTACCTCACCTGATTTCCAAATCCCTACCCGAACTTGATGAGGAACTGTACGTTGGTCCCCAATCCTGTTTTTCTGCGGCAT
This sequence comes from Candidatus Poribacteria bacterium, assembly GCA_965220385.1. Taxonomy (GTDB): domain Bacteria; phylum Poribacteria; class WGA-4E; order WGA-4E; family PCPOR2b; genus PCPOR2b. Next base: position 5,150,303 of record OZ244825.1, on the reverse strand, counting down.
ATTTTACATCAACGGTAACGCAGCGCGAATATGGGGGTGGGCTCCATATACGAACAAAGGCTCAAGACTTCACAATTGCACGAAAACTCTTTATACAAACATCATATGATCCAGATTTTAGCGAGCAAGTTATAGAACGAGAAACATACCTTGGCTATATATGTGCTGAGTGTAAAACGAATCTCGATAAGACAATGTTCCAAGAGGCGTCAGCAACTGCACACGATGTAAAAACAGCGGTGCCTGGGGCGAAATATTATCTACTTTGTGAATGGCTTGATATGACTCCTATTAGCACGACACCAACCGATATTGATGAAGTGCTTCTGCTTCGGAAAGCTAAAAGAGTTGGTTCACAGGTCAGGCGTCACTATGCGACATATCAAGGCAGGCAACAAAATCGTGAAGAATATGCGAGATACCTCAGCGAGAATCCATTTTCACCAGAGGTATTTGCTCGCCTTGTGTCCCACATAGCAGTTGTTCTAACCGATACAGATCCGGATGAAGGAAACGTGTTAAATGGGGGCTATTTCTAAAAAGAAACTACAAGGAAACCATAAATGTCAAAACTCAATATCGCGGTGGTCGGTGCAGGGAGACGCGGTGGGGGTGCACACCTCCCGGTGATTGCCAAACTGAAAGATGTCTACAACCTCGTCGCAATCTGTGATATAGACCAAGCGGTCGCTCAACAATATGCCGAACAGTACGGTGCGAACCCCTACACCAATATCCGAGATCTGGTAGCACATGAAAAACTGGATGCGGTGGATATCACCGTGCCCGGAGTCGCTCATCACGCCATCGCCTGTTTTATGGCAGATGCTGGTGTGAACATCATCGTCGAAACGCCAATCGCTGTGACATTACCGATGACGGATCTCATGATCGAAGCAGCACAGCGAAACAGCGTCAAACTGGAAGTAGCAGAAAACTACTATCGCGCACCGCGCGAACGCTTTCTATCGGCTGTGATTGATGCAGGCGTGATAGGCGAGGTAGGGCGAATCTACCGGATCTTCTACGAAGGTGGTTATCACGGTATGAGTATGCTTCGGCTGCGTGCGAACGGAGAGCCGAAGTCGATTCTTGGCATTGCCCAATCCACACCGGTTATTCCGATCATCGACCGCATGAAACGGCACCACACGAGCGATAACTGGACGTTCGGCTTTCTGGAGTTTGACAACAACGCGACCGCCTTGATGGTCTATTCCAACGTCATTCACGCCCGTTCACTGGGACGCGGACAGGGCGGTATTTCGCAGATTGACGGCAGCAAGGGCACTATCGTTGGCGAAGAGATCCACGTTGTACCACCTGAAGATCTGGAGAACGGCGCGAAAAGTGTTGGTTATCATCCGAAGCGTACGATGATCGATGTGGATGGGACTGAAGTGATCGAGAAGATCGAACTGGAACTTCCAGACCAACTGATTACGTGGGAAAACCCGTTAAAGCACTATCCGCTCACCGAAGGACAGATCCCTGTCGCCGATGAACTGTTGAGCCTCGCGAATGCGATACTTGATAACACCGAACCGAAATACGGCGCACAACTCGGACGGCAAGATCAGGAGATGAATATCGCCATGAGTGAATCCGCCAAACAGAGTCGAGTCACCCTGAACTTCCCGCTGACCGACCTCACCGAAACCGAGCGCGGCATACACGACAACTATGAGGAACAGCACGGCCATCCAATTGATGACGTCGAAGCTGGCATCGATATCTTCTTCCCGCGTCAATGATACTCCGCTGATACTAAGGAGTTGAACCGATCTTCATCCCACTCAGCGCCCCACCCCGGCGTGTCTGGTGGAGATAGGCACCCATCCGAGACCAACGGTGCATTCAGTATCCCCCACTCCTGCCCCTGCTGACGGTTGCCATCGGCAGCAGCGGAAAAGGACTCGTAGAAGTCCGTGTTATCAATGCAGCACCCTAAGTGTGCGTGGAGAAGTCCAAATAACCCGCCCTGACCGTTGAGTTCCACATTTGTCCCGTAGAGTTCAGCAAAGTGCGCCAACTTCAGCACCTGAGTTGTACCGTGTCGCGCATTGACGCGGAGCCGATCTGTTGCTCCGTGGATAAGCCACTGTGAGGACAGCCCAATATCGTGCATCAACATCTCCGTCGCCATCACCGGAATCGTGAGTTCCCGGCACAGTTCTTGGTAGAGATTCATCTTCTGTTCGTGGAACGGCTCTTCCAGCCAAACAAAGTCTAACTCCTCCATAACATGTCCCACCTCAATGGCTTCTCGCAATGTGTAAGAACAGACCGGATCGTGGAGCAGTGCGTAGTCCGGACCGACAACGTCCCGTACCTCACGCAAAATCGGAATATCCGCTTTACCACCCTTGTATGAATGGAATTTGTAGGCGTTAATCCCTATTTCTCGCCCCGCCTCAATGGCTCGCAGATAGTCCTCTACCGTGCCATCCCCGCCGGTCAGATAGACAGGAAATTGCTTCCGCACTCGCCCCACCAAGGCGTAGACAGGAAGCCCCGCAGCTTTACCGGCAATATCCCAAAGGCAGTTGTCAAAATCTCCGAACCAACCGGGAGGCTGGTACACCCAACGCGTCCCTTTGTGCAGCATCTGATATAGTTTTTCCCGGTCCAGTGGGTCCTCACCCAGCACCTGATTCCGTAAAATCGCTGCCTGCGTGGGTGACATCGTGGTGGTACACCTACCCGTGATCCCGGAATCGGTCTCCACCTGAATAAAAGCCTGCTGTGCCGGCTGATCGCTTGGTAATCCTTTGTGGGTGTACTGAGTGCGGTGCAAATTTGGAACTTGTACCAGTTTATGTCCGCTGCCCTTGCGCTCCGGATGCTCAAGGACGTAGAGTTTTACAGCTGTAATTTTCATACGGTTTCTCCATCAAATCATTTCGTGGATATGTCACTATAAAAAGCAGTAGGGCGTAAAGCAACGCGTCCGGATAGTGTAGTCGATTGCCTAAACTGGTTCAATATCAAAAAACCGATCCTTGGATCCAGATGGGCTCTATTTTCCACTTGACGCGCTCACCGATTTTTGCGAAGATAGAATGACATTCAAAATCTCCGTTTACAAAATCAGGACTTACGCATTTCAACGCGGGGTTAGACACCCCGCCCCGATAAATCGGGATGCAAGCACCTACAATTGGCTGTGTAAGTCCTAAAAATATAACGAGTCTTTCCTGAGAGGATTGGGGACACGCCCATTTGGGGCGAAATCCCGTCTACCTTGTCACCACTATTTGGGAGGAATGATTATGGCAACCGAATTTCACGGTATATTTCCCGCGATTATTACACCAATGACACCTGAAGGCAAGTTAAATGAAGCGGCTTTTCGCAAAGTCATCGAATTTAATATCCAAGCCGGTGTTCACGGCTTCTGGGTAGCTGGAGGTAGCGGAGAAAGCGTCCTGTTAGACGATGAAGAGAACAACCGGATTGCGGAGGTTGTTGCGGATCAGTCCAACGGCAGAATAAAGAACATCATGCACGTCGGGGCACCAACAACTGCGCGGGCTGCCAAGCTGGCAGAACATGCCGCCAAGGCGGGTGTTGAGTCAATCTGCTGCGTACCGCCCTTCTTCTATGGGCGCGACGATGCGGAGATCGTCGAACATTATCGAATCGTGGGTGCTGCGGCTGACCTACCTTTGTTCGTCTATAATCTGCCGGGTGCCACCGGCGTTGAAATCACCCCTGCCTTGATGCGGAAGATTCAGGACGGGGTACCGCAGTTGGCTGGACTAAAGCATTCTGCGGTGACATTTGGCAATGTTCGCGCTTTTGCCAAGATGGGACTCTATTGCCTAATTGGAAACAGTCGATTAATGCTGCCGGCTCTGACGATCGGTGCCACAGGCTGCGTGGATGGTCCCCCGAACATGGCGCCCGAGCTTTGGGTAGAGATTTGGAACGCTTACCAAGCTGGCGATCTGGAGCGGGCGGAAGCTGCCCAAGACAGGGCTTGTGAGGCAGCGGACAGAATGTTCGCGTGTGGCGGTGGATTTCACGCCCTCCTCAAGGCAACGCTTAGTGAACGGCTCGGCATCGATTGTGGTCATCCCAGAGCCCCCGGATCTCCATTGACTGTCGAACAACATACGGCGTTGCGGAAGACTATCGCCGAGCTTGGATTGACCAATGTTACGATTTCCTGATGAGAGCCATTCTTGTGTAGAAGGCTCCTGCAAAAAGAAAGTGCAAAGCACGAAAGATGTGAAACGTGATTCGTGAAACGTGAAAACAATTGGTTCATTCGATTGTCCTAATTTAACGCAAGTTGCTAGTGACGTGAAATGTCGTAAAGTGGAAGAATGAAAACGAAATCAAGTTCCTCACTGCTCGCAGTGGATTGACAAATCCACTGCACACGCGCAAAGATGGCTCCGTTCCGCCTGTCCCGATTTATCGGGGAGAGTCTAAGACTTGGATATGCCTATCCAAGCCGAGCAGGTTTAGCAACTAGTAACTCAGGTTAATTTAATAAGGGAGAGGCGATGAAGGTCGATCCACAACAATTGCGAGAGGACGGTTATATCATTCTGCGGGAGGTTATCCCTCCGGACCAGTTGGACGATGTACGCGCCAGCTTTGAAGTGCTGGTTGAACGTCAAAAGGAGAATTGGGCGCAGGAAGGCAATCCGGGTGCGTGGGAAACCGGCGCACAACCGCGGCTGGGGCACTTCGAGAATCTTATTGATGAAGAAACCGCCAACGCTGTTGAGACATGGATGCACGACAATACCTTGGGGGTTGCTCGTCAACTGTTAAGCGTTCCTGAACAGACGGGAATTGCTGGGATGATGCTGATGTGCAGTCCGCAGCGGGATCACGGTCCAGCCAACTGGCACCGCGATGTCCATCCGATCGACATGGCTCCGATGGCAAGCTTGCAAGCGGACTTCTTGGAGAACGGACCGAAGTACCTCCAGTGGAACATTCCGCTCTATGACGATGACGTACTGTGGGTGGTACCCGGCAGCCATCGGCGTCTCAACACCGAAGCGGAGAATCGCCAACTGCTCGAAAATCCGCGACTCCCTTTGCCGGGGGGCATCCCCGTTGAGCTAAAAGGCGGGGATGGAGTTGTGTATTCCAATTACATCCTGCATTGGGGCAGCAACTATAGCACCAAGCTGCGCCGAACGATCCACGGGGGTCACACGATTTTCCCGTACTATCCAGACTTAAGCTTTACACAGTTCCTTTCCCCGAAAGCACGAGAAACTTTTGAGAATTGGACGCGGGGGAGCAATCGGATGCAGGATTTGACAGAGGCTGCATTGCGGGCTATTCTGATAAAGGACGTCGAAGCATACGGTGAGGCGGTTGAGGAGCTCCAGCCCGGCGCAGGTGAGAAGGGCAAAATGGTACTGGCGATATACCTCTCCAAGGCGGCTTATCACATCCACATCTTAAAAAGTCCGGACTTCGACACGCTGCCGCCGGAAGTTCGCAGACGCGCTTCCAGTCCGCACTCGATAAGCATCAACTGGGGACCGCAATTCGCTGACCGTTTTTCAAAGGAGGAGGCAGATCTCCTGTGGCAACGGTTCAAGGTGCTCGATGCCAAGCTGCAAACGGAGGAGGATCTTTTTGTGCCCGGCTTCCAGTCCGGACCGATGCGATACTTTTTTGAAGAGGAACCCAGCAATTTTGAGGTCGAAGATTTTATCGCTAGCTGGTAATTGATGACAAAGAGAATTAACCATGATGCGATTTAAGACGTTCAGATACAGTTTAGGGATTTTGATGATAAGCACTGCGCTCTGCGGTTTTTGGCAGCGTGCCAACGCCCAAATTGTGGGGATACCTGACCCTAATTTGGAACGGGCTATCCGCGAGGAATTGGAGTTGTCATCTGAAGTTCCAATTACCCAGCAGGAGATGTTAAAATTATTTAGGCTTTTTGCAAAGGAAGCACAAATCGGAAATCTCGCCGGCATAGAATATGCCCACAATCTCAAAGACTTGGCCATTCGCGATAATCCCATCCATGACCTGACCCCTATTGCGGGTCTCAGGCGACTTGAACACCTCCAACTTAATGGAATTCCCATTGAGGACCTCATATTTCTTAAAGACCTGACGCAATTAAGAGATCTTCATCTTTTCGCTTGTAATATAACAGACATCACCCCGCTTGAGAATCTGACAAAACTGGTCTTTTTGAATCTTGAAGCGAATCGAATTGCGGATCTAAGACCACTTTCCAACTTGACCGCGTTGGAAACCCTTTGGTTAGGACATAATTACATTGTTGATATTAGCTCCCTTGCTAATCTGACACAATTGACAGATTTGAATCTTGTTGACAATCAGATAAAAGATGTGGGGGCCCTTGCCAACTTAACACAGTTGGAAAGGCTTTGGATAGATGCGAATGTCGTTGCCGATTTTAGCCCGATTCTAGGGCTATCCATTCCTGATCTCCGATATGATGAGGTATGTGTGCTACCAGACCTTCCGATTCAAGAGCGCATTGAGAATCGGACCCTCCCATCTATTGTTGCAGCTTTTGGTGACGGGCTAGGGAAAGGGGATCTGTGGGATGATTTACCTGGATTATCGCATTTATCCATTGATGAGCGACTCGCATATCACGACATAATGTGGAGTACTTTTGGACTCAATTTCCAAAAGGCTCCACCATGGTCTCAACTGAGTGGGCCTATCGAAATCACAATAGCTAAACGTAATAAACTGCTTGCCAAAAACCCGAATATACTATTTCTTGTTCATGTCGTAAGCAGGTATTCAAAAGTAGGTAGTCAGTTTCCCGAAGATTGGTTCGGTTGGTTAAGAGACGAAGACGGAAACCCTGTTGAGGAAACCCCATACAGTCGTCGCTACCTTGATTGGACACAACCCGAAGTACAAGATGTCATTGTTGAACAGGCAGTTTCTGTCGCTAAATGCGGGATATATGATGGAATCCTCTACGATACGTGGCGTGATACAATGATCGCAAGTGATATTCTTAAACGTATTCGTGAGAAAGTTCCGGATGATTTCCTTATCATCATCAATAGAAATCGGCATAAACTTCCGCTCTCAGTTCCGCATATCAACGGCAGTTTCATGGAAACCTTCTATAATCTCGATGATGAAGATGGTTACACCCGTAATGATATTATTGAAATTGAAACAAATCTCATCTGGTTTGAAGCAAATGCTAGAGAACCCCAAATCAACGTTTTAAGAGGTCATGGCATTGGTGCCGAACCGCCAGATAGTCCAAGAAATAAACAGTGGATGCGTTTATTCACGACAATGAGCCTCACCCTATCCGATGGATATGCCCTCTATACTCTTGGAACTATTGGAGGGCAACAGCAATACCAGAAACACATCTGGTATCCGTTCTGGGATGCGGAGCTCGGACAGCCCGTCGGTTCCACTGCCCAACGGTATCAGGGCCTCGAAGGGTTGTATATCCGAGAGTTCACCAACGGGTGGGCGGTCTACAACCGGAGTGGGCAAGCCCAAAGCATCACACTGCCATCATCTGCGACCTCTGTATCCGACAGAGGAAACAACGGTGCGTCCATCACCCACTTGGTCCCTGATCTCGATGGTGAAATCTATCTCAAGACGAAACATCCCGCTGATGTCAACGGCGACTGGGTCGTCAACGTCTTGGATTTGGTGCAGGTCGCCAACGGACTCGGTAAATCCGCACCTGACCCCAATGGCGATGGAGTGGTCAACATTCTGGATTTGGTGTTTGTCTCTGGATACTTTTCAGCGGAGGAATAAGGATACGATGATTATCACACAGACGCGGTTACGGATCAGTTTTTTTGGAGGTGGCTCGGATTTACCACACTTCTCCCATAAATATGGAGGCTGTGCGGTGAGCATGGCGATCGACCGCTATATCTACGTTGGACTCTGAAAGCGATTAGATTCACTGATAACAATCAACACGCCATTTGGGCATGAATCGTGTGAAAACTAGTGGAATCAATCTATATCTTACGGGAATAATACCCGCCCCCCACTGGCAATGACGGTCGCACCGGTCATGTAGCTGGCGTCTTCGCTGAGCAGGAATGCAATGACATTTGCCATCTCTTCAGGCGTCCCCAAACGTTGTAATGGCGTGGTTGAGCGCAGATGTTCAAGCATCTCTGGCGAGATCTCGTGGATCATATCTGTGTCAATGGCACCGGGGGCAAGTGAGTTAATCCGGATGTTATGTTGGGCTAAGGGATCACACGCGGACTTTGTGAAGGAGATGACACCCGCTTTTGCCGCTGCATAGGCGAACTGATTCGGGCGCGGAGCCAGTGCTGCAATTGATGAGACATTAACGATTCGTCCAAACTTCTGTTGCGCCATTCCCTCCTTGACCGCCCAGATGACGTTGAAAGGTCCCGTCAGATTAATTCCAATAATCTTATCCCAGTGTTCGGGTGTGAGTTGATCGAAATCCATGTTGCCGACATCGCCAGCGTTATTCACCAGCAGCTCGATAGGACCGAGCGCCGACGTAGCCTGCCCCACCATTTCATCGACTGCGGCTCGATCGGCAATGTCAGCCTGAACTGCAACTGCACGTCGCCCAAGCGCACGGATCTCCTCGCAAACCGTCTCTGCCGGCTTTGCGGATCTCACATAATGGACTGCAACATCGGCACCTTCGCTGGCAAGTTTAATCGCCGTTGCCGTGCCTATACCGCGACTGGCACCCGTTACCAGCGCAACTCTTCCCTCAAATCTCATACGGCAAACTCCTTCTGTGAAGTGTGAAAACGATAGTTACCCAATTCCTTCTATTGCAGTCTTGACCCATTGCAGGTTACGCTTGGGCATGATTCCGTAGTTATAGAAAGATACAGCACGGACACCGAGCGCTGCGACTGCTTTGACATTTGCGGCGAGTGTCTCCGCGTTTGGACTTGCTGGCGGATAAGCGCAGACGCCAACCCAGACCCGATCCACCTCTCCGTTCATCGACCCTGCGGCATTTCTTACAGACGTTTCAACGGATTCCCTTGACGGCGTGTAGCACAGGATCTCGAACCAATCTGCAATATCCCGGACCCCTTCCGTGTTGAGTCCTGAATATCGCCGATCCCCCATCGCCATTGATGAGATCGAGGCATTTGAAACGGATTTGATGTCTGCAATGAGTGAACTAACGACGGACTCGCGCATTTCGAGGTACGCCCGGATTTCAGGGACTTTATCACAAAATTCGGCAAATCCAATCTCGATTGGACTTCCGGACTCAAAACTGGCTACAAGCTCAGATCGCACACCGTTTGCAACAGCAGTAACGTCAATCCCCTCTTTATCCGCAGATTTACGACAGCTCTCGCAGAAGCATAGCCCAAGCAGGAGTCGATCCGTCTCTCCAAGCGGGATACCAATCTTCTCATGCCCGTGGTAATGACGGCCCCCTTGATAATCACACGATTCCAACTCGACAGTAGCGAAATTATAGTTTGTCGTCAAGTCCGTTACAAGTGCCCGCATATACTCGCGCACATCCTCATTCGCAGGACAGAGCGCGTGCGAGCATGGGTTGCCAAAGACATCGCGCTGTGCTACCTCTGGCTGATTTCGCCCAATCGTTGAGTTATGAAGGCACACCGTCCACGATGAGAGTTTCATGCCGTGTCGATCGCAGCTATCGGAGATGTCCCGCAGTGGATTTGTATTTTCAGCGAGCGGTGATATGGGCGGCTCGATTCGGGTGTTCTTATACAGCGATCTATCCGGTTGAAAATAGATTGCCGCCTGTGAACTATAAAAGTTATTGTCCAAACGATGAACGCGCAGATGATCGACGCTATGATAACATGTTGCAACAGCAAGCGTGTTTAAACCAATCTCGTTCTTGAGGGTAGGAACGACCGAATCGACACCCTCATCAACTACATCCCAAACGTATGCCCAGATACTCAAAATATCCATATTCATTTCTGTTTTCTATCCTCCATGAACATATCATCCTCGTTATGATGGGAATATTTCCAACTGCCCTTTCGCTGTCGGCACAAAGACCGCGCAGGGTATAATCATCTCCTGTATGGAAACTCCACCGTGCGTGTAACGTTTTGTAGGAAGAAACTGTGTACGCCCTGTCGCAAATCCATAATGCGACGTATCCCCGGTAGGGTGCAAGCCGATTTGGTCCGCACTGAAATAGACAAGATGTCCCAAATCCGCGTGCGTGGGAGGATTTGATAAGCCGATATAACGTTGATGGTGGGTCGCACCGGAGGGGACCTGAAAACCTGCCTCCGAAAAGTCCTGAGCGTCTGTAGCCTCAATAAACCCACGATCTGAAATCAGAAAGACAAGGGAATCACTCGGAACCCGCTCAAGATACGGCTGGACCAGGCGTTCAAAGCTAATTTTAATCTCCTCATAAACTGTGGACAGATTTTGCGTCGCCTGCTGTAGTTTCTGATCAATGAATGTAAAATTGACAATCTTGACAGGAACATCTTCCGCTTCAATGAGGGCGAGTATCTCTGCTTGGTTATTTCTGCGGTCACTTATCCATCGGACGCCGTGGATTCCGTACTTTTGAAAAGCGGGTATCAGCGCCTCTTTCCAATCGTTGTTAGCATCCCCGTTTGGAAAATTTCCCGTTAAAATGGCGTATTTATTATGCTCCCCCATCGAAGGTAAAATCGAAACCAAAGGAAAAATACCGTCGAGGGCAAGTCTCCCTTGAAACGTGCCCAATACCTTCGGTTTTATTGCCTCCCACGTATCCCACCGCATCCCGTCAAACATAAAAATATAAGCGGACCGTGACCCCTCTTGGAGATACTGTTGATAACGGGGCAGAAAAAGCAGTTCCAAGAAATCGACTGTCAGAGGAGGTCTATCTTTATTTGACGCTACCCACGTGGGGAAGGAAGCCCCAATCCGTTGGGCAAAGTCTGTGTTATATTCATCTATCAATCCCTCAACCCGCCCCAAGACCTCACCAATCACAGGGTTCGGCAAAAAATCACACTGGAAGTTAAGTTGTTCGAGTTCAGCCGCCATCAGTTCCAGCTTCGAGAGGCGTTGGGCATATCCCCAGTCTGCGACCGCTCCGACTTCCTCGGGATTCAAATCTACCTGATCTTGTGCCTTATCCGAATCCCTATCAGCCGGATAATTTTTGCGTTCTACCTCTGCGATCAATTGATTCAACGCAACCAGATCGGTAAATGCTTGGAACAGATCTTTAATCCGTAGGTAGTTTGCGGTATGTGCCTGAAATAGATGTCGGCGCTGGATGTTTTCAAGAATTTCGTTTATGTCATCCGCAGCCAACGATTCAGGAAAATGGCAGAGCTGTGCAGCAAGCAAGCGTAAGGCTTCACGCACCGGAACGCAAAAGAGGGTCTCTTTCTTCACATATTCCAGTGTCTTGTTAAGATTGGAGGCATCAAGCCCTATCCACCGTTGGAAGAGTTCAAGCCGCTCCTGATTTTGGGTCAGCCAAATTTCTGTTTGTCTAATCTGGTCCATGACCCGTTCCGGATCGCTCTGGATGAGTTGAGGACAAGCTCTCCATACCTCCTCCGGTGGAGTGTTGCCATACTTCTTCCAGATCGTGTCTCCGAAGAGTTCGGGAAGAAAGAGATCGTAATCCTTATTATGCTGCGCCAATGAATACGAGGTCCAGAGGAAATGAACAAAATCAGCATCCCCTTCCAACTTGTCCATGAATGGCAGTGCCGATCGAACCTTGAGATTCAACGCCTGAAACAGCCGAGGATATTTCTCGCCCCATGCAATTAGATCTACATCTCTCTCCATCTTTTGCCATATCTCTACTGCTCCCCGAACCGACAGGTTGGCTCGCAAATCGATATCCAGTTGCGTTGAAAGCAGGAGATTCGTCGCTTCAGCGGGTGTCATAGAGCGGGGATAGTTCAGACGATACGCCTGAAGCGGTTCAAAAAGTGTCCAGAAATCCTCACTGCATAACTGATTAACGGAGTGGGTCCAACTGTATCCCGGTTGAGCAAATTCTAAGATCGATTGCGGCGTCATCTCGACAGACTGACTCCGCACAATGTAGTCAAGAATTTGGCGATTAACCTCATCCGGTTGACGAGAGACAATACACGCAGCAAAGTCGTCCGGATTATCTTTATAGCGTTCCAAGCATTGCCGTATCCGTAGATCTCCCTCAAAAAAGATAACCGTGTATTCACGATCAGAGAGTTTCAACGTATGAAGACTTGGAAAGATTCGCGACGTATCATGAATAAACAGCCAGCGACCTGGAGTTGGAACTGAATTTGTCAGATAGTTTTCGATCCAAGAGCTGTCAATCCAATCTTCTGATCTGTTAGTGGCCATGATTTCGATACGCCTCGGTGGGAGTTGTGCAAAAGCCAAAAAAGCACCTTTGCATATTTTACTTAGTTGGAAAAGGTCTGTCAAGACGATTCAAGAAGGGAGAACGGGCTGAATCAAATCTGACAGAGACTAGAAAAAATAGGACTTGACCTGACACACACTTTGTAGTAAAATGCTGATAATACGGATCTGAGACAGACGCACCGATTCGGCTAAGAGACGATGAGGGTCGTATCTCGCTGATTCGTTCGGTTTTAGAATTGCAACGATATTTACAAACCAAACCATCCACAATCGAAAGGGAGAACGATGGCGCCAGAACAACAAGGAAGAAGAGATTTAGTCGAATATCCGCTGGAAGACAATGTTCGACTGGAAGTCTACTGGCGGGATGATCGTGCTGGGTATGGGCCCGCAGCATCTGTCTTCGCTTATGACCAAGAAATCTTGCGGCTTGACTGCTTTGGCGAGGCAAAAAAACAGGGCGGAACGGGACATTGCCACATCAATCTGAAACAGAACAGAGCGCGGCAGTGGATGTATCCGGCCGGGCCTGTCAGTGCTCATATTGAGCAAGCGATGCACGACCTCAAGCACAACCTCGGTTTCTGTTTTGCGACAAACACCGATGAACGGATTCAGCAGACGACAGTCGATCCCGAAACGCTGGAACAGGCTGCCGAGCAGGCAGAAGCAAAGATGGTTGCATTTATGAACCAGCTTGACCTCGATTAAACCACAAAATCAGTATGGAGGGGACTGTCATCTTCGTATACGGTCCCTTCTTCCTATATTCAGTTGCTAAGATACCGATTTGGAATAACCGCCTCACGTTAACCTCCTACCATTACAATTAAGAGATCGCCATTCAGAAATGGTATAATCTCAATCTTTGTGTAACCCCCTCCTTGAAACGATCTCAAACCTTTGGACAGATTGATGATTTTCATTCATAACACACCTCTGATTACGCTGCGACGGCTACTCATTCCCCTGTTTTGCATTACTGTATTCTGTTCACCCCGCCTTTGGGCTGCCCCGTATTGCCGGGACAGCGGCTTGGTAGATATACCAACGGGGAAGGTTATCGAACATGGGATATTTAATCTTGGCAGCTACTTCGGCTTCCGCAACGCAGGCGAATTGCCCCGCGACGAAGTTGCACTCCAACTTGATTTTGGGCTTTTCGATCGTGTCGAGATCGGTTTGACAAGTGTCCGGCACAATCAACAGGGTTTTTTGTTGGGAAATCTTAAAGTGCTTCTGGTTCGTGAGGCTGGAGTTGTCCCTAACATCGCGGTCGGGATAGAAAATATCGGCGACAGTATTGAGAGTGGACTGAATGATGTCAAGCGTTACGAGCGCAAATCGACGTTTATAGCGGTTAGCAAACAGTTCACCCTACCAACTATCCATCATATCACGGGACATATTGGTTTCGGGAACAACCGTTTTGTCGAAGATGTTGGCATGAGTAAGGTATTGAACGGCGTGTTCCTCGGTATTAGTAAAGACTTCCACCCCGCCTTTGCCAGAGGTAGCCTGACTTTCAGCCTTGAGGTTGATGGTCGGGGAGTTAATACGGGTCTCCGCCACACCGCAGCCAGCGGTTTGCAGGTTTATGTCGCCGCAGAGGCGTTGAACGCTCCGGCGATTGATGGGAGGGAGATTCGGTATTTGGCTGGTGTCTCTTGGACGAACCACGCATTGATGAAACGGATCGAGGAAGCGAAACGCTTGGCAAAGCAAGCCGCACGGCTTGCAAGTCAAGCGAAGAAAACCGCTAAAGACGGAAAGGAAAGGTGAATTATGCTGACAAATTATATCCAAGCAGCTATGCGTAAAGCACATTATGAGATATTGCCTGTCCCGCGGAGCGAGGATCCCGATTTGATCGGGAATGGGGAAGGCTATTTTGGCAGTATTCCCGACCTTCAGGGAGTTTGGGCGAATGCGGATACGCTGGAGGTTTGCAGAGAGGAATTGCGCGAGGTTTTGGAAGAATGGATTTTAATCGGATTGAAAATGGGACACCCCATTCCACAGATTGGTGGCATTGAATTGAATGTTAAGGAACTTGGTGGTTGGTAGGGACGCAGAGGAATTGCATCTGTATTGCCCCGATGCAGTATCGGGATTCAAATAAATCGGGATGCAAGCACTTACAGTTGGCTGCGTAAGTCCTATAATACACTTCATAGGAGATCTCCCCATGCCTATCAGCACCGTCAGTCACTTAATCCCGCCAGAAGATAAGATGTCACCCTACGTCCGACAACGGGGCATCATGCACACGCCGCGTTCTTGTCGCTGCTGCGGATGAGCAATCCGGAGAAGGCGGAGGAGATTCACGCAACATCGAAGCAGAAACCGTTCACCGTTTCGCCATTGATTGGCAAAGGCGGGCGGCGCGGGAATTTCTTGCATATCCGCGTTGGAACGGAATGCTGGCTCCGGTTTACATTTCTCGACGATGCGCTTTTCGTCCACTTTGGCAGTGCGTTCTTGACACAGGACTTCCCATCCATCCGTCTTGGCGGGGCGACTTTTCAACTGAGCCGCTTGGTTGCATCTAGGACAGAAACGAAAGGTTGGAGTGGTGCAAAGATCTACGAGGACCTGATTGAATCTGCGGGGACAGACACGACGCCAAGGGTCTCGCTTACAGGATTAACATCAGATCGACATCAAGTGCCTCAGCAATCGCCTTCAGCGTTTTAACAGAACCGGATTTTCGTCCTGTCTCAATCTCCGTCAAATATGGGCGTTGAACCCCGACTTTATCCGCGAGTTGTTTCTGTGTTAGTCCTCGGTACTCGCGATATACCTTGATCGGATTCTCCTGATTGAGAGTCAACCGATTAATCACCTCGGCGGGGAAGGTTTCTTCATCAACGGCTTTCGCGCCACGGAAATCGCGAATGTCCTCCAACATCTCCAGATCTGCGAGGAGCTGGTTATACTGCTCTACTGGGACAAGGACAAATTTCTGACTGTTTCTTTCGACTGTTTCAAGGTTCATCTATACACACCGCCTCTCGGTCCAATTTTTACGATTTGGATAATGAGCGCGTCATCACAGATCTCATATAGCACACACCAATCCCCGACTCTGAGTCGGTATCCCAGCTCACCTGTAAGTCGCGCTACATTATTGTTGGGCGCGTAGGAATTCTCAGCGAGTTGGTTAATTTTACGAACAATCGTTTTCGCTATATTACTGGGGATCCGCTGGAGCATCTTCGCCGCGCTTAACCTATATCGAATCTGATACATGATTCCTTTTATTGTAGCTGAAAGCGACCTAAAAATCAAGGTGTTCCCATTACGCTTTAGGGTCATTTAATTCTTCGGGCGGGGCAAGATGCCCTTCCCACAGCTATGAATGATAAGATTCTCAAGAAATAATAAAAAAGGGCAAGCACAAGGCTTGCCCCTACAGTTTAAGCGATAAACATTTAGATGTTGAGATTGTCACGTTGAGACGGCAGGTAAGGAATCTATGGTGCGTAACAAGCGGATATAGCCTTACCAGCGTGGCATTCCGCCAAGGAGCAGTTTCTGTTCTGGAGTTCCATTTTCGAGTAGCTCTGTGACACGGGGACCGTCGAAGGGTTCGCGGGACTTCATCCACGCATTCTGGTAGCACATCAGACAAACCCGTCGCCGCTGGTCAGACTTGTTGGCGACACCTCGATGATAAATCCAGCCGTCGAACATAACCGCCTGCCCCGGTGTAGCAAGAACCAATTTTTCGTCGGGAAAGTGTGGATGTCCTTCAGGCGGACGGAACGGAACCCGTTGGCTACCGGGAAGAATCGCAATCGGACCGTTCTCCATCGTCAACTCGTCGAGGAAATAGCCGCAGTTAATTTGACCGGGGATACTGCCGTACGGTGTATTTTCCGGCGCCATGGGCCAAGGTCCATCACGGTGCCAGTTCTGATCTGGCTCATCCGGCTGCGTCACGCGAGCGGTTGCGCTATGGAGTTGGACACAGTTACCGAGAATGGCTTTCATGCGTGTGAACACCGGCGGATTGTCCAAGAGAAATGTAAAGCGCTCGTCCTCTTCCAAGAGTTGGTGGGTGAACTGCTCGCCTTTCCTGTCAAAGGTTTCGTCCAATGCTTCGCGCAGGGATTCTATCTGTTCTTGGGTGATTGCATCCTCTACAATGAGATAGCCCCACTTCAGGAAGAAAGCGACCTCCTGCGCTAATTCGGGACTGAGTTCAGGATTTAGGTGTTGTGGTATAATCGAACGATCTAACATAGCTTATCTTCCTTCAAGCGATAGGAGATTTCAATCTGCAGCCATTTCGACGCCTTGCTCGACATCTGACAACATCTCTCGCACCGTCCCCAACATCAACTCCACATTCTCCGCCATATATCGTGTCAGTAGTTGATTGGCGGTGTTTTCGCATCCTCGCTCAATGAGGAATTTGCCTTCTCTGGCTATCTCATAGGCAGTCGTGAAGAGTTGGGTTTGGAGCGCTTTCCATTTTGCCTGAACAGTTGGAATCAGTTCCGGTTCTTCCAAACGCAGTTTGAGACTCAGTTGGCGGAAGAGCCACCACGGACTGTCATCTGAAGGGGTTTCATCACCAATTGCCAAGACCTGTGGCAGTTCTCCTTCAATAAACATCGGTAGGAAAACAGCTAAACAGGGTGAATAGAAGCTACACCAGTAGACAGGCAATCGCGAACCGTCGTCGCAGAGATGTGCAACCAGGCTTGCAGCGGTGTTACCGCCCTCGCCCTTATTATCGTGATGAATGCAGATGGAGGTTCCGCTCGAAATTTCCGTTTGGAAGGGTTCATCAGGCGCACTCCCATCGGAGTGATCACTCAATAACGCCATCATGGTCTGAATCTCAATGTCGCCGGTGTATCTGCTCAACACCGCACAGGAACGTCCACGACGCATGGCACCACTTCCGACCGAGCGATCCGCCGCGCGGCTATATGCTTCCGAAAAATTAAACCGATCCGAAGTATCTGCCCACCAATCTTGAGCGATTGCTTCGTTCACACTGTTTGGCGATAGGCGATCCCAGTCCTCTTCAATAGAATAGACGTTGCTGATTCCCACCGCGCCCTGAATCTGTTTAACCGCCCATTCGTGCCCCGCAGTCTGAAGGATATACGCTTCTATTGGATCGGCAATGATGTAGCCGTTATCGTAGGTGCGAACTCCCTGGTCGTTACTGAATTTCCCCTGACCATACTTCGTAATCAACTCTGTCATGACGGTAACTGCTTCGGCTGCGGTTTTCGCGCGCTCCAAACCGAGTCGTATCAACTCCATACCGATCAACTTCGGCGAATCAAACTCATATTTGGAGGCTAATCCCTCGTTTCCAATTACGACTTGATGCTCATTAAATCCATGTTCGTATCCCCAACACCAATATGGGCGCGAACCGATATGACGATAGGTTGTGGTCACGCCGGGAAGTTCTACAAACTGGCATTTTGTGCTCGCCCCAGCGGGATGGGTCTCTCGCACGCGTTGAACAAGCGGTTGACATTCGATTGCCGGACGATCGCTATTTTTGGCAAAGATGGTTTGGTTCTCTTTAGTTGCGCTCGGCAGGGCAACCATCGTGTCACAACTTTTAGGCATTACAGCCCCCTTTCACATTATCTGAATTATGGTAGTTTATAGAATTAATGAGACACTCCAAACCGGTGCGGTTACAAACCGCACCTACCGGGCGGGTGAAACTGTTTATTTATTTTTAAAATTCACCATAGTTAGGAGTTACGCACTTCAGATTGTAGTTGCCCCGATAAATCGGGGCGTCCGTTACGCCTGTCCCGATTCCATCGGGGAGACCAGAATTGGGGATAGGGGCCGGCGGCGATAAATCGCCGAACTACAAGGTTTAGGGCATTCAACTGCGTAAGTCCTATTAGTAATAAAAGGTATACGTGGGTCGGTTAATCATAATACTTAGAATATTCCAAAAACTTCCAACCACAAAATCGCCCAGAATCAGCCCCAAGAAAAACGGAGTCGCTCTGCGATAAAGACGGATGCCTCCATATTTCAGTACCACCCATTTGGCAACAGCGGCGACGATAAACGCTGCCCAGAAGGTGTACATATGGAAGGAGACACCGTATCCGAGCGGGTGGATGGGCCACCAGAAAAGGTGACCGCGCACCACCGCCAGCAGAATGGTAAACAGGAAACCGATAGTTATGGCGATGATGTGTGCGGTGTCCGCATCCCGTGGTGCCGTGAGCCATCCGTGTAGAAAGCGATAGGAGCGCCCCCCAAAACTGTTGATCTGTCCTCCCACCTTGCCGGTGTCCACGCCGAGGTCGAAAAAGACGTTCACCAACATAAGAATGCATAACGGCATTGCAATAATGATAAGGGTCAACATTAGACGGGACAACCCTTTGACATCAAGGTTCCCCCGTTCTGCGAGTTTGAACGCCTCAAGCTGGTGCGGCATGGGGTGGCTGCGGTTGTCCCGATTGAACCAGAAGAATAGGGAAAACCAGGTAAGATTTTGCCCTCCAATCCTTCGTGTACCGAACAGACTGACTAGGCTATGATGGGGTCCAATGAAGGTCGTATTATGGATGGAGAGGCCGATCTGTGCACGGATGCGCGTAACAGCAATGGCAATAGTGAGAAAATGTGCCACAAAAAACAGGACAGCGATCCAGAGTGCCATCCCGCCTCGCATTGCAAACCAGACGAGGAATATCCCACCAAGTAGCAGGCCTAAAAACGCTGTCCTGTACCGCATAGGCTCGTCGTCATCTTCACACGGTTGTCGCCCAATGGCTTGGAGAAATGCCCGCCCTATCTGTCTCCGTGTCCCCCATAGCACAATTACTGAAACTCCTGTATACGCCCCAATGTTCTGCTCGTAAGGGAAAGGAAAGCCGGGCAGACTGTCCAAGCCGGATATAATTCCCATGAAGGCTTGCATCTTGTATAGGAAGAAAAAGAGGATGCACGACATGAGCAGGTCGAGCGGCATTAGGAAGCTGAGTCCAACCGCAAACGGATAGACCAGAATTGCGCTTCCGCCCGTCAAAAAGGCGGTCCACGGCTTTTCCGTGAAGAACATGTTTAAGGAGAAGTGCTTCACCGGGATTTCAGGAACTACCGGGTAAAAGAGGTGAAGTCCATTGAGAACACTGATAAACGCTGCGAGCGAAAATCCCCACCACATTGGCCCGCTGCGAAAAAAGCTTTTGCTGTTGTAAGAAATCTGGTAAGGGAGTTCGACAATCGGGTAGACGAGCCGTTCCTGTTCCGCCCACTGCTTACGAATGATTGTATTGATGCACTGCATCACAAAAAGCAGGGCAAAGCTGAAGGCACACCACCAGAGGGTTGGCTCTATCCAGCGGCGAATATAGTGCCACTGAAGAAAATCTTCGTCGCCGTGATAAAACGCGGTTAGAACGTCCTGATCGTTAATGGTCAACCACTCCGGTAGATATTTCCAGAACAGATCGCGCCACTCATTTTCCGGTGTGGCAAAATAGAATGCGTGCACAATGATTGAGACCAGCGGCAGGAACATGTCGTAGGACATGAACAATAGCGTCATCGACATCAGTACGTAGAGGGAGATTAACTCTCCACCCGTCAGGGCGTACTTGGCAACGAATTTTTTCAGGGGAACGTTGATAATAACTAAAATTAGGATGGTAAAGACGACGCTGTAGAACGGCGCCATTAGTGTCGGGAAGGTGTATCGAAGGGCTTCACACTCTATATGCCAGACATAGATGAACGGGAGGAAAAGCAGTGAAAGGATCACTGTTCGCCAAGTAATTTTTTCGGGTGGTTGTCTAGAGGGTACGGCAGGTGTCGTCATAGAGGTTTCTGTCGAATGGAATTGCATTGCTCACTACAGGTGGCAATCTAAAGTTGCATTATCAGATGATAAGTATACCCCATCTCCACTCTATTGACAACTCAAAAACCTATTTTACTTGGGGGCGCAAATCGTTCAACCTCAGTTGGTAGAAATTGATATAAACAAACGGGTAACTTCCGAGCGCAACCCTTTTTGCTGGACACGCTTCAGAGGCTGTGATAAACTATTTTAGGTTGCTATCAGACATTGTTTCCATACGGAAGTGATTGATCCGATGAACATGCTCCCATTCACTATCAAAACAACAGATCAGGCGACGATGCATCTTTGTCGCATTACGCCACCGGAACAGCATGAAGAGCTCGATGTTTCGGTTGGGTTTCTACTCCGTTCATGGGAAATTCATCACCTGCACGCCCTCAGAGATAGCACACGTCGTAATCTCACGCGGCATATCCTCAATGAAGTCCCCAACGATGCTTACAAGATGTTTATACGGTTCTTGAGAGATACGGCTGAACCTGAAACCTTCCTGCCAACAACCCGATTAAATCACTATCTGCATCGTCAATATTGCCTCCTTTTATCCGCCAGTCGAGCACGCGAACTGTTTGCGGTCCATAACAGCGGCGGTCGACACAGTCAGCGCCTTATTAACTTTAGCGGGTACGACCTCATTGTGGGTACAGGGATTCAACTGTTAGACACAGAAGCTTACCTAATTGCACCAAGCAAGTATACAATCTTTCTTCGTCAGGTGAACGCAGTCAATGAGATCAAGGTCTATCATAGCGATTTCATCGATCTCGGCGGTAGTACGCCCCCACCGTTACTATTCCGTCCCCAAGAGATCATCG
The DNA here is from genome assembly GCA_965220385.1 of Candidatus Poribacteria bacterium. GTDB lineage: Bacteria > Poribacteria > WGA-4E > WGA-4E > PCPOR2b > PCPOR2b. Next base: position 5,129,246 of record OZ244825.1, on the reverse strand, counting down.
ATATTGTTCGGAATAACGTCGGCGCAGAAACCGAGAGCAAAGCCCATCATGAGCAAAGCCATGGGGAGAAATCACCCGCAACGATAGTAGACTGCCCTGAATGCGGTGGGGAGGTTCAACGAATCGGTGGGGAGAGCTATTTCTGCCTTGAGTGCAGTTGGGATAACTTACCGGCACTGAGGTAAGAGTCTACAACTCAGATTAATTCCGTACTCAACGAAACCCGGAATTCGGTGGATTAGGTTTAGGGCGCTGCCAGCTCCGGTTCGCAACGCGGATTTGGATGCGTTTATTGTTCCAAGCACCGCCACGCAGCACACGCGCCCCACCCGTTTCAACGCCAGTCGGATTTCGTATGGGGCTAACGGCGTAATAATCGGGTTCGTACCAATCGTGGCACCACTCCCAAACGCTGCCTGCACAATCGTTTGACATACTCTCCGCCGTAAAGGACAGAGATTCTTTTGTCCTTCGGGGACGGTAATTGCGCTATCAACAAGGACAGGACACCGAAGTGCCGCTTACATCCTCTCCTTCGCGGGTTGATGCCCCAACCCTGTAGATATTCATTGCAGCGTTACGGTCACGGTCATGGGTTGTCCCGCAGTCTTGACATTCCCACGACCTATCTCGCAGGTTCAACGTTTCATTGACTGCACCGCAAGCCGAGCAGGTCTTACTGGAGGGATACCACTTGTCAATGAAAACGAGTTTGACACCCTTTTTCGATGCGATGTATTTCAACTTAGCAACGAAATCAGCAAAGCCGAGATCGGAGACCTTGCGCCCCCACAGGGATTTCATGCCCTGTAGGTTCAAATCCTCAAGGCGTATCTCATCGTATGCATCGGTTAGCAGGTGTGCAAGTTTCCAGTGGAAGTCCTCACGTTGGTTCGCTACCTTGCGGTGTCTCCGCGCCAAGTCCAGCCGTGCCCGTTGCCAATTCTTTGAACCTTTCCGTTTTCGGGAGTGACTACGACTCGCTCGTTTGATTGCGTTGAGGCTGCGTTTGAAAAACAGGGGCGATTCTATATCGTGTCCGTTATGACCGGTGAGATACCGCTTGAGACCGAAATCAAACCCCGCGATTTTACCCGTCGTGAGCCGATTCAAGTCAGGTTCTACATGGTCAGTTAAGATTGTGATATAGACATCACCAAGAGCGTCCCGTTTAATTGTGCAACGCTTGGGCTTGCCAAACACATCACGGGACTTGAAATAGGAGTAGATACGCTTTCCTATTTTGATGCGATTACCGGGTAGAAGTGTCCACCCGGCTTGAAGTAGGGTAAAGGATTTATACTTACGACGTGGCTTGAAACGGGGACGTCCCCATGCTTTACCTTGCACCCGCGCTTCAAACATCGCTTTGTAGCCTTTGTCAACTCGTGCTACAACGTCCTGTATTGCTTGACTGGGTAACTGATTCCAATGGGCAAAGCGAGGCAATCGCTTCAGTTTAGAGATATGATTGATCAACCGAAACTTGCTGATATGCTTGCCATAGATCGCATAGTAACGACGCTGGAGGGCGATGCAGTGATTCCACACCCAAGCGTGTCCATCTATGGTCTTGTGCAATTCACGATTGCCGTGATTAGAATACAACTTGAACTTGTAGGTTGTCATTAAGGGATTCGGCTTTCTGGCTTTTATACCCATGCGATTGGGTGTGAGAGGCACCACCAAGCGGTGGCGTCGCATCCCCTCACGAAAGCCAAGAGAAGTATAGCATGTGTCGCCTACAATTTCAACCTTTTTTAACTAACTAACGAGGCTTGCCCTTCTGTATCCCCGCCTTAAAAGATGAGGTTCTAGAACGGAAGATTTTGATAAGCCGAATCCGTTCGGAGGAAAGCTTCCCACCGGCAGCGGCACACTGTGCTTTTGACCAAAATCCGCCCGTCCTTTGGGAGATTCATCACACCCCCGTTGGATCTCACGTTCAATTATATTCGGCATTCAGCAATTCCGCCTGAGCGTAGGGGCACTGACGGTACTTTTGATTTGCTTAATCACCAACATGCTGCTATACTTCTGTTTAGTAGAGTCCAGAAAATTTATAAGAAAGGATAAACCACCCGTGACTTTAGCAGAAGTATTCAATACCTGTCAAGAGATTGAACTCAGGCATGCAAAATTATACGCAACACTGTCCCTTCTGCTGGGGAATGTTGATGAGCGGGTCGCTCGTTTTTGGGAACAGATGAGCACAGAGGAATGGCAACACTATATCCTGGTCGATTTTGGCAGATCACTGTGCGCTCGAAGCTTTGGATTGGACGCACCCGCCACAGAGATGCCGCCTGTATCTATCCAGCAGATTACGGAATCCTTAGACAAATATGAGGGTCAAGTTTTTTTAGAACAGGTTACGCTCCAAGAGGGGTTCGAGATTGCCATTGAGATAGAGGGAAGTGAAGCGGACACAGTTTATATGTATCTTCTTTCAATTATCAGAAAAGCGATTTACCAGAGCGAAGAAACTTACTTATTGGATCGAATTTCCCAAATCGAGAAGGACATGCACACGCATATTGATCATCTGATTGATGCAACAAAACGGTTTGCCAAGGATCCGGAACTCGTTCGAAAAGCGTATAGCTTAAAGGAGCACCACGCTCATTAGTTGAGAGCACAATAATTTTCGCTAAAGCAGCGGAAACAGGGAGTTCACGATAATTCAACTCTCCATTCTACCTAAGTTTTGAACCAAAAATATTGTCAGAAAAGGAAATAGAAATGGCATACTACGTTTATATTCCGATTTCAGGTGAGAACAAGATTTCGACTTTTATTCTGAATCCAGACACAGGAGATCTCACGTTTCAGCGCGATGTAGCACTTGACGGTGCTCCTGGTCCACTGGCTGTTGACCCTGAAAGCAAATTTCTTTATGCGGGTCTCCGCTCTATACAGGAAATCGCAAGTTTCAGCATCGACCCAAGCACAGGCGATCTATCGTCCATAGGATCGGTGTCACTTGAATCAGATCCCTGCTATATCTCTACAGATGGAAACGGCAACTTCTTACTCTCGGCTTATTACGGCGCAGGAGCGACGTCGGTGCATCCCATCAACGCGGATGGCGTGGTGGCGGGTCCTACGATCGAATGGCGCACGACAGCGAACAAAGCACATTGCATCATGACCGATGCGTCCAATAGGTTCGCTTTTCTCCCTCATGTTGGTGAATCAAATGCTATTTTTCAATTCCAGTTTGACGAAAACACCGGCGTGCTGACCTCCAATGCCTCCGTTCCTGTGCTTGCTGCTGGGGAAGGGGAAGGACCCCGCCATTTCGTTTTTCATCCGAACCAAGATGTGCTTTATACTTCGAATGAGCAGGGGAGTAGCATAACTGCCTACAATTTTGATTCCTCGGCAGGCACTTTGTCCGCTTTCCAGACCCTCTCGACACTGCCTGACGGTTTTGACGAGGAGAATTCCTGTGCACAGATCCATATCACGCCGAATGGGAAGTTTGTATACGTTTCAAACCGGGGGCACGATAGTATTGCAGGGTTCGCAACCGATGATGAGACAGGCGCACTCACCGCGATCGGACGACAGCCGACGGAGCCAACGCCGAGAGCGTTCAACGTTGATTTGACGGGGAACTTTCTGTTTGCCGGCGGTCAAGGGTCGGGGAGACTCGCCACCTACCGGATTGACCCACAGAGCGGTGAACTCCAACCTTTGGAAACATATACAGTTGGGAACAGCCCGATGTGGGTGCTTTTTGTGCAGTTATCTGGCTAGTAGCCCAGCTGAAGAAGATCGAGAAGGACTTGGGATTCCCGTTTCTCAATTCTATAAAACATCCTCCACATCTGTTTGTGTTGGGTTTTGACTTTCAGGGTTATCAAACAGATCGGCGACCTGAGCGATTTTCTCAGGACTTCCGAGCAGATAAACTTCGTCATCGAACTCAATCCGTAGTTCACCATGCGGATTAGTTAAAATCTGTTCGTGCCGTCGGACTGCCAAGACCGTCACCTCGTATATCCCTCGTAAAGCGATTTCTGCCAGCGATTTTCCAACAAAAGGTGATTTCGGATCGACCCATAGGACCGAAATCTCAAGGTCAGGAAAATGCACATTCAGATCGGAAACGGGCGGCGCGTCCTTGGGCAGCGTACGGAATATCTTATAACCATCAGCCCGCACCTCCGCAATGAACTGTTCAATCTGATCGTGAGGGATGAGGTACTCCATCAACACCCGCGTGAAAATTTCGACGGAGGTCTCGAACTCCTCTGGAATCACTTCGTTTGCCCCGACACGATATAGCGGTTCCACTTCAGCAAGATGGCGCGTTCTGGCGATAATGTGTGCCGTTGGATTCAAGGCATGGGCGGTTGCGACAATTCGACGCAAGGCAGCGGCGTCAGAAATCACTACCACCACAACTCGCGCCGCTTTGATGTTCGCATGGTGAAGCACGGTATCGTGAATAGCATCGCCGTAGAAAATCGGCTCACCATTTGCTCGTTCCGTCCGGACGGTTTCAGGATTCATTTCGACAATGACATACGGGATGTCTGCCGTTCGCGCCGCTTTTGCGACGTTTCGGCCATTGACCCCAAAACCAATAATGATAACATGGTTCGTCTGCTCGACATCCTGCGTTGAAGCGATGGTTCTCAACCCTGACACGAGTCGTCTTGGCAGCGGCAATCGTAATATCCCACGGGCGATATGAGGTGCTGCCGAGATGATAAATGGCGTTGCAGCCATCGTTACAATCGAAACAGCGAGAAACAGTTTGTAATTTGCGTCACTGAGCAAGCCGTGTTCGATACCCGATTTTGCAAGAATAAACGCAAATTCCCCCACCTGACTGAGTGTGAGTCCCGCCAGAATCGCCGTGCGTAGTGGGTATCCGAGCATCGAAGTTACCCCTCCTGCAATGATGCTTTTTGCAACCAGAACACCGATTGTCAGCCCCGCAATCAACAATGGCTTTTGAAATAGCACGTGAAAGTCGAGTAGCATACCAACGGACACAAAGAAGAAACTGGTGAACACATCCCGAAAAGGTGAGATGTGACCGAGTGCGTCGTGGCTCGACTCCGATTCGGAGACGATTAGCCCTGCAAGGAAGGCACCAAGTGCCAAAGACACGCCGAAACGCGATGTTAGCCAGACGACAGCGAGGCAGATGGCGAGAACGCTCAACAGGAAAACTTCGCGGCTGCGCGTTCGAAGTGCCTGTGATAGAATCAGCGGCACGACGTACTTTGCACCAACAAACACCACAACAATCATCACCATGCCCTTTGCCAGCAGTAAAACGAGCGCTCTGCTTATGTCTCCCGGATGTCCAGCAAGGATCGGCGTGATTAGCATCATCGGAACAATGACGATATCTTGAAAAATCAGGATTGCCAATGCTGTGCCCCCATGTGGTGTTCGTGTTTCATCGCGCTCTTGTAGCAGTTTCATCACAATCGCCGTGCTACTGACAGCGGCGAGACAACCGATAAAAAGCGATTCGTTGGTCGCCTGACCGAAGTGCCGCGCTAATGCAAACGCCGCTAGAAGTGTCAATCCAACTTGTAGCGACCCGCCCATCAATACCGATTGCTTAATCCGAAGTAGATTCTTTAGTGAAAACTCGATGCCGATGGCAAACAGCAGCAAGATGACACCGATTTCCGCTAGGATTTCGACTTCACGGTCTACCTGAATCAGACCCAATCCGTGGGGACCTGCAATCAGTCCTGTCAAGAGAAAGCCAACAATCGACGGCACACTCAGCTTATGACAGATTAGTAGAACGGCAATCGATAAGCCGAATATGATGCAGATGTCATAAAGCAAAGGAATTTCCATAATTCAGCCAAACAGCGATGTCCAGAGTAAACCTGTTCACCAAGCTCATCTCCGTGAGGGGCGATTGATTGGATTTCGTGCTCATTTTCCTAGTTAGCAATAACTGTTACGAGCGCACTTTAAGTAGGATACCTAGCGGTGTGAGGTTCAAACTCGCCAATTTAGGCGGCGGTCAGTTCATCCGCTATGTCTTCTGCAGGGTAGCTGAGTGCCTCCCCAAGGGTTGGATGCGGATATGGGATATTTAACACATCGAAAACCGTGTCGTTGTGATAGAGGTGTGGCAGCGCAATCTGCATAATATCGGTCGCATGGGGTCCGAGAATATGCAGACCGACGATACGCCCTGAAGGTCGCTCGGCAATCATCTTTACAAAGCCATCTATTTCGCCGATTGCTACGGCTTTTCCGATATCTTCCATCGGCGTTTTGACGGTTATCACGTCTAACCCCTGCGCGTTTGCTTCTTCTTCGGTAAGCCCCACTGTGCCAATCTCCGGGTGAGAGAAAATGATGTTGGAAACCAAGTCATAGTTCATTTTGGTCTCCTGTTTTCCTGCCGCATGTAAGCCGGCAACCTTTCCTTCCATCGTGGCGGCATAGACCAAGCCTGCTTTGCCGGTGACATCCCCAACTGCATAGATGTGGGGAACATTGGTCTGCATGTAATCATTGACCTCAATCTCACCTTTCTCACCGAGCAGCAAGCCAGTTTTTTCTAAACCCAAACCGTCTATGGCGGGGCGGCGTCCTGTATTTACCATAATCTCCTCCGCCCTGATTACCTTCTCCTCATCCTCGTGCACAAAGCGTACTTCTTTGCCTTTCTCTGTGCGCGTGAACGATTTCAACTGGGTTTCGGTCAGGATATTCATCCCATCATGCCGAAGCAGGTCCTGTAATTCAAAGCCGATATCCGGGTCAAGCCGTCTTAGAACCCGCGGGCTGCGGACTAACATGGTCACGTCGACCCCCACCTTGTGGAAGAGGTATCCTAACTCCAAAGCGATATACCCACTTCCAATAACAATTAGAGAACTGGGGAGATTTTCCAGATAGAGCGCTTCATCACTGGTGATGTGTCCTGTCTCTTTTAATCCAGGCAAGGGCGGCACATCTACCACAGATCCGGTCGCGATAACAATTTTTTTACCGGTATAGCGGTTATCTCCAACCTGAATGGTATGCGGATCGGTGAAACTTGCGGCGCCTTCTACGATATCGACAGATGCGTTAAGGATTGCGTCTCTGCGCGCAGCAAAGAAATCATCCTCCACTAAGGTTCGGACACGTTTCTGCACGGTTGACCAGTTGACCTGCAGCTCGCTGGCTGTGATACCGAAATTGGGGCTCTCTTCAAAGATACGTTTCACACTCGCGGAGGCGAGCAGCGTTTTCGAGGGCATGCAGCCTTCGTTCGTGCACAAACTGTATCCGACGCGACGTTTTTCTACCAAGAGAATCTTTTTCATCCCCTCCGCTTTGGCGGCCATCGCCGCTGAAAACCCGCCGCTGCCGCTGCCAATACAGATGAGTTCGTAATTATGTATGTTGGTATCGCTCATATCAATATTCTCTCCCATAGCGCTGGTGTATTCGTATTCACGCAAAAAAATAGACCCCGATCTACGACCGAGGTCTAAGGGTTTACTCACTATCTTCTGATGTATTAATTCGCCGGTAGAGGGTTGAGGCTTTGCCCCTTGGAACGTTGCCCGGAGGGACTTCCAACACCTCATACAGGATGGGTTCTTCCTCACCAAAGTCAATCGATAATATATCGCCCGCAGATAGTTCTTTGCCAGCCTTCGCGGGGTGTCCATTGATCAGCACCCGTCCACGGCTACAAATCGAGTTGGCAACGGTGCGGCGTTTAATGAGGCGGCTCACCTGTAGGAATTTGTCGAGGCGCATCGGGTGTCCCCAGAGGTAGATCCAACACTTCAGCCATATCATCCCCCTCTTGAGTGGCGTCATCAGACGAATCAGATTTCTTCAGAGCGAGCGTTAGCACTTCACTCATATCAGAAACTTTGTGAAATTGCAGCGCGTCTCGAATCTCTTCAGGGATATCGGGGATATCCTTATCGTTCTCTTCGGGGATAATAACATTCTTGATGCTATTGCGGTGTGCGGCAAGCACTTTCTCCTTCAATCCACCGATCGGAAGGACATGCCCACGTAGGGTGATTTCACCGGTCATTGCGATATCCTTACGGACACGCTGCCCCGTCATAGCAGAAATCATTGCGGTAGCAAGTGTAATGCCCGCCGAGGGTCCTTCAACCGGGATGGCGCCTTCAGGCACATGGATGTGGATGTCCTGCTTATTGAACTCAAAACCGGAAGGTACGTCAAGAGATTCCGCTTGAGAGCGGATGTAGCCGAGTGCTGTTTGGACAGATTCACGCATAATCTCTTGCAGTCTGCCTGTCATGCTTAACTTGCCCTCGCCAATCATTGTGGCAACTTCAATTGGAACAACATCTCCACCAGCCTGTGACACAACCAAGCCTGTTGCAACACCGACCTCATCCTCTTTTTCTGCTTTTCCCTGTGCAAATTTCGGGGGACCGAGATACTCTGTCAAATCGTCGACACTGACATCAATCTTGACGTTCGTTTTTCCACTCTTCACGACCTCTCTAGCGACTTTACGACAGATACTCGTAATTTCGCGTTCGAGGTTTCGGACACCTGCTTCGCGGGTGTACCTATGAATGATGTCAAAAACTGTATCGTCTGAGAATTTGAGGTTCTCTTCCTTGAGTCCGTGAGCCTCAATTTGCTTGGGTATCAAGAATAGATTAGCAATTTTGTGTTTTTCGTATTCTGTATAGCCGGGAAGTTCGATAATCTCCATGCGATCTTCGAGAGCAGGCGGGATTGGTTCTCGTGTATTTGCAGTAGTTATGAACATAATGTCCGAGAGATCGAACGCTACATCCAAGTAGTGGTCACGAAAAGTCCCATTCTGCTCAGGGTCCAGCACTTCAAGCAGTGCCGACGCTGGATCGCCCCGGAAGTCCATACTCATCTTGTCGATTTCATCGAGGAGGAAAAGTGGATTCTTCGATTTTGCGTCCCGAAGCCCTTGAACAATGCGCCCCGGCAAAGACCCGATGTAAGTCCGGCGATGCCCACGAATTTCGGCTTCGTCCCGAACACCACCCAAGGACATACGGACGAAGTTTCGTCCAGTTGCTCTGGCAATTGACTGACCTAAAGAGGTCTTTCCGACGCCGGGTGGCCCGACGAAACAGAGAATGGGACCTTTGAGTTTTTTGACCAATTGGAGCACAGCCAGATATTCAAGGATTCGTTCTTTGGGTTTTTCGAGACCGTAGTGGTCATCGTCCAATATCTTCTCTGCTCCCTCTAAGTCGATTTCGCTCTCCGTCTGTTGATTCCAAGGTAGCGCAAGGAGCCAGTCGATATAGGTGCGAATGACACCTGATTCCGCGGACATCGGTGGCATCTGTTGCAACCGGTCGAGTTCTTTTAAGGCTTTTTCTTCCGCTTCCTCGGTCATGCCAGCTGTTTCAATCTGTTCTCGCAGCTCGTCAATGTCGCCCTGCTCATCGCCTCGACCGAGTTCCTTCTGAATGGCTTTCATCTTTTCTTGAAGGTAGAACTCCCGATGTGTCCGCTCAACGGACTTACGCACCTGTGTATTGATTTTATCGTCTAACTTGAAAAGTTCCAAATCTTCCTGAAGCAGTTCAACGACAATCTGAAGGCGCTTAATTGGGTTAATCTCGTCCAATACCCCTTGCAACCTCTCGGCTTCCATACTGGTGAAGCTGGCAATTGAATCCGCAAGATACCCCGGTTCCTCCTCTTTTTGGACAACCATCATAGCTTCTTCAGGCGTCTGACGATTTCCTTTGACATACTCTTCAAAAGCTGAAATCGCTGTTTCCATCAAGGATTTTGCCTGTTTTGATTGACCCAGTTCCTCATGTACAATTTTTACTTCTGCTTTCAGAAAACCGTCCGTTTCAAAGCAGCGCAGCACGATAGCGCGGCTATACCCTTCAATCGCAATTCGGATGCTTCCATCGCGTGGATCATAAGAATCTGCGATGCTTGTGGCTGTACCCACCCGATAGAAGCCCTCGGTACCCGGATTTTCTTCGTCTTTGTCCTTTTGATTGAGCAACAGTACATCCTGATTTGCTTGTACGGCGTATTTTGTTGCCCGGACCCCCATCTTGCGAATGACATTTAAAGGGGTACTTATACGGGGAAAGAAAACCTTTCCGGGGGTAGGAATAACAGGAAGTATAAGAACTTCATCAGCTTGACCATCTTTTTCATCATCTTGATGGTCTTTGGTCGAATCTTGGTTCATAATGAACTCCTTGAACGTATGCGCGATACGTAATTCGCCCATTTACTAAGTTGCTAGGCAGTTAAAGCTTCTTGTTCGTCCTCATAAACCAGTACCGGCGATTTATTTTCTAAAATAGATTCCGCCGTGATAACGCATTCTTTGACCAGTTTAGGAGAAGATGGTATTTCATACATGATATCTAGCATCAAGTTTTCCAAGATTGCTCTTAACCCTCTCGCACCTGTTTCACGCCTGATAGCTTCTTGGGCAATAGCCCTGATTGCATCATCTGCAACTTGCAGAGACACTTTATCATAATGAAGCAGTTGGGTATACTGTTTTATCAGGGCGTTTTGAGGCTCGGTCAAGATCTGGGTTAAAGCCGATTCGTCAAGATCATGCAGCACCGCAGCGACAGGTAGACGTCCGACAAACTCTGGGATGAAACCGTACTGAATCATATCTTTCGGGGCGACCTGTGAAAGGATTTCGTGAATCTTCCTTTCGCTCTTCGCTTGAACGGAGGATCCAAAGCCTAATCCTTGGTGTCCAGTACGCTGTTCGATAATTTTGTCAAGCCCCACAAAGGTCCCACCGCATATAAACAGAACTTTAGAAGTATCTACTTCAATCAATTCTTGATGCGGGTGTTTGCGACCTCCCTGCGGGGGAACATTTGCTGTTTTTCCTTCAAGGATTTTTAATAGGGCTTGCTGAACACCTTCTCCCGAAACATCCCTCGTAATCGAGGGATTTTCGGATTTGCGGCTAATCTTGTCGATCTCGTCAATATAAATAATTCCTTGCTCTGCACGCGTGATATCACCTTCTGCGGCTTGGACCAGCTTCAGGATGATATTTTCAACATCTTCGCCCACATATCCAGCTTCCGTCAGTGTCGTTGCGTCGGTGATAGCAAAAGGCACGTTTAGAATGCGTGCTAAAGTTTGTGCCAGAAGGGTTTTACCTGTGCCTGTGGGACCGATCAATAGGATATTACTTTTTTCTAATTCGACATCTGAATCCGTATGAAATTGTAATTTTTTGTAGTGATTGTAGACGGCGACGGAAAGAATTTTCTTTGCTTCATCCTGACCAATCACATATTTATCAAGCTGCGCTTTAATTTCAGAAGGATGGGGAAGAGATAAGGAATCTGAAGTTTCAGTATATTCTTCTTCTTCCTCCACTTCATACAGATCAGATAAAATATCGTTGCATAATTCAACACACTCATCACAAACATACACACCAGCCCCGATAGGGCTTGCAATAAGCTTGCGTACCTCCTCCTGATTCTTATCGCAAAAGGAGCACCGCTGTTGATCAATAATATCCTGCATGAAAATCTCCAAAGTTGTCCAATGACATCGACAATATTAGCTTATCTATTTATGACCTGTTTGAGGAACCCACACTTAGGTGTCACTCTCAACTTCCTCGGCGGATCGGCGGGAAGCGATTGAATCAATAAGACCGTATTCGAGCGCCTCTTGGGCTGTCATATAAAAGTCGCGGTCTGCATCCGCCTGAATCTTATCCGGCGATTGTCCCGTGTGCGCTGCCAAGATCGCGTATAACTCTTCGCGGGTCCGAAGGATCTCTTTCGCATGAATATCAATATCAGATGCCTGACCGCTGATACCCGTAGTCATAGGTTGATGAATCAGGGTGGTCGCGTGTGGCAGGGCATACCGTTTTCCGCTGGTGCCACCGGCAAGCAGGACCGCCCCCATGCTGTAGGCTTGCCCGACACACCACGTTTGCACATCGGGTCTAATATACTGCATCGTGTCATAGATTGCTAAACCAGCCGGCACAGATCCGCCCAACGTATTCAGGTAAAGTATAATATCCGTATCGGGATTATCGCTCTCTAAAAAGAGCATCTGAGCCATGACACTATTCGCAACGTTATCATCAATTACCGAACCAACCATGATGATTCGATCTCGAAGCAGTCGCGAGTAAATATCGTAGGAGCGCTCGCCGCGACTTGTTTGTTCCACAACAATCGGAACAAGATTCATGCTAATAGTTCTCCTCAAACCCTGACGGGATACCTTTTTTCATCATCAAATAATCAGAGACTGCTTGGCGGAAGCACGCTGAATCAGAAGGCGGTAGACCTTGTCATTCCGTAGTGTGTCTCGAAACTCCTCCAAACGATTGCTTTCGCGCAACAAACTCGTATATTTTTGAGGATCTCGGTTCTGCTGTTCAGCCATGCGTCGAATCTCTATATCCAACTCATCGTCCGTGACCCTAATATTCTCGCGTTCAGCAATGACATCAAACATCCACGCTTGCTTTGTTTGCTTGATTGCATCTTCGCGTAACTCCGTGGGCAGTTTTTCCATATCTATTCCCGCTTGTTCAGGAGTTTGACCTTCTTGCCTGAGTCGTAGGAGAATATTTTGAACCGTCTGCTGCACATGCTGGTCAACAATAGATTCAGGAATGTCAATTGCTGTTTTTTCGATTAGCTGTTCAAGGATATCTTCCCGCTGACGATGATTGTGGATTGCCTTCTGCTCCTCAACAAGATTATTCCAGATAGCGCCCCTGAGTTGTTCATAGTTTTCGTATTCCAAATCTTTTGCAAATTCGTCATCAAGGGACGGGAGCTGTTTCTCTGTAATTGCGCGGAGTGCTACATTAAAAACGGCATGTTTGCCAGCAAGTTCGGGATTTTCATGATCATCATCGAAATCCATCTCAATCTGCCGACTCTCATCCACAGACATGCCGATTACTTCAGCCTCAACCGCTGGTAGCATCATTCCCTTGCCAATGTCGATATCCGCATCCTGTTTGCTTCCATCGGTGATCGGCGCGCCATTGACAAGGCATTCCCAATCAATCCGCACGGAGTCGCTTTCCTCGACCGAACGGTCCACTTCAAGCGGAACGTAGGTTGCGAACTGTTCCTGCAACCGCTCAATATACTCATCCACTTCTTCACGCGGAACGTTGGGAGGCGATTTATCAATGGTTAAATCTTCATATTCAGGGAGGACAAAATCAGGCTTGACATCCAGGGTTGCTTCAAAGACAAGTGGCTGACCTTCCTTCAGTTCCATCTGATGCATGGGCGGCGAGAGTTCAAGGTTGCCCAAGGGAATCAACCGTTCAGAGATCAGAGCCTGTTCATAGGCGGGTGGGACAAGATTTTGGATGGCTTCGGCTTTGAGGTGCTCTGCAAATCGTGATTTAAGAATACTAAGGGGAACTTTTCCTTTGCGAAAGCCGGGAACTGAAACTTTGCCTCGCAAAGCCTGGCAGTTACGCTCAAGTTCTTGGGTGACTTCTTCAGCGGCAATTTCAACGCGCATACGTACCTGACTGTTTCCCAGCTTTTCAACTTCGACCTTCAAGTAGACCTCCAAATTATATCAGAAAAGGCGTTTGATGGGCGAGGAGGGACTTGAACCCTCACGGGGAAAACCCCAATAGATCCTAAATCTATCTTGTCTACCGATTCCAACACCCGCCCACGTCAAAATGGTGCGCCGTGAAGGAATCGAACCTTCAACCGCCTGATTAAGAGTCAGATGCTCTGCCTGGTTGAGCTAACGGCGCAGAAGAAAAGCGCGCCCGGAGGGACTCGAACCCCCAACTTATAGATCCGAAGTCTATTGCTCTATCCAATTGAACTACGGACGCATTTTGCTAACTTGACTGCAGCAAGATTAAAATGTCAAAAAAGACTGTAACCCTTATCTAGTAGGGTTACCGAGCTACGAGTTGAATCAAGAGGATTTGAATCTTTGGTCTCCCCGATTTCCTCGTTAAAGTGTTATACGGGGTACACCCTCTATATCACAGACGCTGCTCTGTTTTTGCAGCGAATCGGGGCGAGAGGATTCGAACCTCCGACCTCTCCGATCCCATCGGAGCGCCCTAAACGGGCCGCGCTCTCGCACTTTGGGAATACAATGCAGCTTCACACTAAATCGGGGCGAGAGGATTCGAACCTCCGACCTCTCCGATCCCATCGGAGCGCCCTAACCGGGCCGCGCTCTCGCACTTTAAAAATATAATGCAGCTTCATATTAAATCGGGGCGAGAGGATTCGAACCTCCGACCTCTCCGATCCCATCGGAGCGCCCTAACCGGGCCGCGCTCTCGCACTTTAAAAATATAATGCAGCTTCATATTAAATCGGGGCGAGAGGATTCGAACCTCCGACCTTCTGCTCCCAAAGCAGACGCGCTAACCGGGCTGCGCTACGCCCCGACAAAAGGGGTGGATGATGGGATTTGAACCCACGACCACTTGATCCACAGTCAAGCGCTCTACCGACTGAGCTACATCCACCATAAAGGGTTTGGCACGCCCGGCAGGGTTCGAACCTGCGACCACCTGATTAGAAGTCAGGTGCTCTATCCAGCTGAGCTACGGGCGCATACAGAAGGCGAAAAAATAAGGTGGAAACGATTTAACCTCCCACCTTTCCGGATATTTTGATCGGATTACATCAACCGGGCCATGCTACGCCCGTCTTTTTTCGGACTTGCTGCAAAAAGGTTCGGAAAATATACCACATTTTATGGGCAGTTGCAAGTCAAAATTAAGGTTGATAGAGAGCGAAAATCTATTATCGGGGCACCCCTCAGGTGACTTTGTTGCGAGGGAAAGTATGATAGCATAGGAGAAATCTTTTGTGCTCGGACATTTGTCTGGCAGTTTAAGTAAGCGTCTGGTAAAATAGTATGCTGTTGCCTTTAGTGGCAACCTCAGTTGTTCTTAATGTTTGCATAGGGAAAACCAATGCCCCTTTTAGACGCCAATTTTCTCAAACAGATTACCCGTTTCCAAATTCGTTCCGAAAATGTATTTCGGGGGAAGTTCAAAGGCGAGCGACGGAGCCTCAACCGGGGCGTGAGTGTTGAATTTGCGGACTACCGCACCTATGAGCTTGGTGATGATCTACGCCATATTGACTGGAACGTCTATGCCCGATTGGACCGTCTCTTCCTTAAATTGTTCAATGCGGAAGAGGACCTTCCAATCTTTATCCTGATCGATAATAGCACCTCAATGGATTTCGGGCAGCCCACGAAATTAGAGTGTGCCAAGCGGGTTGCGGCGGCGCTGAGCTATATCGGTTTAATCAGTTTTGATCGTGTCTCTGTTTATACGTTCTCAGATCAATTGAACCCGATCGTTCCCGCTATGTACGGAAAGGCGCAGTTTCCAAAGGTATCACAAGCGATAGAGGGAATCGCGGTGGGCGCAGAAACGCATCTGACGGCATGCCTGCAGCGCTTTCTCACCGAAACAAAGGGACATGGTGTTGGCATTATCATCTCTGACTTTTGGGACGTGGACGGCTACGAAACCAGCATTAAGCGGCTTCTCTCGCGAAGTTTCGACTTAACGCTGATCCATCTCCTCAGTGATGAAGAGATGCACCCACAACTTTCGGGTGAGTTAGAGTTAGCGGATGCGGAAACAGGACAGTCTAAAGAGATCACCGTCAATGAACAGGCGCTCATGGGCTACACCGAGCGGTTGAACAGGTTTTGTGAAAGCTTGAGACGCTATTGCCTGAATCGTGGCGTGACTTATATTCGTATGAACCAACAGACACCCATTGAGCAGTTAATTCTGCGAGACCTACGACAGAGTGGCTTTATTCATTATAGTGGATCTTAGGATTAATGAGACACTTCAAACCGGTGCGGTTAGGAAACCGCACCTACCGGGGAACGAAAGTGTCTATTTATTTTTAGAATTCACCACAAGGAAAGGAGG
Source organism: Candidatus Poribacteria bacterium (assembly GCA_965220385.1). Taxonomy (GTDB): domain Bacteria; phylum Poribacteria; class WGA-4E; order WGA-4E; family PCPOR2b; genus PCPOR2b. Next base: position 5,113,312 of record OZ244825.1, on the reverse strand, counting down.
GAATAACTCATGGCACAACCAGTTGTAGCAATCGTTGGAAGACCCAACGTAGGGAAATCTTCCCTTTTCAACCTGATTGCGAAAGAGCGAATCGCTGTCGTCCACGATCAGCCGGGCGTGACACGGGACCGGATTTACGCCGATGTCGAGTGGGATGACGGTCACTTTACTATCGTGGATACCGGCGGATTAGATCTCGATCCGGAAGATCACCTTATCGACAATGTGCAGTGGCAGGTCGAAGTCGCCTTGAACGAGGCAACGGTTATCCTGTTTGTCGTTGACGCACAAACGGGAATCATGCCGCATGATTTGCTTATCGCAGAAATGTTGCGAAAAACAGACAAAGAGATTTTTGTTGTCGTGAATAAAGCGGATAACGCCCGGCTGGAAACCGAAGGAACGGAGTTCTACCAACTTGCGCTTGGCGAACCTTTTTTCACCTCATGTGCACAGAACATGGGGATTAATGTCCTCCTTGACGAGGTTGTGTTTGCCATGCCGGAGGCAGAGACTGAAAATCCTGACGCTGTTACTGAACCGATCAAAATCGCTATTGTCGGGCGCCCAAATGCAGGCAAATCATCTCTGATCAACGCAATTCTCGGTGAGGATCGGATGATTGTCGATGATCGTCCCGGTACAACGCGCGATGCTGTAAATATCAGCTTTACTCATGACGCCGTGCCGTTTGAGCTAATTGACACGGCAGGGATGCGTAGGCGAACCGCCATTAATAGCGAACTTGAACAATCGACCGTACAACGCGCCATCCGTAGTATTCGCAAGAGCGATATCTCATGGCTCGTTGTCGATGCCACCCGTGAGATCGCACATCAAGATAAAACTATCGGCAGCTACATCGCCAGACAGGGTAAGCCGTGCATCTTAGCGGTCAACAAATGGGATCTGATTGCAAAAGATAACTCCACCTTCAATCAGTTTGTCGAATCAATTCGCCGTCAGATGCCGCAGTTATTCTATGTTCCGATGCTGTTTGTTTCAGCGCTCACGGATCTGCGCGTGATGAAGCTGCTCGACCTGACACTTACCATCCATCGCGAATATTCAACCAGTGTGTCCACACACGAGTTAAACAACCTGCTTGCACACCTTAAAAACGCTCATCAACCCCCACGCTCCGGAGGTGTGCGCCCGTCCCTGAAATATATGACACAGATCAAGACCCAACCGCCAACGTTTTTACTTTTTGCGCGTCATGCAGATAAGATTCAGCCTCACTATGAAGCCTATTTGATGAACGGTATCCGTGAGGCATTCGGATTTAGTGGGACACCATTACGGATTTACTATCGGTCTGCTAATGCCAAGTTAGAGACAAATTCCCGCAACAAGCGGAAAGACGGAGACCGAAGATCTGCCGCTGCGAGAAAACGTAGGACGTAACACAGGAGGATAGTATGTCATCAGAGCAAGATCTTGGATTTTTCGCAACAGACGTTTCGCTGGAGGACAAAAGCGCGATTGTTACCGGGTCAAGCCGAGGGATTGGGAGGGCGATTGCCATTGAACTCGCACGGCAGGGGACGGATGTCCTTGTTAATTATAACCGTAACCGTGAAGCGGCGGAGGAAGTGAAGGCTGAAATTGAAAAACTTGGTCGAAAGGCGGTTATCCTACAAGCGGATGTCAGCGATCTTGCACAGCATCAGAAATTGGTTGATACGGCGGTGGACGCCTTCGGCGGGGTCGATATCTTGGTCAACAATGCGGGCATCACGCGCATCGCCGATATCCTCGAAGAATCCGAGGAAGATTTCGATATCCTCATTCAGACCAATCTCAAGGCACCGCACTTTTTGACGCAACGGGTTGCAAACTATATGATCGCTGAAGGGATTCGTGGATGTATTGTTTATACCCTATCCATTTCGGACTCGCTTGCGTCTGACAATCGCGCTGCCTACTGCATCTCCAAAGCGGGCTTAGAGATGGGTATGAAGGTCTATGCGGGCCGGTTGGCGGAGGAAGGGATCAAAGTCAACGGCATTGAGGCGGGGGTTATCGACACAGATCTGTCGCGGATTCGTATCCCGGACTATGAGGAGGCATCGAAGAAGGGATATGTTTTTATGGTTCGGCCAGGTCAACCGGAAGATATCGCTTATGCCGCTATCGCGGCAATGAAGATATACGACACAGGCAGATTGATTCCGGCGGCGGGGGGAACCATGACCCATCTGTTGAATTTGCGGATGATGACCGAATTGGAGATTAACCGATCACAAGGATAGCGCACCTTCTTTCGGCGGAAAAACCAAAATTAGGCTGAGTAGCAACTTGTAGGGGTTGGGTTCCCCAACCCGTTGGGCGCGGAAACCTCGCCCCCCGATAAATCCCCCGATAAGATCGGGGCAGGCCCGATAAATCCCCGATAAATCGGGACAGGCGGGACAGGCGAGATGCAAGCACCTGCGATTGGGTGCCTATCGGTAAATGACAACTACACCTCACACAAATATCAACACGCCCTAGTTATCTCACGGATTCACATAGGTTTCATTCAGATACCGAGCGATGGTCTTGATGTCCTCTTCCTCGAGGAACAGTCCGTTATCAATCATGCGGACGATAAGCTCTGTGGTCTCCTCTTCCGATGTCGGTGGGACATTATCAACGTCTGAGAGGTCGTGGCAGAGGGAACAGGTAATTTCAAACAACTCCCTCGCGGCTTCTGGGTCATAAGCCTCTTCCACCGGTGTTTCACCCGCCTCCTCAACCTCGTCCGGATTTATAATCACCGCATCTGGATTTACAATCACTTCGTCTGGATTCACAACTACCTCATCCGGACTTGTCAAAACGGCTAAAGCGTTTTGTGCTTGGCTGACCTGCATTCGCTGCTTCCGCTGCTCTTTCGCTGATACTTGCAGTTCGGGTGTGATAGCGATAAGATATGCGGATACCGTCCACTGATCTTCTTGGCTAATTGGTTCGCCTATTATCGGTTTGATTGCCATCCGATCCACCGTGCGCACCCAATCCGGCGGCGTGCGTGGACGCGCTAAGATAGTTCGCAGATCGTGGCACTGAACGCATTTGTTCAGCAGGACGTCCTGTCCTTCGCGCAATTTCCGTCTTGTAGCCAGTTTGTCAAGTGGCGCATCGGGCGGTAATCCCGCCATTTGCAGTCGTGTATGCGTTCGTTCGATACTGGCATCACTGAAGACATTGCTGCTGACCTGCCGAACACTTTCTCGCAATGTGAAGGGTATGGAGAGACCAATTAGTAGATAGGTGCATATCAAGAGGGCTGTCCCGATATATGGCATTGCCTCTTCAAAATGTCGGAAGAAGCGAAGGATCGAAATTTTGACCAGCAATAAAACACCGATTGTGATACCGAGCATGAGGTGGGCAACGGTACGGGGTGGGAGTTCAACCTGATAGTTCCACAACCGGGGCACCATGTGCCACATCATGAAGATGTAGAGGATTAGATACGCATAGCCGATAGCGCGGTGGACGAACATCAGCGACTTCGGTGCCTCACTGGTCCGGGTTTCATGGTCGAAGGGATAGCCCCACAGTTTATACATCAAAAATACGGATGCATTGCCCAAACCAAGAAAGACAAGGCCGAGTATCGTACTGGTTGCAATAGACATCCTATCTTTTCCTCCTACAGATCAGATCCCTGAAAGTTTTGACCAAAAATTACCTTAGAACCAGAAATGCGACATCAAGATGAGTTGATCTACCCCTTCAAGCTGGCGGTTGGACTGTGCTGTGTCCCGGTCATCGTTTGCAATGTTCAGCCAGTAGAATAGCTCAAGGGAACCGTTTTGCATAAAGATATATTGTGCAGCGAGCGTCACACGCTGGCTTCCATCCCCTTTGATCGTACGATCCGGATCAAACAACCCGTAACGTCCGGAGAGCATCAGTTCCGGCATCACACGATACTTCGCACCAAGATAGTAACCCTTGGAGGTGATGCCATCATCGCTGATCCCCACGCTCTCATCATCGCCGAAACTGCTTCCGAGATTGAACTCGCCTTCGAGCGTGAGATTTTTGAGGGCAGCAGTCAAAAACGCGCCAGCCGTCATTTCACGATCTGGCTGCCCCCCGCCATCAAGAAGAAGTGACACACCGCCCCGCACGGGTCCAAGCGTACTGCCAGCGGTTGCAGCCCACCCCTTTTCCTGATTCGGATCTACAGTCTGTCCTGCACTCCGACCTCCGTTGAACACGGCGGCATTGTAGAATAACTTGCCGTAAGCGCCTCCAACTCCGATTCCGACATCCCGTTTATGCGATCCGAGGTTATACCCTTGTCGCACAAGGATGTTGTGGTCTCTCTGCTTAAGGCCAAACGGGATTTGGAATTGTCCCACCTTGACGTAGAGATGTTTAGGTATGGCGTCAACCGTTGCAAACATGTTGAGGGGTGTACCCATGTTGTTGGATAGAGTCAAACTGAGGTTGTCCGAAGCCTGCGCGTTGACAGTCAATTCACCCTGCATTAAAAGGAAGCTGTCAACGGAAGAATGGCAGGAGTTACAAGATGCTATTGCACGTTCTTCGACATCGACATGGACAGTCTTGATATAAGCGGTACGAATGTTGACCGCCGTTGTGAGTCTCTGGCGGACCTCTTCTGCTTCCTCCATAATTGCTTCGGGATCGAAATCTTCGGGAAACTCAAAGTAGTTGTCCTCATAGACCTGTCCGACTGCGTTGCGCGGTCCTCCGCCCTCTGGATCGAGATGGCAGAAGATACATTCTTTGTCCTCCATCGCTGCAAATTCCGGGCGTGCTGCGCTATTAGAGACGAAAGAAACAGCTAAAAACCCGCTGAGTAGAAAGACCAAAAATCGAAACCTGTACACCAATTGGGAACCTCCTTAACATGATAAAAGTGCAAAATAGAGATACCGGCTTGCCCGTCGCTCCTTATTCAAGCGGTACGAACACAAAGTCTGTGGCAGCAACTCTTGAATGACAGCCCGTGCAGACTCCCCCTTCAAAAGCCAAGCGGAAGTCCGCGTCCGGAGCGCTTCGTAGAAACTCCTCAAATCTCCAATCGCCGGCGTCGGGATTGCTTCCTTCTTCCTTCCACATCACTGCGATTAGTCCAATAAAGTCTTTACCCGGACGGGTTGCTTCCTTCACCACAATCGTGCCATCCGGATAAGGGAACTGCTGCTCACCGTTCGGGGCAATCGCCTCACGTGTTTGGTTGACATAGACATTTTTCGTCCCCCGATGTGGGTCACCGCCCGCCGCTGGAGGAATTGGCTCAGCGTTCAGCTTAAGCCACCCCTCATATCCCGCAGTATCGGCAGGGAGACCCGGGAGGGCGGCTGGTGGTTCTGGCTCTGGTTGTGGCATCTGTTCTGCTGGAGGTGGCTCAGGTATCTGTTCCTCCGGCTGCGGCTGCTGTGGAGCAGGTGGTTCAACTGTTACGATTTCCCCCTCATCCCCACAAGAAACGAAAATCGCACAGGCGATAGTAACAAGACTCAAAATCAAGGGGCTTAGATAGCTTTGGATTATTTTCTTTTTCATTGTTCGTATCCAGTCAGTCGTTAAACGGAATTACCTCTAAATTTAGTCACCGGGGTAACATCAGAGTTCGACCGGTTCAAAAATAACTTGGTCGCCAACCTGAATCCGTACAGGAACTAAATATTCACTCATCGCTCCGGTATCAACGTGCACACCCAGTCCCGGTTTACCTGTTAACGCCACTTTCCCATCAGATCCAACCTCCAGTCGTTCAACTGTCAGTCGCAGAGAGAGGTCCGAGCCCTCAGCAGGATATTCTAACAGGTTGAACGATTCGTTGCTTGCAAACACGTGCAGCGAGGCAGCAAGACTCAGATGGCTTTTGAAGGTATGATTTACATACTGAACCCCACGCCTCTCGGCAAGCTGTCGGACACGGAACGCTTCCGTAATTCCGCCGATTCGTCCGACATCGATCTGCACGAACTGAACTCCGCCGTGCAGGATAAGGTCCTCCGCCATGCGATACGTCCCAGACCCCTCGCCGGCGGCAATTGGCACCGGCGGATTCCGATTTGATAATCCCATGTATGCTTCGATTGCGTCGGGGGTGAGAGGCTCTTCCAACCACGTGGGCGAAAACTGCGCGAACCGTTTCGTGCGGGCATAAGCTGTTTCGTAGTCGTCGCCCCAGACGACGCCGGCGTCAATCATGATCTGGGCATCTTCCCCCATCCCTTCGCGCGCTGCACGCACAAGTGCGACGTCGTTCTCTTCACCGAATTTTCCCATCGGTCCCCACCCGAATTTTGCAGCACGATACCCCTGCGCACACAACCGCGTTGCGGCTTGATAAGTTTCTTCGGGGGTGTCGCCAAATAGGACGGAGGCATACGGTAACTTGGAATGACTTTCGCTCTGAGGCTCAAGCAGACGGTAGATCGGTTCTCCTAACTTCTGCCCGACAATGTCCCATAAGGCAATGTCCGCACCGCTATAAGCGTGGTGGATCTGCTGAATGTCAAGTCCGTTACGCAATGCTTTTTGATGTAGCCGGAGCACATCATCAGGGCTATCGAGTGTTTCCCCGATCAAAGATTCGCGGATATTGATGATATTCCCGTGTGACATTGGGCAGCAATACGCGGCAAGCGATACAAGCGGCGAGGCATCGCACTCGCCCCACCCGGTTATCCCTTCGTCCGTCTGGACACGCACAAGAAGTGTGTCCTGTGTGCCGTCTGCTGCGTCGGTAATCTGCGGCATTTTGAGGTAGAAGGGATCGACAGCGATAATTGTCATAACTCAAAACCTTTGCACGTCACATGAGATTTGGTCATGATACATGAGCGGCAGGTTAAAGTCAAGGGATTTCCACCACTGCGAGCAAGGACAATAATGGGTGGGACTTCGCCATTTATAGATACTATCCGTTAGGGCTATCCAATTTTCGGCTTTTTTGCCATTTTGTTTGAAAAGGTGCAACCGGGAGATCACGCCTACAGTGAGATGTCGGGATTCGGAGATCCCTCCTACAGTAAAACTAAATGATCCTATACTATTCGTAATTCAATTTGAATTCTTTTTGTCAGATGTGATAACATAATTTGTTGGCTACAATTTTACAGGCAACATGTGTATCTACCTTTATCAACCGATGCACATGATACGGAAATTCATACTGGAAACATTATCAGTTTCCAAGAAAATTCAAGATTTGAAAGGTGATGATTAATGACAGACCACTTGTGGAGAAATGTTGGTCTAACTTCATTTCTCCTATTGCTGATAGGTTCCACAGTCGTATTTGCAGGGCAGACCCAGAAGGGATCGGAGATTCAATTCTACGGCTTTCTGCGCATGGATGCAGCTTATGACACCTCACGAATGAGTGATACGCAGATTCCGGTTTTCGTGCGTTCTGAAGATCCCAGCGCACCGGGCGCGGCGCCAGAAAATCAGAGCGAATTTACCCTCTATACCCGTATGACCCGCTTCGGTTTGAACCTGAGTGGTGGCGAAGTAGAGGCGATTGGTTCGGCAAAACTTACCGGGCGTATTGAGGTCGATTTCTACGGGGGTCCTGCATCGGATTCGCGAAATATGTTTCGGATGCGGCACGCGTGGGCAAAGCTTCAGTGGGGGAATTTCTTCTTGCTGGCAGGACAGACATCCGACCTGATTTCGCCGCTTTATCCGTCCGTGAACGCTGATATGTTGATGTGGGGGACAGGAAATTTAGCAGATCGGCGTCCACAGACCCGCCTACAGTACACCCTACCGATCGGCGCAAGCCAACTGCTTATACAGGGCGCAGCCGGACTCACCAACGCTATCGACCGGAAAGACCTCGATAAAAATGGTGTGCCTGATGGCGAAGTTTCTGGCTTACCGACGTTGCAAGGTCGTCTCGCTCTACGTCTGCCCCTCTGGAAAACAGATGACGGTAAAGCTCATCCGCTTGAGATCGGGGCATGGGGACATCAGGCGTGGGAGGAATTGGATGCTCCGCTTGCTGGCACTGAAGAAGACAGTTTTCAGAGCAGTGTGATCGGTGTGGACCTGAAGCTGCCGCTTTACCAAGATCGCCTCGCACTTACTCTTGAAGGTTGGACGGGGAAAAATCTGAGCGATCTCCGGGGTGGCATCCTTCAAGGTATTAATACCGCGACCGGAGCGGAGATCCACGCAACTGGTGGGTTCGCACAGTTGAGTTGGACCACCGTCAAAACCGAACGTTACAAAAATGTCCTACACGCTGGGATCGCAATGGATGACGCCGATGATGCGGATCTCAACGATGGCGGCAGAGATCTGAACTATGCCGTGTATGGCGCAGTGCAGTCGGTCTTCGGACATTTCACACTCGGCATAGAGTATCTCCATTGGGTAACGGAGTACGTCGGTTTTGGTAACGGTACGAGTGACCGCGTTAATCTTTATACCATTTATAATTTCTAGTACATATCAACGAAAGTTTTTTGCCCTGCAAGGTTAGCGGGTTTTAACCTTGCAGAGGTGCGTAGCCTTTGCAAGGTTAAAGTTATTAAATGAAAGGAAAAACATCTAAATGAAATCTGTTTCGATCGTTACATTTTTGTTAGTTGCTGCTTTATCAACCGTATCGGCATGGGGTGCCGATTTCACGTTCACCGCTATTCCGGATCAGGATACAACCCGACTGGAAGAACGGTTCGGTAAGATAGCTGATTATCTTTCCGAGGAATTGGGGATCACGGTGAAGTACATACCTGTGAAATCCTACAGCGCATCGGTTCAGGCGTTTAAGAATAACGAAGTCCAGTTGGCTTGGTTTGGTGGATTGTCGGGTGTACAAGCTCGAATCGCAGTTCCGGACTCGGTCGCTATTGCACAGGGCGTAGAGGATCCGAACTTCATCAGCTACTTTATCGCCAATACGAGTACGGGACTGGCGTTCTCTGAAAAATTTCCGAAGGATATTGCTGACAAAACATTCACTTTCGGTTCTAAGGGATCGACTTCAGGACGCCTTATGCCGGAATTTTTCATCCGAGAGGCATTTGAAGGAAAGGAGCCCCGTGCGGTCTTCAAGCGTGTCGGCTTCAGCGGCGACCACTCTAAAACTCTGGCTCTGGTTCAAGCTGGCAGCTATGAGGTCGGAGCGATGAACTTCAAGGTTTGGCTGAAGGAGGTTGAGGCTGGCAAGGTGGATCCAACAAAGGTGCAGGTCATCTGGCGCACTCCCGGCTACCCGGACTATAACTGGACGATCCGCGGCAGTGTGGAAGAAACCTATGGCGAAGGGTTCATCAAGAAGGTTCAGGGTGCCCTTCTCAACATCACAGACCCAGCGATACTCAACGCTTTTCCGAGGGCGAAGTTCATCGCTGCGGATAACTCTATGTATCAATCTATCCTTGACACCGCTATTGAGGTTGGGATTATAAGGAATTGAGTTTCATGTAAGAGAGTGCAGTTCAGTTCAGAGAAACCGAGTTTTCAAGAAAAAACTCGGTTTCTTTGTACAATTTCTTAACATGAACGGAAAACAACGGCCTGTTGATTGAGGTGTTCGGGTTATGAGGCGTTATCCTGAATATAAAGAGAGTGGTGTGGAGTGGATTGGGGAGATACCGGCACATTGGGAAATGATACATACAAAGTACCTATTTCGGCTGGTTACAGAGCCCGCGCCACAAAACCATGACTATGAACTTTTATCAATTTATACAGACATTGGCGTTAGACCTAGAAAAGAACTAGAGGAAAGAGGAAACAGAGCTACTACAACAGACGGATATTGGCTGGTCAAAAAAGGCGATTTCATTGTCAATAAACTTCTCGCGTGGATGGGTGCGATTGGCTTATCTGATTATGAGGGCGTCACAAGCCCTGCCTACGATATTCTGAGGAAGATTCAACCTCTAAATGAACGTTTCTATGAATATCTGTTTCGATGCGGACTTTATTTCACAGAATTCAAGAAATGGTCAAAAGGTATTATGGAAGTTAGACTAAGACTGTATTTCAATCAGTTTGGTCAAATTCCGTTAGTTTTTCCGCCGGTTGACGATCAAAATAAAATAGTTGATTTCCTCGACCGCAAGACAGGACAGATTGACGAGCTCATCCGCATCAAGGAACGGCAGATAGAACTGCTGCATGAAAAACGAACTGTTCTGATAAATCAGACGGTGACAAAGGGACTTGATCCAAATGTGGAGATGAAATCGTCGGGGGTGGAGTGGATTGGGGAGATTCCAAAGCATTGGAATTTGTCTATGTTAAAGTACACTGCTCGTTTAGTTTACGGTGATACTTTGATCTCTGAAAATAGGGAAAACGGTGTTGTGCCTGTGTATGGATCTAATGGTATCATTGATACCCATTCTTCAGCAAACACCCTATCACCCACAATCATCGTTGGGCGTAAAGGTTCTCTAGGCAAGGTACAATATTCTGATGTTCCCTGTTTTGTTATCGATACGGCATACTTTATTGATAAGCGTGCCTCTCGTGCAAATCTCCGTTGGCTATACTATGTTCTTCAAGCTATTAAACTAGAAAGATTCCGGGATAGTGTGATTCCGGGTCTGAAACGTGAGCACACGGAAAGTCAATATATCCCTCTAATCACAGAGGAAGAACAAACGCAAATCGCCAATTTCCTCAACCATAAGACAAAACAGATTGACGAACTGATAGCCACAGAGCAGCGAAAGATTGAACTCCTCAAAGAATACCGCCAATCCCTCATCTCCGAAACGGTGACCGGCAAGATAGAGGTCCAAAACAGGGCTTAGACCAATTACCTCTTCGCTTTCTGAGTTGTCACGATAATCAATAATATCCACAATTGGCAGGGGACGCTCGGTGCCTCCCCTATGAATGACACACTCACCCGCGCTGTCAGTGTCAATTTTGATCTGTGCGTTATCTAAGAGCCTGTTTTAAAAAGCAAGGAATGATTCCACGGTGCTGTGGATTTGCCAATCCACAGCGAGCCGTATCGCAGGGTAGGGGTTGAGGGCCGCAACCCGTGGGGCGAGGGAACCTCGCCCCTACGAAACCAAGCGCCTACTATCGGCCTGACACGGTTCGCTAAATATACGCAAGTTGCTAGTTGTCCAGTCTGCTCGGCTTGGATAGCCATATCCAAGCCATCTTTGTAAATATGCAGTGGATTTGTCAATCCACTGCGAGCGGTGATGGGGTGACTTTAGTGTTTATTTGCTCGGTTTGAACCGTTTGCTTATAATTAGCCCCTTCGGTTAAATATAGTGAGCCCGTGCCGTTGAATAGTAGATTACGGAAGAAACCGAGTTTTGAAGAAAAAACTCGGTTTCAGGGCAAATAGCTTCCCCAAATGACTTTTCAAACAGGTTCTAAGTTTGTTTTTGTAAGACAAAATTCCGTATAATACCTATGATATTTTGCGATGCGGGAAAATCTGTTTAATCAAGAATTAGGTATAAGGAGAAAAGAACATGGCAATAGATTTTTACAACAAACTAGGTAGGCCTATTGCGTATATGGCAGATGGACAACATATCTATTTGTTCTCAGGTAAGCCTGTGGCTTTCCTATCTGGTAATGCTGTTTATTCATTTTCAGGCAGACACCTCGGCTGGTTTGAGGATGGCTGGGTAAGAGATAAGGCAGGAAAATGTGTCTTTTTCACTTCTGATGCTAATGGTGGTCCGGTCAAACCAGTAAAAGGCGTGAAGCCTGTAAAAGGCGTGAAACAGGTAAAACCAGTAAAAGGTGTTAAACAAGTGAAAGCCGTAAAGGCAGTAAAATCCCTTTCATGGTCCAACCTGTCTGGAGATCAATTCTTTGTGTAAATACCTAACGCCTAAAAGAGTGGAAAGGAGGCTTTTCTGGAATTGGCATAGCACGACAGAGTTGAAGACGCGACCTGCTCTGAGATCCCGGTAAATTAGTAGAGAAACCCACTACTAAACTCAGTTGTTTCATTTTCATTGCCCAAACCACAGACACAGTACAAATTACTTTGGTTTGAAAGCTATCAGGGACTGCTTATCCCACGCGGAGATAATCTTGAGTTCCTCCCGAAATTATTGGGGGGAATTTCAGAAAGAAACTTATGTGTTATGAGAGATATGAAAGATAGCGATGTCGTTGATGAGTTCGTAGCGTATCTAAGACAGAATGGTCATCTAGACCTCAAAGTTGATCAACACCCGGACAAAGAGAATCGAGATTCTCCCGATATAGATGCAATTGCCGGTCCCTTTGCGATTGAGCACACAAGTATTGACACACTCCCAAACCAACGCCTCAACAATAATCGGTTCATGCAAGTCATTGATGGTCTGGAGCAGGAACTTCCCAACCAGCTTTCGTTTAGCTTGCAAATCACGCTTGAGTATGGTGCTGTTACCACACAACAAAACTGGAAGGCAATTCGTCAAGCACTCAAAAGTTGGATTATCAAAGATGCACCATACTTAGCAGAAGGACAACATGTTATTGGCAGCATTCCCGGCATTCCCTTTGAACTTCATGTGAACAAAGAAATCAGTTCTCCTCCAGGTGTTCGTTTCGGTCGTTTTGCACCCAGTGATAACACTCTTGCTGGCCGCATTAAGACGCAGTGCGATAGAAAGGCGAAGAAACTAGCAAAATATCAGGGAACTGAAAAGACAACGATACTTCTCATTGAGAGCTATGATATTGCTCTTATGCACCCAAGTATAATGCTGAAGGGGATATATGGGGCCTACCCGAATGGACTTCCTCCCGGAGTTGATAAGATCTGGTACGCTGATACCTCCATTCCGGATTATATTAGATTCACGGATTTCACCTCTGATCTGTAGACATCTTCCAGCATCTAATGATGACAGAAATTAAGGAACACCTATATCAAATTCAAGGAAATCCCACCATGAAGAAAGAACGGATTATTTCGCGCAACCCAAAAGTGATGAATGGTGCTTTAGTTTTTGCTGGTACGCGTGTTCCGGTTGAAATTTTGGTTCAGCATCTAACAGCAGGAGATTCGCTTAACAAGTTTCTTGATGATTTTCCAACCGTATCTCGTGAGCAAGCGGTTGCGTATTTGAAGATGACGCTAGAGGTCGTTGATGCGCGTGCTGCTTGATGAGAATTTGCCTCACAAAACTACAATGACATTTCCGCTATACACATTGCGCTCCGCCCCGATACATGCGTTTAACCCTCTAAATCCCCCAACCCCCCTAGCCCCCCTTGTCAGGGGGGAAGCTTGTCAGGGGGGACTTTAAGAGGAGTGCGCTCTGCGTCCTCTGTTTAATCCGCGATTCGGACAAAGGGCACATGTCGCCCCTCTGGGGCTTGGAAGGGGGGAGCTATCGCCCGGCTATAGACATGTCGCCCCTCTGGGACTAAATGCACTTATGCACTGCATCACGTTTCAGATTCTGTTTTCTATCCTTAGGAGTTACGCAGTTGAGTATTCAACCCCTTGTAGTTGGGCGATTTATCGCCGATGGACACCGTTCCCAACGCCCGATGAATCGGGCAACTACAATAGACGTGCCATCAAGAAGTTCGTAGGGAACAACGATCGTTGTTCCCTACTGAAGTGCGTAAGTCCTATATCCTGTAAATCCTTTAATCCTGCCTGTCCCGATTTATCGGGGAGAATCTTGATTCAGATAATAAAGATGCACTTCTAAATAAACAGATACAATTCCCTATTTGGCATCTACCGCGAGGCTTGCGATAATCTGGCACTTATGCTAACATTTTAAGGAAGTGAGCACTCATTTAACCATAAAGGAGTAAAAATGAAAAACTTTAGCATTTTTAGAAAATACCCCCTTTGGATGTTAGGGCTACTTTTATTGTGTAGTTGTGACTTAGTTCAGGAGCTCATTCTTTCCGAACCACCAAGCAGTGCGGCGGATCCAGCACCGATCCGTGTAACGATGATATATCCCGACGATTGCATTGGGGATTCGGGGTACTGCGACACACTCCATTTTGGGGTCAAACGCGCTGAGGCAGAACTGGGAATTCACCTCAACGAGGTTATTGGACAGCGAAGCGATCTGGCGGCGACAGAAATGGTGTTCAGAGAGGCAGCTCAAAATTCCGATCTGATTATAACGGCAGGTGTCCAAATGGGAGAACCGTTGTCGCGCGTAGCCCCTGAATTCCCCAATGTCAAATTTGCAATTGTTGATGTCGCGCTTGACATTCCCAATGTCGCGAGTCTCAACTATAAAGCAAACGAAGGCTCATTTCTGGTCGGGGCAATTGCCGGGTTAAAATCGAAGAGCGGTAAGGTTGGCTATATCGCCGGGGTGGACCTGCCCTTATTACGAGAATTTGAAGCCGGTTACGTCGCTGGGGTTCACGCTGTCAATCCAGATGCGGTTGTCTCCATAGAACATATCAGCTTGGATACAAGCGGTTTCAACCAGCCAGACAAGGCGAAAGAGATCGCGTTAGCCCAATATGAGAGCGGCGTTGATGTCATTTACGCCGCTGCGGGTGGTTCCGGTTTGGGAGTGCTCCAAGCGGCACAAGAGCAGGGGAAATATGTCATTTGGGTTGACTCCAACGGGAATCATCTCGCACCGGGGACAGTCCTGACGAGTATGGTCAAACAGATTGAGAGCTCTGTCTATGGAGTCATCAACGAAACCATCAACGACACTTTTATGGGTGGCATCCGATACCAAGGACTTGCAGATGGGGGAGTCGATTATGCGCTTGATGAACACAACCGATCTGAACTTTCGGACGAAATTATAGCAACCGTTGAATCATTGAAGGCAAAAATAATCGCCGGCGAAATTGTTGTTCCGAATGAGGTCTCGCTTCCTCGCTAATATTACGTTTATAGGACTTACGTATCGGGGCAGGTCCCGATTTGTCGGGATTCTCGCTTCGCGGGACTTGCGGGAGATGCCCCTTCTACAGTCAGCTGCATAAGTCCTACATTTATTTGTAAGAAATCACGCAAAGAAACCGAGTTTTCAAGAAAAAACTCGGTTTCTCTAAGCTGCTGTGCACTTTCTTTTTATATCGCCGAGGATTAGTTCCTTAACTTTTATTTTAATCTATAGAATATGAAGTCATCTCCCAGCACCGAACTTTTTAATTTGGCTGCAGAGAATGTAGCTTACGAAAACAATGTTGTTCTAAAAAATATCACCCTCCAAATTAACAGAGGCGAAAAGGTTGCATTAGTTGGTCCGAGTGGAGCCGGCAAGACGACCTTGCTGCGTAGGCTCTACAATAGTGTTGCGAACCAGTCTGCATTTGTGGACCAACACTACGCTTTAATACAGCAGCTTTCTGCTTTCCACAATATCTATACTGGACGGCTCGATCAGTTTTCCACATTCCACAACCTCTTGAACCTTCTGAAGCCACAGAAGAGAGAGCTGCAGGAAATCACTCCGATCCTCATTGAGCTGGGAATGGAAGAGAAGATTTTTGAAAAGGTTGGGGCGATGTCCGGTGGACAGCAGCAGCGGGTCGCTGTTGCGCGCGCGATTTATCGCGGAGAGGATATCTTATTGGCGGACGAACCGATATCCTCAGTGGATCCCCTTCAAGCGGACACGGTGATGGACATCATAATTCAGAATACGGAAACCGTTGTGGTATCACTACACGCGGTGGAATTTGCGCTAAAGTTCGCGCAGCGGATCGTGGGACTGAGTGATGGAGAGATTGAATTTGATTTGCCTACCAAGGAAGTGACGCAAACGATGCTTACGGAACTGTATAGGAACGGGAAACCAGCTTGAATGCGGCATCTGTCAAGGGTTAGACGATCACTATGTTAAAAACCAGTCTATTCTTCGTTGCGATTGCCCTGATAGCCCTCCTGTTAGCCGACCTCGAAATCTCCACACTACACCCTTGGACAGAACTGAGCCGAATGGCTTGGGGCGCGGTCACCCCGGATGTCCCCTCGCTTTGGAATTTGAAACTTGCGCTGCTTAACACGGTAGTCTTTGCCTTTTGCGGTATCTTTCTCGGTGTCATACTCGGTATTGGGTTGGCGTTCGTTTTCCGTTTCACTCCCGTCAGGCTGTTTTGTGCTTTTATCCGCGCTATTCATGAGATTTTTTGGGCTTTCATCTTCCTCCCCATTGTTGGACTCAACCCGACCTGTGGCGTACTCGCGATAGCAATCCCCTACGCTGGCATCTTTGCGAAGGTGTACGCCGAGATTATCCAAGAATCGGATCGGCGTCCACTGGAGGGCGTCCCCAAAGGGGCTGGGGGATTGAGTCGCTTTGTCTACGGTATTCTTCCCGTCATCTATGCTGACACCAAGCACTATACCAGCTACCGTTTCGAGTGCGCCCTGCGTTCCAGCGCTATTCTCGGATTTATTGGATTGCCAACGCTCGGATTCCACCTTGAGACCGCATTTCGTGAAGGTATATACTCGGAGGCTTGGGCACTGCTTTACGCGTTCTATATCCTGATTGCCTCGCTCAAGTACTGGCTCAAGCCACGCCTTGTTTCACTTTATGTTGTGGCATCGTTTGTGTTGTTGTCGAGGACGATCACAGTGTCTTGGGAAAATATTGTCCGCTTTTTCACCTACGATCTCCTCCCTTGGCCCATGCGTCGAGAAGGCGTTCTTGAGGGCACACATGAGATCTCGTTTGCATGGGAACCGATTGTGGGTTGGGCAAGCGAGATTTTTGTCCAAGAAGCGTGGGAGGGGATATGGAACACAGTGGTGTTGACACAGGTTGTGTTGGTGGGGACAGGTATATTTGCGCTGCTAAGTTTCCCCTTCGCGTGCCGCCATTTCTCAGGCAAGATCCCCAATCGGGTTTCGCACTATGTCCTGATTGTTGTCCGCACCACGCCGGAGTATATCCTCGCATATATCCTTGTGCAGCTCTGGGGACCATCTATGCTCCCGGCGGTTTGGGCAATTCTCCTACATAACGGAGCGATCCTTGGCTTTCTGGTCAGCAACAACGCCGACTTGGTGGAGTTACGGACAGATGCGCCTCGTAGACGGATAGATCGGTATCTGTTTGAGATTTTGCCACGTGTGTACGGACAGTTTCTCGCGTTCCTGTTTTATCGCTGGGAGGTGATGATGCGAGAGTCGGCAATCCTCGGCATCCTCGGTATTTACACGCTGGGATTCTATATCGACAGCGCAATTTCCGATGATCAGATCGATAAGGCGATCTTGCTGATTCTTATCACAGTGCTGCTTAATATGGGCATTGATACCGTATCACAGTTTGTGCGGCATCGCCTCAAGATCTCGACGAAATTAGTGACATCTGTATGACAAGATAGTGTTCGTTTGCGGGTGTTGGTAATGTGAAACGTAATTATGGTAGATTTTAGGATTACTTGAACACTCTCAATACACAACCAACCCCCTAAATCCCGCCCCCGATGAATCCCCGATGAATCGGGACAGGCGGGATGTACCACTTGTCAGGGGGACTTCGAAAACTTCGCTAGGGTCGGAGTTATTGGTAAATGTCTCGTTATTTCGCGTGTTTACTATAGTTTATTGGTTCATTAGTACAATCGGCTTAGAAAGACCCCTCCGAAAAGTAAAGTGCAAAACGCAGAGAGAAACCGAGTTTTCAAGAAAAAACTCGGTTTCTGTTGGACGATTGCTTAACATGAGCCATGACGGTGGGTATTTTCAGAGAACCGAGTCCCTCACGACGAGATGAAAGGAGAACGGATGGACACTCAAGAGAATCTGCTCAATGACGAAGAGATGCGTCGTTTCATCATTGATGGCTATATCAAGATACAGACCGACTTCTCCCGCGATTTCCACCAAACGATTTTCCAGCAGGTTGAAGATATGTTCGGAAATCAGGGGAATCTGGGGAACAATCTGTTGCCGCTTATCCCTGAGATTCAGCAGGTCTTTTCGCACACGGCGGTTCACGGTGCTTTGACCAGCACACTTGGCGAGAATTATGTTATGCACTCACACCGCTATTGCCACTTCAATTCGCCGGGGAGTACCGGGCAAAACTTCCATAAAGACTCCTACGAAGGAGATGAGCAGATACGACGTCACCGGTGTCGCTGGATGATGGGGTTTTATTATCCCCAAGATACCACCGAAGATATGGGACCGACAGCGGTGCTTCCCGGAACACAATATTACGAGACACACGAAAGCGCACATTCCCAGCCGGAATTGGCTCTCTGTGGGGAAGCCGGCACGGTGACATTGGTGCACTATGATCTCTGGCACCGAGCAATGCCGAACCAGAGTAACAATAAGCGGCACATGCTGAAGTTCCTTTTCACCCGACTTGACGAACCGAAGGCACCTTCTTGGAACAGTCTGGACTCGACGTGGCAGCCGCTCAATGGCGGAGCATCTTTGGAGGGACATGATGTTATGTGGCGAAGCCTGTGGAATTGGTTCTATGGGAAACAGAACGACATCACAGAGAGTACAGAAACGGCAGAAAATGAGCTTCCCACGCTGATTAAGGCTTTAGGGGACAAGGATGAGGCGGTTCGTCTTAATGCAGCGTATGAACTGGGAACCGTGGGGGAGGCGGCGGTGCCGGCGTTGATTGAGATATGGCAGGAAGCATCGCGTTCCGGGGTAGAGACGGAGAGTTTCCAGCACGCGACCTATGCGTTGAGCGCGATTGGGGAACCAGCAGTGCCGGCGTTAATAGATACGCTACAGGAGGAAAATGAGTCAATTCGTGCGAGCGCGGCTTATGCCCTCGGTGATATTGGTGCTCCCGCTCAAGAAGCAGTCCCTTCGCTCACTCAGGCATTGGGGGATGAATCGGCGTGGGTTCGTCGTCACGCGACCGAAGCGCTGGGAATCATCGGTCAACCCGCTCAAGATACGGTCTCTGCGTTAAGTGGGATGCTGCGCGATGAGCATTATTGGATTCGTGATAACGCGGCGCGGGCATTGGCCCGGCTCGGTTCCGCCGCTGAGGCTGCAGTACCCACGTTGACGAATACATTGAACGATGAAAATCGGTATGTGCGCTTTCATGCAATGTTTGCGTTGAAACAAATCGGCACACCCAAAGCAACGGACGTTTTGTTTGACCACCTTCTAACCTCTCGGTGGTGTCCACTGACAACATCACACAGCGCATTTTAGTTTGATCTATATCAACACCCAGTCATGAGAAACAATCAGCACGCTGACCCCGATCCTTTTTGGGATTTTGAACACACAGCATGGGAGAGGAGTGCGTGGTCATATCACAATTTTTGGACGCATCTCACCAGTCAGGCGATTGGACCGCTTTTATCAGGTGTTTTGGGAAGCGATACAACGCGCATTCTTGATGTCGCAACGGGTGTGGGCAACGTCGCACAGACAGCTGTCAGAAAAGGGATGCGGGCGGTCGGTATAGACTTCTCAACGGCGATGCTCGCTCAAGGTCGGAAACAGTATCCAGACGTTGACTTCTGTAAAGGGGATGCAGCGGCGTTGCCCTTCGCCGATAACAGCTTTGATGCGGTTGCCATCAACTTCGGATTATTACACTTCGGCAACCCTGAACAAGCATTGGGAGAAGCGCATCGTGTTCTCCGCCCGGGTGGACGGATTGGCTTTACCGTCTGGGCAACCCCCGAAACTGCTATCGGGTTTCAAATCATGCTTCAGGCGATTGAGACTCACGGTGACCTTAACGTTCCGCTGCCTGAAGGTCCGCCCTTCTTTCGTTTTAGTAATCCCGCCGAAAGTAAACGAACTCTACGGGAGATCGGCTTTACTATCCCCGTGATTACGGAGGTTCAGCAGACATGGCGACTGTCTTCGACTGATGATCTCTTTGTCGCGTTCTACGAGGGGACAGCACGTACCGGCGGACTGCTCCGCGCTCAATCCTGCGAAGCACTGAACGCCATTCGCGCGACGGTCATCAAGGCAGCCTCCGCGTATGAAAAGGATGGAGTTGTGGAGATCCCGATGCCCGCAATACTTACTTCAGCGCAAAAGCCGTGGTGCTGAAGACGTCAGTCGAGCATTAACACGCTACGCGCCACCTCTCCTCTCCCCAACGCTTCAAACGCCTCGTTGACTCCTTCCAGCGGATACGTTCGTGTCACCAACTCATCCAGATTTAACTTCCCCGCTTTGTACAAGCGGATCAGGCGTGGAAAGTCCACATGGGGACGCGCGGAACCGTAGTAGGAACCGATAACGGTTTTCTCGTGCATCAACATCCGGGCATCCAACGCCACAGGTGTGCCTTCGGGCGCATGACCGACGAAAACGGTGATGCCGCGTCTACGGGTACATTGGATAGCTTGAAGGAAAGGCTCGCCTGTAACACCGATCGCTTCAAAGGCATAGTGGACACCGGGACCACCGCTGAGTTCCTGAATGCGAGCGACGGCATCCTCGTTAGAGGCGTTGACCGTATCGGTCGCACCGAACCGCTTTGCCATCTCCAGCTTGTTGTCTCGGACATCTACCGCGATGATCGGCTCGGCACCTGCTATCGCTGCGCCTTGAATACAGTTGAGACCCACGCCACCACAACCGAAGACTGCCACTGAACTTCCCTGCTGCACTTGAGCGGTATTGATGGCTGCGCCTACCCCTGTCATGACGCCACATCCAATCAGCGCTGCTTGCGCGAAGGGCATATCTTTATCTATGGAAACGACCGCGTCTTGAGGCACTAACGCGTGTGTGCCAAAGGTCCCCAGTCCTGCCATCTTCTCCATTGTTTTCTGTTCGCCGGGGAATCGGGGAAGCGTGGAGGTATCGGGCGGGAGCTCACACAGTGTGGGAAACCCTTTTTGACACATCTCGCAATAGCCGCAACTCCGCTTCCACGAGAGGATAACGTGGTCGCCTTCACGAATCCCAGTGACTTGACTTCCGACCTCTTCGACAATACCCGCTCCTTCGTGCCCGAGAATGCTCGGTATCGGGATGTGGGGCCAATCGCCCTTGACGACGTGCCAATCGGAATGACACACGCCGCTGGCGACGATCCGCACTCGAACCTGATTGGGTCCTGTATCCGGCAGATCAAATTCTTCGATTTTCAGTGGTGTATTGATTTCATATAGCACGGCAGCTTTCATGAGGTTTATCCTCCTTCGGATTGCGTTCGGAACGGAGCACTATCGCTGAAACTCTGAAGTTTGAATTTATATTATGATGAAACCGAAATAGGGTCAAGAGTTTTCGTCTGAGCGATATATCGGGATTCGGAGATCCTTCTCCACTTCAGGAGTTTTCAACCTACAGTGATGCGTGTCGGGATTCGGAGATCCCTCCTACAGGAGAATTAAATGACCCCTTTTTTCGTTGCAGAATTGGCAGAACTTTGCTATGATACGGGACAGTGTAGAAACCCAGCCTTGCGGCGGCATGAAACCCGTGCAAGGTACGTCCCACATCCTTTGATTCCTTCCGCAAAGGAGGGTACTCACTTGAATCAAACACCGATTCAAAACGGAACGCCTTTCAGCGAAGAACGAACTACCGAAATCATCTGTGAGTTTAAGCGAGATGGGTTTGTGCTGATCCCGGGCGTACTTGAAGAAGATGAAACGGAAATGCTTCGCGAGAAGACCGACACACTTTTCGATGACCCGAAAACAGTTGAGAACGGTTATCTACGCGAGAATCATTTCATTGTCTGGCAGCCCAATGAATTGGATCGGATCTTCTGTGATCTGTTGATTCGTGAGCCAATTTTCAGTTTGATGGAGGCGATTTTCGGGAAAGGGTTTCAGCACTGCGGCAACCAGGTGTTGCGCAATGACCATGCCCACGCTATCGATCACTGGCACGTGGATGATTCTCTATTCTACCCGTTGCCCGATGACGTTCCGCGTCATGACCCACGCATCGATATGCCGATTATGTGGCTGACGGTACAGATTGCATTGAGCGATATCGATTCAATCGAATGTGGTCCCTCACAATATGTCCCCGGCAGTCACTATTCCGGCAGAAACCCACCAAAAACAGACGTGCCAACATTTGAAGGGCGCGGTCCCGTTTCAGTGCTTTGCAAAGCGGGCGATATCTACCTACACAATTCCCAATGTTGGCATCGCGGGACACCCAACCGGTCGGGGCGCTATCGCTATCTACTCCAACAGCAGTACGGTCCTGCATGGGCATTTCTGCGTTATAACGCCTATATCCAGCACAGAATACCTGACCATCTCTTTGAAAGTGCAGATCAACGCCTGCTTGAATTACACGATGATCTACACTCCCGTTCCGAGGCACGATATACAGGGACTGTGCGGAAATAATCAATAGTGCTGGATTGCAACTGTTGATACGCTCTTCAATTAAAGACTGAGAGTGAAACGTGAAGCGTGAAACGTAAGAACTATACGAAAGTCGGTGCATTGTATTACAGACCGCCCAGAAAGATGCCCCTCGGTCACCACTATAGGGAAAGCACACTTTGGATCTAGGATTAGAGGAAGGGTAGGAGGACAATCCCTTGAACCAGACACCGATCAACGAAGGAGAGCCTTTCAGCGAAGAACAGACCGCTGAAATCATCCGCGATTTCAAGCAGAACGGATTTACATTGATTCCGGGGGTACTTGAACCCGACGAGGTACAGGCACTGCGTGAGAAGACGGACGCGCTGTTTGTTGATCCAGAGGTCATAAGCGGTCGCTACGTTCAGAGGAATTTTATCCTCAGGCACACCAACGAACTGGATCGGATCTTCTGCGACCTGCTGATACGCGAACCGATTTACAGTTTGATGGAAGCAATTTTTGGCAAAGGCTTTCAGCAGTGCGGCATGAACGTCATACGGACTGATGAGACCAATGCGATAGACCAATGGCACGTAGATGATGCGCTATTCTTCCCGCTGCCTGACGACGTTCCCCGTCACGACCCGCGCATCGAGCTACCGGTGCAGTGGCTCACTGTGCAGGTGCCCCTGACGGATATCGATTCGATTGAACATGGTCCGACACAATATGTTCCCGTCAGCCACTATTCGGGCAGACATCCGCCGAAAACAGAGATACCGACATTTGAAGGGCGTGGACCCGTTTCGATACTGTGCAAGGCGGGTGACATCTATCTGCACGATCCACAATGTTGGCATCGAGGGACTCCCAACAGGTCGGGTCAAGTGCGCTATCTGCTCCAGCAGCAATACGCTCGGAGATGGCCCTTTCCGCGTTATAATGCCTACGTCAACTACAAGATGCCGGAACACATCATCGAAGGTGCGAGTAACCGTCTGCTTCAGGTGCTCGGCGACTACCGATTCCACCCCGAAGAACGCTATCATTGACATACTCCCCCACCCTAAAGGTCTGGGGCATTGCCCGCAGGATTAGGTAAGAAGAGCAAATAGGCATTTAGCTTTACACAGGTTTTAGATCTGAAAGGAGATTGATATGCAAAAAGCGTCCATCGTCTCCCCGCGGAGTCGATTTGAACAGATTGAAACACCACCATTGAACACTGAAAAACCGAGCGCAGATCAACTCGCTCAATGGGAAGCACAGTTGATTGACATCGGATATATCATTATCCCCGACGCTTTACCAGCGGCAGCGGTTGAGCATTTCCGTGAACGGATCGCAGGATTTGAACCGTCTGTCGGCTATGGGTCAAACTCATTGGTACGTCTATTTGAAAAAGGGATGGATTTTGTCGATCTGCTGTTGAACGAGCCTATCTACACCCTGATGGAACGCATCTTTGGTGAACGGATGCACATCATTGGGTTACAGGGACATCGGATGTTCACAGGGAATGAGGTATCAAGATTCCATTCCGACGAAATCTACTTGCAGCGTCCGGCAGATGTCAGCGACGATGTAGAATATCCCCCTATAATCAATACAATCAATTGCCACTATTACCTTGTGGATGTCCCGATGGAGTTGGGACCAACGGAGGTCGTTCCCGCTAGCCATCGTGCCTGTCGGCAGCCGACGCCGGAGGACGGCGATCCACCGCATTGGCGGGGTCAGGGGCCGGTATCGCTTACCTGCAACGCCGGAGATTGTATCATGTATAGTAACCAGATGTGGCATCGCGGTGCGCCGAACCGGACAGATCGAACACGGTTGTCGATTGTTCCGAGTTACGCCCGGCGATTTGTCGCGCAGCGGTTTTGGCCCTTCCTCAATTATAGCCTATCCCGCGATATTCTTGACCAGTGTAACCCCCGCCAGCGAGAACTGCTCGGTGAACACCCACGTGGAGCGTATGGATAGTAGAAGTTACAACCGTTTGAAGGAGTGAACCCATAGTGTCCAACGAAATTGAAAAGACAGAACAACTTATCCAAGGTGCACAGGAACTGAGAGAGAAATTTCAGGGTGATCCCCAGCGACCAGCGTATCATTTCATGCCTCCGTGGGCTTGGATGAACGATATCAATGGTCCCCTATTTTGGAACGGCAGATACCACATCTTCTACCAGCACAATCCCGACGGTGCATACTGGAAATGGATTCAGTGGGGCCACGCATCGAGTCCAGACCTTGTGCATTGGACGCACCATCCGATTGCATTAACACCGACTTTGGGCGGTCCTGACCGAGACGGCTGCTTCAGTGGCGGTGCTGTGATCAACGATGGTGTTCCCACGCTGATCTACCACGGTGTGCCTGAAGGGACATGTATCGCTACGAGCGAAGACCCGGATTTAGTTCGGTGGACAAAGCACCCTGCAAACCCTGTTATACCGGTTCCGAAACCGGAGGATCCAGATTATGGAAAATACCGGGTCTATGATCCGTGCGCTTGGAAGCACGGCGACTTTTGGTATGCGCTGTGCGGCAGTCGCGACCCGGCGGGAGGCGACACCGCCTATCTGTTCAGATCGCCCGATATGGTTCACTGGGAGTACCTGCACCCATTCTACAAATCAAATCGTCGCTGGACCGAAGCGGATGAGGATTGTGCTGTCCCGAACTTCTTCCCGATAGGGGATAAGCACATGTTGCTGTTTTGCAGTCATCTACAAGGAACCCAATACTATATCGGACGATATGAGGATGACCGGCTTTACCCGGAACAGTACGCTCGTATGAGTTGGCCCGGCGGACATCTCGGAGGCGGGATTACTGTGTCGGATGGAAATGGGCGGCGTATCTTCTTTGATTGGATTCGCGAGGCAAGAACACAAGAAGCCGAGCGTGCCTCCGGTTGGTCTGGCGTGATGACCGTCCCACGAATCTTGTCATTAGGTGAAGATAACAGCTTGCTAATTGAACCTGCCCCCGAACTGGAGGTGCTGCGGCAGAATCATCGTCGTCATGAGAGCATCCATCTGACTGCTGATTCGGAAATGACACTTAACGATATACAAGGAGACTGTCTGGAACTGGCTGTGGAGTTTGGTGCAGCGGTTGAAGGTGAGTTTGGCGTGAAGGTGCGTTGTTCGCCGGAGGGGGAAGAAGAGACCGGCATTGTGTGCAATCCGGGCGCAAAAACATTGAGCGTAGATATTAGCAAATCCAGCCTTGACGAAAGCATAAGATATATTTTTTATCGCAATGAAAGCGCGACGAAGCGGGTGCCTGAAGGTAAGCGAGTGGTGGCCGCCCAAGAAGCGCCGTTTGAGCTATCCCCCGGAGAGACGCTCAAGCTGCACATCTTTCTGGATCGTTCAGTCTTAGAAGTTTTCGCCAATGGACGTCAGTGTGTGACACAGCGGATCTACCCGACCCGTGGCGATAGTCTCGGTGTGACGCTATTCAGTCGTGGTGGGGGTGTAGATGTGAAGTCCATTGATGCTTGGGATCTGGCACCGGCAACTGAATAACATAGCAATCAGGCTCATACAAACAGAGGGTGCAAAATACTAAGCGCGTGAAACGTGATGCGTGAAACGTGAAAACCATTTGTTTATTGGCGCACGATTCCTTAACATAACGCAAGTTGCTATTTGTCAAACCCACTCGGCTTGGATAGACATATCCAAGCCATCTTTGTACATATGCAGTGGATTTGTCAATCCACTGCGAGCGGTGATGGGGTGAATTTAGCGTTTATTCGCTCGGTTTGAGCCGTTTCCTTATAACTAACAACTTAGATTAACATAAGCCAACAATCAAACCGATGTGAGATGAAATCAGAAAAGGATCGAAATATGGAAAAACGAACGCTTGGGCGCACGGGGCTTGAAGTCAGTGTGCTGGGGCTGGGTGGACTGTACGTCTCTAGCGCAGGTGACCTTGGACGTGATGAGGGGTGCCGTGCTGCCCGTCGTGCGCTTGAACTCGGCGTAAACTATGTGGATACAGCGCCCAGCTACCGTGATAGCGAAGAGGTTTTGGGCATCGCGCTCGAAGGTGTGGCGCAGCCGTACTTTCTCGCCACGAAAATTGGCGGGCGTCCGCAACCGTTCAATCCACAAGACAAAGACCTCCTGCGGCGGTCGGTCGATGAAAGCCTTCGCTTGCTCAAACGGGATTATATTGATGTTCTGTTGGTGCATGAGCCTGACCGTCCGGGTCAATACGATTGGTGGTCAGACTACGACAATTTCCACGGGCCTGTCTGTGATCTATTGGAAGAACTGAAAGCGGAGAAAATCATTAAATTTACCGGACTTGGCGGCACCACCGCTTATCAGCTTCCGCCTATTATGGCAACAGGCAGCTACGATGTCGTTTTGACAGCGTTTAACTACAGCTTACTTTGGCGAGAAGCGGCCATCGCTATCTTCCCTGAAGCCAAACGCCAGGATATGGGGGTTGTTATCGGTTCGCCGCTCCAACAGGGCGCCTTATCCCGACGTTATCCCGAAATAGAAATGGGGGCGAGGTGGTTGAGCCCGCCACGACAGAAACAGTTCCAGCGACTCTACGGGTTTCTGGATGAAATTGAGATGTCGCTGCCGGAAGCTGCGCTTCGGATGATGGTAGCGACCCCTGAAATCTCCACCGTCTTGATGGGGGCACGGTCAGTGGAGGAGGTTGAACAAAATGTGGAGGCGGTTGAGGCGGGACCGTTGCCGTCGGATATCCTTGCCGAACTTCAAGATATTGCGGACATGGTGCCATTCAGACCCAATGAAGAACCCTTTGGTCTACCATTTGGACGGCCATACAAGGGGCCGGGTCCTGGTAATAGGTAGAATAGAGAGAGGGGAAATCGATGAAAGTGACTGACGTCAAGGTGCACCTCGTGCGGTCAAACCGCAATACCGTGATTCCTTCACCTTGGATCTTTGTACAGGTATTCACCGATGAGGGTATAGTGGGGTTAGGAGATGCGACGAATTGGCCCGGTGGAACGATCATAAAGCAGTCAATTGAGGAGTTGAGCCGGTTCGTTATTGGAGAGAATCCGTTTAACATCGAATACATCTACCATCAGTTGTATCAAGCCTTGCAACAGATTGGGCAGACTGGAGCGGTGATCGCGGCAATTAGCGGCATTGAGATTGCGTTATGGGACATTGTGGGGCAAGCAGTGGGCCAGCCAATCTACAACCTACTGGGCGGATCGTGTCGGGATAGGGTGCGTTTTTACAGCCACGCGGGCGAGCCGGAGGAGTGCGCTCGCTTGGCAGAGAAAGGGTGCACGGCGATTAAGGCTTACTTCCCCGGCGGCACACCCCGACCGGGGGAACGGATTAACATCCCATGCTCCATCACTCTAAGCGAGGAACGGATCGCGCTAGCGCATATGCAGCGGTGTCGGGAGGCTGTGGGAGACGAGGTAGATATCGCGACCGATGTGGGTGCTCGATATACCACGAGCGCAGCGATTCGCTTAGGAAACAGGTTGGAGGAAATCGGACTGTTATTCTACGAGGAGCCGGTGGGACCAGAAAATATTGACGCACTCGCAAAGGTAACCGCAGCGGTGAACACACCTACCTGCGTTGGAGAGCGGCGTTACACACGCTTCGGCTTCCGCGATCTAATCGCCGCGCAGGCGGTAGATATGATTATGCCCGACGTGGTGCGAGCGGGCGGTATCGCGGAGACGAAGAAGATCGCTGCTATGGCAGAGAGTTACTACATGCAGGTTTCGCCGCACAACCCCAACAGTGCTATCTCAACACTCGCCAGTGTTCATCTGATGGCAAATATCCCCAACGCACTTGTATTGGAATATGTCGATGATGAGCAGGATGCAGCGTGGCGCAACGATCTGTTGACGGACCCTCCAGAGGTGGAAAATGGTTATCTACAGCTTCCAACGAAACCGGGATTGGGATCACAGCTTGTGATAGAGGAGGTAGAAAAATACCGGTTCGAGGGATAGTTGAATGGGTTCATTAATTCATTGATTCACTGGGGTAATTGTAGTAGGTACGCTCTGCCCCGATAGATTGGAACTAAGAACGGATTTGTGAGGTAAAATATAAGATGGAACGAGTAGAATCCTCGCCTGATGACTACATTGCGAACCAACCGTCAGATATCCGGGCGGTTTTAGAGGAACTCCACACGCTGATCAGGGCAGCGTTACCAGATCGGGGTTGCTATATGTGGGAAGGTGTTTTCTGGGGTGGCAGCGAACAGCAGATTATCGGATACGGTAATTATTCCTACACACGCACTGATAAGACGGAAGTCGAATGGTTCATCGTTGGATTGGCCCGGCAGAAGAATTACTTCAGCGTGTATGTCAATGCGGTCGAAGATAGACAATATTTGGCTGAGCTCTACGGTCCCCGACTCGGCAAAGTTAAGATTGGAAAGAGTAGTATTAGTTTTCGCAATCGGGCGGATGTGGATCTGGATGTGTTACGCGAGATGATCGAACATGTAGGCAGAATAGTAACAACTGAAACCTGAGCAAAAAAATGCCAGACCGTGAGGGAGGCGGTCTGGCACTATTGACGTTCAGGAAGAAAACGTCAGTTGTCGTCTATTTCAAAGATATTGAGAGCAAGACGAAGAAAACGTGAGCAATCACTAAATTGCTCATCAACGGGTATAGTATACCCTATCAAATAACGAAAGTCAACTATTTTTTCACACGTGTTAATAAAATATAAGATAGTGGAGACTTGTGTTCCTATGCGCCATCCGTAATCCTCTCCGTGATAGCACCGCTCTCTTTATCTCGGATGATCTGCTTCAGGCGGCCATCGGGCATCCGTTCTTCCTTAACCAACGTATAACCCCCGTCAACTTCAACCGCCGTGACACCGATCTTCTCGACCCCAGTTGCTCCACGCCAATCCTCCAGCTCGACCGGCCCCCACTGTTTCGATTTGGCAGACTTATAACAGGCATCAATGATGGCGTTGACGACGTAGCCATCATAAAAGGTTTCCATCGGCTCCGTGCCGTTATCCAAAGCGTCGAGTATTTCAACGAACATATCACGATATCCGAGTTCCCCGACTTCGTCACCAACGGGGAAAAGCCATCCTGTATCGGTTTCGGCTTTTTCAGCGACGTAGCCGCCCTGTCCGCCCGACGTAAACATCTCCATACCCGTCCGCAACCAGTGGTTGAGCCAGATAGTGCCTTCCGTGCCTGACACTTCATCGCGTATATCCATGCCGCCACGAAATGCCCATCCCACCTCAAACTGCCCCATCGCGCCGTTTTCAAATTTGATCAGGGCGATCCCGTGGTCTTCCGCCTCAACGGGATGGACGAGGGTATCCGCCCAACACATCACCTCAAGGGGTCTAATATCCTTGCCGATAAAGTTACGGATAATTTCGATACAGTGGCATCCCATGTCAACGATAGCGCCGCCGCCTGCCTGCTCAATATCCCAGAACCAGTCGCTGTGAGGTCCGGGATGCGTCTCACGAGAACGCACCCACAACACTTGGCCAATCGCGCCGTTTTTAACAGATTCAAGCGATTTGAGCGTCTTCGGTGGATAGACCAGATCTTCAAGATAGCCGTGAAAGACACCCGCATTTTCGACTATATCAAGCATCCTTTTGGCTTCGGCTGCGTTGCGTCCCAACGGCTTTGTACACAGGATGGCTTTGCCCGCCTCGGCAGCCATAGCAACGGCTTCCTCGTGCAGGTCGTTAGGCAGACCGATAACAACCACATCGGTTTCTGGATCGTTAATCGCTTCAGCGAGGTTGGTCGTCGATTTAGGGATATTCCACTCGGCTGCAAAATCTTTCGCCCGTTCTTCGGTGCGTGAGTACACCACATGAACGCGGTCCCGACTCCGTTGTCCGTGGAGTGTCATTGTATAGAACATACCGATGAGCCCTGTCCCTAACATTGTAACCTTATGTGTTTTGTCCATTGTTCTCCTCTTTTTTTGTGCATTGGGGTTTATAGTGAGATTTTGCCGCGTGGGTTTGACATGCCAGCAAAACCTGTTAGGGACATCTTATCAGATTTTTCGAGTCGGGTCAATAGGAGTGTTCCAAGCGAGCAGGGGTGGATCAACAAGTCACAGCGTCATTTAGCTTTTCCTTGTCCGAGTAGGAAGTCGGGATAATGAATAGTACAAGCCTTGATACAGGGTCATCTACGGTAGATTTTAGCATACTTAGACATTCCAAATGCACAGATAACCCCCTAAATCCCCCTTGTCAGGGGGACTTTTAGAAACGCCGCAAAGGTTGGAATTATTGGTAGATGTCTACTTATTGCTATAATTCACCATAAACAGCCCTAGTGCTCTGTCAAATAAATTATGATAAGCACCTTCATTGCGATGGCCGGGGCGGTTACAAACCGCACCTACCGGGCATGGGGAACATAGAGAATTACCGATTTATGTTCTGAAACCTTATACAGTTTGTGCTATATTTTCCTGACAATGTACTAGTCTTGATAGAAATTAGGTGGTATGTTAAACTAAATCAAAGGTACGATTGACAAGCAGAAGTGCTCTATTTTAGGCGATTTGTAGGGCACACATCCTTTTGAAAAATCAGATAGCAATGAAAAGACAAAATATCTCAACAGGAACAAAATGGGAATCAATTGTAGGCTATTCGCGGGCTGTTCGGATTGGGCAATATATCCACGTTTCGGGCACGACAGCGACGGATAAAAACGGCGACATCGTCGGTGTGGGAGATGCCTATAGACAGGCAGTGCAGACTATAACTAACATAGAGACTGCGCTCAGATCTGCTGGTGCTAGTCTGAAGGATGTGGTTCGCACACGCATCTATGTGACGGACATCAACGATTGGGAACAGGTCGGGAGGGCACACGGTGAGTTTTTTGAAGACATTCGTCCTGCTACCAGTTTGGTCGAAGTCAGCCGCTTGGTTGAACCGGAGATGTTGGTCGAAATCGAAGCGGATGCTGTTGTGGCGGAATAGACATCAGAGGAATTACAGGAGATGGCCGGTTATGCGTACCCATCTATGTCGTTGGGAGTTTTGCGTTTTGCGTACTACGGTTCACGTCCTGCTATTCTTTGGCACAATCGAACACGTTCAAGCATCCGCAGCGTCGGAAATGGCGCTTATCCCCGCCGGATCGTTTGAGATGGGGAGCGATAAGGGCAGACCCAATGAAACGCCCGTGCATCAGGTCTCGCTAGAGGCGTTCTACATCGACAAGTACGAAACATCCAACGCGGAATATCGAGAATTTGTCTTGGCAAATCCCCGATGGCGCAAGTCCGCCGTCAAGGTGAGGGATTACCTCAGTCATTGGACCGGCAATGAATTTCCCGCTGGCATGGATCGGTATCCGGTGACGTATGTCACTTATGAAGCAGCGCAAGCGTATTGCGAGTGGCGCGAGAAGTGTCTGCCGACTGAAGCGGAATGGGAGAAAGCGGCGCAGGGTGGGCAGCTGGGGCAGCTTTATCCGTGGGGGAACCGGGTTGATCCAGACGCAGCGAACTACGATTCAAGGGATGTGCGTAGGGGTGGACGGCAAAACATGCAGCGATACTTGAAACCTATTGATCATTTTCCGCCGAATGGTTACACGCTCTACAACATGGGGGGCAACGTGGCGGAATGGTGTGTGGATAGATATCTGCCGCATTATCGCAGCAACGGTGAGAATCAACGCGCGCTTCCTGCAAAGGGACTGTTTGTCGTTCGTGGCGGAAGTTGGTTTGATTCGGTATTTGATCTGCGTTGCACTGCGCGCGCCTACGCGCTATCAGGCGCGTATTACCATATCGGCTTCCGGTGCGCCAAATCCAAGAATTAACGGGGATCGCTGTTGCACCGTGATCACGGCATACGGGTCCCGATAGGATCGGGATTCAAGGCAATATGCCTACTACTATCCCTTTTCGTTTGCGATCAGGTGCCCGATGTGCTAAAATGCACAAAGCATCAATTCCCAGTCTCCTAACCTGTACTTATAATTTATAGAGAGGAGTATCAATTAATGGAATACAGTGTTCTGGGCAATTCTGGCGTCGAGGTTTCACGACTTTGTCTTGGCGCAATGATGTTTGGCAGCCCAACGGATGAGAGTGACTCAATCAAGATTATCGAACGTGCATTTGAGGCTGGAATCAATTTTATCGATACAGCGAATGTCTACAATGCCGGCGAATCGGAGCGAATTGTTGGCAAAGCGGTCCGAGCCTTTCGCGATGATGTGCTTATCGCAACAAAGGTAAGTGGAGCAATGGGGGAAGGGCGTAACCGATCCGGCACGAGCCGTCACCATATCATGATGGCGGTGGAGGACAGCCTCAGACGGCTTGATACAGACCGCATTGATCTATATTATCTTCATCGCTGGAACGCACTCACACCCATTGAAGAGTCGCTTCGTGCATTGGATGATTGCGTCCGGCAGGGCAAAGTTCGTTATATCGCTGGCTCTAATTTCGATGCTTGGCGCCTCTGTGAAGCGTGGTGGAAGAGTGATCGGATGAATTTGGAAAAATTTGTCTGTCTGCAACCGCTTTATAACATCGTCAATCGGGACGTTGAGGTTGAATTGTTGCCCTTTTGCAAAGCTTATAACGTGGGTGTTGTGTCCTACAGTCCGCTGGCACGCGGTGTATTAACGGGAAAATATCTTCCGGGCCAACCGCCTCCGCCCGACTCGAGAGCGGCACGTAAAGACCGTCGGATTCTACAGACCGAATTACGTGAAGAAAGTTACGAAGTCGCACAAAAGCTTCAGCCGTTGGCCGAGGCACACGGCAAAACGCTGGCACAATTCGCTCTGGCTTGGACGCTCGCCAATCCGACCATCACTTCCGTAATCATCGGTCCCAAAAGCATAGAGCAACTCGAAGACAACCTCGGCTGTCTGGACTGCGCGATTAGCGCGGAAGACGAAGCGGCAGTGGATCAGCTTGTACCACCCGGTGAGCATACTGGGAAAGGTTACAACGATCCCATGTATCCCGTATTAGGACGCTTTAGCCAGTAGTGGGGTCGTCCTCAAACATAGGTATGATATTTGTAGACCCCCTAAAAGGCGTGCCCGATCGCATAGGTGAAAACCGGTATGAGTGATGGCTTTTCGGGCCCATCCAACGGGTACGCCAAATCAGCACGGTAGACTCGAGATCCGCTCAGTTTGGGGAGTCCCAACCGCAACCCGAATCCGACACTCCGCTTTGGGATTCCTATGTCGGAGGTATCCCCCGTCCAGATATAGCCGACATCAGCAAAAATTGCTGACCCAACCACAACCAGTGGGTGTTCCTTGAGAATCGATCGGCTTTCGACGCTGAAGCGGACTGTTTTGGTGCCACTGAATTGTCGGGGGTCATATCCGCGCAGCCCGCTGTTTCCACCCAGAAGCACTTGCTGTTCTCCCTCAAGACCGAATTGCATCTCTGTAGAAATGCGTGCGGCAAGGGTTTGACGCAGAAAGAGATTCTTGCGTATTGCTCTGATGCTCGCCTGAAACACCGAATCCTCTTCTTCATCCACGGTAAAACGGGTTGTAACTCCGGCACGACCTTTGACGAATAGTAGATCTCGATGTGCTTGGGAAGCATTGAGAAACAAACTCACCCTTGTTTCGTTGCGATCTGCGCCGTAAAATGGGGAAGCGCGACCAATTGACAAGCCGTATCCATATCCGACACCGATATCTTCAACACGCCCCATTTTATCGAGAAAGCGTGTGCGGATAAAGTTAACTTTTCTGTGACCGAGTGACACCCCGATCATCGTTGTGTCTCTGTCCTGAAAGTTAGCGGTAGCGGCTGGCGACCTCTCAATCTCATCGAAATGCGCACGCTCAGAAACCACCCAGAGCGCAAGCTGTGTTTGCCGACGACGGTCACCAAATGAGCGGATGATTTGACCGGACTCCGCCTGTTTGCTTCGGGTGAAGACGGCTGTTTTCGCGCCCTGCTCGTACCAACGAACTTCATCTACAGATTCAGATGCTGTGAACTCCGCGCTCCACCGGGTCTGGAGCGAATACAGGGGACGTTTTAGGCTTGCGTCCCATGAGATACCTTCCCGTTTTTGGGTATACACACCATCAAATTCCCAGTGTGAATCAAACAGGCGAAATACTCTGTAGAGACCACTGATAAGGTGGCGTGGATCTTCTCCCTCTTCACGGATCTGTTGGTAACGGAGGCGCCCGCTGTCCCCGGACCCAAACACATTCGAATCAGACAGCGCGACTAAAAACCCGGTTTTATCTTTACTGAAGGCAGGTACATCTAAGGCGGGAAAAAAAGTCCATAGGTCTGTGACTTCGACCTCTATTAAGATAAGATTGGTTTCTGGGTCCCGCGTTGCGAGAATTTCAGCACTTCCCAAATACGGCTTTCGGCGTAGGATACGTTCACTTTCGAACTCATCATCCTGTATGTAAACATCACCACGTTTGAAAAGCAGCTCTTTCCTGATTACATCAGTCTTGGTGCGATCGTTCCCTCTTATGATAATTCGCCCGATCCTTCCCTCGTCAATATAGATTCTGAGATACACGCCATCAGAAAATTTTAGGACTACGAGCTGCTCTGGATCAACGCGAGCAAATTGATACCCGTGTTCTTGGTAGAGGTCAGCGATTCGCTCAAAGTCTTGGTGAAGCAGTTCTGGATCATAATCACCACCGGCGCGTGACTGCATCAGGTTGAGGATTTCCTCGCTGGAGAACACTTCATTTCCGGTCACAATAATATTGCGAATTTGCACCGAATTGGCGGGCAGCGTCTGAGGGAGAAAAATTAAAAGGATAAGGATGAAGGGGCAAAGACATTTCATTGGTAGATTGGGAGAGATTATTCACATCCGATTCCGTTTCGTCCCAGAAAGACCGGGACTGAGAAGCGTTTCAATGCCTACGGAATCGAGAATTCTCAATTAGTTGGGACTTGGAACAGAATTATCAGCAATTGCACTTTCTCGATTGGATAAAATCCCTTCAACTAACATTAAGATGAGGGCGATGAGCAATAACTCACTCCAAATTTCCACTCCAACTCGATACGCGTTGAGGGTCTGTTCTAAAGCCTCTGACTCTGAAATAACCTCTGTCTGCGCCCCAATTCGCTCCGCAGCCTCCTGGGTGGGGATGGGTTGTAGTTTCGATTCCGTTGCATCAACATTCACGGCGAAAAAGTCTTGCAAGAGTGTATCTCTACCCTGTCCCTCAACTTGATAGATACCGGGAGCATCTGTCCCACTAAACGTGAGCGAACCATCCTCGATAAGTGAACGCGCCTCTGACGCTTGGGCTGTCCCCCCCAAGCGTGTTATCTGTGTAGTTGTTGCTCCACTCCAGCGGTAGTTTGCCGTGTAAGGCTCGCCAACAATTAGATTTCTTCGATGTGAAGATTGAGCCGCTTTTGTGTAGAGTACAACTTGCTGCAACAGTGGGAGGAAGTTCTGATTGACCAACAGGCTCGATGCATCCAACTGAGCGGCAGACACATTAAAGATCACCGCTAGTCCCCGGTTAATAGGACGTTTGATAAGGAATGGTGTGCCATCGCTCAATTGCGCAACAACCTCTGCGTCTCCAGCCGGCTTCAACTTCAAACCACGATAAAATTGCGGAGCATATTGCCCCCCAAAATCTTCTCCTTTAAAGACTTCAAAAATCGGAGAATCTGCCTTATAATTTGATAGGGTTACTGGCGGATTCCACGTTATCGGTTGCTCTACACTCGCGGGCAACCAATCAGCAAACGTATTATAATTGGCAGTATCAACGTCAGTCCCGACAAAGTAGATGACGCTTTTGCCTGCCCGCATGAACGCTTGTAATTGCTGTTGAATGCTGGTTGAGAATGCTGGCACATCTGCTAAAATCAGGATGTCATATTCTGTTAGCGTTAGGCTTTCAAGAGCCTCAAGGGAAGTGGTTGCAGGTAAAAACGAAGAACCGGTGTTCGGTTGCCCTTGCGCTGCTGGATTTAATGCAAGCGCCAAGTACATCGTTTGATCGCCGACGCAAAGCACACGAATTTGACCATAAACATCAAGGACGAAGTAACGACGATCGTCGATGGGCAGCCGATCCGCAGTCAATTCCAAGTAGCCGATGTGTGTGCCAGGCGATTCAAACTGGTGGGTAAAAGTCAATGCCACCGACTCACCTACTCCCGCTTGAGGGCTGATGGAACGCCGTTTCTGATCGTCGATAAACAGCGTCAGTGTCGTATCGACTAAAGGGGCATCCGAATGATTCCCTATTGTAACCCCTAATTCAATGGGCAGCCCCAACCCAATTAGTTGGTTAGAGGCTCGAACTTCTTCAATGCTTATATTGTCGGTAACTTCATCATCGAGAGGCAGTAGAAAAATCCTGGCACCTGATCGGTTCGGCACACGATTCCAGCGGGTCCAACCGTTACGATTAAAATCAGAGATCAGGTAAATCTCCTTGTTTGGATCATTGGACGCTTCAAGGATGTCGTGCGCCATTTCGAGGCTTGGTGGGACCAGCGTTGCGCGGTAGGAGATTTGGGAACGCCGAATCGCCTCCCTCACTTGATTTAGGTCCTTCGTCAGTTTAAGGAAGAGCGGGTCGGGGATATCAGACATTAAAACCACGGAGGCACTGTCGCCGCGTTGAAGGGATTGCGCGATCTCAAGTGCCATCCCTTTTGCGATTTCAAATCTATCTCCCCGAATTCCCTGATACCCCATACTGTAGGAGTTATCAAGAATAATGACAACACTGGTTTTTGTTCTTCCGCCAGCGAAGGCGAATCGGTTTTTAAGCAAAGGGCGTGCAAGTGCGAGGGCAATGAGTACGATGATTAGCACCCGCAAAAGCAAGATGAGCAGATGTTTCAGCTGGATGCGTCGTACATTTTGTCGATGGGCGGCCAACAGAAACATCAGGCTGCTAAAATCCACCGTCTTCGCTTGATGCCGTCTCCAGAGGTGGATGATTAGCGGCACAGCGGCAGCAAGTATACCCAACAGAAAAATCGGATTAAGAAATCCCAATAGCTTTCACGCCTTATTTGATGAAAAAGATTCGGCGGGCATTAGTCGCGAATGTAACGGATCGCAACGATTTAATACCCTTTCTGCTTATCTATGACGCTCAACAGGGGTTTGTCCGCTAAAAGCCTTTCGAGATTGTCACAGAACAGTCCAACTGTCCGGTCGAGCCGAATCGGGGAGCCGCCCGCTGCGTGCGGTGTAATGATAACCCGCGGCATATCCCAAAGTGGGCTATCCTGCGGTAAAGGTTCCTCTGGCGTCACATCGAGCCCCGCTCCGCCTATCTGTCCCTCATTCAATGCGCGGAGGAGACTTGGTCCATCAACGATCTTGCCACGTGTGACATTAATGAGTAATGCGTGCGGTTTCATCCGCTGAAATGCTTCATCATTAAACATCCCGTCTGTTTCTGGCGTCAAAGGGGCGCAGATTGACACAACATCCGATTCCTCAAGGAGGTCATAGAACCGGTCCATTTTCCAAACTTCGTGAACATACGGCGGCGGATCTACGTCTTCTGGATCGACCGCAATGACGCGCATTTCAAAACCTTGTGCACGTTTGGCGACATCAATCCCTGTGCCGCCGAGTCCGACAATGCCGAGCGTACATCCTTCAAGTTCCCACGTTTCTCCACGAATGGACATCCGATTCTCCCAAGTCCGTTCACGGACAGCACGACCGATGCCTCTGAGCAATCCGAGGATTAACGCCCATGTCTGATCCGCGAGATGCGGACCTACAAATCCTTTTGCACTTGTTAGGATAACGTCGCTTTCAACAAACTCAGGAAAAAGCACACCGTCAACGCCTGCACCGAGTACTTGTACCCATTTGAGTTGTTGAGCGTTTTCAAAGAGCGCGCGATTAACACCCCCAAGGATTACATTAGTGTCTACAACCTCTTCGAGCTGCGACTCATTATTCTGGGGTTGAACAATCTGGATATCGTCGGACACCAGTTGAATACGTTGCACCTGTTCCGGCGTAACCTCTGTATTAATCATGATTTTCATCTGCCAATCTCCTCGTGGTTTTGGAATCGGTCTTACAGATCCCGGGCGGTTTGCAGTCTAAAATTTTACATTCGCAATTTTGAAAGGAGAAACAATCGTGGAGTATTCACGCTTAAACCTATTAGTTACCGTAATCAGTTGTTTAGCCGTTTTAGTATTTCCTATCTTCCTCACAGGGTGTGATGAGGGCGATAGCGCCGGGGGCAATGTTGTCGTACCTGATCCGGAGCCTATCTCAGAGCCGACACCGCAACCTGAGGCACAGCCTGAACCTGGGCAACCGCCTCCGGCGGAACAGGAACAGCCAGCACAACAGCAGCCAGAGCAGCCTCAACCTGAACCAC
Organism: Candidatus Poribacteria bacterium; assembly: GCA_965220385.1. Taxonomy (GTDB): domain Bacteria; phylum Poribacteria; class WGA-4E; order WGA-4E; family PCPOR2b; genus PCPOR2b. Next base: position 5,074,729 of record OZ244825.1, on the reverse strand, counting down.
CGGCTCAACCTGAGCCTGAGGTACAACCACAGCCACAACCAGAGCCGCCACCTCTACCAGAACCGGAACCAGCCGTTACGTTTCAGGAAGATATTTCACCCATCCTTCAGGCGAGATGCGCTGTGCCAGGATGCCATGCTGCCCCCAACCCAGTACTAGGACTCAATTTGGGGACATACGCAGGCTTTGAGAAAGGTAGTGCCGGCGGCCCTGTGTTTATCCCTGGGGATAGTAAAGGGAGCAAGGTTATCCAACGGATTGATGGCGGTGGTATGCCACCGGGTGCACCGTTGGCTGATGACCAAATTCAACTCTTCAAAGATTGGATCGACGAGGGCGCGAAAGATAACTAAAAGCGGTCAATACACATCCATTTTAGGTCGGGGGAGCAATCTCCCGACCTTTTTCATATCGTAGCCGATTTTCCGCTTTGAGTCAACGGGATAATCACGCCTATCCTCTCTCTTCAAGCCGCCTCACCAGCGTCTCCCCAATTGTCGCGGGGCTTTCAGCGACAGCAATACCGGCTGCTTCCAGCGCTTCAATCTTCTCCGCCGCGGTTCCGTGTCCACCAGAGATAATCGCTCCGGCATGTCCCATTCGCTTACCCGGCGGTGCTGTCTGCCCAGCGATAAAGCTGACAACAGGTTTGGTCATGTTTTCCTTTACAAATTGAGCGGCAGTTTCCTCCGCAGTCCCACCGATTTCACCGATCATGAGCACCGCCTCGGTATCCGCATCCGCCTCAAACAGCACTAACACATCAACGAAATTTGTACCGATGACCGGATCGCCGCCAATACCGACGCAAGTGGATTGTCCCATCCCGAGCTTGGTCACCTGGTCCACGGCTTCATAGGTCAACGTCCCGCTGCGGGAAACAATGCCGATTTTGCCGGGTCGATGAATGTAACCGGGCATAATCCCTATTTTACACTCGCCCGGCGTGATGACACCGGGACAATTCGGACCAACCAGCCGAGTTGGTTTGTCCTCCAAATATCGTTTGGCTTTTACCATGTCGAGGGCGGGGATGCCCTCCGTAATACAGATAACCAGTCGAATGCCTGCATCAGCGGCTTCCATAATGGAATCTGCGGCATTAAACCGCGCAGGCACAAAAATGACGGACACATCCGCCCCCGTCTGCGTAACGGCTTGGGAAACGGTGTCGTAGACGGGGATACCATCAACATTTGAACCGCCCCTGCCGGGGGTAACACCTGCAACGATTTTTGTGCCGTACTCCACACACTGCTGGGTATGGAATCGTCCCGATCGACCGGTAATTCCTTGAACAACAACCTTCGTATCTTTATTTACGAGAATACTCATTTTAATTCCTTGTCTACGGCACCCAGAGCGTGCCTATTACGATTTTCTAAAATAGTGTAAGCTGCTTTTCCGTTTCAATCTGCTTTTTGGGAAGGGAAATTTGTCCTGCTGCTGCTTGATGCGCGTATCTCGTGGTTTCGGGCAGCCTGTACCGCTGACAACAGGTGAGTGTCAACCGAATTGCTGAATCTAGAGAAATCCGATGCCCGATCGAGATATAAACTACACTGACATTAGACCGTGTACGAACCGCCGCGCCGATAATTTCGTCCTTGTCGTACAAATATTCAAGCGAGCCTGCTTCATCTTTGGGTTGTTTGTGCTTACCCCACAGACGCGACTTCGCACAGCCAACTGTCGGTTTGTCCAGAATTAATCCCAGATGCGATGCTATTCCAAAGCGCCGTGGATGCGCGATTCCTTGTCCATCAGCAATAATAAGATCCGGTTCGGTATTAAGTTGAGTGAAAGCTTTAAGAAGGGGAGGTGTTTCGCGGAAAGACAGTAGACCGGGTATATAAGGAAAGGAGACAGGACTTTCAACGAGGACCCCGTCGATTGGTTGCAGGTCTGGAAAACTCAGTACAGCAACTGACGCACGGGCGATGTCTTGTTTAAACCCAAGATCGACTCCGGCGACTGTTTTGATGTCGTCAAATCGATCTTGGGATATCACCTGATTACGTAGTTCATTTTGGATCTGGCGTGCTTCGGCGGGAGTTATATCCCACGGATGGAGGTGTTGATAATTCATGGCTGAACCACCGGCTTATGGATAGCTTTTCTCATGCACATCAACGAGACTGGGGCAACTCTGCAAAGATTGGAGCCACCAACTCAGCGCTGGCAAAAGAGTAAAAACAGATAGCAAATTCCGACTCGTCGAGGTCCCTCGTCGATACGAGAATCAAAGCGCTCCCGCAACGTGGGGAACTGCGTAATATGCTACCCATAAGGGGGTTCAGGTGTCAAGTTTTTTCTCAAATCCCTCGCTTAACATGCGCCGCTTAGAGATTAACTGAATGCCAGCAAAAACTGTCGAAAGAAGTAGGTATCCACCCGCGATTCCCATGAGGGCGCAACCTGCTCCTAAAATGATTCCAATACCATCAAACATGATTTATATCTCCAGTATCGAATTTTAGATCGTAGTTATCAATTCATCATCTGAAAACAAAACCTTCATCGACATCATATTACGAAGAAACTCAATTTGAGTTTCGATCTTAATCGGTGATCGCTGCGTATACACCAATTTTAGCGTTGCGGACGTACTGAGGATTCTGCTATGATGTATCTATAGTAGATTTTAGAATTATGGTGAATTTTACAATTAACTGGACATTTTTGAGTTGTAGGAGGGAACGCCGATTTCCGATGTGTCGCGATTTGGAAATCGCTCCTACCAAAGAGGTGTCAATGGATTTTCATAATTCACCATAGCTATGCAGCAAGACCAGTGGAAAAGGATTTTTATGAGCCAGAGACCCAACATTATCTTTATCATGCCTGACCAACTGCGCGCTGATTTCCTCAGTTGCTACGGTGCAGATTTTATTGACACGCCCCACATTGATGCACTGGGAGCGCAAGGGGTTCGGTACAGCCGAGCTTATTCACAGCAGCCCGTCTGTGTACCGGCACGCGTCTCGCTCATCACAGGCATGAACGGTCTGAAGACCGGCGTGCTTGATAATGGTCAGTTCCTACGCCCTGATTATCATGCATGTGGATTGGCGACGTGGCCCGAATTGCTCAACGCACACGACTACTACACCATTGCTGTCGGCAAGATGCACTTTTATCCTTGGGAGAAGCGCCTGGGTTTCCAGCACCGGATCATTGCTGAAGATAAACTTTGGGGCTATATCCAAGACGACTATGACCACTTTCTCAAAGCGCACGGTTATACTAAGACAGCTTTCTACGACGATCCTGACTACCATAAGAACTTCGGTGCCCTAATCAGTCCCATTCCCTGGGAATACTCGGTTGACCACTTTGTTGGAGCGGAAGCGGCGGGGTGGATTGAGGCATATAACGGTGACCAACCCTTCGCCATGATGATCGGCTTCCCGGGACCGCATAACCCTTATGACCCTGCGCCAGAATACGCTACCTTCCGACCTGAAGATATGCCCGAACCGCTCCCCGCTGTCCCGGAAGACACGGCATTGATGCGACCAAAGCAACCCTCCCGCTCGGAATCCTCTCAGAAATCGTGGTACGCTATTCAGAACGAAGACAGCCCAACGCATGAGCATTACATGCTACAACGTGCCTACTATGCCGGATTGGTTAAACAGATCGACCACGAAGTTGGCTGTATCGTCGAGGCATTGAACCAGAAAGGTCTCCGCGACGACACCGTGATCATCTTCGGTTCCGACCACGGAGATTACTTGGGAGACCACGGACTTAGCGGTAAAGCCTCGTATTACGAAGCTGCCTGCCATGTCCCGCTGCTGGTGAGCCATCCGGGCCTTCAAGAACCTCACGTTTGCGAAGATCTTGTTACGCTCACCGATGTTACTGCTACCATGCTAAATATAGCAGGATGCAAGATTCCTGCCTATATGGACGCTGCCCCACTGCCCGGACTAGGAATTGCGCACGAATCCAGTAGGGACGCTATTATTGGGATGTTGCACAACGGCTGGATGTGGTTCGATGGCACATGGAAACTGTGTAAATACGCTCAGGGGGTGCACCTGTTTAACCTCACAAACGATCCGCATGAGCAGCACAACCTTGCGTATGACCCCCAAGCCATTGATGTATTCCACCGCATGGACGCCGAACTGACAGCAGAGATAATGCGCTTGACGGATGAGGCATTTTTCCCACAACGTGCGTATACCTACAGTTATTCGAGTAGCCCAGACTTTGGCCGCGTCGGCTGGGAGAGAACATACCCTATGCCTTGGGAACAGATCTACCCTGAAACAGATGGTTGATTTGAAGGTACTATACTCGGTCAATCTGCGTACGGTTCAACACACCAAACCATCGCAAAAGACAAAACGTAATGAGTCGAGCTCCTTTTCAGGTATTAGTTCTTCCATATAGAATCACACCAAATAATGAAGTGCTTTACGCGCTTTTTAAGCGCGCCCCCTCATCAGGTGGTTATTGGCAGGGAATTGCTGGTGGCGGAAAAAACAGCGAATCTCCATTGGAAGCTGTAAAGAGGGAAACCCTTGAAGAAGCCGGTATTGATCGAAGTAATGAATATATTAAACTTGATTCCTGTGCAATGATTCCTGTTGTAAACGTATGCGGTTTTAGATGGGGCAAAGATGTTCTGGTTATTCCGGAACATTGTTTTGGAGTAAAAATTGAAGAGGAACAATTACAATTATCCCCTGAACATACGGAGTATAAATGGTTGGATTATAGTCATGCCATGGAAATTTTGTATTGGGATAGTAATAAGTGTGCATTGTGGGAATTAAACCATAGAATCAACAGAAAAATGTAGGAAGTTTCCGAGGAGGAAAGCACACGTGTCCAGTACAATCGGTATTGATACCGGTGGCACTTTTACGGACTTGGTCGGCATTTCGGCGGAGGGTGCTGTGCGAATTGCCAAGCATCCTTCCACACCTGAAGCACCTATGCGTGCGTTTCTTGGTGTGCTGGAGAAATCAGAAATACAGCTTGAAGCTATCGAACGCATTGTGCACGGCACAACAGTCGCCACCAACGCTATTCTTCAGCGGACTGGCGCAAATGTGGTATTTATCACTACGACTGGATTCGAGGATGTCCCGTTCATCCAACGCATCAACCGAAAGAAGGAATACGATCTACACTGGCTCAAGCCGGAGCCGTTAGTGAAGCGGCGAAACTGTCTCGGCGTGACAGAGCGAATAAACGCCCAGGGAGAGGTTGTCGTCCCTCTGACCGCCGATGCCCTCGCAGCCCTGAAGACCGATATTGAGGCACGGCTGCAAAATCAAGCGGCCGAAGCTATCGCTCTCTGTCTGCTCTTCTCGTATATCAATCCCGCCCACGAACTGGAGGTAGGCAGATTTCTGGAGGACGCTTTCCCGGATATCCCCGTCTCCCTATCACATCGGGTCGCCCCAATCTGGCGGGAGTACGAGCGATCTAGCACCCTCTTGGCTGATGCCTTTGTCAAACCACTGATCCAAAGTTACTGCGACAATATTGGGAGCGCTCTGGAAGCCAATGGGGTTAGGGGACCGTGTTCATTTCTCAAATCCGATGGCGGCACAACGCTTCTGACCAATGCACCTGAACGTCCCGTCGATATCCTGCTATCGGGCTTGGCTGGCGGCATTGTTGGGGGGAAATACTTTGCAGAAGCGGCGGGATTCCAAAATGCAATCACGCTCGATATGGGTGGCACCAGCTGCGATGTCGGTTTGGTGCTTGATGGGGAGCAGCAGTTCACCACAACCTTCGAGATCGAGTGGGGACTTCCCGTCGCGATTCCTATCATTGAGGTCCGCACGTTGGGGGCGGGAGGCGGCTCTATCGCATGGATTGATAAAGGGGGTATGCTGACCGTCGGACCGGAGAGTGCCGGTGCGGTACCGGGACCGGCTTGCTATGGGACAGGTGGGACGCAAGCTACGGTGACCGATGCAAACTTGGTGTTGGGTCGCCTCAATCCCAGTTTCTTCCTCGGCGGAGAGTTACCGCTGTATCCTGCGTTGGCTAAAGAGGCGATCGAAAAACTGGCGAATCGCATGGGGGTTTCCGGGGAGGAGGCAGCCACAGCTATCGTCGAGATTGCCGACGAAAACATGACCAACGCTATCCGCTTACTGACGATCGAACGGGGGATTGATCCTCGCGACTTTGCACTTGTAGCGTTTGGCGGTGCGGGTCCGCTTCACGCCGTAGCAATCGCCAAAAAATTAGGGATCCAAACGGTTGTCGTGCCGCCCCATCCGGGTCTCTGCTCCGCCTTTGGTGCTTCCATCTCCGAACTCCGTGTCGAAAAGGTTCACACATTTGCTGCGCGAGATCCGGATATCACTGATAGCGACATCCAAGCGCGATTTGCGCCGATGCGGCAAGAGGCAAGAGAAGAGCTTGAGCGGGAGGGTGTGCGGGGCGAACCACGAGAAACGCTGTTCATCAGTATGCGGTATTACCAGCAGAACTACGAACAGGATATCGCGTATCGTTTGGAGGACGGGTTACGGGGTGCGATCGGTCATTTTCACGAGCGGCATCATCAGTTTTACGGGTATCACTTCGAGGATGAGACGATTGAACTGGTACACCTGAAGGTCTCTATCTCTGAAGACGCACAGCATCCGAAGATTAGCCTAGCAGCAACTGCCGAAGATACCCAGCACAACGTTCCACGTCTCGTTTATGAATCCGCAACTCACGCCGTGGAGATGCCCGTTTATCGGCGGGATGGGTTGTCAGTAGGTTCACGGTTTGCGGGACCGGCGATTATCGAAGAAATTGATTCGACAACATTCATACCGTCTGGTACAGAACTCCACCTCGACGAAAATTATAATCTCATTCTCACCCGGATTCAGACTGGCTAATTGACAGGTTTCTTAATTGAATCCGACTTCAGATCCTTTTGATTTTCTTATTGAAATCATGTTATACTAAAGGCAAACATGGAGCACCGGCGAGATAATGGAAAGGAAGGATTGAATTATGCAGCAGCAAAGTAGCAGAGTACAGCTTTCCCAATATTCCAATCAAGGACATATTATTCGGTTTGAATCGGAACATGCGACCGAGGGATTTTATCTGATTCTAAATACAGGACAGGCAGGTTGCTTACCCAATAATACCTACATTGTTGGACAACACCACATCGAAGCATTAAAAAAGGCAGATATCCCTTTTCGATTAATCAAAAAATCGGATTTGAGTTCCAAAAAAATACGTTAGCAGATTAATAATGGAATTTTTATACTGTTTTGAAGTTTATCTCCCCTTAGTTTACAATGATGGACGAATGATTGAGCCAGAGAAATTTGAACAGATTAAAGAGGAAATTCTCAGCCAATTTGGTGGCATTACAATGACCTCCCTATTTGGGAACCCAATTTACGACGGTTTTTGGACAGAGCCCGAAACAGGACATGTTCACCAAGATAAGAATGCTATTTTTACCGTTTTAACGCCGCAGACAGAAGAGAGTAGACATTTCTTTCTGGATAAGAAAGCAGAATGGGCCTCCCAACTCGCACAGAAGGAATTATTAGTTATTGTTCAAGAAGTTCAAGCATTGTAAATGTACAAAGCTGAAGGTCTCAGGTTGCTTCCAAAAATATGAGCCACTTATCATCTGAATGAAAAAAGCACCGACAAAATTTCTGTCGGTGCTTTTTTGAACCCATGGCTATTCAGTTAGCTTCACTCCACCATCAAATTTCTGATGACATAATCCAGAATCCCGCCGTGTTGGTAGTACTCTACCTCAATAGAGGCATCGATCCGGATTAGCAGTTCGGTTGAACGCTGCGTCCCCGACTCGTCGGTCCATTCCATCGTGGCAGTTTGCCCCGGTTGCAGGTTGTCCGCAAAGCCGGTGATGTTGATGACCTCGTTCCCTGTCAAGCCGAGCGACGCTGCACTCTCGCCCTCCTTAAATTCCAAGGGTAAAATACCCATGCCGATCAGGTTGCTGCGGTGGATACGTTCGTAACTTTCGGCGACAACGGCTTTGACCCCCAACAGCTTAGGTCCCTTCGCCGCCCAATCCCTTGAGCTGCCAGCCCCGTATTCCTTGCCGGTGAAAACGATGAGCGGTGTGTTCTGTTGCAAATAATATTGACCCGCCTCATACATCGTTGTCTGCGTTCCGGAAGGATAGGTGACGGTATAGCCGCCTTCGACATCGGATAGCATCGCATTTTTGATCCGGTTGTTAGCAAACGTTCCGCGACTCATTATCCGGTCGTTGCCGCGCCGCGCACCGTAGGTGTTGAAATCCCTTCTGTCAACACCGTGCTCGATCAGATACTTTCCGGCTGGGCTATCCGCGCCAATTGCGCCAGCAGGAGAAATGTGGTCTGTTGTGACAGAATCTCCCAGAATAGCGAGAACCCTTGCGCCTTGGATTTCTGTGATCGGCGCAGGCTCTAACCCAAACCCTTCAAAGAAGGGTGGTTTCTGGATATAGGTACTTTCCTCGCTCCAGTGATACAGTTCGCCGGTGGGGATATCCAATTCATCCCATTCTGGTGCTTGGTTGGCAATTTCAGCGTATAGGCGTTTGAAGGTGTTGGCGTCCAACGACTGAGCGATTAGCTCGGCGATTTCCTCCCGTGTGGGCCACACATCCCTTAAATAGACAGGTTCATTCGCATCGTTATGACCTAACGGTTCGCTCGTTAGATCGACATCAATCCGTCCGGCGAGGGCGTAAGCGACAACGAGCGGTGGGGACATTAGGAAACTGGCTTTGACATCGCGGTGCACGCGTGCCTCAAAATTTCGGTTACCGCTTAGGACGCTGACGGCGACAAGGTTTCCTTTTTCAATTGCACTTTGGATATCTTCATCAAGGGGACCACTATTCCCGATGCAGGTCGTACAACCGTATCCAACGACGTTAAAGCCTAACTTTTCCAGATAGGGTAGCAGCCCTGTCCCTTGTAGATACTCCGTAACAACACGGGATCCGGGGGCTAAACTGGTCTTGACGGAATCGGGAACGCGGATGCCGCGTTCGACCGCCTTCTTTGCAACTAAACCGGCGGCAATCATCACCGACGGATTGCTGGTATTGGTGCAGCTGGTGATGGCAGCGATTGCAACATCGCCGTGGGTGATGCTGCCCGCGGCTTCTGCTCCCTGACGATGTTCCTCAAGTTCCGTCTGAGAAAGTCCATATCCACCCTCGGTAAGGGGTGCTGTCAACAGGCGTGGGAAAGTTTCCTTGACCTTTGAAAGTTCAATCCGATCTTGCGGTCGTTTCGGACCAGCAATGCTCGGTTCAATCGCATCGAGGTCGATCATCAACACCTCGGAATACTCTACCTCACCCGCTTTCGGGATACCGTACATATTCTGGTTCTTTAGGTACGCCGTGACCAACTCCAGATCCGCTTCATCGCGACCCGTCGCCCGAAGATAGTTCACCGATTCTTCGTCTGACGGGAAGAAGCCGACCGTCGCACCGTATTCGGGGCACATGTTGGAAATGGTCGCTCGGTCCGGGGTTGAGAGCACTTCGACACCTTCACCAAAGAACTCCACGAATTTGCCGACAACGTTAGTTTCCCGCAATCGCTGCACAACGGTTAGAACGAGATCTGTCGCTGTGACACCCTCTTTGAGCGCCCCTTTCATGTGAACCCCCAACACCTCTGGCGTCAGGATATAGACTGGCTGACCGAGCATAGCGGCTTCCGCTTCGATACCGCCGACACCCCAGCCAACAATTCCGAGACCGTTGATCATGGTGGTATGGGAATCGGTCCCGACCAATGTGTCGGGATAAGCGATTGTCTCGCCGTTAGCGGCATCGGGAACAACCAACTTGGCAAGATACTCCAGATTCACCTGATGGACAATACCGATGGAGGGCGGGATCACCCGAAATTTATCAAAAGCTTGCTGTCCCCATTTTAGGAATTCGTATCGCTCTTTATTCCGTTCAAATTCCCGCTGAGTGTTAATCTGTAGCGCATTCGCTGTCCCGTAGGCATCTACCTGAACAGAGTGATCAATGATCAAATCGACCGGGACAAGTGGTTCAATAATCTGCGGATCGCCGCCGAGTTCCTCCACCGCTGAACGCATTGCTGCCAAGTCGACAAGGAGGGGAACACCTGTGAAATCTTGGGCGAGGACACGGGCAGGCTTAAACGGAATTTCAACAGATTTAGGCTGTTTCGGATCCCAGTTCGCCAAGTCCACGATATCCTGCTCGGTAATTTGTTGATTATCGTAGTTTCTCAGTAGCGATTCCAACAAAATGCGTATACTGACAGGTAAGTTGGAAACTTTTCCGATACCCTGTGTTTCCAGAGCGGGGAGTGAGTAGTAATGGATACGCTGTCCATCAGATTCAAAGTTTTGTAATGTGTTAAAGAGATTGTGCATCAATTCCGACATCGAATTTTACCTACCTAAGTTCGTTGATTCAAAAGTTAAGTAGGGAACGCAAGTTTGCGTTCCCTACAATCTAGAGTGTGTAAATCTTTTTCCTATTTACCGATACTTTTTTATCGGCTCCTCACCTGAACCCGAGCAACCTGTTTTTTAGAGAGGTATTTTTCCAAAGCAGCGTGTACGCTCGCTTCGTTGAGCTTTTTCGGCGTAATCAACACACATTTTCGTCCGGATCCAGTTGTCCACTCTTTCTCAAACTCCGAGTAAGCAAGCATGCGTCCGCCCCGAGTGCGTGGCCCCTTTCTCTGAGCACCGAGCGGATTTCCGATCTGAATCTGCTGGTCGGCATCATCATACTGCATAACCGTTGTTAGGTGCCCCTTGCCAGAACGTCTTGAGAGGATAATCGGAGCCCAGCCTGTTGCCACAAAGGCTTTTAACACATCCAAATTACAGTTGGAGACAATACTGAGGTTTTGAACTTGCCCTCTTGTCTTTCCATAGAGGTCTTCAAGCCGAGTGACATTAGGTTCATTTCTGAAGAGCGCCTTCAGGAGTGGTTTCTTAGTAACATCAACCGCAGCAGAAGCAGGTAGTGCTCCTGTCGCCGCGGCGGTTCGAGTTTTCGCCGGTGCCGAAGTTGGGGCAGGTTGTGAACGGTTTGCACTTGGAATCGGTGGGAGCTTTCCGGTTTGAGGCGGTGGTCCACAACTCACTAGGAGTATGGACAAAGCGAAGATAGACGCGGCGTGGTAAAAACGAGTGTGCATGGTTTTCTCCTTGATACCCTTGCGGGTTGGAATCTGATACAGTTTGAACAGATGACTTTTCTCACACGATAGTCAGGCTACCTTGGTATCTCAAGGGGTTAAGCAAAGTTTGATGCCTATTATTGCCGTGCGAAATTCGCTTGGCACATTAGAAGTTGTGCAATTTAGATACCACAGTTAGCTCGTACCTTGAAAACGTGTACTGTGCAAACAACCAGATTTTATGGAACCCCCTTCCCAAGCCAATTTTGGGGCTGTTTTTGACATAAGCAATAGTTTCAAAGAGAACAGCAACTGTCGAAGCTGTGTCACACCCTCGTAGCAAAATCGCTACATCCGTGAGCGCCATGATACACTATCTCACATTGAGACCACCGACAAGGTGTTGAGAGGCTATTAACCCATAATCCCAGAGCAAGTACAAAGCCTAATCGTGACCGGCTTAACCGGTTTGCCCCTATCGAAGTCACTGAACCAGCGAATAACTTCGGGTATCGCTTGGTAATCGTCGTTCCCGATCCGGATCAAATTTCGGAGTTCCCTCTCTGAATAAAGTTCTCAACTAAACGTTTCCGCGGTTGCACAGTGGAAAGCGTTCCTTTCTTCGCTGGTGTCGATACCCTGCTGCGGGATCTGTGCGGGGTACGCTTAAGCCGCGAGGAGTTCGCCACACGTGCTATGCCGCATATTGGAATCGGCTGACGACCTTTCCGACGATAGGTTCCCATACCAAAGGGAGATGAAACAAGCTCAATCGTGATTGGCTTAACCGGTCTGCCCTTATCGAAATCCCTAAACCAGAGAACAACTTCAGGCTCCGCCCGGAAACAGTCGTTCCCGATCACGATCATATTCGTGACGCTGATTTCGTAGGCGAATTCCTGCTTCAACCCTACAGCAATTGCGCAGTTAAACGCGTTTCCCACTTTGCCGGTGTCGATGTGCTCTTGCGTGATCTCTATTTTCATGCTCATGGTGGAAACTCCTTGTGGGTTATGCCGAAGTCAGGCGGTGGGTGAACCACTTCCAGATAGATGTCAGTCCTTCCTAGTTTAGCACAGCGGAGGGGTCCTGTCAAGGAAAGAAAGCGGTCTCCTATCTCCCTAAAAATGCAATGAAATTAATATTGATCTCGGTCACCATTTCTGCTACACTTTCAAATTGGTAATTAGGTTTATCAGCTAACAGAAAGCGGATATATGGAATCAAATAGAATGCAAAAAATCAACGAAGATGAAATGGTCGTGCTTGCCCATCAATGTTTATCCGAGCTTGGTATTGGGGAAGCATCAATTTATCCTCATAGGAAGATTGTACGGATACAGCTGGCAGAAGCCGATTTCGATAGAGCGATTCGGATACGTGAAACGATTGTAGAGCGGATGAAAGCAATCGGGTACCGATTTGTCGCCTTAGATTTTGACGAAAAATCGGATTAGATTTTCTATTGGGTAGCTGGATAAACGGCATAATCCTCTCAAAACCTGATACATACGAAAAACCTCATACCCTAACGATGAAGGAAAACAGAGCATGAGCAATACACAATCGGATTCAAATTTGTTTCAGTCACTCAAGTGGCGCTGTATCGGTCCCCCAAGAGGAGGGCGTGTAGTTGCTGTGGCGGGACATCCGACTGAGCTGGCGGTATTCTACTTTGGTGCGTGTGCCGGCGGTGTCTGGAAAACTAACGACGCCGGAACGTACTGGGAAAACGTCTCAGACGGGTTCTTCAATAGCGCCGCCGTAGGAGCAATCGCGGTGGCAGATGCCGATCCAAACGTCATCTACGCTGGCACAGGTGAAACCACGATCCGCCTCGATGTCTCCTACGGTGATGGAGTCTACAAGTCCACCGATGGCGGTAAAACTTGGGATAATGTTGGGTTGAAAGAAACCCGCCATATCGGCAAGATTCGCATCCATCCGCAGGACCCCGATCTGGTCTATGTGGCAGCCCTCGGTCATGCCTTCGGACCGAACGAAGAACGTGGCGTCTTTCGCTCTAAAGATGGTGGAGCGACGTGGGAAAATATCCTGTTTCGCAGTGAAAAAGCGGGCGCAGTTGATCTGGCGATGGATCCGAATAACCCCCGTATTCTGTACGCGACGATATGGGAGACCTATCGCAATTTCTGGGAATTGTCGAGCGGCGGACCCGACAGCAGCTTTTACAAATCAACCGACGGCGGCGATAGTTGGGAGGAGATTACGAATAAACCGGGCCTCCCCAAGGGCCTCATCGGCAAAATCGGCGTCGCGGCTTCCCCCGCCCAATCTGATAGAGTCTGGGCAATAGTCGAGGCGGAAAAGGGTGGGGTATACCGTTCAGACGATGGCGGTGAAACGTGGGAACTTTTGACAGCCAACCGCGACCTGTGGCATCGCCCCTTTTATTACTGCCACATCTTCGCCGATCCGCAAGATCCCGACACCGTGTATGTCTTGAACCTCAAGATGTGGAAGTCAACCGATGGCGGGCGTACCTTCACGGAAATTACGACGCCGCACGGGGACAATCACGACCTGTGGATCGATCCGCGCAATCCTCAGCGTATGATCGAAGGCAATGATGGCGGTGCATGCGTCTCGTTCAACGGAGGCGAGAGCTGGACGACCATCTACAATCAGCTGACGGCGCAGTTTTATCGCATCGAAACTGATAATCGATTTCCCTATCGTGTCTACGCCACACAACAGGATAACTCCAGTATTAGTGTCCCAAGCGCTTCCGAATATGGCGGTATCCACTGGGTTGATTGTTATCCGGTTGGGACCGGCGAGAGCGGTGACATCGTGGTTCACCCCGACAACCCTGATATCGCTTACATCGGTGCGGTAGGTAGCTCACCGGGCGGGAGTGGAGTGCTTCAGCGTTATGACCATAGCACCCGCCAAATCCGGTTGGTCAACGTTTGGCCCGAAGAGTATGTTGGTTTGGGACCGAAAGATCTTAAATATCGTTTCTCTTGGACAGCTCCTATTGCGTTTTCGCCTCACGATCCGGATGTTCTTTATACAGCGGGCAATATAATCTTCCGCTCGACGGACGAAGGGAGCAGTTGGGAACCGATTAGTCCGGACCTGACCCGTAACGATGTAACTAAACTTGGACCGTCAGGGGGACCCATCACAAAAGATGCCAGCGGTGCGGAGCATTATGCAACGGTGTATGCCTTTGTCGAATCTCCGCACGAGTCCGGCGTTTTCTGGGCGGGAAGCGATGACGGCTTGATCCACATCTCCAAGGATGGTGGGCAGCGTTGGGAAAATATCACCCCGCCGGATTTACTTGAATGGTCGTTGGTCAGCAATATCGAAGCCTCCCCACACGACCCGGCAACAGCGTATGTAGCGGTTACCCGATACAAGTTAGACGATTATGAACCTTACCTATACAAGACGGACGATTACGGAAAAACGTGGCGCACAATCAGTGGAAGTTTCCCCGACGGTGAGATTACCCGCGTGATTCGAGAAGATCCGGTTCGATCGGGTCTCCTTTATGTCGGCACAGAAACAGGAATCTATGTCTCCTTGAACGATGGCGGAAATTGGCACCGCTTGCAAAATAATCTTCCGGTCGTCCCGGTCTACGACTTAAAGATCAAGGATGGGGATCTGGTCGCTGGCACGCACGGTAGGTCTTTCTGGATTTTGGACGATGTGACACCGCTGCGTCAACTGGCAGAGGACGCGGTAGAAGCATCTTCCCACCTGTTTGCGCCTCGTGCCACCTACCGCCGTTGGTTGCAGTGGGGAGCGGGAATGTTCCGTAGCGAGACAGGGAAGAACTACCTAATGGGGTTAGGCGCCGCCGCAACCTTCTACGTGGAGCAATCGCCTGAAGGGGAACGCACGCGCAGATTCCTTGATTCCGGAGAAGGACCGCCGCAGGGTGTGATTGTCTACTACCTTTTGGGAGATACGCTCGCCGATCCTGTTGAGCTTACGTTCCTCGATGCTGATGGAGCAGAAATCAAAACCTTCACAACTAAACCCGAAGATACCGATGACGCTGAAGCGGATGAAGCAAGTTCAGATGACAAGGCAGATCGTTACATTCCTGCAGAACCGGGACTGAACCGCTTTGTGTGGGATATGTGCTATCCAGATTCGGAAGCGGTGACGGAACCGCGGATCGACAAACAGGATGAGTCACAGGACAAACCGAAGAATGGGCCGCTCGCCTCACCGGGAACCTATCAGGTCCAACTCAAGGTCGGCGAACAGACGCAGATGCAGACCTTCGAGATCTGCAAAGATCCGCGGGTAACTGCCAGCCAAGCAGATTTCGACGCCCAGTTTGAGTTGTGGAGCCAAGTCCGTGATAAGCTTTCAGAAGCACATGACGCGATCAATCGCCTCCGTCGAATACAGCGACAGGTAAATGAGTGGAGCAAGCGTACAGATGCGGGGGAGGATACCAACACCGAAGCGATTTCCGAAGCCGCTGAAGCGTTACAGGAAAAGCTGAAGGCTATCGAGGAGGAATTGATACAGACAGGAGCAGATACCATTGGCGATCGACTTCGCCTGCCCACCAGGTTAATTGGTAAACTCGCTGGGTTGATTAGTGTTGTGTCAGTAGCTGACTTCGCCCCGCCGAAACAGGCGTATGAACTCTTTGAAGACCTGTCAAGTCAGATTGATGTCCAACTGAATCAACTCAATTCGGTGATTGAGGAAGATGTTGCTGCGTTTAACACTCTCATCAGCGAAGCCAGTGTACCGGCGGTTGTGACTTAAGAAATAGATTGGCAAGGTCAATAGGACAATGTATTTGTTCATTAGTTCATTGACCGTGCGCTCTACTACACACATTACGCTCCTCCCCGATAAATCGGGACAGGCGGGATTCAAAACAACTGGAGCGACGGGTTGAACACATAACTTCAACGACCACCCGATGGGTTTTCAATGGCTCCCAATTTGGGTTATTATTAGTCTCTAAGGAGCAAAAAATGTCTGTTATTCAACCAACCCATCCGGGCGAAACCCTAAGAGAAGAATTTCTAAAACCGATGGGGATTACTCTTTACCGGTTAGCAAAGGATATTGGCGTTCCGGTGAATCGGATTACATCAATTATCAAAGAGCAGAGGCGTATTTCGGCAGAGACAGCATTACTACTTTCGCGCTATTTTGGGGTTTCTGATTCTCTGTGGTCCAATCTACAAGCGCATTATAATCTTGAGTGTGCGAAGGATAACTTAGAGGAAAAGCTCAAAACCATTCCAACCTGCCAACAGTCGCATTCTGTCGCTCGTCTGACTGATTAAATTGCATATTTTTTCTCTCTGTTGACGCGCTAACTTAAATCCTACACCTCTGCCTCAATATAGTAATGAAGCGATCCCTTAATTTTATCGGCATTACGGGCGCGGATTTCATCGTGCGTTCAGCCTATCAGATGGGAAAGACGCCGCTGCTGCCGATTTTCGCTATGGCACTGGGGGCAACTGATGCGTTTCTTGGGTTTATCGTTGCTGTTTCTACCCTGACTGGCATGGTTCTCAAACCGCCGATTGGGATGCTTTCTGACCGCTGGGGTCGACGTTGGTGGCTGATTGCTGGAACCGTTTTTTTCGCTGGTATGCCCTTTCTGTACCGCTTTGTCCACACCCCGGCAGAACTGTTTGGCATACGCATTATCCACGGTTTAGCCACGGCTATCTATGGTCCAGTGACCCTCGCCTTTGTGGCAGAAGGGGTAAAGGACCGGCTGGCGGAGAAGTTGGGTTGGTTCGGCATGGCTCGCAGCGCAGGCTACATTGTGGGACCGGCGGCTGCGGGCTGGCTCTTGGCGACGGGAGCGGACCCTGTCACTGTTTTCACTATCATCGGACTATTCAGTTGCCTCGCTTTTGTCCCGATTTTACTACTCTCAGAACCTACACCAGGTATCAAAGCCATCACCCTTCCTATTCGTCAGCAGATTGTTCACGCCTTAAAATCCGGCGCACATACGCCATCTGTCTGGCTATCAGGTGGATTAGAGGCAACCGTATTTATTGCTCTTTACGCGCTCAAAGCGTTCCTGCCCGGCTATGCCCTTTCTATGGGGATCAGTGTCGCTTTGGTAGGGGCTTTCTTCTCAGTACAAGAGGGGGTACACATGGTGTTAAAGCCCGTTGGGGGCAGAATTGGTGATCGCTTGGGGTATTTTGGGGCGATATGTTTGGGAATGGCTCTCATGGGAATAGCGCTTCCCTTGATTCCATTGGCGCATGGTGTTTTAGGCTTAATGGCACTGGCGGTGATGACTGGTGCTGCACAAGCACTCGTCTTTCCATCTACGATTGCCCTCGTATCTACACAAATTAGCGCACTACATATCGGCGCGGGGATGGGTCTCATTGGCACCCTCAAAAACGCTGGCAAGGTAGCGGGTCCCATCTTGGGTGGATTCCTAATTCGATGGCTCGATTTCTCGCCGATGTTTTGGTCGATGGGATTACTGTTACTTCTCGGTGCGTGCATAGTAGGGTGCTGGGGACAACGTAGACAGACGCATATACATTCACCACACGCTTGACACAATTTATTAGAGATCTATGACATTCCTACCTGCTTTGATACAATGGATCCACGTGGGATCAGTTGTGTTGTTAATTGGCGGTTTTTTTTTCCTACGCGTTATTCTGCTGCCTGCTGCCGAAGTGCTCCCCGAAAACCAACGCCTCAAACTTGTGGAAGCGGCATTTCGTCGATTCAGGGTCGTTATCTGGAGTGCGCTACTGACAATTCTGTTTTCAGGCGTCTACAACTTTATTGCTTTCCTGAGATCAACAGGATCTCTGTCCCAAGATGCCCCCAAAGAACCTGTTGAGAATCTGTCCATATATATCATTGTATTAGGGGTTAAGCTCTTTATCGTGTTTATCATATTTACCTTCGGCGTGCTGCTGACCTTCCCTTATCCCGTTTTTGCACCGATTCAGAGACGTCCCGCGCCGTGGCTGAACTTAACGCTCATTTTGGGGCTAATTGTAATCTTTCTATCGGCATTCTTGCGGCGGCTATAACTTGATTTCGACAAACGCTGCTTTCTCAATAAAGACAATTATCGGACGCCCTGTTTGAGCCAACCCCATATCGTGAACTGCTTACCGGCGGGCGCAACTGCAAAAGCAGGGTTAAACCATGCAGGATCAACGTCACTGTGGTGATTTTTGGTGAGTCTTTGCTGATTACCCCCATCAGCATCCATCACGTAGATTTCCCAGTTCCCCTCCCTATGAGACGCAAAAACAATGCGTTCGCCATCGGGCGACCATGAGGAATCCTGGTTAGTCCCGAGAGTTTTGGTGAATCTTTGTTGATTACCTCCATCGGTGTCCATCACGTAGATTTCTAAGCCCCTACCGTCCCCAGCCTTATCAGACGTAAAGGTAATCCGTTTACCATCGGGCGACCATGAAGGCGACCAGTCCCAACCGGGCTGATTGGTGAGTCTTTGTTGATTACCCCCATCGGTGTCCATTACGTAGATGTCAAAGTTCTCATCCCTATCAGACGTAAAGGC
Source organism: Candidatus Poribacteria bacterium (assembly GCA_965220385.1). GTDB lineage: Bacteria > Poribacteria > WGA-4E > WGA-4E > PCPOR2b > PCPOR2b. The sequence goes on along the minus strand of OZ244825.1, from coordinate 5,056,024 downwards.
AATGCGCTCACCATCGGGCGACCATGAAGGTGACCAGTCTGCATTGGGACTTATGGTGAGTCTTTGTTGATTACCCCCATCGGTGTCCATTACGTAGATTTCTATGCCCCCACCGTCTCCAGCCTTATCAGACGAGAAGGCAATGCGTCCACCATCGGGTGACCATGAGGGTGACCAGTTATTACCGGTGTTGGTGAGTCTTTGTTGATTACCCCCATTGGCGTCCATTACGTAGATTTCACGGTTCCAATCATCTCGCTCGAATCGCTCGGAAACAAAGATAATGCGTTTACCGTCGGGTGACCACGAGGGATCTCTGTCATCAAAGTCATTGTTAGTGAGTCTCTGTAGCTTCTTCCCATCGACGTTCATCACGTAGATTTCAAAGTTCCCATCTCTATCAGATGAGAAGGCAATCTGTGCCTGTGCGTCAACGACTGCCATCAGCAGCGTTAAGCACACAACTACAACGCCAACTAAAATCAAATGTGCGAGATTGTATTTCTGTGGCATCTGCCCTTCTTCCTCTGTTTTCAAATCGGCTTCCTATCTTTTAAGATTGATGGAGGTCGTCTCGTGTATGAAACCTCGTATCCGTGGAGACACCTATTTGAGGATTACCAGCCGCCGTAACGCAGTATAATCCCCCGCTTGGATTTGATAGAAATAGCCCCCACTCGCGACCAATTCCCCACTATCGTTACGCCCATTCCAATATGCCGCGCTCTTTCGATCCGTGTAATATCCCGCCGATTGATACCCTAAATCTAACTGACGCACCAACACACCTTTTGTATCATAAACCGTGAGTGTGACATTCGCACTATGGGCAAGTTGGTAGGGTATCCATGTCTCTGGATTGAATGGATTTGGGTAGTTGGGCAACAATAGCGTCTCTTTTGGGGTCAACGCCGTGAGGAGTTGTTCAAGCACGGCAACCCCACGCTGATAAACAGGATCTGTCAGGTCCCTTTTTTGTGCTTGGGTAAGCCACTGATGTATATCTGCTGGGGTTAGTATCCCCAATGCTTGGTGATGTGCAGAAGGCGCAGCCGCCTCCGCACCGAACACGGCGGCAACCCTGACAAGATCTAGAATATCGACCATCCCATCCCCGTTGACATCAGTACCATGCTGTTCCACCTGCCCGAAGCTTGATCCAACAATTGCCAAATCGAAAATGTCGACTGCGCCATCGTGGTTGACATCCCCGAACAGGGGTGGTTGTGTTGTGGGGGTGAGTTCCCATAGTAGCACTGTTTCGGCCTGACCCCAACTTGCGAGCGTCTCCCCATCGGGACTAAACGATACCCCACGTCCCGTATCCTTAAGTATCCGTTTGTGTGTACCCGTGATAGCATCCCATAGACGGATGGTGCTGTCTGAACTGCTACTCGCCAGTGTTTGACCATCGGGACTAAACGATATAGTCGAGACAGTATCCGTATGTTCTGTGAGTGTAGCTTTGTGAGCACCGGTGATAGCGTCCCATAGGCGGATGGTATCATCTCCACTCCCGCTCGCGAGCGTTTTTCCATCAGGACTGAACAATACACTACTGATATAAGCCGTATGTCCAGTGAGCATCTGTTTGTGTTTGCCGGTGGCAGCATCCCATAGACGGACGGTTTCGTCCAGACCCCCACTCGCGAGAGTGGACCCATCGGGGCTGAACGATACACTCGTGACCCTATCCGTATGCCTAGTGAGCGGCGTATCCCCAGCGAGTTCCCTTTTGTATGCGCCTGTAACAGTATCCCACAGGCGGATAACGTTCCAACCCGCGCTCGCAAGTGTCTGACCGTCAGGGCTGAAAGATATGCTACGGACAGAATAGGCAGGGTTTATTGTGAGTGTGTTCTTGTGTTTGCCGGTAACAGCATTCCATAGGCGGATAGTACCATCGTGGCTTCCACTTGCGAATATATTCCCATCCGGACTGAACAATACACTTCTGACATTCTCTGAATGCCCGGTAAGTATCTGCGTAAGTTTACCGGTGCCTGTATCCCACAACCGTACCATGCCATCCCAACTTCCAGTTGCCAGCGTCCCCCTGTCAGGACTAAACGATACACTGCTGATACTATCCGTATGTCCCGTGAGCGTATCCCGATGATCACCTGTGGCGGCATCCCACAAGCGAATCTCGCCCCAACTGCTACTCGCGAGTGTTTTCCCATCCGGGCTGAATGATACACTCCTGACCCAATTCGTATGCCCGGTGAGCATCCCTTCAGGAGCACCTGTGACAGCGTCCCACAGGCGGATGGTATCATCTCCACTTCCACTTGCAAGCGTCTCCCCATCAGGACTAAACGACACCCTGAAAACATAATCCGTATGCCCGGTGAGTGTGTGTTTGTGCGTGCCTGTGATAACATCCCACAGGCGGACGGTCTCATCCCAGCTACCGCTTGCGAGTGTCCCCCCATCAGGACTGAACGATACGCTCTCGATCCTATCCGTATGTCCGGTGAGCGTATCCCGGTGATCACCTGTGATGGCATCCCACAGGCGGATGGTTTCGTCTATACTTCCACTCGCAAGTGTCCCTCCATCAGGACTGAACGATACACTCATGATAGCCTCCGTATGTCCGATAAGCCTCTGTTTGGGCACGCCTGTGACAGCGTCCCACAGGCGGATAGTATCATCTCCACTCCCACTCCCACTTGCAAGCGTCTCCCCATCAGGACTAAACGATACGCTAATGACGATACCTGTATGTTCTGTAAGTGTGTGTTTGTGTACACCCGTGCCAGCGTCCCACAGGCGGATGGTTTTGTCCAAACTTCCGCTCGCAAGTGTCTTCCCATCAGGACTGAACGATACACTAACGACCCAGTCCGAATGCCCGGTGAGTAACGCCAGTTCGCGATAAGTCTGTGCGTCATAGAGCCAAATACCGATGGAGCTGGCAACTGCGAGACGAGTGCCATCCGGTGAATACTGAACGTCTGCTGCCATGCCTTTACCAATACGCACTTTAGCACCTTCGGGTAAACCCCATCGTGTATAATCTTGGGCGGAGGCGTTTTGCAAAAATAGAGTTAAAAGAATCAGTAATGTTAGGATTGTTTTCATGATGGGGTTTTCCTGTTTCGGTGAGAAGTTTTGAGGCGATGGAGTAGGTTCGTTAATACCTCCTTCAGCCTTTGGGAACCTCCGATTAGAGAAAGATTTATGTCGTGACCAACAACTTAACCTAAAATTCGACGATCGAAACCCAAAAAACGCTGTTCCATTCAACGTTTAATCCTGTCCGTCAAGCGATGTTGTGAATCGCAAATTATCTGCTCGCCCGGTGAAATCCCACCCGCTTCCACGTAGGAGGATCCGTGTTATTGCCTTTGGTTCCAAGTCCGGATCGTATTGGTGCATTGCAATACCAAACCAATCGTCACGGACGTTTTCTTCGTGACCACATAAGGGAATAATTTCTTTGAGATTGGGCGAAGTATAAGTGAACCACTCGTTTTGGCGAATTTTTGTAGAGGTGGTGTATCTATCCTGTCCCTTGTGGTAAAAACCGTGAATCCATCGATGCGGCTCCCCTTTTTGGTCGAGGAAACCAAGTTCGATGCAGACAGGATTCTCCCCACCACCCGACCAACCACTCGCTTCAAGCGAATGCTCGATACTTTTGACATCAAGTTGTAGGTAAAGTGCCTCATGCTCGGACAGATCGATATAGACATCCTGATGTATTCCTACATGCGAACCGTCTGATTTGCCATCAGTTCTTTTGAATTCGATGACATGTGAACGCTTATCCTCATCGTAGGTTACTTCGCAGGTCCGTTGGCTGTTTATTTTATCAACTGCAAACCATTGAACCCAACCTGTTAGGCTGTTCTCAAAATCGCCATTGGTAGGAAAACTTTCAATAGTATTTTCGGGAAGTTTAATCTCTGTTCCGGTTTTGTCAAATTTCCAAGGAAAGTGCCTTACCTCTAACATTTTGACTTCCGCCTCAGAAAATCTCCCACTTTCGATTAGCGCGGAGATTCTATCAATGAGCATCAAATCAACTCCATCGATCTGAGCGTATTTTTCGGCACGGATCTGCTCGCTCTGAGCTATCCACCGCGGATACTTCATCCTCTCTCGATCCCGATACCCAACAGAAAATTTATAGACACCTAGCTGGCTTACAGAAAGTTCATAGTTCCCCTCAGCATCCGTCTGTATATTTTCAACTCTGCGACCAACCCTACTATCAGAATCTCGTACTTGATGGACAGAAAACTCAAGATTGGTATCAGGGAGCGGTTTACCATCAGGAGACAGAATACGCCCTCGGATGCGAACCTCCGGCTCGCTTTCAGCAAACGGCAGGGAAACTGTGCGTTGTGGCATAATTTGTGCCATGCTCAAGAGCGGTGCTAACAGAAGTGCAAGCCCGCCTATAAGCCCGCCTACCCTTCGGCTTAGATGAAGGTTCAGAGGAAACCCGTTATCAAGGATGGTTTTCACACGGTTTTTTAGTTGTGAGCGCTGGTATCCAAGCGCCAATGCCAACTTTGTGCGATGAGCAGATTGGTCTAGCATATCCACCAAACATTGGGCATAATCCGCCCGTTGTCCCGTTGCTTGGATAACCCAACCGTCACAGATCTGTTCTTGGACATCTGTTAGACGCTGGCGCACAAGATAGAACAGCGGATGGAAAAAGAAGGGGATACCGATGGTATGGACTAGTAAATTAACCAACCAATCCTTTCGTTGGAGGTGTGCCAGTTCATGGAGAAGAATGAACTGTAGGCGATCATTAGCGACACTTTGGTGAAGCAGAATACAAGGGCGTCGCCATCCAAATGAGATTGGGGTGCTTACCTCTTCCGAAATTAGCAAGTTAACCGGGCGTTTTACGGCAAGCCGATCGCAAAGGTTTTCGAGCAGTTGTCGCTGTTGCGCGTCAGCAGGAAGTGCTGACCGATGGAGTCGCCTGAGTCGCCACGCACTGTGGCAAAGTCGGAAGATAGACCAAGCAATACCGATTATCCAAGCGAGGACCACGATGTGTTGCCAAGTTATACGTGAGGATTTCGTTTGAGGTTTTGACGAAGGGGTGGTGCCTTGCGGCGAAAGTTGGTCACCGGTTATTACCTGTCCACTGATTGCCAATTGACGGTTGGAGGTATCCGTTGGTTGTGATTGAGGCGTACTCACAGTATGAACGGTTTGCGTCCGATGAAACGAGATTCCGGGCAGGAGAGCGTTCAGACCAAGTAGCATAGGAAGCGTTACTAGTGCGGTCAACCAAAGGGCGTAGCAGATCGCATGAGCACGTCGAAGCCGGTATACAAGCAGCCACACAACTCCCACGATTAATCCCCACTGCCATGAGGTATTCAACAGAAAAATTAGCTTATCCATCTCCGTTCTCCTGTCGATAGGTGACAATTGATTCGCGTAGGCGTTCCAGTTCTTCCGGAGATATTTCTTGGGTCTCTAGAAGCGTGTTGACAAGTCGCTCCACCGAACCATCAAAAAGGCGCTCAAGCAGATCGCCGAGCATCGACTGTGAAACCTCGCTTTCTTGAATCAGCGGACGATAGACGTACGTGCGCCCGTCTACATCGTGAGTTAGAAACCCTTTTTTTTCAAGGTGGCTCAGAGTTGTTGCGACGCTGGTGTAAGCCAGCGCTTGCTTGAGGGCATCGCGTACGTCGTTGACGGTCGCGTTACCGAGTTGCCAGACTACTTTCATCACCTCAAGCTCTAAACGGTGCAGTTTTTGTGATTGCATTTAATTTCTCCGATATACTAAAGCTTTAATACTAACATATTAGTATTATACATATAGCAGATGATGGGTGTCAAGAAAAAGTAAAGGTTCATATCAAAAGAAAGTGCAAAACACAAAGCGAAACACCAGCCCCTACCCCCTTTAATCCGCCCGCAAGCGGGGGACCGGGGGGCTGATAAATTGGGATGCAACCATCTGCGGCTTCTGTTGCACTAATTCTTAATATGAGCGAACATTGAAATACCACCGGACATATTATCCTGTGTTGGACAAAGACGTATATTAACGAATCCCTATAATACCCGAAATATGGTTTTGGTGTGGACGATACCACCGGATCATATCACATGTCCCCGCTGGGGCTTGGCTGTGTGGTAGTCCATGTGCTATAAACATGCCGCCCCGCCGGGGCTAAAAACATTGAGGCTCATGTAAGAACGGAGCGCAATTACAGTGAAGGAATATAGTTGAGGGTGGGGCAGGTTACTTTGGATCCCGATTTATCGGGGATGCCCCGCCTACGGTTTCTGTTGCACCCCTTCTTAACATGAGCCAAAATAGATATCACAATTGATTTTCGATCACAGACGTGCTATAGTCATAGAATCTATTTGGATGAAACGAGGTGTTTATGGACAATCGAGAATCTTCTACACAACGTCCCAATCTGTTGTATATCCATTCTGATCAGCACAACCCGGCTGTGACCGGTTGTTACGGCGATCCGTTGGTGCGGACGCCGCACTTGGATGGACTCGCGGCGCGGGGTGTTGTATTTGACAATGTCTATTGTCCCTCTCCGATTTGTGTCCCTTCGCGGATGTCGATGTTAAACGGACGCTACCCTTACGAAAACGAGGTCTGGACAAACAACCATATCCTTGACTCGGGGAGTCCGACCTTTGCTCATGCAATGGGGGCAGCGGGCTACCGTCCGGTCCTGATTGGGCGGATGCACTCGCTGGGACCGGATCAGCTGCACGGCTACTCCGAGCGATTGGTCGGCGATCACGGTTCCAACTATCTCGGCGGGAGCGGTGTTGATCACGGATCGCTTACGGGTACAGCGGGTCCTGCGCGTGTTAGCCTCGAAAAGTCGGGAGCAGGTCAGAGCGCGTATCAAGTTCACGACGAAGATGTAACCGCTGCGACGGTGGATTATTTGAACCGTCTCGGGGTCCGAAAACGGGCAGGAGTATTGGACGAACCGTTCAGTCTCTCTGTCGGGTTCATGCTGCCTCATCAACCTTTCGTTGCGAGGCGGGAAGATTATGATCTCTATCAAAAGACAATGACGATGCCGAAACACCCTGAACCGTTCTCCGATGAATTGCATCCCTATTTCCGATGGTGGCGAGAGCGATGTGGCATCGTTGAGGTGTCGGACGCGGAGATCCTCAGGGCGCGGATAGCGTACTGGGCGTTGGTCACACGGATGGACCTGATGATTGGTGAGATCCTGACCGCGCTCGAAGAAAACGGTCTGGCGGAGAATACGGTTATCCTCTATATGTCAGATCACGGTGAACAGGTGGGAGAGCATGGATTGTGGTGGAAGCAGACCTTCTACGAAGATTCGGTGAGGGTTCCTACGATCCTTTCGTGGCCCGGTGTGCTGCCTGAAGGTGAGCGATGTGATCGGGTAGTTAGCTCGTTAGATTTGAATGCGACGATGTTGGATGCCCTCGGCGCGCCTGCTTTGCCACATTCTCGCGGCAGGAGTGTACTTCCACTTTTGCAGGAGGTTCCGACTGGTCGAGAATCCTCGTCGTTGATTGAATCGCTCCGATCCGTCAACGTCGGGAAAGGAACGGAATGGGAGGACATCGCTTTCTCCGAATATTGTACCGATGAAGGATGTTATCACCGGATGATTCGGAGCGGCGATTGGAAACTGAATTACTACCATGGACAGCCGCCACAACTTTTCAACTTGAAGGAAGATCCTGCGGAACTACATGATCGGTCGGGAGATGCAACGTGCCGAGAGATTTTGGAAACATTGACACAGCAGGTACTGGACGGTTGGGATGCGGAGGACATTGCGGCAAAAATGGAAGCCAAACGCGCGCAGACGAAGATTTTAGCAGGTTGGGGACGCCAAACGCAACCTGCAGATCAATATCGATGGAATTTGCTGCCGGAGATGGATTATTTGGATTGATAGAAGCCCACGGTTAGTCGACTAAGGACTCGTTAATTTTTTAAACAAACGTGTTATAATAGCGTTATTCATTTTGCTCGCAGAGAATCGTATAACTCCACGATTCAAAAGCTATAACGAAAGAGGATTGGCAGGCCAAACCTGTAGTACCGCTACTTTAAAGGAGCAGTGTATTATGACCTCTAATGAATCGAACAATATCGACCCATTTGAAATACGTAAACTGTACAAATACCTCCGTGTTGCCGATGTCTGCGATGGGATGGACGGGGTTGGACATTTTGACACTGGACTGATGTCCCCTGAAGTTCGCCCACTCTGGCACGGCATGAGATTTTGGGGCGTTGCCTTCACCCTCCGCTGTATCCCTGCCAACCGTCCAATGTGGAAACTGGATACTACCGAAGAGGTTGTCAGAGCACACGGAGTATGGTTTAACGAAGTTGGAAACGTCAGTTACCGAGATCAGATCCAGTCCGGACATGTCATCGTAACAGGGACAGGTGGGGCACGGGAGGTCGGTTTTTGGGGATCTGCTAACAGCTTAAACATGATCGCGTCCGGCGCGGTTGGAATTATCACGGATGGGCACTGCCGTGATACAGATGAGTTGATTCTGCAACAGACGCCGATATGCTCTCGTGCACGCGGACGCACAATTATACCCGGACGTATTGAGGCGGTGGAAGTTCAAACTCCGATCGGCTGCGGCGGCGTGCAGGTACGTCCCGGCGATATTGTGGGTTGCGACGGTGACGGCGTGGTTGTTGTACCAATTGAACTTGCTGAACAGGTTGCGGTACATGCGCGTGCGGTGCTGTTGGCAGACATGCGCGGACGAGCGGAACTCTATGAACGCTTGGATATGACGCCGGATGAGACGGTTGATCATGAAACCGTAGCGGCTTATTATCGCCAATTTGAATAGTTGGGTGTCGAGATGTGAATCTCGACCTACAATCTACAATCTATTGACCTCGTCCAGTTTGGATTTCCCAATCCGCGCTTGGACGGGCGAGAAAACCTCGCCCCTACGATTAGGTGTATCTCTCACACACATGTCAACACGTCCTAGTGCTCTGTCAAATAAATAATGATAAGCACCTTCATTGCGATGTCCGGTGCGGTTACAAACCGCACCTACCGGGCATGGGGAACATAGAGAATTACCGATTTATGTTCTAAAACCTTATACAGTTTGCGCTACATTTTTCTGACAATGTACTAGCTAAGATCTCTAAATCGTTAATGAAGGAAGACCTATGAAAACAACGTATCGCGCAGGCGCCATTGGCAGGACAGGCAGGGGTGATTATGGCCATGGCCTCGATGTAGCGTTTCAGGTCCCTCCCAATACCATCGAAGGGCTCTCGGACGTGCAGTTGGTTTCGATCACAGATTCGGACCCGGAGGGGCTTCAGGCGGCTGGAGAACGAATGGGGGTAGAAACGCGTTACTTGGACTACCGCGAAATGCTGGAAAAGGAACATTTAGATTTGGTGAGCGTTGGTCCCCGCTGGATAGACTGTCACGCGGAGATGGTCATCGCTTGTGCCAACGCCGGCGTGAAAGGGATTTTGTGCGAGAAGCCGTTCGCTCGAACCCTCGCGGAAGCCGACACCATGATGGAAGCCTGTAATCGTAACGGGGTGAAGGTAGCGGTTGCACATCGACGGGCGTGTGCGTATGAACAACACGCTAAGAAACTGGTCGATGAGGGCGTGATTGGAGAGGTTCAGGTGCTGCGCGGTCACGGCAAAGCGGATCACCGAGCGGGAGCAATGGACTTGATGGTGCTGGGAACGCATATGCTGGATAGCATAAGGTACTTTGCCGGGGCTGATGTCGCGTGGGCGCACGGGCATGTGACCCAAGATGGCAAAGAGGTCACACCCGCGGACATACGAGAGGGAGACGAGGCGGTCGGTTTGCTCGCTGGCAACGGTTTGGCGGGGTATTACGTTTTTGAGAACGGGATTACCGCCCACTACGAATCACATCGAGGAAAGCCCTCCGGCAACCACACGAGCAGTCGCTGGTTCGGATTTGAGGTTCACGGCACCGAGGGAATTATTTCGCTGCGAAACTCACCCAGCGGGGAGATGTATCTCTACCCTCACGGGTTGTGGATTCCGGGGGAAGCGGAATGGAAACGTATCCTTTTGGATGAGTGGGAGAAGCATCCCGACGGCACAGCCCGGTCGGGTCAGGAGCAGATGCATCTCAGCAATCAGATGATCGTGAAAGAACTTATCCAAGCGATTGAGGAAGATCGTGATGTCGTTACGGTTTCCAGCGGGGCTGATGCACACGCGGCGCTGGAGATGATTATGGCAGTCCATGAGTCACAGCGTTTGAAAACACGGGTATCTTTTCCGTTAAAGAACCGGGAAAATCCTTATGAAGTCTGGCGCAGCGGGACAGAAGATTTATCGTAATGTCAGCCCTCTGCCTCGGTAGTGCTAATAGAACTCAACAGATGGTGAAAATTTTGCTTGTTTTGCTACTTCAAGAATTATAATTTTTCTTTTGGAGGCACATTATGCTGGTTGGATATGTCAGTGACGAACGTTATGTAGCAATTCCTGACGTGTTGTTAGAATTTGTAAATGAATCAGGATCGTATGAAGCCCGTTCACGGGCGACGGGCGCGATCTACGCGGACCTGTCACCTGGACCTTACAAGGTGACGCTCTATAAACCGGGCTTCGGTGCGAAGAGTGTGAACATGACAGTCCGGGAAGATGAACCTTATCAGTTTCGTTTGCTTTCGGACTGTTTACTGGGGTATGCTTGGCCAAAGTGGGTGCGGTCTGGAGAGAAATCCGAATTCCGTGTGCACTCCGTCGAGGCGTATGAGCTTTCGTTGTGGCGGTATGGATTCCAGAAGGAATTGATCCGGGACCTCGGTTGGCATGATGAGCATGGTCCCCGCGCGACGATGCAGATCTCCCCAGACGGAGATTATACCCAAACCGGCATCGAGTGGAATAAGTTCGGATATACGAATCCCCATCACCTTCAGTTCGTTGAAGCACCGGCTCGAAGCGGGCTTTACTATTTTCACGCCAAAACGGAATCAGGCGCGTTCTTTTCCTTTCCGTGGATTGTCGCGCCGGCAGAGCCGCAGGCACCCATCGCCGTATTGGCTTCCAACATCAACTGGAACGCCTATAATAACTTCGGCGGTCGGAGTAACTATATCCATCCCGACAAGTTTCCATCGACCCCCACCATCAACGCCCGACTCGATCTGAAGCGATACACCAACCGGGACCACCAGCACTTCGATGCGGACGAATATGCTCCTCTGTCCTTTGATCGTCCTGAATTGATTAATGTCGTCGCTGAGGACACGGAGATTACGGATCCAGTCGAGGGGCGTTCTGCCTGTCACGTCGCCCCCGCCGAATGGCGGCTCTTCGGTTGGCTCGAACGTGAAGGGTTCGATTACGATCTTTACTCTGAAACACAACTTCACGAAGGGGTTCTGAACCTGGAAGACTACAAAGTTCTGATGATCAGCACCCATCCCGAATACTGGTCTGCGGATATGTATTTTCGACTCAAAGCGTGGGTATTCGAGGGCGGTGGCAAGTTGATGTATCTCGGAGGCAACGGTTTGAACTGTGAGGTCGAATTCCTCGACGAATACACGATGGTGGTTCACAACGAGAACTGCGGCAGCGGTAGCTTCACCACGCTACAGAAGGTTGGATATGAAAGCAGATTACACCTGCGCCACGAGTCCGAAGCCAATCTCTTGGGCGTTGTCTGTAGTGATACCGGCATTATGACCGGCGCACCCTATCGGGTGATCAATGATTCCCATTGGATCTTTGAGGGAACGGGCTTGAAGAATGGGGATGTGTTCGGAGAAAAGAGCCTACATATGCGGTGTCCCGGTGGTGCTTCGGGTCACGAAACCGATAAGATGTCCCCAAGTTCTCCGAAGAACACCCAGCTACTTGCCAAGGGACTCAATCCTGACGACGGCGGTGCCGAAATCGTCTACCACGAACCCGATGGCGGCGGTGCCGTGTTTTCCGTCGGTTCGATCACGTATCCGTGTTCTGTGATAGTGGATGACACAATTTCAAGAATTACCACCAATGTGCTGAACCGGTTTCTGGCATAAGAAACCATGATGACATCCTCGCAAATAGGAGGATTACAATTTACCGGAGGAGACACAGATGCACATCAGCCAAGACGCTTATAATCACTACTGGAAAAACGGTTGGGTAGCTGTCGAAGGCGTTTACAGTCCTGACGAAGTTGAACGGATTGCCCAAATTGCGATCGAGGTCAGCGACCGTGAGATGGAGACCCCAGAAACCACGGATCAGGGAATCGGTTACGCCGTTGATCGAGCGGAAGACGGTACGATTGCACCGCGAAAAATCAATGCACCTTTCCTCAAGGAATCCGCCTTCCAATCTTTCGTCCTCGACCCCCGTCTCTCGCGCATTATTAAAGATCTCATCGGCATAGAACCGGTGTTGGTTACCGATCAGATTTTTATGAAGCCTCCGCATTTCGGTAGCGCGAAACCGTACCATCAAGACAACTACTACTTCAAATGTGACCCGGCTGACCACGTAATCACCGCTTGGGTTGCGATGGACGACGTAGATGAATCCAACGGCTGCCTTCGCTATATCGAAGGTTCACACAAGGGACCGGTGTTGCCGCACGAAACCCCAGACCCGGATGAGCCATATAACCTTGTGCCGCCACCGGAACTGATCAATCTATCGCAAGAGGCACTAGCAGAGGTAAAGAAGGGTGGGGTCGTTTTTCACCACTGCAAAACGCTGCACACCTCCCATCGTAACGAATCCGATCGCTGGCGACGGGGTTATGCCACACATTGGGCGAGCGCGCAAACGACGTGTGAAATTGATACAATCAAGAACGGTTATTTTCAGCGAGACGATTTTCCGGAAACAAAGTAAGCCTTAACCTCTAATATCAATCAACACGAGAAAGGAACGGTAATTATGACCCAACTTCTCGAAAAAGCACTCATCGCGGTTTATAAATTGCCGCCTGAAAAGCAGGATGCGATTGCGGCTGTGATTCTTGAAGAACTTGAAGATGACCAGCGATGGGATGAAGCTTTTGCTGCATCCCAAGATAAACTCGCCCAACTCGCTCAAAAAGTCCGTACTGATATTAAAGCGGGTCATGTCACAAAAATGGGGTTTGATGAACTGTGAACTCGTATTTGGTGGCGGCAAAACCACAACCATCCGAGTTTGCAATTCAAGCGGGTACATCCTATCGAACCAATTTTCTCGATACGAGCGGGAATCGGTTGGCGTGCTTTGGGTTTACGGGAGGGTGAGTCAGTCTATTGATTTTGGATCGGCTCTCATGCTGAATACGACCGATTGCTCAATGAACTTTGAGAGACTAACAAGCTGTTGCAGCCCAAGGCGGTGCGCTACAGTATTTCCCTTGACATTTTAAGCCGAATGGCTGAATTCTACAGGAATAGCACCATGAACTATCGGCGTTTAGGGCGGACCAACCTGCAAGTATCGGAGATTTCACTGGGCACCGTGGAATTAGGCATGGATTACGGTATCCCAGCGCAGGGAGCGCATCGACGACCGTCCGAGGCAGATGCAGCTCGTCTACTCAACCTCGCGCTCGACTTGGGTGTCAATTTAGTTGATACAGCACGAGCTTATGGGGAGAGCGAAGTCATCGTCGGGCAGGCACTGAAACCGCGTCGGGACGAATACATCCTTGCGACCAAGGTTGGCTCCTTGAGTTGGGAAGGGTATACCGGAGCAAAATTGCGAGAGCGTGTGGACGCATCGATTACCGAATCGCTGCGGGCATTACAGACGGACATTATTGATCTTCTCTACATCCACAATGCCACCCCTGAACTTATTCAACAAGGAGAAATCGTAGAAATTATGGAGCGAGCACGACAAGCGGGACACGCTCGCTTCATCGGCACGACCACCTATGGTGAAGCGGCACCGTTAGCTGTGTTAGAAGATGGCAATTTCGACTGCATACAGGTTGCCTACAACCTATTAGATCGACAGTTTGAAGAACAGGTGTTGCCGCTGGCTAAGGAGAAGGATATAGGAGTTGTTACCCGGTCTGTCCTGCTGAAAGGCGCATTGACCTACCGCTATGTACATCTTCCCGATGAGCTCCGCGAATTGCGGGAGGCGGTTGATGCGGTAAATTTACTGTGTCGTGCACAAAACAGCGATCTACCGGAATTGGCATACCGTTTTGTGCTCGGCCATCCTGTTGTTTCCACCACGTTGGTGGGCACTGCCCGAATTCATGAGCTGCAGGAGATTGCTTCATTTGCAGGGTGTAGTGGGCTTCCGGCGGAGTTACTAAACGACATTCGAGAGATTGTTGTGAGTCCGGACCAACTCAATCCCGGCACTTGGCCATTCCGGTAAAAATGAGACACTCCAAACCGGTGCGGTTAGAAACCGCACCTACCAGGGGGCGAAAGTGTCTATTTATTTTTAGAATTCACCATATAAAGAGGTGAAGCATGTATAACTCAGTCAAGGTCGCAGCAATTTCGATTAAACCGAAGAAGTGGGATAAAGCGGCAAACGCTGACAAGATGGAGGCATTTTTTCTTGAAGCCGCCAAGGAACAGCCACAGTTGATTTTGACGACAGAAGGGGTGCTTGAGGGCTATGTCGTCATGGAGGTCATCGAAGATAAGGAGACGGCGGAGCGGTTGATAGACATCGCAGAACCGATTGATGGTCCTTACATTCAGCGTTTTCAACAACTTGCCAAAAAGTTAGGGATTTCTCTCTGCTTCGGTTTCGCTGAACGGATCGCCGACGAAGCTTATAACTGTGCGGTGTTTATCGATTACAACGGCGAAATTTGCGGGAAGTATCACAAGACGCAGCTCGCTGAAGGTGCGCACGCCTCTTGGAATTTTAACCGTATCGGCAAGACGTTACGCGCTTTTGATACACCAGTTGGCCGCGCTGGCGCTGTCATCTGCAATGACCGATGGAATCCAATGATAGCGCGTACGCTGGTGCTCGATGGAGCGCGCCTGATCCTCATCCCGTCCTATGGATCAAAGAGTAGGGGCCAAAACGAGGCGGTGCTTGCACGAGCGCGAGAAAACGGGGTGCCAATTGTCGAGGCAAATGTAGGTATGAACCTCATCATCAGTAAGGGCGAAATTGTCGCTTACAAGTGGGGCAACGACCAAATTTCAACGGCAGTCATTGATATCCCTGAACCTCCATCGCAAGAGGTAGCGCGTCGTGCAGAGCAAGCATATCTGCAATTGCAGGAACCGGAGATGGAGAAGCGGTATCAGAAAACGATGGAGCGGCTATCCGAATGAGCCTGCGGAACCGCTGAAAAGGTTGACTTATACTTCTCGGTAGTTTTGTGAAAAACCGAGTTAATTTTGTGTTTGAATTAAAAATGGAGGTATGCTATACTAGCGAATTAGCGAAAGAACCTCGACACTGTCGAGTTGTATAATAGTGAGTGCCTAGACGTAATTTGAATAGATTTCTGGGTGCCGAGGCAGACGTGCGAATATCGAAATAGTTATGTTTAATTAATAAAACATCCATCATGATTGATGGACGAATAAGGAGGCAAGATTTACCATGAAAAAATTAAATGTAAGCGCATTGATAAGCAGTGCCGGGCTGCTTGTCTTAACCCTACTGGTTGCTGGCTGTATGGCAACGACATCGCTAAAAAATCTTCCGGCCGTTCAACCGGCTGAGACCTTGCCAGAAAACGTTGTCGTTGAGGAGGCTACAGATACGTTTAAGATTAGGCCTCCCACGGGAAAAACCCTCTCAATAACTAAGGATAACATCACGGTTCAGATTGTCTATTGGCGCCGTGCAGACCTTGATCGCAAGTATAATCGTGGAAATGCTTATTCGCCATTCTATGAAACTGAAGCGCTGCACCAAGGCGACAAAACGGATGTCTTTTATGTTAAAGTCACAAACAATGCCGTCACCCCCGTAGTCTATCGGATCCAAGGTACTCGACAAGTCCCGTGCGAGATGATCGATCAAGGGGAGAACCGCTATGGGTCATTAGATTATGGCGCCCTAAAAGAACGCTTGACTTACATGTCTCGCGCATCGGGAATATATGTTACAAATGGGCTCAAAAAGGCGAGAGAGATTTTGATAGAAACACAACTTCTCGATACAGAAAAGGGGATTCAGCCCGGCGAGAGTATCGAGGGATTTCTCCCATTCTATCAGATGAAGCACAACGCCGAAACCTTAACGGTTATTATACCACTTGAGTTAAAACCGCCGGAAGGCACCGCAACTCGTTATAAAAGAATCATCTACGAATTTCCCTTCATGCACGATAAAGGGATTCGGCTTGCACAACCGGCGCCGCATCGATACTAACGGCGTATGATTAAGCGACAGGTGATGAGTGATACAGAATGGATTGCTCATCACTTGTCAACCTTTATTGTGCAACGGACTCGCCG
Organism: Candidatus Poribacteria bacterium; assembly: GCA_965220385.1. GTDB lineage: Bacteria > Poribacteria > WGA-4E > WGA-4E > PCPOR2b > PCPOR2b. Next base: position 5,039,599 of record OZ244825.1, on the reverse strand, counting down.
TCTCATCAGCTCTTTATGATTTTGGAGGGTGGCAGCGAGTTCAAAAACTGTTTGCCGTAAAACTTGGTTCTAATGCGCGAATCGAGGGCAACGAAAATTCCTGTGTCCGTTTTTGTGCGAATTAGACGTCCAAACCCTTGCTTGAACCGAATAATCGCTTCCGGCAAACTAAACTCCATAAACGGATTTCCGCCTCGGTCTTCGATCTGCTTGACTCTCGCCTCTATTACCGGATGTGTAGGCACCTCAAAAGGTAGTTTGGTAATAATCACACTACTGAGCGACTCACCTCGCACATCAACTCCCTCCCAAAAACTGGAAGTCCCAAACAGGACAGAATCGATATCTTCCCGAAACGCTGCCAGCATTGCGCTGCGCGAAAGTCCCTCTCCTTGCTTGAGCACTTCAATCCCAAGTTGATCCAGGTAAGGTAGAACTTTCTCGTAGACCTCGTCCATCATCCGGTAGCTTGTAAATAGGACAAAGGCTTTGCCATGTGTCAACTTGAGGTAATTCAGGATTTGCGTGGTAGCAGCTTGTGTGAAGGTGCGATCTCGTGGGTCCGGCATCCGTGAAGGGATATGAATCTCCACCTGCTCTTGATAGTTGAAAGGCGATCCGACCAGCAATTCGCGGGAGTGGGATAGACCAACCCGGTTCCGAAAGTAGTCGAAATTCTGATTGGTCGCGAGTGTGGCACTGGTCATGACGATGCTATCCAGTTTATCAAACAGGTGGGCGTTCAATTCTTCACTCACATTGATTGGGGTTGCATGCAACACGACTCTATCGAATCGTCCTCGCGTTGAGGTGTTGATCCAGTAAACGTAATCCGGCAGTGTGTGGCTAACCATCACATCTAAGTCGTTACGCAGTTCACGGCAGCGCCGCAGATGGGCGTCAATTTCTTGCTGATCGTCCTCAGTTGTAGCGGCATCTTTCATCGACTTCAACCGGCTTTGGAGTTCGCGTAACGGGTCCTCCAATACATTGTGTACGAAATCGGCTTGACCAACGGTATGTGTGACGCCATGTCCTCGATCTCTTACCCCTTGCCGCTCCAACCAACTCATAATTAACCCGAACTGTTGGTTTGCCTCTTCTCGTGCGTCCTCGACAAGCCGAATCGAACCTGTTGATTGGAATCGGATAAAGAGTCCCGCCTTCCCCTGCGGATTGCATAGAGAATCTAAGAACCTCTTGACCCGTGTATTGCTGAACTCAACGCTTGTGTGTTCCGTTGCAGTTGCTTCAAGGTGATGCGCTTCATCCAGGATTAGGTATCTATATTCTGGCAATATAGCGGCGTAAGGATTGGCTTTACGCAGCGCCCAATCCGCGAAAAGCAGGTGATGATTAACAATAATCAGGTCGGCTTCATCCACCTGTGCCCGCGCTTTGAAGTAGAAACAGGTATCGTAGGTCGGACATCGCTGGCGCAGGCAGTTATCCGTATCTGAAGCGACCTTATTCCAAATCTCAAACATCGGTTGCGGCTCAAGGTCCGCCTTGCTTCCGTCTTCAGTGACGTTGACCCACTCCACAACGCGAGCCAGATCTTCCACCTCGGCCTTTGTATCAAACAACCCTCGCTCATAGGTCATTAGGCTTTCCAACCGACGACGCGAAAGATAGTTTCCACGTCCTTTGGCGAGTGCCGCGGTGAAAGGCTGCGGAAGCACCTGTTGGAGAAACGGTATATCCTTGTAAATCAGCTGTTCTTGCAGATTGATGGTATTGGTCGAGATCACTACTGGCTCGTGAGTATCAAGGGCAAGATCGATTGCGGGCAGAAGGTAAGCAAAAGTTTTACCGACACCTGTGCCTGCTTCAACGATAAGGTGTTCGTTGTCCGAGAGCGCGTTAGCGACGGCTTCCGCCATTTCGAATTGTTGCGGTCGAAACTCATAGTCTGTTAGCTGCTTCGCAATTAATCCATCGGGCCCAAGGACTTCCTGCAAGTTTGATAGCGTTTTTTTCATCTAATCTTCGGGATGGGGACCCTATCTCTTTAGAGTGGGGAGGAAATCCCGCCCTTTCTTGTTGTAAGATATTGCGAAAACTGGTATAGTTTTTATGGCTTTCGTGGGAGAGTATCAGCCCCGTCGCAAGGCGGTGTCTCCCACCTCCACTGATACGGACATGAAAGCCATAAAGCCACATCCCATGAAAAAGACTTATGAATATCGGGCGTATCCTACGACCAAACAGCGAAAAACCTTTGCCTTGTGGCTTGCGCTGCTACGAACGCTTTATAACCAAGCGCTTGCGTGGCGTAAAGATGTATACGAGACCACCGGCGAATCGGTCAAGTGGACGACACAAGGGAACGCTTTGCCTAAGTTGAAAAAGGAATCGCCAGCGTTTGCTGGACTTCACAGTGATATTCTCCAAGACTGTCTTCGCCGTTTGAACAAAGCCTATCAAGCGTTCTTTCGCCGAGTCAAGCAAGGTGAAGATCCGGGCTTCCCACGCTTCAAAGGTGAAGGGCGCTATCGGTCAATGACCTTCAGCCACCTGTCAAGACAACTGATTCAAGAGGTGCGTCGTAAGTTTGCTCGTGTCGTTGTCCCCAAAGTCGGACACCTCAATATCTGTGATTCAATAACTTGACTCGTCAATTCAATGCTTCACTCTTGATTAATTTTAAGCGTGACTGTTTCTGTCCCCTGCTCGGTATAAGCATTCTTGATTTCAAAAGAGATTTCCGATTTCCGGAGTGCGTTTTTCAGCACTTTGTCGTAGTCTTCCATATTTTTAATTCGCTGGTCATTGACTGCCACGATTAATGTGCCAATTGGAATCCTTGCGCTTAGGGCAGGACCATCGGGATGAACCCCTTCGATAATGACGCCCTTATCCTCAAGGCTCAAGTAGGTGTAACGCTCAAAGTCTTGATCACCCAATTCGCGGACAGTGATACCCAACTTCTTCCAAGATTCTGAATCTGACTCCATTGCCAATCCTGTGTAACGCCGTGGCATCCTACCAATCGTTACGGAGAGTTTTTTTAGCGCCCCACGGCGAACGACTGTAAATGCTACCTCCTCGCCAACCATCGACTCAGCAATAAGGAAACTGAATTTACGGATTTCTCGTGTTTCTTGTCCATTGTATGCGACAATGATATCTCCTACTTCCATTCCCCCTTGTCTGGCAGGCGATGGGTTAGCAAAGCCAGTTACCCGGATACCTTGGTCATGTTGTCTCATTAAAATTCCTAGCCATCCGCGTATCACCTGTCCGTTCGCAATAAGCTGGTCGCTAACTTTCCTCACGAGGTTGATGGGAATAGCAAAACCGGCACCGGCTTTGACCGCATCTGCTGTCGGGACATCGTCCGCACGTCGAATCGCGGAATTGATACCGATAACTTCGCCGCGGATGTTAAGTAAGGGACCACCACTGTTTCCTCGGTTGATCCATGCATCTGTCTGAATAAAATCTTGATAGTGAACCATAAGCGATGACGGTAATGAACGTCCTTTTCCGCTGACAATCCCAGTAGTCACCGTATAATTAAGCTGGAATGGATTGCCGATTGCGATTGCAAATTGTCCGACTTTAACCTTATCTGAATCAGCAAAAGGAAGTACGGGAAGGGGTTCTGGTGTATCAATCTTCAACACGGCAACATCTGTGTTTGGATCAACCCCAATTAATTGAGCATCCTTGAACTCCCTGCTATCAAATAATCGGACGGTAATCTGTTTTGCACCGTCCACAACATGGTTATTGGTTAGAATATAACCATCTTCACGAAAAACAAACCCCGTTCCCTCTTGTCGGTCAGCATTTCGAGAGAGGATACCTTGTCTTTCCACGTTCGATGCGGTGATGCCAACAACGGCCGGGTTACTGTTTTGGGCAACACTAACGAAGGCATTTTCAATCGATTCTAACAGTTGGACACCGGATGGGGTGCTCTGAACAGGATCGATGGGATGGGGTTGAGTTTGGCTGCAGGCGAAGAGTAGAAGAAATGGAGCAAGAGCCACAATCAGACTGAAGAAAAAACGGTATTTCACGATATTTTCCTTTGTGGAATCGTATTTGTGGGTGGATAATGGTGGAAAACAGAGACTTATGTTATTATACCGACGCACGTTTTACTGTGTCAAGTATCATGTCGTTATGGCTGAGTTGGGAATTTTACAATCTGGAGGGTTAGTATGACAATTTCACATCTTTTTTCATTGGAAGGGCGGGTGGCACTGGTTACCGGGGCGAGCCGCGGGATCGGTAAGGGCATTGCAGTTGGTCTCGCCGGTGCTGGGGCGAATCTCGCACTTGTTGCAAGGTCCGAATCGACACTCATTGAGGCGCAGCGGGAGATACAGGCAATAGGGGTTCAAGCGGAGATTTTTCCTTGCGATCTGAACGAAACAGAGAACATTCCGGATCTGGTTGCAGCGGTGGGCGCGTCTTATGGACAGATTGATATTTTGGTCAACAACGCAGGTACAACGCACCGCGACGATGCCGTTGATTTTCCGGAGGACCGATGGGATGATGTGGTGCGGGTCAATTTGAAGTCGGTGTGGTTGCTCTCCCAACATGTTGGAAGGGAGATGACTGAGCGCGGCAGCGGAAAGATTGTTAACATCGCATCGCTCTTGAGTTTTTCTGGCGGTATCCGGGCATCAGCATACGCTGCAAGTAAAGGCGGCGTAGCACAACTGACGAAAGCACTTGCTAATGAGTGGGCTTCAAAAGGCGTTAATGTGAACGCAATTGCGCCGGGGTATATCAAGACCGATATGGCAAGTGCACTTCTGAACGATCCGGTGCGAGTCGCAGAACTGATGAATCGGATCCCTGCCGGTCAGTTTGGAACGCCCGCTGACATAGCAGGCGCAGCAGTCTTTCTCGCATCTGAGGCGGCCTCATACGTTCACGGGCATATTCTGACTGTCGATGGAGGTTGGATGGCACGGTGAGGAATAACAGGTAATGTGTCTCCGTTTCGAGAGTGTTCCACATGTGTAAGAAAAACTATCTGGATACCTGTTGAACGCGTAGGGGTTGGGTCATATCGGTATCCGACGATACCGTGTCTTGGTTTACGGATATGCCCTGCATAAATGTCAGAGTGGGTTTCGGTTGCGGGTGTGGAGGGCTCTATCTCTGGTCATTCGCTGTGGGATTGTGTGTCAGATAAGCAGAGGTGGCTCACCAAATGACAGTCACGCCGCGTGCTTCAAGAGCAGGAATGTGTTGATTGCGTGAAATGTCGCTCAAGTTATTCCCTTGGAGTTCTATCTTATCGCCTGCCCCGATCCCCACGTTATCTAGCAACGACTGAATATCTACAATCTTGTTATTTCTCAGATTGAGTGTCCTTAGCCGAACCAATCCCATAAGCGGACTGAGATCGGCTATGTCGTTGATAGAGAGATCCAGGTACTGTAGGTTAACCAAACCGGCAAGCGGACTGAGATCGGCTATGTCGTTGATAGCCAGATTGAGTGTCCTTAGCTGAACCAATCCCACAAGCGGACTGAGATCGGCTATGTCGTTGATAGAGAGATCCAGGTACTGTAGGTTAACCAAATCGGCAAGCGGGCTGAGGTCAACAATGTCGTTGCTAGCCAGATCCAGGTACTGTAGGTTGACCAAACCGGCAAGCGGACTGAGGTCGGCTATGTCGTTGATAGCCAGATACAGGCGCTGTAGGTTGACCAAACCGGCAAGCGGACTGAGATCGGCAATCGGGGTGTCAGAAGTATCTAACATCCTCAGATTGGTTAATCCCGCGATCGGTGAGAGGTCGGTGATGTTGCTTCCCCGCAGCTTTAACGACTCTAACTTGGTCAATCCCGCCAACGCCACGAGCTGCTCGTCGGTTAGATACGTGTCCACTATTTCTAACTCCACTAAGTTGATACACGCTACCAATAACTCGAGTTCATATTGTTCGATAACTGGGTAGTACGCCGACCCCCTCGTCACCCGTAGATGAGTCACCGTTGCCAATTCAGCCTTTGTGGCGTTAATGGGGTTTTTCCCCAGTGTCTTCCACAATGGCCCTACAACTGTCCCAAGATGACCCTCACCCACCTCCTCATTATCCAGTGAATCCACTGGGTCGGGACTTGGTGGCTCCGCCGTGTCCTGACCACAGGCGACAATCCACACCGCTGCCAGGCAGCCGAGGAGTGTGATTCTGACGGTTTTCATTGGACACCTTCCTTATCGTACTAGATTCGAGAAGTTTTATCGCAGAACGGGCTGCAAGTACGCTATATGCTGCATTTCGTCAATCGAATGGATTGGGGAATTTTGCCCCAGCCATGGTGGGTGGGTGGTTTGGCGGAAAAATTACCTTTACATACAGTTCTATGTCGAATTGACAATTCAGCACTGCACTCAGTCCCAAAATCATTGATTCGACTGCAACCACTTTGAAAACCGTTGCCGAAATGTTAAAGTTATTCATCCATTTTATTTGGAAACTCTCTATACCTCAACAGCATACATTGTGCACTCTAAAATCCAACATTGACCAACCGCACCATGTAATCCGTTTGGGGACGATGATTGGGGAGTTGTGAACTTTGTATACTCATCGTTGGCAGGTGGAGTGTGAACTTATCATTAGCCAATGAAATGCTGGGCGGTTGCTTCCGTTTTGACCGCTGATAGCCGATGGTGGCACCGATAGAACTCAATATTGACCATTTTAAGGTTGCCTTGAAAGAGCCCCCTCCGCTACCAAATATCTCCCCAACTGCATAAACACCACCAGCGCATCCAAATATTCCGCCCGCCATTCCGCCGAACATGAACAAGGGATCCGCGCCTTCTGGTTCGTCTAGCATCATAAAACAGGGAAGTGTGAGGGCTATACCAATCAGAGCACCTATACCTGTTCCGATAAACCCACCAGTCACTTGCCCTGCGATGACGAATGCGCCATCCCTTTGGCTTGAATCGGTCTCAGCAGCTATCCCTTGTTTGATAAAAACCAAAAAGAAACAGATGAGCAGCAAAATTCCCATCTTTTGACGACCCATCAGTCTTCCTCCCATTCTCGCATCTTGCGACTCCTCGCTCGATGTGGATTAGGTTACCGGGGGGTAGCGATTCTTTGTTGCCTTAGGCGCCCCCCGTGAAGATTGCCCGTTTTAGCCCGTGCCTCTTCTTCACATCGGTTTCTATCATACCCATATCTTATGTGTTGCCCTGGATACAGAAAAAATTCTATAAAGTTCTGTTCGGTCAAAATTATAGTGGACCTTAGAATTAATGAGACACTCTAAACCGAACCGCATTGTCCCCAGGCCCGGTAGGGGCGGTTTTTAACCGCACCGCATCTCCCGATTCTCGGGATTCTCAATGCAATCGGAACCGACGAGTCCCCGATTACAACGGTCATGTTCACACCTCTATGGCATCGGTATAGGGATCCAGTGCTTGTATTTCAAATCGGACATCTTCAAGACGAACGATAAATTCTATTCCTTCGCTGTCACTCAATACAACAACATTAAACGGTGGATGGAGGATTAGATATCGTTCTCTATCCGGGTTCCCAAAACCAAAAAAATCTAAATCCTGCGGTTCAATACTTCTCCCAGTAACAAGATCTATGACCTCACTTCCGTCTGTGGGAACACAACAAATCCGGTGGGTGGCTTTGGCGGCCGGATTCCAGACTCGACTACTTGCCCCGTTACACTCTGCCCCTTCTCCATAGAACTCAAGAAAAGAGGTGCCACCTGGATAGATAACGGCTTCAACGAGTATCTCCCAATTTGCTTGTAACCAATCCAATCGAAAATGTTCACCCTCTGGCGTTAAGGGAAGCGCGCTTTCAACCGATTGCCAACTCGCCTCAAGAAACTGTTGAAATTTTCTGACGATTTCATCGACGTTCATCACCACTCTCCTTTACAGCTTGTCTAACAGATCCAACGCTGCTTGTGTGGGATTCCGCTTATACCCCTTGGAGTCGGTTGAGGGTTGCCAAACTTAACGTGCTTTGTTCCTTTGTAGGGGTCGTAGTACGGGGGGCGAAGTAGTAAGCGAGTGGGCTGATATCAGTAATTTGCCGGTTAAAGTCGAGATTTAGCCATTGGACATCTGCCAACCCTGCGAGTGGGGTCAGGTCAACTATCTGATTGTGGGCAAGATTTAGATTCAAGAGGTTTTTCAATTCAGCGAGCATACGGATATCAACTATTTTGGTGCCAAGCAGGTCCAAATGCGGAAGCACAGTCTGAAGATAAATTTCTTCTTCAATATAACACCCTTGCCCTGCCATAAATGGTAGATTTTAGAATTACTTAGACATGATGAGCGAACCAAGTCACGAACCTTGCTCGCCGAGTTACGGCACACGGAGTGTGCCTACTACTATTAATGTCTACATATTTATATTGTTCACCAAAGACCAAAATAACAGACAATCTCTTTATCAATACCATAGACTCACTTCCTTTTTCGAGTTACCTCACCGGGTTTGGGTAGTTTTGATGGAGCGGATAACGCCGAAGACGTCGTACTTGTACTGGACTCGGGGGGTTCTGGTCGTCATCGGTTAGGACGATGCTACTGCCCAGAGCGTTGGTATGCAGAAATCGCCCTCCGAGCTGCCGGAGCCGCAACTGTCTCAAGGACTTCTATGATTTGCCGATTGGTCTCTGGTGATTGATTTGAAAGCGTCTCCGCTAGCACAGTCATCGCGTCTGGCATTTCCACGAGGACAATCGCTGACCGTGTGCGAATACATCCGTTTGCGTCGGTGAGGGCAGCAATCAAGTCGTCGGTCGAGAATTGGCGCAACTGAGTTAGGGTTTCCATTGCTGCTTGACGGACATATCCATCATCACTACATAACAGTTCGATTAATATCGGAACCGCCGCGTCCACCGCCGGATCGTTCATCGACGCGATAGCAGAAACGGCGAATCTCTGCAAATAAGCGTTGTCAGACCGAAGTACCTTCATTGTTTCTGATAGGTCTATCGAGGCTAAGGCAGATGCTACGCGGTCAGGAAACGTCAAATCGTAATATATCGGTTTCGTATTTCTCGTGGTTTGTAACACCTTCACAAAAATTGGCGCAATCTGACCAACAAGCGTGGGACGCTTTCCCAATCTTGACAGTGCCCAAGTAGCTTCTGCCCGTGTATGACGATATGGCGATGCTAATGCTTCGGTCAGGATCGGAATGATCCGAATGGCCGCTTCATCGGGTTGGGAATCAATCTCCGCCAATGCAATTGCCGCATGATACCGTACGCCAGCATCTGCTGTGTTCAGAGCCTTGAGTAACGATGGCACCGCAGTAGACCCAATAGACGCAAGCCTCTCCGCCACCTCAACGTGAAAGTTGCTAAGGTAAGGGTTATCACCGGGGTGAGAGTTGGTAAAGTAGGTACCACCCAAATGCCCCGACACAAAGTTGGGCGTGTGGAGTGCTGAAATCAATTTCTCAGCAATTTCAGGTTGAACCGATGGAATCGCAATAGCAATCTGTCCTAATATGGCAGCTGCCTGGGGGCGGGCAACCCGATTTTCAACCGTATCTTCAGTTCCGGTTAACACCTGCGCTAGGGATTGTATAACCTGATTAAGGTGCTTCGACGGCTTCGCCATCCTCGCGAGCGCATCGGCAGCCGTCCACCGTGTATTAGGATGTGGAGAAGCCAATGCTTCAATTAGGATTGGAATGGTCGCAGCAGTTTGGAAATCGCTTTTTACCAACGCAATTGCCGCATGATGCCGCACGCCAGGGTCCGTGGCGTTCAAAGCCTTGCGTAACGATGGCACCGCAGTAGACCCAATAGATGCAAGCCTCTCCGCCACCCGGACATGAAAGTTGCTGTTACGGCGAGGCGTGTAGATAAAAAAGTTGGGAGCCTTTAGCATTTCGATCAGCTTCTCCGTAATTTTAAGTTGAACCCCCGGAGTCGCGACCGCAATCCATCCTAATGCGCGAACAATAGCGGATCGGACAGACTCACTTTCATCGGTCAAATCCATCAGTTTTTCGGTAATCTCAGGCTGAACCGCCGGAACCGCAACCGCAATATCTCCTAATGTAAAAACGGCAGCGGATCGGACATCTTCATTGGCATCGGTCAGTACATTAATCAATTGCGGCACAGCGGCTTTAGCCCGGCTCGGTATGACCCTTAATAGCTTAGACGCCATTTCGCGGATGCGCGCGTCTTCATCTTGGAGTGACTCTACGAGCAGCGGAACCGTGCCGGGAGGCGGTTCCAGAGTAGAATACGCCAGTCCCTCGACAATCTCCACGATAGCATACCGCGCAAGGAGAGCTTCATCTTCGTTGCTACCTTTCAATGAATCTAGCAATCCCCCCAAAGCCTTATCAAGCTCTATTAAACCAAAAACCGCATCTGTCATTTGCTCCCAACGGCGGACGTTATGTCTCCTGCCCTTAACTAATAACCTCGTAAGATTCGCCCACGCTAACACTATCCTGTCATCAGCCACCTCCAGCCTTTCGATAGCCGCAATCGCTCCTTGACGCGCACCCTCATCACCAAGTCGGAGGATAAAGATATCCAGACTTTTGCCGGTGCCTTCAAAGCGGGGAACCGTGCCGGGAAGTGGTTCCACAGCCGAGTGCTTCAGTCTATCCGTAATATACTTGATAGCATACTGCGCAAGGATAGCTTCATCTCTGTTGCCACCCTCCAACGAATGTTGCAATTCCCCCAAAGCCTTATCAAGCTCTATTAAACCAAAAACCGCATCTGTTGTCTGCTCCCAACGGCGGATCTCATCAACTGAATCTAGTATCCCACCCCTACTTAATAACCGCGTAAGATTCGCCCACGCCAACACTATCTCGTCATCAGGCACATCCAGTTCTGCGATCGCCACAATCGCTCCTTGACGAACATGCACACGCTCAGAACCAAGTCGGAGGATAAAGATATCCAGAGTTTCGCCGGTGAGGTAAAAGCTACGTTCTAAACTCGCTTCAAGGGAACCCACCACCAAAAAGATGATAATACCCATCAAAAAAGACCAACGTCTACGGTTCTGCATTTCGACCTCCATTTATCTCGACGTTACGTTGTAGGTCACTGCTTCTCCAATCTCCCGATCTGAGCGTAAAATTCACCATAAACTGACTGTCAACAGGAGAAATTTCTTCGCCGTTGCGCTCACCTCATTGCTTCACAATTCACTGGCACCGAAAATTCGCTTTAGATCTCCGATGGTGTATTCTTGGCTATAGGAATTGCCATGCGGATCTGGTAACTGGGGATCCGCCCACTTCCGCAGTTGGGCAAAATTCTCGTCAGGATCCTCATGATGATGCTCAGCCCGAAGAGATTGTGGGACTTTAAGCGTGTTTAGAGCCGTTTGTGTTCGCTTTAATCGGTTCGGTGCGTCTTTATCCTCCCCTAACTCGACTTTCCACAATTCGTCGTTTTCTGTCATCACTAATTGGAAGGCACTCCACCCTCTCAAAAATGACAACAGGTTCGTTCCCACCCATCCCATGCAACCCTCACCCGTTATAAATCCTACTTCGATAATCGGGTGGTTATAAATCGGATTGCCTGTTGCGGGTAACCAGATGCCAAAAACTTCCTCTCCGCCCATGTCAGCAAACAGGCGAATCTCTTTGGGAATGTGCCACTCATATTCAACATACCTCTCATTTGAATTGGTCAAGGCGTAATGTTCTGGCGGCGGAAAGAGAGGGAAAAACTTCAATTCCAAAGCCCAACCACCATTGAATAACGGATACACTTCGCGTAAGGGAGGCGGAAGCGTCGTGCCGATTTTCGTTTCCGCTGCTTGAATTTCTGTTTCCGTTGCCGGGGGATTCATCGAATGATGTGCCTCCGATACCTTCCACGCCTCAACCAGCATTTGAATGGTCATATTCACACCTCAATTCTGATTAGTCGTATCCGAGCGTGACAATCCACATAGCTTGCTGCTGGGGATTGAGGATTATATACTCATCGAAGAACGAGAAAACGTGCGACCATTCATGAAAGAGCTCAGGTCTTTTGTGGTGGTAATCATCGTACAAAAACTCTGTCTCAAACTTCTCCGCTAACCTGAAATACCGCGCCTCTTCTTTGGGGAGTTGGTTCAAACACGAATCAATCGCTTCAATTTGATCGGGGTCGGGCGGTCCATAAAAGTTTTTTGAATCTGCGTAGCGAGCGTGTAAGTATTCCGTCAATTCTTCAGCCGTGATTTCAACAAAATCGATCGGCTTGAGTTGGTTAATCAAAAAAGGACCATGTACCTCGCCCGTGTAAGACTCGTATCTTTTTGGGAAACAGTGATAACGTTTATAGATTTGATGATCCAGTAGTGATGCAAAAACGTCAGTGGGAATGAAATCAACTTCCAAACCGGAGACATGGCAATAGGTGATGTCACACCAGCCGTGGTCCCACAATGGAAAACATGGGTTTTCCATTTCTTTAAAGTCGTACTTTAACATGACTTATTCCTCAACTATCAGCGAACAATTTTTCGAGGTGTGCGCCTCCTTATTTTATGAACTTTAGCCCAGTTTCCCTGCCGTTCTCCTCTCTGATTTCAACGGTAGGGGAACCGTCATAGCCATAGGTATGCTTGGGTAGACCTTGCGACGCAACTTCTCCGTAGCGGAGGCTACCCACTCATCCCCTAGAGACCTTTTCCAGTATAGATACTCCGTGTGCTCGTCTTGGAAAGCCGTGTCAGTTGACAGAGGGTCACTCTTGACAGAGTTCAGCGATCATCGCGGCGTTCTCACCGACCTGGTCCCCGAACTTCTGATACATGCCGATAAGGAGGGCGTCGTTAGGTTTGATGTTTTTCAACGCGAACGCAAACTCTTCGCGGATTTGTTCCTTCGATCCAACCGCCCGACCGGCGGCGAGCACCTTGAAAACGATACACGGTTTGTCCGTTTGCAGGATCTGCTCACACATCTTGGGACGATGTTCGCGCAGATAGACCTCCCCCAAGGGTGGGTAACCAAACCTCTCCTCAAATTCCTCTCTCCCACCACGCAGGTTGTAGAGGGCTGCCATATAGTAATCGATGTCCCAATCCTCGTCCTCTGCGATACTGATGAGTTTGGGGTTGTGGGCGGACAACCCGACCAAGACGCCGGTATCCCGAATGCGCTTGAGGATGTCTTTGAGCAGGCCGAGTTTGTTTTCGCGGAGACAGCGATCGCCAATTCCGCCGCCATGGGGTGCCATACCGATTGGGTTATGTCGTGCGACTTCCGCGATATGGTGGGGTTCATCGTACCACTGAGATGTACTGAGACATAGCCACTGGATTGTGCCACCTTCCTCTCGGTAGCGGAGTAAATCAGAGAGGGAACGTTCCGTAATTGTATTCTGCCAAGCGTTGATCCCGACAGCTTCGGCGCGTTTCAGTGTCTTCATTACGGAATCCGGTGCGTGTGCCTCCTGTTGGTGTTGGGCGAGAAGCTGGTTGAAATGGGAATAGCCGTAGATCGGGTTATCACCGATGATAAGCCGGCTTACCTGATACGGACCGAATGAGATGGTTGGCAAGGTGGGAGCGGTTGTCTGCATTGTTAATGCCTCCTTCGGATTTCGAGTGTTTGCATTATAGTTGACGTACTCCCAAACCTAAAGGATTGGGATTCTTTCTCGTTCCTTCAGGCGTGGAATTGTGCTATCGACAAAGTTAGCCACCCGTCCCGACTCGTCGAGGATTCCGATTTATCGGAAAAGGCGGACTTACAACTTCTCCTTCACGGGTTGACGCCCCAACCCGAAAAATGTTAATTGCAGCGTTACGGTCTCTATCGTGTGTAGCACCACAATCACTGCATTGCCATGTTCTATCCCACAGATTCAACGCTTCATTGATTGCACCGCAAGCCGAGCACGTTCTACTGGAGGGATACCACTTGTCGATGAATGTGATTTTGACACCCTTCTTTTGGGCAATATACACCAGTTTTAACACGAAATCAGCAAAGCCGAGATCACTGACTTTGCGTCCCCAAAGTGCTTTCATGCCCTGTAGGTTCAAATCCTCAAGACGGATTTCATCATACTGGTCAGTGAGTTGGTGTGCAAGTTTCCAGTGGAAGTCCGCTCGCTGGTTGGCGATCTTGCGGTGTTTCCGTGCAAGGTTCAATCTTGCTCGTTCACGATTGCTTGACTTCTTCTGTTTCCGTGAGTGGTTACGATTGGCTTTCTTGACTGCATTGAGGCTGCGTTTGAAAAACTGGGGTGATTCTATATCATGCCCGTTTGAACCTGTGAGATACCGTTTCAACCCGAAATCGAAGCCTGCGATTTTACCCGTCATGGCTCGATTCAGGTCGGGGTCTACATGGTCAGTCAGCACACAGATATAGACATCACCAATGGAATCCCGTTTAATCGTGCAACGCTTAGGGTTGCCATACACATCACGGGACTTGAAATACTGATAGATGCCTTTACCTATCCGAATCTTGTTACCGGGTAGAAGTTTCCAACCCGCTTGAAGCAGTGTGAATGATTTATACTTGAGACGAGGCTTGAAACGGAGGCTACCCCATTTCTTACCAGCAGCACGAGCTTCAAACATGGCTTTGTAGTCTTTGTCTATTCGGGAAGCTACGTCCTGAATGGATTGGCTCGGTAACTGATTCCAATGGGCAAACTTCGGCAACCGTTTCAGCTTGGAGAGGTGGTTTATCAATCTAAACTTGCTGATATATTTGCCCTAGATTGCATAGTAACGACGCTGAAGGGCAACGCAGTGATTCCAGATGTGGGCATGACCGTCTATGGCCTTGTGCAACTCACGATTCCCGTGATTGCTGTACAACTTAAACTTGTAGGTTTGCATGGTGGTTAGCTTTTTGGCTTTCATGTCCTGTTCGATAGGATGCGGGAAGCACCACCAAGCGGTGGCGTCGAACCTTCCCGCGAAAGCCAAGATAAGTATACCATATTTTGCCTGCAATTTCAAAACAAAACTTGCTAAGTCCCGTAGTCACGGGATCCTGATAAATCGGGACAATCTGTATCCCAAGCATAAATACTTGGGTCTTAGACCTAAAAGAGTTTTCGATAATCCGATGTCCCCTGTCAACGGCTTTCCGATATTCAGGGTTTTGGTTTGACTTCCCAAACCCCGCCGTGATAGAATACGAATGATTTGTTTCAACCACATTCCAGTCAGGAATACAGTAATGGGTCAGATTAGCATCGTTTTAATCGCAGGGGTGATTTTCCTATTCTTCTATGAACCCTCGCAGGGAGTCGGGGAGTTTAATCAGTTACTTACCCTAATCGTTACGGTTGCAATAACCGTTTTCTCGCCGGTACTTGCGTACTTTTTTGGACGCTATACAACACGCGCCTTGCCAACGGATCAGGACGCTCGGCTGCAGCGATTATACCTTATCAAACGGTCCGCGATTATCTTTGAATGCCTCCTCTTGATCGGTTATATCTGCGATGTCTACCTGTTGAATCTGCCGTTGTTAATCGGCAAAGCGTTGGTGTGGTTCCCTTTAATTAATACAAAGCACCTTATGGGGATTGTTCCGTTGATTGCTGGGCTGATGCTTATCCGTCTCGCGGCTTATGAAGTTGAGCAGCGAGTTACGTCGAGTAACTGGAAAAGGGAAGAGTACCTCACCGTCCATCTGAAATTTCTGTTATTGCCGCTACTGCCGCTATTTGCTTACCTGTCCCTGCTTGATCTGATTGCCCACATTCCATTCCTTGCCAATCACCCCTATTTGCCTATGGCACTTATGATGTCGCTGATCTTTTTAGCGTATATCTATGCGCCTCTGTTATTGGGTTTGATTTGGCGAACAACTCCACTGACAGATGTTAATCTCAGGACCAGGCTCCATCGGTTGGCTGCCGAAGATAACATTAAATACAAGGACATTGTAATCTGGCAGACGGAATCGGTTGCCAATGCGGCTGTGGCTGGAATCGCCCCATGGTCCCGTCAGATTTTCCTGACGGACGCTTTGCTACAACACTTTTCCGACGATGAGATTGAAGCTGTTGTCGCACATGAGTTTGGTCATGTCCGTTACAAGCACATTTTAACCTATCTCATGTTTATGATCGTCTATTTTCTCAGCTATGCTATCTATTACATCTACATTGGGGGGCCGCTTGAATCGCTTCCATCAACATCTTCCTTAGTGCCAGCTGTCGGTCTGGTTTTCTTCATATCTCTCTATTTTGTTATCATTTTCCGCGCACTATCAAGACGTTTTGAACACCAAGCCGACTTGTATGCCGCTGCGTTGACAGGTAAACCGGACGCACTCCAACTTGCGTTAGCCCGACTCGCACATCTCAACTGCACCCCTCGGTCTATCCAACGTCTGTTCGAGCTATTTCAGACGCATCCTTCGGTTGACCGGCGGATCAAATTTATCGAGCGGTTCAAGGGCGGTGATCCGTCTGCTTCACGCTACCAAAACTACCTGCTTGAGGTCAAGCTGCTGCTGATTTTGTTACCGATGCTCGCTTGTATCCTGTTTTTAGCACTCCATCCCAGTTAGGCTGACAACCGACTGAGCCTTTCACGTATTTCGACGTGTGAATAGTTCGGCATCTCAGATCGTTGACTTTCGGTGCTTCGCCAGAGAAAAACAAATGCAACAGAACCGTACACTTGTAGAAGAACTTAAGGATTTTTGTACCAAAGAACGTGAGCGTATCTATTCCCGGCACTGTTTCGGCATTGGGGGCGGGGAGGTTGTTGCAGAATACACCCGCCTTGCAGACAATGTGATCCAACGCATCTATCAATCTGCGATTAAGGCGGAAAACGGCGCGCCCAGATTGCCTGAAGATGCCCCGATAGCCGTCCTTGCATTGGGTGGTTACGGACGAGAGGCACTGAACCCCTATTCAGATATCGATATCATGTTGGTCTATGATCCGGCGGAGCTGCACGTGAATCAAGTCGGACCGTTTGCCAACCAGATGATCACAACACTTTGGGATGTCGGTTTTGAGGTTGGACATAGCTGCCGATCGCTCAAGGAGTGCGTGCGTGCAACCTACAACGATATTTTCTCTAAGACTTCAATGCTTGAAGCGCGATACATTGTCGGCTCAAGATCGGTATATCGCGACTTTCAGAAATTGACCTCTAAACACTTTTTCAAGAAGCGGGTGGGCAAGTTCATTGCGACCACGATTGAGGAGTGGAACACCCGTCACGAATCCTACGGCGCAACGATTTATCTACAAGAACCGAACATCAAGGAGAGCGCCGGTGGCTTGCGGGACTTTCATACCGGCATTTGGGTTGCAGCGGTTCGCTTCGGAGTTAAAGACCTTGAGGAGCTCCAAAAACGAGGGGTTATCCCTAAAAGGGTAGCGCTATCGTGCGAAGAATCGCTCGATTTTCTGTGGCGTCTGCGTAATGAACTGCATTATGTGACTCAAAGAAGGAGCGATCAGTTAGTCTTCGATGTGCAAGAAATCATTGCTAAAAATCTTGGGTATAAGGATGATGAGCATTCCCTCGCAGAAGTAACGATGATGCGGGATTACTATCTACACGCGGAGCATCTCTTTGAATTTGCGAAGCTGATTATAGATCGGGTGAAGCACCAAGGTTCGCCGCTCCATCGCTGGCTTGACCGCTGGAGAACCAAAACATTGTCCGATGGATTTGCGATTGTAAGGGATGAAATCGAGTTTCAGGATGGGCACTCCGATTTTAGGAAAGATCCAACGCGAATCATGAAGGTATTCACACACCGTCAACGACTTGGGAATCGAATTAGTGCGGAGGTGCGGCATCAAATCGCCGCAAATCTTCATCTTATTGATGAAAAATTTCAGCATTCGCCTGAAGTTGCCGAATGCTTTCTGTCGATTCTTCGCCATCCACAGGGGGTTGCTGAAGTGCTGCGGCGGATGCATCGGTGGCAGGTACTAGATTATTATTTACCTGAGTTTAGCGAAATAAGATCGCTGGTGCGGTCGGATCGACCACATCAATACACTGTCGATGAACATACCCTGTATGCAATTGAAAATCTCGAAGAAGCGACGTTAGCACAGTTGGAGGATGGGCAGACTTTTCTCGATATTCTCAAAGAGATAGAGAAACCGGAGTTGCTGCGGTTAGCAATCTTATTACACGATGTAGGAAAAGGGGTGGATGGGCCGGGAGGACATGACGAGCGTGGGTTTGAAATGACGCAAACTGCCTTGGACCGCATAGGTTTGGACAACGTTGATAAAGAGGTAGTGTTATTTCTCATCTTGAGACACTTGGATATGATTCACACCGCGCAGCGACGGGACCTTGATGACCCGAAAGTTATTGAACGTTTCGCAGAATTAGTGCAGGATGAACAGCATCTGAAGATGCTGTATCTCTTAACTTTCGCTGACATGCGAGCTGTGAGTCCCGAGATCTGGAATCAGTGGAATGCGATTCTACTTTGGCAACTCTATACACGCACGCTAGAATTTCTACAAGGTAGGATAAAATTCCTGAAAGTGGAAGAGCTGCAAGCGCGGGTGACTCAACTGATTGGCGAAACGGTCGGAGAGGCTGCAATAGTCGAACACTTTGAAACAACATCTGATCAAGAGTTGATTTCACAGGCACCCGATCTCATCAGCAAACAGATTCAACTTGTTGAGAAGATAGGGGATCATCCTATCGCCATTTCTCACTTTGCTGAGAATCAGAGTTATACCCAAATCGGCATCTGTACCCGCAATGCGCGGGGTATTTTTCGGCAGATTACAGGTGTATTCACGATTGAAAATATTAATATACTGAGAGCTATGATCAACACGCGTAGCGATGGTATTGCGATCGATGTCTTGAATGTCACAGATGGACAGACGGGCAAGGGCTCAATCGCAGATCGGTATCATCAGATTGAAGAAACATTAACCGCTGTCTGGAATGGGGAAGTTGACGTGGAAACGGTGCTAGAGGAGCAGCGCGAATTGGATCCCCTTCTTCGCCGTCAACAGCGACATATTCAACCGCGGATCCGAATCGATAATGAGGCGTCGGATCGTGCAACGATTATTGATATCCGCGCCCAAGATCAGGTGGGGCTGCTCTACACCATCTCGGATGCCTTCTATAAACTGGGCTTGGATATCCATCTTGCCAAGATTACGACCGAGGCATTTATAGCAGAGGATTCATTCTATGTGACGGATACCAATGGGGCAAAGATTACGGATCCGACTCGGTTGAAGAGTATTCAGGACGCATTGGCACAGTTGAAAATTTTTAAGCCACCAATTGTCTGAATCGCAGGTTATGGTGAATTCTACAATTACTTATACACCTTCGATGTACAACTAACCCCCTTAGTCCCGCCCCCGATAAACCGGGATGTACCACTTGTCAGGGGGACTAAGGACGGGAAAGCCGGAAACCTGTGACGGTTCAAGCCGTTTCGGTTGTTGGGGTGTCGAAATGTTTGTGGATAAAGGGCCAGGCGCCGTCTTTATAGTAGCGGTGTCCACCGTCGCCGATATGGAGTTGGCAGTTTTCCGGTACGCCAGCGACTGTGTAGACTTGCTGTAGATGTTCAAAGGCAGATTTGACGTGCTCAATCGGAAAGATGGGATCGTCCTTCCCAGCGATCGCCGAGAAAGGGCGCGGGGCAATTAACCCGGCGACATCGTACATCTCTCCCAACCCCATGATACCCGGCACATAATTGCAGTCGCAGTGATGGATGGATCCGATGCTTCCTTCGAAAGTGCAGAAATAGCTGCTGGGGACAGCGACGGAGATGCGAGGCTCGCAGGCAGCAGCAAATAGAGATACGGTGCCGCCGCCAGAATTTCCGGTAATCGCGATCTGCTGTGCCGCCACGTTTAGATGCGTTAGTGCCCAATCAATCAGACGGGATATGTCCCAAACACGTTCTCCGATGGGCGTACGCCCTACCAATAAACCGTGCATCAACGCAATTCGGCAGGAAGATGTTTTGTCATTTTCCTTGTCCGTCTCGGTGCGCGTCTCACCAAAGGCGCGAACGGTTGGTGCAATCGCCAAATACCCCTCCTCCACCGCTTGACGGGCGATGTCCCGCTCTCCTTCCAGCATAGATTTCTCTTCGTCTTCGCTGTGCGCAATCCCGACGTAGATGTGCGGCTGATTGTGGCCGTGCGGCGTGAGTACCAGAGGCAGGGGCCTGTTCTGTGTCTTGGGACGCAGCAGATAGAAAGGTAATGGCACGGTTGGCTCAACCCACAGATGCCATCGTTCTCGAATATGTGTTTCCATATCTTCGGATTGAGACATCTCTGCATTCGGTTGATACCCCTGTAGATCTGACTCCATCCGGTCTAAGCCAAGTGCCTGACGCAGACGGGGCTGAAAAGCTTCGCGCCAAGCAAGCCATTCTTCTCGTGACGAGCCTCGAAACGCAAATTCCCTTGATACAGATGCATATAGCTGCTCGAAATGCTGCACGGCATCGTACATAGAATTCCTCCCTTCGTAAGGCATGAGACTAGAAACCCTCACGTTTCAACCCTAATGATAATCTACTTTTCCGGGGATTGGTTGTGCATCACGACGTTAAAGAAATCGGTGTTATCCATCACACCAGAGATACACGCTGCATTGGCTCCCCAACCGTATACAGGGATATTTGTGGTTGTATGACCGCCGGTGGACCAAGAGACAGCTGGGAAAATACCTCTACCGTTGTTTTCAAGGACTTGCAGACCGCCGGTTTCATGATCAGCGGTGACGATGATGAGGGTGTCGGTCCGTTCTTTCGCCCAGTCAAATGCAACTTGCACGGTTTTAGAGAATTCAAGCGTCTCGTAGACATTACGCTCAATGTCGTTAGAGTGTCCAGCGTGATCGATTCTGCCCCCTTCAATCATCAGAAAGAAGCCGGTCGGATTTTTTGCTAATATCTTCAGTGCGGTTGCAACCATCTCGGATAGATGCGGGAGATCGCCAAGTCCATCGAACTCATAAGGCAGATTTGTATCGCCAAACTGACCTGAGACTCGATCAACGTTTTCGGTGTCCAAGGATAGGAGCCCGTCTCGGTCTGTAATAACAGTGTAGCCGGCTGCTTCCGCTTCTATCTCGGTTAGGCCATTGCCACCACCGCCGAGCAGCACATTCGGACGGGTCTGATTCAGGTAATCGTTGCCAATCTCTGCCAAATTACCGCGTTTAGGTTCGTGGGCACCGAAGGCAGCGGGAGTGGCGTGGGTGAGGAAAGTAGTAGAGATTAGCCCTGTGCTCTTACCCTGGTCTTTGAAACACTCTAAGAGTGTATATAGTTCGTGACCGTCCCCCGGCAAAGCGGTGCTGATGACGCCGTTGTTGACCTTGGAACCGGTTGCCATTGCGGTTGCAGCTGCTGCTGAGTCAGTTATAGGGGCATCGGCTGAATGCGTCGTCACCTCGCCTTGATAGGGGAACGCCTCAAATGAGAGCGTTCCAGTTTTGCCGTGGGCATATAAACTGGCTGCTTTGACTTTTTCAAACCCCATCCCATCGCCGATGCAGAAGATAACATTTGTCGGCGAATTTACTGTTTTGTCCATCAATCTTCCTTTCAGGTCATTTATAGATTGCGTCGTTCAGATGCGAACAATTCCCACGCTGCTCCGTTCTTTCCTTTGCTTTGTCCACACGCTTATCCAACCAACTGGTCTGGGTTATCCATCACCTTTTCAATGGCTTCGACGTATAGCTTCATCAGACCGAGGTCGTTGGGTGGATTCACGTCGAAAAGGTAGAAATGGGAATCGATGAAAGCGGTAGCGTTGGGATAGTCCTCTGTGCGATATTCCACCGGCTGGGCATTGCCACAGGTCCAGGGACACCCTTTTCCGTAGCCAACTTGGGCTTGAAAGATTTCTTGTGCCGGCACGGGTTTTCTTTGCCACTGTCCAACATGCAATCCTTCCGCGGTTAGCGCTTCCTGAACCTTCTCACGGAAGCCCCTCGGTGAGACGGAAAGCCCCAATTCGTCTGGTTTGACGCCGATCACATAGTTATAGAAAACAGATTCACAGTGTGGTGGGACATATGGCGTCTCAATGCCTTTGATTTTGGAGAGGTGTTCCGTAAGGAAGTTGCAGTTTCGGATGCGTAGGGCGTTATTCGCATCCAGTCTTTTTAGTTGGCTGCGGATAAATGCTTGACCGAACACATCGCCACGGTACATCCACCCCAACCCAAAAGCATTATACTCTTGGTCTTGTCGCTCTCTACCCGGCACAACTAATTCACCGAAGTACTGAAGTAGTGCTGCTTGTTTGTGATAATCTTCATCATCGGTGACGAATAGACCGCCCTCGCTGCCTGTGGTCAGCGTTTTCGACATCTGGGTGCTAAACCCGGCGACATCTCCAATCGAACCGCACGGCCTCCCCTTATACTTTGCGCCGTGCGCCTGTGCGGCATCTTCGATAACCTTGAGCCCGTATTGTTGAGCAATCGCGAGGACTCCCTCCATATCCGCTGGCATCCCGTGGATGTGGACAGCAATAATTGCTTTTGTCCGTTCCGAGAGTTTGGCTTCAATCTGCGCGGGATCGATGCAGAACGTCTTGGGATCAATGTCCACAAAGATTGGGATTGCGTTGTGGTGGAGGACACCGGCTGCCGTTGCCCAGAACGTAAAGGCTGGAACGATGACCTCGTCGCCCGGCTCGATCCCCAGCGCGGCGATGCACATGTGGAGTGCGGCGGTGCCACTGTTGGTTGGGATGCAGTACTTTCGCCCCACGTATGCTGCCCATTCTTGGGACAATGATTCAGACTGAATCTTACGCTGTTCGTTGATACTGTCGCTGGACAGCACCTCCATCACTGCCTGCCGGTCTGCATCGGTAATGTGGGGCCAGGATTTAATTGTCCCTTCTGGGACTGTAGGTTTTCCACCGTGAATTGCGAGTTGTTCTGACACGGGTTCTCCTTTCCTTTGATTTGTTATGCTATACACCTGTCGCATCGCTAGGGCATAAACTTATGGTGAACAATACAAACAGGTATACATATTAACCTTTGGTGCTAGTTAGTGAGAGGATCTTTCCCACATTGTTGAAGCGTTCATTGATACATTAGGGTAGCTCATTGGTTCTACCCTTGGGCTGCACATGTCGCCCCTCCCCGATAAATCCCCGATGAATCGGGACAGGCGGGATTCGAAACTGGGGCTTTGGGATATTTATTTATCCGTGTACTATAAACATGCCGCCCCGCCGGGGCTAAAGGCACCCAAAAGCCAATAGTTTTGATGTTTCACGTATCACGTTTGACGTTATCAACAGCTGCAAACTAGCACCAGTGTATTATTCAAATGTATCAGTAATTATAATTTTTACCATAAATCTACCGCAGAGACGCGGAGAGCGCAGCGTTTTTTTATTTTTGTAGAAGTTACGCAGTTGGGTGCTCAACCCCTCCGTTCCGAAAGTCTTCGACTTGTAGTTCGGCGATTTATCGCCGCTAGACACCCTTCTTAACCCTGGTCTTGGAAGGGACGCCCGATGAATCCCCGATAAATCCCCGATAAATCCCCGATAAATCGGGACAGGCGGGACAGGCGGGACAGGCGGGAGGCAAGCACCTACTATCGATCTGACACGGTTTCCTAAATTATAGCGATAATGTACCGTTGAATAGCGGATTACGGAAGAAACCGAGTTTTGCAGAAAAAACTCGGTTTCAGAGCAAATAACTTCATCCAAAATGACTTTACAAACAGGCTCTAAGAATGTTACGAGGGGTTGTCACTTTCTTGGCTTTTCTGTGTTAATGGGAGCGGGTGAGGATTGACATACCAATCACGCTGCCACAACATCTTGCATCCCCTCCCACTCGAGCCAGATATCGGTCATCGCTTCCGGACGGTAGTCGGGGTGATCGATATGACGCAGTCGGAAAAAGATTGCATACCGTGTGTGGGGTGAGACATTTGGTGCTGCGGTATGTGCGATCTGGTAGTGCGCCAGAATGACATCGCCGGGCTCCCCGATAATTTGATGTGGTTCCGGCAATTCGACGGGCGGCATTCCCTCAAGGAGTGATTCGGGTCCGTGTTCCTGAAAATACTTTTCGTAGACGTGATGTGTCGCGGGCCACACTGTGAAATTGCCGGAGTATGGCTGCGGTACATGGCTGAGGTAGATACCCACCAGCATCGTGAAGTTCCGGATCACGCCTTTGGGGACACCGTTGTGCGGCGAGTGCATTCCATCGAGATGGCCGCCCGGTTGTGGCGGTGGGTCTTGCATACTCGGAAACCGGAGTGCAATTTGTCCTCCCTTTGCGGGAGTAATTTTCCCGGTCCCAATCGCTGATTCTGCCAATTCCCACGCGGGTGTTCGGTTGAGCAGGTCCGTGATGACAGATTCCCCCTGCAGGTCTGGGCAGTATGACCGAGATCGAAAAGTTACCATATCGTCAGCGTTCATCCCTTCGCCGACACCGCTATTGATCGCCCGGAGGGCGGCATCCACCATCACTTGTGGCACAACACCGGGAACTTTGACAAACCCATTTTTGAAGATTTCCTGCTTTTGTGCGTAGGTAAGTTGCATAAGTTGCTGTTACTCCTCCTCATTGGAAAATTGGATGAATCTTTAGGCGAAAAGTATGCCACGCTGACATGAGAAAGTCAACTGTAAAAAACGTGAGGCCCCGATGAATCCCCGATAAATCGGGACAGGCGGGACAGGCGGAACGGGAAAAGCAGCTTGGATATGTCTATCCAAGCCAAGCGGGTTTGACAAATAGCAACTTGCGTTAAATTTAGAAAAAAAACTTGACAAAGCGGAGGGGATCTATTACAATAGGGGTCGATTGAATTCGCTGGAATTCAATGCCTCCTTACCGCGGGCGAGTGGTGGAATGGCAGACACAATGGACTTAAAATCCATCGCCCGTAACTGGGTGTGAGGGTTCAAATCCCTCCTCGCCCACCATTTCCTCCCTAAATCTTGGCGCAGGGTAGAGCAGTCTGGTAGCTCGTCGGGCTCATAACCCGGAGGACGGGGGTTCAAATCCCTCCCCTGCAACCACTTGGTTCTATTAGAGGCAGGAAAGCTCACGGGAAATGTGTTTGTTCAAGCACATTTCCCTTTTTTCTTATGCCGGTGTAGCTCAGTGGTAGAGCACACGACTCATAATCGTGCTGTCTGGAGTTCAACTCTCCACACCGGCACTCACAAATCATCATTTAGCCGCCTTGCGCGGCTTTTTTATTTTTGATTTTGTGGGATCCGTCCACAATCTGAAACCTGTTCACTTCGCGAAATGTCCAAGCCGTTACAAGATTAAACCGAGATTCTGTCATGGCTGCTGGCTTTGTGCAATGTACCTACCGCTTTATCACTCAACATCAGATGATTCAACCAAAGGAAACAGTGCTTGTCGGTGTTTCTGGCGGTGTTGATTCGCTTGCCTTGCTTTACGCTTTGCACACGCTACGCAATCAACTTGATTGTCACCTCCATATTGCACATTTGGATCACGGTTTTCGCGAGGATTCGGCGGATGATGCGGCGTATGTTGCCGAGCAGGCAGATCAACTGGACCTCCCGATTTCAAGGGATAGGATTGATGTGCCGCAGCTGATGCGGGACCAGAAACTCTCCGCTGAAGTAGCAGCCCGACGCGCACGATATCAGTTCTATGAACGGGTCTTTGAGCGGATTGGGGCGACGAAGATTGCGTTGGGGCATCACCGCGGCGATCAGGCAGAAACGGTTTTGATAAATCTGCTGCGCGGTGCGGGCACATCGGGCTTAAAAGGGATGCTTCCGGTGCGGGATGGGAAGTTCATTCGCCCCTTGCTCGCTTTTTCAAGAAAAGAGATTGAGGACTATGTGGCGCAGCTTGGATTACGCCCCCGTTGTGACGCTACAAATTCTCAACTCGACTACCTCCGTAATCGGGTTCGGTTAGAACTTATTCCCAGCTTAGAACGTGGTTATAACTCCAACGTCCAGAACGCCTTGAATCAGACAGCCGAACTATTACAGGCGGAATCAGACTATCTGGAGGCTGTCGCTTATGATGCGCTTCAAGCGTGCCGGTTAGGATCGTGTCGGTCGGATACCGTTATTCTGGATCGCTGTTTATTTCGAGGGTATCATTTGGCGTTGCGTCGGCGAATCCTGCGTCTGGCTGTCGCAGCGGTTTTTGGAGAGGTCAGGGATTTGTACTTCAATCATTTTGAATCGATGTTGGCCCTGATCGATGGAGAGGTCCCGAACAGTGTTTTGGATCTGCCTAACGGTGGGGTGTTTCGACGGGCATACAACCGTGTCTTTATCCAGAAGTCGATAGACAGTTACCCCTCATTTGAATATGAGGTCGCGGTGCCGGGGCAGACCTCGCTTCCATCATTGGATGCGGAGATGATTACTACCGTTGTGGACAGACCAATGGATTGCACAGCGGTGGATAAGTTCCCTGACGGTAAATTTGAAGCTGTATTTGATTTGGATCGGCTTCAACTTCCGCTAAAGCTTCGACGGCGGCAAGATGGCGACCGGTTTCAGCCGTTTGGAATGCAGGGCACGAAAAAATTGAAGGACTTGCTAATTGATGCTAAAATACCTCGGCAGGAACGGGGACGGGTCCCGGTACTGATGAGCCGGGAGGAGATTATTTGGGTCGTTGGCTATCGAACGAGTGAACCGTTCAAAGTTCGGACTGGGACGAAGCGTCAGCTATATTTGAGTTACTCACCTTTTACCAAAATTGATGAAAATGGAAATTGAATCCACTCTAATCTCGGAAGCAGAGATCCAAAAGCGGGTTCGGGAGTTGGGGCTACAGATCTCCGAAGATTACTCCAATCGCGAGCCGGTGCTGGTCTGCGTTCTGAAAGGCGCAGCCGTATTCTTTGCGGACCTGTTCCGCACACTCTCGATTCCTGTGCGTTGTGAGTTCATCCAGCTTTCGAGTTATGATGATAGAACGGAGTCGTCTGGGCATGTTCGGACAGTTCAGGGATTGAACGGAAACCTTCACAACGCGGACGTAGTTGTTGTCGAAGATATCGTTGACACAGGGCAAACCATGAGTTTTCTGATGAAGGAGCTCCAAGCATTAGAACCCGCAAGCGTGAAGGTGTGCAGCTTCCTAGACAAACCAGCACGAAGAATTGTGTCAACAACGATTGACTATGTCGGTTTTGAGATCCCAGATGCCTTTGTCGTCGGATACGGCTTGGACTATGCACAGAAGTATCGGAACTTGCGTGAGATTTATCATATTAAGGCGTGAAGAAGAATGATACGTAATGCGTAATACGTAAAAATAAACGGAATGAGGTTGGTTCATTGAACTAATCCCGTTTACATATTGCGTTCCTCAAAATGTCTGATGTGCTGCTTTATAGTTTTAGGTTTATTGAGTCAGGACTATTACGTGACAGTGTTGGTACTTTTAGAATTCAAAGCAACTGAAACGGGGGATTGTAGATTGGGTGTTGGGTCTCACTGTTCCCATTCAACCCAATCTACGCCCTCATAGACTGAGGGCGGGAAGACGCCACTCCTACGATTTCGCTTCCCACTCTACGCCTTTTTGTTATATGAGCCAACCCCCATTTATATCTCCCGCAAGAGCCATCGGACGGCGTTCTGCTGAATCTTTACGTATGCGGGATTCCATAGCGCAGCAACGGTATGTCCGGGGGCAAGATAGCAGATTCGTCCCTTCCCGTAGTCGTATGCCCACCCCGCCTCGCAAGTTGTGCCAAGCTCGTTGAACGTCAACCCATCCTCATTGATGCTCCGCATGAAAACGTGCGCTGGATCGCCGTCGTAGGTCATATAGTGCTGCTCGTCGGTGACAATAAAGTCGCTGGCGCCCCGCGTGATGGGATGGTCTGGGTCGGTGAGTGTCACCTTGAACGGTCGAACGGGTGGGTGTCCTTCGGTCGCTGCGCCTAAGACGGCGCGAAAGGTCGTATTGCCTCTGGCGATATAGGTCGAATTGTGGTAAAACAGGGTAACCCCACCGTCTTCGACGAAATCTTTGACTGCCTGCGCCTGTGGCTCGGTGATCCAGTCGACAGCGGTTGCCTCGACCTCTGGCACCGGTGGTTCGCTTATGTTTGGCGGCAGCGATCCGCCCCCACCGTAGCCTTGGGGCCAGATCATACCGTCTCGAAAGGTGATTAGCATCTTGTAGCCGCGCAGCGTTTCTGCATTGAGCAGCTTGACATCGTCGGTGAAGTCGATGGTCAGCCCAAGGTCAGCCACCAAGGTTTTGCCCAGCGCGGTACGAATGTAGTCTGAATTGTGGTAGCGATCGCCGATTAGGGCAAACGCTGTGCTTTTTTCTGGCATGTGAAAGTAATCTCCTATGTGATTTGGTGAAATGTGACGCGTAATGCGGAACGGAGACCTCCGTTCCCTACGAATTATGTTTAGGTTATGGAATTGGCTCGATCACTTCAGTGGTCGCCGATTCGCGGTCTGCATCAATGCGCACAAGGGACTTCCGTATCATCAGATAGGCAACGATTCCGATTACCCCATGCCCAACGGCGATACCGACAAAGGTTCCTTTCAATCCGTAGATTATTGATCCCAGATACGCCAACGGTAGGACGAAAACGAAGAGATGTAGTATGATGACCAAAGATGCGTGCAAAGGTTTTCCCAAGGCGTTAAACATCGAATTGGTCAACGCAGAGATGCCGTACATCCCATAACTGATAGGCACAATGTGTAAAAAGAGAATGATGGCAGCAATTACTGCCTTGTCATCGTTAAAAATTGGTGCGATGATACCGGATAAGAGGTAGAGGAGAACAAATGCGAGTCCACCCCAGACCAGCAAGACTTTGACACCAAACCGTAGCGTTTCCCGAATTCGGTCATAATTGCCCGCACCGAAATTCTGACCGACAAAGGGTACCACCGCCAGAGAGAACGACCTGATTCCAATTAGCAATACTGCTCCCAATAGCCCTCCGACTCCAAAAGCTGCGACAGCTTCCTCTCCAAATTTGGAGATTATCCGGACAATAATTGCCGTTGACAGCGGTTCCATCACATTTGCCCCCGCTGCGGGAACACCGACGTAAAGAATCCCCTTCCACGAATTAAAGGTGCGTTTCGGATCGAACAGCGGCAACCGAATCAGTCGCTCACGTTTCCCCAAAATCCACAGTGAAGCAGCGAATGCTACCACCCAAGAACTTACCGTTGCCAACGCTGCGCCTTGCAGCTCCAGTCGCGGAAATGGGCCGATGCCAAAAATCAGAAATGGATCCAGAATGATATTGATTATGCCAGCGATACCCATAATCATCGCGGGTGTTTTGGTATCGCCCGTAGCACGCAGCACAGCGACGGCGACCATTGGAATAATGAGAAACCCCACGCCCAAACACCAAGGGATCATATAGTCGGAGATGCGCGCGAGCATCTCCCCTTCTGCACCCATCAGCGAGAAGATAGCCTTCAACTGCGTAAGTCCGACAAGGGAGAGGAGGGTGACAATGAGAACCGCCAACCCCAGCCCATCGGTCGCGAGTCGCTGTACTTTCGCTTGATTCCCCTCCCCAATCGCTCTGGCGATAGTGGCTGAGACGCCAACGCTTAACCCTCTTATGAGGTTCATCACGATGAAGTTGATGGGGAAGATAAACCCCATCGCTGCCAACGGTTCGGCGCCCAATCGTCCGATGTACAATGTATCAACAATGGCAAACAGTAGAATTGCCATAAGCCCGAACCCCGTCGGTATCGATAGCGAGATGAGCGTTTTTCCCACCGGACCTTGAAGCAGTTTTGCTTTATTGTGATCGGATTTCTGATTCTTCACTGTGTCCTTTTTGTCTCTGTCCGTTTCAATCATACGCCCCCTTCCACAATAGCGATTTCTTCATCGGTCAAGCCGTAGAGTTGATAGACCACCTGATCAATAAGTTCATCGGTCCGCTGAATGCGGGAGAGCAGGGGGTTGAGTTTGTCGAGGCTCTTTTTCAACTCACGCTCTAACGATTCTTGGAAATCTCGACTTGATGGATCAACGGTAACTCCCCGGCGGTTGTCCTTGAGAATCTCAAGTAGTTCTTCAGGCGACAGATCAAAGTAAGCATGAATCTTGGTCTTGTTTTTGAGGGTATCAATTTTGACCCCAATTTCCCGTTCCAGCCAGTGCAGGAAGCCGCGAATCTCCTCCCCTTTTGTTTTGTTCATATCAACCATACCCTCCGCGAGGAAGGCGAGTAGGTCGTGGCCGACGTCGGAACGCTCTGGATTTGCGGTGAGATGGCCCTTCACGAAGCCAAGAACGCAGTCAGTGCTTCCTCTGTTGAGGCAAAGTTGGTAGAGGTTTTTGGCTTTTTCGAGTTGGCGGTCCCGCTCGTCGGCAGGAGTAGTGAAGTTGATGCGGCGGATGGGGAGATGTTGCAGATGTACCGCTCGAAGCTCTAATCTGCCGCCTGCGTTCGGGTCTCCTAGCACGGAAACACTAAGTTTCGCTATCTCAAAAAGCAGACGCGAATTAAGTAGCGCGAGAAAATAGAAATCCTGTCGAGGAATGATGAAACACTTATCATTTACAAAATAATTGTTGGGGTCTAAAGTGAAACGCGGTTCTTTTGCAATGATGGGATAGACAATTTTTGGTTTCTCAAAGTCATCGTAGTAGGTACAACTCCGCAACTCCCACCAATGCTCTCCTTGATCCTGCCGTCTCACCAATTGCTCCTGAAATTGCTGGAGATGGTTGAAAATAGCGGGATATTGTGTGATTGGCACCCCAATATATGTCCAAATCAGATATCGTTCACAAAATTGGATCTCATACTTGCGGATATCATCTCCAACGACGCACGGTTTAATAATTTCCGCCGATCTGGAATCTTCATCAATCAGGTAGTCGCGTGTTTCAGCATCAATAATGAACGCCTTGTTGAACCCTGTTTTGATTCCATACTGAATTTGCCCGTCGCAGTATTCGGTGAGTGTTGTGCTATTTTCTCTAATTTTGTTCAAAATCCTGATTTCATCGGCAGTGGCTAATGTCCAATTTTTACCTAACGCCTCTTGATTGAGCTGCTCACCGATGCGGTCAATTTCTGCTTCCAACGAATCAAAATCAAGCGTCCGCATTTGAGTGAATCGGAACGCTTGTGTGTCAACAGATTCGCGCTGGGTTAGGAGGATTGCGGTCATCGCGGCGGCCCCCTCAAACACAGGTAGCTCACCAAAATCAACAATTTCATTCAGCGTAGCGTTAGTTGAAAGATAAACACGCAAACCCCTTCCATAATTCGCTCGCATGAATTTATTCGACGTGATCATGCCGAATCGTCCATGCTTTCGCACTAACTCATGCGCCAGTTCAACGAAGTAAACGTACAGGTCGGCGGTGCCGCTGTAGGTCTGATACGTCGCAAGAAATGGCTTGTCATCGCTTAATGTTTCCTGTCGGACATAAGGTGGATTCCCCACAACTGCGTTAAACCCCGGATTGTCTTTCTCTCGTCCGAACTTGTCACGAAAAACTTCGGGGAACTCAATCTCCCAATGGAAGAACCGCTTCTCTTTCGCTATATCCTGCGCTCGCTGGTAGGAGAGCAGATTGTCAAGAGCATCGGCATCTCCGGAGCGGAGGGCATTCAGGGCTTGATGATAGGCGGTACGGGATACATCATTACCAAAGTAAACGCTCGTCCAGAGGTTCGCCACGCCTTTGTGCAAGCGGAGCATCTGTTGGGCGATGTCCAGTTCGCGTTCCTTTGTATGGATCTGATCAGCGGTGCGGCTCTCGGTCTCCTCAATGAGTAGGTAGTGTCCGATGGCGGTGGCAACCCTGTCGGTAAAAGGGAATTCCATCGGAATCTCTGTCTGGGTTTCGCTCGTGTTGCGGCGACCTCTCCGCAATTCCGGCAGGTTTGAGAGGTTCTCAATTTTTGCGCCGATCAATGAATTGCCGCAGCGGATGTGATGGTCAAGGAACGAGAGGGGTTCACCCTTCGCCACCGTGTGGAGCCATAGGGAGAGTTTTGCCAACTCCACCGCCATCGGGTTGAGGTCAACGCCGTAGACACAGGACTCGACAACGCGCCGTCGCCAGTAGGCAAGCTCTGTATCCTCATCTGTTGTTTCGGCTACGGGTGGCGCGTCGGGATGTGTGATCAGTTCCTCGGCGAGGTAATCGACAACGCCGACGAGGAAGTGACCGCTCCCTGTGGCGGGATCGAGGACTTTGAGCGATAGGATCTCATCAACAGTTTTGCCCTCACAGAGCGGCGCAAGCGTGTTTTCGACGATGTAGCGGACAATATAATCGGGGGTGTAGTAACTGCCGGTCGCTTTCCGCTCGCCCTTGTCGGTCAGTAGATAGACATCGCCCTCTGTATAGGCGGTCTCCTGATTGGGAGAGGATTGAGGCGCGACCGTCTCGCTTCCCTTCTTCGAGACGATGACCAGATCTTGGTCGGCAATTTGGGGTTGATATTCGAGCAATCCTTCGTAGATATCTCCGAGATGGCGCACATCGAGGTCACGATAGGTGATCCGTTCACCCTCTTTTGTCCGGGTCAAGAGTTCGATAACCCCTGCCAGCGCCCTGTTTCCAAGTTCGTTGTCCTCAAGAAAAGGGTGGGACACTGGATTGAAAAGCCCCCCGTTGTATTGGGGGATGAGGTCGTTCCAACCGTCGTTGATAAGCCCAAATAGCCCGCGCAGCCGCGCCCAATAGTCGCTGATCGTCGGGATGATTAGATCGTCCCGATCCACCGTTCCGTGGATGGTCTCCGCGAGTGCTGCGAGGCTGTAACCTGCGGCATAGTTAGGATTCTCCACCGGCAGCAGCCCCCGACTTTCGGCGTAGAGGATAAACAGGATACGGTAAAGTAGGATTAGGCAGTTGGTCTGAATTTCATCGAGTGGCGCGTTAGCCCTATCGAAACCGTTACGGGGGAAATTGAGGAAACCGTCAATGAGCAGGCGTAGTGCATCGTAGATACGGTTTTTCAGGTCATCGGAAACGGCGACGGTGTATTGCTGGCTCTCGGTCAGCACGAGATCAAGGAAAGGGGACTCGCCTATAGCTGGAACGAAGGCATCGCATCGAAAGAGGCAGTAGAAATAGCGGAAGGCATCTATGCCTCGGTTTTCAGAGAGAAGTGCGGCGAGATCCACCTCATAGAAATTATCGAGTCGATAACTGGTCTGGCGGTGATAGAGTCGCCACTGCCTACCGTTGGTCAGGATGCCCCATTCTTTATCCGCTCCTCGTAGATAGAAGTCGATCTGGTAATTCGGATTTTGATTATTAAATGGGTCGCCTTCGTCCTGCGTTTTTCTATCTAGATTGCGTGACCATTTCTTGGCATCGCCGACAGCAACGGCGGTGTTGAAAAATTGATTTGTGTTGATATGAGGCTGCGCTGCGTTGTGCACCTCCACCGATGGAAAGAAGGCGTAATCGGGCATTCTCGTTCCCTGTGAGGTTTGGAGTGATGGCTGCACCTCAAAAACGTGCCCCAACTGCTCCAGCAGTGGCTGGATAAATTCGTGTTCGGTCTGTGCTTCGTTGAGGTGTTGTGCGTTGGGTGCGACGGCGTCAAAGCGGGATTTGATCGCAGCGTAGTCCGATTCAATGTTGGGGGTGTTCGTCCACTGCGATTGTCCGACGATGAGGGAATCGAGGTAGTAGTTTGAGAAGAGCGAT
This sequence comes from Candidatus Poribacteria bacterium, assembly GCA_965220385.1. Taxonomy (GTDB): domain Bacteria; phylum Poribacteria; class WGA-4E; order WGA-4E; family PCPOR2b; genus PCPOR2b. The sequence continues at coordinate 5,005,945 of OZ244825.1, read as the reverse complement.
TGGTTTTTGACGGCATCGGGTAGGTTCATAGATAAGGAATTGTGCGTGATACGTAATGCGTGAGAAGTTCACTATGGGTTCATCGAACGCTTGAGACAACACATTGTGCTCCGCCCCGATAAATCGGAATCCTCCCCGGTAAGATCCCCGATAAATCCCGATAAATCGGGACAGGCCCGACAGGCGGAACGGAGCCATTTTTGTAAATATGGCTTGGATATGCCTATCCAAACCGAGCAGACTGGACAACTAGTGCTCTGTCAACTAAATTATGATAAGCACCTTCATTGCAATGTCCGGTGCGGTTACAAACCGCACCTACCGGGCAAGGGGTACGGCATACGGAGTATGCCTACTACTATGGAGGCTACTAGCAACTTGCGTTATTATAACACAGGTTGCGGCATGGAGTACGTCTATTACTAATTATATCAGAGGTGTGGTGGTGAGTAAAACAAACTTCCATGCACAAACCAACCACCCTTTCCCAAATGATAGTTGCCCCCTTACAACCAAATCATCTGCGGTTCTTGCCATAAAGCGTAGTTGTTTGGTATACTATCAGGACTTACGCACTTCAGTTTGTAGTTGCCCGTTTCTTAATCCCGATTCATCGGGGATTCATGGAGCACATCGGGGCAGGCGGAACGGGAGATGCCCCTCCCACGATAGTTTAGAAATTCTTGGAACGGAGGCATTGACTGTTCAACTACGTAAACTCTAACTATAATCAGTTGTCGGCTCACTTATGAAGGAATTTTCTTGATCCTGTTTGTTGTTGGCTACGCTCGGATCAAGACAAAAAATCACAATGCAGATATCCATCCTTTTTGGGTATGGACCAACTCTATCTAAAGGAGATTTAATATGGCTGAGAATCAAAAAGATGAAGCAACGCAAGATGATATAGAAGAAGTGGAAGAAACAGTAGAAGAAGCCGAAGCGGAAGAAAGTCCTTCCTTGGACGATGAGACATCAGATGATGAAGCAACAGATGATGAAACAATACCAGACATTATAGAAGAGGTGGAGGAGGATCATACTTCTTTATTGGCCTCCCTTGGGGCAGATTTGGAATTCCTACATGGCGACAATATGAGCTTTTATCAGGCTAACAAGGCATACTATGAAGATCGAAACTATGAGGAAGCTGTCACAGAATTTCAAGCCTCAATTGAATATGAAAAAAAATCAGAGTCATCGGGTTCTCCAAATGCGAAGGAATTAGCAGATCCGGAAAATCCATCCGATCCAGAACCACCGAATGATATCCTTTGCAAATCGATTTATTGGATGGCGGAGGCTTATCTTAAATTGGACCAAACAGATCAAGCTGTTGAAGCGTTTGGGCAGCTATCAGATCATTATAGTCTACACTATCTTGCAACAGCGGCCGAACGGCGAGTCGCCGCGCTGCATCCTGATGCAGAAAGTGAGTCCGCATAATGAATAAAATTATCGATCTACGAAGTGATACCGTGACGAAGCCGACCGATAGGATGCGTGAAGCGATGATGAACGCAGAGGTGGGCGACGATTGCTACGGGGAAGACCCAACTATTCATCGTTTGGAAGCGTTGGCAGCGGAAAAGATTGGCAAACCGGCGGCGATGTACGTACCGACGGGGACGATGGGGAATACCGCTGCAATCATGACACACACCCGCGCAGGCGACTATGCAATTATGGATGCCGAGTGCCATATTTATTATTATGAGCACGGAAACCTGTCCTCATTAGCGGGGATCATGCCGATTGTGATGAACGGTGCGGATGGTGTTCCGGATCTCGATGAGGTGGAAGCGTATCTGCAACGAGATCCAGCCAAATTCCCGAAAACCAGCTTAATTTGTCTGGAAAACACACACAACCGTCGCGGTGGACGTGCTATTCCGTTGGATAGGATGAACGCGGTTCACGAATTGGCGCAGCGGTATGGGGTCCCGGTTCACTTGGACGGTGCACGCGTCTTTAATGCCGCCCATGCGTTGGGTGTTGATGTGCGTGAGGTCGCAAGCCATGTCGATTCCGTTATGTTCTGCCTCTCAAAGGGCTTGTGCGCGCCAGTAGGATCGATGCTCGCTGGAGATGCGGACTTTATCCAAGAGGCACGACGCGCCCGGAAACGACTCGGCGGTGCGATGCGACAGTCGGGGGTGCTCGCTGCGGCTGGTATTGTCGCGCTGACGGAGATGCCGGATCGACTCGGTGAAGACCACGCCAACGCGAAACTCCTTGCGAAAGCGTTGTCTCAATTTGATGAATTAGCACTGCATCCGGAAGATGTGCATACTAACATGGTCTTTGTCGACACAAAGCCGTTGGGAATCTCGGCAGCGGACTTTGCAGACCGTGCCTCGCAACACAATATCAAGGTCTCTGTTTATGGTCCGATGACGGTCCGAATGGTGGCGAACCACGATGCGAGCCGTGAGGATGTGTTGTACGCATCGGAAGCCTTGGTGGATTTGATTAAATCGCTTCTGAACTGAAAAGCAGAGTGATATAAGAGGCAGAGAACGGGGAAACGAGAGAATCTTTGGAACGGAGATCTCCGTTCCCTACGAATGACGCCCGGCTCTAAAGTTCGTGGGCGTTGGGTTTCACTGCCGTTCAACCCAACCTACGGTGCTGAAAAGCAGAGCGATAGATCTGAAAAGAGAAAAGGAATTGCGGACACAATGGGAACTTCCATAGATGTTCTAAAGCAGAAAGCCAATAACCTACGCATCCACTCAATCGTATCGACATCTGAAGCTGGGTCTGGGCATCCGACAACATGCCTATCCGCTGCGGATATTGTCTCCGCGCTGTTTTTTCGTGCGATGCGATACGATCCCACAGATGCACACAACCCGAACAATGATCGCTTCATCCTATCCAAGGGGCACGCTGCCCCGTTACTTTACGCCGCATGGGCAGAAGTGGGGATAATTCCCGCCGAGGATCAACTCACTCTCCGTCGAATTGATAGCGACCTTGAGGGACATCCTACACCCCGTTTGGAATGGGTTGATGTCGCCACAGGATCGTTAGGACAGGGCTTGTCGATCGGCGTTGGAATGGCACTTAACGGCAAGTATCTGGACCGGTCAGATTACCACGTTTACGTCTTGATGGGTGACGGTGAAACCGCAGAAGGCAGCGTTTGGGAGGCGGTTGCGTTTGCGGCGCACCGTAATCTCAACAACCTGATCGGCATCGTCGATGTGAACGGTATGGGTCAGAGTGAACCGACGATGTATGGGTTTGATATTGACTCCTACTGCCGTCGCTTTGAGGCGTTCGGTTGGCAGGCAATCGGGATTGACGGACACAATTTCGACGAGATCCTATCCGCACTGGATACGGCGAAGGCGACAGAAGATCGTCCCACGATGATTGTAGCGAAAACTTTCAAGGGCAGGGGTGTATCTTTCCTTGAAGACAAGGGAGGTTGGCATGGCAAAGCAATCCCAGAAGGTGAACAGCTGGATGCGGCCCTGAGGGAACTGGGGGCTTTGCGTACGAATGGCAGTTTTGAGATTGATGCAGTGCCCGCGATTGATGCCGATGGACCTCACATAAAGGAGATGGCTGCCCCCGAATATGAACCCGGCGAAGAGGCGGCAACCCGTAGCGGCTACGGTTCTGGGCTTGCCAAATTAGGAGATGCGAACCCGTTGGTGGTGGCAGTGGATGGCGATGTCAAAAATTCCACCTACGCAGAGAAGTTTATGCAGACGCATAGCGATCGCTATTTTGAGATGTACATCGCCGAGCAGAACCTCGTTGGGGCAGGGATTGGACTGGCAAAGTGCGGTAAGATTCCGTTTGTTTCTACCTTTGCGGCATTTTTCACTCGTGCCTGCGATCACATCCGCATGTCCGCAATTTCTCAAACGAACATTAAGTATGTGGGCTCACATTGTGGCGTTTCCGTTGGTGAAGATGGACCCTCTCAGATGGGGCTGGAAGATCTCGCCATGTTTCGCGCGCTCCCCGGATCGGTTGTCCTGTACCCAAGCGACGCTGTTGCAACGGAACGGCTGGTCGCACAAGCTGCGGTGCACCAAGGTATCGTTTATATCCGTACTTCGCGCCCGCCGACACCAACACTCTACACAGCTGCCGAAGAATTCTCGATCGGTGGAAGCAAAGTGCTCCGTTCCAGTGATAGCGATCAGGTGACGGTAATCGCAGCCGGGGTTACACTTCACGAGACATTGAAGGCGTATGACACTTTGAAAGCGGATGGTATTTCGATTCGGGTTATCGATCTCTACTCGGTTAAGCCGATTGACGCAAAGACCGTTCTTGAGGCAGCAGCCGCCACCAATAATACGTTAGTAACGGTTGAGGAGCACTATCCGGAAGGTGGACTTAACGACGCGGTGGCGGATGTGGTTGCCCCTAAAGGGGTTGCGGTCCACAAACTCGCGGTCAACGGTCTGCCGAGATCTGGCAAGGCGGATGAACTTCTGGAGGCGCATGGCATCAGTGCGGGTGCGATCATCCGAAAAGTGAAGGAGATTCTTTGAACGTGAAACGTGATGCGTGATGCGTGAAAATCAGAAACCTGTGGAGATTTGGTGCTGCTAATTTAGCAAACACTGCAAGCATCGGGTAAGGCCCCGATGCCGTTCCGCCTGTCCTGATTCATCGGGGAGGATCCCGATGAATCGGGATCGAAACTGAGGGGCGAAGGTGTCTATTTATTTTTAGAATTCACTATAGTTGCCATTTCATCGCATCCAGATAATAGAGAAATCTAAAGCGGTTCATTGGCGGAGAAAACGGAGAAAAGAAACCGAGTTTTGAAGAAAAAACTCGGTTTATAGCATCTTTTCCAGTGATTTGAGCGTTGCTCGCAATAGCAAAAGCAAAATGTCAACACGCCCTAGCTATTTCGTTCGATTAATCCCTGCGTCAGCAAAGGCACGCGACAGCGTTTCATAAGAGAGAGTCGCTGCTGCGAGCGGGTCATAGTCTTCACGGGCTTGCACCATGAAACTAACCTCCGCAGTGATGAATCCGTCGTAGCCGTACTGCTGCATCAGTTTCAGGTAGTCCACGTAATCGAAGGGACCTTCACCGGGGATGAGGAACTCAAAGTCGGGTGCGAGTCCACGCTGATCCTTGACGTGTGTATGGGCAGAATGCGGCGCAAGGGCAGCGACGCTCTCCTCAGTGGGTATACCGATGATATCAAAGTGGCTAATGTCGAAATTAACCTTGAGGTAAGGGGAACCGACAAGATCGAGGAGTTCAAGGACTTTATCGGGCGTATCGATCAGCCCGCCGATGTGGGGTTCCATCGCAACGGTTACACCGAGTGTTTGGGTATATTCGACAAGTTCACCGACTCGGTCGGCGAGGAATTGTTTTTGGGCGTCCCATTCCTCCGGTTGACCGCCTGATGTTGTGTTGATTGCTGGCGGACTATCTCCCTGCGCGAGTTCGACGCCGAGATCCGCGGCGCCCTTCAGCCGCCACATGTTTTGTGCATGTGCTTCGGGGTCTGTGTCCATCAGACTTGAATGCGCGGCGAGGGCCGGTAACGCCAAGTTGTGTTGTTTCAGCAGCCCTGCAATCCGCTTGCGTTCGGCGGCGTCAAGCGTACTTAATTCGGTGATGAAGCGGGGACCGACTGCCAGTTCCATCCCATCAAATCCGAGCTGTGCAATGTGGGGAATTGCGACATCAATGGGGACGGTCGGCATTCCCCAGGTGCTATAACCGAGATTCATGTGAGTATTCCTTTTTCTGTTCGGTTTCTGATTAGATTGGGTTGTTACAATATTGAGGCTTTGAGCAGTACACTGTCATGCAAATTATGACAAGTCACTCTCTGCTCGGCTTGGATAGCCATATCCAAGCCCGACTTGCGGCGGTGTTGTGGATTTGTCAATCCACAACGAGCAGGACCATTAGCATTTATCTGACAGAGCAGTAGTAACTTGGGTCATTATAAAACAGTTGCGAGATGCACACAAGTGTAAAACGGAGGAATTATATGGCTGCGGAAAATTGGGGACCGGTTGGACCGGATTTAGAGACGATTCGGGCAGAATGCGCAGACCCGCTTTATGCGTTGTCTCAAGCGGAGATGCCTGCTATTATGCTTCGAGGTGCTTACGATCCGGATCAATGTACTCCACTGATCCAACGGTTTTACAACATGGGACTGGCGCGCAACCCTGAAGATAGCGCGTATGGCGGAGACGAGCGGGTAAGAACTGATATCGGCACGAGTTTAGGGATTCGGGGATCAGATCAGGAGCGTTTCTTCCAACATTCGGACGCGACGCATCATCTGTTCAAATTCCTATTTGAGGGGTTCGATAATCCAGTAGACCTCATCTACGATTCGTTGTCCGCCCTTTCACCGGCCAAAAAGGTCACCACCGCATACGAGCCAGATGGCCGCCGTTACGGACCTGCGATTTTTCGCATCCATTACCACACCCAACTCTACCATCCGCACATTGACAGTGTGCGGCTGCGGGAGGCGCGGACCGATTACGCCGTATACCGTTTCGACCATCAGTTTGCGGGTGTATTGTGTCTGCAAAACGCAGATGAATTCGACGCGGGTACGCAGGCGATTCTGCACCGATGTTTATGGACGGAGGATGTCCAGCCATACATCACCGAGAACACCTTTCACGAATACGCGGCTGAAAACGGCATAGAGAATTGTCAGGTCGAACTTGAGCCGGGCGACCTGTACTTCTTTAACACGCGCTGTATCCACGAAGTTCCGCCGGTGCAGGGGAACAATCCTCGCATCGTTCTAGCGGTATTCATCGGATATTCCGCGGACGATGATGAGATTTTTGTGTGGTCGTAGGCATAAAAAAAGCCATACAGCCTCAATGGGGCTATATGGCGGATTAATGCCGGAGGTCGGACTCGAACCGACACGAGCCAAGGCTCACTGGATTTTGAGTCCAGCGCGTCTACCGATTTCACCACTCCGGCAAAAGCGTCTTTAATATTAGCATATCTCTCTTGAAAGAATCAAGGACAAAATCTGGCAACTATGGTAGATTTTAGAACTACCGAAACGCTCGCATTGTACAGCCAACCCCCTAAATCCCCCTTATCAGGGGGACTTTAGAAACTTCGATAAGCCAAGAGGTGTGGTACGTAATGCGTAATACGCAAAGAAAAGTAATTTCTTCTGACGCATTTACCTCTATGGCGTTAGGTTAGCTTGCGGATAGAATCTCCAGCCTGAATCTTTCCGGCTTGAATTGTCCGTACAAACAAGCCACGAAGTCGCCGAGATTTATAGGTTTCGCCGTTGACGAATTCAAGGGCATCTTTGCCGTATCGACGCTGGAACTTTTGACAGCCGGTATGTGGGACATCTGTTACCTCAAAGGTGGCTGTACCGATTTGTAATTGTGTGCCGGCAGGGAGATTTTCCTCGCTCAGATCCAGATCAACGAGTAGGTTATCCCCAGCAAGGGGCATTCGTGTATCATCACCAGCGACTATCCTTAGGAACCGGGAATTCATCACCGAGATTTGGGCACCCGGGTTGGGACTGTTTGGTCGTGCCCAGCGATCTCCTTCGAGACCGCCATCAGGGCTAACTTCAGCTTCTTGGGGGGTTGCCCGTTGTTCATCAGGTAAGCGAAGAACAATATGTTCAAGGACACCGTCGTTTTGAGGACTCTGTTCCGCTTGATTCATTTGGGCTTCAATTTGAGCAGCTGATAAATGCTGGATTGCCATTTATTCCTCCATTAGTGTGGACTTACGCAGATCTTTGAGTGCCGAAGCTCTCTACACCTACCGCAAAATGTGTCGTCTAATTTTAGTATAGAACGAAAGAAATTAAAAGGAAAAAGATTTCCCGATCGCATACGGTGTGTCCCTTACATATTCGCTGCTACCCTTTTGGGTTGACGGAGTAATTAGGGATTGGGTAGAATTTATCTTTGAAAGGTGGGATTTAGTTTGTCAGTTCGTGTATTTTTACTTCTGTTCATTTTTCCTTTTGTAATAGTTGCGTGTGGAAGCTCACACAATCAACCGACAATCGAGCAGTATAATCGATTTGCGATTAAATCCGCGGAGTTGCAGTTGTGGAACGAATCGATTTTTCGTTGGCAACACATTTTGAAGATTGAGCCACAAAATGCAAAGGCGCACAATAATTTGGGTGTCGCTTACGAAGCGGTGGGCAAGATCGACGAGGCGGTCAAAGCGTATGAACGCGCTACCGAGTTAGAACCTGAGAACAAGTTCTATCGCTTCAATTACAGGAAGTGCCGAATGCAGGTCCAACGCAACCGCGTCAAGCCGCCATCGTCTGAAGAGGTAGATACGCCAGATAAACTCCAATCAGATCAGGATTCAGAGCAATCTGACTCCTAAAACAAACCAATGAACCGCAATCAACTAAACAACACCTCAACCCGAATCCAGAAAATCCCATTCGTCATTACGCTGTTGGTATGCTCAGTAATATATTGGGGTTGTGCATCCGCAGTCACACGAGTACCTATCAAAATCCAGGTTGAATCCACAATTGATGTTACCAAGTATTCAGGTTTTGCTGTGTTGCCGTTTGTCGAAGTAAAGGATTCAGGGAGGCAGCGGATAGCATCTTCCGACGAAACAGGGGAGGACATTGCCTCGTTGATGCGACTTGGATTGGGCAGGAACCAAAACTTGGATGTTGTCAGCACGCAGGATACGCTGCGGTTATTTAGTAATGAAACGCTCGATGAAGATCTGTTAGTAGATGTGTCGGAGTTGGCACGTATTGGTCAGTATTTTGAGACTGATGCAGTTATTGTGGGCAGCTACAACTTCTTTGCACGGAGCCAGCCGAGACGCTACTATGGAGAGCATTATTCGAGAAGACTTCAGAGGTATGTTACCGACTATCAGGATTACCTTGAAAAGACCTACGTCCTTTCACTGAGAATTGTCATTGCCAGTGTGGAGACGGAGGAAATTATACAGGATGACACGTATGAACGGCGTGCGTTCCAGTCGCATAGTGTCAGTTCGTTTCTGATGTCAGAAGTCACGCCGCATCAGGGCGTGCTAAAGAGTTTAGCGCGACAAGCAATCTCGGAGTTCACGCGACAAGTTTCACCGCATTACGAACAAGAGGAAAGGTATTTGGTCAGATGATGCAGACTGTACACACCCCCTCAAACCGATTGGCACACCGACTCCGTGCCGAGAGTTTTCGACCTGTTCTTGTGCCCCTTTTTGCGCTGCTCCTTTTTCTTTTGGTGAGTAGTGGCTGGGCGCAGGGTTTTGGTAAAAATAAGGTCACAGACCAAGATTTTGATTGGCTGATTCACCGAACCGAGCATTTTGACATCCACTATTACCCCGGTGAAGAGCAGTTAGTAGCCATCATGGCGGACATTGTTGAAGAGGCTTACGAAAAGCATAGCGAGGATTTTGAGCACGAACTTAAGGATCGGACACCGCTCATTTTATATCAATCGCACAAAGATTTTCAGGAGACCAATATTACGTTAGCAGAGCTGCATGAAGGCGTTGGTGGGTTTGCTGAACTGTTGAAGCGGCGTATGGTTATTCCTTTCACAGGTTCAATGTCTGCATTTCGTGAGGTTATCTTTCATGAACTGGTTCACATCTTTCAGTATGACATTATCTATCAGAAACCTGCTGGTCGTTTTTATAGTGGCGAGTTTCTGTATAGCCCCCCAATTTGGTTTATAGAGGGGACAGCAGACTATTTTGGTAACGATAATGATGCCGTTGGAGAGATGGTGCTCAGAGATGCGAGTATCGCCAATTATGTGGTTCCGCTGACGCGGCTTCAGGATTTCCGGGTGCTCGGATCACAGGTGTTTTTAGGCTATAAGATAGGCCAATCCGCCATCGCCTATTTTGTTGAAACCTATGGGAGAGATAAGGTTGGGCAGGTGATGCACGAACTAACCCATAGCCGTACCAAAGACCTCAACGAAGCTTTCAAGAATGTGATCGGCATTGGTCTTGAGCAGTTTGATAAAGAGTGGCGCTTGACCGTACAGAAAAAGTATTGGCCCATGATTGAGCACAAGGATATGCCGGACTCGATAGCCAAGAACCTGACAGAGAAGTCGCGCTATTCACATAATGTAAAACCGATTTGGTCTCCAAGTGGTGACCTCATCGCTTATATCACCGGTAACGATGGATTCAGCGAAATTGTCCTTGCATCTGCTCAGAACGGCAGCCGCTTAGAACGTATTAGCAAAGATTTTTTTGGTAGCAAATACGAAGAGATTCGCAGTGACGGCAGTGGATTGGCTTGGTCCCCGGATGGCGACCGTATCGCCTTCATCGCCAAGCACCGCGAGTCAGAATATTTGCTTGAGGTGAACGTTGTCAGCAAGCAGTTGGAACGCCGTATCAAGCTCAACTTTGACGCGGCCGGTTCGCCGAGTTACGACAGTAGTGGTGAACGGATTGTATTCTCCGCACTCAGCGGGGGACAGACGGATCTTTTTATTCTCAATCTTGCGACGGAAGAGCTGACACGCCTGACAAATGACTCTTTCGATGATAGCCACCCCTCATGGCATCCAACGCAGGAAGAGATTGCCTATGCTTCGGAACGGGGTGGTAAGTATAGGTTGATTATCATAGATGTCAACACTCGGAACTCACGGCAGTTACCCCAGGGCGAATATAATGCGGTTGGTCCTCGCTGGACACCCGATGGTGAGCAGCTGCTTTTTTGTTCAGACCTTGGTGGTGTCTATGATCTGTGCAGTATGACACCGGATGGTACAGACCTGATGCGTCTGACCAATATTATTACCGGTTGTTTTAACCCAAGTTTTTCGCCAGATCGCAAGCAGATTCTGTTTGGCGCTTACCAATCCGGGAAGCAGGATGTTTACGTTATGGAGGCAGAAAAGGCACGTAACGAAAAGATTGAGATACCGCCTTCTGATGAATCTACCGAAGTTATCGCGACTGCGGAACGGAAACAGCGGCGAATTGGTCATCGGAAGTACGGCACGAAAATCGGCTTAGACGCTATCTTTACCAATTTCAGTCTGGGAGCTGATGGTTTACTGCGCAACTCGACGGAGCTTATTGCAAGCGATATGCTGGGGAATCACCGCCTCGGGTTGAGTGTTCAGAACCAAACGGGATTCCTTGCTCCGGACTTCATTGCTCAGTACGGTTCTCTCGCACGTCGCGCGGATTTTGGTGCTTCTCTGTTTAACTTTCATGAGTATCACCTATTGGGTACAACTCGGAATCGTCGTCGCATTTCGCAACGTCTAACGGGAATTGCTGGTTCTGTTATGTATCCGTTCAATCGGTATCGTCGTGTGGAGTTACAGATGTTGATGTATTCCACGCCCTACGCTTTCAGATTCGATACGACACATGAAGATAATCGTGGGCTCCTGATGCTTGGAACGCTCTCTTTCGTTAGCGATACAACACGATGGCAGGTGTTCGGTCCCTATAGTGGCACCCGCTATAATCTCACCCTTGAGAAGTCATACCGTGCGACGGGCAGTGATCTTGAGTTGACCAATCTGGTTTTTGATCTACGCCGCTATTTTAAGTTGGGCAGACGCTCGACCTTTGCAACTCGCTTGCTGCTCGGTGGAAGTTTCGCAAGAGACAAGTCGTTGTTCTATCTCGGTGGGATTGACACCCTGCGCGGTTACAGTTATGAAGAACTAATTGGAACCCGGATGGGGTTGCTGAACGTCGAGCTTCGGATTCCATTTATTGACGAGCTCCGCTTCGGTTGGCCCTTTTCATGGGCGATTGGCGGCATTCGCGGAATTGTCTTCGCTGACTTCGGAACGGTTTGGTCGGAGGATGAATTCAATTCCGACAACCGCTACTACCTGCTCCGGCGTGAAGGCAATCGGCTTCGTCTTGATGATGCTAAAGGCTCAATTGGTCTTGGGCTTCGATTGCAGCTTGGCTTTTTCTCCCTCGACTTTGACGTGGCGCGACGTACAGATCTCGCCAGTATCGATCCGGATACGACGTTCCACTTCGGTTTGGGTCAAGCGTTTTAGATTAGAACTTTACTGATTCGTTACAATACGCTAGGCACTCTAGCTTACTCTCAATTAAGGAAGGATGTATGCAACCAAACTTGACTCGATTGATTATTACCCTCGTTGTTTTGGCAGTAATTATTGGCGGGGGTGCCATCTTCGTGAAAATCTATCCTGACCTACTCTGGTTTGATATGATTGGCTATCTCGCGATTTACAAAACAGTGCTACTGACAAAAATAGGTTTGGGGGTTGTCGTTAGTGGCTTTTTTCTTGGCATCACCCTCATTAACCTCTATCTTTTGTATCGTTTTACCCCACCTCGGCTGAGTCCGACACTCGTCGAATCTATCCCGCTTGAAGGCATGCCCGATTTTAATCTCCGGAAAGCCGTCTATGTGGTACTTATACTCTTGGCAATTGGGGGGAGTATTGTGGGCGGTTATGCCTCGACAGACTACTGGGAGCAATTTCTCCGCTATTCAAATGCCAGTGATCTTTCGTTCCAATCTGCAACGTCGCTTAGTGCATCAGCAGATAGTGACGCGACAGAGGTTCTCATTTCTGAGTTGGAGTACAGTGCGAAAGGATTTAGAATAGGGGATGAGGTTACCATTGAAGAGGGGGATAGCAGTCATGCAGCACAGATCCGTACGATAAGTCCGGGGGCGGATGGGAATGTCAGAATTGGATTAAACCAAGGACTTAGCTTTGATGCGACCGGAGATGCTGTTTTGGTAGGGGGTGCCCGGGATCCAATTTTCAATAAAAGTGTTGGCTACTACGTTTTTCGGATGCCCTTGGAACGGCTAATCTGTGGTTATCTCTTTGGCCTATTCATGTTGGTCACCCTTTTTACGGGGGTGCTCTACTTTTTCCACGGATTGCTCATTAACGAAAACAACCGTTTTGCACCGCCGCAGCGGGTTAAGACACATCTGTTCATCCTGATTGGGTTGACGCTGCTGTTCCGTGCATGGAATTACCGGTTTGTGATGTATGACCTTCTCTACACGACCAATGACGTTGTGCGGGGTGGCGGTGGCTACGCAGCGATACAGGCGCGGCTGCCGGTGTTATGGATACTTCTTGCAATCACCGTTATCTGTGCGTTGATCTTCTTTATCAGCATTTTCTTACGGCGTATATCTTTCGCTGTTGGGGGTATCGTTGTGCTTCTGCTTGTTGCCTTTATGGGACAAGCCTATCCACGCATCGTTCAAAACCTGAAAGTTGAGCCGAGCAAGCAGGAACTTGAGGGAACATATATAAACTACAACATCAGAGCAACGCTGCACGCGTATGATTTGGAGGATAGTACCGTGACAGAGACGGAGTACCCTTTGACGGGGGAATTGTCTTATGACAGCATCACGGGACAAGAAAACGCGGCGGTGATTAATAGCATCCGGCTTTGGGACTGGCGTCCGTTGCGGCGGACTTTTAGGCAGCTTCAGGAGTTACGTTCACAATACGATTTTGCTGACGTAGATATTGACCGTTACGTGATGGAGAATGGTGAACCCCGACAGGTGATGCTCTCTGGACGTGAGCTGAATATTAATGATCTGCCGCGTGAGGTGAGTCGGGATTGGTTTAAGCGCACCTACGTCTACACTCATGGGTATGGAGCGGTGCTAAGTCCTGTGAACGAGGTTGTGGACGGTAAGCCGAAGATGTACATTCGGGATATGGACCCGATTAATTACGAACCTGAATGGGCATATCGGTTTGACGACAACCCCGGTCCCCGAATTTATTATGGTGAACGCACCAATCACTATGTCATCGTGCATCCAGACCGGTCAGACAGCCTTGAGTTTGATTACCCTGAAACGTTTGGACAAGATTTCGCGAAATACTCGTATCAAGGTGAGGGCGGTGTCAGTCTTTCTTCGTTCTTACGGAAATTTGCGTATATGCTGAAATTTAATAATGCGCTCAATTTCATCCTACCCGGCGAAATACAATCAACAAGCCGTGTCCTTTATAACCGGAACATAAAGGAACGAGTCAGTCAAATCGCCCCATTCCTGAAATATGATGTTGATCCTTACCTTGTCCTCCATAACGGTCGCCTGATCTGGATGATTGATGCGTATACAACGACCGCACGTTATCCTTACTCCGCACCAATGCAAGATGCCATCCGCAGAACCATTGCAGCGCAGGGTGGCAGACGTGCTGCTGGACGTATCATGGGAGGCGAACGACCGTGGGGGAATTACATCCGCAACGCTGCTAAGGTTACAATCGACGCTTACGACGGTAGCGTGAATTTTTACCTGATGGAGCAGGAGCAGGATCCAATTGCGGAGTGCTATCAGCGTATCTTCCCGGATCTATTCAAACCGTTCGATGCGATGCCCGAAAACCTGAAGGCGCACATCCGATACCCGACCACCATGTTTCTCATTCAAGCGCAGACGTATCAGGACTATCACATGAAAGATCCGATTACCTTCTATGCGAGTGAGGATCAATGGCAGATTGGCGAGGAGCTTTACGATAACACCGAGCGTCCCCGTCCCCCACAGGCACCGCAACCGCCAAGCCCATTTGCACGTACGCAACAACTGCCAGATACAGTCACGAATGTGCAAGAGGTTGCCCCTTATTACGTGGTTGTAAAAATACCGGGGGAGGAACACGCGGAATTTGTCTTGATGCTCCCCTTTACACCGAAAAACAAGCCGAACCTGACCGCTTGGATTGCAGCGCGATGCGATTTGCCACAGTACGGACAACTGCTGGTCTATCGTTTCCCGAAGGGAAAACTCGCTCCCGGACCGATGCAGGTTGAAAACTTCATCACGCAAGAGCCTGGCATTTCCCAGCAGATCAGTTTGTGGAATACGCAAGGTTCGCGTGTCCTGCGTGGGAATTTGCTTATCATCCCGATGAATGAGTCGATCTTGTATGTTGAGCCGATCTACATCCAAGCGGAAAACGAAGAGTCTGCGATTCCTGAATTGCGGCGCGTTGTTGTTGGCTATAAGGAAAATGTCGCATGGGGTGCCAGTCTTGATGAGGCGTTGATTAATATGTTCGGCAAGCGGTTAGAGGTCGCATTGACACAAGACCGTTCTGATACTGACATCTCGGAAGCGATGAACCTCCCTGAGTCGATAACTATCTCGACGCTGGCGAATCAGGCGCGGGAGCAGTTTGACGCGGCACAGGCGGCGCAACGTGCAGGGAATTGGTCGGAGTATGGACGTTACCTTAATTTGCTTGAATCGACCTTAAAGCAGCTTGAGGCGGATGCACAATAACCTTAAAGAAGAATTCATTTGTTCAAGAGTTCATTAAGTAGATCAATTAGGACTTACGCATTTCAGGGCGGGGCAAGATGCCCCGCCTACGGTTAGTTGCGTAAGTCCTGTTAATGAACCAATAAACCAATGAACCAAAAAGGAGGTGAATTACATGGGACTCGATTGGAAACCACGGCATCGGGATATGCTTATTGGCGGGTATTGGTGGTTGGCGCGGGTTAGTGATAAGGCACGCGCTAAACTGAACGGCACTATCGGTGAGTACATCTACCCGTGACCGCAGGACAAAAGGTTCCTGGAGGAACACAAGTTAGATGCCGACGAGTTTGTTGAGATGGTGAAAAGTAACCCATCAGACGACGATATGATCGCCGCGATGCAAAAATTGAATCGATAAGCATTGCAACAATGAACAGGAGACCGTGCAGCGATTTCCCCCGATAAATCCCCGATGAATCGGGACAGGGGGATTTTGCTGCGCTCAACCTGTTCCGATTTCTAAACATATAGTGGACCTTAGAATTAATGAGACACGCCAAATCCCGATTTATCGAGTCCCGGCAAAGCCGAGGATCCTTGATAAAATTGGGAGATGCTCCCCGATAAATCGGGATCGAAACCGAGGGGCGAAAGTGTTTACTTATTTTTAGACTTCACCATATATCTCAGGATCGACAATCTAAAACGGAGAATGACTTCAATGAAAAAGACGACCTTATTTATTTTCATCCTATCGTTAGTCTCTGCATTATTTCTATCAGACAGCTTCGCACAGGAGAACCCGCAGTGGCAGCTGCCCGATGGTGCCACTGCGCGATTTGGCAAAGGGTGGATAGCTGGGCTGGAGTATTCGCCCGACGGCACCCGGATAGCGGTTGGCAGTGCTATCGGTATTTGGCTGTACGATGCGGAAACCCTTCAAGAGGTCGATTTGCTTAGCGGGCATACGGAAACAGTCTCAGCCATCGCCTATTCTCCGGATGGGAGCATCCTTGCCAGCGGGAGTTACGACGATACCATTCGGTTGTGGGATGCTGCGACGGGTGAAACCATTAATACCCTTACCGGGCATGAGGAAGGTGTATTGAGCATTGCTTTTAGTCCGGATGGAAAAAACCTTGTCAGCGGGAGCTACGACGATACTGTTCGGTTGTGGGATGTTGACACCGGTGAGAATACCCAAACGCTTACCAAACATGACGATTGGGTCTCTAGTGTCGCTTTCAATCAGGATGGGGACATGGTTGCCAGTGGGAGTTGGGATCAAACCGTTCGCGTCTGGGCTGTGGAAACAGGGGAGAATCTCCATACTTTTATCGGACATACCTCTCTCGTCGAGACGGTTGCTTTCGGTTGGGAAGGCACGCTTGCCAGCGGAGATTTTGACTCGATGATCCATCTGTGGAATGTTAAAACAGGCGAGAAAATCAGAACGCTCACCGAGCATACTTCGACTATCTACGAGGTCGTCTTTTCTCCAGATGGGGGCATATTGGCAAGCGCAAGTGAGGACGATACTGTTCGTCTGTGGAATGCTGCTACGGGTGAGACCGTTAAAACCTTTACCGAACATACAGCTGATGCCTATAGGGTTGCGTTTAGTCCGGATGGCAATACTCTCGCAAGTGGGAGCGGGGATGCGACCGTCCGTCTGTGGGATGTTGATACCGGCGAAAACATCGGAAGCCTTACCGGGCATGAGAGTAGCGTTTTGAGTGTCGCTTTCGGCCCGGGGAACCGCACACTGGTTGGTCGGAGTTGGGATCAAACAATTCGCGTCTGGAATACCGAAACGGGAGAGCGGCAGCACTTCCTCGTGGGGCATACGGACGATGTGGACATCGTTGTTTTCAGTCGAGATGGCCGCACAATCGCCAGCGGCAGTCAGGACAACACTGTTCGCCTGTGGGACGCTGGAACCGGAGCACATCTGAAAACTCTCGTCGGGCATTGGGCTTATATCATAACCATTGCTTTCAGTCCCGATGGAACACTCCTCGCTAGTGGAAGTGAGGACGATTCGGTCCGCTTGTGGGATGTCGCCACCGGGGAGCATCTGGCACGTCTTTGGGGACATTTTGCTGGTGTCGAGACACTCGCTTTCAATCACGATGGCACAATGTTCGCAAGTGGGAGTCGAGATGCGGTCATTACTATATGGGATGTTGCCACCAGGGATTGGCTGCACTTTCTCTTTGGTCATCGTGGACATGTTCTCACCGTTGCTTTCAATCCGGATAGTACAATCCTTGCAAGTGGCGGATGGGACAATACCATCCGCTTGTGGGATGTCGCCACCGGTGAGGAGATGACGCTTATTCAGGCGAGCGAGTATGGGGTCGAAAGTGCTATTGAGAGCGTCGCTTTCAGTCCCGATGGAAAGACTCTCGCAGCCGGAGGATGGGGTAATGCGGTTGGCTTCTGGGATGTTACAACAGGTGAGCATATCATAACTTTTACCGGGCATACCTCTAGGGTTGAAAGCGTTGCCTTTAACTCCTATGGCACAGTCCTAGCAAGTGGAAGTCGGGATGGCACGGTGTTGTTATGGGATATTCCACTGCCTCCAGTCTTCGGGGATGTCAACGGGAATAGAATCGTGAATATCTTGGATTTAGCACTGGTTGGATTGCATTTGGGACAGACTGGGGAAAATGCGGCCGATGTCAATGGGGATGGCATTGTGGACATTGCTGACCTGCTTCAGGTCGCCGGCGCGATTGGAAACACTGCTGCCGCACCCGCCGGGCATTCTTTGGCGTTAGCGAGCTTGACCGCTGCCGATGTCGAGGGATGGCTAACCCAAGCACAAGGGTTAGATCTTACAGATGTAACGGCACAAAGAGGGATTCTCTTCCTTGAACAACTCCTCGTAGCGTTGGCACCGAAAGAGACAGTACTCTTGCCGAATTATCCCAATCCGTTCAATCCAGAGACGTGGATTCCCTATCAACTCGCCAACAATGCCGATGTAACACTGACGATTTACGACACAAAAGGCATACCGGTGCGCCAATTCGATTTGGGGCATCAGTCCGCAGGATTCTACACCACTCGGACGAAAGCCGCTTATTGGGACGGACGTAATGAAACCGGCGAATCGGTTGCAAGCGGGGTTTATTTCTATCAACTTGAAGTGTCTCCATCCCGATCTATCGGGGCAGACGATTTTACTGACTTACGGCGGATGGTAATTCTCAAGTAGGCACATCAATCGGCAAAAGCAACTGAGTTTACCAAAAAAACTCGGTTGTTGAATATGGGCTACCTTTCACCTGTTAGGGCTATTCAGTTTTAGGTTTATTACCCATTTTGTTTGAAAAGGCGCAACCGGGAGATCACGCCTACAGTGAGATGTCGGGATTCGGAGATCCCTCCTACAGGAAAACTAAATGACCCTATTTCACCTGTCTTTCGCAAAATAGACAGCTCAAAACGGAGAACTTATCTCAATGAAAAAGACGACGTTGTTTATCTTTATCCTGTTATTGCTCTCAGGTCTATTTCTATCAGACAGTTTCGCCCAAGATAACCGGCAGTGGCGGTTACCCGAAGATGCGATTGCGCGATACGGTAAAGGGTGGATAGCTGGACTTCAGTATTCGCCCAATGGCGATCGACTCGCAGTTGCTACCGCCATCGGTATTTGGCTGTACGATACGGAAACCCTTCAAGAGGTTGAGCTGCTTACCGGGCAGACCGCAATATATGAAAATGCGACGTATTCGCCATCTTCCATGGCGTATTCGCCGGTTGAGGATATACTTGCCAGTGGGGGTTGGGATCGAGTTATTCGTCTGTGGGATACCACTACGGGTGAGGACATTAAAACTTTGAGAGGGCATAGGAGTGCAGTCCGGAGTCTCGCCTTTAGTCCGGATGGAAAGATTCTCGCAAGTGGAAGTTACGACGATACAGTTCGCCTGTGGGATGTTGATACGGGTGAAACCATCCACACCCTTGCCGAACATACGGATCGGGTCAACAACGTTGCTTTTAGCCCAAACGGGGATATAGTCGCTAGTGGCGGTTGGGATCAAACCGTCCGTTTGTGGGATGTGGCTACGGGTGAACTCATCAGAACACTCACCGGGCATACGTCTCTTGTCCGGGCGCTTGCTTTTAGCCCAGATGGAGATATGGTTGCTAGTGGAGATTACGATGCAGCTATCCGTCTGTGGGACGTGGAGACCGGCGATGAAGTCAGAACACTCACCGGACATACTTCTATTATTAATGATCTCACTTTTTCGGATGAGGGTATCTTAGCGAGTGCGAGTGAGGATGATACTATCCGACTTTGGGATGTTGAAACCGGTGTTGCCGTTCACACGCTGACCGAGCATACGGCTGATGTCATTCGGGTGGCGTTTAGCCCGGATGGGCGCACGGTCGCAAGCGGGGCGTGGGATGCGACCTTTCGCCTATGGAACGTTGATACGGGTGAGCACATCGAAGCGGTTACCGGGTTCGCGGACCTTGTTTTGAATGTTGCGTTCAGTCCGGAGGGACGCGTACTCGTTGGCCGGAGTTGGGACAGCACCATCCGTCTGTGGAACACCGAAACCGGAGAGCGCGAGCACTTCCTCTTTGGGCATACGGACGATGTGGGCGTGGTTGCGTTTAGCCCGGATGGACGTACACTTGTCAGTGGCAGCAATGACGATACGGTCCGTTTGTGGGACGTTGACACCGGCGCCCACCTGAAAACCCTCGTCGGGCATAGGTCTTACATTATAAGCGTTGCTTTCAGTCCCGATGGTAGGGTGGTAGCGAGCGGAAGCGAGGACGATGATGTCCGCTTGTGGGATGTCGCGACCGGGAAGCGTTTGAGAACCCTCCGAGGACATAGGACCGGCGTCGAGAGCCTCGCCTTTACTTCTGATGGAAAGATCCTTGCAAGTGGGAGTCGAGATAACACCGTTCGCCTGTGGGACCTTGAGACGGGGGACACCCTGCACGTGCTTGCGGGACATTTCCTTCATGTCCTGACGGTTGCTTTCAGTCCCGACGACAAGATCCTCGCAAGTGCGGGTTACGATACTGTTATTCGTCTGTGGGATGTCGAGACGGGTGAGGTGGTGTTAGCCATTGATAGGGGAACTCGTGGTGTCGAGAGCGTTGCTTTCAGTCCCGATGGAAAAATTCTTGCAGTTGGAGCGTGGAATGATACGGTGAGTTTGTGGGATGTTACCACCGGTGAGGAATTAAAAACTCTTATTGGGCATACGAATAGTGTTGAGAGTGTTGTTTTCAGTTCTGATGGCACGATGCTCGCCAGTGGGAGTTGGGATGGCACGGTGCTTTTGTGGGATGTTGCGCCCCCACCGCCGCCCGAGGAGCCGCCACCGCCGCCTGTGGTCGAAGAACCTCCACCGGTTGAGGACGTTAACGGGAACGGCGTGGTCAACATCTTGGATTTAGCACTGGTTGGATTACGCTTGGGCCAGACAGGGGAAAATAGCGCCGATGTCAACGGGGATGGTATTGTGGATATTGCGGACTTAGTTCAGGTCGCTGGCGCGATAGGCACCACTGCCGCCGCACCTGCTGGGCATTCCTTGGCACTTACAAACCTGACCCCTGCCGATGTCGAGGGTTGGCTGACTCAAGCACAAGGGTTAGATCTCACCGATGTAACGGCGCAAAAGGGTATTCTTTTCCTCGAACAGCTGCTTTTGGCGTTAGTTCCCAAAGAGACAGCACTTTTGCCGAACTATCCCAACCCGTTCAACCCGGAAACATGGATTCCGTACCAACTCGCCCAAGATGCCGACGTGAGGCTTACAGTTTATGATATGAAGGGGACTGCGGTGCGCCAATTCGATTTGGGGTATCAGTCCGCAGGATACTACACAGGTCGGACAAAAGCCGCTTATTGGGACGGACGTAATGAAACCGGTGAATCGGTCGCAAGCGGAGTTTATTTCTATCAACTCGACGCAGGTAATTATACAGACTTACGACGTATGGTAATTGTCAAATAAACGGACAAAAGGGAAGTCGAGTTTTTCTAACCTAAACGGTTGAATAATGAACGAAATTGGATTAAAATAATGTTCATCGAAAATTGTACAAACTTTAGTAAAACAATATCCTAACGGAGATTCTCATGATAACTACTCAGATTAAGCCTAGCTTTTTGTTTTACGCGTGTACCTTGTTTATGTGCCTCAATTCCTTTTTCTTAAATAACGCCGAGGCACAAACTGATAATGACTCAACTCCCGCCTCCCCTGAATTCACCTACACTTATGAGAGCATTGATGTTCCCGGTGTAGATTTTTTAGCGTTGACGGCGAGTAGCGACTTTGAGGATTACGCCGGCTACACCCGGAGTCCCGATGGTGAAAAAACAGTCGGATTTACACTCATTGACGGTGTTTTTACGACTTATGATTTCCCGGGTTCACAGAACACCTATTTTTTTGCGTTCGGCAATAATGGGTTAGCCGCCGGGCACTACGAGGATAGTGATGGTCTATACCACGGTGTCATCTTAGAAAATGGCGAACTGCGGCAATATGATTTTCCGGGTGCCGTCCAAACGGAGATATATGGGTTCAGTGATGCGACGGGTGTGCTGACGGGTAATTTTATAGATGCTTCTGGTGCTCGGCGTGGATTTTCAGGGGACATAATCGTTGAAGTGCCTGATGCAACAGCAACATACGCCGATTTTGTGAACGCGAGTGGCGCTATCACAGGAAGTTACATAGATGCTGATGGTCTATATTATCCATACGTGCGCACCCCGAATGGAACATTTGCATTTCACGACTATCTGGACTCATCAATTCTGGAGTACTTTTTTGTGCACGGTATCACTGATACAAGGATTATCGTTGCGCGAGCTAGAGCGATAGATGATATTCCACGCTCCTATGTCGGCACATCCCAGCAAGGGCTATCTGAATTACAGTTTCCGGGCGGTGTTAGCACAGAGGGTTGGAATATCAATCAAGATGGATCTGTCGTCGGGTATTACGACTCAGGGGACGGAGGTAGACACGGATTTATCGCCAGACCGACTGAGGAAACTGCTGAAAAATTCAGAGATATAGCTTATCCCCCACCGCCTGAGTTCAATTTCACCTATGAGAGTATTGATGTTCCCGGTATAGATTTTTTAGCGTTGACAGCGAGTAGCGACTTTGAGGATTACGCCGGCTACGCCCGGACCCCCGACGGTAAAAAAGAGGTTGCCTTTACGCTCATCGATGGTGTTTTTACGACCTACGATTTCCCGGGTTCACAGAACACCTATTTTTTTGCGTTCGGCAATGATGGGACAGCTGCGGGGCACTACCAAGATAGCGATGGGCTGTACCACGGTGTCATCTTAGAAAATGGCGAACTGCGGCAATATGATTTTCCGGGTGCCGTCCAAACGGAGATATATGGGTTCAGTGATGCGACGGGTGTGCTGACGGGTAATTTTATAGATGATTCCGGTGTTCGGCGTGGATTTTCAGGGGACACAATCGTTGAAGTGCCTGATGCAACAGCAACATACGCCGATTTTGTGAACTCACAAGGTCTTATCGTAGGCAGCTACATAGATGCTGACGGTTTATTTCACGCATACGCGCTCTCTTCCTCTGGTAGATTTATACTTCTTGACTATCTTGAACCATCAACTCTGGAATACTTTTTTCTGCACGGCATTAGCGAGGGCGAGGGAAGGAGTGTATTTGTAAGTGCCCGATCAAAATTTGTGGATGATATTCCACGCTCCTATGTCGGTTCATATCTGTACGGGCTACATGAATTGTGGTTTCCGGGCAGCGTTGGCACGGAGGGTTGGAACATCAATCAGGATGGCTCTGTCGTCGGGCACTACGACTCAGCGGATGGGCGGAGGCATGGGTTTGTCGCCAGGCTCGGCACTAAAGCGGAGAGCGACTATTTTGGCAACGCCTACCACGTCACACTGGATAAAGGTCTGAACATGATTTCTGTGCCATTGGCACCACCGACACCGCTGAACGCTAAGACACTTGCCGCGCTGACAGGGGCAACAACCGTCATCGCATTCGATGCGGCAAGCCAGCAATTCGTTGGTTGGACACCAAGCGCACCGGACGATGGGTTTCCAATCGAAGGTGGGAAAGGTTATATTGTCAATGTCCCACAGGCTCGCCAATTTGCCTATGTTGGATCACGGTGGACTAACCAAACGGAAGGCGCTGCAGCGGCACCTGCTATAACTGTGGAGCCGATTCAAGAAGCGTGGGCGTTCGTTGTAAGCGGACACTTGGAAGGGCAAGCTGCATTTGACGGCTACCAAGTCACAGTCCGTAACCTCAGAACAGATAGTGTGATAACTGCCTCAGTGCAAGGCGATTACTTCGCTGCGGCAACAGCTGACTTGGCGCGACGGAGCGTAGTCCAAGCTGGAGACGTAATTGAAGTACGGGTTACCGGTCCGAGTGGAAACATTGAATCAGACGCCTTCACTTCTATAGTAACACCTGAGGATTTAGCAAACGCGGTTCTGTCTATCAAGCTTGATCGCATTGGCCAACCGAAGTTGACTCAGTTGTTGCAGAACTTCCCGAACCCGTTCAATCCCGAAACCTGGATTCCATACCAGCTTGAAAAAGCGGCTGATGTCACGCTCCATATTTATGATACCTCGGGTGGCATTGTCCGAACGCTGGATCTCGGTTTCAGGCAACAAGGGTTCTATATGACGCGTTCTACAGCAGCGTATTGGGATGGACGTAACAATATCGGTGAGCAGGTTGCCTCTGGGGTTTACTTCTACAGTTTGAATACCCCTGACTTTTCGGGGACACGGAAGATGCTCATATTGAAGTAAGGGCAATCCGTATAGAACGGACAAGTGTTACAGTTGTGCCATCGGTGTAACTGTGACACTCTGTTAAACGTACAAAAGAGCAACCGAGTTTTTCCAAAAAACTCAGCTTCTGCCCCAAACCACCTTCACCTATCAAGAGCGTAGGAGATAGCGTTTGGCAAACCTATTATGAGACTGGAAGATTACCGCCACCTACTGGATCAGATTGATGATCAGATTTTAGTCCTTTTACAGGAACGGGCAACTATTGTCAAACGTGTCGGTGAACTCAAATCGGACACCGGCGTTGAACGGATTTATGCGCCGCATCGAGAGCGGGAAATTCTCTCCCGGCTGGAAATGCAGAACCGTGGGCAATTCCCCTCCGACGCGCTACATACGATTTATACTGAGATTATCTCCGCCTGTCGCGCGCTTGAAAGACCGTTATCCATCGCCTTCCTCGGTCCTACTGGTAGTTTTGGTCACACGGCGGGCTCACATTTCTTTGGCACGTCAGTAGAGTTTATCGAAGTGACACCTCAACCCGAGATTTTTACAGCGGTCGAGTCGGGTCGAACGGATTATGGTGTTGTCGCGATCGAAAACTCCACGCATGGCACGGTCCGTGATGTTTTGGAGATGTTCCAGTACACAAGCCTTCAAATTTGCGGCGAATGCTTTTTGCCAATCAGGCAGCATCTCCTCTCAAAATATCCGTTAGCAGAGATTACAAAGATCTACTCCCACCCGCAAGCGTTTGCCCAATGTCGTCAATGGCTTGGTCAAAATGTGTCAGGTGTCCATCAAATTGAGGTTTCCAGCACGTCAGAGGCGGCGGAATTGGCTTCTAACGAACCAAATGCAGCAGCAATAGCGAGTCAACTGGCTGGCGAGATGTATGAGCTATCTGTGGTAGGCGAGTCAATCATGGATGGACCAAACAATACGACACGTTTCCTTGTTATTGGAAGCCACTCGGCGGCACCTACTGGAAATGACCGGACATCTATCATTTTCTCGGTTAAAGATAAAATTGGCGCGTTATCGGAGGTGCTGCAGGTGTTGAAACACTACGAACTTAATATGAGCAAGATCGAGTCCTTGCCCTCCCGCACGAAAGCGTGGGAATATGTTTTTTTTGTAGACTTGGATGGGCATGCGGACGATGAAAGTGTCCGAAAAGCGCTTATAGAGATTAGGGAGTTGTGCGTGATGATGAAAATTTTGGGGGCTTATCCGATTGGGGAGCAGGGTGAGGAAGGATCTGGTAAATTCTAATTAACACCTACATCCAGTAAATTAGGATTAAAATCAAGTTCACTAAGCTATGTGTGATTATGCAGGGGATTAGTGATTTCGTGCGGATGTAGAGCCACACAAGGGTAACCCCCATGAGAAATATTGGAATCCCTCCCAAAACCGACGGCATGAAGGAACGGATGTAGCCGTGGAGTGCTGCAAAAAGGAGCGCGCTAAGGACAGTTCCTTTAGCCTGACCAAATCGACCGGCGAAACCGGTATATGCAATCCCTCGAAAGAGAATTTCTTCCCCCACCGGCATTAGAATTAACATCACAAAACCGAAGAGAATAACTGTGCTGTCCCCGAAGTTTTCTGGTATGCTGCTTGACCATTGCTGCTGCTCCCATTGGACCAAGTTTCCCAGCCCTTTGAGGGGACTGTGCTGACTGAACCAATCTATCCCCTGCATGAAACCTACAGCAGCGAAAGCCAAAGCGGGGGCAAGAAATAGGGGCAGTCCAAAGTCGGCAGGGCTACCGCTATATCCCAATCCAATAGATCTTACAGTTCTGCGGTAGCGACCAGTTATGCAGAATAGGGACAGCCAAATCAACACATTTCCGACGATTAGCTTAATGCTCCAGAAGTGGGAAGTTGGAAGTGTGTATACAGCGTCTGTTTCTGTCAGCACCTCCAGTCCTTCTGCCATCAAGATAGCGATGTAACGCGCGATGTCTTGAAATAGAAAGGTTATCAGAAAAATAACGACTGGATCTGATGGCTTGAGATAGCCGTGCAGCCTTGCCACTGTTTCTTCTGCTGTATAGAACTGATCGCAGCGCCCACACTTGCGCGACCATGCTCGGTTATCCCGCTGACATTTAGGGCATGTCCAGATGAGTTCGGGGATTCGATTCCAAAAATAAATCGGGAAAAACGCCTGTGGAAGGAAAAAGGTGCCCAAAGCCCAAAACTTAGATCGATCTTGTAGTCTACTATCGTTGTATACCCAAAGGGCAAGTGCGCCGTTGATAGCCGTGCTCAAAAGCACTACGTAGACATTTTGCATTGGCAGATTCCGTGGCTCCACTGACGAAGATTTGGGGTGCATGGTAACATATCCAAACGCCTGTGTCAACGACCATCAACTATTTTTGATCTTCACATCGTAGCGACAGGTGTGCTATAATCAATTGAGTTGGTTCATCGGTTCATTAGTAATCGGTCTATGGGACAGAAGAACCCGACACATTACACTTCAAATAGGATTTCAATACATAGTCAGGCGGGTTTTCGGACGATTGGAGGGAAAAATGGTTACTTTAGGTGGTGG
The DNA here is from genome assembly GCA_965220385.1 of Candidatus Poribacteria bacterium. Lineage (GTDB taxonomy): Bacteria > Poribacteria > WGA-4E > WGA-4E > PCPOR2b > PCPOR2b. The sequence goes on along the minus strand of OZ244825.1, from coordinate 4,979,278 downwards.
AGATTTTACATATCAAACATCGGGCGAAGATTGGGGCAACATACCCGAAGATTGGACTTACAAAGAGGCTACTGCTGTCGCTGTAGATGCGGATGATAATGTTTATGTCTTTAATCGCGGGACACATCCGATGATTGTCTTCAATTCTGACGGTGATGTACTTAGGACATGGGGAGATGGCATATTCGCCAATCCACACGGCGTAACCATCGCCCCTGACGGTTCGGTCTATTGCGTCGATAACGGAGATCACACCGTTCGCCAGTTCACACCCGATGGTAAATTGTTGATGACGCTTGGCGAACCCCATCGACCTGCATCTCCAATGAGTGGCGAACCTTTCAACCTTCCAACACACTTGGCAATCGATCCGCATACCGGCGACCTGTATGTGGCTGATGGATATGCCAACGCACGGGTTCACAAATTTACGCCCGATGGCCGACATCTGTCCTCTTGGGGTGAGTCAGGCACGGGTGAGGGACAGTTCAACATTGTCCATAACATCACAACGGATAAGGATGGCTGGGTGTACATTGCTGACCGCGAAAACCACCGGGTACAGGTGTTTTCTCCCGACGGGAAGTACGAAACGCAGTGGTTGAACCTATCCAGGGCTGCCTGTATCTGTTTGGACACCAGTGACGAACCGCTCGTTTATGTCGGCGAGTATTTCGGTGGTATTGCGTCAAATGCAATGGGTACCTGTTTGGGACCCCGCGTCAGTATCATAGATACGAAGGGAAACATACTGGCACAACTGAGTGACCAATCTTATGGAGATGAGCCCGGACGATTCTACTCACCGCATGGCATTGCTGTTGATTCTAAGGGCAGCATCTATGTCGCCGAAGTCTCTTGGAGCGACTATGGCAGCCAGATGGATCCGCCGAGAGAACTTCGTTCGCTCCAGAAGTTAGTTAAGCAGGGTTAAAAACGTAAAACGTAATGCGTGAAATGCCGTTTCGAGCATCCTCGACGAGTCGGGCCGTGCAAACCATTTGTCCATTTTAGCAAGTTCGGGCGGGGTTCCCACGCCCCTGCGATTTCTGTTTCACTATTCTTCAACATGAGTCAAGATTTAATCTATACGTCCCCGTTTTACCGGGAATGCGATGGTGTCCGTATATTTCTATGTCTTCCGTTTTTGCTTGACCATCCTCTCTACGGGTGATATGATTATGGAATCTTAGAACCTTTGAGTTAGATAGGAGGGAGTCCCTATTCGGAGATGGCAAGACGCAAGCGCAGAAAACGGTATGCATCATCGCCAAAGGTCGCTGGCTCTTCAATGGTGGATAAGGACTCTCATGACTGCGCCGCGGGTCCTTTCCACATTCGGCTCTATAGCGATCCGGTACTTCGAGAAAAAGCGCTCCCCGTTCAGGAAATTACGGCTGTTGAACGGAAACTTGCAGAGGATATGTTAGCCACGATGTATGCTTCACCGATTGGGGTGGGGTTGGCGGCACCGCAGGTTGGGATTTTGAGGCGACTGGTTGTAATTGATTTAGATCGAGATGCCTCGGAAGGATCACCACTGGTTCTGTTTAACCCAACGATTCAGAGCTTAGCGGGTGAAGCCACCGAGGAAGAGGGATGTTTGAGTTTCCCTGGTATTACGGCTGATGTCAAGCGGGCGGCGAGGGCAGTCGTGACGGCGCAAGATATTGATGGTGAACCGGTTCGGATCGAGGCGGAAGATTTACTCGCTCGCGCCCTACAGCATGAGATAGATCATCTCGACGGTATATTGTTTATTGATTACGTTAGGGGCCTGAAGCGGCAACTCCTCCGCGCAAAACTAAGAAAACTACAGCAATTGCAATAGTAAAAATCAGAGAGGTCAAACAGATGTCGGAAGCAGAAAAATATCCAGACATTGATCAGAAACTGGATCAGCTCGATAAACTATTAAAATCCTACGGAAGAGTCATCGTCGCATTCTCTGGCGGAGTGGATAGCACCTTTCTGGCGGAAGCTGCAAAGCGAGCGTTGGGGGACAATGCCCTTGCTGTGACAGCGGTTTCTGACTCTTACCCGGAGCGCGAGATGAAGGCAGCACAGGACATCGCCAAGCAGATTCGCATCCGTTATGAAACGATCAATACCGACGAATTGGAAACTGAGGGATATGCGAGCAACCCGACCAATCGCTGCTATTTCTGCAAAACCGAATTGTTTGAACAGATCCGTCCAATCGCAGAACAATATAAGATTGGCACCACTGTCTACGGGGCGATTCCTGACGATGTTGGGGATCACCGCCCCGGTATGGACGCCGCTAAACAGATGGGCATTCAGGCACCGCTCATCGATGTGAATCTGACCAAGGCGGAGATCCGTGAAGCCTCACAGCGTTGGGGGCTACCGACGTGGGACAAACCTGCCTTTGCATGCCTTTCCTCCCGTTTTCCCTACGGCACACGGATTACTCGCGAGAACCTACGTCTCGTTGATCGGGCGGAGCAGTTTTTATTCGATTTAGGTGTTCGCCAATTTCGTGTACGCCATCATGATACGCTCGCTCGGATTGAGGTCGATCCACAAGAGATTGAGTTCATCGCTGCCAAATCCGTCCGCACCCAGATTAATGAGAAATTCAAATCGCTTGGGTATGAGCATGTCGCCCTCGATTTGCAAGGGTATAGATCTGGAAGTCTAAACGAAGGGTTGCTGAACCTTTCAAAATTGACTGCCCATTAGAGGGTGATGCCAGTCCACAACCTTTCATTGTAAATCCACCGAAAATACAACTCGCAACGATATGTCCTACCTCTCCACTTTGTTCAAGAGTTGATCAGCTCATTAGTTCATTAATACCCCAATAAACCCATAGCGCGCTCTTGACTATGTTTTGGACCGATCCCTATACACAGTATTGCATGATGGAGGGAATTGGTGGAATCAAAAATGTCCTCAAAACAAAGGAACAGGAATCGTTAGAAAGATGCAGCATCCACAGCCCCAACCCAATCAACAGACTAATCCCCTCATCGGTTCCGAATCTTTCAGCTGGAACAAATGGGACGCTTGTACCCATTGCGGGCTCTGTTTACCGACCTGTCCGACTTACCGCGAATTAGGTCTGGAGACCGATTCACCGCGTGGAAGGCTTTATTTGATGGGGGCGGCATTCAGGGATAAGAGCCCGATGCCGCTCAATGACGACTGGGCAAAATATATCTATCGCTGTCTGGACTGCCGTGCGTGTGAAACGGCATGTCCCTCTGGTGTACATTTTGGTGAGGTTATCGAAGAAGCTCGTGCGATTTATGAGCTGAACGCCGATCATCCAACGGAGCAGCGGTTTTGGCGGCGTCTGGCTTTTAAGGAGCTTCTACCCGATAAGGATCGCTTAGATCTCATCTTTGAACTGATGTGGCTGTATCAGCGTCTTGGGATTCGCTGGCTGGTGCAAAAACTTGGAATTCTCAAACTGATGGGCAAATTGGGAGAGATGGAATCGTTGCTGCCTGACATTCCGAATCCGTCCCTCAAGGACGACATCCGGGAATTTACCCCCGCCAAAGGGGAGGCGAAGCATCGGGTTGGGTTTATCTCTGGGTGCGTGATGAATCAGGTGTTCACCGAAACCAATTTGGCGACGATTCGCGTCTTGACAGAAAACGGATGCGACGTTATTACACCCACACAGCAGATGTGTTGCGGCGCGTTGCATGTCCACAACGGCGTTCGAGACACGGCATTGGAACTCGCTCGGAAAAATATCGATGTTTTTGAGGCCGAAGATGTGGAGGCGATCATCATTAACTCGGCAGGCTGCGGGGCAACCTTGAAAGAATATGAAGCCTTGATGGAACACGATACTGTTTATTCCGAAAAGGCAAAAGTATTTAGCAGTAAAATGCGGGACATCAGCGAGTTTCTCGCGGAGATTGAAATAACACCACCGGAGGGAGAGATTAATCGGCGTGTGACGTATGATGAACCGTGCCACCTCGTGCATGGGCAAAAGGTCCAATCTCAACCTCGCACCCTCCTCCAATCAATTCCGGGGTTGGAACTTATCGAGTTGACTGAATCGGAATGGTGCTGCGGTAGTGCCGGCATTTACAATATCACGCAGCCAGAGATGTCCCGTGAAATTCTGGAGCGCAAGATAAAGCATATCGCCGAGACAGATGCTGAAATTGTTGCGACAGGGAACCCGGGCTGTATTCTGCAGATCCAACAGGGCGTTAAGACGAGTCGATTGCCCATGAAGGTGATGCACCCGATCGAACTCCTCGACCAGTCGTACCAAGGCATTGATCCGCTCCGATAGGATCCCCGATAAATTGGGACAGGCGGAATTCAAAGCGACTTGGATAGACACCGGCAAAGATATTCTATATCTGAGGACTTACGCACTTCAGTAGGGAACAACGATCGTTGTTCCCTAGGAACTTCTTGGTCAGTTACCCCACCCTAAAGGGTTGGGGCTTGTTGCCCGTTCCCCGGGATTTATTGGGCTCCGCGCTTCTGTCCCTGTGTAAGCAGGTTTTTCGGGGGTGATTGAGTCCACCGCACCTCTCCCGATTCTCGGGACAAGGCTACAGCTTTTCGCAACATCTTACAACAAGAAAGGGCGGGATTTCCTCCCCACTCTAAAGAGATGGGGTCTCCATCCCGAAGATTTGATGATTCGTGTGATTAAGCCAGAGGGTTTCGGCAATATTCAGTTAGAAGATGCCCCCATTCCTGAGATCAATGACCGTCAAGTTTTGGTGCGGACGGAAAGGACGTTGATTAGCCGCGGTTCTGAGCTATTTCGGCGTTATATTAGCGAAGAAGCACTTCCACATTCGATTATGGGGTATTCCCTCACAGGTACCATCGAGCAGGTCGGGGCTGATGTCACAGGGTATCAAGTTGGTCAACGGGTGATGGCCGCCGCACCTCACGCACAGTATGTCGTTGGCGATGCGGACTCGACACGGGGGCATTTAGTTCCACTTCCCGATGATGTCTCGTTCGAGGCGGGAACGTTCCTTTTGCTTTCGACAGAAGCGTCGGCGTGGGCGGCTTCATCAGGGGCGCAGGCGGGAGATACGATCGTCATTTTGGGGCAGGGCGTTGTAGGCAGCTTGATGCTACAGATTCTACGCGGATATGATCCCGCCAGAATCATCACGGTTGATGGGCTGCCGTTACGTTGCCAACTCTCAGAGGAATTGGGTGCGGATGTGGTGATTGATGCCTCAGAAGAGGACCCCGCCGAGGCGGTGCAGCGTTTAACCGATGGCAAGGGTGCGGATCTCGTCGTTGACTGTGTTGGCGGGCATGCGGGTGTTAAATCGTTTGATCAGGCACAGGATATGGTGCGGAGGGGCGGTACCCTTCAACTAATCGCGCTATATCAGGGGGAGCCGTTGCCGTTGCACTCATCGAAAATCATGCACAAGCGGCTTGTGGCAGGTATTCTCGTCGAGGAACCGCTTTCACAAACTGCGTTTCGAGCGTTAGAGAAGATTCGCACCGGAAAGATCCAAACTGATCGGATGATCACCCACCGCTTCCCATATCAGCAGGCGAAGGAGGCGTTTGATTTCTTGTGGAATACGCCGGGTGAAGCACTTGCGGTCTTGTTGGTTTGGAGGTAATAGGAATAAATTTTAGTTCCGCTACTCGTCTTGTTCGGTGGTCGGTCCTGTTGGAATTCCCTCCCCTATAAACTCTTTGAATTTTGAAGGGTTACCATCCTCATCTCCAATTAGAAGCCAATAGACCATTCCGGCATCAGAAATATCCGCTTTCCCGTACGCATGCGCTCGCATTCTCTCATACAACCAATTCAGATTCGGATCACTGTGATCTCGCAGCCAATACCATGGTGAGAAGTCGGTTTTTGAGTTCCAGAGGATATGTGGATCCCAATCGCCATTCTGATCTTTGATTTTTCTGTAATTTAATAAACTGCCACTGTACTCGACAGTTTGTGCCATGGTGTGATGCGTTGGGCGGCGTAAGTGGTTGTTGTTATACCCACTGTGAGAGATAATATAGACGTGTGCCAAAGCTGCTCCATTCCCTTCGTCGACAACTTCCTTCACAGCTTGATAGAAGAATTCTGCTGGTCCCATGTGGACATAATAGAGTGGATCTTCAGTGGTGGACTTTGCCAATTCGGCTTTCAAATGGTTTTTGGCATCAGTGAGATTTTTTGTCACATCAAAGAATAAATGTGAGTCGAAATTCCAGCGTTGAATCGCACCGTCTATGCTGATTTTCATCTGGTTCTCTGCATCAGGACCTGCTGGGGCTTCGACGAAGTTATTATATGAGTAATGTACGAGCTTATCTTGGAGTTTTAACTTGGCAAGTATGGCCAGGGCCGCAGGTGTTGCTGCCCAATCGTCTGGATCTGCGGTTTGCCACTTATGATTGTTATCAGGTGCACTGTTGCCATCGGCGCTGATCGCAATCCTGTTCTCACGATATCCCCATGATTGTCCAAACAGGGCGCGAGGCAATAGGAAAAGAACAGTAAATACAGTCAAAAATAACCCCCTCTCTATCAACCCTACTTCCTCCAAAACAGTTTTAATCAAGTAACATCGCTGCATTCTCCGATATTGCTTGTGAATCGCCGAATAAGTCACATTCCAAGATTTGTCTCGACACGGAGTGTGACGCTCATCTGAGTTCATACATCACTGACGCTACGCTGACGATTGCGGCGGTTTCTGTGCGCAAGGTATTGTCGCCGAGTGTTGTGGGTAGGCAGCCGTTTTGAATTGCCAAGCCCACCTCTTCGTCTGTAAATCCTCCCTCAGGTCCCACAATAATCCCAACCGATTTTACGTCTCCGTGATTGCGCAATATCTCTTTGAGCCTGTTCCGCTTTTCGCCCTCCCACAAGAGAATTAATAGATCCAAGTGGTCTATTGGAAGACCCTCTTTTAGCCCTTGAGGGGCGAGTATGCGCGCAAAATGGGGACGTTTGCACTGTTTGGCTGCTTCGTTTGCGATCCGTTGCCAGCGTATCGTCCGTTTTTCCTGAACCACGGATTGAGGTATAGAACGTTGACAAGTCATTGGCGCAATCTCGCTCACACCGATCTCGGTCGTCTTCTGGACGATTAGATCCATTTTGTCAAACTTGGGCAAGCCTTGAAACAGGGTAATATAGGGCGGGGTGTGTGGGTGAAACTGTTGCCGGAGAATTTTCGCTTGTAGCGAGGGGGTGCGAGTATCGCAGAGCGAAGCAACGTAACGGTTGCCCACTCCGTCAAAGACTTCAACTTGGTCGTCAGCCCTCAAGCGGAGTACGTTAAGCAGGTGATGTCGCTCGGACTCGCTAATACGGATGGCGTCTTCGGAGATTTGGGGAGGCGGAACATAACAGCTGTGCATGGATCGGTCTTACCGGAGGTTGGGGTGCGGTGAGGAATTGGCATTTTACATCGGTCCAAAATGTTCTTTAATTGCCTCCTCCCCAAAATCGAAAACTTGCTTGGCAATGTCTAAGAGATCGGGCGCGAAACGAGAATTGGCAACGGCTTGTTTAGCTTCCTCACCGCCGAAGCGATCCAACAACAGGAGGCAAGCTCCAATCAAAATAGCACTGGAGATCACTCCAAAAGCGCCCCCAATGATATGATTGATCCATCCTAATACGCCACGCTCCACGATCTTCTGAATGTGACTAAAGACCATATCAATCACGATGCTCACGGCGACGACGATAGCGATAATACTAATCCACTTGGCGAGCGGTTCCTGTTTTATAAAGCGGAGGAGGAAAGGCGTAACATCTTTCCAAACTTGGCTGGCGACGAATGCGCCAGCAGACATAGCAGCGATCCCCCACACGCTACGCGTAAATCCCGCTCGAAGGCAGCTCAGTCCGGCTATGCCAGCGATAATTACAATAGCAATATCGAGTTTTCCCATGGTGAATTCTCCTAAACGGTGGTACAGTTTTCCGCGCTTGCAGCGGCGACAATTTCTTTCTCTGTTTTCCTAAAGACCTCCTGAAATACAGTATCAGTTGACTTTCCATCGCCGAGGCGTTTGAGCACATCTCGGAGCGCAGAAAAACTGAACTGCTGTATCAGGTATTTGGTGGTTGCACAGGATTGGAGGTATGCTAGAAGACGTTGCTTCTCCGGCAGGTTCTGAAACGGTTTTTGCAGGAGGTGGAGAGGTAGGAGAGATCCATCTTGACTTGCCTGCTGCAAGCGTATCTTCTCGGAATTCATCAACGGACGTGCTATAAATTGCGCAAGTCCCTCGTCAAGCCAACTGGAACACCGCCCGTCCGTTAGTAGATCAATGAGGAGGTGCGTCCACTCGTGGCGAACGACTGCGTACAAGACGCCGAGACTGGAGTCGCTATACGGACGGTAACTCAACCGAATGCCCCCGTTTTCATAACAGGCGACCGCCCACTGTGGGAGCGACACATTGGAAAACAGTGTGTGATTCACAGTCTCAACAGGAACTGTTGTATTACTTACCGGACTCGCAGTGTGTAGCGTATCAATTTGATTCGCAGCATCAATGAAGATAGGAACTTTGCATTGCGGGTAGCATCCGAAAGTTTTTCCAACCCTATGATAGGTGTGTTCGATGATTTGGGATACGACTAACAGTAGGCTCTGTGGGATTGCCTGTCCGCCGGTGAGGGTGAAAAATTTGTGCTCGATTTTAGGGAGATCCCCGTCATTTCGAGAGCGTTTCATCTGAACGGCATTGACCGATCGATGCTGCTCGGTGGCATCGAGGGCTTGATTCAGTTCATCGGTTAAGCTGTCATAAACGCTTCTCTCTTCAAGAATACGTTCCTTGCGGCGCAGGGCAGTTGGATAACCGGGGCGTAGCCTTAGCGCAGCATCCAACGATTCGATCCCTTGGTCCCAACACCCCAGTTTTTCATACGCCTTTGCCAAGTCTGCATACGCTTCCACACACATCGGGTCGATTTCTAAACCCGCCAGATAATATTCAACGGCTTGGGCATAGTATGCTTGCCGATAAAGATTTGCAGCGCGGTTAAAATGGGCGGAGGCAGCTTGTTTCTGACTCATGGTAAGATTAGCTCATTGAAATCGTAGCACTGGGGTTCTACCGCCCTGTAATTTGCACAACAGGCACGGCGCGGCGGAGCTCCGATAGATTGGGAAACGAAGCAATGTGGCTACTATTAGCGACTTGAGTTATTATACCTTAGACGGTTGCAAATTCAAATAGAAAAAAACCGCATTCCTCTTTCCGCTCAATGGCGAAAAGAAAAATGCGGTATTTAATGATAGGCAGTGTATTATACACGCCCAAATCTTTTATTTTAGTTGTGCTGCATCACAAAACCGCAGGCTAACTCATTAGCTAAATGTGTTCAATATCTGTGACTTCACAGACAATTCCACTGAACCCAATGCGCATGCCTTGTTCAACAACGGTTGCTTCCTCAATACGAAATCCATCAACGTAAGTCCCGTTTTTGCTGCCCAGATCGGTAAGATAGACCTCGCCGTTTTTCAAATAAAACCGAGCATGCAGACGGGAGAGTGTTCCTGTTGAGTCATCAAGTTGGATTTCTGCTGCTGCGCTGCGGCCTACTGTCATCTCTTTGAAATGGACCCAATGGACCTGCCCGACATCTGGACCTTCTACGACTTCAAAGGAGACACCGAGGACACTGGCGTCCCGGCGAAAAGCAGCAACCTCAAGCACTTGTCCACCGATTTGTACCCTTGAGGAAACATGAAGTGGCGTTGGCTCACTGATTCGAGCCCCATCAACGGACGTACCACTATCGTTGTCGAGATTTGTTATCAGCAGCTCATCGTTATCGACGGTAAGTAACGCATGACGTTGTGATACAGGGGTATTGGCATCTAATTGGATAGTTGCCTCATACCCGGATCCGATAATCATGGGTTGGAACGAGATGTCATATACCCGCTCAGGTTCGTCGCCCTCTACAACCTTCAATTTGAGACATGCCTCTTGTACTGGAGAGGTTACCGATTCGCCCTCTTCACCGTCAAGGATGACTGTTTCATTAAGCGGATCCACCTGTTCAGGAATTGGCGGCGGCAAATCGCCGGAAACATGCGGTAATGCAAGCTCGCTATCACTCCCGACCAGGTCAGGGCTGTAAGCTGGCTGCAAGCCGACTTCATCGCCGTGCAGCATAGCATCTTCTGTAGCATCACGACCAATTGAGTTCATCAAACTATTAGCAATGCGTCGTTTTGCTCCAGGAAGCGGGGTGACGTTTTCTCTTTCCTCAAAACGGTGATGTGCAAAATCAACGAGTTCTTTCAAACGGTCCAGTTCTGGATATTGTTCGCTCGCTTTTAACAGCCGGGTTTGCTTGCGGGACAGCCTTTCCCCTCGGATTCTGCGCGTATGAATTTCTAGCATCTCCGCTTTTCTTATTTCATCTTTAGTGAAATTTTGTGTTGGTTTTTTCCAAAATTTCATATGATCTCCCCTCGTAATTAGACCCATTTTAGACCCTTTCTGGTAAGAATTTGGCGCAACTCCTCAGTGCAACGGAAAATCCAGATTTTCACCGTTCCTTCCTTACGCTGGAGTGTTTGCGAAATCTCGGCAATACTATACCCTTCCAGGTGGCGCAGAATCCAAGCGACTCTGTGATTCGGCTTTTTCACCATCTGGAGTGCCCATTCAAGGATCTCCTGAGCTTCTCGGGATTCGACCTGTTTTTCAGGCGTCGGTCGTTGGTCTTGGTATTCAACAAGTGGCAATTCAGATTCATCCTCCATACTTAAGAGTGCTTCACGAATCCTTTCTTTTTTGCGGATTGCATCGATTATTGTATTTTTTGCAACAACGTTCAACCACGCTTGAAAGCTGCCTTGAACAGTATCCCATTTCTCGATCTTCTGCCATACTTTCATAAAGATATCCAAGGATATCTCCTCAGTATCCTGATGATTACATAGCATTCGATATGTTTTACTATAAACCCAGTTATAATGTTTATCAAACAACGATCGAAAAGCCTCTTCGTTCCCAGCCTTTGTCAACGTTGCCAGTTGCGTATCTTCTTGATCCGATAGGTCATCGATCATTTTGTCTGTCACAGTAGGCGCCTCCTTGTCCCTATCGTTAACAAGATCGTATTACCCTAAACGCATTCAGGGGACAATGTGTTTCAGAAATTCCTGAATTCAATCAGAAGTACCAAATCCTTGCAAGCCCTAGACAAACTAACTTCGGTGCGCGCCAAGATGTGAAAAGAGACTTTCACGCTGCCATTAATAACGTAACCGCCGTTTTCAAAGCGTCCTGTTCTATCTTCAGTTTCGCGAGCTCCGCCTCATGCTTCACATATAAGACAGTGTTTTCAAGGTTCATCGGACTTGGGATCTCTTGGATGATTTTATGCAGACGCCTTATATCCGTTTTCTTGAGGCTTGTTTCCTTCTCCACTTCGGCAAATAGCTCGGCGGTGCTCTTGGGTGATGACTTTTGCGGTGGCGATTTTCTTTTCGCCGTTGGTGCACTCTTCCTTACAGTTTGGGCAGGTCGCTTTCGTGTCGTACCTTTTTTAATCTTTCCGGTTTCGATCGCACTTATACCACAATCTTTACACAACTTTGCGGTCACTGGCTCAATTGTCATCGTTACAACCAGGTCTGCGATTGATCCGCAAACTTCGCATTCGGTAAGACTTTCAATATGCGTAAGGATTGCTCCTTGCAGCTTCAGCAGCTTTTCTTTGTCCGCTTTGTTGGTTCGCTCTTGCTCACAGATCTGGATGATCTCTTGCGCTGTTTTTGCAATCTGTTGTAAATCAGCCATACAGAATCCTCCTGTCGATAATTATCGAAATGTTATATATATTATAACAAATCAGATCAATTGCGTCAAGGATGAAGATAGATCTTAGGTTGAGCTTCCGCATGAGGTATACTGGGCATGCAAGGTAGTCGTCACGCACTATGTTTTATGCATCACGGTTGTCCTTATAGAGTTTGTACTCCAAGCTATCCGTGAGGGCTTCCCAACTTGCCTGTATGATGTTTTCCGACACCCCAACCGTACCCCAATGCTCTTTTCCATCACTCGCTTCAATCAGCACTCGAACTTTTGCACCGGTGCCGGCTTGGGTGTCGAGAACCCGCACTTTATAGTCGGTTAAGTGTACATCCTGTAGCGAAGGATAGAATCGCTCAAGTGCTTTGCGTAGCGCGCTGTCGAGTGCATTGACAGGACCATCACCATCAGCGGCGGTGTGCTCGACCTCGCGATCGGGCGCCATTACTTTTATCGTCGCTTCAGACCGTATGCCGTGGTCTTTGATCTTCTCAATAATCACGCGAAATCCGAGTAGATCGAAGAATGGCTGATAGCCGTCTAAAAGCGTCCGAGTCAATAGTTCAAACGATGCATCGGCGGCTTCATATTGATAACCTTCATTTTCCGCTTCTTTCAACCGATCAAAAAGCGCGATGACTTCTGGTGAATTCTTGTCGTAGTTCGGATAGTGTCTTTCGATTTTTTTTAGGATGGCACTTTTACCTGCCTGATCCGAGATCAGGATACGTTGCTCGTTGCCAACCAATTCTGGATCGATATGTTCAAAAGTACGCGAATTCTTGCGGACAGCGTCAATGTGCATACCACCTTTGTGGGCGAACGCAGAACTCCCGACATACGGCTGACGCTCGTCATGCGGCAGATTTGCTAATTCGCTGATAAGGCGTGATGTTTCCGTGAGCTGACTGAGCCCTTCCTCGCTGATGCAGTCAATTCCTAATTTAAGTTTGATCGTTGGAATGATAGATGCGAGATTTGCGTTGCCGCAGCGTTCACCGTAGCCGTTGAATGTCCCTTGGACATGAGTGGCGCCCGCTTGGACAGCCAGCACAGCGTTCGCAGCTCCCATGGCTGCATCGTTATGGGTATGGATACCAACTGGCAGGTCAATCTCTGCCATGACGGCTCGCACACCTTCCTGAATTTCCAGAGGCAATCGTCCCCCATTGGTATCGCACAGTACGACACATCTTGCGCCAGCGTGTGCCGCTGCTTTAAGCGTCTGCAGCGCGTAATCCGGCTGGTCATCGTAACCATCAAAGAAGTGTTCCGCGTCGTAAATGACCTCGCGCCCATTCTCGACCAAGAAGCGAACTGAGCTTTCAATGAGTTCGATGTTCTCCTGCGCTGTGACACGAAGCACATCTGTCGCATGGAGTTCCCAACTCTTTCCGAAAATCGTGACGGTGCGGGTACCTGTATCCAGTAACGCTAACAGATTGGGATCTTCGCTGGGTTGATAACGTGGATGGCGCGTGCTACCGAAAGGCACAACTGCTGCCTGTTGGAGTTGGAGTGACTTCGCACTTTTGAAGAATTCTATATCTTTTGGGTTTGAACCGGGGTAGCCGCCTTCGATGTAGTGGATGCCCAAACGGTCGAGGGCTTTGATAATGAGCAGCTTGTCCTCAACTGAGAAAGCAACTCCCTCCCCTTGGCTTCCGTCTCTGAGCGTTGTGTCGTAAAGTTCAAGCATATCGCTTGCGTTTCCTCCTCATTTGCTTATTTGCAGCAGGTCTTATATAACCAATAGTTTTCACGTAGTTTTCACGTTTCACGCATCACGTTTCACGTTATCAACAGCTGCAAACTAGCACTAGTGGTTATATATTATGTTCCCATTTGTAACTGTTGTGATTTTGCCATTGCGTCTTCGGCTTCCTGAATCATCCCTTTGCGCTGGTAACAGATCGATAAGCTGGTGTAATTAAGTGGATCGGTCGGGTCAACCTCGATTGCTTTTTTGATCGCATCAATCGCTTCATCATATTTGCTCATCCGTTCGTATGCGTGTCCGAGCCCAACATGCCCATCCACATAGTCAGGGTATTGTTCGACAAGCTGATTGAACGTAGCAGCTGCTGCCTCAAGTTCGTTGTTCCCGAAATGTGTTAAAGCCTGATCATAAAGTTCCTCTTTTGTTGCCATGTTTTTTTCTCACTTTCGCTTGTCCTGATACGTCGGAATCCCACCCCTGCGCGGTTCGCACAAAAAAGCTGTGTGATTAGCAGATAACTCATTCATTATACTTTTGACACGTGGGAATGTCAAGGAGGGATCGGCGAACAGAGCAGCGGATAGGGCTATTCAGTTTTCGGCTTATTACCCATTTTTTTGAAAAGGCGCAACCGGGAGATCGCGCCTACAGTGAGATGTCGGGATTCGGAGATCCCTCCTACAGGAAAACCAAATGACCTTGGAGTAGCGGATTCGCCGTTTGACTCAAATCAGCAACTGTGCTATAATTTTCGCTTGTAATGATGATTTTTAAAGTGATTACAATCGCTACGATAGGCGAGTTATTTTTTGTTAAGAGAGGTTAATTATGGCGAAGCGAGTGAACAGAGCAATTGAACTACTTGAGCAAGATCAGCCGGTCTACTATACAGGCAGCCACACAGCCGCCAATCTTACCTACGAGGCTGGCAAAGAGATGGCAAAAACGTGGGCAGACTACATCAACATCGGTATGGAGCATGGTCCCCTTGATTTGGTAGGTCTGGCGAACTATATGCGTGGGCTCGTGGACGGTGGACCGACCAACAGCGGTCACGTGACGCCAGCGGTCGTTGTGGAGTTGCCGATGGACGGGTCAAGTCCTGATGTTATGCGAGCGAATGCGTGGCAGCTTAGACAGCTATTGGCGATAGGTGTACATGGCCTTCTGCTGTGCCATGCGGAATCTCCGGAAGCGGTGAAGGCATTTGTTGAATGTTGCCGGTATCCGTTCCAGACGATCGGTGTCGGTACGCAGCTGGATGTTGGACGTAGGGGGTCAGCAGGACAGGGATCGGCCGCACCTATTTGGGGTGTTTCCGTTGATGAATACTTAGACAAAGCTGATCCTTGGCCCCTGAATCCGGCTGGCGAACTGATGCTTGGGTTGAAAATCGAGAATGTGCGAGCAATCGCCAATACTGAAATGACGCTTAGGGTGCCCGGCATCGCCTTTGCCGAATGGGGACCTGGCGATCTGGGTATGTCGTTTGGTTACAAGAATTCCCCAAGTCCGCATCCGCCCGAGATGGTTGAGGCGAGAAATCGGGTATATAATGCGTGTAAGGAAGCGGGCGTTGCATTCTTGGAAGGCGGCAGCATAGAAACACTCCCGGAGAGAATTGATGGGGGCGTGAGGATTATGGGAGGCAGTCCTGAGCTAGCGGAGGCTGGTAGAGCCTATAGTGGCAGGACAATGCCTGTGTAGATCGAAGATGTGGATTTGTCGGACAGGGCGTGTGTGTATACCGCGCCTTACCGTGATGCGTGAAACGTGAAGTCGCTGCATCTTAGATTTTACGTTTTACGCTGCATGTTTCTTGACGGTAATCTAAACGGGAGAAGCCGATGAACAGTGATGTCGAAGCGGCAATAGATTGTTTGACCACCTATGGCTATTGTCTACTGGAGGGTCGCCTCCCCGAAGATACTGCACGCAGCATGGCGGAACGATTCCTTGAGTTGCACGCGGATCCGGAGTGTCAAATCTATAACACCGGAGATGAGCACTATCAGACGCTATTTGGCATGATGAATCTGGACGACCGAGTATGGACGTGTGCCAGTCATCCGGACACGGTAGCGATTGCGCGGCATTTTTTGGGTCAAAACTGTCGGGTGGTCGAGGCGTGTTCCAAGCCGACTTGGCCCGGTGCGCCGGGGCAGCATCTGCATGTGGATTCTGCACGCGAGTTCCATGAAGTGCCAGACGTGCCGTGGATTATTAACAGCATCTGGATGCTGACAGACTTCACAGAAGATAACGGTGCAACGGGTGTGGTACCAATGAGTCACCGTTCACGTCGGAAGGCACCACCATCGGACATCACCCCAGACAGCCCCTTGATCAAGCCGATTACTGGCAAAGCGGGATCGGTCATTATGTGGCATGGCGGCACGTATCACCAAGCCCGCGCAAATACGAGCGATCAGATCCGTGTTGGACTGAATATCGCCTACTACCCGCCGTGGTTCAACAACTGGATCGAGGGCGGTCACCAACCGATTTGGCCTGAGACGTACGATCGGATGCCCCCGGAAATGCAGCGGCTGTGCCCCGGTCTTTTGGGACATGACCGTGCGGACAGGTATGAAAACAGATGAAACGTGATGCCCCGATAAATCCCCCCGATAAATCGGGACAGGCGGGACAGGCTGTGAAACGTAAAAACAGTTAGCACTACAGACTTTATAGACCACGCCCGCGCCATCTAATCCGTAGTACCCATCAACCATTCCAAGTTAAACCGTGCGACGCTGATCTTTTCCCTGTCACGAACAACTCCGTTGGTATACAGACAAAGGATTGTTCCGTCGGGGGTTACTGCAAGATCGGAATAGCGTGACAATCCCCGCTCAATCCTACGTGAAAAGTGCCAACTCCTGCCTTCGTCACGGCTGATGCGGATCGTCATATCTTTCGCCGGAGATGGATTAGAAAACAGGAGAATCCCTTCACTTCCTCCCTCGTTTCTACAACAGCGGATTAAACCGGCATGGAGATTTGTGTCTGGCACCTCCTCGTGCTGACCGTGTTCGCAGAAGGTTTCGCCGTAATCGGTACTGCGTGCGAAGTGGCGTTTGCCGGTGGCAAGCGTGTTCTTGCGATAACTGACGTAGATACCGCCTCCCGTAGTTTCCACGAGACTGACCTCATCTGAGCCTTCGGGTAGGACCGCGCCCGCCCTCCAACTTTGTCCGCCGTCGTCGCTGTACAACAACCCACCACGGACCCCCGGCACCTGCCCCGGTTCACCCTCCTTGTAAAGAAACGCCGGTATGATCAACCGATCCTTGTGGGGGCCAGAGGTAAGTTGGATGCCGTGGGCGCAGTTGTTGGGCCAACCTATCCAGCCATCGGCGTTCGGTTCCGGACGGATATAGGCGGGATCAGACCAACTCCGTCCTTCATCGGTGCTTTTGAGCAGATAGAAGCCGCCTCCCTGTTTGGCGTGTTCGCTGAAGTAGCCCAGGTCGTCCAATATGTCGGCGGGCATTTTCCAGAAAGCTACGAAGATAGTACCCGTCGTGCAGTCCTCGAAGATGGGCCCGAGATAGGTGAATGCCTCTGTCTCCTCGAAGATAACCTCCTGTCGTTGCCAAGTTGCGCCGTTATCTTCGCTGCGTGACATCAGGATGTCGACCTGGTTGCCGCCATCGCCCATCGAGCCGTGTCGTTTTTGGCATACGGCGATAGCTGTTCCCTGTGTTGTGGCGATCAGTCCCGGCAGATGGACACCGAACCCGTCGTAGTCGTGGTATTTCAAAGCTGACAGATCCACCTCGATCGGCATATCGGCGAGCGCTTTCCTCTCTTGTCTGGTCAACCCCGTTAGATGGATAAGGACAGATTTTGGCTCCCGTGTGCTATAGTAGATTTGGGCGTTGGCACCCGCTGCGCGTTGCCAATGGTGGGCTGGGGCTTGTGTCAGTGTCTCACCCTGTCCCGGTAAGAATACGTCGATTTTTTCAAAGATCCTTTCGCTCATATCTTTTTATCCCTCGTCGCCAATATAGGGCTATTCAGTTTTAGGCTTTTTACCCGTTTTGTTTGAAAAATCGGAGTCGGGAAGTCGCTCATATGAAGATTAATTTATTAATTGGGTAATTTCCGAGCGATGTCCGGTGCGGTTGAAAACCGCACCTACCGGGTCTGGGGGAAAGATAGAATTACCCGTTTAATTTTTTAAAACTCATTAGAGCGACGTGTCGGGATTGGGAAATCCCTCCCCGATAAATCCCCGATGAATCCCCGATAAATCGGGACAGGCGGGACAGGCGGGATGCAAGCACCTACAGAAAAACTAAATGACCCTCGTCGCCAATATGTCATACAGCACCAGTCTTAAAGAGCCAAAATAGGTAAGCACAACCAAATATTATCCAAACCCATGCAATCGTTTTCATCACGTGGCTTGGCCAACCTTTCTTTGTGAAATGCCAGGCAATGTGATTAAATAGTAACATCAATGTTACTACGGGAGCGATGAAGGAATGAGAATCATAATGTCGCGGAGGTAGTAGAAGATATATGTCCAAGACGATCAGCAAAAAAATAAGTATTAAGAAACCATACTTAACGCTTAACACTGTCGAAATTATGCCTCTACTCCTTTTTGACTCTTTTTCCTTTTCGATTTGGAGGCTTTCTCTAAGTGTCCGCTGCCGTTCCTGTTCGTCCCTAATTTTGGCTTGCAGTTGCTCTTTTTCAGCGTCGGTGAAGGCTCTCATGGGGAATCACCTTCTGATGCTAACTGGTGAAGAAATCGAAGATGTTACTCAGGCGCGAGGTGTCTGCTCGATAGACCTCGGTGTATTGGCATTGTGTGCATGAAACGGTGGTGAACTTTTTGTTTTGAACATCGAACAGCTTGGCAAACGTACCGCCTGTTGCTTGGAAAATATCGGTCTCGAACTCGTCATTCTCGCATTTGGGACACTTCCATTTTTCGTGTCGCATAATTTTCCTCCCTTTTCTATAGGCTCTGCGCGGATTTCCGTCAGGTCAGTCGATCCGTTATCCACGATGACCTGACCGAATCTAACACTTTTTTCAAAAATTGGGTGTTTATTAGTCAGTAAGTCGAGATTCATATCACCCTTGCAAAGATGGCTCCGTTCCGCCTGTCCCGCCTGTCCCGATTCATCGGGGATCTTATCGGGGAGAGTCCAAGACTTGGATATGTCTATCCAAGCCGAGCGGTGAGTGACTTAATCATAATTTATTTATGGTAGATTTTAGAATTATTTAGACACTTTCAATGCACAACCAACCCCCTAAATCCCGCCCCCGATAAATCCCCGATGAATCGGGACAGGCGGGATGTACCACTTGTCAGGGGGACTTTGGAAACTTCGCGAAGGTCGGAGTTATTGGTAATGTCCACTTATTTGTCTAATTCACCATAATAGAGCATTAGCAACTTGGATGTTAACATGATAGCACAGATCCAAGAAAGCAAGACCAAGAAACGTAGATTCGTTCCTCTCCATTTTGCTGGACGCGCTGGACGGCCCGTGATACAATCAATTTTGTGGGTGTTGGGTTTCACGTTCGCTAACAGAGGTTACGGCATACGGAGCCCCGATGAATCCCCGATTGCATCGGGACAGCTGGAACGGCACGGGATTCCTCCGAGAAGCTCGGAGTCCACGAGAATCGGGAAAAGCAATATGCCTACTACTATCAACGGAGGATCCATGACTGCACGGTGTGAAGATATAGATTTCGATCTAAAGATAGCGGAGTTCAGGATTAACGGCTACGCGGTGATAGAGGATGTGTTGTCCGTCGAGACTGTAGATCGCATCCGAGAGGCGTTCCTACCGATGCTGGAGCATGTCAGGACGCGCGAAACCGGTTTCGCCGAGAAAGAGTGGGGCGACTTGCGGACGGGTTTTGGTCGCCAGCAGATTATCAACCGCTACACGTTGACGATCCCGTGGGTGCAGCCGTTTGCCGACCCGGAGGTGTATGAAAATCCGGTCATTCTGGAGTTTCTCAAACGCTATTGGGGCAAGGACGACTTTTACATCAGGTGTCTTCATTCCAACAACCCGTATCCGGGGAGCGAGTTTCAGCGTTGGCACAGGGACACCGGACTGGCGCGGGAGATCCCGCATGTTGGGCTTGATACCTGTCCGATCCTGGGTGTCAAGTTTCCGCTCGTGGATACTTCAGAGGAGAATGGCAGTATTGAGGTGTTGCCATCAACGCAGTACATCGCCAACCCGGATTTAGAGAGCCGCTACGATGAGGTGTTGACAGAAGGCAATTTTCCGTCCGCCCGTCGACTGAACATGAAAAAAGGCACGATGTGGATACAGGATGTCCGGACACTGCATCGCGGAACCCCCAACACTTCCA
Organism: Candidatus Poribacteria bacterium; assembly: GCA_965220385.1. Classification (GTDB taxonomy): domain Bacteria; phylum Poribacteria; class WGA-4E; order WGA-4E; family PCPOR2b; genus PCPOR2b. The sequence continues at coordinate 4,959,393 of OZ244825.1, read as the reverse complement.
ATGGACCGCGCCCTGAAATCGTGGTCTGCTACGGGTTGTCGTGGCTCAGTATTGGTCATCCGATAAAAGTGCCGCCGGAGACGTATGAGGGATTTTCGGAACGGGCACGGGAATTGTTTGAATTTTGTGAAGTTGTTGATTACTAATGTTCATTAGTTCACTGGTTCATTGGGTGATTATAGTAGATTTTAGAATTACTTAGACACTCCCAATGCACAGCAAACCCCCTAAATCTCGCCCCCGATAAATCCCCCCGATAAATCGGGACAGGCCCGATAGGATCGGGACAGGCGGGATTTCGCTGACGCTCAACTTGTCAGGGGGACTTATGAATCTTTGGTGCTAGTTAGTGAGAGGGTCTTGCCCACATTGTTGAAGCGTTCATTGATTCATTAGGGTAGCTCATTGATTCTTCTTAGGTTCTACCCTTTGGCTGCACATGTCGCCCCTCCCCGATAAATCCCCGATGAATCGGGACAGGCGGGATTCGAAACCGGGGCTAAAGGCACCGACGATCCAATAGTTTTCACGTTTCACGCATCACGCTTCGCGCATCACGCTTGACGTTATCAACAGCTGCAAACTAGCACCGGTGGTTATGAACCAACTGCGTAAGTCCTCAATGTGTTATTCTTTGTCAGAATCGGTTAGGAGTTACGCAGTTCAGTTTGTAGTAGCCCCGATAAATCAGGGGCGTCCGGACGCGCAATAAATTGCGCTACTACAAACCTAAGACCTTACTGTAGTTGCCTGTTTCTTAATCCCGATGATCGGGGATTCATCGGGCGTTGGAAATGGCGTGCTGCGGTGATGAATCACCGAACTACAAAGCTTTGAGTGTTCAAGTGCGTAAGTCCTAATCGGTATTCGATAAACACCAGTCGTAGGGACCGGGACCTGTATGGCAAACCATCTCAGCGATCTGTTGACGCATCAAACCCACCCGTTCACTGTGTTTAGGCTGTGCAGCGAGATTGTGCATTTCGTCCGCATCTGTTTCCACGTCGTATAACTCATCGATATCAAAGCGGTTACGGATATATTTCCAACGTCCGTCGTAGACCATTGCGTGGGCGGCAAGCTGCTCCGCCTCCTGTGCGCCACGATAGATTGCTTCATTGCTGGAAATCTCGGCAAACACCGGCTGGGGATCGGGTTCCCTACCCGCGAGAATATCCGTTGCGACGGAGCGTCCATCAATCGGCGATGGCGGTTCCTCCCCTGCCAACTCAAGTAGGGTCGGCATCAGGTCAACTCCAGCCAATGGCGTTTTTATCCGTGTTGCTGTAGGTAGTGTCCCACCCCAAGAGAGCAGACACGGCACACGAACCGACGCTTCGTACATGAGGCATTTCTCCGTGAAACCGTGGTCGCCGAGCATCTCACCGTGATCGCTGATGAAGGCGACAATTGTGTTTTCTGTGATGCCACCCGTCTCAAGGGCGCGGAGCAGGCGGTCAACCTGTACGTCAATGTGTGTGATCAGGGCGTAGTAGTATGCCATTACTCGACGAAATTGGTCATCGGTCACGGTCGGAGGGATCCGAAACTTTGCACGCGCTTGGAAAGCTGGTTTGCCATTGAGCGAATCCCGAAAGGAATCGGGTAGCGGCATCTGGTATTCTGGATAAAGTTCGACAAGTTCAGGTGGTACCAAGACGCGTGGGTGCGGGTCTTTGATACTTACGAACAGGAAGAATGGGTCATCGTGCGGTTGTTGGATAAATTCGAGGGATCGATCTATCGTCCAGGTGGTGCGTTGTTGTCGGGGGTCGGTGATTGTACCAAATTCTAAGGTGTTTCCGTATTGTGTCATCCCTTCGGCATCTTTGAGGTAGAGGTTGGGAACTCCCGCATGAGCGAAGGAATCGAAGAGCGGATCAGGATAGTTTTTGCCGAGATAGCGGTAGGTGCACCAGAGGTCATCGAATCCGTGTTGGGGGAGATGGTCGTTACCGAGATGCCAAGGTCCGACCATACCGCATCGATATCCGGCGGATTTGAGGAGATCAGCAATAGTCACACGGTCAGGAGGCAGATAGCTACCCCATTTTCCGACCATGCCGGGACCGTAATTTTTCAGTTGCAGGTGGGCGTGTGGATAGAGTCCGGTCAACCAACTGGCACGGGCGGGTGAACAGACGGGGGAGGCACAGTAAGCATTTTCAAAGCAAATTCCGCTCTGCGCCAAGCGGTCCAGATGCGGCGTTTGGACCACTGAGTTCCCCGCGAAGCCAGCGGCATCCCAGCGCATCTGATCGCACATTACCAGTATGATATTGGGGCGGGATTGGGACATGGCGTTCCTTAAAAGCGTGAAACGTGATGCGTGAAAACAGTTTAGTGCATTGGTTCACTGGTTCGTTAGTTCATTGATTTTAACATGGGCTAACGCTCATATTAAAAAATAGTGCAAAGAAACCGAGTTTTCACGAAAAAACTCGGTTTCTCTAAGCTGCTCTGCACTTTCTATTGACATGAACCTCGGATAATTATAGCAGAAGATAGGGTTGATAACTATTAATTTATAGGGGCTGAGATGACACAACACGATAACGACAGTATTCACATCGGCACAGACCGCCAACTGTTTGTAGACGATTTCTGGATTGACGAGGCGAAAGATGTCACGCGGCGTTTGCATGAGCCTGTAGAACGTGAGGTTGTAATTGCCGCTGAACATCCGTGGGAACGGGGCGGCGTGTCCTACATGGTAACGTTCCGTGAGGACGATCGATTCCGCGCGTGGTATCGTTGCGATCAGGAGATGCCAATTCAAGGTGAGCGTCAAACACTGATCGGTTACGCCGAAAGTACGGATGGGATCCATTGGGAAAAACCACGACTGGGGTTGATTGAATTTCAAGGTTCAAAGGATAACAACCTTGTTTGGACGGGACCGGGTAACAATATGTCACCGTTCCTTGACCTTAACCCCGACGTACCGGACGGAGAGCGGTACAAAGCCATCGTGCGTACGGGTGATATACTCGCGCTGGTTTCGCCTGACGGGCTGCGCTGGCGGCTGATGCAGGATGAACCGATTCTGACGGATAGACCGTTTGATTCGCACAATATCGCCTTTTGGGACGCGGCACGGGAGGAATATGTCGCTTATACGCGGGGTGTAGCGGGTGAGGGTAACTTCAAAAATGGGGTGCGCTGGATTCGACGCTCGACTTCCAAGGACTTTCGGCACTGGACACCGCTTGAACCGATTGACCCCGGCGACACCCCCTTTGAGCATCTATACACTAACGCCTGTGTGCAATATGAGCGTGCGCCGGGGATGTACCTGATGTTTCCTGCGCGATTTGTGCCGGAACGCGAGCCGGTTCCGGATTGGGAATACGGTACAGGTGTGAATGACATTGTGTTTATGTCGAGCCGCGATGGGATCCACTTTGATCGCAGCTTCATGGAGGCTTTTGTCCGTCCGGGACTGGATGAAGGTAACTGGCATGAGCGCGGGATTTATATGGAGCGAGGTATCCTGCAAACATCGCCCGAAGAGATCTCATTATACAGTATGGCGAATTGGCGGATGCCGAGCGTCCATATCCGTCGGTTCTCGCTCAGAGCAGATGGATTCGTGTCGGTCCACGCAGGGTATGCCAGCGGTGAGTTCGTCACCCGACCGTTGGTTTTCGCGGGGGATACTTTGAAGCTGAACTTTTCGACATCGGCGGTGGGGTTTGTTCGGGTTGAGGTTCAGGATATTGAAGGAAAGCCGCAGCCGGGTTTTGCGTTGGACAGCTGTCCTGAGATATTCGGTGATGCGATTGATGGTGCGGTCAGGTGGGACGGTACGGGAGATTTGCACTCGCTGGTGGGTCAACCGGTGCGGTTGCGTTTTGTCCTTAAGGATGCGGATCTGTTTGCGTTTCGGTTTGAGGGGAATTAATCAATGTCCCGATGCAGCATCGGTTCCGACTTGTCGAGAATCCCAATAAATTGGGAGATTCAAAGCAATCTGAATCGCGGATTAAGCTGATTACACAGATGACGCGGATTGAAAAACGATTGAACCTGAAAGATCCACAGTAAATATATGTTGAAATATGAAACGTAAATTATAGTAAATCTTAAAAATCAATAGATGCTTTCGCCCCTCGTGTCCTGTCCCAGCTCATCGGAAGGCGGTGCGGTGAGAAACAGCACCTACCGGGCGTGGGGGTAATGCGGTTCGGTTTGGAGGGTCTCATTAATTTTAACGTCTACTATAGTTGGGATCGGGGCACCTGAACCGTACTGGTAAACACGGGCGGGGGAAACCCGCCCCTACGATTAATAAAAAGAGCCGGTGGAACTCGCATGTTCCATCGGCTTTTTTTCTTTCAACTCCACAATTATTGTCTGAATCGCTGATTAAACTGATGACACGGAAAACGCGGATTATTGCTCCGAAAATACCCTATATGTCGTGCCACGCGCAGGACTTATTGAACCTATCAAACAAAGGTTTCAATTCCACAATGGTTCGATTAAAAGTTGAGTATAGGAATCAAGTCCGTCCTCTGTGATCCCGTGTTTCAATTCCACAATGGTTCGATTAAAAGCCCGAATAGCCTTACGCTGCGCGCCTAACATACTGAGTTTCAATTCCACAATGGTTCGATTAAAAGTTGTGTAACCTTGACCGTGCTTGCATCTTGCGTGATTGTTTCAATTCCACAATGGTTCGATTAAAAGGTTGCGATAATAGTCAAGTTCGATGTCGTCCTTTACCGTTTCAATTCCACAATGGTTCGATTAAAAGGTATTCTCCTTGTGGTTGGCACATGCCCATGCTGTTGTTTCAATTCCACAATGGTTCGATTAAAAGGAAGCACACCGGCGTTTCCAGCATGACCGAAGTGAGTGGGTTTCAATTCCACAATGGTTCGATTAAAAGTTGAGTATAGGAATCAAGTCCGTCCTCTGTGATCCCGTGTTTCAATTCCACAATGGTTCGATTAAAAGTAACCTACCATAATTACACGAAAGCACAGTTTGAAACAGTTTCAATTCCACAATGGTTCGATTAAAAGTCTGTTCCGAAGTAGGACTTGTCGATGTATTCTTCAAAGTTTCAATTCCACAATGGTTCGATTAAAAGTGGAAATCGACACGATCGAACAGTTCGAGCTGGCACAGGTTTCAATTCCACAATGGTTCGATTAAAAGCGCACATGGTACACGCGGACCCCGTTCCGGACGACAGTTTCAATTCCACAATGGTTCGATTAAAAGGAACACGCTTGTGCCGAACGAGTTACTCAGTTTCGAGGTTTCAATTCCACAATGGTTCGATTAAAAGTGAAAAGCTGCAATGCACCTCTAGGGCCGCTGTCGGAGTTTCAATTCCACAATGGTTCGATTAAAAGCTCATTCCGGAACAGACGCTTATCGTCTTTGGCGTAGGTTTCAATTCCACAATGGTTCGATTAAAAGAAAACGACACATAACAAAAAGCCCCGGCGGAATACCTGTTTCAATTCCACAATGGTTCGATTAAAAGCAGAAGCATATCGAGGTCAAAATATCGATGCGGTGATGTTTCAATTCCACAATGGTTCGATTAAAAGGCTATCCAGACTTACACGGTGCCCAAGTGAACGCTGAGTTTCAATTCCACAATGGTTCGATTAAAAGCATCAGCTCTATTCTGATTTCGTCGTAGCCGTTCTTTGTTTCAATTCCACAATGGTTCGATTAAAAGTTCCTTGAGTTCTCCGCCTTCAAGACAGATATGCCAAGTTTCAATTCCACAATGGTTCGATTAAAAGAAGCATATCAATCGTTCTTTCGATATTCGCTTTAGCGCGTTTCAATTCCACAATGGTTCGATTAAAAGATTCAGAAAACGCAAGCAGAGTATGACGCACTTACACGTTTCAATTCCACAATGGTTCGATTAAAAGTCTGAGATAGGCAGTCCTATCTTATTGCCCCATCGTGTTTCAATTCCACAATGGTTCGATTAAAAGTGAAAGTCGTCCATTGCATCATAGCAAGCCAATAGCGGTTTCAATTCCACAATGGTTCGATTAAAAGCCGTCCCCAGTTTCGAGAGACCAATTGACCATTGACGTTTCAATTCCACAATGGTTCGATTAAAAGGATGGACATAAACGTAGCCTCGATTATGATTAGCTTGTTTCAATTCCACAATGGTTCGATTAAAAGGCGGCAACCTTCCGCCACATATCGTCGCTGTTGTCAATGTTTCAATTCCACAATGGTTCGATTAAAAGATCGTCCGCGCACACCGGAGGAGTTAGAGCGTGAAAGTTTCAATTCCACAATGGTTCGATTAAAAGCCGACCAATCGGCAAAAAATATTGTACAAAACCCGCGCTATTTCTACAAGGAAAAAATCACCCTTTCTATCAAAAGTCGTCAACGTCCGGTTGTGCAAAATTGACGGGAGGTTGACGAGAGCGCGTGGTTACTGTTTAATTGAGGTAATAGTTGGACAAAAAGCCTGTCTTATGGATTGAGAATTTGCGTCAGAAATCGAGGTTGACGACTCGCCAGCCACGCGAAAATGCCTGTTGAGTTCCGTTATAAGAGGTTCGTTACGGGATTTTTTTCGATACCGATCACTTGCCTGTCCATCCATTTTTCATGGCGCATTTGGTAAATGAGCACCGAATCTTCGTTGTCGTCAATAATTCCCAAAAGCCCCGATTTCACCCGCGCAAGTTGAGCCTTTGTCAGTTCACCTTCAAAGACGGAGTTTTGGACCCAATTGAGGTGTTGACGAAGGTATTTGCAGACTTTCGCGACCCGTTTCGTGTCAATGTCATAAACGATAATGACATACATTACAATCTTCTCCGTTTTCTTGCAGCACCACTCACCAAGAGGTTGTTTTAACCTTGAGTGATGCCTTGCCTACCCACAGTCAATATTTTACCACCATGCCCGAAATGCTTGATAGGTTTCCATGCCGGTCAGATGCTTAATCAACTTGTAGCATTCAAGGCGAATCAGGCGTTGGTAAGACACTTTTCGCTTTAGCCTTCGATGGTCAATGGTCTGCTTGAGTTGTTCGTCAAACGCTTGGAGAAACAGTTGTCTTCCATTCTCGTTCAGATAGCAGCCTTCCGTCTCGGTTTCAAAGTGTTTCGATTCTTTAAGTTGGCCTCGGTTGAAAAGCCGGAAAATGACTCGATCAACAATAATTGGCTTGAAAATTTCGGCAAGATCGAGGCTCAGAGAGAATCGACGTTCCCCCGGTTGATGTAGGAAACTGATTGTCGGATTCAGTTGTGTTCGATAGATCTCGGTCAGGCAGGCGGTGTACATCAATGAATTCCCGAATGAAATGGCGGCGTTGATGGGGTTATCGGGTGGTTGGCGAACTCGTTTCTCAAAAGGGGTTTGTAGGTCAATAATGGCGTTGAAGGCGCTATAGTAGGTTTCGCGGATATTTCCCTCATACCCCATCAGTTCGTCAACACCTTGTGCGTGCGGAATCTCGGCTTCTATCGACTCAATGATCCCAAGCTGCTCGGAACAGTCGCTGTCACGATTTGCTCGGTAACGCAGGTTACGTAGGATATTCGCCACCGCTGCTGACACAAATTCACGGGCAATGGGTAGACGTTTCGATTTCCGCTCATAGTGCTGCACCTGCTTGACGGTGAGGAAGCCAGAATTCAGGTACTCCCGCGGATAATAGGTGCCGGAATAGTAGCCGTAGTAGTTGAACACGTGAAGGGGTACATGTTTCTGCGCCATGAAGTTGAGAAGCCGTGTGTTCAGATCCAGTTCGCCGTAGAGGTAGAATGCGTCTACATCTTCGATCGGAATCGGCACACGTGAACTGTCCTCTTTTTCGAGGTAGATGGTGTTATCTTTTCGGCGCAATCTGCCGGACTGGCTGACGTAGTAGTTGCGAGACATGGTTGTTCTTCTCCTTATATTCGTTTATTGGCGGAGTCGGGCTAACCTACGGGTGTGGTGTTGGGTTTCGCTCTATCTGTCTGTGGATAGGTGTCGTTGGGTGGTGTTGCTGCTGTTGTCGCTGAAAGGGATTTCTCCTGCCGTTCAACCCAACCTACGTATTGCCATATGTCAAGCGCAGCGGAAGAGGGAAAGACATTTTGCTTTACAATTTTTTACTTTTTTTGACAGATTTTTATTTTTTTACAGGTTATACGTTAATCAGAGGGTATTAACTCCAACACAATTCCTGATAGCTGCACGATTTACAGATTTTCATAAACTCCACATCCGGAGGCGTTGGCAAGTTAGAAATTCTTTTGACCTCTTGGATCGCTTCCTCGACTTCGAGTTCTTTCTCTGGGGTCAATTCGATTTCAACGGTCCGCCGTTGGCGCGGGTAGTTGATCACTCCTTTCCGATTCGGCACCCCTTTTTGTTTTAGCAGATAGAGGTAGTAGAGAATTTGCATTTCGTGCGCTTTCTCCATCGCTTTCCCCGACTTGACATCGTGCAGGATGCCGTCTTTGTCAACGAAGTCGATGCGGATGAGGTCGTCAATTGATCGTTCTTTCCGGGTTTCACGGCTATAGCTATCTTCGTGTAGTAGTTGCCCCATGGAAACGAGGTCTGAGGTGTGCTCCATTTCGATGTGGTTTTGGAAGAACCAGAGCTTTCGTGGGCAGACGTGGAGGTAGTTGATTGTTGTACCGGTGGTGCGGACTGTGGTGGGATTTTCGGTTTGCATAGATACGCCCTTTCGCTCAGTTTGGTTTAAATGTATCATGTTTGTTGATATTACTAACGTCTAATCAGAGAAAGGCAATGTCTAATTACAATACATTCTCCGCCAACTCATCAAGTGTCAATCCACGCTTAGAATCGTATCGGACACGCACAAACCACTGTCCCTCCTGCTTGTATAATTGCCCTTCATTGTGGAGTCGCATGAATTGTCGTTGAGAAATTGAGGTGACGTAAGCCATTGCCTCGTAAAACTCTTTTGCCTCAATATGTCCTAGAAATTCGCGCTCATAATCCGAAGGAACGACCTCTACGCTTTTGAAGAGTCCGGTAAACTCCTCGCGTCCTGATGTGTCTTCGATGAACGGCACGATATTTCGTAAATGCCGACTGAAGAATGTCCTAGCATTATCGAACGTCTCCTGTTCTTTTGCATCGTAACCCTCACCGTAAACTGTATCAATAAGACTCTGAACCTGCGATTCGTACAAGGTATCAACTTCGGCGAAAGCATCAAGTGTCCGCTGCACACGTGCGGTAGAGTAGATGTACTTGTCGTTTTCTCCTCCTTCGTGGCAGATGCACACATCACAGATACCTTTTTCCCGTCTACGGTTCACTCGTCCGAATCGCTGTATCAGCGCATCAATGGGCGCGGGCTCGGAAAACAACACATCAAAATCAATGTCGAGTGAAACTTCGACAGCTTGTGTTCCAACGAGTAGATCGGCATCTGTTAGTTCTCTCTCAATTCGTTCTCGGTCTCTGAGGATAAAACGACTGTGGAGCAGCTGCGGCTTGGTTGCACTTGGGCTTAATTGCTCAAAAACTGTCTGTGCTTGGTTGACTGTGTTACAGACAACCAGTATCCGTTCTCCGCCTTCTAATCGTCTGGTAATCCCCGGAATTGTGTCGATAATTCCACCATCAAACAAGCAGACGCGGTGTCGAGTGAATTGATCCCGTTTCTCAGAAGTCATCTCAACCTCAGCAATTTCGCCGATAACATCTACGAACATCTCTTTGAGGAACTTCGGCATCGTCGCAGTCATAATGCAGAATTGGGAACCGTAATCCCGACGAAGTCGCTCAACCATCGTCAAAATTAGCGCGGTTGTATGCGGATCATAGGCGTGGATTTCGTCGAAGATGAACAAACCACCTGCCATTTCCGCAAATTGCATCTCAAAACCGCGCATACCGAAAAAGGCTTTGAGCAGTTGAAACGGTGTCAGCACTTTGTATGGTCTATAAATTTTCCGGGTCAGATTTTGAGTTTCCCGGGTTTCCACTCTCGCTGTGTTCGGTGTATACTCTCTATCTACCATTGAGCGATAGAGGAAATAGTTCGCCTTCCCGTGTAACAACCCGATACGATCTTCGGAGACGAGATTGAGTAAGCGATTATACATCGCGTTGATGCTAGCAGTGTAGGGCAAAACATAAAACACACGCTGACCAAGTGATTCGCTCTCATTTGCATCCGACCAGAGCATAGCAGCTTCGGTCTTGCCAGAACCGGTTGGCGCGGAGAGCATTAGATGTCCATGTGTTGCTGAAGCAGCATCCTGAAACTCATCCCAACCTCGAAATACCCGCCCTCTTTGCTCAATATGCCTGCGAAGGTGCCCTCCTATATCATCAAGGGCGCGATAAATCCTTGTTCTCCCCGCTGATGCGAGATGGTCACATGCAATCATGCAACCCCGCAACAACATACCGTAACGCCCATGCAACGCCGTCAATCTATCATCTTCTCCATCATGATAGTCTTCCCAATCATTAAAGTAGGGCACAAGGAAATCTTGATAACCATTAATAAGCCCATCAAGCAAGGGCAGAGGAGTAAAACGGCAATCTCTGCCCTGATACCAATGCCCAACGCGTTTTTGAATCTGCATCAAGGCAGCCCAATTTGGTTCTAACTCTGCCATTCGTGTTTTCCATGTTTCATAACCCGGATTTTGGGGCGGAAAGCAAGGGTAACGGTCCCTTAGTATTTGAATATCTTTGTGGTGGGTTAGAATTGCCAACCCGATAGCTTGTTTGATTAGGGGCGGCAGATCCAACCCAGCTACAAATCCCGCCGATAAAATTTCGTGTCGATAGCCCCACCGCTCTGCAGCCGATTGGAGCTGTGCCTGAAATCCGGTTGCTGCTTTACCGAAATCGTGAAGGGCAACCGTGTAAAACAGATGGTCGAAGAAATCTGGTTCACCAGAAATTTCCGCAAGAAACGGCACTGTTTCCCGCATACTGAAATAGACAGAGAGGCAGTTTTCAGTATGTTCAAGCAGTGTTTCGGGTGGGTCGCTTTTGGCAAGGAGTTCTGTCATAATTTACCTCGATTTTCCGTGCAAATACACGCCCCACCCCATTTCTGAATCTTGTAACGCTGGACCGCTATACGGGATTTTCTCAGTCAGCATGTAGAATGGTTGGATTCCCTGGGGACGACGGGGACGTTCCGGTGTAAAATGAGTTGGCAGTGCCTGTATTTGACCATAAATCTGTTCATTCGGAAATGGTAGAAGTGTATCGTGATACTTGGTCTCGGATACCTCTTCCAACTCAATCTCCGCGATTGACACAACGGTCGCTAATTCCGTTGAACGCCCCAACAATAGTGGATAGTGTGGGGATTCAAGATGGGGTCTCAGCCATAGTGCAGGCGTGTAGAGATAAAGCTCAGGCGAAACAAGGAACTCGCGTTTGCAGACGTTTGGTTTCGCTTTGAACCGTGTCTGATCAAACTCGTACACCGTTTCCAAGTCTACCGCTTTGCCTTTGCTTTGAAAGATAAATCCAACCGCTGCATCGTCGGGTATCACCCAATCGCCGCGTGCGGCAGATAGCAAACCGTAGAGGGTTGAAAGTGGCGGCACGGCAAGGGTGGGCTGGAATCCACTGATGAATAGCGGGTTCCGAAAGGACGCCACCCAACCGTTGATGTGAATGCGAAGGACTTTCATCATTCCCCTCCGAAGTGTTTTCCGAGTCCTCCCGCCAGTTGTTCGATAACCTGATTGGGCGAATCGTATATCACCGGCTCATCTTCTGCCAACTGTTGCAAGGATTCGTCTAATTCATCCATAAATCCTTCACGACGACCGATATAGATTGAATCAAGGAAGCGACTCTCATAATCCGAAATAACCTGTCGCAGGGCAGGAATGCTTAATTTACCCTGTCCGTCATGCTCAACCATCAGGTTCATAAAGGGGTGATTGCCGCCGTTGAGGACCGACATAATGATTAGTTTCGGTGTTACGTCGGTCAGGTGTGAGGCCAACTTTGCGCCGCCACTGAGTAGTGGGAGTGCCTCAAGGGTTTGTTGGCAACGTCGTAGGCGTATGTCTTGTGGTAGGACCCATGGCGATTTTTCGTCCGCCTGCAAACCTCCGAGTCCTTCGATATCCGGAATGTGTGTATCAGTGATGTTTTTGTATCCGGTTTTCTCAACGTTCCAGAACGCACCAACAGCATCAAGATCAAGGGAGAAGATCCCCTTGAGGGCACATGAGTAAAACTGATGCTCGTAGGGAACTGGATCGCCTTCGTGTCGCGCCATCACACCAAAATCGTTCGTAGGGCGTTGCGGCTCAATCGAAATCAGCGGTGAGGTCTTCAACGGTGAGAGTCGAGTCAAAGTCTCTTTCTTTACCGCTCGCATGTAACCAAAAACGTCATCGTCATCGTAGGCAATAGGATCAGCAGCGGTAAAGGCAATTTTCTTGTCACGTTCAATCGGCGAAAGTTCCCAATCAAATTCTTCGTCTAATGTCGTGCGCCACCAGTTCCGCCACGCCTGTCCCGATACGTACGGATACGCGTGATTCCCTTTGCGTAGCGTCTTAACTACCACAATATTTTCCGTTGCTTGTGATGGCTCGGTTCCTGCGTTATTGAGGGCAGAGTGCGGCGCATCGATCAGTACCAGACCTATAACATGTTTCGACATGATTATTTTTCCTCCTGTGATTTATCAGTAGATTGATCGGTGTCGTCATCTATATCATCAGCGAAACCGCTTGCAACTAACCAATCGTGAAGTTTTTCATAAATCCGAAAAACGAGTAGATCCCGGGTTTCTCTCCAAAATGTCGTCTGATCTGCCGATGCTGGAAACAGATGTTCAATGTAATCATCAATCGAAAAAAGTGGTTCCTGCTCGCCCTGCTGAATCCGGTCACGAATCACGAACCGCAGAACGTTTCGACACGCACCATAACTCCCAGCAGTCTCCAATTGCCGGAGCCGCCGGTCGCGTTCAGACTTACGAATGCTGTCAGCGATTGCATCTCCAACCTGTTTTATGGCGTTAAGCCTTGATTCATTCATGTCACGAACCTCCTTTAGGTAAAGGTAAAGCAATTCCCAGTTGCCTCGTGCCTTCCGAGCACGTCTATTGATGAAAAATCCGAGGATAGATTGTCCTTGCAATAGATACTCGTAGACAAGATTGGTATGGTTTTTGTAATCCTCCTCAGATTCAACTTTGTCCCACTTGACCCACTGATACCCGCTTCGGACAATCTGTTGCCATGCCTTGCGGAAATTGCTCTGATAAGCGTAACGTAGGAAGCGAAAGACTGGCGCGGGCAGATGGAAGATTTCAAGTTCTGGACCTTGATTGTAGTTGGAAAAACAGAAAATTTGCATAGCGACATCTTCGGTTGCACGACGTTCTTCATAATCGATAAGTTGGCTTGTCATGTAGAATAAACCGTTACGCGGATTAGTATATCCCGGGTTAAAACAGCCAGTAAATTCACTCTGTGCAGCACGGCTTTGAATATCGGAGACACAAATCTGTGCCCATTTCCTCTGAACCCGCCAAATGTTTGAGTGCAACATAAGGAATTTCCCGCCACTGGAAACCAAGGAAAGGGGAATAAATTGAATCGCCAAGGCACAGGCAGCGCAATATCCTTGTCCATCACTAAACAACGGAAAGAAATTTCGTAATCTACCAGAACCTGTTAATGGTACGTCCTTCTTGATAAGATCACGAACAGCGGACCGACGTCCACACCCTGTACAATCGCCTACTTGCTCAAATGGGATAATTTCATTAAGATTTTGCCGCCAACTTGATCGAAGCAAAGCAACAATATCCTTGTTTTTGTTCGCGGGATTTGTCATCTCTGCTCCAGGGAATACGGAATGAAGATTTTTAACCCACGCAGGATTACAATAAATCGGAGCGAACCGATTTATCATTACTTCCAAATCTTCGATTGTAATCTCCTCCGGCTGAGTCCCTGGTCCCAACCATTCACAAATCGCACTCACACCTGCATCAACAAACGGATTACCCATCAATTTTTCATAGATTGCCATTCGCATCACCCCTTTCGCGAAAACTGAATCGAAATTATATCACTCCACAAATGTTAAGTCAACGTATATTTCATACTTCTTTCCCTAAAATCTCCACCATCCCAAATCCCATGCTATTTTTATCCCCAAAGCCGCATTCGTAGCCGACGCGGATTAACTCTGGTGCGCCGATGACGTGAAAGGGAGCAAGGACACCACGAATTTTGGTCCCTTTGAAATTAACCAATCGGGTCACACGTCCCTTCCTTTTGTCAATGTACGCTTGATCGAAGGTCATCGCAAACGATTTTTCTTCCGGTGGTTGTTGATGCACCGCTTCGTACTTCCGAATCAGGTTTTGCCGAACCAACTCGGAGAACTGGGGGTCATCCGGTAGGCAGTAGTGGGTGACGAGTTTATCGGCTCGCTCGCGTTTAGTGGACATCGTAATTGGTGAGAGGCACCGAAAGGTCATCTGTTGTCCAAAGCGGGGTTGACGTAACACCTCAACATCCTGCACCCGCAGCCTGTGACGCTCAACCTGTAGGATGCCTGTCTCCATCAGCGCGGCGGCGAAGTTTGCCAGAAATAGTTCCTGAGATGAGGAGACGTACCATGTCAGGGGTGAACGGAAGTGGATTTGCTCGCCTTGGATTTTCCGCTGTTTTGCCATTAGTTGGGAGAAGGTAAACAGTTTGAAACGTCGATTCTCAACTTCATAGCCATCTTGGTGGAGGAACTGTGCATATTCGGGGTCGGATTCTCTGAGAAACCGATAGATAACACCTGATAGGAAGTAGTTGTAGTTGATCGGTAGGTGGATGCCTTCGCCGATGTCGCATGTAATTTTGATTCGCATGAGATGGTCTCCATGTGATAGAAATCAAATTTTCAGGTTAGTACAAAGCGTAGGGAACGCAGATTTGCGTTCCCCACAGAAAATCAATTTATTAGAAGGGTAAGATTTGCATCTTTTCTATTTTTTTTAGTTGCGAGATCAATGATTCACGGAATGGAGGTTACGGCATACGGAGTATGCCTACTACGTCACTACCGGATCACAGCGATTTTTGTGCCTTTTGTTTGTGATTCGCCGTCTGCATCGGTTGCGGTGATACGGCAGATGTAGACGCCGGGTGTGACAAGA
Source organism: Candidatus Poribacteria bacterium (assembly GCA_965220385.1). Lineage (GTDB taxonomy): Bacteria > Poribacteria > WGA-4E > WGA-4E > PCPOR2b > PCPOR2b. The sequence continues at coordinate 4,944,248 of OZ244825.1, read as the reverse complement.
TCAAAAAAGTTGCGCCTGCCTTCCCAAGTAAAGGCGTCGTTTGCGCCCAATTGACCGCCGTTGCTGCCTGCAAGGAACACGCTTTCAAGGACCTGCTCGCCGAAGGTGTCGTAAATGGAAACAACGACCTCTGCATCACGGCTCAGGGTATAGGTTAGTTTGAGGGCGGTCCCCGGCTGACCGAGGCGGAGTGGGTTGGGGTAAGCCACGATGTTTTCGAGCGTCACGCTCGGATTCGCCACGATCAGTTCGGTTTCGATCCGATTGTTGTTGAAGTTGGACTCAAAGACACGCGTATCGTCGTTTACTATGGCGCGGAGGGTAAGGATGCCCCATGTGGTTGGTGTGAATCGGGCGGTGACCATTTTTGGCTGATTGACGTCCAGATCGACGTGTTGTTCGGGCAGGGTTTCAGTGCTTCCGTCGGGGTTCACAACGACGAACTGTACTGTGATATTCTCAACGGGAATGGGACCCGCGTTTGTGACATTGGCACTGATGGTAACCTCATCTCCTTTGGTAGGAGAGGGATTGGAAACGGTGATCCCTTCGGCTTCCCAGAAAATATCGGGATTAAGTGGTTCGCTTGACCCAACCATGGGACGCGCGAGTTCGGCGAGTGTCGCTACTGCTAACTTGATAGCCAATTCTCCCAACAGCGGTATCGAGATCTTTGTTAAATCATCTTCCGCGCTGTGGATGTATGCTGTTGATTCGTCTGGCGCATCAAGGGAGGATTCCTCGGCTACCATCACCGCTGGAATCCCGATGTCCCAAAATGGAGAGTGGTCACTGAAGATAAAACTGGGATCGTTTTTCAGGCGCAGATCGATAGGGAGCCGGTATCGCTCCGCGGCAGCCCCAAAAGCGTTGACGAGCCATTGCGACTGTTCGTCGCCAAGCACATGGATGTCCAAGTTCCCGTCCGGGTCATGTCCCAAAAGATCGAAGTTTAAGACGCCGGCGATGTCGTCCCCGCGTTCCCGAACCAACTGAGCATAGTGTTTGCTTCCGAATAGAAACAGTTCTTCCCCTGAAAAAGCGATGAATCGAATCGTGAAGTCAAAATCTTGCTGGCTGAGAATGCGTGCGGTTTCGAGCATTTCAGCGATGCCCGACGCATTGTCGGACGCTCCTGGCGCTGCCATCCTTCTCCATCCGCCATCCCAACCGGGGTTTTTGGAGGCGATGCTGTCATAATGTCCCACCATCAAGTAGATTCGATTTTTGTTGGGACCCTTACCCGGCAGTGTGGCAACTACATTCCGCATCACGTATTCGCCCACCAACGCTCCAAGGGCGGATCGACGTCGGTGGTCAAAGGGATCAAATTCCACTTCCAAGCCGTAGCTGCGAAACTGCTGGGCGATGTATTCTGCGGAATTATCGCAAGCGTGATCGGGTGTCGGCTTGTCGTCAAATTGGACAGCATCACGGACTCGTAGGGCATATCGGCTTCGGAAAAACTGTCCCGGTCGCTGGAGATCTTCATTTTCAACGAGGGTGATAGTCTGCCAAAGCCATCGAAAGCCATCCGCTTGGCCAAGTAACCCTTGAATGACTGATTGTTGTTGGGGGGAAGCGGCTATACTCGGAGCGAATGCGGGGGGTTGTGGTTCGGACAGTACAACATCAGCGGGGAGTTTCGCACGTTGATGTAGTGGCAGGTCTAATAGGACAGATTCAAGATTAACGTGCAACTTGAGCAGGGAAAGCCCACCGAACTGATCTAAAATTTCGCCATACCTTTCGATTTTCGCACGGTCTCCCGCTGACGGGCGCCAGAGGATGTAATAGTTGAAGCCGGGTGTAACTGTATCCAAGATTTGTGGGTCAGGTAGTTCGGTCAATACATCCTGGATCGCCTCGGTGGAACCGGAGTTCAGAGGGACTTGAATGATGGACAATTCTGGGGTACGATAGCGTAATTTGATCCGATGATGCGTTTGGAGAAACTGGAGGTGTTGGTGCGAACTTTCGGGAATCTTGATGAGCAGCTCCTCTTGGGCAAAGAGGACCGTTGGAATGAAGATTGAAAAAATAAAAACAGAGGTAAATCTCTTAACCATTTGCGGTCTTTGATTGGATAACGGCATGATTCTGGTTACGCTAAACCTGCAGGTAACATGATTAACTCTGGAACGTACACCCGCGCTGGTAGAGAAGCAACCAGCAGACACGCATCAGCGACATCCTGCGGTTGTAGCGATTTTGCCATCACTTCGGGCGGCGTTGGCACCGGACGTTGCAAGACGAGTGGCGTATCGGTCAAACCGGGGAAGAGCATTGAGGTACGGATACCATTTTCTTTTTCTTCTTGGAATGTGCCGTGAGCGAGGCCGACCATCCCGTGTTTGGTTGCCTGATAGGAGACACCAGATGTGTCAGGACGTTGCACTGCTCCACTGGATACATAAATGATCAAGCCGTCCTTTTGGTCTCGCATAGTTGGCAGGACCGCTTTTGTGCAGTAAAATGCTCCGGTCAGGTTCGTCTGAATCATCATATCCCACGTTTCGTTGGACAGAATTTCAAGACTCCGCTCGGGAATGTTTGTACCGGTCACATAGACGAGCACATCGATCCGTCCGAAGTGTTCTAATGTTGTCGCAATGAGCTTATCAACGGCCCCCGCATCTTGAATGTCGGTCGAGCAGGCGACCGCATTCTCACCAATTTCTTCTGCCAACGCTGCGAGTTTATCGGCGCTCCGTGCAGCCAAAATCACCTTTGCCCCTGCTTCAGCAAAGGTAGTCGCTGTTGCCCGTCCCATGCCACTGCTACTCCCCACAACAATGGCAACCTTATCCGCCAATGAAAATCCCATAGGATGTCCCCCTATCTCCTCTAAAAATATAATATATGAATGCTATACGCCTGTCGCCCTTAGGACTTTAGGTGATAACTTAGCTCTATGCTAAGGTCTCAGATACATCAGTGCCATTTGAAAATCCCGGCGTTCAGAGCAGTGTACGCACCACCACTGTGATGTGCTATCCGCTTGATTCACTTGCAACACCCACAGATGCTTGCAATCCGCGCGTTGTCCTGATCGGGAGATTTGCTCAAGATTATCCCACTCGCAATCCAAGCAAAACGCCGATTCGTTTTTAAGCGTTTGCACCTTACCGCCGCATTCGGGACAAATCAATGTAGACGCCTCCTCCCACGAACAACTCAGAATGGTTGCTGAACTTTAGTTTATGAGATCCGCTATACCTTGTCAAGTTTTATCTTTTCGATTCCATCTTCGTATACCTTGACTCTACAACCCGGCTCTGCTAAACTACAGGGCATATTTGTAGCTACGAAACGTGATGGTAAAGAGCCTGACTGATACAGATAACGTTCCTCTGGAGCGGAAGGTTTAGTCACTCAACTTTGTCGACAACTCGACGGATTTTCAGTGGTTAGCAGCTCGGATTAGAAAATATTAGGAGCAGCGTATGAGAGTTGCAGTGATTGGGTTAGCGGGTGTAGGACGTGCCCATGTTGATCGGTGGGCTAAGAGTCCCAATGCCGAACTGGTCAGTGTATGCGATATCAACCGACAGATCGCAGATGAGTTCGCGTCGGAATATGAGGTCAAAGGGTATACCTCTACGGAGGAGATGCTGGATACGGAGGATCTAACGGCAATCAGTATCTGTACGCCCCCAAAGGTTCATTTGGCGCTAACGCGCATGGCGGCAGCGGGTGGGATTCATGTACTGTGTGAGAAGCCGATGGCAAGCACGGTTTCCGACTGTCAGGAGATGATCGCTGTGTGCAGATCAGCGGGTGTTGTTTTGCAGATTGGGCATAAGAAACGGTTTATCCCGCCGCTCTTGCGATTGAAGGAATTAACGGAAGGGCAATTTGGACCGATTCAGTACATGGTGCACCGGTATCCGCATCCGGGGATGTCGAACAAAGATTGGTTTTGGGCGGAGGACGATGGTGGCGGACCCATCCTTGAGAACGCTGTGCACGCTGCAGACATTCTGGGTTTTCTGATGGGAGATGTCGAGCGGGTCTATGCCGAAGGTGGGACCTTCTTTGCGCCGCACCGGAAACCGCAGATTGATTGTGCGATGTTCACGCTGCGCTTCAAAAGCGGCGCGATTGGTGTTGTCAACGCCGGGATGGTTTCGATGGGAGGCTTTAGTTTTGAGGATTTCTATGTCGCCAACGAAAACGGAGTCGCTGAGGTGATAGGTAGGTTTGATAGCGCAGAGACTTTGCGTTACTCTTTCCGAGATGATCCGGAGACTTTGCAGGAAGAAAACTACCCGAATTTTGATTCTTTCGGGGCAGAGATTGAGCATTTTATCGAGTGCATTCAGACGGGAAGTGAACCTCGGGCAAGCGGTGAAGCGGGTATGAAAGCGGTGGCAATATGTCGGGCGGTGAAGCGATCAGCAGAGATTGGGGAGCCGGTTGTGTTGTAAGATTTACTTAGCGGCTTGCATTCAGGAATTTAGATGTGTCAGCAGTTCTTCCGGTGTTAGTGACGTAATAAAATCTGCGGCTTCTTGAAAATGGCTATCGTAAGAAACAATTGCATCACATCCAGCAAGGTAAGCGGATATAACATGCGGCTTGTCAGAAGCATCAGACAGAGTGAAACGACGTTCATAAGTGAGACGATCACCTCTCGTTAGCAGTGGTACGATTTGAATTGGTATAGTCATCCAATGTTTTCATGGCAACCTCGTCAGGGATCAAAAGCTGGTTATATGCGAAGTGTACCATTAAATATGAACGCAAGTAAAACAAATAGGACTTACGCACTTGAACGCTCAAAGCCTCCGTTGTGAGAATCTCCGATTTGTAGTAGGGCGATTCATCGCCGCCCCGATAAATCGGGATTCAAAGCAACAGGACACCATTTCCAACACTCGATGAACCCCCGAGGCTCATGTTAAAAGAAAGTGTAGAACACCAATAGAAACCGAAAAACTTTGAATCCTATTCCGCCTGTGGGAGAGGCCTCCTTGCCTCGATGAGTGGGTTACTGTCGGGCAACTACAGTAAAAGCACCTGATGAATCCCCGATGAATCGGGACAGGCGGGATTAAGAAACAGGCAACTACAAACAGCGATAAGAACGCGCAATAAATTGCGCTACTACAAACTGAACTGCGTAACTCCTAACAAAATTATGGTAGTTTATAGAATTAATGAGACACTCCAAACCGGTGCGGTTAGAAACCGCACCTACCGGGTCGGCGAAAGTGTCTATTTATTTTCAGAATTCACCATAAAAGGCTAAAGGAGGGCATGATGAAACTCACGCCACAACAGGTCGAACAATTTCAAGAGAAAGGGTATCTCAACATTCCACATCGCCTCGTTGCAGACGATCACCTCGATTTGCTACGTGAGCATTACGACGCGCTGTTTGCGAAAAAGCGTGGGACAATTGGTGAGGGGATGCGCAACCTTGCTGTCGTCGGCGATTCGGAGCAGGACGAGACCGCAGATCGTTCGGAGGAGATGCTGCAGATTATGGAGATGTGGCGTTACGATGAGGTGTACCGTCAGCTACTCTATCATGAGCCGTTGTTGGACATCGCAGAAAGCTTGATTGGGTCCAATATCCAGTTGTTCCACGACCAAGCACTGTACAAGCCAGCCAGTCACGGTGGTGAAGTGCCGTGGCATCAGGACAACGGCTACTGGCGTTGTACACCGTCTGACCTCGTGAGCATCTGGATGGCGCTCGACGATGCCGATGAAGAGAACGGATGTATGAATGTTATCCCCGGCAGTCACTTAGAAGGGACACCGGATCACGATCGTGCTGCAACAGAGAAGGGGCAACTTCCCGCTTTGCTGGAAGCAGATGTGGATGAGAATCGTGCGGACCCTGTACCAGTTAAGGCGGGGTTCGGGATGGTGCATCACTGCCTGATGTTACATCAGACGAACCCGAATCGGTCAAGCCGTCGGCGTCGGGCAATGGTTATCCACTATATGCCGACCGGGACACGCAACGGCAAGGGAGAAGTGATGGATGATCATTTGGTGTTGCGTGGAGCGTTGTAAAGTCAGGACTTACACAAATTTAGCACACGGGGGTAGGTTTTTGATTTTTAACCCCCTAAATCCCCCCCGATAAATCCCCGATACATCCCCGATGAATCGGGACAGGCGGGACTCCGACAAGCCGAGAGCAGGCAGGCGGGATGTACCACTTGTCAGGGGGACTTTGGAAAATCAGGGAGACTTATGAACGTGCTGCGTAAGTCCTAAGAGTATTGTCGATGTCCCTTATCGGACAGTTCGTGTCAATATGCGAGATTTATCCGGGACATGCCTCCGCAAAGACCCGTAGGTGATTCTCCCCAAGGATCTTCCGGATTGACGCAGGCGAATAGCCCCGCTCCAGCAGTCCTTCGGTAATTTTTGGGAACTCTGTCGCATCCTTGAGTTGCTCGCCCCCGCCATCGAAGTCGGATCCGATGCCAACGTGGTCGTCTCCGACCAGACTGATCATGTGATCGATGTGGTCCAGATAACGGGAAAAGGAGGGAGCGTCATCGTCAATGAACCATGTTACGAAGGTGGCACCGATGACACCACCGTTCTCGGCGATGCGTTTGATCTGTTCGTCGGTTAGATTGCGCGGATGACCACAGAGTGCCTTACAGTTACTGTGGGAAGCGATTACAGGACGTTCGGCAGTTTCCAGCACGTCCCAAAAGCCTCGCTCGCTGATGTGGGACACATCGACCAGCATTCCCAACCGATTCATCTCTTTCACCAGTTGGACGCCAAATCGGGTGAGTCCGCCGCCGCTATCTGTTTCGGCGTTGCCAGCCGCCGCCCATGAGGTCGGGTCGTGGGTCAGCCCAATAGACCGGACGCCGAGATGATGGAGGCTTTTCAGGATGTTCAGGCTTCGCTCCACACCATCGCTGTTCTCAATGACCAAGATTGCAGCAAGTTTACCCGCTGCTTTTGCCTTCCGAACGTCGTCCGCGGTCTTTGCAATGACGATTTCATCGGCGTGGGTTTCGACTTCCGCCCTGAAAAAGCCGATGGCGTCTAGGGCGTAGCTGAGATGATTCTTCCATGCTCGCGTTACATCAATTGCAAAGAAGGCAGCGTCAACCCCGCCCTGACGCATCTTTGGCAGATTGATCTGGATTTCCAGCTGGCTGGCTACTCGGTCAAGGGGGCCACGCATATAGGCAATTGTCCCATCATGCCGAATGCGGTCGGGGATCTCCTTATCCGCAATACTGACGTTTCCTCGACGGATGTGACCAACAATCGTATCGTTGTGAGAATCGATGACGAGAGATTCGTTATGAAGGTCTGTGGAAGATAATTGTGATGTCAAGAGTAGTCTCCTTTTTGATGCGGTTTATAGCTTCCTAATGCTCCTCATACATCAGCTATGCGTTGTGCTTTCACCCGCCGTTTTTTCTTAGATCGCTTTGAAGTTGAGGCAACTCGCAACCGCTCTTTCCGCTGTTTTTCCTGCCGTTCCACCTTTTCCGCTTTCTCTGCTTCCTCCTTCGCTTCCATTGCAATTCGCTTCTGCTCACGGACGTGGGCTTCATATTCTGCGTAAGTTCCAAAAAATAGTTTCGCCGTTCCATTCTCAAAGACCAATAGCTTGTTGACGAGCTTGTTCAGGAAATAGCGGTCATGAGAAATCATAAAAACGGTTGCGGGGTACTCCGCCAATGCTTCTTCAAACACTTCACGCGATGGTATGTCCAGGTGGTTTGTCGGCTCATCAAGTAGCAGAACATTCGCGTTCTCCAAGAGCAACTTAGCGAGCATGACACGGCTCTGCTCGCCACCACTGAGGTCGCCAATCCATTTGAAAACCTCATCCCCGGAAAACAGGAACCGTCCGAGAAAACTGCGAATTTCCCCCCGTTTCTGCGTTGGACGTAATGCCCAAATCTCATCGATCACTGTGGTGTCGCGGTTGAGTCCTGCAAGTTCTTGGTCATAGTACCCGAAATGGAGATTGTGACCAATCTTCAATTCCCCTGAAGTGGGTTTTTCGTTTCCCAGAATCATTCGGAACAGGGTTGTCTTTCCAACGCCGTTAGGACCAATGATACCGACCACATCTTGGCGGTAGACCTCTATATTCAGATCCTCAAAAATCTGTTTATCGCCATATCGCTTTCCTAAGCCCCGGCATTGCAAGATGTCATTTCCGCCTCGTACTTCCGGTGTGAAGCGGAGTTTGAGTGTCTTATCCGTGGTCTCTGGCTTTTCTACCCGTTCAAGTCGGTCCAATAACTTCTGCCGCCCTTGCGCCTCTCGCGTCCGTTGCCCAGCCATATTGCGCCGGATAAAGTCTTCCTCGTGAGCGATATGTCGTTGTTGTTTTTTATATTCCCGTTCCTGTGTTAGGCTTTCAGCTCGTCGGATTTCGAGATGTCTCGTATAGTTTCCAGAGTATTCTTTGAGTTTGTTGTTTCGCAGCTCGACAGTCTTGCGGGAAACCCGATCCAAAAAGTAGCGATCATGGGAAACGATGATGACCGCCCCTCGATATTCGGTATTCAGGAAGTTTTCCAGCCACTCAATGGCTTTGATGTCTAGGTGGTTGGTGGGCTCGTCGAGCAGCAGCAGATCGGGATCTTCAAGCAGTAATTTCGCGAGCGCAGCGCGGCTTTTCTGTCCTCCACTTAATACACCAACCGTCAGGTTAAAGTCGTCGTCACGAAATCCCAAGCCACCCAGCGTCCGATTTGTTTGATACTCGTAATCGTAACCGCCCATTCGTTCATGCTGCTCTTGCAGCTGAGCATATTTGTCGATCAGATTGGGGTCCTCTACCATCTCTTCACTGAGCAGCAGCATCTCATCTTCGAGATCCCGCCGTTCCTGAAAGACCTTGAACATTTCCTGCCGAAGTGAGCAATTCGCCTCCAAATCGGGTTCTTGGCTGAGATACCCGATTTGGAGGCGCTTGGCATACGTAATGCCCCCTTTGAAATCCTCTATCACACCGGCGATAATTTCAATTAGTGTAGTTTTACCGGTTCCGTTCTTTCCGATGAGTCCGATCCGATCGCCATGCTCAATCGACAAAGAGACTTCGTCCAGGATGAGGTAAGGGTCATACGATTTTGTGACTTGGTCTAATCGGACTAATGACATAGAGATCCTTCATATCAAAGAGAAGAGTGGAGATTCCATTTTAGGTGGGAAGTGTGGCAGAAGATTTGCGCGAATCTGTCCTCCAACTAAAGATCTGGTTCAAGGATGGGTAGATCAACGCATTTAATAAGCCTCATCTTCATCGTAAAAGTCTTGTTCATCCATATACTCGTCATCGAGCTCTTCTTCCTCATAGTCGCTGTATGCGTCGATATCCATCAACACGTTGAGCTCTCGGGGGCTCTCAATGCTTATTCTACAGATCCACCCATCCCCTTCAGGCGAGTGGTTAATCAGGTCCGGATCTTCCTCCAGAGTAACGTTGACTTCCTTAATCTCTCCGGTTGCTGGCGCGTGGACAGGAAAAGTATTACCATCGGTCACTTCTACTCTGCCCAACGGCTCATCTTGTTCGTATTCATCGCCAACGGCGGGCAGTTCAACAAAGACAATATCGCCATACTCCAGTTGGATGCGCTCGGTAATTCCCACAATCCCTTCGCTTTCTCCAACTTCAACCCATTCATGTGTAGTTGTAAATTTTTTGACCTCGTCCAAGATTATCCCTCCCATATCGCTTGATGCCTACACACTCAAGATTTAACACCGGTAGATTATACAGTCATAGAATTAATCACGTCAATATCGGAGTTGATTCCTCGCAGACTTTCTTGAAAGTTTTCAACCTCTCGTTGACGAATTTGCAGATATGCCGTTGCATCTTGACCGTATTCGATGTTTATCACTTTGCCTCCTAATCTGTTACACAGTTTAAGGACCGAACCGATTTGTTCGTAAGGTGTCCGCACCTGTAGTGTTTTATAGAAAATCTGAGTTTCAATTTTTGCACTCCCTAAACATTCCCTCGCACATCGACCATAAGCTCGAATAAGCCCACCGATACCAAGATTGATGCCGCCGTAGTAGCGGATGACAACACAGATAACATTCGAGAGCTGCGAGGCGGTTACGGCTGCTAAAATTGGGGGACCTGCGGAGTTTCTTGGCTCACCGGCATCAGTAGCGTATTCTCGCTTTTCACGGTCCTGTCCGATACTGTATGCGTAGCAGCCGTGCGAGGCGTTAGGATATTTCTCTTGGAGGAGCGTTAGGAACTTCTTCGAGGCTTCTATCGTATCAATTGATGTAGCAAGCCCAAAAAAGCGAGATTTTTTGACAACCAGCTTTGACTCTGCTGTTCCGACAATGGTTTTGTATTCGTCTGACATAGTGAACGTGAAACGTGAGGCTTAATATGTTTCGCAATCTCTGCTCATTTTACTAGTACATCAGAACCGCTGTCCAATCGAAAATGAGTATACAGATTTACCAGTTTCTACGCGGATTTGCTCTCCGCCATTTTCCACCGGTCGTAGCTGCGGCGTATAGGCCGCGTTTATGTAAATTCCACGGACCTGTAACCCAAGTCCGAACGAGAGTCCTTCAGTTTTCCATATCCTATCCTCGGAGTCCACTTGCCCTGTTTCAAGACTAAGGACTGATCCAAACCGTTTTTCGGTGTGGCGCAGATAACCGATTCGGCCACCGATGAAGCCGCGATACCAAACAGTTCCGCCGAAATTGGTTCGGATGCCATCTTCAAAGGGTGGATTCAGGTCCAAGCCAATCTGAATATCCACATTTTTATAATGAAACTGGTATACCCCGCCCAGAAGAATATCTCGACGGATACGATCAGGAATAGAATTATCAGTGAATGATAGTCCGTTGCTCAAGTTTCTAACCACCGCACCAATGCGGAGGTGTTCGCCCAATTGCTGGATTAGTCCTAAATTATAAGCGTAACCGTGTCCGATATGTCGCTCGTTCTCAGTATCCTGCACTTTAGATCGCAGCCACTTAGCATCGGCACCGATAGCGAGCCTTCGAAAGGGTTTCACCGCATAGCTCAGTCCAACCGCGAAGTCGGTTTCCGGGAAACTGTTCGTAGCTTTTCCGAGGTGGTTGACACGACTGAACCGCCCCTCATGTCCGACAGCAAAATTGAATCCAATTGTCCCCGCTGTTCCCAAACGCCTACTGTAGTTCACAAACTCAAGCCCCGATGCGGGAAGTACATATTGACTGTGGTCCTCGTACCGTTCGACTTCATTCAGTTTGGCGATGACGGCAATAGTGCGCGGAAACCGTGAGGTGTGCGTTATGAGATGGTTGCTATCAATGAAACTGAGCCCAGCAGGATTGCTGTTAAGGACATTCGCTCCTGAGATTGAGTTGGCAGCGTTATCTCCCAGCCTCAGATGTTCTGCCACAGTGAGTCTTCTGAGAAATGTATCCGCGGACGCACGAAAGTCTGCGTTGATAGCTTGGGCTGATGCGAGATGACTCCCGCCGAAGAGAAGTAACAGCGCGATGAACGCAACTTTGAAGTTAGGTACTGTGTAAAATGTGAGGCGAAAAAGATAGTACGATTGATTTTTATTCATATTTGCAGTTGCCCACAAGGAGGGTATTCGCACACAGATACCCATTCTACTGACTTAGGCGATGTCAATATTGACCGCTATAATCAATTTTTGTCTGTTGTGCTTTTGATTCGTTGTGTATAGGCAATTGAATCTTCAGTTTTCTGGGCGGGAATTTAATTTGTGCGACGATGAATTGCGTCAGTCATTTGAGCGACTTTACATATCGCCTTCACGTCATGGATGCGAACGACATCTGCACCGTGAGCGATTGCCCACGCGACCGTCGCAGCGGTGCCTTCCAAACGATCGTCCGGATTAGGTAGATTGAGGATCTTTCCAATGAACGCCTTTCTGGAAGTGCCAATAAGGATGGGCTTATCCAAGCTCCGAAACGCATCGAGAGAGCGTAAAATCTCCAGGTTATGCTCGGCAGTTTTACCAAATCCAATGCCGGGATCAATCATAATCCGATCAGGACAAACTCCCTCTGCTTGTGCTTTATCAATCCGGTTTCGGAGAAAGGTGAGAATTTCAGGGATTAGGTCTTGATACACCGGTGAGTGCTGCATCGTGCGGGGAACCCCCTTCATGTGCATGAGGATCAACCCAGCCCCCATCCCCGCAACAACTCCCGCCATATCTGCGTCACCTAACGCGGTAATATCGTTGACAATATGAGCACCAGCTTGAAGTGCCTTGCGTGCAACAGGGGGTTTGTAGGTGTCAATCGAAATGAACGCATCTGTCCCCTTCGCAAGCGCGTCAATGACCGGTAGCACACGGGTTAGCTCTTCATCTGTGGAGACGGGCAAGGCTCCCGGTCGAGAAGATTCGCCGCCGATGTCGATAATATCCGCGCCATCTTCGATCATCTGATAAGCGTGGTCAATGGCGCGGTTTGCGTCGAGATAACGGCCACCGTCGGAGAATGAATCTGGGGTGACGTTGAGAATTCCCATGATCCAAGTGCGTTCGCCACAGGTAAGGGACTTTCCTCGGCAATTCATGATGCAGCTGGAGAAATTTGGGGACGGGGACCAAGTATCTCTTCAATATCTGATGTGATGAGTGTTTCACGTTCAAGCAACTCATCAGCAAGCTTCTTTAGCCCATCAAGATTCGTTTCAATGAGGTCTCTCGCTCTATTATAGCAGCCCATAACAATACCGTGGACAGCTTCATCAATTTCAATAGCAGTCTTGTCGCTATAATCTTGGTGATGTGCAATCTCTTTGCCTAAAAAGACCTGCTCTTCACGTCGTCCGAAGGAGAGTGGTCCAAGATCGCTCATACCCCATTGCGTAACCATTTTGCGGGCGATATCGGTTGCCTGCTCGAAATCGTTCTGCGCCCCGGTGGTCAATTCGCCAAAGATGAGTTCCTCGGCAACGCGTCCACCAAGTGCAGTGGTAATGCTACCAAGTAGATATTTTTTGTTGAAATTGCGGCGTTCTTGGATGGGAAGCGCCACCGAAACACCAAGCGCTCGTCCACGAGGAATAATCGTAGCTTTATAGTTCGGGTCATTTTCGGGGATAACATGTCGTAACAGCGCATGCCCCGCCTCATGGTATGCGGTGACCCGCCTATCATCGTCGCTGATAATGAGGCTACGGCGCTCAGGACCCATCAGCACACGATCTTTGGCTTCGTCAAAGAAAATCATTTCAACGGTATCTTTGTCCTCTTTGGCTGCGAGTAAGGCGGCTTCGTTCACCATATTTTCGATGTCCGCCCCCGAAAAGTAGGGTGTCGCTTTTGCGAGTATCTCTAAATCCACATCTGGGTCTGTTTCAATGTTCTGCGTATGGACTTTGAAAATATCTTCACGCCCTTTGACATCGGGGAGGTCAACAACGATTTGACGGTCAAAGCGCCCTGGACGGAGGAGCGCGGGGTCTAATACATCGGGCCGGTTTGTTGCAGCAATGAGAATAACGCCTTCAGAGGTATCAAACCCATCCATTTCGACGAGCAGTTGGTTTAGGGTCTGTTCCCGCTCATCATGACCGCCACCGATGCCTGCCCCACGATGTCGGCCGACCGCATCTAGCTCGTCAATAAAGATGATACACGGTGCATTCTTCTTTCCGGTCTCAAACAGGTCCCGGACGCGCGACGCGCCCACTCCTACAAACATTTCAACAAAATCGGATCCGCTGATACTGTAAAATGGGACATTGGCTTCCCCGGCGACAGCACGGGCGAGTAAGGTTTTTCCGGTGCCCGGCGGTCCCATTAACAGGACTCCTTTTGGAATACGTCCACCCAGTCTCTGAAATTTCTTCGGGTCCTTCAGGAACTGAATTACCTCTTCCAATCCTTCTTTCGCCTCATCACAACCAGCGACATTGGCAAAGGTAATTGTCGATTCGCTTTCAGAGTGTAATCGAGCGCGGCTTTTTCCAAACGATAACGCTCGATTGCCCGTGCCTTGCATCTGCCTCGAAATGAAGATCATGATCCCCAGGAAAAGCAAGATTGGTAGGATTGTTGAGCCAAAGATTACAATCCATTGCGGAACAGGCGATGAACGCTCATTATCAAATGGAATTTGATATTCAATAAGTTTTTCCTGAAGTGGGTATTCAGAATAAATGTCGCGACTCGTCCGAAATTCCTGAAATGTTACTGGTTCTCCCCCACCTCTGGACATTTCATCCAATAGAATAGGTTGCGGGTCCCTGAATTTTCCTTTAATCCACTCTTTACCGATTTCAATTTTTCCTTCAAATAGGTCCTTGCTGTTTGGTTGTCGGAGGTAGGCATAAAATTCTGATGACGCTAGCTGATGCACCTTTCCCTTACCCGGACTTAAAAACTGGTACATGGCATAAGCGACCAATGATGCCATAATCAACCAAACGACAATACTCTTGGCACTCTTATTCACAGCACTTAACCTCTCTTCTGTATCTACAAAAATCCCGAATTGACACTTGGGTAGCCAACGTTTCCCGACAGCGAAAAGATTATCTATCGGGATTGGATCAATAATAGCCACCCCATCATTCCGCGCAGTTGAAGTATACCAAATCTATCTTCAAATATCAAATGAAATTGAAAGCGGCAATACTTCCTGATGCGTAGAGGAACATTGTATCAAACCGTTGATGCTAGAATTCTCGTTTGTCTCCAATACAGGCTTGCTGACTCTCTAGTACTCTATCAAATAAATTATGATAAGCACCTTCATTGCGATGGCCGGTGCGGTTACAAACCGCACCTACTGGGCCTTGGGAACATAGAGAATTACCAATTTATGTTCTGAAACCTTATACAGTTTGTGCTACATTTTTCTGACAATGTACTAGTACGAGGTGTGTATTTGTCCATCAACTCATCGTTTTACGTGTGTATTATCCACACCTTTTCTACAAAGCAGTGTTTTATCTTCAACAGTATAGGTATTTCAGTAGGGAACAACAATCGTTGTCCCCTACGCTTTTAGGTTTCGATTCAAGTGGAATTTCAATAGGAGCACGAGCTCCTTACGGAACAATTGCCAGGGCACGGACTTCGCCGAACTCATGGGAAAGTTTAGACCAGGATGCCCCATCATCAGTGCTGCGGAAAAGCTGACCGTTGACGCTACAAGCGAACAACCATCCGGGCATCGCAGGCTGACGTGCCAAGCACCAGATTGTGCTATTGGCGGTAAGTCCGAGCTCCGCTCGTTCCCACGATTTACCGAGATCATCGGTGTAGAACAGTCCGCCTTCATCTCCGGGCGGGCCATTTCCCGCTCCGATATAAACTCGCCCTGTACCGTTCATGGGCACATACATCGCCGCCCGACAGTAGGGCCAAGGGAAGCCATCACCGACACTAAGCGGCGTCCATTCGTTTAGATCTGTCGTAACGCACACGTCGTTATTTGTCGCGGCAACGAGTGCCTTGGAGTCACCAGGAACAACAGCCAACCCATGGATATCGAGGCTGCTCAGTCCGGTACTCCGCTCTACCCATGTTTCGCCACCATCGGTGGTAAGACGTAGCCCATCAATCTCAATTCCAGCATAGACGGTCTGATCATCGTCGGGATCAATTGAGATCGAGGTTACGCGCGGTATGATTGGCACACCCTCGCACTCTTCAGCGAGCGCAACATCAAGCTGCTGCCATGTATCCCCGCCGTCAGCTGATTTGAACAGGGCAGACGGACAGGTGCCTGCGTAGAGGATATCGGGGTTGTTCGGATTGATTGCAATTGCCCAGATTTGCAGTCCATCCATAGGAGAGTTGAGCTGTTCCCAATTTTCCCCACCGTCCTGTGTGCGAAAAATGCCAGCTTCTGTACCGGCGAAGAGGATTGATGAATCGTTGGGATTTGCAGCGAGGGCACGAATGTCCGCTTCCGGGAACATTCCGTTACTTGCTCGAGCCCACGTGTCACCACCATCATTGCTGCGCCAAACACTCTGACCTACTGTTCCTGCATAAAAGGTTGGTGTTGCCATGTAATCTCCTCCTTGAGGCGTAAAACGTGATGTATAAAAAGAAAATGGGTATCTGTTTTCAAGTGTCGGTCCTGTTTATGGTAGTTTATAGAATTAATGAGACACTCCAAACCGGTGCGGTTAGAAACCGCACCTACCGGGTCGGCGAAAGTGTCTATTTATTTTCAGAATTCACCATAGTTTGCCTATCAATGTTACAGAACTGACCATTTTCCTATCTACTTTTGGTTCAGAGAAAAGTTTCTATCTACTCGTTGTGTTTTTCAAGTTCACCAGATCCAACCGACTCACCTAAAAAGAAAATCTCCCACCGGACGCTTTCGGGGGCGATCTCTGGAACAAGATAAAGCGAATAGGTGTAAATGGCTCCATCTTGCACAGCTTTCATTGGATTTGTTGAAATAACGGATTCAACACCTTGTGCAATCGTGATGTGTGGTGGACTTGCACCAATCGAGTGATTTGGAACGGCGATGATGTCCCAGTACCTTGGGTGAACGGGGTTGGGCAAGGCTGTTGCATTAAATTCTACCTTTTCGATAATTTGCTCTGCGCTATAAGTGTAAGATGATACAGTGGGGAGTGGTAACTCGCTGTTGGGTTGCACACTTGGGATAAGCGTGATTTTCTCAACACTCCTCCCAAAATCCAAGATAAGCAGACTTCCTTTTCCATTCTCAGTTAACACCATATCACGCACTGTCGTCGGTTGTCCGTCTTGAAACTCAATAACCTTGACATCGTAAGGGAGATGATCATCACCTTCAAAGGAGAGACTCAGGCTACCGTTTTCTGCATCAGGGTAAAAGGGGATATAGTCCGACGCATAGCTAGCAAGTACGTTGTTTTTAACGGAAACAGGATATGAATGATGCTCACGGCGAGACCGGAGCGTTAATTGTTCATTCTGATAGCCGTACTGCCCATCAGCAAAATCGCCATCATCAAGATAATTTGCGACCTTCCAATTAGCATAGATAGCAGAGAAGGTCGATTCCACACCACGCGCGTGCAAAGCACTGTTAATGCCAGAGATTCCGTTCTCTCGATTTTTCACAATTGTGGCGATCGTCTGTGCGCCGCCGTAATGTTCATGGAGATAAAGCATCCACAGGTACACCGCACCATATTGAGCAACTTGGCTCTGCGTTCCTTGAGACCAATTTACAAGTGAAACATGTGGATTCTGTTGAAATGCTGAAACATGGTTTTGCACTTGATAACCGCAAACGAATGTAGCATATTCAGCGCAGCCTTCGTTGACCCAGATTGCTTCATTTGGGTCATGCCGCCAGTGGATGAGATGCTGAAATTCGTGAGCAAGTACACCGAACGCTTTCTCGCTTCCTGCGTTCTGGGGGTCGGTATCCAGATAGAGTATCTCGAGCTCATTGCTACGGACCGGAATACCTATATCTGGGTGCCTGAGGATACCTCGGTGCTGATTAACTGGACTAAAAAAACCTGCGACAAAACTGCCGCCCCGCGTCTCCTTATCACGAATATCCAATAAAAGCAGATAGATTCGCTTATCGCCATCAATGTCTGGTGGTGCACCGAAAAGTTCTGTTTCGATTTCGTAGATTCCACGGTTCAAGTCGGCGGGAACTGCGTCATCGAATGCACGGCGCACTGAGCGAACCGTTTCGTCATTCACCGTCTGGAGCCACTGCGAATCCTCAACAAAGATGTAACAGAATTCCCCAATCGCCCGCAAAGTGGCGTGAACAATGTATTGTTCATGGGTATTAAAATTGACCGAAAAGAAGTTCTTGCGGTCTCCAAGCACTGGTTGAGGCGCATTTGGTCGAGCAGGCGCAGAAGGTACTTCGCCAACATCTTTAAGGATGGAGCCAAAGCGTTCATAAAAATAGGGAGTGCCATCGATCCAACCGTACGCGCTTGGCATTCCCAGCAGAAGGTAAAGCGTAATGGATAAAACGTGAATCGTGAAGCGTGCCACAGCCTGTGCATTCCCCACACCTTGAATGAATTCACGCAGCAATGAACCAATGAACGCACCATTTCGCCATTTTCTCATGTCTCCATTTCCTTATTCATCGGAGTTCATTATTGTCCATGCTTTTTCAGCTTCTCCAGAATGGCGGTATTACCCGGTGATAGTTGAATCGCCCTTTGCCATGCAGCAACCGCTTCCTTCTTACGTCCTTTTTTTAGATAGACCTCCCCAAGGTGATCTTGGAGCTCTACATTATTCGGCATATAGAGAGCTGCTTTTTCAAGTTGTTTCAATGCATCATTCAACTTACCCTGCTTGAAATATGCCCAACCAAGGCTATCCAAATAGGCACCATTGGCTGGTGATTTTTTCAAGGCTTTCTGGATCAGACTTACAGCCTCGTCCAAGTTTGTTCCAAGTTCAGCAAAAAAATACCCTAGCGCATTATAAGCGTCTTCACGTTCGGGTGAGAGTGCAATTGTTCTTCTAAGATAATGTTCGGCTTGTTCAAAATTACCAATCGCTTGGTGAGTAATTCCGAGCCAGTAGTTTGCATCGGGATCATCAGGACTTGTTTCTAAGGCTTTTTCTAGAACTTCAAGCGCCTCGTTTTCCCGTTGAAGGACGACATATAGACTCCCAAGACGCGCACGAAACTGTGTTAGTAGATCAGCATCGTGCTTGTGGTTAGCAGGTGGGGCAAGTCGACGCAGTTCAGAATATGAGTGAATTGCTTTCCGCAGGTTTTCTGCTGCGTCTTCTAATCGATCTGCTTGATATAACAGATCATGCTGTTCAACGCACAGTTTCCACAGTGCATCATGCGCCCTCCACAGATCGTTGTTTATTTTAATTGCGCGCTCATAAGCTGTAATTGCTTCCTGTTTATCCCCCAACTGGTTATAAACGTTAGCCAGCCGTAAGTAGTAGGCTGGTTGATAGGGCATAATGCGAATCAACTCTTTGAAAGCATTGGCGGCAGATTGATAGTCTCCGATCTGCTCTGAAATTTGCCCGAGGTAGGAGTACGCGCTGAAAGGACGTCCATTTCTCTCAAATCCATAATGGTCAGGATCAAGTTCGATAACTTTTTGGAATGCCTCAATAATATCGCTCCACCTATCTTTGTTCTTCGCATCTCCGTATCGCCAGATCATAATCTGCCCCAGCAGATAGAAGGGCGTCGGTTTTTCGGGGTCAATTTCAATGGCTCTGCGGCAGCTTTGCTCGGCAGCTGGGAGGTCGTAAATCCCCATGCTCAGACTCGCCAGTTGCGTATGGACAAAAGCAGACTTCTCATATTCACGTAGAATCTTCTGATACTCTTTTTTCGCAGGAAACAGTTTGCCTGTTTCCCGGAGATAGGTGGCAGAGATCAAGTGCGCGTAAACCCGCTTCGCACGTTCATATTCGGGCTGCGATGAGGAATCTGATACTGCTGCGTCAGAAGCTTGTGCACTTAAATTCACCACTATCAGGGTAGCAATCAATATCGCGGATAAAAGTCTCATATCCAGACCTTTCTACAGGCGACTTATCAACTTCCGTCAACCTTGGATTTGTCCTCATCTGGGACTTCGGCATCACCATTTGGGGAGATCTTTCCGACATCAACGACAGTCTCCTCCTTACGCAGGGACATTAAACGCACCCCTTGGGTGTTTCTCCCAATCGTGCGGATATCGTTGACCGTCATCCGTGTCAGCATACCGTTTGAATTTACAATAATCAGTTCATCATCGTCCGACACCATTTTCGCTGCGACAACGGGGCCGTTGCGGGTGCTTGTTTTGATGGCAATTACGCCTTTTCCGGCACGTCCCTGCAATCGATAATTCGCCAATAGTGTACGCTTACCGTAACCGTTTTCCGTGACGATTAACACCGTCTCCTTCTCATCAACCGCAGCGACCATACCGATAACATAATCGTCCTCATCCAAGCGGATTCCACGTACTCCCATTGTCGCCCGCCCGAGTTTCCGAACCTCCTCCTCATTGAAACGGATGGAGCCTCCAGATCGTGTGACCAGGAGAATATTGTGATCGCCTTCAGTCAATTGTACCCCAATGAGTTTGTCTCCTTCGTCGAGATTGATTGCAATAATGCCGGCGGAATTGGGTCTGCTGAAGACTTCGAGGCTGCATTTCTTGACAATGCCCTTCTCGGTTGCCATGAAAACAAACCGTTCCTCATCAAACTCGCGCACTGGTACAAATGCGGTGATCTTTTCGTCGCCTCCTAACCGCAAGAGATTGACGATTGCCTGCCCCGATGAGGTACGCCCACGCTCTGGAATCTCGAAAACTTTCAACCAGTAGCATTTGCCTCGATCAGTAAAGAACAGGATATATTGATGGGCTGATGCGACAAAGACATGTTCGGGATAATCTCCTTCTTTGTTTTGCATCCCGATCACACCCACCCCACCTCGGTGTTGGCGGCGATAGGTAGTGATTGGCACCCGTTTGATATAGCCTTCGTGAGTAATAACGACGACCATCTCTTCATCAGCGATGAGGTCTTCGATCTCAAACTCCGCCGCTGCATCAACGATTTGGGTTTGGCGATCATCGTTGTATTTCTCTTTTAGTTCCAATAATTCTGCTTTGACGATGTTGGTAATGAGAGTCTCACTATTGAGGATTTCTCGTAATTCTTCGATTCGTTCAAGAAGGTTGATGTATTCATCATTAATTTTCTGCCGTTCCAACCCTGTCAATTGCCGGAGCGTCATGGTTAAGATTTCACTCGCCTGCACCTCTGAAAGATCGTAACCTTCCATTAGTAGATTTCGGGCATCTTCCGGAGATTCGGCGGTTTGAACAATATCGACTACATCCTCAATGTTGTTTAAGGCGATGCGATACCCTTCCACAATATGTGCGCGGCGTTCACAGACATCAAGATCGTATTGCGTCCGACGACGTATGACTTCTCGACGATGGTCAAGGTAATAACTCATGATCTCTTTGAGAGATAACACCTTAGGCAGTCCATCAACGAGGCATAGCATAATTGCGCTGTAGTTGGTTTGCATCTGCGTATGCTTGTATATCTGATTCAGGACGACTTGCGCGATTTCGCCTCGCTTGAGTTCAACAATAATCCGTATGTTTTGGTCAGATTCATCACGGAGATCACTGATTCCCGTTATTGTCTTATTGACAACCAGCTCATATATTTTCTGAAGCAGCTGATTTTTCTTAATTTGGTAAGGAATCTCTGTGATGAGAATGTGTTCCTTGCCGCCTTTGGTACGTTCGATAACGGCTTTTCCTCGAACGGTGATCGAACCTCTGCCCGTGGTGTATATATCACGAATACCACCGCGTCCAACGATTTCGCCTGCCGTTGGAAAATCGGGACCGGGGATATGTTGCATGAGTTGTTCAAGGGTTGCGTCTGGGGTATCCAGCAAAAGAATCAATCCATCAACGATTTCTCCGAGGTTGTGCGGCGGAATTCGAGTCAAGTATCCAACCCCAATACCGGTTGTCCCGTTGACCAACAAGTTTGGTAGTCGTGCTGGCAGGACACTCGGTTCGTCCACGGATTCTTTGTAATTTGGCTGGAAATCGACGGTATTTTTGTGGATGTCCGCCAACATTTCATCCGCAATCCGCATCAAACGGCATTCGGTGTAACGCATTGCCCCTGGTGGGTCGTCATCAATAGATCCAAAATTCCCCTGTCCATCAACCAAAGGGTAACGCATGGCAAAATCTTGAGCCAGTCCAACTAACGTATCGTAGATTGGACCATCGCCGTGCGGATGGAAGTTCTTCATGACCTCACCAACAACAGCTGCACATTTGTCATAGGAACGTCCTGCTGTGAGGTTCATCTCTCCCATCGCATAGAGTATGCGTCGTGTACTGGGTTTCAGTCCATCCCTTAGGTCCGGGATCGCCCGGTTGGTGTTGACGCTCATCGCGTAGGTGAGGTAGGATTCTCTTAATTCGTCCTCAATATATCGCGTGACAATATTGGTATTTTCATCGTTTCGTGTTAGCACGTTATGCTTTACTCCTTCGGTATAATCTCAGATGGTTCAGGGTGGATTGGGTCAATCCAGTAGACTTCCTCCGGTGGCTCTACAGGTTCAATATCTAAGTTGATAACAACAGGATCTTGATCGCTTCGCACCAAGACACAGGAAAGGGGTTCGTCCGTGCTCGCGTTGATTTCTTGGTGTGGCACGAAGGGTGGTACGTAGATAAAGTCGCCGGGTCCTGCCTCTGCAACGAACTCAAGCTGCTCTCCCCACCGCATCCGCGCACGACCATTCACGACATAAATCACACTCTCTAATGCGCCATGATGGTGTGCACCAGTTTTTGCGTTCGGTTGAATGTTCACCGTGCCAGCCCAGAGTTTGTTAGCACCGGTGGTCGCACGATTAATGGCAGCAGCGCGGGTCATACCGGGGGTCTGCGGCGTATTCATATCAAGCTGATCGCTACGGACTATCTTCACGCCACTGTCACGCCAACTGAGGCCACCATTTGCCATCTTATGCCCCATACAGGTCAAGATTGACTTGACTCCCATATTTTTCGATAAAGGTACGCCGTGGATCGACATCATCGCCCATGAGCAAGGTAAACATCCGATCAGCCTCAACAGCATCTTCCATCTTGACCTGAAGCAGGATTCGCGATTCTTGGTTCATCGTTGTGTCTTTCAACTGTTCTGCGTTCATCTCCGCAAGCCCTTTGTAGCGGGTAATATTGATTCCGCGCCTCCCAACGTCCTCAATGGCACCCAGCATTTCCCATACGGTGTTCGACTTTCGGGGTGCTCGGTCACCATCTCGGATGATGAAGGTCGAATGACCGTTACTACTTTCGACTCCATTCGATCGATCGAAATCGTGCGGCAATATATCAAATTTGTCTAACCCATCAATGAGTTCATCTAACTCGCGGATTTCGGACATATCTGAGACATCTTGAATCACCGTTTCGCTTGTCCCCTCAAGCTCCAACTGAGAATTGGTATTCTGCTCAATCAGTTGATCGATTTCCTCGTCCTCAAAACGGTAGAATTCTCCCTCGTCTGTTCGAACAAGGAATAGGGGAACGGTTTTTTCGCCCCGGAAACGCTGACCAACAATGCGATCCGTATCAATTCCTTTCCGCCCAAGCTCATTCAATGAACCTTCAATTTTTCGGACTGTCTCAAGAATCGTGCGAAACTGTTTTTCTGTGTACGGTTTATCACGCCGGCTGTTGGTCAGTTTCGCGTTTTCCATAGAGGCTTCCAAGAGATAATCACTCATCTGTTCGTCGCTTTGGAGGTATTGGGAGCGACGTCCCTTCCGGATTTGATACAGCGGCGGTTGGGCGATGTACAGATGCCCGTCCTCAATCAGTTGGGGCATCTGGCGGAAGAAGAAAGTCAAGAGCAAGGTGCGGATATGTGCGCCATCAACGTCGGCATCAGCCATGATAATCACTTTGTTATAGCGCAACTTTTCCATCGTAAAATCGTCTTGACCGATCCCTGTACCCAGCATGGTAACAATGTCGATGATCTGATCATTCTTGAGAATCTTATCTAAGCGTGCCTTGGCAACATTGATGCCTTTTCCCTTCAACGGCAATATTGCTTGGACACGCCGATCGCGCCCCTGTTTTGCTGTTCCACCGGCTGAATCGCCCTCAACGAGAAACGCCTCGCACAGTGCCGGGTCACGTTCGGAACAATCTGCAAGTTTTCCGGGCATCGACGCTGAATCCAATATCCCCTTCCGGCGGATGACTTCTCGTGCCCTTCGAGCAGCGTCTCGTGCTTGCGCAGCTTGAATACTCTTTTGGATGACCCTTTTGGCGATGTTTGGGTTTTCTTCAAGATAGTCCTTTAACTTTTCATTGACGAGGGTCTGTACAATTCCTTCGACCTCAGTATTCCCCAATTTCTGTTTGGTCTGCCCTTCGAATTGCGGATCAGAGACTTTGACGCTAATAACGCCGGTCATTCCTTCACGAATATCCTCACCCGACAAAGTGATCTTCGCATTCTTCAGTAGATCATAGGATTTCGCATAAGCGTTGAAGGTCCGCGTAAATGCGCTTTTGAAACCGCTCTCATGAAATCCGCCTTCGGGCGTACGGACGTTATTGGCGTAGGAAAAGAGATTTTCAGAATACCCGTTATTGAATTGCAGCGCAATCTCGACCGAAACATCATCTCTGATCCCCTCTATGTAGATGGGTTCTCTGTGAAGGACCTCTTTGTTTTGGTTATGATACTGGACAAACGACGAAATGCCGCCCGCGTACTGAAAAACACGCGGTTCCCTCTCTCTGCCATCCTCAGTGAGCCGCTCATCCTTGAAGACAATTTTGATGCCGCGATTGAGAAACGCAAATTCTCTGAGTCGTTCTGTTAAGACATCATGTGAAAAGTGAATAGTTTCAAAAATTTCCGAATCTGGCATGAAGGTGGTGGTGGTTCCTGTCTTTTTACTCACGCCGACAACTTCAACCTTAGTCGCAGGTTTGCCACGCTCATATTTCTGCTGATACACCTTTCCATCTTGTCTCACCTGGACATGGGTCCATTCTGATAAGGCATTGACAATAGAAGCACCTACGCCGTGCAAACCGCCAGCGGTTTTATATCCTGAGCTTGCGCGTCCGTCAAATTTCCCGCCGGCGTGCAATGTCGTCATCACAACCTGCAATGCAGAAGCCCCACTTGCATGTCTACCGACTGGAATGCCACGTCCCTCATCACGTACAGTTGCGCTGCCATCGGCATGGAGGGTAACCTCAACCATCGATCCATAGCCGGCAGAGATCTCGTCAATTGAGTTATCGACTAACTCTTTGATCAGGTGGTGCAGCCCTGTAGGTCCGGTGCTACCGATGTACATACTAGGACGTTTACGAACAGCTTCCAATCCTTTAAGTACTTGGATATTTTTCGCTGTGTAAGAAGATGCCTTTGCCATATATCTATACTCCTTCTATCAATAGTTTACTATTCGTCTTCAATTCGAGCGCGTTGGCTCTGCTTGATAAAAAGTTGTCTTAAGCGCGCCTTAAGGTCTGGATCTTCGACCGATGCTACGGTCTGATCAATGCGTTTCAATGTTTCCGCATCTAGTTCAACAGCCTCTAATTTTTTTAGACGTTTTGGACGGTGAAAACGTTGATTTTTTGGAGAGGTTGACGAATGAAGCGGTTTAATAGAAAATTCCAATGTTTTCACAGCGGGAGAGCTGACAGCTTTATTGATTTTGGGAATCACTTGGCCTCTCAACATCTGCAGTTCGTTGACCCAGACATGAGCGGTAGCATAAACTGTCAGTTTTCCATCAACGAGCGAAATCGGTTGGGTGTTACGAGCAATCAGTGCACCGACAGCTTCTTTCCAAGCGGCAAAGACTTTCGCTTCAAGAACTTTATGATCCAAACCGTAATCACGAATAAGTGTATCAAGGAGCAGATCGATGCGTTCTGTTTTCTCAGTTGACTTGTCCATCATGCACCGTAAATACGCGGCAATCTCCTAGCTCAGCCCCCCATGCCTCTTGCCGAGTCGAGGTGATAAATGTTTGCGCATTCAATCGTCCTAACAGGTTAAACAAAAACGATGAGCGCTCTCCATCCAATTCTGAGAAAACGTCATCCAATAGAACGATAGGAGTTTTACCTGTGGTTTCACGTATTAATTCCAATTCTCCGAGTTTGAGGGCTAGAGCGATGGTTCGTTGTTGTCCCTGCGATCCAAAAGCCTTTGCTTCCTGAAAATACATCGCCCCAGCAGACTGTGATTCCAATATTAATTTGAAATCGTCCCGGTGTGGTCCTACTGCGGTCATCCCGCGAAGAATATCGTAAGATCTGGACGATTGTAGACCTTGGCGAAATAGTTCCGTTGCCTCTTGCTCCGGCGCATCGTCAATTTTTTCGGGAGACGGTTGATACTTCAATTCGAGGACCTCGCGGTCGCCGGTCAATTCGGCGTGCTTGGCTTGAACGTAAGCTTTTAATTGGGCAAACATTCTTACGCGCGTTTGGATGATAGAGATTCCTTCAGCAATGAGTATATCATCCCATGGATCGAGGAAGTCAGGACTCGCCTGTTTCGACCGAATCTGTTTCAGTAACTCGTTGCGCTGCTTGAGCGCAAATTGGTAATTTTGGAGCGAATTTAAATATACCGAATCGATTTGGGAAATCAAAAGGTCAATGAAACGTCGCCGATCTGCGGGAGCACCTTTGACCAAAGTAAGTGATTCAGGAGAAAAAAAGACAACGTTGAATTGACCAATCCACTCAGAGAGTTTTTTCTGAAGAACCCCATTGAACTTGAAACGCTTCTTACCACTCAACTCGTTTGAGACCTCGACCGTCATCAAGTCTAATGGTTCTATTTGGGCTTCTGGATTCGTATCCGAACCATTTGCATCGGCGATCTTCCCTCTGAGATAAAACCAACTTTCATTGTACCGTATCAATTCATTATCCGGATAGGTACGGTGCGATTTTGCCGTGCTGAGGAAATAGATTGCTTCCAGTAGTGTTGTTTTCCCCTGCGCGTTTTCCCCAACAATCAGATTCACTCGATCGGTGAAATCGATTTCACAATCAGTATAACTACGAAAATTACGCAGTACAAGTTGGTTTAGTCGCATTGTCGTGAAACACTTTTAGCGTGAGCGGCGGGGCTGTTCAGTTATATCTTCTTCACACAGAAGTAGTCTATAACCAGCAAGAGAAACTACTCCAGTGGAAGATATCATACGCTCAACACACCGGAGCAGTTGAAAAGGGTCCCTATTTGGATTTGGAGGCTGCTATGATTCTAGCCGCATCGGCATGATTAAGCAGAGATGTCCTTCACCGTCAGCTGGCTTTAAGACAGCTGCGCTGAGGGAATCCTTGAGTTCCAAACGGAAATCTTCGGCTTGAATATGTCCCACAGCTTCCACGAGGAAGCGCGCATCAAAAGCGATCTGAATTTCCCCTTCACCGCCTGTAACATCTACCGTTTCATACGCCTCTCCAAGCTCGGGTGTCTTGGCAGAGATTCTTACTTTGCCGTCTTGAATATCCAAACGAATTGAGTAGGTTTTTGGGTTGGATAACAGTGCTACTCGCCTCAACCCTCCCAGCATCTTGTCGACATTAAGTGTCAGATGAATCTCATTATCGCTGGGGATAATCTGCTGGTACTTAGGATATTCCCCTTCAACCAATCGAGAGGTCAAGGTAGAGTCATCATCAGCGAAAATAATCTGATTTTCTAGCAAGGAAACTTTAACTTCTGCGGATTCCGCAAAGGTCTTGGAAATCTCTCGGACCGCCTTGAGTGGAACGATAACCCCAATCGGTTCCTCTGGAGGTGGCATGAGTGTATCACTCGACGCGACAGCAAGCCGTCGTCCGTCGGTTGCAACAATCTGCGTGATTTCAGGTGTTAAATCAAAATAAAGCCCATTTAAGAAATACCGCGTTTCCTCGGTAGAAGCAGAGAACTCAGTTTTCTCAATCATTGAACAGAGCAATTCTCCATCAATTGTAAAGAACGCCCCAGTAATTGAGGGAAGTTCTGGAAACTCATCATCAGGAAGTCCGATAATTTTATAAACGCCTTCTCCACAGGTAATTTCGATTCGATCATTCGCCGTTGTTGTCAGTCTTATCTCTTGGTCTGGCAACTCACGTACAATTTCAGACAGCTTTCTTGCCGATACAGTAATGGCACCTTCATCAATGATAGTACCGGGAACGACGGTTTGAATACTAACTTCAAGATCGGTAGCGGCAATTTCGATTTGCCCGTTCGTTGCGCGAATTAGAACATTCGATAATATTGGAAGGGTATTCCTTCCAGCGGCTACACCTTGTAATACTTGGATACATCTAAACAGATCTTCTTTCGTGAAAATCAATTGCATCTTTTTTCTCCTAAAGAAAATTGTGGTTTCTAAGTTAAATCTTCATAAATACTTTTTCACAAATTGTGGTTATATACTCCTTATCTACTCTTTAATCTATTAATTTATATATACTTAATAGTAGTAGTAGGGGATGTGGATATGTGGATAACTGGGTTAAACCCGCGCCATGACTGGCTGAAAGCCTGTGGACAGATTGTGGATAACTTTTGAAGTTATCCACAAGTTATCCACATGCCAATATTTATCCACAATAATCCACAGGTTATCCACAAGTTATCCACAGAGTTATCCACAAGTTATCCACATTTACAATTTGAGGAATATGTTTCCATTATTGAATGTCTTCGATTAAAAAGTTAATTGTTTGGTAAAGCTCTGCATCTGTTCGGATACTCTCTTCAATTCGGTTATTAGCGTGTAAAATAGTCGTGTGATCTTGCCTACCAAAAGCATCCGCAATTTCCATTAGGGAGAGGCTGGTTAGTTGGCGACAAAGATACATGGCAATTTGTCGGGGAACAACAACCGCTTTTGTACGTGTAGAGGATTTAAGGTCACTGATTTTGAGGCGAAAATAGCCCGCCACCGCTTTTTGGATATCTTCTGCTGTGATGGCTGTAGAATTAATTCTGGGAGGCGGTGTCGCGACATTATCTAACACATTCTGAGCAAAATCGACTGTCAATTCCTCGTTGAAAAGGCTTGCTTCTGCGGCAACCCGGATAAGCGATCCTTCTAGGTCTCGAATATTTGTTTGAATTACTTCGGCAATATAGCTTAAAACGGGGTCAGGAACATTTTCCAAGTTTTGGTCTTCACACTTCTGGCGCAGGATAGCGATCCGTGTTTCAAATTGTGGGGGACTGATGTCTGCAACCATTCCCCACTCAAACCGAGAGCGCAAGCGCTCTTCGACAGTTTCAAGGTTTTTCGGCGGTCGATCGCTTGTCATTACAATATGGTTTGAATTTTGATGCAGTTCATTAAAAGTATGGAAAAATTCTTCCTGAGTGCCCTCCTTACGTTGTAAAAATTGGATATCATCGATAAGTAGCACATCGACCGTCCGATACTTGCTTCGGAAATCAAACGCAGTTGTACGGGTGATGATAGAGTCGATGTATTCATTCATAAAGGTTTCAGAAGATATATAGAGTACTTTCTGCTTGGAATGAACCTCTTGGATCCGGTTACCGATTGCGTGCAGGAGGTGCGTCTTACCCAATCCAACACCGCCATAGATGAAAAGCGGATTATAAATCTTGCCCGGGTTTTCGGACACAGCCAGTGATGCGGCATGGCTCAAACGGTTGCCTGTTCCTACTACGAACCGATCGAACGTATATTCTGGGTTAAGGGTTGTCTCGGTCTCGGTAGAGGGGTCAGTTTCAGGAGCGGTTTCAGGCGTGGCAGATGGAGTAGATGAGACTGCGGGTTCGGATTGTCTTTTTCCGTCAGGCTGTGCAGCAATGATTTTGAGTCGACAGTTTGTGCTAACCTGATTCTCTAAGAAACCGTTGATATCGGGAAGAAAACGACTGGCAATTTGATCCTGTGTATATACACTCGGAACTGAAACTGTTAGTTCATTTTCTGTAAGTGCCATTGGTTTAGCTTGACGCAGATAGACATCTTCACGAATGGTGTCGCCTAACTCGGACAGAATTTTCGACCAGATTTGATCTGGGGTATACCGCATCGTAGTAATTCCTATAATTGAAGGGTCCCTTGAGGGAAAATTAAGCGATATAGCAATTAATTGAGGTAAAAGAGCAATTGACAGCGCATTAGGGGCGAAAACCGTGTAGTCTACTCACGAGTTATCCACAAGTTATCCACAAGTTATCCACAAATTCTTCACCTAAAAGAAACACGGAAATCGCCAAGGCTGTCAGCCATGATCCGGAGGGAATTAAAATTAGTTTCTTCCCTTAGGTGAACCTACTTTAGTATACCATGAAACATGGTATAAACGCAAGCCGAAAATCCTATCTATTTGAGGGAAAAGGCTTGACAAATCGTAACCTGATAGACTATCATTCTCTCGCTTTGATTTGATTGCTTGAAAAATTAAAATTAGTTAGGAGCAGGTGCTGATGAAGCGTACATATCAACCCCATCGTCGCAAACGCAAAAATAAGTTTGGCTTTCGCAAACGGATGTCTACGCGACATGGTCGAAAGATTCTCTCTCAACGTCGTGCGAGAGGTCGAAAAATCCTCACAGCTTAATAGGATTTACCCCAATGGTGTTGCCCCTCGGAAAACTTAAGATTGATCTATTGGAGCGGCTTTTACCTCAACCGAATCGGGATACTCGCGTTATTGTTGGTCCGCAAATTGGGGAGGACGCTGCTGTAATAGACTTTGGTGAATCATATTTGGTTGCTAAGACAGATCCTATTACCTTTGCAACTGATGAGATTGGATGGTATCTCATCTGCGTTAACAGCAACGATATTGCAACGATGGGGGCCGTTCCAAAATGGCTGTTGACGACAATACTTCTGCCGGAAAACCGAACGACCGAAGAATCGGTGCGCCGGATTATGGAACAGATTAACACTGCATGCGATCATTTCAATATTACGCTGTGTGGTGGACATACTGAAGTTACCTACGGTTTAGATCGCCCAATTGTCATTGGGCAGATGCTCGGTGAAGTTCCGAAAGACAAGCTAATCCTTTCATCGGGGGCGCAGGTGGGGGATGATCTAATATTGACGAAGGGGCTTGGCATTGAAGCTACGTCAATCATCGCCCGCGAGTGTGAGTTGGATTTGTTGGAGAAGTTTTCCCCCACTTTTCTTAGCCGGGCGAAGGAATATTTGACCTCGCCGGGAATTTCGGTGCTGGAGGAAGCGCTGATTGCTGCTGGGATTGGTGGTGTCCATGCAATGCACGATCCAACGGAGGGCGGCGTTGCGACAGCCATCCATGAGGTTGCGCATGCTGCGAACTTAGGAGTGGTTGTCTGGCAGGATAGACTACTCATCTCCGAGGAGACACAGCAGCTGTGTGATGAGTTGGATCTGAATCCGTTGGGGGTTATCTCCTCTGGTGCATTGCTGATTGTGGCAGATCCCACGAAAAGCAATGAGATTGTATCGGCAATTGCCGGGCACAATATCCCTTGCAAAATCATCGGTCAGCTATTACCACCGGAGGGTGGTCGCTGGCTAGAGGTGGATAGCCAACGTGGTCCACTCCCTATTTTTGAGACAGACGAGATTACGAAGGTCTTTAGCGAATGACAGGGAGGCGACGAAATGAAAACGTTGTTTATTGTTTTCTTTCTTGGGATTTCTTGTCTTCTGTTTGCCTGTAATCTACAGATGAGTCGTAATCAGGTAGAGAAAGAAAAAGAAGCGGTTAGCTTCAAGCGGGACTCCGCAGAAGTTTATAAAAATCCTGGAGTTTCCCACTTTGGACTGGGTGAACTCGACAAATTCCCTGTAGAATTCGAAGAGGCAATCCAAGTTAAGCCCCGTGCGAAAATATATAGGAATCTTGGGTCCTCCTACTTGGAGCAAGGTAAGGTTGATGAAGCCGTTTTAGCATTCAGAAAGGCGGTTCAGATCGACCCGAGTTTTGTCGATGCACACTACTTGCTCGCTGATGTCTATTCTATCAAAGGTGAGGGAGTTCTATCACGTAAATTTCTTGATCAGGCAATGGCTTTGGATGGAAGCTACATTATTGATATTAGGAGCGGGATAATGGATCGGACTCATGCTATTATAGAATCTACTCCATCTGCCGTTATAAGGTCTAAAGAGGTAATGGAACTCCCTCCTGAATTTTTTGAAGATCCAGCTAAAATGGGTGTACCCCGCGAGTGGGAGTCTCCACCTAAGTAACCAACTGTGGGAACGGTGAGAAATGCCGAGAGAATTTAACGTCCCCCTTTTCTACCGAAGCCCTATCATTTCTGTGGTAAAGCAAGCGCGCCGAGAAGTTGATCCTCGCAAGCGTGACCTTGCCCCTTCCATCTTGGACTTTGGTCCGGTGCGTTTCAAGATTGCGCGCCACTTTGGGTTCTGCTACGGTGTGGAGAACGCGATCGAAATTGCCTACCGGGCGCTGGAAGAGAATCCAGATAAGCGAATCTTCCTACTGTCCGAGATGATTCATAATCCTCACGTCAACACGGATCTTCGCGAACGGGGTGTGCGGTTCCTCTGCGAAACGTCGGGCAAGCAATTAATCCCGTTCGATGAATTGACGCCTGCGGATGTGGTTATTGTACCTGCCTTTGGAACGACGCTGGAAATACAGGCTAAACTGAATGAGCGTGGCATCAATCCCTACGCTTACAACACGACCTGTCCCTTTGTGGAAAAGGTGTGGAAAAAAAGTGAGGAGATTGGCAGGCAAGACTACACAATCGTGGTACACGGCAAACGCTACCACGAGGAAACGCGAGCGACATTTTCTCATGCGAAATCGGGCGCTCCCGTGGTGGTGGTGCTGAATCTGGTTGAAGCGCAAAACCTCGCTAAGGTGATATGTGGGGAGGCCGGTCGGGAGTTTTTCTTTGAGTATTTCGCGGATAGTCATTCGCCCGGATTTGAGCCGGATCGTGACCTGAAGCGTATCGGTGTGGTCAATCAAACGACGATGTTAGCGACCGAGACACAGGCGATCGCAGACCTGCTTCGGCAGGCGATGGTAGGCCGTTACGGCGAAGAATATATTGACGAACATTTTGCCGACACCAAGGATACGCTCTGCTACGCTACCAAAGAAAATCAGGATGCGACGCTTACTCTCATCGAAGACCGTGGCGACTTAGCCTTGGTGGTGGGTGGGTACAATTCCTCCAATACGAGCCACCTTGTCGAGTTGTGTGAGGCTAAAATGCCGACGTACTTCGTCCGCGATGCCGGGGAGATCGAATCACCCCGGTCCATCCGTCACTGGGACATTCATGCGAAAGCAGTGTGCGAAACGACCGATTGGTTTCCGACGAACTCTCCTGATGACAGTCCCGTGGACATTATCTTGACCGCGGGGGCGTCTTGTCCTGATGCGTTGCTGGATGAGGTGCTGTGCAAAATTGTCTCGTGGTTTCCCCACGCCCTTTCGGTTGATAAGGTCCTTGATCTATATCGAGAAGATGGATATGTCAGCCACTGACAAGGACTTGTGAGCCGGAAAGATATAACAAAATTGGGATAACTTCTGTGCTGGTTAATTCGCGCGGATAATTTTCCACCCCTCCTCCATGCTTGTTAAAACCAACGAAAGGGCGCCAGAAGTCTGTTTGGCTTGTCCATTGTCTTTCGGTGTATACTGGAGTGTATAGATTCCATTGACGACAACAGTATCATCAATGACATTCCGGTAGATGTCGATCTCTGTCAGTGTCATGTTGATCTGGTGATGCATTTCAAGAAAATCGGTAGCTCTGGCTTGGATATCACTATATGTCCGCCCATTGGAGTTATAATTTGGCGAGAAGCAGGACATGACCTTCTCAATATCCGCGTTGTCGTATCCTTCCTCATACTGATTTAATACCATCTTAATCAATTCTTCGTCACTTGGTGGAACATCTGCCTGTGGGGCGAGTGCTTGTGCCAACTTTTGCGCTGTCTGACCGGTTGTTATTGGATAGCCCCACACCTCTAATTCCATGATCCGCGCCCGTCCTTTCACTTCATAGACCGGTTTTTCCCGCGACATATACTGATAAATTCGTTCTGTATCATTTGTCGATACAGGCACAAGGCGGATGTGTCTGGCAAACAGTTTGCCTCGAATGTCGTGTACTCTTCTTCCTTTCGTGTTATCCCTCGCTGTATACTGTCTGTCTTTCGTATCTCCCGTTGGAATCAATCCCCAGCCCGTTCCGTGCCAGTATTCGATGCGGTAGTCTTTGAGACCGTACTTTATAGCAGGATATTTTTCGGAATCGATTGTGTACATAACAATTCGTCGGATATCGACAGGTTCGGAAAGATCGATTCGTACAAACGGTCGTCTGTTTATATCTGATGTGCGCAGATGCTCCAAGGTACACTCCCAACCGCTACCTTCATCCCACGTTTCTGAAGAGATGTCCCCATCAATTACCTCTTCGGGCAGGTGATTGGGTAGGTGTTGTGAGGCATCAGCGGCTGCCCCCTCGCTGAGGAGGGCGAAGTTGATTAGTTCTGGAGGCGGTTCGAAGAGCGGACTTTGCAACGTTTGCGTCTGGCAACCGACTGCAGCAATGAGCAAAGTTCCGACGCCAAGGCAGAGATAGATTTTGGATAACATTATCCTTGCTCCTTTGGATCAACATTACTCCAGTGGGGTACCAGTCTTCTGTCTAGGTGCTGCGAAAAAGCAGAGCCTTTCCAATTAGGGGCAAGTTTCAACGAAATGGTGAAGAAATATGTCTTAACACTTGGACAATTCATTTCGGTAAATTTTAGTCAACAAAACCGATGTTGTCCACAGAAATCGGCTGCCATTTTTGCATCTGTTCCTATGGGATCGTGCTTTATGAGAAACTTTATTATATATTTCTGCGTCCATCTAAAAACGGTTGATAAAGCGAGTGGATTATGGTATAATTTAGCGAATCTCTGCTCCATAGCTGACTGATTGTAAATTGTTATGAGGGATGTGGAGGGGTTGATCCTCCGCGTGTAAATATCGGTCATAATTTAGATTGGAGCCATTCGTCCAAAGGGAGGTACGAAAGCTTGCGTCATTACGAAACTATTTTTATTATTAATCCAGATTTAGATGAGGGTCAAACAAACGACGTTACTGAAGGTGTCAAGACGGCTATTGAATCTGGTGGAGGTAAGGTTCTAAAGGTAGATCCTTGGGGGAAGAGAAAGCTGGCCTATGCAGTTAAGCAGTATAGCGAAGGCTATTATGTGCTTATCGTGTTTGAAAGTAGTCCTGAGTTTGTAGCTCAACTGAATGATCACTATCGAATCACGGAACTGATTATCAAGCACATAGTCGTTCAATTTGAGGGGGATCTGGCCGCACTTATTTCGAGCCATACGCCGGCATCACAGGAAGAAGAAAGTGACTCGACAGATGCTAGTCCTTTTGAAGATATCAAGAGCGAAGATGAAGATGAAGGCGATAAATACATTTGATGTTAGTGACACGGCAGATAGCATCAGATAGATTATAAGGAGATAAGAATCATGGCAAGTTACAACAAGGTTATACTCATGGGAAATCTTACCCGTGATCCAGAATTGAAATATCTTCCAAGCGGAACGGCCGTCGCTACTGCTGGATTGGCTGTGAGCCGAACGTATACAGACCGCCAATCTGGGGAAAGAAAAGAGGAGGTCTGTTTTGTGGATCTTGAGAGTTTTGGCAGAACAGCTGAAACCATGAACGAATACCTTCAAAAGGGTAGGCCGGTACATATTGAAGGGCGCCTGAGATATCGAACATGGGAGACAGATGATGGACAAAGGCGTGGAAAACATGACGTCTTCGTCGAGCGATTTACATTCGTAGATAGTCGTCAAGATGGCGATGGTGGTGGTGCTTACGATCAAGCGGCGCCTGCGGCAGCTTCCCCATCACCCGAATTTTCGGGGGAAGCGGGACCGTCTACGACAGACGACGACATTCCGTTCTGAGATTAACCGTTACATAAACTTAACGAACACTAAGAACGAAAAGCGGGCGCAGTTGATGCCCGCTTTTCTTCTGTATTACAAATTGGAGGACTGGGATTGTGGCAAGGGACCAACGAAGAGATACAAGAGATAACCGTGACAATTTTAGAGATAGCCGTGATGCTCCGTTTCGCCGGGGTCGTCGCAAGCGGTGTCGATTTTGCATGGATAAGGTAGATTTCATTGATTATAAGAGTACTGAAATACTCAGAGGTTTTATGACGGATCGCGGTAAACTTTTGCCGCGACGGGTTTCGGGAAACTGTGCGAAGCATCAGAGGCACGTGACGCGAGCCATCAAACGTGCGCGTAATATTGCCTTAGTGCCTTTTACAACACAACAGTAGATTATTTTTGTAGGTGGGAAACTACGCACGATGATTTTCGGACTCGTATTGTAGAGATTCTGAGTCGTAAAAATTGAGAGGCATGTTATGGAAGTTATTCTTAAAAAAAGCGTTGAAACACTTGGAGATGAGGGGGACATTTTAACAGTTGCTAATGGGTATGCACGTAACTACCTCATCCCCATGCAGCTGGCGGTTCGGGCAACAGAGAAGAACCGACGGATGCTTGAGCATGAACGGCAGTTGCTAGCAGCCCAGGGCGAAAAAGCGAGGGTCAGGGCTGAGGAACTCGCAGGCCGTATTGCAGAAGTAACTTGTACCATTCAAAGGCGCGCCGGGGAAAATGATCGATTATTTGGATCTATTACCTCGATGGATATTGCGGACGCGCTCGCTAACCAGGATATTGAAGTGGATCGACGGAATATTGAACTGAAGGAGCCGATCCGGGAACTGGGTGTTTTCACAGTGCCCATCCGTTTCCACGCTGACGTTGCAGCAGATATTCAGGTTGTTGTGGTTCGTGAAGAGTCGTCTTAACGAACATATTCCATCGGTCATAAACTCCGAGGTTGAGCGATGAATACCAAAACTACGGAAGCCCTTCACGACAGGGAATCGGAGCAAGCTGTCCTTGGGTCAATGATGGTAGATAGCGCGGTGATTCCCCGTGTGCTTGCTATTCTCGGTCATACTTCGGAGGTTTTTTTTACTGCGGATCATCAGCTCATTTATGCGGCGATTCTCGCAGTTTATGAGCGTCATAACAGGGTGGATGCGCTTCTTGTGTCGGATGAGCTTGAAAGGAAAAACGAGCTCAATCGATCGGGTGGGGACTTGTATCTTTATGACCTACAAGCCCGAATTGTCGAAACGGAAAGTGCTGAGTTTTATGCCCAGATTGTTTGGGAGAAATCGACGCGCCGTCAGCTAGCACAGGCTGGAGAGCAGATCAGCAATCTAGCGCGTGATCAGGAACAAGAGCTTCGGGATGTTTTGGATCAAGCCCAGGAGGGAATTTTTCACCTCGGTCAAGCGGATAATGACAAAGGATTTGTATCGGTCGGCTCTATTGTTAAGGAGACGTTGGGAGAGATCGAAGAACTGTCCCATAAGCGCGATCAGTTTATTGGCGTACCGACGGGCTTTACCGATTTCGATTTAATGACCTCTGGATTACAGCGTGGCGATTTAATTATCATTGCGGCGCGACCCAGCATGGGAAAAAGTACGTTAGTGCTGAATATGGCTCAGAATATTGCCATTGAACAGGAGCTGCCGGTTGCGATATTCAGTCTTGAGATGCCTACGCAGCAGGTGCTATTACGGATGTTGGCTGCTGAAGCCCAAATTAACTTTGGGCACCTTCGTACTGGAAATTTGACAGATGAGGATTGGCCGGGGTTGACACAGGCTGCCAGTAGCTTAATGTCTGTGCCCATTTTTATTAATGATACGAGAGGGGTCACTGTGCAGATGCTGCGAGCGGAAGGTCGGCGCTTGAAGGGTGAATACGAAGACCTCGCGGTAATTATCGTTGATTATTTGCAGCTGCTGAGTGGTTCGGGTCGATATGCCGGGCGAGTAGAAGAGATTTCTGATATTTCACGTGCGCTCAAGACCCTCGCTTGGGAACTGGATACACCGATCATCGCGTGCTCCCAATTAAGCCGTGAGGTTGAAAAACGTCCGGATAAACGTCCGTTATTATCTGATCTGCGAGAATCTGGAGCCATCGAGCAGGATGCCGATTTAGTTGCTTTCTTATATCGAGAAGACTACTACGATGAGGCTGCCGATGATCAGGGAACTGCCGATCTGCTTATCAAAAAGCAGCGCAACGGACCGACAGGCACAGTCAGATTAGAATTCAACAAAACGCAGATGCGATTTGCTAACATGTCTTATCAATAGGGACAGGGTAGTTACGACCTTGATCTCGTGTGTCCCTCTATGAATGACCAATCTCCTCTCCGACGTCAGACATTATACGATTCACGTAGTCCTTTAGTCCGCTTGGTCGTTTTTTTTGGTGATAAAGCTCTGAACTGGTTATCTGGGCTTGGCAGTGCGACTATGCTGGTGTGGGAGACTTGGGCGTTAGCTTTTAGGCGTCCATTTCAACTTAGATTGCTGGTTCATCAGTTGTTCTTGATTGGCGTCAATTCGATACCAGTTGTGTTGGTCTCCGGGATCTTTACTGGCATGGTATTGGCAACGCAGGGCTACCACCAACTCAAACAGATTTCCGCGGAGGGGACACTGGGCCAATTTGTCGGTGTGTCTGTTGTCAAAGAACTTGGACCGATGGTAACGGCTTTTGTGCTTGCCGGGCGGATCGGCGCATCAATTACGGCAGAACTGGGTACCATGAAGGTAACTGAACAGATAGATGCCCTTGAGGTTATGGCAACCAATCCGGTCAAGTACCTTGTAGTTCCCCGTTTTCTTGCTTGTGCGATTATGCTGCCGATTTTGACCCTTTTTGCGATTGTTTGTGGGATTGCTGGGGGCTATCTCGCATCTATTTCCCTGTTTGATATGAACGGTCTATTCTTTCTCAAGCTGGTCCAAGATACTTTATTTATCGACAGCATTGTTATTAGTCTTGTTAAAGCGTCCGCGTTTGGGATGGCGATTGCTTCGATTGGTTGCTACAAAGGGTTCACAATCTCCTCGGCGGGCGGTGCCGAAGGGGTCGGCAAATCCACAACAGGTGCAGCGGTGACATCGTTGATTACCATCTTGGCTCTGGATGCTTTTTTGAACCATCTGCTTTATACGATTTGGGGGTTGCAATAGCCGGCGGAACGGAATAAAGGGGGAGAGGGTTGTCAGTGTTATACTTTTTACCCAGTTGTGCCGTGGCTCTGCCGCAAGTCAAATGATTTGGATTGAAAATCTTTGGAAAGACTTTGAAAACAAAGAGGTTCTCACCGGGCTTGAGCTTTACATTCCGCGCGGCGAGACCTTGGTCATTATGGGACAAAGTGGGTGTGGGAAAAGTGTCCTGCTCAAACTAATTACCGGATTAATTAAGCCGGACCAGGGGCAAATCTGGATTGATGGTGAAGATATCACTGCGCTCACACGAAAGGGCTTGAACCGTACGCGCCGAAAGCTGGGCATGCTTTTCCAATCGGCGGCCCTTTTTGACTCTATGACTGTTGGGGAAAATGTTGCGTTCATGGTTTCCCAGCACATGAAACTCAAGAAACGTGAGATTGACGACATTGTAGAGGAAAAGCTACATTTAGTCCAACTTGATGGCACCCAACACCTGAGACCGGCGGAGCTCAGTGGAGGTATGCGGAAACGGGTCGGACTTGCCCGCGCTATTGCATGCAATCCAGAGGTGATACTATACGATGAGCCGACGACAGGGTTAGATCCGATTACAGCTTTGGAAATCAATCGACTCATTCGCGATCTGCACCAGAGGCTGCAGGTAACTTCTGTTGTTGTCACACACGATATGGATAGCGCGTTTTCGGTTGGCACAAGGATGGCAATGATACACCAAGGTAAGGTGATTGCCCACGGGACCCCAGATGAAATGTGGAAGATTGATAACCCGATTTTGCAGCAGTTTATTGCTAATGAAGACCATCATCAGAATTGATGATGGTAGATGAGGTGATTGATGGGGTCGTGGAGTGTGCAGCTCAAGGTGGGACTTGTTTTCATCATTGGCATTGTTCTCCTTGTGATTTTGATAGTGAATGCCGCTAACTCCCCTTGGAGTGCGAGCGGCGAGTTGTTACGAGTTAACTTCAATAATGCTGGAGACCTGCGCGTTGGTGCGAAGGTTCAACTGGCTGGCGTACAGGTCGGCAAAGTCACGGGTATTAAACTTAACAAAGATGGGACTCGCGTTGAGGTTCAGATGCGGGTCAAAGATGCATTTCAAAGGCTCCGGCAAAATTGTCGGGTAAAAGTTGGTGTTATCGGTTTTGTTGGAGAAGCGTATATCCATTTAACCAATGGTCCCGTTGGAAATCCGAATTTAAAGCCGACCGATCTTCCACTGACGGGGCAGGATCCACTTGACCTCTCAGAACTGGCTGCACAGGCAGATCACATTGTTAGGCAAGGTACACAATTTCTCGAATCCGCAAACCAGTTTATGGGCTCGAATCAAGAGAACATCAGTTTGAGTATTGTGGAGATGCGGGCACTCATTGAGCAAACGAGCGGCGCTTTGACGGAGATAGTTGGAGCTACGAATGAATCTGTAAAGAATCTGAATCGTATTGCACAGGAGAACGATTTTCGCTTGGCGCAAACCTATAAGCGGTTCAATCGGCTGATGGATAGATTAGAAAACGATGTTTTACTAATCAGCGGTCAGGTTGGCGATATTAATCGAGCTGTCCTTGATTTGGTAGATCGCAACTCATCTCCTGTCGAACAGATAATCGTTGACCTACAAACAAGCGCCACGAATTTTCGCCAGTTGTCCCAGCAGTTAGATGAAGATCTTGCCGAATTGACCGCTGGTGTTTCGGATCTGATTGCACAAAGCAGGGCGGTCATTGCGACTGAAAAGCCCAAGGTTGACCAGCTGCTCGAAAGCTTCACCAATACGGCTAACGAGTTGGATGGACTGCGAAGCAATGTGGACCAGTTGCTTCATACCGCGCAGCATGGAGAAGGTAGCATCGCCCAGTTGTTGAATAACCCGGATACGCTAAATGAGGTGCGTAGTACGGTGAAAACGGTCGACGAGACAATGCTTGCGGTTCAGGATCTTTCTCGGACGTTAGACCGGAGTTCAGAACAATTCAAGCTACCTGAATTCGGTTGGGATTACGAACTTAGGTATTTAAGTCTTGAGGAGAGCCTGCACAACGAGTTAGGTGTGTTGCTGTTTGCCGGAGATAACCAGCGATACCGATTGGGTTTAGGAACTCGTGAAGAGGAGATCAAGTTGGACTTCCAATATGGTTATGACTTCACAGGTAATCTACGAGGTCGCGCTGGGTTCATGCGGTCAAAGGTTGGCGTGGGACTTGATGTATGGTTGCTCTCTCGGAAACTTGGTATTACCATTGAGGGTACACAGTTGACCAGCAAAAGTCCAGAACTTGGTGCGGAGGTGGCGTGGCGATTTTTTCCGTACGGACAGATTATTATCGGTGCTGAAGATCTGACATCGGGTGATATCCGCTATACAGCGGGTCTGCGGTTTTTGTCGAGAAACTGGTAGACCGGCTCCGGCGGTGGAAGGAATACCTTAAATGGCAAAAGAGAATCGACAGTTTGTTTGTCAGGAATGTGGTCATTCTTCCATCAGATGGCTTGGTCGTTGCCCGGAGTGCGATAATTGGAACACCTTCGTTGAGGAGATTGCGGAGACAGCTTCTACGCATGCCCGACTCGTAGCGCAGCCTGCGAGCGATCCTGCGCCTATTACGCGGGTTAGTGCGAGTGAATCGGACAGACAAGTCACGGGGATTGGCGAATTCGATCGAGTCCTTGGTGGTGGGATTGTTCCGGGGTCTGTGGTGTTAATCGGTGGGGATCCGGGAATTGGTAAATCGACGATCCTGTTACAAGTGAGCAATGCGTTGAGTTGCATTTATGGGGAAGTGCTGTATGTGTCGGGTGAGGAATCAGTTGCCCAAACAAAGCTGCGGGCGGACCGGCTTGGTATCACCTCTGAATCGCTATATGTGCTGTGCGAAAATAACTTGGAGGAGATTGAGTCACATATAACACAACTCAACCCTCGTATGGTTGTTATTGACTCTATTCAAGCGGTCTACCTCCCCGGATTACAATCTGCTCCGGGTAGCGTAACACAGGTTCGTGAGAGCGCCGCACAGTTATCAGTCATCGCTAAAAGCAAAAGTATCCCGATCATCCTCGTCGGGCACGTAACTAAGGAGGGTTCTCTGGCGGGTCCCCGTGTTCTGGAACACATGGTTGATACGGTCCTCTATTTTGAAGGGGAGAAACAGCATATCTACCGTGTCTTGCGTTCTGTAAAAAATCGGTTTGGCTCGACTAACGAAATCGGGATTTTCGAGATGTTAGGTCGCGGTCTTGTCGAGGTTAAGAACCCATCAGAGCTGTTTATCAGT
Organism: Candidatus Poribacteria bacterium; assembly: GCA_965220385.1. Taxonomy (GTDB): domain Bacteria; phylum Poribacteria; class WGA-4E; order WGA-4E; family PCPOR2b; genus PCPOR2b. The sequence goes on along the minus strand of OZ244825.1, from coordinate 4,902,282 downwards.
GAGAGACAGGAGAACACCTCCGGATCGGTGGTGGTGTCGAGCATTGAGGGCACACGTCCGTTATTGCTGGAACTTCAGGCGTTGGTTTCTCCTGCAAACTTCGGTTTTCCCCGTAACACGGCAGCTGGGGTAGATCGGCAACGGATTGCGTTGTTGATTGCAGTCTTGCAGAAACGGATAGGGCTTGACATTGGTGATTCGGATGTATTTGTCAATATTACAGGCGGAATGCGCGTTGATGAGCCGGGTATTGACTTAGGTGCTGCGATCGCGATAACATCGAGTCATCGAGATATACCGATTGATGCGCGGACTGTTGTCATTGGTGAGGTCGGTTTAGGTGGGGAAGTTCGTGCCGTTGCGCATATTGAGAAACGGCTACTGGAAGCCGCAAAGTTAGGTTTTAATCGCGCGGTTTTCCCCGAGTCCAATCGTAAAGGCTTAGAGTTGAACGAAGACATTGACTTGGTCGGTGTCAAAGATCTTTACGGTGCACTAAGTGCACTACTATAAGAAAGGGGGTGGCTCGGGTGCAAATTTGGATTATCCGCATCGCTTTTGCATTAATTGGTGCAGCGTTAGGGTTTGTTATCAGTGGTGTCACAGGAAGTGCTATCGGTTTTTTTGCTACTATCATTTTGGTGGGAATTGAAACATCAATTCCGCGACCACTGTTACGGGATTTCTTCGCCTGCTTCGCTGGACTAACGTTCGGTTTGATTGTAGCCAGTCTTATTATTTATATTATTCGAGCATCAACTGGTATGATTAACCCGATATTGACGGCAAGCATCGTTCTTTCATGCGGCTATGTAGGGACAATGATTGTCTATCGTAGACGAGATGCTTTTGCACTGTTTTCTCTTACCACACACGGGATACAATCGAAATCTCCAACGATTAAGGTCTTGGATACAAGTGTGATTATTGATGGACGGATTTTGGATATTTGCCAAACCGGGTTCATTGATGGTGTGTTTGTGATTCCTCGTTTTGTCTTAAATGAATTGCAACATATCGCGGATTCTTCTGATCTACTTCGTCGTAACAAAGGGCGACGTGGTTTTGAGATTTTACGTTTGATGCAAAACAATCCTGACATTGATGTTGATGTGACTGAAGAGGATTTTCCCGAAGTGCCGGAAGTGGATGCCAAGTTGATTCATCTTGCTCAAGAGATTGGGGCGAAGATTATTACTAATGATTTCAACTTGAATAAGGTGGCTGAGCTTCAGGGTGTGACGGTGCTCAACATCAACGAACTTGCGAATTCCGTTCGTCCGGTCGTCGTTGCTGGCGAGGTTATTCAGGTGCGTGTTCTTCGCGAAGGCAAAGAACCGAACCAAGGTGTCGGATATCTTGATGATGGGACTATGGTCATTGTCGAGTATGGTAGGCAATATGTTGGACAGACAATTGATGCGATTGTCACCCAAACATTGCAAACAACCGCTGGTCGGATGATTTTTACGCGTACGAAGACTGATGAAATGGACACTGATGAACCAGAGGACGTGCGTTCTTATTCCCGCAGCTGGCCACGGAAGCCGGATGGGGCATCATCCTACTAAGAAGCCGTACCTGGAGCTTCTTGACAGACCGATCCTCGCGCATACGATTGACGTATTTGATCGAAGCGCTGTTGTCGATGCTATCTTCGTGATTGTGGGTGAAACGGATTTCGACGCTTGCCGATCTGTTGTGATTGAGCCGTACGGCTTCCAAAAGGTTGGTGGACTCGTCCCCGGCGGTGGAACGCGCCAAGATTCTGTTTTCAACGGTTTAAAAGCGCTCCCGCACGATACGGATTTCGTCATCGTCCATGATGGAGTTCGTCCCTTTGTGACCGATGAAATCATCTTTACCTGTCTCGGAGCGGCAGCAGATTGCGGGGCAGCAGTCGCCGCTGTCCCTGTCAAGGATACCATCAAAATCACTGATAGGGATGAATTTGTCGTTGATACACCGGATCGAAGCCAGCTTTGGGCGGTACAGACGCCGCAGGTATTTCGGAGGGATGTATTGATTGAAGCCCACCAACATGCGCGTCGAGAACAGATCCAGTTGACAGATGACGCAGCACTGGTCGAGCAACTTGGACTCAAAGTGAAGTGTGTCATGGGCAGCTACAGCAATTTGAAAATTACGACCCCGGAAGATCTGACTGTTGCTAAGGCGTTGATTAACAACAGATAAAGCGTCAGAGATCATAGACACTTATAGGTCTATAAACTACCATGCGCGTAGGAATTGGTTACGATGTGCACCGATTGAGGGAAAATCGTAAATTGATACTCGGTGGGGTAACAATCCCATACGAGTTGGGTTTGATTGGTCACTCTGATGCGGATGTGCTAACCCATGCCATTTGTGATGCAATACTCGGGGCAGCAGGTCTAGGTGACATTGGTCAACATTTTCCCGATACGGATCCAGCGTATGCTGGGATTGATAGCCTAATTTTGCTCGGTAAGGTGAAGACATTAATTTCTTTGGATTATGCAATTCAGAACGTGGACAGCACGGTGATTATGGAACGGCCAAAGTTGGCGCCTTACATTCCTTCAATGCGCCGGTGCCTTGCTGAAACACTGGATATTGCAAGTAATCAGGTTAATGTCAAAGCGACAACGTCGGAGGGACTCGGTTTCATTGGCGAAGGAAAAGCTGCAGCTGCTGAAGCTATTGTCTGCCTGACCGAATTAGAGTAGGTGTTAGTGAGACCTCCGTTCCCGATTCAATCGGGACCTAAAAGTAAGAAAGAGAATTGATGGCCTTAAAGATTTATAACTCCCTCACAAGGCAGTTGGAAGAATTTGTGCCGTTGCGTGAGGGAAAAGTTTTGATGTACAGTTGTGGGCCCACTGTCTACGATTACTTTCATATCGGTAACGCTCGCACGTTTTTGGTTTCTGATATTATTCGTCGCTATCTTGAGTATAAGGGCTACACCGTCACGATGGCTCAAAATCTGACAGATATTGACGATAAGATTATCAATCGTGCAAATGAGCAGGGGATTGATGCGTCTGAACTTGCTCAGAAATATGTGGATGCCTATTTTGAAGATTCAGGCAAATTAGGTATCCGTTCAGCGGACGTTCATCCTAGAGCGACGGAGCATATTTCGGAGATAATTGCCCTGATTCAGACGTTAATTGACAAGCAGGCAGCGTATGAGGTCGATGGAGACGTATATTACCGCGTCAACCACTTTGCGGAGTATGGAAAGCTCTCCCATCGTAAACCGGAGGATCTGCTTGCCGGTGCTCGCGTTGAAGTTGATGAACGGAAGGAAGATCCACGGGATTTCGATCTATGGAAAAGGTCTAAATCGGATGAGCCGTGGTGGGATAGCCCTTGGGGCAAGGGCAGACCGGGTTGGCATATCGAATGTTCTGCTATGGCGATGAAACACCTCGATGAAACGATCGATATTCACACTGGCGGACATGATCTCATATTCCCACATCATGAAAATGAGATTGCCCAGAGCGAGGTAGCGACCGGAAAAAACTTTGTCCGATATTGGATGCATGTGGCATTCTTGCAGATTGATGGGCGACGGATGGGTAAATCAGAGAGCAATTTCATCTTTGTCCACGATGCCGTGCAGCAATATGCACCTGAGGCGATTCGCCATTTTCTGATTTCTGCACAGTATCGCCATCCATTGGATTATAACCCAACAAGCTTGAGTGAATCGAGCAGTGCTGTTCGGCGGTTGAATAATTGTATTGATGCCCTCGGTCCGTACCGAGATGTAGCTGGGGATGCCTCTGAGGGATTAAACGACACTGAAGCGGCGGGCTTGCTCGAATCGAGCAGTACGATGCGCCAGGGTTTCGAGGCTGCGATGGATGAAGACTTTAATACCGCCGGGGCGTTGGGAACGATTTTCAAGTTCGTGGGCGAAGTGAATCAGTTTCTTGCGGCAACCGACGATACTGCTTCGGAGGAGAGGAGAAGTGTCCTAAGTCAAGCGTATCGGAGTTTGGTTGAGGTGTGCAGTGTGCTTGGCATATACACTGAGGAGGAGGTTGCTAGCGATGCACATGCAGCTTTGACAGAGGAGCTGATGAATCTTATTCTGGAGGTTCGTGAGGATGCGAGGGAACGCAAGGATTGGGATACAGCGGATAAAATACGCGATCAGTTAGAGCAGCTCAACATTGAGCTGCAGGATAGTCGGGGCGGAACAACTTGGCGGATTCTCAAAGGGGCGAAAGGGTAAAAACTGAGAGTGAGAAAAAACAAGTATTGATTTATCGGAATCTCATCAAGTTAGGCTATGTGAACACCTTACGCATTAAGTATTACGCACTGTTTTTTCGGGGGGTATAGCGATGGATCGTTATTTAGGTCTATTATCCATCTGTCTTTGTTTTCTATTTTTGCTCGGTTGTGGAATAGTTGCCAAACAGGAGTGGAGCGACAATTATGCCTCAATGACAGGGGTACGGGCGACGAATGCAAAGATGATTGATGGAAACATCAGAACATTTGGGGAAACAGCGTTTCGTGAAGGTACGCAGGACACCTTCGGTCCCGCGCCAACCTCACAGGCAGTCGTCCTGCTCCCGGATAGGAAGGTGATTCGCCGAGTTGTAATTCACTCAGACAATTTGAAGAAATTCACCGTATATGCGGATAAGGGGAGCGAGGATTGGGAAATCATCAAAGAGGTTAACAATGTTGCGGTGAATCCGATTGACTTGTCTGTGAATGCACCATTTCCAACTGACAAGATCCGCATCCGTGTGTTAGGTACTACAGACGATGCGGCCCTTCGTCGAGGTCAACGGAGACGGAACTTTTGGGCAAGCGGAAATCGTCGTGCGGCAGCCAAGATCTATGAAATTGAGTTATATGGCTACCAGTCGGTGACGTTAGCAGACGCAGCGGAAGCAGAGGCGTCGAAGGATCAGAGCGACGCGGAACTGGATCAACTGTTGAAGTAGGATGGATAGGGGTAAGACGTGGTCTGTGAATTATCACGCTGCACGTTCTACTTTTTATCAAATAAAAATAAAGGAGGCAGGATATGCGTTTTGTAGCAATTACTTTTTTAATAGTGGGGTTGGTTTCCACGCTGGGGTGTTTGGGTCCAAGTGGGCCTCCGATTCAGTGGAGTCGGAACATCGCCCCGTTTGCGGACTGTCAGGATCCAAAGTTGAATGATGACAATGCGTTCTCCGTTGGAGAAACTTCAAGGCTCATTATTGAGAAACAAACGATGCTTACCAAGGCAGATCAAGAAGAAGAAGAGAACTTCACGCAGGCAACGCTTAAATGGGCAAAACCGCAGCCTATTCAGCGCGTTATTGTGGTGGCAGATAAGGGGAAACTTGAATTCTTTGAAGTCCAAGTTACAGATGAATCTGGAAAGTGGAAAACGATTAGAAGCGTTAAGAATCACTTTCAAGATCAATACAAACTTCAGCTGCCGGAACCGATCCATACTCAAGCCTTGCGTTTGAAGGTTCCTAAGAAGTGGGAATCCCGGCGTGTGGGTGGGCAGAAGCGCAGAACAAGGGGCGAAGGCGGTGCAGAGGTTGACATTTTTAAGCCGATTCGTGATATTCAGGTATTCTACGCCCTACCGCCCGAAGAAGCAGCAATGGGCGCAGAACCCGCAGCGAGTCAGTGAGATTAGCAGATTATGTTAGCTGCTGAGACGAAAAATCTGATTCACCTCAACCTTATTCCGGGTATCGGGAATTATACCATCCGACGCCTGTTAGCGGCTTTTGGATCAGCGGAGAGATCGGTTGCTGCGACATCGGAGGAGTTAGCCCACGTCGATGGGTTGACTCCCGATGTTCGGGAACAGTTGATTGATGGCAGATCGCGCGCTCCCCTCGCACAGGAACTTGAGTTGATCCAGCAGCACCAATGTCACATCGTAACGATCAGCGATGACACTTACCCACCACTCCTCAAGCAGATTGATGACCCTCCCGCATTGCTTTATATCATCGGCGAATTTCCCCTGCCGGACACACCGAGCATCGCGATCGTTGGATCGCGTAGCCCGACCGAATACGGCAAAACGACCAGCCAGCAGCTGAGCCATCAACTCGCAGAACGCGATATAACTGTCGTGAGCGGATTCGCCCGCGGCATTGATACCTGTGTACATCGCGGTGCCCTTGAAGCCGGTGGGCGCACGATTGCTGTGTTCGGCTGTGGTCTGAGTATTATCTATCCGGACACGAACCGGGCACTTGCAGCGGAGATTACCGAGTCCGGTGCATTGGTTTCTGAATTTCCAATGACGATGCCGCCCCGTGGAAAAAACTTTCCTCGCCGCAATCGTGTGATTAGCGGCTTAACATTGGGCACACTTGTTGTTGAGGCATCCGAGCGGAGTGGTTCGCTCATTACAGCCCGCCACGCCGCTGAACAGGGACGTGAGGTGTTTGCTGTGCCGGGGCAGATCTTTTCCGGTGTGTCACGAGGCACCCATTCCCTCATCAATCAAGGAGCGACGTTGATTAATAGCGTTGATGACCTGCTTGATGCGTTACCCCAAGGTTACACGGGAATCTTGGGAGGGGAATCGCCCGAATCAACCCGTCAACCACCTTCCTTAAAACGACCTGCCAAGGTCGTCCGTCCTCAACCGATCGAAAAGAGATCGACACCCACCCCTCAACCGAAGGCAAACCTCAATTTAACTCCCGATGAACAGACTGTGCTATCGGCAATAAATGCCGATAGCGTGCATATTGATGAGATTACGCGGGTGACGCAGCTGCCGATTGGAAAGGTTTCTTCGCTGTTGGTCATGCTTGAGTTGAAGGGGACTGTGCAGCAGCTGCCGGGAAAGCAATTTGTGAAAAGATAGATTTATGAGCACAAAAAAGCGGTATCATACCCATGAAGGTGTGATACCGCTAGGAGCATCTTGCGCGTAAAGATGTTGTCGCATTACGACGAAGCCTCTCCTCAGTGTCGTCATAATCGGTTAGATTTCATCTCTCCCCAGAACACGGGCAGTAACCGCTGTTGTGGAACAGATAGTTGCGGATTCCATTCTTGAGGGAGGCTATCTCTCTTAATGTGATGGGTCAACTGTATCAGTTTCCTATCGGTAAAGTATAACACGCTAATAACACAAAAAAAGCAGGAAAATGGACGGGTATCGTAATGTCCACTGCCCTGCTTTTTTGTGTTTAACTACTAGTCAGGCAGGTCTATGAGGACACTGTAGTAATCCTCATCATCGACCTCGCCCCATATTGAAACGTAGGACCCGCCATTCGACTTTGGCTGTCCAGCCCGTGATGTGCTCACGGTCTTGTGAAGGTATCCTCTATAGTTATTGCTCAACATCTCGTTATAATCATCGTTGTAAGGAAGGATATGGGCGTGTATCCAATACCAGCCTGAATCGATGGTTGCATTTGCATGGCATTGAGCTTTTACCTTTACTCTGTTATCCTCTTTCTCGATTATGCCGTATCCAGTAACACGGTCATCATCGGTACATCGCTTTTCATACTCTGTGTCAGTTGAACATTCTTGTTCGGCAATTAGAGGTATAGCAACGAAAATAGCAACCAAAACAATCGTTGCTAGACTGAGTGTGAGTGTGAAACGTCGGATCTTCATCTTGAACCTCCTTATTGCTTTGAGATCTCATCATCAAAAAATGATGATGCTGGAGCCTAGCAGAGCGATCTCGTTAAGGCTCAATTCAAATCGAGAAATGAGTACGGGTCAACTCCTCCTTCTTCATAAAGGACAACTTTTAGCCAACTCGGTTGGGTGCCATTTTCTACTGATTCTTCATAATCTGCGAGAGATCCATGGCACAAGTAACTTGATACATACCTATAAATACTTCCATCCTCATTTTCATCTTCTGCCCATGTAACATAAACGGTATCTTTGAATAGTGCGTATACCTTGCCATTTTGCTCATCATGGATTCCTGCTCCAGTCTTTTTCCCTTGATTCCAATACTTGATAAGGACTCGGTCGATAAGTTCATGTCCTATGTTAGCCCGACTAGAACTCTCAAGACGATCCCACGTATTTTGTCGTGGAAAGTCAGGTGGAATATCGGGGAGTGGACCTAGACCAAACACTGATTCGCGGGGGAGTTCGTCAGCGACTTCCTCGGCTAATGTCTGTTTCTCCTCATCAGATAGTTCCGCTAAGAACTCCTCAACGGATATTTCCTCTTGTGGTGCCAAGTCTGATTCTAATTGAGTTTCTTTGGATTCCGATTGCTCTGTTGTAAGACCATCGAAGTCTAATTCCAATTGTGCCCCACTTCGTGGCTTACTTGGGGCAAGTGCCGAAGTGTCTGGTATCTCAAGCATCTCAACACCATCACCATAATAATAATGACTACCAAGATACGCACCTATCACTATCAGCACAGCTATTACAACTGACCCTATCATTATCGGTTCTCGGATAAAATCAACTAGGTTTTTCATGATATTGGCTCCTTTGGTATGGTGAGGATTTTGATGTTAATACACTCATTAGAGCAAGCCCCATGCCAACGCCCTAAACTATGCCCACTCTTCAGTGGTGGCGCGGGTTTGAGAGGCGGTTCGCGATCTGCTCTTACTATTCAAAGTGTGCGGAAAATCGCACACAAGATTGTGCATAATATTGTGAATAATCCTGATATAGACTGAAGATAATGGGTGTGCGGTTGGTGTGCGAAAAATCGCACGATTTCGCTGCTAATCAAAGACATAATGAAAATCAGCCGTTGGTCGTCATCGGATGCCATATTTTTTTAATCGGCGGTGTAGAGCGTACCGACTCAATCCAAGCTTCTGGGCGGTCTTGGTAATGTTGCCCTGGTTCTCGGCTAAGGTACGCCGAATCCGCTCCTGTTCGGCGAGCATCCCTTCAACTGCGGGTGGCAACGGATTCGCTTCATCGATCCCTGTTACTGGAGGCGTAAGCACATCCGCCGAAAACAAAGACAGTCCCTAATTTAGCTCCCGGTGAACAGACTGTGCTATCGGCGATGGATGTTGATAGCGTCCATATTGATGAAATTACGCGGGTCACGCAGCTGCCAATCGAAAAGGTTTCTTCGCTGTTGGTCATGCTTGAGCTGAAGGGGATTATTCAGCAGCTGCCGGGAAAGCAATTTGTGAAAAGATAGATTTATGAGCACAAAAAAGCGGTATCAGCCCCATGGAAAGGGGCGTGATACCGCAATTGCTGATTGCTCTTTCTTATAAGTTAAGGAATGGGAGCAGTTGAGATGCCTCCAATCCCTCGGTAGCTGTGTGAGTTAGACTTAATCTCTCCCCAACGCGTTGGAACCAGTCCCTGCGGCGAAACCGACAGGCGAGGATTCCATTCGCGTGCTGCAAAATCTTTAGCGGGGTTATCAGTCAACTGTATCAATTGGCGGTCATCTAATCGAAAACGGTAAATATTAAAAACCCCAATTGCCCCTCCTATCAGGATAGATTTTCCGTCCGCGCCCCACCCGGTTCCTTGTGCAACCAATAGCGCACCGGGGGGTAGCGTCACCGGTTCAAAATCAATTACTTCATGTTTTGACCGATGAAGTGTAGCAATAACCATGGAATACTCATGAGCAACTCCATCGGCAAGCGGTTTTGTGATTACTGTGTAGAGAATCTTTTTTCCATCTGGCGACCACCCGCCCATACGAAAGAATGACCGATTGACCGGTTTTGATACCAGCCATCGGTTCGTACCGTTGGCATTAGCCACATAAATTCCGCCCTCGATCCCGTTCTCATTCTCAAAGGTCGCTTCAAAAGCAATCCGTTTCCCGTCAGGAGACCACTTAGGGGAATTGATAAAGTCCGCTTCTGTTACCAACTGGAGGTCATTTCCATGGAGGTCTATCGTATAGAGACGACCAATATCTTCGCCACGCATAAACGCAATTCGTTTCCCGTCGGGATGCCATTGAGGATGTACATCAAAAGCAGGATGACGGGTTAGGTTGCGTTGATTATTCCCATCGGCATCCATCACATAAACTTCCCAGTTTCCATCACGCTGACTCATGAACGCGATCTGCTGACCGTTAGGGGACCAAGTAGGCCACCCATCACCTGCTTCGTTAAAGGTGAGCCGTGTTCGATTATCGCCGTCGGAGTCCATTGTGTAGATTTCAGGATTTCCATCGCGTTTGGAATAAAACACAATTTTTGCATGAAGAGTGCTAGTGGTCAGCCAGAGACTGACCACGAAGATTGATATACGCATAGCTACTCAGCGGTTGCTACCTTTCTTAAAGGTTAAGGAATGGGAGCAGTTGAGATGCCTCCAATCCCTCGATATTTGTGCGAGTTAGACTTAATCGCTCCCCAACGCGTTGGAGCCAGTCCCTGCGGTGAAACCGGCAGTAAAGGGTTCCACTCCCTAGGGCTGTAATCAGCAGCAGGATGGTTGGTCAATTGAATGAGCTGCCCATCTGGGAGATTGAACCGGTAAATATCCTATTTTTCGCCCGCCCTTCTTAAAGAAATAAGAACTGATTTTCCATCAGATCCCCAAGCGCAGCCTGTCATTTGCATTCCGTTGGGTTTCGGTACCTGTTCGTGCTTGATGGCTTTACGCCTTCTCGAATTCAGCGTCGCGATAATAACGATTGAATCTTTCACTAGGCCACCGAGGAATCCCGTATACAAAATCTGCTTTCCATCCGGCGACCAGCCACGGGCAAACATGCCTGCTTCAATATTGGGGAATGAGACCCTCCAGCGGTTTTTACCGTCGGCATTGATAACATAGACCTCCCGTCCCGCATCAGTTACCGCCTCAAATAAGATTCGTTTTTCATCCGGCGACCATTTTGGGCGAGATGCAAATCCCATATGCGTGACCTGCCTCACGTTGTCTCCATCAGCATCCATCACGAAAATATCAATTTCTTCATTGCCACCACGGCCGCTTGTAAACGCAATATGTGAACCATCGGGCGACCAATCCGGATTGCCGTCGATTTTGGCAGGAGGCTTTGGCGGAGTCAAGATCCCATCAAGGAACAGATGTTCTGGATGAAGGGAGCGTTTCGGAAGATGCCGGTCGCGCGGCTCGGAACGCCGATTCCCCTATCTCTGCATCAGATCTATTGAGCGTAGCTGAATCACAACCCTCAGCGCGTCACAGACCGCGAAAAACAGTTGATGCCCGAAGGTATCGAAGCGGAATTGACCGAAGGACTATCAACTGATCCTGCTGATAAGGTGCAACAGTTGATAGACCAGCTTGGTACAGAGGAGGGGCTTCATCGGTTGCGGGTGTCTGACCCAGAAACTGCCCGACAGTTCGAGCAGGAGCAACGCACTTCGCCTGTCCGTTCCGAACCATCTGCACCTGATGATGGACAAGCTGAACGCTAAAGAGGTTCACTAGTGAACCGCAGAAGAATTGCTTAACAAAAAAAAAGGGGGCATCCTCTGAATTAGCGGATGCCCCCTTTTTTTCGTACAGATAGGGGATCTTGACGTACCTAAAGGATTGGGAGTCTTGAACGCATTGTGATACGCATTGCTACACCTCTCTTTAACGCTTTAGCCTAACCCCGTGCAAGCAACGCATATACGATAAATCGCTGAAGCAGTGGAACTTCTAAGCCCTTCGACCCACCTGTCAGGGTCAGTTACACTGATCCGTATATGCAGTAGTAAATTCGTCAATTCTATAACCTTGACCATTCCTCAATATATGGTCGTGCCAACGATAGCCCTCAAAGAAGGTACTCACAGAACATACATTATCGTCTGCATCAAGGATTACAATAGTTCTGTACACCGCATGTAGAGGGTAAGACATTGCAGACAAAATGGGGATAAAGAACATCCCTAGCAATAGCAGAAGAACAACGGTCTTGCGTATCATTTTCCTGACTCCTTTCTATATTTAATCAATCACCGTGACCGTCTCAGAGGTTCACTAGTGAACCTCTCGTTATCACAAGCGGTCCAATGTGGTTACGGTTAATTTGCTTCCGATCGTTTCATCACCATACTCCTCAAGGTGTTCAATTGACCTGTCCATTGACTCTGCTTCCTGAGACCCAGCCAAGCCAAGTGCCAATCGAGCCTTCTGGTATTCTATCGAATCTGACAACTTCGCCTGACCCTTGAGAAGTTTATCATAGTAGCGAACCAGCACATCAACTTCGGGACCCTTGCCGTGTTGCCGTTCAAAATATTCGCGCATCTTACGGGCAAACTCCCCACCTTCCACGCTTGCTAAAAACTTTGCGCGGAGTTCTTTATCCGAAAGATCTGTGACGGATTCCTGGTGACGCGCTTCGTGGAGTTCTTCCTCCCAGTCCCACGTTTGCTTGGACGGCTCATCAATCGCTTGTGGGTCAGTAGGGAGAGTGGGATCCTCATCAGAGTGCCCCATCTCGCTAGCAGACTCAACGATGTCGTTATCTGATTCGTCAGCGAACATACCGGAAGTCGTTAGTTCATTGACCTCGGAATTATCCACCGCCGAAGTTCCAACGGAGACTTTAGGGAGTTGACTGTCAACAATTACAGGAATCGGGTCATCTCCATAATACCAGTGACTGCCAAAGTATGCACCGCATACTATCAGAACAGCAATCACCCCAGCACCAACAACCATTTTCATCTGTATTACCTCCTTTCCGATAAATATATGGTTCTCTTTTTCACCAAGCCTTCACAGCGTTGCTAACTTGGCTTCACCCTATTTAGAGCAAGCCCCGTGCCAACAACCTAAATTATACCAACTCTTCAGTCGTGGCGCGGGTTTGAGAGGAGATTCATGATTGTCCCCACTAGCTGATATGTGCGATAAAACGAACAACATGTGCGATAGTGTTCGGAAAAACGCACGATTCTGCTATTGCTATTCAGCGGGACAATGGAAATTAGCTGTTGGTTTTCATCGAAATCCATATTTTTTCAATCGGCGGTGTAAAGCGTACCGACTCAATCCCAGCTTCTGGGCGGTCTTACTAATGTTACCCCCATTAGCCGCTAAGGTGCGTCGAATCCGCTCCTGTTCGGCAAACATCCCTTCAACTGGAGGGGAGAACGGACTCCCTGCGCTGTTTCCCGTTCCCGGGAGGGAGAACACCTCAGCGTGGGGAAACAGAAAACGGAGATGTTCCGGTTGAATTGCTGCGCCTTCGCTTACAATCAACGCACCTTCAATGATGTTCCTTAGTTCACGCACATTGCCCGGAAAAGCATACCCCTCCAAAGCCTTCACCGCTTCAGGTGTCAACTCCGGGATCGGTACGTCCATCTGAACCGCAAGTTCACCCAGCACGTACTCGGCAAGGGGCAAAATATCATTTTTTCGCTCGCGTAACGGTGAAATTTCAATCGGCATGCCAGCCAAACGGAAGTAGAGATCTAACCGAAATGATCCCGTCTCAACCTTAGCCCTAAGGTCTGCATTGGTAGCTGCCATCACCCGGATATCCACCTTTTGGCTTTTTGTTGCCCCAAAGAGCATAGAATAATCCCCGTTGCTATTTGTTGAAAATGGATTCTATGTCTAAAGGATACAGGTACAGGCAAGTAGTGTGCAAATCTAAATTCGTTAGAGTTAAACCAATAGTTTAACTCTTGCAAAAATAACTTGGATCGTATTGCGACATTATACGAAAAAACCGAGTTTTCAAGAAAAAACTCGGTTTCAGATGCCAATCGTGTTGTATTAACGAGGAGCTGTGTAGTTATAGTCTTAAACAAAAAATGTTGCCCTTTTGGGTTTAATCAGTGGACATGAGCGAACTGTATACTTAGCGAACCCCAAGCCCCGTTCCTTCTGCAATGACTCGGATTATACCGGAAAACGCTGCCCCCGGCTCAAGGACGATGACACCGGCATCAATATCCCTCGCTTGGAGGTTAATTGCGTCCGTCGGGCAGGTGTACGGTTCAAAGCAGATTGATGGACGCCCCGGCGGGGTATAGACGACCAGCTCTCGAAACTGTGCATCCGATTCTAAGATCATACGGACACCTGTGTCTTGGTCATCAATGACGCATCGGCTCACGTTATCTGACAATATGACACCGGTCAGGACATCGTCGAACTGTTTCCCCGCAAGCGGCTTACCGGATCGGAAGTCCGCATCTTGGTCCAAATTGGAGATCTCACCTGTCGGCAGAAGTTCCTCCAATTCCCACCGCTTTGAAGCGGGTACGGTAATTAGGCATCGTTTAGCCGTAGATTTTGATGATAACGGTACGCGAAAATAGGGGTGGATGCCAAATCCCATGGGCATGTTGCTATCGCCGGTGTTCCTGATATTGATAGCCAGTGTCAGGGTGGTTGCTTTGAGTGTATGGGTGATCCGAATCTCAAACGGCAGCGGATACTGACGCATAATCTCTGGAAATTCCCGCGAATTTAGGCGGCAGACGATTGAAGCACCGTCCGCTGTATCAATACTTTCAACTTGATAGGGTTGGTTCAATAAGAGTCCGTGGATGGAGTTGGGGGTCCCCGGTGCTTTGTCGAATGTGTATTCCTTTCCCTCAAATGTGAATTTCCCCTCGCGGATTCTGTTCGGAAATGGGAATAGAATTGGGTTGCCGTACCTTGTTGGTTCATTTTTTAGCGTTTCCAAATTGGGTGGTGGGTCTATTAGGTCTATCCATTCACCATTGACGGGGATTCCCAAGCTATAACAGTTATTTCCAAGGCTCGTCGCGATCCGCGCCTCCGCTTTGGTGGTATTATCGCGCAAGATATAAGTCTCAATGCCACCGACCTCAGTCCGATCAACAACATAACGCGCTTCGTTCATTTGTCCTTCTGTCCTTTTCGCTCGATCTGTCATTTCCAAGTGCTATCTATCATTATACCAAAGCGCCGCGACCGTCTCAAGAAACAACGGTGCACTTACATTAGGGCTATTCAGTTTTCGGTTTTTTAACCATTTTGTTTGAAAAGGCGCAACCGGGAGATCACGCCTACAGTGAGATGTCGGGATTCGGAGATCCCTCCTACAGGAAAACTAAATGACCCTAGTGCACTTACATGAATATCGTTGATGTTGAGGCAACTTTTTGATAGACTTATGGGTGAACTCATATAGGGCAAGGTGCTAATTTCTGAATCAGGCGGGAGGGTAACAGTGCAATGGACTTCTCGCTGGCTCGAACCCGGCGAAACTAACGTAAGGAGAATAATCGTGATAATTCGACATTTCAAGGTAAGTGCTTCGTTGATCGCGATCCTGCTGCTGGGTGGCTGTTCGTTCTTCCATCGAAGTGAGTCCACCGAAAAGGTAATCGTCGATCCACTGATCGAACGAAATAGGGCGTGGCGTGAACAGGTCGAGGCTGGAAATCTGGCGCTTCAAGATGGGGACTTGAAGGGTGCGCTTGAAGCCTATCGGGCTGCGATGACAATTAAGCCGAATGCAAGCCAGATCCAATTCCAGATTGCGAAGATCCTCTTCCAGCAGGAGGAATATGAAAAAGCGAGAGATGCCTTTGTCGCGACAGTAACGCTTGACCCGAAAAATATGGATGCGCGTAACTCTTTGGGCTACGTCTATGAGCAACTGAACAACTATGATGCTGCGTCACAGGTTTACGAGGATACTTTGGAGGTCGATCCACAGAACCTATATGCCCTTAACCATCTCGGTTTAGCTTACAAGCAGCTTGGTCGACTCGACGACGCTGAACGGACTTTGCGAAAGGCGATAGAGATTGATCCAAAGGCTGCGCGACCTGATAGCAGGAATCTGCATAACTATCTCGGCTTGATTTACTGGGAAAAAGGCGACATCGGGGAAGCTATCGCCGAGTTTAGAGAGTCTATCCGGCTTTTCCCGACGGACGTATGGGCACATCAAAGCCTTGCTTCTCTCTACGAGGATCATGGACGTTACTACGAAGCACAGCTTCAGTACCATAAAATTCTGGAGATTGACCCCCAGAATCTCCTCGCCCCAACACGCCTCCAGGCACTCGCACAGTTAGATCGATCTGGACCGATGGTCGTTGACCTCACGCCTGTAGATCTAATTGACATTGACATTGAGGGAATCATCGCCGCTGCGCCTGATAGAGCTGATTATCCCGACGCTGACGCGATTATCCTACTCAACCAGTTTAGTCACGAAGTCACTCCAGCGGGGAAATCCCGTTACACTACCCATCAGGTGGTCAAGATTTTAACAGAGCGGGGGGCGCAAAACTACGACGACATTGCGATTCCGCATACGCCTACCGCACAACATATCACGGTCAACGTTGCACGAACTATCACCCCCGATGGTGCCGTTGTTGAACCACCGGAGGAGGCGTTCAATGATGTCACCCCACCGGGATTGCTCTCCTACAACCTTTATTCCGATTCGATGTGGCGGGTCATCTCAATGCCTGCCCTCGAGCCGGGGGTGTGTATTGAGTATCAGGTCACGCTTGAGGATGCGGGAGCGGAGTCGGTCGGGAGCACCTCATGGTTTTGGGGCGGTTTTAGCTTTCAATCCACAGATCCGATCCTGCAATCTGCGTATGCGTTGCGTGTCCCCAAAGGGACGAACTTCAGGTGGAAAGCGATCCATTGCCGGCTTGATCCCCAGATATTACAAGAAGAGGAGACCAGCACGTATCTCTGGATCCATGGCGAAACACCCGCGCTTAAGAGGGAGTACAATATGCCTACGACCAACGATATCGTTCCGCGCTTGAGTTACTCGTCTGTGGAATCTTGGGATGCCGTTTATAGTTGGTACAAAGACATTGCAAAAGACCGATACACGGTTGACCAAGCGATTGAGGAAACGGTCGAGGACATTACCGCGGATCTTCTCACAACGGATGACAAGATTCGGGCGATATATCACTTTGTGGCATCGCAGATTCGTTATGTGGGAATCGAGCTGGGGCAGGGTGCATTTCAACCCACGCCGGCGGATGAGGTGCTCGGTGTCCGATACGGCGATTGCAAGGACAAAACTACATTGATGATTACGATGCTTGATGTGGTTGGTATTGAGGCGTTTCCAGCCATGCTGAGTCCCGCGCCGTATCAGCGCGTTGATTTGGAACTTCCCTCGCTCGGACAGTTTAGCCACCTGATTGCTGCGATCCCTCGCGCTGATGGCGACTATATTTGGCTCGATCCGACCGCCGATACCTGTAGCTACGGCGATCTTCCCGCACGGAATCGAGGGCGAAAAGGGTTTGTCATCCGGAACGATCGGGGTGAATTTGTTGATATTCCCGTCTCCACACCTGAATCTAATCGGTTGATCGTTGACACGAAGATCGCGCTGACAGAAGACGGGACGGTTCAAGGGAGTATGCAGATTGACACACTTGGGCAATACAATATTGAGGCGCGGTTAGAATACAAGCCGGTATCGCCGCGCGCATGGAAAGATACCCTTGCCGTTGGGCTTAGTAAGCAATTTCCCGGCGTCCGGGTTGATTCGGTACAGATATCTGATCTGACGGATCTCAATGTTCCGGTGCGACTCAACGTTGCTTTCAGTGCTGAGAATTATGTTGAATTAGTTGGCAACGGTTTGGTGTTTCCGATGCCGAGCGATGAGTTTTCGGATTATGCGGAGATTTTTGCGGCGGTTGAACGTCAACACCCACTTGATCTGAGTTACCCGATGCAGATGAAGAAAACAGTGTGGATTACCTTGCCGGAGGGATGGAAGGCGACCTTCCCGAAAGATCTTCGCTTAGAAAATCGGTTTGCCGGTGTGGAACGATGGTACAAACTGGAGGGAGATCAGATTCAGTACGAGATTAGCTTTACTATCAAGGAGGCAATTATACTACCCGAAGATTATCTCGCAGCGAAACATTTCTTTGATATGTTGGTACGAGAGGATCGGACGCAACTCATCTTGGAGAAACGCGCTAAACCTAAAACGTGAACAACGAATAGGCGGGAAAGAATCTATTTTTAACGTAGCATGTTATCCACGGAGGCTTTACTATGAACGCATCATATGAACGACCCTACAGACCTGTTGATCTGAACGTATCGATGACTAAGGGATTTCCACTTATGTCAATGGCGGAAAAACTGATGGAAGAAGCGACATCTGCTACGTCAGGACGTGCCTCATTAACGCTGGCACATGGAGATGAATTGACCATCGTGTTGGTTGCCCTCAAAGCGGGAACTACGCTTGAAGATCATCAGGCACCTACCGCCGCCACCGTTATCGCGCTTAGCGGAAACATCATATTTACAACGAGTGCTGAGAAGATTACGTTGGGACAAGGTGAGGCGGTTACCTTCACGGCGGACGTGCTGCACGCTGTCTATGCCAGCGAAGATAGCGGGTTTCTTATCGTTATTGGTGGCAAAGGCTCCGGGTAATGCACAGAAGAACAGATGGAGGTTCTTGCACAGCAGCTTCCTTTTTCAAATGTAGTTTTCTTATTTATAACCTAAGTTGCGAGTTATAGAAAACGTTGCAAACCGAACGAATGCAAGCTACATTGAATCACTTACTGCTCGCAGTGGATTGACAAATCCACTGCATACGCACAAAGATAGCTCCGTTCCGAGAGTCCGAGACTTGGATATGTCTATCCAAGCCGAGCGGGTGTGACAATTAGCAACTTGCGTTATTTATAATTGACATGGCGGGTATGGTTGCCTCAAACAGTATATCAAACGAAAGGACAGGCTTTACAATGACCAAAGATTGGAAATTATTAGCGGAGCAATTAGATAGAGAACTGGGCTTGAAGCACACCCCTATTGCCATCACATTTTCTGACGAAGCTCCTCAAAGTGTGTCAGCACATGGGGGTGAAGTGCCAGCACCAACGCCCGATGGTCGCAGCGGCAAGGTTCCGGCGGGATGCGTCTTTTGGAAGGATGCAACGGATCAGACATTTACGACGGTGCCCGAAGACCACTACAACTGTAGCGTTGGGAGTGTCACACACGGATTGAAGACGTTGGAAGAGGTCATGAATAACGGAGATGTCGGTGCCATTGTGGAGGTGGGATGGGTGTCTCCCGAAGAAGCGATGCAGCTACCATTTGTAAATGACCGTCCGAACCACATCACTTACGGACCGTTAGCGGATACGTCCGTTGACCCTGATGTGATACTTTTGAAAGTAAACGGTTTTCAGGCGATGGTTATCCACGACGGGTTTAGTGATACGGTTTTCGTCGGCAAACCGCAGTGCCACATCATCCCGATCTCAAAAGAGCAGGGGAAACTCGCGATTAGTACGGGGTGCATGTTGAGCAGGGTGCGGACAGGGATGCCGCCGGATGAGATGACATGTACAATTCCATCGGAACGGTTGGAGGAAGTTGTCGAAAAGCTGAAAGCGAGGCGGGAAGCGAATGCAGCGGTTGCGGCTTACGCCAATGAGGATATGCGTCGGTTTGCCTAATCGAGCTACACAGAAACCCCAACGCTTTGGGCGGTTTCGACGAGACGTTCCCATGTTGTATCATCGAGCGGGATGCCGTCTGTTAACCGTTGCTGTCGGGTGCGAGCGGAGCGTTCACCCGGGATCGAAATTTCATCGAAACCGGGGGCGGTTGGAGAGGCTTTGACGAAATCTATCAGTTGTGCAACGTGTGCTTCAAAATCCCCAATCTCTGTGAATTTCTCAATGTCGATAACGATGATAAGGAAGGCGTTTCCAGTACCGGGCGATGATGATCGGCTGCAACCGGCTTCGCACATCGCGCCGGCGAGAATATCCGTCAACATACTTAACCCGTATCCTTTGTGACCCACGATGTCGCCGAATGGGAGTAGCGGACCTTGCGGATGTTCGAGGTATGCGTTGGGATCGGTGCTTGGATTACCATCGGCGTCGAGGATCCAGCCTTCCGGTAAAGGTTCACCGCGACTGCGATATGCCCGAATCTTTCCACCGGCAACGATGCTGGTGGTGAGATCAATGACCATCGGGCTGTTCTTGCCTGTAGGGAGTGCACAGGCAAAGGGATTGGTGCTGAGTCGCCGATCGGTTCCACCCCACGGTGCAACGCCGTGGTCCCCGCCATGACCGTTAAGAAACAGCAAGCCGACCATCTTTGCATCGGCAGCCATCTTCACATAATCGGCGAGACGCCCGATGTGGTTGCAGTTGTAGACATTGACGGTGCTGATGGTGTGTGCTTTCGCTTTTGCAATGGCGACTTCCATCGCCTGGGTGGCGATGAATTGTCCCAACCCTCTATGCCCATCAATGACCGCACTGGACGGGGTTTCGCTGACAATCTCAATCTCCACGTCTGGATCAATTGCCTTATTCTGAATGCTGGCGACATACTGCGGTAGGCGCAGAACACCGTGTGAGTCGTGTCCGGCGAGATTGGACTCAATAAGTAGATTGGCAATCGTTTGGGCTTTGTCCGGTTGGAGACCTATGGCGGTGAAGATATTGATGCTGATGGTTCTGAGTTGGGCGGCGGGAATTAGAGGCATTAGTTAATAGTCTCGTAGAGGAAGTTCCGTTGCTTAGGAACGAACCCTAACTCAGAGATGGTACGCTCGATTTCTTCGATGGGCATACAGTAGACCGTCCCCGCCTTGCTAACCACGTTCTCCTCGATCATTGTGCCGCCCATATCGTTTGCCCCAAACTTGAGCGACATTTGACCGATCTTTGGTCCTTGGGTGACCCATGACGATTGGAAGTTGTCGAAGTTGTCAAGCATGAGTCGGGAGATCGCGAGTGTCTTGAGGTATTCAAAGCTGCCCGCGGGCGCAATATGTTCGAGGCGTGTGTGCTTGGGTTGCAGTGACCAGCAGATGAAGGCTGTGAAGCCGCCGGTTTCGTCTTGTAGTTCTCGCAGGCGGAGGAGATGTTCTACACGCTCTCCGTAGCTTTCGACGTGTCCGTACATCATGGTTGCGCTTGAACGGAGCCCCACATAATGACCCTGCCGCATTACTTCTAGCCATTCGTCTGATGTACATTTTTTGGGACTGATTTCGTCGCGGGCGTGGTCGGTCAAGATCTCCGCTCCGCCGCCGGGGATAGAATCTAAACCGGCATCGCGCAGACGGATTAAGGTCTCTTTGAGGGAAAGTCTGTTAATTTTGGCGAACCAATCAAGCTCTGGTGGTGAGAAGCCGTGAATATGGATTTTATAGTTTGCCTTGATCCATTGGAGGAGGTCTTCGTACCAGTCCAGTTTCAGTTTGGGGTGTAACCCACCCTGCATGAGGATAAGTACGCCGCCGAGATCTATTGTCTCTTGGATTTTGTTTCCCAACTCCTCCTTGGACATCACATATGCATCGGGATCGGTTTTGTGGCGATAGAAGGCGCAAAAGTCACAATCGACATAGCACCAGTTCGTGTAGTTGATATTGCGATCAACGATATAGGTGATGTGTCCCTCGGGGTGCTTCCGCTGTCGAATTGTATCGGCAGCTGCGCCGATTGATAAGAGGTCATGACTTTTGAAAAGGGTCAGCCCATCATCGAAATCCAGGCGTTCACCGGCTAATACCTTCTCCAAAATGGGTTGAATGCTTGCATCCATATTTCTTAATTTCCTCGTTTCAATGGAACATGTTACGTCTCATTTACGGATTTTATGATTCTTTGGATAAATTATATCACGGTTGCTGCAAAGTAACAACCGAAAGTTAACTTCCTTTCTGGAGCATCCCACGTAGCGTTTGGATTAGGGTGCCCTCAGCAAGCCATTTTCCGGCAACTCGCCAGACAATGCTCGAAAAGGTCGGATAGACGTGAATGATTCCCGCCAACTTTCGCAGGGGGAGGTCCGCATTCATCGCCAAGACGAACTCGTGGATGACCTCTCCCGCACTCGGACCAACAAGGTGGACGCCTAAGATTTTACCCTTCCAACGGGTTGCAATGACCTTGATGAACCCTTTTGTTTCTCCTTCGGCGACTGCGCGATCGACGTCGTGTAGATCCACTCTGAAAACATCAACATCTCCATGTTTCTCGCGTACTTCTTCTTCAGTCAAGCCGCACCGAGCGACCTCTGGATCGCAGAAGGTTGTCCAGGGAACGACAGAATAGTTTATTGCGCTGGAACCGGGGAAGAAGATGTTCCTGACGATCTGCGTTGCTTGGAACGCTGCAACATGCGTGAAGAGGTAATGTCCGACCACATCGCCGGCGGCATAAATATTTTTGACGGTTGTTTGCAGCTTGTTGTTGACTTCGATCCCTCTTTTTCCGATCTTGATGCCAATTTCTTCCAGTCCTAATCCTTCGATATTTGGTGTCCGTCCTGCTGCAATCAGGATCCGATTGACGGTGATTTCGCGCTCGTTCCCCGTGTCGGCTGCCTTGAGTTTGACGTGATACTCATCTGATAGATCGGTATTTTGCGATCCCCAGACCGCTATATCCGGATTGAGTTCGTCGTTAGGCGGGACATTGATCCGATCAATCTGAACGGGATTGGTATTTAAGAGGATTTCAATCCCATCTTCCTGAAGGTAACCCAGCATTTTCTCTGAGACTTCGGTATCCTCTTTCGTTAAAATTCGATCGCTGCGCTGCGCGACTGTTACTTTTGTGCCCAGACGATGAAATGCCTGCGCCAGCTCAATACCGATGGGACCTGCGCCTATCACGAGCAGTCTATCGGGCAGTGCGTCTAATTCCCAGATATTTTCGCTGTCCAGATAATCGACGGAATCTATCCCGGTGATATGGGGTGCGGTTGGGCGAGATCCGGTTGTAACGACGAATTTTTTGCTCTTGAGCGTGAGGGTTTGATCGTTCTCTGTATCTTCAACTATGAAGGTACTCGGCGACTCAAAGCGTCCTGCCCCAAAGATGATGTCTACCCCCATTTCACGGAACCGTTCGGGATTGTCATGTTCCTGCTCGATGGTGTGTTGGGTGCTACGGACGTACGCCATGACGCGCCCAAAGTCCACTTGAGCGTCTTTCGTGAGAACACCGTATTTTTCGGATTCTTGGATGTAGTGGGCGATCTTCGCTGATTTGAGGATGGCTTTCGAGGGTACGCACCCTGTCCAGAGGCAATCGCCTCCCAATCGGTGCTTTTCGACGAGGGCGGTTTTTTTTCCCAGCTTTGCACCCGCCACCGCTAGGACAAGCCCTGCGCTCCCACCACCGATGATGGTTAGATCATATTCGTTCATTTGTTACCCCTTTTTTGTTTACACCATGAGTATACTGCGAAGAGAGAAGTTTGACAAGTGGAGAATGTGCTTCAGAAGACGTAATCTACGCGTCATTAGTCTCTCCAATCTATCCGCAACGTATGGACATGCTTTTCTGTTGACACAGCGGGAGAAATGGGTATAATCTGAGGGAAAAATACTTCCATAGTGATGCAAAAATATGTACCTCAACATGTTGTTAGATTCGTAATAGGTCATTCTTGTTAGAGCGTTTCACAGCTTAGGCGACACACGACTTATTCCGTGAAGCAATTTTTTTTAGATTTAACTGCTGAATCGGAGTGAAGTTGACCTCACCAGTTGATTATGACCGCACGTAGTATACTAATAGGAATCTTCACAACGATAATCCTTGCCATTACCACACCAATTGGGGATTTCTGGATTCGAGGCACATGGCTTGCTTCCTGCCACCTGCCGGTTGGTGTCCTGATGGTTTTTGTCTTCCTCCAACTGGTAGTTAACCCCTTTCTGCAACGCATCGGAACGCCCCTCGTTCATTCTGAATTGGTAACTATCTACGGGATGACGCTGATAAGCGCGGGTATCTCATCGCTGGGTTTTGCCGCGTATTTCATTCCCATTATCATTGCTCCCACCTACTATCAGTCCCCCGAAAACGAGTGGAACATTACCTTTTTTCATCATGTTCCGGACTGGTTTGCACCGTTGGATACAAGGACTGCACGCCTCTTTTTTGAGGGAACACCCTCCCAAACCTTCTGGGTGCCTTGGGAGTTTTGGATCAAACCGCTGGCAGCGTGGAGTGTTTTTGCGCTCGGGTTGTTTCTCGCCATGACTTGCGTATGCGTTCTGCTTCGCCGCCAGTGGATCGAGCGTGAGCGACTTGGCTTCCCGCTTGTGCAGTTGCCAATCGAGATGCTTGACGCGGAAAATCAGAACCGTGTGATCCCGGCATTTTTTCGATCGCCTGCGGTATGGATTGGCATCGCTTTACCCGCCATCATTCACACTTGGAATGGGCTTCAATTCCACTTCCCAACTCTTCCGAGTATCCCGTTGTCCTACAGTCTATCGCAATATCTCACGGATAAGCCGTGGAATGGGATTCGTATGCTCGTGGCGATTCTCTACTTTAGTGCAATTGGCTTTGTTTATCTCCTACCGACAGATCTTGCTTTTAGCCTCTGGTTTTTCTACCTGTGGTATCTTCTGGTAGCCGTTGTAATGACACAATTCGGTTTACCATTAGGGCAATTAATCTATGTCACCCATGAGTTTGCAGCGTATCAGATGGCTGGCGGTTTTCTGTTTTTCACCCTTGTCATCCTTTGGCGGGCGAGGCGTCATCTTGCGAACACGATCCGGCTTGCGTTGCAGCCAGCCGGTCCACAAATACCAAACCCATCAGACACTACTACATCATCGACCCAATTAGCAAATGAGCCGATGTCTCCACGAGTGGCATGGCTTGGTCTGCTGATCGGCATCGGTACCATGACTACGTGGAGTGTGATTGCTGGCGTATCCTTTATCGTCAGTCTCACCGTAAACTGCCTGTTTCTGATTATTATGATTGTGATGACGCGATTGGTGTCTGAAGGTGGTATGTTATTCATTCAGTCAACGTTCCGACCCACCGATCTAATCAGGCCTTTTACCGGCACACGCCCCTTAGGTGCTGCAAGCCTGACAATATTAGCGTATCAGGAAATGATCCTTATGTTCGATGTACGGTCATCAATGATGCCGAGCGTGATGGATGCGTTCAAATTAGCGGACCATAAACGATTAAATCAACGGTATTTTTTGATTCCCGTTGGGGTGTGCGTTGTGATCGCAATGCTGTTGTCATCGATTACGGTGCTCTACATTGTTTATCGCTATGGCGGCACAAATCTTGGTGGCTGGTTTTTCTTCGGCGCGCCGTTCCGAGCTTTCCGCCGCCTGATGTCGATGCTCCTCGACCCTCAAGACCCGAGTCAGTATAATATCTTAATGATGAGCATCGGTGCAATTGTCACCGTTTCGCTGGCGGCTCTACGCACCCGTTTTCTCTGGTGGCCCCTGCATCCAATTGGGTTTGTGATGGGACCCAGTTGGCCCATGATCCTGATGTGGTGTTCGGTGCTAATCGGCTGGTTGTGCAAATGGGTTGTTTTACGATTCGGTGGAATTGGGTTATACCGGCGATGCAGACCATTTTTTTTGGGATTGGTATTGGGCGAATTTCTTACCGGTGGACTATGGCTGATAGTTGATTTTGTGGTGGGCAAACCGGGGCATCGAATTATGTGGTGATCAACGGGACATAGCATTTTTAACCGCAATAGATGCGATATTCAATCCGTTTAATAATGGGAAGAGATGGCCTACTCCCTTCCTTTTTTATTTCAACGTTACGGAATGTTTGACAAGGAGGATTATCCAATTGGCGCAGCTACCTGAAGGTCAACGTTCTCCAGCTCAAATCACATGGAGAGCTGTCCTACTTGGGACCTTGTTGATTCCTATCAATATTTACTGGTTGACAATCGTCGAGATCAAATACAATTCCCTTGATGGTTCATCCCTTCCTCTCTTCATTCAACCTGTCTTCCTCCTGTTTGCTCTTATCCTGATCAATCTTGTCCTGAAACGTCTTCGCCCAAATATTACTTTGACGCAGGTAGAACTACTGATTATATACATGATGGTGGCGGTTTCCTCCACCGTGGGTGGGTGGGACTCGTTCCAAAATCTGTTCGGTAGTATTGGTCACCCTTTCTGGTTTGCAACGATAGAGAATGAGTGGGAAAATCTGTTTTTCCGCTACCTTCCAGATTGGTTGATGGTGTCCAATAAAAAGAGTCTCCGAGATTTTTACAAAGGTGAATCAACCTTTTATACCCTATACCACTTCTACACTTGGGTAAAACCCCTTGCGTTCTGGGGATTGTTCTTCCTTGTGTTGATGTTTATGATGCTTTGCATCAATACAATCATTCGGAAACGATGGGCGGAGGAAGAGAAACTTGCTTACCCGGTGATTCAGTTACCGCTTGGGTTATCTGAAAATAGCGGGGTCAGACTTCTGAAGAATCGAATGATGTGGATCGGGTTCGGCATTGCCGCGGCTATCGGTGTGATTAATGGGATTCATTTCCTCTATCCACTCCTCCCCGGCATTCCGTACATCAAGGCGACACGAATTTGGCCCGGCATCTTCTCAGATCATCCGTGGACTGTGATAGCGTGGATACGGGTTTATCTGTACCCATTCGGGATCGGGTTGGCATTCTTTCTCCCGATTGAACTGTTGCTCTCATGCTGGTTCTTCTTTGCTATCCGTATGATCGAACGGGTTATTGGTGCAGCGACGGGTGCGTGGCATTTCCCTCAACTTAATGAGCAGTCTTATGGTGCGTGGTTTGCAATTTTCTGTACAGCGGTATGGGTGACACGTCGTCATCTGATCGAAGTGGGCAAGAAGGTCGTTAAAATTGATTCTACACTGGACGACTCTGATGAGCCTATGCCTTATCGGTGGGCGGTGTTCGGCATTCTTGGATCAATAATCTTTATTGGGATATTCACATCTGCCGCTGGAATGGCGATTTGGGTCGCGGCATTCTTCTTTGGGTTTTATTTTATACTTGCAGTTGCGATTACGCGTGTCCGAGCGGAGGTCGGCACACCCCATGAGCTGCTTTTTGTGAGTCCACAACTTGTCATGACAACGGTATTCGGGACGCGACAGATCGATTCAGCGAGTTTAACGGTTATTGCGTTGTTCGCTTGGTTCAATCGGGGGTATCGAAGTCACCCGATGCCAAACCAGATTGAGGCGTTCAAAATGGCAAACGCGACCGGAATGCACTACCGCGGCTTCTTGGGAGCTATGTTGATTGCTGCGGTTGTAGGAATTGCAGCCAGCTTTTGGGCAAACTTGGATATGACCTTTCGGGATGGTGTCGTTACTCAGGCGAGGGGTGCACAATATGCGATGAGTTGGAGATCTTTTGGACTGCTGCGAGGTTGGTTACTTAATCCATCGGATGCGGACACCGCTGGGGCGTCTTACGCGATAGGTGGAGCTATTGTGAGTTTCTTCATCATGTTTATGCGGATGCGGTTCTTATGGTGGCCCTTCCACCCCGCTGGATACGCGCTGGCGACGAGCTATGCGATGGATTATTTTTGGTCTGTATGTCTTGTGACATGGGTACTCAAATCTGTTATTCTCCGGTACGGCGGTCTCCGGGTGCACCGGCGGGTGGCTCCCCTGTTTTTAGGACTGATCCTCGGAGATTATGTGATTGGCAGCCTCTGGACAATCATCGGGATGACCTTCGGTATTCAGACCTATAAGATTTTTATCTAATGAGACCTGTTGAGTTATCAAGCACATTCAGATGTCGATTGATATCATCTTCGACTTGTCGATTTAATCCGCCCCCACAGGACGAAGCGTTTTCCTTTCGGTTGAACTGCTGCCGTAGTTTCGACTGGATAGCCCGCTTCTCGCCATGCGGGGAAACCGCCTGTGAGCACTCTCACCCGCTCCGGAGGGAAACCTAACTCCTCTATTAACATTCGTGCCGCACCGGCACTTGTGGCTTCCGCCTTTCAGCTTCAGTACAAGACAATTAACCCATCAGGGGGAAGTGTCTGATGTCTTGCTTCGATCCCAGCCGGAAATGGCATTGAGACAGCGCCGGGAAGATGTCCGACGTTGTACTCAAGTTGGTTGCGTACATCAATTAGAATTACGTTTTCTTTGGCATCTAATAAACGTTTAAGCTCTGCCAAGGCAATTCGCTCCGGTTCATCGGCAAATAGTTGAACCAGTAACTGCGAGTGAAGGAACAACACGATAGCCCAGACAATGGTTGCGTTCAATCGTTTCATCAGTTTGTCTCCTGTGTTGTGAATAGATGAGATTGAAAAACAGTGGCCCCTCGCTGGCTGTGGAGGCAATAGTCTCACTACTCCTCACGCCACGGTGGCACGGTCCACGTATTGAACCAATTCCATTTCCATAACACTTTCTTCGCTGGCATTTCCAACTCGTACTCAATGCCGGCGGTGAAGGGCAGCACCTTGGTTCTATTGTCTACGGTTTCACGGATCCACTCGATGAAACCTAGGACGTCTGTAACATTGGGGGGCCAGGTACCGTGTGGAATTGGATCAGAGACGCTATCGGTTCTGTAATGTGTCGGGATTAGAAACCGTGGCTGTACCAGATCTATAAGATTTACAAGGTTTGGTGTATGGTTTCCACCCCATTCTGTCAACCCCAGTTTCATGTGGATGAGGAAGTCCACTCGCCCCTGTATGTTTTCTAACGCAGGATATGGAGCGTGTAGGTCGCCGGTATGGAAAACTGAGATGTTCTTTTCTTTATGTGTCACCAGATAGCCGCAGGTTGGGATATTCGGACGGGCATTTTCACCGCTTTCGACAGTTTCCACCTGAATTGCTCCGAGATCCACCTCGAATGGACCGAGGAAACTCCGATCGTCTCCTTGGCTATCGTTGAGATGTCTGGGGTAAAGAACTTGAACCTTTTCCTCCGGCAAATATTTGGTGATTGGCAGATCTCGCTCAAAGGCGGCATCCCCATACGTTTTATCAATCGGTTGTGCGGGGGTGATGCAGCCGGGACTGACAAAGATTTTCTTGAAACGATCCCCGCGACAGAGTTTCAGTAAGGTTGGGGGATGACAGTGATCGAAGTGTTCGTGGGAGATAAAGATGTAATCATAAATCGGCTCCGCGCCCTCTAGGTTCTCGTTGAACAGATAGGGATCAAATGCAATATTGACATCCCCTAAGATGACATCAAATGCGCCACATCCCCACCATCTTAAAAATGCGTTTTCCATGCTATGCTCCTCATTGTCATTCAGAATTTGTGACTAACAGCATAATCTGAGATGTTCAAGATTTAGGCACTTCGTTTCCGATTGCAATACATTATACCACACTTGATACCGACAGACAAGGAGGGGAAGAGTGATCGATTCATTGTCTAAATTACCGGGATAATGCAATCTACGCTCATGTTATGCCGTATTTTGTTCCATCTGTATCTTCTTTGCGTGAGCTAACTCCCACTCATCTCTTTGTTTGTTTGCCTCCTCTATGCTTCGATATTTAAAGATCCCTTTTGGATAAGTAATTGGACAGAGTTTATTAGCAAAGTTCCAAAGTTCAGCTACCTGACTAAAATATGCTTCATCAGGCTGGAAATTCCATAAGGCACTTTCAGCTTCTTCAAAAGTTTTGTATTTATAGACCGGCATATAATTATCCTTCTAATTAAAATTATTCCTGATTGGAATGGTTGGATTGTTTTGCTTTGATTAGTTCTTCCAGAAATATTGCGTCAATTTTATCTCTATCACGTACAGTATTTCTTTTCAGTTCGTATAGAGTTTCTGGTGTTCCAATCCTAATTTTTATACCTTGATAGGCGATGGTTTCATATTCCAAGTCTTCAAAAGAGACAGCTTCACCTAAACGTGCCATGATATCGATACAAAAGCCGTTTGGCGTTCCATAACGAATAACTGGGTATTTATTCAATTCTTCGAGCGTAATCTCTTCGATAGAGGTATCATCAAAAATTGAATGGAGTGCCTTTCTCAGTTTATCAATATTCTCAGCATCCATCTTTACAAAGATATCTACATCGCGGGTTAACCTTTCCATACCGTGAAGTATAATCGCAACGCCTCCGATAAGAATATAATCTACTTCGTGTTTATCAAACGCGTCAAGAACCGCTATGAAATCTCTGAATTGATCTGCCATAGCAATCTACCTTCTTGGATGGGCATTAGGTGACTAGTTCGTGTAGGTCGTTGATCCACTTGTAGCCTGAGTCGTCTGCTAATCGGTATGCGCCGCCCATCACAAAGATACGCCCTTGCACTAAAGCTGTTGCCATCCAAGCCTTTTTCTCCGGCAGGGGTGTATCAGAGGTCCAGCGATCTGCATCTATGTCATATATTTCGACGTTATCGTAGTATCCGCCGTTTCCCCAACCGCCAAAGGTGTAGATTTTGCGGTCGACAGCTAGGGAACCGGGGTCGCATCTCGGCGTTGGGATTGGGGAAAGCTGCTCCCACTTTCCTAGATTTGGGTCGAAGATGTAGGTGCCGCTGTTGGGTTTGCGCTCAGATCCCCCTATTCCAGCCGTGACGTAAATCCTGTTGTCCACGGTAGCAACGGCGGGGCCTTGGAGCGGCGTAGGTATGGGGATTCCTGGCGACCAATGATCGTGCTGTGGGTCGTATATTTCCACTGTATCGAGGTGGGGGCCGCCAGTTCTTACTTCGTTGTTCATGGCGTTCCCTCCAATTGCGTATATGTTCCCGTTACAGAGTGTAGCGGCTAGCCCGGCGCGTGGCGCAGCGATTGACTTGAGAGCTGCCCACGTTTGACTCGCTAGGTCGAGTACCTCTACAGAATCCCGGATATCATAGTTGGCGGGATCGCCCGTTCGTGCTTTTTCCTCATCTGAGCGTATAGTTTTGCCTGCGATTGTATAGATTTTCTGGTTCAGCAAGACTGCACCAAACCACCCTCTTTTTGTAGGAATTGGGGGACCTTGGTTCCAGGTATCAGTCTCCACATCGTAAATTTCGACCACCTCTGAGGTTAGATCTCCGCCGCCCGAAATCGCGTAGATCTGATTGCCGACGGTGATTGCCTGCAAATCGTGGCGGGGGGTCGGCATGGATGCTTTTTGAATCCACTGTCCCATAGGTATTAACCTCCATTGTATTTGAACCCGGTGTTTATACTCCCTTTTGGGGCACCCCATTTTACTGTAACTATGGATCCCATTGTAGCAGGAACACATCAGAATTACAAGAATTGAAATATAGGGCGGCGAGGGAGTGATGAACAATAGATTGGCTCGGTACGCTAAGAATGGCACAACCTTGACACGACTGTGGGCCCGCGCTATAATTTCCGTATATCAACTGCCTCCCATCTGCCTTGGAAGAAGCGTGTAAGCTATGGGGAATTTTCTTAATAAATAGCAGGCGATTGCATAGATCTTGCCAAGTTCATCGACACTTTAAAAAGATTGTAGAAAGGAGTCGCTATGATAAATAGGGTTATCTCTCAAGTGGCCATATGGATTCTCTTGGGGGCTGTGTTAATTGTATGGTTCAGTTGTGGTGACAGCGAAGATTCCAACGTTGATAAGCCCACAGTGGCAAAAGATTCCTCAACTGACGATACTAGCGCTGATGATCCTCCCTCGACAGTGGCGGATGCTCCAGCTGATAATGTCAGCGTTGATCCTCCCTCAATAGTGGCAGATGCTCCAACTGACAATGTCAGTGTTGGTAATCCTCGAACAGTAGGAGATACTCCGGCTGATAATACGAATGTCGATCCTCCCCCAATAGTAGCCGATGCTCCAACTGACAATGTTACCGTTGACACTCCTCCGGCCGTAGAAGATTCACCGGTTAACAATGTCAGTGTCGATCCTCCCCCGGTGGACAAAGAGGTACCAGTTGACGATGTGATTGTTGAAGTTGTAGATGGTAGCATCCAAGGACGAGTGGTGCAGGCTGAAGACGTGCAGATTCACATCCGCGTCCTACAAAATGGTGCTGCAGTTGCCTCGGCCCAAGCTAACCCTGATGGTAGTTACCAGATCGATGACATTAAACCTGGAACCTACATGGTTCAGATCATAGCACCAGATTATGAAATGGTTGAGCGAACCGTGCAGGTCCGCGCGGGTGAAGTTTCGATGCTGGATAACGTAGTGCTTGAAGCATTAGCGCCTCCCTCTACCCACATCCGCGGGTTGGTATTGGACCAACAAACGAGCGTCCCTCTCGACGGGATCCGCATTCAACTGATTGATGAGACAGGCGGTGTCCGTGATGTGCTGACAAAGCAGACAGGGGGTTTCGAATTTGAAAACGTATCTGCGGATCAGGAATTCACTCTCATTATTGATATCCCAGAGTACGAGAAACAGGAGATTACCGTTGCTCCCATTCCGGCGGGTGAAGTTGCAAAGTTGGAAGTTGAACTTGCCCTCATTAAGATTGAAGAACTTCCCATTGGTGATGGTTTACAGGTTGGTGTGGTTGCTCCAGCTTTTAACCTACCCGATCAGAACGGAAAGCGTCGGGCTCTTACCGATTACACGGGCCAAAAGGTTGTACTGGCTTTTGACCGTGGGCGTTGGTGAATATTCTGTCTCAGGCAACTTGTAGAGTTGCAAAGGACTTATAAAGATATTCACGCTGTAGGTGCTGAACTTCTTTTTATTACCTCTGATCAGATTGCTGCTGACTTTCGAACAGACTTCCCAAAGCTATTAGATCCGGAGACAACGGTTATCAGTGCTTATAATGCGACAGATCCCTTGAATCACAGAATCGCGAGGCCACTATACTATATCGTCGACGAAAATGGAATAATCCTATGGAAATTTCTTGATGTCCGGCTGGGTGATCGCTTAGATCCAGCTAAGTTGATTGAGGCGTTGAAAGGACTGTAACAGCAAGGTGTAATTTGTACGTTAGTTTCAAATTGGAAACTTGCAAAAATTATTGACTTGAAAGACAATCCATGCTAAAATTAATTACGTTTCTCTTTTTTAGGATGTAACGTGTCGAGACTCACAGGAGATGTCACTTCGCCCAAAAGGCGAAGTGTCTGTTAGGGTGTCTTGCTAATAAGGAGGGAAATTTCGATGAGATTGTTAATAGCAGGAGTTACGCTGGGCATTTTGGTCTTCGTTTGGATATGTGCGTTTAGTCCGATCCATGCGAGGGAACATGTTTTGCGGATTGAGCACTCCGGAAAATTTAATAAGGATGCCAGAGTATGCTGCGGCAGTATGGGGATTGCGTTCGATGGACTCATTTTCAAATCAGTCGATGGCGATAAACATATTGTCGATGATAATGACAAGTGGCCCGCTGTGGCAGACGAGGGCAATACGGACATCGAGTGGTTCGGCGAATGGGACCATCATCACGCAGCGTGGGGCGCGGAGAAGATGATTAACGTCTCTTTCTCGTGGACCAGTGATGGCGGCTGGGAATTCAAGGATAGGCCGCCAGGGGCTTTGGAATATACCTTCGATGACAAGGATGAATTCGTTGAAGTGACGCCACAGTATAACAAATTTCACAACAATGGGATCTTTAACATACTCGTTGATGGCGAGTTCATTGTAGAAGTAGATGAGTATACTGATGAAGCGAACGCGGGTCCTGGCTTCAGGGGACCGACCGTCAATCTCGCAGAAATTTTAAGCGTGGAACCTAAGGACAAGTTAGCTACCACGTGGGCTGAACTCAAAAGGCAACGCGAGTAAAGGTATTTAACCGCGTGACGCTATCGCTTTTTCTCCACTTTAGCGTTGAAACAGGTGTTGGGATAGAGGGGCGCAATTCGTGTGACAATACTAGTCGCTATGGGTTGCGCCCATTTTTGTGCTCCATTTCTAAAAACAACAGAAGCGTTTCCACGCCGTTCGTTATTAGACTCTTTTAAAGCTTTGAATCATGTTCTTGCAGAATTGCATTGCAGCTGGCAACAGTTCTGCTTCGCTGGGCGGACCTAAATGTTCAGGTTGGACAACCCCCTGATAGCCGATCTCGTGTAACCGTCGCATAACCTGCTCAACCTTTGCTATCCCTTTTCCGGGAAACACTTCCAACGCATAGGCATCGCGCTCGAAGTCTTCGTGTTTGGTGTTTTCGACGGTTTTCCAATCCCCTGTTACATCTCGGATATGCACCATGTGTATCCGATTTTTGAACGCTTCCAATCCCTCCAATGGGTCATCGCCACAGATAGCCATGATACCGGGATCATAGCAGATACCGTTGTGAATATCCGGTATTTCCGCAAAGGAACGGGCGAAGAAAGCGTTGCCGTCCACAAGTCCTATCGGCGGAAAGAAGCCGTGCATTGCAATATTGACATCCGCTGCAGCCGCCGCCTCCACAACATGCCGGTAGTGGTCAGCGAAGAATCGCCAAAGTGCATTCCTATCCGCGTTTGGTTCGACCCGTTCTAGCATGAACAACAGCAGCGTTGAAATGCCTGTCTCTCCCATAGCTTGGATAGTCCTGATTCTGTTGTGAAGTTCCTCGTTGTCCTGCGGGGTTCTACCGATGACCGGTACGGGTCTCCCCACTAACACGGAGCACGAAATACCTCCGTTCTCAAGAATTTCCAGCGTTTCCGAGATGGCGTCCGGCTCTAGGTATCCCTTTTCATCCAAGCCGGGAATATGACTACATTCCATGATTGCCGTATCAACACCCAGTTTGTGGCAATAGTCGATGGAATCGTGGGCATTTCTAAAGGATCTTGCTGCTACTTTCACTCTGTTTCTCCTTTTCAAAATGATTAGTCTGAGCAGTTGAAAGTTTACATTGAAATTTGCTTAATTCAGGTGATACACCGC
Source organism: Candidatus Poribacteria bacterium (assembly GCA_965220385.1). GTDB lineage: Bacteria > Poribacteria > WGA-4E > WGA-4E > PCPOR2b > PCPOR2b. Next base: position 4,867,729 of record OZ244825.1, on the reverse strand, counting down.
TACCGTTGTGGTGGTGATTTCAGGATAGCACGAACGCGAGCAAGATTGCGTTTGGCATCCGTGTAGTTGGGACGGAGCCGAACCGCTTCTTTGAAGTGACGAAGTGCTCCTATGAAGTTACCGCGCTGGCCCAACGCAAAACCAAGGTTATTGTGCGTTTCTGCATGGTTTGGCCGAAGGCGTAGTGCACCCTCGTAGTGCTGGATTGCCTCCTTATACTTGCCTTGGAACATCAACGCGTCCCCAAGTATTCGGTTAGCATCAAAGTTCTCCCTATTGGCGCGAACCGCCTTTGATAAGAGTTGAGTCATCTGCTTGTAGTCTTTTGAAGGGTTCAGTGCCTTTGCTTGCCGGACAAGAGCGCTGGCGGTAAGCCCGCCGAGATTTTTTTTACGCATCTCCTCAATGCGCGATGTTACATCGGGGGAGAGCTCAAAATCGGCTATAGCTGCGACAGGCTCGAAATGCTTGCGTAACTCGTTGAGGAGTGGGATTTCATTCTGCTCTGTTTTGTGCACGAGCCTTGTTGCATAATCCAAAACCGGGAGGTCATCCCAATATAAACGAGCGTTTCCTGCTAGCTCATCCAGTCCGCGCGGTCCTATCAGGTGGCCCGCGAGAAGCACCGGCGGACGATTGAGCCAATTTTGGGATCCCTCCCAATAGCCGTAACTCAAATCTTGGTGGATGCGATTGTTGGCTGACACTCGTTCAAGGGCGATGCTATGGAGTTTGATCCTCTCGCTATTAACACCGATTAGCAGGAGCTCCGAGCTGTTAAACCATAGGGCACTCTGGGGGAACGTCTCAAGGAAGGTTCGGAGTACGCTTCGAAACTGGTTGGTTGTGAAAAAGAGGGATGGCACGAATTGGGCGAGGACGCCGCCCGGATTGAGACGCTCCCGAGCCCGGCGATAGAAATCGGCGGTGTAGAAGAATGCAACGCCGGGTCGAAAGATTTGTCCGACCTCCAGCGAGATCACGTCGTGTTTCATGTTGCTGTGTTGTAGGTAATTACGCCCGTCTTCGGGGATCAGTGCAACCCGCCCGTCGTCCATCCATTCTGAGTCGAAATGCTCTCGGATAAATTCAAAGATTGTTGGCTCGATGTCAACGCATTCGAGGCGAGCGATGTCGTACATCAGAAAACGACTCACCGTTTGTCCAGTTCCAACACCGACTACAAGCACACTTCGGGGATTCGGGTGGAAAAGCATCGGTATGTGGGCGGCCATGACCTGCTGGTTCTTGCGGTTTTCGCCCTGCCACAACCGATCGATTTCGAGTGTGAGTAAGCCTTTGTCACGAATGATTGCGAGGTTCGATCCGACCCCTTCGCGGAAGGCAACGAGGCTCCCACGTTCACCGAGAAAATCGGCTGGGATTCGAGTGCCGGTGACGAATGGAATCCCAATCCAGATGAGTAGTGCGATGACAATAGCCGTGCCCCGAAACAACCAAGAAAGGTTTTGATCGAGCCACAGCCAAGCGGCGAACCCGGTTGCCAAACTCACGCCTGTGATGAGCAGGAGGCTGATTTTCAAGCCGAATGCGGGTAGACACAGAAATCCGACAACAAGCGCTCCAAAGATACCCCCTAGGGTGTTGATTGCCGCCATCCGTCCCGTGCCAATGCTTGCTATTGAGGTGTTCTTCACGACCATCCGCACCGCAAGAGGAAATGATGCACCTGAAAGGATAGCAGCGGGCAGAAGCAGGAGAAAATAAAGCCCCAGTTCCCCTTTAAACCCCTGCCAAACGTGCTTTGGAAGGGTCATAAGGGTAAGAACCGCTAGTCCTGTTAGCACCTGAAGCGTGCCAAAATGCCGTGCTCGCATCGTGGATTTATCTGAGAACCGGGAAGCAAGGATGCTCCCGAGCACGATGCCGACCAGCACCACTGCCAACGTCAATGTGTAGGTGTAGACGGTGTTATGGATTAAAAGTCCGAGATAGCGCGTCCAGAGCACTTCACCGCCGAGGGCGACGAAGCCAACGGAAAAGAATAGTAACGAGATCAGCACTGGACTATCTGTTGGAGATTGTGTCTTTCCGTGCGAGGTTACGGTGGACGGTGCTTCGATGGTTCGCAGGGATGCAACAGCTATCCCACAAAGGATATTCAGCGCGGCACCGATCCACACCGTGACGCGGAGCCCAACTGTCGGAAGTAGTACCAGTCCGGCGACTACGCAGCCCAACGCCGCTCCTAGCGTATTCACCGCGTAGAGCACACCAACGGAGCTGGCGATTCTTGAGTCGCTGGTAACATATTGACGACAGAAAAGTGGGAGCGTTCCGCCCATGAGTATTGTAGGGGGAAGCACGACGAGCGAAACTAGGATAAAGCGCGAACCGAAAAGGAGCACGGTGTGGTCGGCAAAAGCCCGGTAAAGCCCACCGTAAAGGTTGTCCACGAGGTCAAAGGCGTAGGGACTCGCTAAAGCCAACCCCCCAAGCGCGAACTCGATCAGCGCGTAAAGCCTCAAGGGGTGTGTGGTCGCTTGGGCAATACGTCCGAAAAGATAGCTTCCGACCGCGAGTCCAAGGAAAAAGACCGCCAACACCGTGCTAACGGCGAAGGTCGTAGAACCAAAAATCAGGGAAGTTTTTCGCATCCACGCCACTTCGTAGGCCAACCCTGCGAAGCCGGAGAGGAAGAAGCAGGTAATTGCGATAGTGTTCTGGATACTGTTGGCACCCTGCCACGAAGGTGATGTATCCGCGTTGTGATTAGGATTCAAGGTGTGCCTCGGGGACGGTTAAAAGCTATCGTAAGAAAAAAGCCCGTATCTGAGTGATACGGGCTGGGTGAAGGTGGTTTGATGCTCATTACGATATGTCGGGGTTATTTCAGGATAACCATTCTCCGGGTTGCTTGGAATGTGTCTGCTTTAAGTGTGTAGAAATACACGCCGCTCGAAACCGCCTCTCCGAGTTGGTCTTTGCCATCCCAATACACCGCGGCTTCGCGGGTCAGATAGCTTCCCGCTGGCTGCTGCCCCATCCCCATCTGACGAACAAGTTGGCCTTGAATATCGTAGATACGAATATTCACAGACGCATCGTGAGCTAAGACATACGGTATCCATGTTTCTGGATTAAATGGGTTGGGGAAATTTTGAAACAGCGCGTTTCGCTTGACCAGTCCCAACGTGGTCGTCATCAAGATGGATGGTTCAACCGACAGGGGTGCGTTGAGGTCTTCTTCAGTGTGAAAGATATATGCAGAGCCACCATCAACTCCGAGATCACAGCACATTCCTCCCTTATCGGGGAGATTTCTTCTATAAGCTCCGATGATAGCGAAATCTTCACTGATGGCGACGGCGTTTCCGAATTCATCTGCTTCCGCGTCTTTCTTGTGTATGGTTTTTGATTGCTCGACCCATGCCCCAGCAACCCGCGAAAAGGCGTAGACAGCGCCCGAATCTGGTTTGCGACCGTCGTGTAATCGCGCCCCGATGATAGCCCGATTTGCATCAATAGCAACGGCCTTGCCAAACTCATCCCCCGCTGCGGCGTCGGCGGCGGTGAGTTTCGCGCGCTCCGTCCATACTCCTCCATTGTTCCCAAAGATATACGCTGAACCGGATTTGCCCCCCGCGTCATCATCGAATGGTGAGCCAACGATGGCAGTGCTGCCACTGATACCAACTGAAATTCCGAACTCGTCGCGTGCCGCGGCATCGCTTGCGGTGAGTTTTGCCTGTTGCGTCCAGTTGTTCCCATCGCGCACGAAGATATACGCTGAACCGGATTTGCTACCACTATGACTGTCAAGGTGTGCACCGACGATGGCGATGTGCTTGTGGATGGCTACGGATTTCCCGAAATTTTTTCCATCGTCCGCATCGTCAGGGGTGAGTTTTGCCTGCTGTTCCCATTGTCCTCTTTCGCTCACGAAGATGTAAGCAGAGCCAGCCTTGTTTTTCCCATCATGAGGGTCGAGATACGCGCCAACGATGGCGGTATCCCCGCTGATGGCTACGGAATGTCCGAACTCAGCCTTTTCTACTGCGTCCTCGGCGACGAGTTTTGCCTTCTCTTTCCATTCTTTCTTGCCTTGGCGCTCAAAGATGTACGCCGCACCTGTCCATTTCACGTCGCCAAGGCTGTGGAGGGGTGCGCCGATGATGGCGGTGCCCTCACTGATGGATACAGAGAACCCAAACCAGTTCTCTGCTGCCAGGTCGGCGGCGACAAGTTTTACCTGCTCTCTCCAATTTCCTTTATCAAATACCGCGATATAGGCGGCGCCTTTTCCACCTTTGAACGGTGCCCCGGCGATAGCAATGCCCTCATTGATGGAGACAGAGAATGCAAACCATTCACCCTGCTGTCTATCGTCCGGTACAATTTCTACTTCGGCGGCGTAGATAATAGCCGCCGTTCCGGTTCCTAAAATCAGACAAACCATACAGATCAGTAAGACTTTCATGGGAAACTCCTTTTAATGTAAGTGCCCATTGTTTGATCTCGTTTTTACAACCGGTACTGTCAATGACGCAAATATATCATATCACGGTCTTAACTCCTTTTCAAGAGGATATTTCGGGGGTGCCGAGACTAATCGAACTGCATCATCTCAACAGCGAACCATAACGCCAAGCTGCCCGTGCGATCATCATAACCGCTCAGTGCTTCTCGAACGATGTAATCGTGTTCCGTTTCTAATGCGCCTGTCCCTGTACATCCATCAACAACATCGCCCGCTTCGGTGATTCTCGCTTTGGTTCCGTTCCATAGAGATTTTAGGGTTGGGAGATAGGATTGATCCAACAATCCCAATTTAATCCCTCTGGCAATCCCGTAGCCGATCATGCAGGTACTTGTGAGTTCTTGATAGCTACCGGGTAGCGTAATGACTTGGTGGTAGCAACCTGATGGGTTCTGGTATTTTAGCAACCCGTTCAACAGTTTCCGATACATCAAAAGTATATCGACGTATAGGGGATGAGATTGTGGCAGATAGGTCAACGTCTCTGCAAGTCCCAGAACGGCGAATCCGTTCCCTCTGCCCCAGTAGAAAGGGGTTTCTCTATCGTGCCAGTACAACCCTGAAATCTGTTGAGTGCCCATTTCGACGAGGAAATTGGTCAGGATATCTAGATATTGCGTCTCTTGGGTCAACGCATAACTCCTCCCCATTGTTGACCCAAGCATGAACATATCCTCGGTTCTCCACTTCGGATCTGCCGGAGCGGGAGGATTTGCCCCACTCAAATCAAACCGATTTGTTAGATCTAAGAGGTAGTTTTTGTATCTTGGGTCTTTGGTTACTCGGAACAGATCGTCCGCCCATACCGCCCCGGCAAGCGAAGCGGAAGCAGGGGTATCGCCAAAACTGGCGGAGGGGTTATCAACATAGAGATCAACAAGCTGAAAGATATCGTCAGGCACGTCTTGATTCTTGTGTTCTGCCAATCGAATCCTGCCGCTTACACCGACCCCTTGGATGTAGTTAATCGGGGAATCGAGTTTATACCCAAATTGTGACGCTAACGCCTCACTCACCGCTTGTGCGGTTCGGTCCCTCCGTTTGCGGCTTGTTGCTGCGGCATGGCTCGATAAAGGTTGATCTGTGCCTCTCGAATCTTCCGCTTTGTGCAATAGTTCGACTGTCTTTGATACAACTTGTTCGCTTGTTCCTGTGATTCTGATTCCGGGTATCGGTCCCAAATTGGACTCATGCTTCCGACCCAGCGCTGCGATTAGACTATTGTCCGAAACAGACCTCGCTGTATCCATATCGGTGATGAAAGCAGGAGCATCCTCGTTGGGTTCAATCTGGATTGATTCTCCAGAAGATAGTTCTATCACCAAGTCGGGTGCTTGGTAAGACACCCACCGCCAAATATATCTGCTCTCCGGTATTTCTGGATCAAAGAAGTAGTTTCCGTTGGGTGGGAATCCGTGCGTCAATTTCCCTTCAGCTTGAGGTGCTTGTGGACTGCTTATATATGCGTCGTAGTCCAGACAGGGGATATAGCTGATTGACAGCGCGTTGAAATTATTGTAATGTGTTGTAATTGTTTCAATTGCATTAAGGGTTAGCTGAACGTCACCGTCAGTCCCGTTGATCCCGCCGATAACCAATATTCGGGTACAATCCCCGGAAAAATCGTAAGCGCCCTTATGAAGGAGGACAGGGATCTGGTCTCCATTTTTAGTTATCCCGCAATAGCTGATGTCCGAATCGTCCAGCCGTTGTTTTACCAAGTTGTGCAGTCCCGGTTCCAATGATTTGCTCATACAGCTTGCTCGCTTTCAAATCCTTCAAACAGCGATGGGAAGAAGCGATGCGGATCTCCGGGTTCACCAAAGAGAATCTCCTGACGCGGGGTCAATTCCACATTCTCCGGCGGTTGTACACGTCGAGAGGTCCACACCATATGTGACACACTATATTTGTACAGCAGGGTTCGTCTCTCGTGCTTGCCACGCCACGCTGCCGTTCCATGTGTCAATGCCTCGGTAAATAAGATCGCTGAACCGGCTGGTGCCTTTGGAATAATGACGCACGGTGCATCTTCAGGAGCCTGATCGATCTGTGGTGGTAGCTTATAGTTGCTTTTGTGGCTGCCGGGGATACAGCAAAACCCACCGTGGTCGGGACCTGCATCAGACAGCACCCATGTCACCACGACAAATCCGTTAGTGACTTGATTATCGCGGAAGGGGAAATATTCTCCCGGTTGAGAACCAGAAGTTGGGGAGGTGGCACCGTAGTCGGCATGCAGCCTCCCTCTTGGCATCCCCTCGCGCATATACATCCCGTAAATCCGATCGAGCCGGAAGCAATCGCCCAACCGGAATCGGATAATCGGCATAACCGCTTCATGGGTCAATAAATCGCAGAACGGTTTTCCCCAAGCAAGAAATCCCGATCCGTCTGGCGCACTGCCAAATCTTTGAACCTTTCCCGGTGTGGGTAGGTTCTGCTCGTTAATCAACTGGTTGAGTGCTGCAAGTTCTTCTGGACTCAAGACATTTTCAATAACCAAGTAGCCTTGTACATCGAACAGATATTGCTGCAGTTCGAGATTATTCATGACGTTGTCCTCCTGATGACCTGTAGTTGCCTGATAAATCAGGCAACTACAGTATAGGTTTTCGTTTTATTGTCGAATAATGTTGTCGCACCGCTGATCTCGATTGAGCGGCTGCGACCAGGCATCTACGACCGCGCCTTGTAGCGATATCGCCTCAGCATGGATGGAATCCTCAGTAAGGGTGTAGCGAACGTAACACTGTCGTTCGTCTAGAGCCTGACAACCCTGATTTGGTTGATATGGCATCAGATCTGGGTAAGCAACCCCGTAGGCACCGGCCATCACTTGGGTCAACCGGTCATGCCGTGTCCGTTCATAGGTGTGTAGATGACCGCAAAGATAGAGATCGACTCCAGCTCTGAACAGAATGGGAAGCAGGACTCCCTCTTGCCCGGTACGTTCATCATAATGCAGGGACGAATCCGAAAACCTTCCGTAAAAGTCGGGAGACAGAAAAATCGGATAATGGCCAACTGCAATGAGACATCTGACTTGAGATAAGCGGTTCAGTTCCTGCTTCAACCACGCCTCTTGTTCAGTTCCCTTGGGAAAACCTCCCCGGTGCAGCGCTGAAACAACATTGAGACTTACGACATGTACGCCTCGAATCGTCATGGCATAGTACGGCGATTGGCTGGCTCTTCCTGTTTCTAGGCAGTACCGGTCCATAGATTTATCTTCACGTGTCATGTCGTGGTTGCCTGGGGCAGAAAGAATGGGCGATTTTCCTTTGAGAGGTTTCACAGTTGTCTGATAGTCCGACCAGTACTCCATGATCGTTTCGGTTGTCTGATCCGCGTGTGCACCGTGAATAAGATCACCCGAATTGATGACGAAATCCGCCTCTTCAGACGCGACCTGCTCAATGAGACTCCGGGCGATGGTATCGTTGTCGTTGTCAGCGGACTTGCCCAAGCCCAATTGCAGATCTGTAACGTGGATCCAGCGAACCGTTTGATGTGAGGCGTGGTCGTGGATGGACATCACAAGTTCCTCCTCTCACGGGCGGGTGTTGTCATCGGTTCCGCCTACCAGTTGGTGTAAGACCCATCGCGTCGCCTCCAGTGCGGTGCCTCCCAGAATGTAAAGGTCTGATTCGTTGCTATCTCTTCGTTGAACTCAACCCCAAGTCCCGGCGTATCCGGCACCACGAAACGATCCCCCTCAAGTTTCGGCTGCATCGGGAAAACTTCTTCGTTGTAAAATCCACTCTCCTCCGTTGGTGAGACACGCACTTCCAACCAGGCAAAGTTGGGAACCGCTGCGGCCAGGTGTACTGTGGCTGCCGTGCAGATCGCGCCCAAGGGATTATGCGGCATCAGGTCGATATAGTGCGTTTCCGCTAAACTCGCCACCTTCATCGCTTCCGTGAGTCCTCCGACATTACAGACATCAATGCGGGCAAAGTTGGTAATCCCCCGTTCCAGGTAAGGCAGAAAGTCCCATTTACTGGAGATTTCTTCCCCGATTGCAAACGGAACATCAACCATCTGGCGCAAAGATTCATACGCCCCCGGTGTCTGGTCGCGAATCGGCTCTTCGAGAAAGTCGAGGGTACCGCTGGGCATACGCTGGCAAAAAGATGCTGCTTCTGCGACACTCAACCGATGGTGGTAATCGATACCCAGAACGGGCGCGGGACCGACCGCTTCCCGAAGTTGGGTCAACTGGCTGGCGGTTATAGCAATTGACTCCCGTGGCTCAAAAATTGTTGGGTCGGTGTCTTCAACTGGTGCTGTGCGGATGACATTCCAACCATTTTCGATCAGCAAATTGGTATCTTCAATCAACTCTTCAAGCGATTGGGCAAAGGTGGTGGCAAAGCAAGGGACGAAATCGCGCTGTTTCCCACCGAGCAGTTGGTAGACCGGTACACCGAGTGCCTTGCCCGCGATGTCGTAAAGTGCGATGTCAATAGCGGCGATAGCGGCGGTCAAGATGCGTCCGCCCTCAAAATACTGGCTCCGATACATCTCCTGCCAGAGTCCACCAATGCGCATCGGATCGCGACCAATGAGGAATTCGCGATAATGCTGGATCGCACCAACGACAGCCAGTTCACGCCCGGATACCCCGGATTCGCCCCACCCGTAGATCCCTTCGTCTGTTTCGACTTTAACCACCAGTTGATTTCTGTGTCCGACCTGTACTGGGATCGGTTTAATGTCGGTAATTTTCATTGAATCTCTGCTCCTTGTCATGAGATGCGAGAAAATGAAAGACAGTCCGCCGAACTCATTCCTTTAGCTCGTTGGCTTTGAGCGCGGTAAATTCGCTCTCGGCATCCTCGACGAAAACGCCGAAACGTCCTTCCTTATAGTCGTGAACAGCGCGCGATAGTACCAGTTTCTCATTTAGGTAGACGTCTAAGATGTGTCTGTGGAGTAGGACTTTTAACGCCATCGGGCGATTATAATCGACCTCGGATGTAACCTTCATCGCCATCGGGCGGGACACCACCCATGGTCTGGGATATCGCCACAGCGAGATGACACCCTGTCCCGGTTCTAAGCGCAGGAAGTAACCCGCTTCGCCGGTTTCGCTCCCGCGGAGAATCAAGCCCGCCGCGGCACCTCGCCTCATCGTTATCTCGCAGGAGAGAATAAAATCCTTTCCGCCGGTGGCAAGCATCCCTCGCGCCAGTCCCTGAGAAGAGGTAGCGGAGAGTCTCCCTGACGTTCCTTTCCACTCACCCCGCTCCGACTGTACCCCTTCCAATAGGCTCGGACCGAGCAACGGCTCGCCTGCCAAGCGATCAACGATGTTTGGATAAAACAGGCCGATCCCGCCCTCCGGTAGCGTCCGAATGTGTTGGGGAGTCCCCAGTGCGCCGCCCCAGGCGTATCCCTCTCCACCCCATTCGGGTTGATAATCATCGTTACCGCCGATACGGTCGGCAGCCCAGGGAATGAGGTAACGCTCGCCGTCCATCGTAGCGGTTCGGGGTGCATACATGTAGTTCGGCAGAAGGACGTCGTCCTCAGGGCAGAGATAGGGACCCTCCAGCCGTTCTGCGACCCGATAGCGTGTGGTGTTTGTCTCTCCGTGGCAGAATATTAAGTAGTAACGCCCTTCCATCTTAAAAATCTCTGTAACCTCAAGGGCTGCCCCGATGAACGGACTGTAAAGAGGTGGTTTCACCTCCCAGTTTTTCAGGTCTTTGCTAACCGTCCAAGCCACACAGCCCCGTTCCCACAACGGTCCGTGGTTGAGCCGCGCGGTAGTGATCATCACATACTGCTCACCTATATCGTCGTAGAACAGAAACGGATCCCGCCACGCTGTCAGCAGATAGGGGTCTTCTACAGGGGCATCGTGGGGAACGTACCAGCGTGTATCTGGAACAATTATCGGTTGCAGGGGCGCATCTTTCTCCCACTTGGTTAGGTCGTCGCTGGAGGCGTGATAGATCACTTGGGGGTTAGTGCCGGCGTAGAACATTTGGTACTTTCCCTCGGAGCGCACTATCGCCACGCCACCTATTCCGTCATCATCTGCCTCTCCCGGCTGCCCCGGCAGCAGTGCTGGCGGCAGAAGTTCCCAGTGGAGGAGATCGGTACTCACGGCGTGGTCGAGTTCACAGTGAGGAAGTCTGGGCGGGTCGTCGTTCCTTTTGCTCAGATAGAAAATGTGGCACTCGCCTTCCCGGCAGTAGAAAGATGCGTCCCCGACGAGCGCACCTTCGGGACGAAAATGCAGGGTATTACACGGTGCGAAGTCTTGGCGATTGGAATATTGTGAATGTGATTCCATATACTGCATTCCCAGCGCACCTCTATGGAGATTGCAAGGTAAGCGAGCGTGCTCACCGATAGCCGTGGCGTATTTTTACCCTTCAGGCTGAACGGCAATCGCGCGAGCGGGTGCTCCGTCCGATTCCAGAATCTTCAACGGGAGTACATAGAGTTGGGTGTAGGGGGTCGTTAATTGGTGTAGGTTACAGAGGTATTCAATCATGAGGACACCGTTGCGAAGCAACACATCATGTGTGACAAATTCAGAAATCGGTGCGACCTCTTTGTCGAGCAGCTTTCGGATGGGATAATCCTGTGGAAAATCGTAACCAACCGCTTTAATCTGACGTGATAGGAGCCACTCGCACGCCGGTCGGGTCATATAAGGCGCAGTCGTCCAGAATTCCGGTGTCTTTGGCGAGGCGACTTCATCCCAACAGGTCTTCAGCAGGGCGATGTCGCCCGGATTGATGTGTGCGCCGGCGTTACGGACTTGGGTCTCGGTGATCGCCGAATTGGGCTCGATACCGGTGAGGTCAACAATTGCGGCTCTGCCCACAATCTGATCGAGTGCGATATCGCTCGTTGTCCCACCGTCGGGGTCGATATGTCTCGGCGCGTCAACATGCGTGAATCCATGGACCGCCCAGCCCGCCCAAGTCACTTGGAAAGCGCTGCCCCTGTTGAAGTCTTCTTTGAGTTGCCTATCTACGGGCCACCGAAAATGGTTCTCGATTGGCATTGTCAGGTCAACAATCTGGTTCATTTGCCTTCTGCCCCTTTAGTGATCCAATACAATAGTTCAGGGGTTCATGAGTTCAAGGGCGTGAGTTTTCTTCACGTTTCACGTCTCACATAATGGATCGAAGATAGTTCACAGCTTTCCGCATTGATTCCACTCGATCGGACTCGCCTTCGTAGACCACCGACAAGCAGCCGTTATAACCGATTCCGCGAAAGATATCAAGGATGCGCGGATAGTCAAGCCACTCCTCTACGCCGCTGTCTATCTGATAAAACTTCGTGCGAGCGTACACGGCATAAGGGGCGGTCTTTGCGATGCTATCGTAACAATCGTAATTCGGATGGGCTGATCCCCGGTGACCGCTTGCGCCGGGTGAACCGGCGTACTGTCCGGTATCGACGATGTGTGTGAAGTAGGGGTGATCCGTTTCACGCAGGGCGCGCAGCAGATCATCGCCGGTACGGGTGACATTGTTGTGATTGTGATTCTGTAGACCGACGAGGATTCCTTTTTCGTAGCCGTACTCGGCAACTTCCTTGAAACCCGCGATCATTGGGGGCCAGAGTTCCTCTTCGTCCTCGTGCTCTTCTCGGAGATATGCAGCGAAGACGCGGACCAGTGGACAGCTCATAAAATCTGCGACATCAATCCATTTCTTGATTAACGCAATCTGTTCCGGATGCTCCTCAATCGGACTGCCGAAATCGTTGCTGATTCCGATGTATCCGAGCGGCAACCCCTTTTGCATCAGGTCTTTTTTGACCGTTCGCAGATAATCTATGTCGGTAGACTCAAACGCACTCGAATGTAACTCGATCATGTCATACCCGAGATCGTAGACGATTTGTGCAAAGGCGGTGGCTGTTGTATCTCTGACATTCAAAGACATGGCACCAATTTTCATCATGGCAAATACTCCATATAGAAAACAAATTTCCGATATTGAATTTTTGGGTTGGTGTCGAGTTTAGCACAGAAGAAATGCTCCGTCAAGTCCAAAACAGATTGTCAGATCCTTCGCTTAAAGACCGTATCACAGGCGATTTTATGCTGGTTGGGACCCCTCAGCCACACGCCGAAATTGTGTTGAGTTGTGATTCCAGACATGATAAGATACCGTTCCATTAGTTTCACCGCTTGCAGTGGATTTCCAATCCACTGCGCTGATGTGGTGTGGTTTGGATATGTCTATCCAAGCCGAGCGGGGTTGATAAATAGCGTATAGTATAAGGGAGGGCGAAATAGTCATGCGGATTGCTCATGTGGATCGGGATGAATTGAGTGTGTCAGAAGGTGTCCATGGCGGAGCGGGGCATATTTTAATTAAGGGTCTCTGGGGCGAAGATGATTTTGAGACACCGTGGTGGTTTGTTCATTACGCAGTTTTGGCGCCCGGCGGCGGGATTGGTCATCATCGTCACGATGAGTGTGAGGAGATGTTCACGATTCTGGACAATGCCGCACAGTTCACCCACAATGGTCGAACGGCGGAGGTGGTTGGGGGTGCGACTGTCCCCTGCCGGAAGGGGGAATCCCACGCTATCTACAACCATACGGACAAAGAGACGCGGTTCATGAATTTCTGTGTCGCGAATACGGGTGGTGGGTATGACTGCACGGACTTTGGGGATGATCGTGTCGGCGCGCCGTTGGAGGCAATTGATAGGCTTCCTGTCGGACGGCTTGACCGCAATCTGCTGGATTTTATTCCGAGCGTTCATAAAGGCAAAGGGCTGGTAGGTGTGAGGCAGGTGTGGGGACATCAGGATTTCCGAACAAATTGGGGGTTCGTCGCTCACTGTGTGGTTCCACCCGGTGCATCGGTAGGCTATCACCGCCACGATACGATAGAGGAGACGTACATCATCATGGCGGGGAGCGGTCGAATGACGGTGGACGACGAAACGGAGGAGGTATGTGTGGGTGATGCGATACCTAACCGGTTGGGCGGATCGCACGGTATTTACAATCACACGCAGGAGGACTTAGAAATACTTGTGATGGCTGTCTGCATGGAGGCGGGGCAGTTCGATACTCATGACTTCGGAGATGATTTGACTACACGATAGTAAGAAACGTAATGAGTTCATTAGTTCATTGGCTCATTAATTCATTAGTGCTTGACTTGGAGGATTCATAAAAAACCTCAGTTTCTATCGCACGGTTCCTTAACATGAACCGATGTTGAAAGGAAAGATTGATGGGACAACTTGAGAATAAAACTGCTATTGTCACCGGCGCAAGCCAAGGCATTGGGAGAGCGATTGCCTTAGCATTTGGTCGGGAAGGTGCCAACGTCGTCGCTACCGCCCGCACGACAACTGCGATTGAAGCGGTCGTCGCTCAGGTCGAGGCGGCGGGTTCAGGGGGATTGGCGGTGACAGCGGATCTGGGGGTTGAGCGAGATATCAGACGGATTGTAGATGAAACGACCGCGAAATTTGGGAGAGTTGATATCTTGGTCAACAACGCTGCGATCATTCACCCACCCATAGATCTGGTGGACTTGGACGCCGATTTGTGGCGGCAGGTGATGGATGTGAACCTGACCGCTGCTGCGTTGCTCACGAAATTCGCTCTACCGAGCATGATCGAAAACGGATACGGCAAGATTATCAATATCTCAAGTATCGGTGGGCGCAAAGGGGGCAGGGGGCGCACTGCGTATCGGGTGACGAAAGCGGCGCTAATCAGTCTGACAGAGAGCGTTGCAGCGGAGGTGAAGGAGCACGGCATTGATGTCAACTGTATCTGTCCTGGTGGGGTTGATACGGAGGGGTTCCGCGAGGCATTTGGGAGCGGCGGTAGGGAAGAGAATCCGAAGCTGATGCTGCCGGAAGAGATAGCGGCGCTCGCCGTTTTCCTATCATCGGACGCGAGTTCAGCGGTTACGGGAACAGCGGTAGACGCATTCGGCACGACTAACCCGCTATTCGGGTAAGAATACAGAGCAAGAAAAATAGAACGCAAGGACGCTAGGAGGCAAAGACGCAGGGAAGAAATAGTATGGTAGATTTTCGAATTACTTAGACATTCCCAATGCACGGTTAACCCCCTAAATCCCGCCCCCGATGAATCGGGACAGGCGGGACAGGCGGGATGTACCACTTGTCAGGGGGACTTTGGCGGCTTTGCGTTAAATCTCCTTCAACTCAGATTCCAATTGGGTCAAACTTTCGTCGATGAGAGCGATCACGTCGTCAATCTGGCTGCGCGTGATGATGAGCGGCGGGTAAAAACGCAGGTCGTCGCCGTTCACCCAATCTGCCGTACCGCCGCCGGTTCCCATGGACAGCCCCTTGTCCAGCAACATTTTGTTGAGCCGTTTGTGCACGCCGAGCGACGCGGGGAACGGCTCCTTCGTATCTTTGTCGCGTACCAATTCGATGCCGAGGATCAGACCAAGCCCTCGAATCTCACCGACGCTTGGATGGGCATCTAACGCGCTTGCTTTTTCCAACAGATACGCGCCCATCTCCGCGGTATGCTCAAGAATCCCTTCCTCTTCGATGATGTCCAGCACCTCCAGTCCAACCCGCATTGCTATCGGATTATTGACGTAGGTGAAGACGTGGGCAAAAGGTGTACCACCCACCGCGAAGGTATCGCGAATAGTATCCCGAACAATCACGCCGCTCAAAGGGGCGTAGCCGCTGCTGGCTGCCTTTCCAAAGACAATCATATCTGGGATCACGTCCCAATGCTCGATGGCGAAATATCTGCCGCTGCGCCCGAAGCCGGTTATTATTTCATCTGCAATAAATAGGACGTCGTATTTATCGCAGATTTCACGGACGAGCGGATAGTAGTCCTTGGGTGGTATAGCCGCAGCAACGCCTCCGAGCACCAACGGTTCCGCCACAAATGCCGCCACGTTCTCCGGGCCCGTCTGCAAGATCATCTGTTCTAACTCGTTGGCACAGGTCAAGTTGCATTTTCCCTCACACCCTGCAAAGGCGCAACGGTATGGGTAGCAAGGCGTGATGTGGGGGAAATTGGGGAGCAGGGGTGCGAAGAGGTCGCGCATCCCCGGTGTACCTGTGACACCCAACGCGCCGAGTGTCGCACCGTGGTAGCCGCGCCAACGCGAAATAACTTGGTGCTTCTGTCCGTTCCCACGCTGGACATGATATTGGCGGGCGATCTTGATTGCGGTTTCGATCCCCTCCGAACCGCCTGAAACGAAGTAGGCGTGGTTCAGGTCGCCGGGGGCTATTTTAGCAACCCGATCGGCTAGGTCGAGTGCCGGTTGGGTCGTAAAATGGGTGGCAAAGCAGTAGGCGAGCGTTTTACCCTGTTCTGCCATCGCCTCCGCGATACGCTGGCGGCCGTGTCCCAAGGTGACATTGCTCGCGCCGGCGGCGCCGTCGATGTAGCGTTTGCCCGTTTCATCGTAGAGATAGATCCCTTCTCCGCGCACTATTAGGGGATAATCGTAACTCAAATCGCGGTGGAATAGCGCTTTTTTTGTATCGGCGTTTGACATTTTGCTGTCTCCCAAAGTCAAATCAGGATAATTGTCTGAATCAGGATTTACAAGATTTTAGGATTTGCAGGATTGTGGGAAGCAACTTAGAACCCGGAGATGAATTGCCCAAATTGTGTTTCCCATCCGGCTGCTAACCTTAGCTCGTCTTCCCGATATTCATAACCCTCCGAATCTTCGCCTGCATACTGCTCACGATACCAGTCTATGGTCGTTTGGATCCACTCTTCTGCGGGTGTGGTGGTAAAACCGAAGTCACCCTCGGCTTTGGACAGGTTGTAGATATATGATGCGGACCTGCTCATCGGTGGGGCGTAAGCGTTCAGGTGGGGTTGTTTTTGGATGATTTCGTTTGGAATGTAAGTAATCTGGTGTTCGTGACCTGCTGCCTTCCAAATCAGTTCCGCCCAACGTTCTATGGTCATTATCTCTTGCATGGCGATGTGATATGTCTGGTTGGCGGTCTCTGGCACATCAAGGACACGGATGAAAGCCTCCGCGGCATCAGCCGAATATAGGGTGCGGAACAGTCCACGGTTTTCCAGCGGGATAATTACACCGCGTCCGTCCAGTGCCCGTTGGACCCACCACCACATCCGTCCGGTCGGATCGTCCCAGCCCATGACCGCCGGAATGCGGACAACTGTGTACGGGACCTTGCTGTTCTCTTGGAGCCACTTTTCGCAGTGGCGTTTGCCGACGCCGTAGGGGTCTTCTCCTGCGGGGTAGGTATAATCAATTGACGACCAATCTACGACCGACTCTTGGAACGTGCAGTGCTTGGAGAAGTCTACCGCGCCTTCCAAGTATACCGATCCGGTGCTGACTATGACGTAGCGGCCCACGTTGCCATTGAATGCGCCTGCCGCAGATTCGACATCTTCCTTACGGTAAGCCTGCGTGTCAATGACCGCATCAAAGGATTTCCCCTTCAGCTTTGCGGCAAAATCTGCCTGATCTTCACGGTCGCCCTGAATATGCTCAATCTGGTTCCACCATTCGGGTTGGGTGGTCCCTCTGGAAAAGATGGTGACGTTGTCCCCGCGTTCAAGTAGTCGCTGTACAACAATCCGACCCATGTATCGTGTGCCACCGATAATAAGAACGTTCATGATTCTTTCCCTTGAAGTACCGTTACAATTGATTCTCAGATTTCCGGTTCTGCGTCCGACTTATCCTGTGGGTGGTAGTTGATGACATCCCGCCCGTGTTCCAGATCGTAGAGTGCCCATGTGCTGTCTGAAACGCCGAACACAACCTCGAACTTCACCCCCGGCTGTGTAACTGCCCGCTCAAATACGAGAGCCGCGTCGCCGTGGCTCAGTTGATGGGGGTGATCCGGAAGGTCACGGTCCCGCTTGAAGTTGCCGATCCGAACCGAGACACATTCCATATCAAACCGGGCTGAATACATATAGCCCAGATTCTCTCCAAAGACCTTGCTGATTGAATAGTAGCTCTCCGGTCGAGGGGTCATATCAACCGTCCGCATGATGTCTTTTGGGTAGGGCGCGAGTAGCCCAGCGCGGCTGGCGAAGGCGATACGACGGACACCGTTTTGCCGTGCGGCTTCAAAGACGTTGTATGTGCCGATGATGTTATTCTGGAGGATATCTTCCCACGGTGCGCCGCCGGAGGGATTGCCTGCGAGGTGGATCACCGCCTCCATATCCTCGGTGGCTCTGAGCACGGCGTCAAAGTCAGTGACATCCCCAACAATCATATCTTCAATATCCGGTATCGGTACGCGGTCAAACCCACGCAGCGAATACCGGTCTTTCATCCCTTTCACGACCGCCGTACCAACAGCCCCAGCGGCACCGGTGACGAGGATTCTCATCTATTTCTCCTATTCTATAGTGCCAATCCGCTAATCGCGCGAATCTATACTGATGTAACCCAAGGCCAGAGTCGCGATTCGGAGATCGCTCCTACAGTATGTTGCCTTAATCGAATCCGCTAATCGCGCGAATCTATACTGATGTAACCCAAGGCCAGAGTCGCGATTCGGAGATCGCTCCTACAGTATGTTGCCTTAATCGAACCGGAATTCATGTAGATTTGTGGTTACCAAATCTCTTTCAGTCTCGGTATGAGGATTTCCGTATTCCGGTCATGGATTTCGCCACACCAAACGTTATTCGTTTCAGCGCTGGATTTGTCGTACGATTCTTGGATAAGTGCTGGTAGTGGGAGTTGGTGAAATCGCGTCTCGAAATATCCGTCGTCATGGAGTTGGACCTCCCGAAACCCCAGCGGGTAACCGATCAGACATGCGGTGTCAACAGTGAGGAAATCACGATACATCCGGATACGGTTGGTATGCCGGTGCCCCGTGAAGAGCGCGACGATGGCAGGACTCTGTTTCACAGTTTCCAACAACCGATTTGCACCGTCGACGGTTCCCTTTCCCTCTTCATGGCTTGGCAGTGCCCAGGCATGGATAAACAACAGCATCGCGTGCCCTTCGTCGTAGGCTTTTTCCGCTTCCTCACGGAGGGCATTGTCAAGGGTATCGGTCCAAACGCCGCTGCCGTCTTCAATTGGGTCGCATTGGTGATAGATGTTGGCGATCGCGAGACGAAGGCGTGGGGCAGCATCAACGACCTTGAGCGTTTCGGGGATGTCGAATCTTTCCGCGAACGCTTCAAAGGATCCATGTTGGGCGTCGGAGTCGTGATTGCCGGGGACGCAATATAGCGGTGCCTCAAAGTCGGCAAAGGCTGCTGCAACGTCCTCAATCGATTGCAGATAGGTTTCCCACGGCAGCTCAAACGAACTACCACCGCAGAGGAAGTCGCCGCCGTGAACGATGAATTCCGGTTTAATCGGGTTGACCGCTGGCACAATCGCGTCGAGGACGGTCTTACTCTGTGTCAGCATCTTCGGCGCGCCGTAATCTTTTGGTGCGTTGGGATAATAGTGGCTGTCAGTCAAAAATACGAAACGAACGGACATAATGCCTCCAAACTAAATCGGGAGGTTCATGTAAAAAGAAAGTGCAAAATATGGAGAGAAACCGAGTTTTGAAGAAAAAACTCGGTTTCTGCTGCACGGTTTCTTAACATGAATCAGAACTTAAATGTGTGGACCCCGTTCACGGATAATCCTGAGTGCCAGATCTGGATCGATTTGGAAAATCATCTCAGGCTCGATCTTACAGTTTCCCGGTAGATCATAACCTGCTACAGCACTTCGCGCGTGCCAGCCCGACAGCGATGAGTCCATACCATCGTCAGCCGATTCGGAGAGCGGTCCGCCAAAGACATCGTGAAACGCCTTCGTGTAGCCGTCCACAACTTGGGGTGATTTTGTAAAAGACCCGCCGCCGTGTGAGTTGACCATCCCGATACACTTGACGCAGTACCAGACATCGTTCAAGTTCCCGAAGGGTTCCAATCCCCAGTGCAGGGAGAGGATGTGGCTGATGCCTGCCTCTCGACCCGCATCGTAACCATCTTCCACATCTGCATCGTCGTTGGTCACCGGACCCGTTCCGGCACCTGTCCCCGAAGCGAAGACCAGACCGGAGGGGGTAAAGGTGAGGTTACAGATACGCCGACCGCGGGGATCGGAAACTGCGTCGGCTTTTGTACCGAGGTCAATGCCGAGCGCGTTGAGTCTATCGTATACATCGAAATCGCGTTGCCAAGAACTGTGTATCTCTGCCATTTTGTTTCCTCCATAGGAAATTTAGATATTGATAGAATACTATTCCCGATAAGGCATCGGGACAAACAAACGCAAGGTATAAAGAATTATTGAGCGATACTTTCGGGTGAGAAGGTTTCCACTGCTAACCGACTAATCTCCGCAATCGCCTCATCCCCACGGGCACCATCACTGCTGGCAAGTGCAAACGCGGAGACGACGAGGGGACCTGTTGGAAGGAAGATAAGCCCGACATCCCCCTTGATACGCCCGCTTGATCCAATCTTGTGGCCAATTGGGATATCACGGTTTAAGTCGCGGGCGATCATACGGCGGTCATTGCAGAGTTTGAGCATCTCGATCATCGCTACTGATGCCTGCGGACTGACGATTTGACCGGCGTGAAGTTGTTTCAGGATATTTCCCATATCCCGTGGGGTGGCGACGTTATTCTCCAGAGAATCTTGGAAGGATACGCTGTCGGAATCAGTGCCGTGCGTCTCTGCCCGTTTCTGCTGCACCGCATCGTTTTCACGGTTACATGGGACATCGTCCATGCCGAACATCCGGTAGTGATAGCGACCCAAGGTTACACTGGTCCGGGTGTTGGGAAAGCCCATCGCATCCAGCGTGGCGTTGACAGATTCCAACCCAACCACCCCTAAGAGGAAGTCGGTCGCCACGTTATCGCTGACCCCGATCATCAACCGACAATAGTCGCGTAGCGTCAACTCCGGCTCATCTTCCATCAGCTGTAGCGTCCCTGACCCGTGGGTGGAGATGTCTCCTTGCAGCCGATAGCGGTCATCAAGGGAAAGCGTGCCGTTCTCAACCTGCTGGAACAATTCAATCATCACTGGCACTTTGCAGACGCTCGCAGTGGGAAAGCGTTGATCCGCATTGTGTTCGTGCGTTATTCCGGTGGTCAGGTCTTCGATGTAGAAGCCGATACGTCCGCAAAAGTCCGTCGCAATTTGGTCACATGCTGCTGTTGGAAATTGCTTGTTCATCTGCATGTGTTTGCCAATCGTCTGTTGGCAGGGAAATGGAGATTCGCCCGATAAAGTTCGGGGTAGGGAACGCAGATCTGCGTTCCCTACGAATCCTAAGCCGGAACCGAATTTAACCGGCGAGCAGGGCTCTCAACCGCTGGGCGATGGTATGTTCATCACCTTCCTCTAGGTTGTCCACCCGGATAACGACGGCATCTTCGCCTTCACCGCCAACTTTGATGCAGGGATCGCCGGCATCAAGATCTTTGATGAGTTCGCGCGCACTACGTGCCGCCTCTGCCGCGTTAATGACGACGTGGAGTTCAACGCCCCAATATCTTTGCGTAGTAACTTCCTTCGTTTCTTCCACGCCGGGCGCACCTTCAATTGCTCGCTCAATGACAGCGAACTTTTGCCGATATTCGTCGAAGCGTTCCTCGTGGTCCATCGTGAACCATTGGTCGAGGGCGACGGTGAGTCCGATGATTTCCTGTCGATCTATCTTCATCCCGCGTCCCAAGGGACGGGGTCCGATGAAACCGTGGGCAGCGACCGCTTGGATGAGGTCCTTCTTGCCAGCCACAAATCCGGCTGAGTGGGGACCGTGGACATATTTGCCGCCGAAGCAGACCAAGTCTGCCGATGTGGCGGTGTCCTTGAAATAGTTGATTGGGAAGATCTGTGAAGCGGCGTCGGCGATGACATACACATTATGTTTACGTGCTATGCTGACCGTATCTTCGAGCGAGACAACGGTGACATCCGGATCTGGGCTGATAAAGTGGATAACGGCTGCGGTCTGGGGACCGATTGCGGCTTCCAGTTGTTCTGCCGTGCACCCGCTTTCGTCGCCGGCTACTACCAGCTTGCTTCCCGGTATGGTGTAAGCCCTATCAAAGCCGTATCGCTGTTTTGCTTGGATGACGACCTCGTCCTTCATGCCGGTGGTATCTGGAAGCTGATCCATTTTTTCCTGATCGTTGCCGGTCATACACGCGGCGGTGGACAATACCATGGCGGCGTAACAGCCTGCCGTGACATAAGCGGCCTCCGCGCCCACCAGAGAAGCGATATGGTCTCCAGATTTTTCGAGGAGTTCCTCCATGTCCACAAAGTATTCTTCCGCTTCTTCCATTGCCTGTTTGACAATTGGGGTAGGGGTTGATCCACCCATGGCGGTGGAGTTACCCGCAGCATTGATAATTGGAACTGCACCCAATCTTGAGTAAATATTTTCGGCCATTATAATCTCCTTGATTGTGTATCGTGTTCCGATTCCGCAAGCGCAAGGCTTCCTTCACGCAACGGTGTCGGATTTATCCAAAAAGACTAGGCGGCAAGTAGTTCACGTAGGTACTTAGCCGCTCGCCTGAAGGTTTCTTTATCATCGCATTCGTTGACGTCTTTGCCTTCAAATGTGATGGACATACATCCATTAAAATTCGCTGCTTTCAGAATTTTAACAATACGTTCATAGTCTAACCACTCCTCACGTCCACTATCCACTTTATAAACTTTTGCACGGACATACGCGGCGTAGGGAGCGGTCTGCTCCATGAATTGGTAGGTATCTATATCCGGATCGGGAACACCTTGGGTCCGTGAGGGAGATCCCACCCACTGACCGGTATCCAGAATAAAGGTAAAGTTTTCGCGATCTGTCTCACGCAGAAGCTGTAGGACCCCGTCGCCGGTACATGGATGGTTCTGCACGCCGACAATGATTCCCTTTTCGGCAGCAGCGTCACATAACTCTTGGAAGCACTCGACTTCGCGTGCTTGCCCTTCGTCGGTCTCCGGCGTGGGACCGCAGAACGATCTGACCATTGGCGTGCCGAGGAAAACGGCTGTATCTAGATCTGCTTTGCATCGAGCCATTTTCTCCTGCAGCTCATCTTCGGTTCCCACAAAATGGCCGCCGGTCGCGAGGTAGCCGATGGGGAGTCCGGCTTTGAGGCATTTAATCTTGATAGCGCGCAGGTAATCGAGGTCCTGCGAGCGAAAGCCGACGTCGGCGCGGAAATCGACGACATCTAGTTTCAACTCGTAGGCGAAATCGATCACATCTTCAACATAGGGAAGTGTTTTTGGATCGTCCTTGCCAAAATAGGATCCATACATGCCGAGTTTAATCATAAAGACTCCTTAGCTGGAATGTAGAGAAGGATTGCGTCCCTGAATTATTGCTCAACAGGTGCGCTGATGTTCAGGTACTCAATTTCATCTTCGCCGTCATTGATGACGCCGTGCTTTGTCTTGGGCGGTAGATGTACGGCATCACCCGCTGTTACCGGGTATTCCTTACCATCAATCAACATTTTGCCCCGCCCTTTGATGAAGTAGTAGACCTGTTCTTTGTCTTGATGGTCGTGGTAATCCGTTGTGATACGTCCTTGAACGACGTGGCGCGTGAAATTGCTCAACCCTTGCAGACACGCGACTTCCGGCGGATCGGCGTTTTCGCTCTCTGCGCGGGTCAATATGGGCCAAATAATTTTACTCTCGTGCCCGACATAGGGGATTGAGTCACGCCAGTTTCGTATAATCATGATGACCTCCTGCTTGGTTAGTGAAGCTGTTATCGGTTGTACATGGTAACTCAAGCTGCTACTTATAGAGTACGTTGCAAGCCGGGAGAATGTGAGTTACTAAGTCAATCACCGCTCGCAGTGGATTGACAAATCCACTGCACATATACGGGAGGGCTTGGATATGTCTATCCAAGCCGAGCGGGATGAATCCACGACAATCTACTATAGTATCTCGCACCTATTCTCGCACAGAATGGGCGATCGGGTTTTCGCCGATCCAACGCTCATCTACCGGCTCCGATGCCAGTTGGTACCGCGTGTCCGAAGACAGTCGAATCCGATCCGAGCGATTGTCGAGCGAGCAGTGCATTGTGTACATACTGAACACCAGCAGATCTCCGGCGCGGAAGTCTGTTGTGAGCCAACGCCCTCCAAACTCCTGCTGAATCGCTGCGGGGTCTTTGCCGAAGCTCCCGCCCGATTTTTTCCAGTTACCTTTCTTATCTACGTCCATCTGTCCGTAGGTTGATTTGAGCTCCTCCAGACGGTGGGAGTTTTCAAGCACCATCAGCGAGGCATCGCTCAAGGGAGCATCTCCTAGGGGTGTCCACGAGGTGTATAGGTTCGTGGTGCCTCGTCCCATGTACACGATGTCGTAGTGCGGTGCACTGGATCTGCCGGGACCCATCACGCGCATCCAGATAAAATCAAAGGATCTGACCTCTCCGCCGAGGAATGCGGTGTAGAAGTCGATCATCCGGCCGGAATGCACCAACCTCTGCACGGCAGGCAATTTTCCCAACGCTGCGCGACTGCCGATCGCAGATCGAAATGTTTCTTGATCACTCTTTGCTGCCTGCGCCTCCATGAGGGGGTATTTCTCGTCGAGCATTTTATGTTCGGCTAGCACCTCAAGCACGGATCGACGGGCGTCCATGACCCACTCCAGATCCAAATAGTCGCGGATTAAGAGGTAACCGTCCTCCCCCATTCGGTCCCTTAAGGCGGGGGTGTCGTCAAGAATATCATTCGATTCGCGCATCTCACCGAATGCCTCCGATGACATATCAAGCGGTATGCCGTTTGAGGTTAGTTTTGCCATTGTTCTTGCCTTTCCTATTCTGATCCCCTGATCCGAACCTTACTATGGTGAATTCTAAAAACAGATAAACACTTTCGCCCCCGGTAGTTGCGGTTTCCACCCGTATCGCATCGGCGCAGTTAGAAACAGCGCCTACCAAACAGGTACCGAGATGGACGTGCCGCTTATGCCAAACGAGTTGAAACGGCGCAGTTGGAAACAGCGCCTACCAAACGGGAGACCGGTAGGTGCGGTTAGAAACTGCAACTACCGGGTCTGGGGGCAATATAATTCATGCCGTCAAACCGCGGTCCAGCCGCCATCGACGAGATGTGTGTGTCCGGTGACCATACCGGCTATGTCGCTTGCGAGGTAGATGACCGCTGCTGCGATTTCTTCCGGTTCTGCGATCCGCCCCATCAGAACATTTTCGGTTACCATCTTCTGAAATTCGGGATTTTTCAGTGCCCCTTCTGAAAGGGGCGTGCGGGTAACGGTTGGTGCGACCGAGTTGACTGTGATGCCGTGCGGTGCCCATTCCGCGGCTAACGATTTGGTGAGTAGACAGACGGCACCTTTCGCGCCGCTGTAGGGCGCTCGAAGTGGTCCACCGACAACACCGACCTGCGAACTGATGTTGATGATGCGCCCCCGAATACCGTTCTCAATCATCGACTTCGCCGTCAGCTGGCTCATGAAGAAGGTGCCCTTAAAGTTTACGTCCGCGATGTAGTCGAAATCCTCTTCGGTGACATCAAGCGCGGGCTGGACCTTGTTGACCCCGGCATTGTTGACTAACACATCAATTCTGCCAAAGGCGTCGAGTGTTTTACCCACAAATCCCTCAATGCTTGAAACGTCCGCAACGTCCAGATGCCACGCTTCTGTGCGTTGACCCGCTTTGCGAACTTGTTCCGCTACCTGTTCAACTTCACTGACGGTGCGGCTTCCTGCGACGATGTCGGCTCCGGCGTCCGCACAAGCGAGCGCGATCTCTTTGCCGATGCCTTTCCCTGCGCCGGTTACGAGAACAACCTTGTCGGTCAATGAAAAATCGATTGATGCCATTTATTTGCTTCCTTCTATGATGAATTCTAAAGATAAATAGAGATTAAAAGATAATCTTTTGTAACACGATCTGTTAGATTGTGATCCGAGGGACGCAAACTAATCCCGACACGTCGGGACGCTACAGTGTCTAGGTTCTGTTGACATTTCATTGTGACCAGATAATAGAGAGACATAAATCGGTTCACTGACGTAAAACCCCAGAAAAGAAACCGAGTTTTGAAGAAAAAACTCGGTTTCTGGCGTCTTTTCCGGTGATTTGAGCGTTTCTCGCGACAGCAAAAGCAAAATGTCAATACGCCCTAGTTAATTCTGAGATCTACTATAAGTTACGCAATTCATTGTAAATTCCCGATATATAAGGAGGTTGTACGGGAATTCCGTTAAGTCCTTAGTGCGCCTTCAAGGTAGCGGCGAAACGCATCGGTGTCATAAATCAGCGGTCTCTGAATTTCCATTGACGGCAAACGGTGAGGGGGCGAATCCTTTGTGATATAACGCGCCGCTATTGGCGGCCCACCATCCGCTTCGTCGGGACCATCAACCCCGACGAGATCGGCGTATCTCGTCCTCTTGCCATCAACTTGATATTCTGTTCCCACGATCCAGAGCCTGCCAAACCGATATCTTTTTGAGACTTCACGTTCTGCGATACTGCTCCAACTTGTGCCTGTAAAGGCGAAGTCTTTTGGCATGATTCCGAGATGCTTTTTCAATGTTTCGTCGCATTGTTCCAGTTCCGCCCGTAATTTTTCGCCGGACACATCCTCAAGGGAGAGCTCAGACAGGTTCGGATGCGTTACCGTATGTGCCCCAATATGCCAACCGCTTTCTATGAGTTGTCCTATTTCGTCCCAGGTCATAGTCTCACGGAGGGAATCTGGCGGCATAGGCTTGGCGTAAAGTTCGTCCACCGGTCCGGTATTGACAAACAGATTTCCAGCGTAGCCGTATTTGTTCAGGACATCGTGTATCTCATAACGCATCGACTTCACAGGGTGATCGAAATCAAACATGATCGGTCGATGCGGCAACTCCTCTCCCTCTTGGAACCATTGAAAAAGCTGATCGTAGTTGATGGATTCAAAGTTCAGTTCGGCAGCAATTTTCACCAGTCTGTCGAGATGGTCCGCGGTCAATGGATAGTCGCCGTCATGCCTGATGCCGTGGCACATGGTTATTGGGATTCGGACCATAGAGAAATTCCTTTGAGCAAGTGCCTCATGTTAAGAAATGGTGCAACAGAAACCGAGTTTTGAAGAAAAAACTCGGTTTCTCTTCGCGTTCCGCTAGTTCCGATTTCATCGGAATGCTCGGAACGGCACGGAATCCTCGATGAATCGGGACTTACACTTTCTTTTTACATGAGCCAACGAGCTTAGGTTATTTATGATGTCTGGGGCCAACGGTAACGTGGCCATTCGGGGTATTTATTCGCCTTCTGTTCGACGCGTTCCACTTCAGCAATCCACGCCGTGCAGTTCGGTGTTTCTAATTCAGGGTTGGAGCGGCTCCGGGCGACAAAGCCGGGGACATACCAACGTCCCGTGGGCTTCCCCAGTGCTTGGTAGCGCAGATCCATACTCCAACGGATGGTATCTGTATTATTAACCTGCGAACCGTGCGGCGTCATACTGGTAAACATCACCATGCTGCCTACCTTTGTAGGCACTGGTTGTCGTTCTTCCTCTGAGAGCTCTTCAGGGGAGATGTTTAGTCCATCCTCGCCCCAGACATGGCGCAAAACGCCTTCCTTATGTCGGCGTGGGGCGACCCATAGACACCCATTTTCAGGCGTGGTATCAACGAGCGGTATCAGGCATGCCAGAATCAACGTCTCATCGCCATCGGGCAGGTAAAATCCGGCATCCTGATGCGGGGTGGTATATCCTCCCGGTAGGCGTGGATGGATGTTGTAGGAGGGGTGGCACAGGATATCGGGACCCACCAGCGACTCAACCCGGTCAAGAATTTTGGGGTGTTTCAGGAACTGAAAGAATGCCTCGTCTTTATGGGCACGGGTTTGTAGTGCTGAAGTCGCTTCGGGTGCTTCGGCAGCAATTTTTGCCAGACGCCGTTCAAATGACTCGTTTTTGTACAAATCACTCAGCCGCCCAGCTTGATGTAGTTGCTGCGCCTGCCCCTCGACAACGATGCTGAACTCGTCCTTCACGGGGCGTAGATCGTCATCGGTGAAAAGGTTCTCGATGATCAGGTAGCCTTCTTCTTTGAATGTCCCAATTTGTGAATCGTTAAGCATGTTGCAAACCGTTCCTCACTCATTTGGCGGCGGAAAAAACTTTGGCAATTGAGCAGACATTATAGCACGATTAGAAAAAAAGGGCAAAAAATTTAGACCAACTCAACAAACGGCTTGCGATCCATCCGCCAAGGGTGTAAGATAGTACACCATCACGCACAAAGTGTATAAGTCGGGGAGAGCGGAAGCGCGGTTTCACCCGCGCAGAAAGGAGTCAGTATGGCAAACGTATTGGCGAATATAGGGGGCGGTGCAGAGCTTTTAGAACACGGCATCCGATATGTTCAAGTCGGTGCCCCTGAACCTGACAAGGTCGAAGAACTTCAGGCAGATCTCAAAGCGAAGGGGCTGCAAGCCATCGGATTGACCGCGTTATATCTCGAAGAGGATACTGTCGCGACTGAGGCGGCAAGCCAGGCGTGGGTAAACGCGTTTGATGCGGCGGTCAAAATGGGCATAGATCTCGCGCTTAGTAGCATCAAAGCCGATGAAGAAATGAGACCAAAGGTCTGCGATTGGCTGAAAACGATGGGCGATGAGGCGGCGCAGCGTGGCATCACTGTCGCACTTGAAACGCATCCATCGCTGGTCCATAATGCCGAGGTTGCGCTGAAAACCATGGACGCGACCGACCACCCGAATGTGAGAATCAATTACGATACGGGGAATATTAGTTTCTATACAGATGGGGCGGATGCCGTTACGGAATTGAAAAAGATTGCACAGTATGTTGTGAGTGCCCATCTGAAGGACCATAGCGGTAATTTTGACGAATGGGATTTCCCCACACTTGGCACAGGGTCGGTGGATTTTGCTGGTGTCAAGGGGGTTCTTGAGGATGTGGGTTTTCAGGGACCGTGGATTATGCAGGCGCCCGGGGATATGAAGCAAGCGGTCGCACATCTCCGCAGTCTGGGATTCGGTGAGTGAAACCTATCTTAACGCAAGGGCGCTAAGACGCAAGGATGAATTAATAATTTCTTTTTTTTGCGACATTGCGTCTTTGCGTTCCTTTTCACGTCTTCTGGTCTTCCTTAGGCGTTCCCCGATGAAGCATCGAGATTTCGTGCGCCTATTATGTGCCTAACTCGACTTTTGCTCCTTTCACGTTTTACGTTTCACGCATCACGTTTTGTTCCTTCGCCCAGCCATGCCGCCCACAGAACCGCTGGGATCACCGTCAGACCCGCCATCCACCAGAAGATTGCAGGGATGCTCAGTGAAGCGTCGAGTGCTCCACCCGCAACCGCAGAGCCGATAGCACTCATCAGTGTAAACAGGGCATAGTCGGTGGAGAAGACCCGTCCGCGCACCTGGTTGGGGGCGAGCTGCAACAAAAGTTGTGTTGAGAACACCCATACAATTCCCCCGCCAATTCCGCGGAGGGTGACCCCCAGAAGCACCCAACCGAATTGGATCATCGGCGCGACGATTGCCAGTCCCACAGCCCCCATCAGATAGCCCAAAATGATGGCGTACCGTAACGGACGATCCCGATCGCCGGTAAAATGACGCGCGATAATGGGACCGATCCCTGTTCCGATGCCGCCCATCCCAAGCATCAGACCGAGACTGATACCCCCACCTTCTCCAATTACAAAGATATCTTTGGCGATGACAACCATTGCGACCTGAGATCCGGACCCCATCATCAGCGCGCTGGCGGCTTTATGCAGCGCAACGACCAGTGTATCGGTGTGCCTTCCGAGATAACGTAAACCGTCGAGGTACTCCTTGACGGCAGCCCCCATCGTTTTGTCCGATGCCGTGGGGGCGGGTTTCACATCAAGTTTAATGGGAATGATGAATGCAGCAGAGAGGAGAAAGGTCAAGCCGTCAATGACAAAGGCGGGGTAGATGCCCCACGCGCCGGACACTATTCCGCCGATGGCAGCGCCCACAGCGAGCATAACCGACCATGTCGCGGACCCCAAGGCGTTGGCAGCGCCGAGTCCTTGTGATGAGACTATATCGGGTAAAATTGCATTGCGTGTGGGGAAGAAGAAGCCGCTGATACCGAGTTGGAGGGCGGTGAGGACGTAAAGGAGCCAAACATGGTCGGCGGTCCGAACGAAAAGGAAGCCGAATGCGGCTACAGCACGCGTTAGGTCGGTTATGATGAGGGTATGTTTTCGGTTATAACGGTCGGCGACCACCCCAGCGATGGGACTGATGAAGAATGGGGCGAGCATACGGACGACGAAGAGGCTGCCGACGGCGAATCCGGACTGGGTGAGTATTGCGATGAGTGAAGCGGAAGCGACAAAGTTGAACCAATCCCCCAAGAGACTGATAATCTGTCCAAACCAGAGCAGGCGAAAGTTGCGGTTGCCGCGGATTAGCTCGCGGTATCCAATTGATTCGCTGCTGTTGGCTGTTGTTGTGCTCAAGGAGAATCTCCTGGGCTACGTTTTGATCGGCAGAATAGTGTACTCCTGAACCAACTCCCGCCACCTCGCCTCTCCCTAACAGAGAGAATCAGCAAACGGATTGCGAAGTTCTTTTAGTCCACCTTTCACCTGAGCAAGGAGTCGCCCGCCCCGAGATGTCTGATAACTTCGGGTTATCGGACGTTTTCAGATGCGCTGTGAATAGCGTAACTCATCTAAGTGTTTTTCGCCCCGTTTGATTCTACAATTATATATGAGGGCTATTAGCATACTACCTATAATGGTTACTACTACCAGCAGCTCAGATGCTATTGCAAGGCTCTTGCAATTAGTCCATTTGCCACAAAAACGCCATGCTGTTAATATAACTAAAGTTTGGACAATTTGTGTTGTCTTGATGGTGCGTCATTCAAGTGTGTGCTGAATATTGGGCGTTTTTGTGTGTCTAGCCATTGTCGCAGAAAATAGATGCTTGCCAATTAACGCGCGTAGATAACGCACCATCAATCCGCGTGTCAACTTCTTGGGTCGATACCAATCAATGCCCAATTCCCTGCACACCCGCTCGACAGTTATAGGCTGGCTTGTGTTAGAAATGATGGTAAAGACCAATTGAGTT
Source organism: Candidatus Poribacteria bacterium (assembly GCA_965220385.1). GTDB lineage: Bacteria > Poribacteria > WGA-4E > WGA-4E > PCPOR2b > PCPOR2b. Next base: position 4,837,117 of record OZ244825.1, on the reverse strand, counting down.
AAACAAACAGCCACGAAACTGAGTTGTACCCATCGACTGATGCTTTTTTTAGATTTGACCCGATATTGGTCAAACCCGAAGTGTTGTTTTAGGTCCCGAAAAGCGGTCTCAATAGTCCATCTTTTCTGATAATATCGTACAACCTTACATAAATCCAGAGTCAAGTCAGTGGTGTAGACACAGAAGTATCGAAACGCCTTTGCCTTTTTGGGTCGGGTTCGCATCACTATCAACCGCACGGGTTGTGGACACATTTTGGTAAGAGCGACTACCGATGCAATGGTATACCGTTTGTTGTCAATGTCAATTGTTGAATACTGTAGATATCGCAGTTGTAGGCGTTTACCATACTTCTTGGGGCGTCCCCGTTTGCGACACTTAGCCACATCAGCTAACCGGTAAAAGACCGCATTGGACTTGGCACGACACAATAGATGATGCCCGGCTTCAAGCACACATGCAAACACTTTGCGCCGGTTGAACCCCCGGTCAAAGATAATCAGTCCACGGGGAATGTGAGCGCATATCCGCTTTAGAACAGCGTTGCTGCTATCCTGCTTTGTCTTGGGACATATCAGGTTCACCCAAACCGGAAACAGTATCGTCTCAGTCACCGTGCTACAAAGCAAGCCTAATGCGCCAAACTGATGACCTGAGTGATACTTCGATTGATTTCTGTTGCGCTTTTGGTAGCGATGATTTCTAAAAAAGTGGAGACCAAATTGCTTATCTCCTGTCTTTATCGCTTGCGTCTCATCGTAAACGTAGACCCAATTGTCAAAGTACCCTTGCAGTAACTTAATCAGATGTTTAGCAACCGCATCGGCGTCCCACTTACCACGGGAGAGGAACTTCACCAGTGAGTGGTAACCCGTTTTCGGTCGAACCGCTTGATAAATGTCAGTCACTGTGGCACTGCGGGGGGCAGTGATAAACCCTACAATAAATGTGCAAAACAGGGTGAAGTTTTGACTGTTGAATAACGGACGAAAATCGGTTAAAATACTCGCGAGGCAGAATATGAGGCTCATTATTGCTCCTTTCAAAATTGTGGTGATTTCTGAAAGGATAACCTCTGTTCTGCCTCTTTGCACTTAAAATTGTCTAAACTTTAGTAATATAACAACAATAGCCCAATACACATAGAATACTGATTTTTCAAGGAAATGGGTTCTTAACTTAAACAATCTCGGACAACCAAATATCTTGTCCCTTAGATTGGGAACATCTTTATGACCCTTAATCCCCCAGTCTCTCTCTATCTGGCACTCTATTTCGTTTATGATTTGGAATCGCGCCTTTACTTTGGCATGGGTAGCATAAACGTAGGAAACCCAGAATGTCATTAATATCATTCCGCCAATAGTTGACATTATCTCAAGGATTATTAGGTTCGACTCCTCTATATCTGCTATATAAGGTACACCCAATGCAGCAAAAGAGACCGGGAGCATAACCGCACCAAACTTATAGAGTATATTATCCTCATGTTTCCAAGACGCTGTTTGCTCTTTGTAGACTTCTGTTAGCACATTTTGATTATTTGCTGACATGATGTGCTCCTTATCTAATCTCGGCGCAACGCCTTCAATTCGGACTTGATGTCCCGCCTGATGGCGGTGAGTGTCCGATTTGAATCTACTTTTTAGCGTTGGCAGACAACAATGTTCTCTTCGTGCATCGTTACATCCGTCTTACCAGCCACGTTAGAAGGGCTGTTTTTCCTAGGCATACGTTTGTTGGGTATATTTCTAACGATAGTTTCCTTGTGCGAAAATCCGTGCTTGCCAAAGGCTGAAATAATAAACTCATCGGTCGGGAGTGTCACACCCTTGACCCGACGATTACCGACAACATAGCAGATTGTTGAACCCTCTACGAGCAGCGGAGCGACGGAACTGATGCTATGCTCTAGGTCAATATAGAATGCCTCAACTTGACTCGCTCGCTTTTTATCCACGGCGCGGATCTCTGTTATTGCGGGATCAACGGGAGAATCACACAATCTACTTTTTTTCTTAGTTCCGCCCATCGATATGCGGTCAACTTTTCGTGAATCCTGTAAGCCGATCCAATCGGCAGACAGCCGCGAGAACTGGCCATAAGCAACAGTTGTTTGCGAATCACCGTAAGGTGGGGATGTAATAATCAGATCAAATCCCTTTTGATTCTCAGGTAACTCACCATTTGCTGTATTCTTACTCGAAACAAATATCTTGACATTTTGTCTCTTACTCAGATAAGCCTCAACACCTTGTTGGTTTCGGCATAGCTTATCCTGAACAATACGAAAGACATCAGGCTTAAAATTCGGCAGTCTCTGAGCGGGCATTCGGTACAGCTTAAACTCTCCATTTCTGGTATAGGAGCACTCGCGAACCGTCTCCGAAAATGCGACCCAGAAGAAATTGCGGACCGGCTCATCTTCTATAGCGTTAATGTAATCCCGAAGAAAAGATAGACGTTTGGTAACGTCATTGGAGAACCAATAATCCAGATTCAGGACATGGGGAATGGGTGCAGAAGGTACATCTCCAGAGCTTTCGACTTGTAGGATAGATCCACACAAATCGCTCACATAGTGACGAAGTACCTCTAAAGAAACCGGGGTTGTCTTGGCGGTCGCTATCAACCTCACAAGGGGGTTAATATCACAACCCACACCGTTCATGCCAAACATGGAAGCCTCAACCAATGAAGTTCCGGTGCCGCAATATGGATCGAGCACCCACCGTCCCGGCGTTCCATATTGATTCAACAGTTCCCTGACAATTTGGGGAATCATCATTGCCGGATAGTTGTGGAGGCAGTGGGTATATTCTTTCGTATCCGCTTTAACGAAATCCCACCTTTCATCTTTATATTTGTGATTTGTCCCTGTCATATTGTGATCTCCGGTTGCTCTATCATCATATTAGCTTTTCCCGATTTCCAAAGCACTGGTTTAAGAACTTTTCGTCGATCCTAAAGGCAGTTCCATGATTTCTCACCGTACCATTGCTCCGTAAGTGCATTCTCAGGTCCACGATAACTATATCTTTCTTAATCAAATCCAAGAAGTTATCCTCGTCTGGATTGGTCAGGAAACATGCTTCGTTAAACCAGAACTCCTCTTTATTATCTGAATTAACACGAGTCTCCGCGTAAACAACAACTAAAGCAGGCATTTTCTTTCTGAACGTATCAATTAAGACTTGTCCGGGCCACTCAGCAATGAGAGTGTTATTCACATGATAGAGTCTAATCGCTTCTTCTTCAACTTTCAGATGCAAACCCTGATTGTTTGGTCTACTGTCCACAGTGCAATACAGAGAAGGTCTGCCATTCGTATCTTCGTAACCATATCGCTGAATCAGCTCCCTCTGGTTTATCTTCCAAGCTCCCTTATTGAAGGTAAACATCGTAACTCGATTGGAGACTCCATTCCGCTGGGACTTCAATTCTATATTACCGAGATCTGGTGCCTGTAGATTATTCTCCCGTAATTCAAGCAGGGTTTCAAGTGTATAACCGATACCGGTGTTACCTCTCCTCTTTGAAACAATATATCCTGTTTGCTTGGTTTCAGACAGTCTTTCTCTTAACTGAACTATGTCCATTTTGCACCTCTAGTAATATGCTTGGCACTCATTCATTACAAACTTCCGCGTGGGCATGAAATTGCAACCCATCTTCTTATATAAGTTCAAGGAGTTCTTCTAGATTTTCATGAAACGGCTCTGTTTTATCATGGCTTATGCTTTGAATCGCCACAGCGTTGGGAACCGATTTGGGGATTCCTTTAATCTCTGAAGAAAAGTCGTCTGTGAGTAAGAAGTCAAGTTCTTTATCACCATGCCCAAAAGCCCATAGAAAGAGCTCAGTCCCGTGTGGGGTAGGACCGCACATAAAACCGGCACTAGGAACATCACTAGCGATTTTCTTGAGGAAGTCCTGACTTCCAAAGGCCGCATCAACTATAAGTTCATCTGCACTGAGGCCATGAATGATATGACTTAACAGTTGACCATTATTGAATTCTTGTTGTGTAAACGCCATAGCATTACAATAATCTTGAGATGGCATGAATAATCCCAATTTGCGTCTGTTGCCAGGCAAATCAAGGCTATTTCCACTATCAGAAAACAGTTCTGATATGGTGGAATAGATAAGATAGTGGGATCGTAGTTGGTATGCTGACATGTTGTCGATCATCTTTGCTAATCGGGCTCCTCTATCATCTCGACCCACCTCGGTCCTCGATGATGCTAAGACACCGCCAAAATATTCTACAGCAACGGCATCATCAGAATACGACCCCTCATTAATTATTGTTTTAAGAACTTTGGGCGGGACTTGACCGGGACGATCGAGTTTATCACCCAACTTCTTCTCCGCGTTTGAAAAAATCTTACCTGTATTCTCAATCCGCTTTTTTGTGAACGCTTTGAGTTCATCTCCGAGGAAATCGGCGGTTGGACCGAGTATTTTTGCAACACCATCTTTGCTTAGATAGGCAACTAGAGCCGCTAGTCCCACCGTAGTTGGTTCTGGCATTTTAACATCTCCCACAAAAGCTAATGAGAAGTTTCACGCTTTGCATCACTAGCTTCAAAAAGTGTCGTTTGTCAATTGCACCTTACCGCAACTGCTCGGCGATTGGAGTTATGTCCTCATCTGGTATTTGAGAAAGCTTCATGAGATTGTAAAGATAATCGCCTATTGTTTGGAAAGCCATATTACTAGGCACTATACTCCTCAATCTAGAAAGGACATTCCTTTCAAGAGTAATGGTATCTAATCCAGAGTGTATGTATTCTTTGTTATGAAGATCAGCACATTCATGGAGCACTTCATAAAGGTCATTTTCAATTCCATAACACTCACGGTAATTATTGTTGCGTAATCCAAACTTATCTTTTACTGCACAAAGCTTCAGGATACATAGTTGACGGTAGGTAAGTTGTTCAGCAGCCTTCGTAAGTTGATGTGCTATGTGTACGCTGATTTGCGAGTCGAATGCAATGCTTGAAAACAAATACCCCATATATTGAATCTTCTTTTCCTCCGGTTCTCTCTGAACCTTCAGTAACACAGCCTCTGCCACTTCTACTGCATCAGGTCTACCGTTTTCCTTTTCATCGAAGAATCCGTCTTTGCGGGGGTGTTCTCCTCTGTCAATCCGTGTTTGAATATCATCAATCATAGTTTCTAGCACACGACCTGTACGCATTTTCTCTCGCGTACTTAAAACTCGCTCCACCATGTCCTGCCCAAGTTTAGCTAAGCATAATTCAATCGGCTTAGACAGCAGGGCTGCAGGCAGTGCTAAGTTAGGGTCAACTAGCGCTGCGACGGCACTAAAACTAGTACCAATAACGCCGGCACCGGTCCCTGGAGCGTACTCCCTGAGAAACTGACGTAGACCGTCGTATTTTTCTACATCTCCACCCGATATTTTCGACATGGTTGCCTTTCTTTTCGCATCTGTGGACTTGCAGACACTAAAATCCCCTTCGCCTGCTCGTTCTATGGGCTTACGACTGCCAACTGCCGCAAGTCTCTCACGCCCCTCGCCCCCGCACTTTCAATTCAACGTCGAGCGGAGGGATACGTGCATCGGTGTCGATCGTGAGGATCTCCAAGTCTGGCATATTGAACCTCCCTCTTTAAGTTTTTCCACAAGACAGGCGTGGGGAGGTGCGCTTGCCCTGGGGCTTTTATTAGAAATCCACTAGCAATCGTGATTCATCAATGCCCTGACCTAGAAGAAGAATGTCAGGAGTTACTGAAGGTTGAATATCATCAGAAAGTATAAGTGGGAGTATTTTATCTAACGTTTCCTGTAAATCACCTTCAAAGGGCTGACAAGGAATTGATAACGCCGTTAAGACCTGCTCAAACCGCTTGTAACCGTTTTCGTCTCGCAGCTCTACCCAATGGATGCCTGAATCGTCGAGTTGTGCTTTATTCAGGTCGGAGAGTTTATCTGCAACAACAACTTGACTGCTACGGGCATGTACGGCATCGGCGCTTTCTGGATTCCCTCTGCCCATCAACTTCACTTCGCAACGGTGCCTTAATCCTGCATTATCGACCAGATAGAAATCCGCCTCACGTTCCACTTTGTCTGTTGAAACAGAAGGAACAGATTGATTAAAATACCGCAGTGGAACACGGAATAGGGCACAAAGTGTCCTCATCAACGGTTTCTCAACCTGTTTTCCCGCTGTACTCCATAATCCACCTCGCAACGCGGCGCGTTTGACAGCAAGCGTATTAATAACGATTAAACTTTCGTTGATGTTGAGCTCAACACCGACCGACCGAAATTTTATAGTCAAGGCGACATCGACATCGCTTTGTTCCGTCAAATCCTGAATCGCATTAAGTAAGACATCATAGTGATCTCTGGATGCGTCAAGTACAATTTCTTTCCGTAAAGAGTTATGCATATTCGAGATCGTTTTCATATCCGAGTTTGGAGGTACAGCAATATCCGACGATTGAAGTTCTGGATTGAGAAATTCTTCTTTGTACCAATCAATTGTTGCATCCCTATTTTTCAACTTTGCATGAACAACGCGACCGAAAAATTCGATGATATATTGCAAAAATTCTGCGTCAATGAGCGCGACGATCTCGGCGTGGTAATCCTCGCCTGCCAACAATTTACGGATAATATTCTTTATCACAACACCGGTGATAGTCATCATTCTTTTTCCTTGTTGAGTGTCGCTCTGAATTCAGCCAAGTTAAGATATCTGGGACTGGTAGTATTATGGTAGATTTTAGCATTACTTAGACATGCTCAATGCAAGCCAACCCCCTAAATCCCCCCCGATAAATCCCCCGATAAGATCGGGGCAGGCCCGATGAATCGGGACAGGCGGGACTCCGACAAGCCGAGAGCAGGCAGGCGGGATGTACCACTTGTCAGGGGGACTTTGGAAACCTCGTGAAGGTTGGAGTTGTTGGTAAATGTCTACTTATTTCTCTAATTGACCAAGGTAGGAGTTACGCACTTCATTGCGCGTCCGGACGGGGGATGAAGAAACCGGCGGCTACAATCTGAAGTGCGTGAGCCGCCCTAATGTCACAAAATGTCACATATTCTCACATATTTTGCATATTTTTTTATTTTTGGGATGGATCGTTGATGAACATTGGCTTTGACTTTGATCAGATGTCACATATTCTCACGTATTTATCACATATCCTCACATATTTTTTACTTGAGTGTGCGTTTTAGTGAGGTGGTTTGGGTTTCTGAACTCTGATTTATGCCGTTCCCCCGATACATCGGTTCCGTTCCGTTTCACCAGAATCCCGAGAATCAGAAGATCCTCCCTGATAGGTTGGAAGTCCGTGCCCCCGATAAATCTCCAATAAATCGGGAAATCGGGGCAGGCAGAACAGGAATCACTACGCGGGATCGGGGATTAAAAGATTGCCAGGATCGTAGCTGATAGCCACTTCTGCCATCTGTGATTTCTATTTTAACATATCGGAATATCATGTTGCAAACAAAAAGTCAATCATTCCGCCAGGGTTTACGCGGTTGGTCGATTAAAGCCCCGTTCCCCGATGAATCCCCCCGATAAATCGGGACAGGCCCGATAAGATCGGGGCAGGCCCGATGAATCCCCCGATAAGATCGGGGCAGGCCCGATGAATCGGGACAGGCGGGACAGGCGGGATGTACCACTTATCAGGGGGACTTTGATAAATGTCTCCTTATTTCTCGTATTTACTATAGATGCTAATCCTCCCGATGAAATCGGGGTAATCAGCAATCTGCGATTCAGACAAATGGCACATGTCGCCCCGCCCCGATAAATCCCCGATGAATCGGGACAGGCGGGATTCAGAGCAACTGGGGCTTTGGGGTATGGGGCTATCGGTATGCTATAAACATGTCGCCCCTCTGGGGCTAAATACCCCCTGTCCCTTTCGAAAATAGTCCCGTTTCACGTTCCGGTTTCTATCCCCGAACACAACCAACCCCCTAAATCCCCAACCCCCCTAGCCCTCCTTCCGATTTTATCGGAATCCCGATGAATCGGGACTTGTCAGGGGGACTTTAGCAACTTCGTGAAGGTCGGAGGTGTTGGTAAATGTCTACTTATTTCTCTGATTCACCAAAGATTAAATTCGGGTTAGGATCAGGTTGCCGAATCTGTCAACCTGTGCGCTGTAGCCGGGGTGGATGACGGTGGTGGAATCGATCTCCTCGACGATTGCCGGTCCTGTCAAGACGCAGCCGGGACCCAGAAGATAACGATCATAGATGGGGCATTCAACGTAGCCGTCGCTCTCCGCAAAATACACGGATCGGACCGCTTTCTGCGCTGCGGCTATGTCTGTATTGTTCCCTTCCAGTTCACGTAGGCGGGGCTTGGCAATTTTACCGATTGCGGTGAGCCGGAGGTTCACGAACTCGACCGGTTCTGTGGGCGCGCTATAGCCGTAGGCACGGTCGTGTTCGATATGGAACTGTTCAAGTACGGTGGCGATCTTTGAAGCGTCTAGCTGCTCCGCCGGTAAGGGGACTGTCAGTTCGTAGCTTTGTCCGACATAGCGCATATCCACCTGCCGGAGGAAGCTGATGTCCTCCGGACGCACGCCCTCCCGTTTTAGGCTTGTGTCTCCCTGCGCCTCTAACTCTTGGTAGGTCTCCTCCACCGCTGCTGTGTCCAGTTGGTCGACGTGTTGGATGAGGGTTGTGGAGTAGTCGTGCTTGAGGTCCGTCACCAGCAAGCCCATAGCAGAAGTTGTGCCGGGGCTCATGGGGATAATCGTGGTGGGCGCATCAATCTCTGCCGCCAAACGGTTAGCATGTACGGGACCCGCGCCGCCAAACGCCGTTAGGACGAAGTCTCTGGGGTCGTAACCGCGCTGGACGGAGACGAGTCGTAGTGCGTTGACCATTGCGGCGTTAGCAATCTCCACGATGCCGTTAGCGGCTTCTACGAGGTCAAGGTTTAGCGGATCGGCGCACTGCTCTTGGATCGCCTGACGTGCTGCTTCAACGTCCAATTCAATCTCACCGCCTAAAAAGAAGTTGGGATTGAGTCTACCCAACACCAGATTGGCATCGGTGATGGTTGGCTCTGCCCCGCCTGCTCCGTAGCACACTGGACCTGGATCTGCGCCTGCGCTCTGGGGACCGACTCGCAGCACCCCGCCGGAGTCCACCCAAGCGATTGAGCCGCCGCCGGCACCGATCTCCACAAGGTCGATGACGGGGGTGCGGATGGGATAGCCTGCCCCGCGGGAGGCGCCCACGCCGGTTTGAGCGGCTGTTCCTACCTCATAGTCTTTGGTTATCGTTGGCGTGCCGTTCTGGATAAGGCCTGCTTTCGCGGTGGTGCCGCCCATGTCGAAGGAGATGACATCCGGGCATTCCAGCGTTGTGCCGAGATAGGTCGCGGCAATAACACCCGCTGCTGGACCTGACTCCACCATAAAGACCGGTTTCTCGCTCGCTGCTTCAAACGTGAAAACCCCGCCGCTGCTTTGCATCACAAGCAGTTCTGCTTCCAGTCCCTCTTCCCGCAGCCGTGCTTCAATGCTCTGAAGGTAACGCCCGACGACGGGTCTGATGGAAGCATTGATGACCGTCGTGCTTGCTCGGAAATACTCCCGAAACTCTGGTGCGACCTCTGACGAGAGGGAGATGATGGTGTCGGGGAGGGCTTCACGTAGGATCTCCCCTGTCCGTTTTTCGTGGCTCGGATTGATGTAGGCGTGGAGGAAGCAGACGGCGATGGATTCTACGTTCTCTTGACGGAGTTGTTCTGCTGCATCCCTGACTGCGGACTCGTCGAGCGGTGTGAGCACATTCCCTTGGGCGTCCAATCGTTCAGGTACGCCGAAGCACAGGTAACGGGGGGTAAGGGGACGCGGTTTTTCAAATTGTAGATCGTAGAGCGAGGGGCGTATCTGACGCTGAATCTCCAATAGATCGCGAAAGCCGTCGGTTGTAACGAAGCCTGTGCGGGCAACCTTCCCTTCGATGATTGAGTTGGTCGCCACAGTTGTGCCGTGAACGACGTAGCCGACCTCGTCCGGCGACACGTTGGCTTCGCGTAGTATACGATGGGTTGCCTCCATGAAACCGTGTGACGGGTCTTGGGGGGTCGAAGGGACTTTGCCAACACGGATCTCACCTGTTTCCTCGTTAATCAGGGTGGCATCGGTGAACGTTCCGCCGATGTCTACTCCCAGACGGTATCTGAAAGTCATGTGTATTTCCTTTTATTGCCCGTTGGTCATTGAAGTTAGAGTCTGTTTGAATTCATCCAGATTTGGTGCCTGCACGGCCGAACGAAATAACTGCTTGAGATGTTGCAAATCTTCGATCGTCTCAATGACCGGCTTTAAGGTTTCAACCGCACTTGGATGAAATCGAATCTCCAAAACGTCAAGGACATATTCGATGCTCTGTTGTCTTTGCCCCTGTTGAATACCTCTTTCGGTAAAGTGTTGGACAATAGATGATTCGTACATGGTTTCCTCCGAAATAATAGTGGTAATGGTTTGAGAATCGTGAATTAACCCGCTGAGGATAGCGATGTCTGTGAAAAATTTTGATTTGTTTGAGCTGTCCAAAGGCAAAGTGTCTGCGGTTTGAACACATCGCCGCAACCACTGTGCAGCGACCATCCCTTGAGGCGGTTTCATCAGTGGTGCGAAGGGAAGCAGTCCCCAGAGCTCTTGTTCAATAACCGCTTGCCCTTCAATTTCGATCAATCTTATGACCTTGTATTGAATAACGATACGATACCCATCCTTCTCCTGCACGTACTGCCTTGCATCTCTTTGTCCGGCCTCCGGACGAAGATAGATAACATTGGAATAGATGGGAAGTCCGTAGGTTTCAATCGCTCGACCAATATATCCTGCCATTCGGCGTGGCATTGATGGATTCGTGCTGTCCCCCGTTTGAAATTCGTTGTGCACCAATGCTTCCTCGCCATTGATTCGTACTTTTATAAGGCTATCCATTAATCGGGATTCGACGATGGGTTGCTCGGTATCAATGACTTCTATAACCTCGATGTCTTCTTGTTCAGAAGTGAATCGAACGAAATCCGTGGGATAATCTTTAACAAGTTGTTTGGAAACAATATCGAATTCTGCCATGCCACCTTTCTATTTACTGACGACCGGTGTTAATGCAATGTTGACCGAGAAAACGTTCTTCTAACTAAAAACTGTGCGGGGGTGTAGTACCATTACACAGATACTTTCTGTTTCACGCGAAGGGTCCTGGGCGGTGTTCGCCCAACAGGCGGCGCTGGCGCGGTGTTGCTTTCGATAGAATTTCTGGATCAAACTGAAAACTCAGAAAAGGCGGAAACCGTTGCGCGATCCAGCGATTGGCGTAGTGGACCTGCAGCAGGTAACGGACCTGATCGGTGCGATTGGCACCGCCCCGATGCCACACATCGCTCCTGAAAACGATTACGTCGCCCGCTTTGCAGAGGATTGATTGCTCCTGTGCATCGTTCCACCTATCCTGATCCCGTTCCGGTCTTATGCCGGCGCGGTGGCTGCCGGGGACGACACGCGTTGGTCCAAGCGCTTCATACATATCATCGAGATAGAAGTGGGCGGTCATAATTAGTGCTGGAATCTTGACCCGCGGATCGATCGCTACATCATCGGGCAGCAGGATCGGCTTCCAGTCGGTGTGCATCTTCTGTTCCTCCCGCTTCCCTGTGTTCCATTGGGTCATCTGGATGAGGTGACAATCTTCGCCCAGAGCGTCTTCGACTAGTTCGATAACGCCCGGTTTGTCGAGGAAATCGAGATAGAGGGGGTCCCGATTGAACGCGTTCTGGATCGTTTTAATCCCGCTGCCTTCGGGGTCAATAAAATCCCATCTCGGTGTTGCGGCGGTTTTGATGCGGTCAGAACATTCGCGCAACTCTTGCACCTGTTTGGGGCTGAGAACTGCGCGGAAAAAAGCAAAACCGTCGCGTTCCAGTGCCTGTGCTCGTTCTTCTCGAGTCTCGTAATCGATCAGTTCGGCGGTTGGCTTTGAGGGCACTTCTGCCGTTGGGGTTTGTTGTGTTGATTGCATCGGTCAATGCTCCTTATGATGGTGTATCAAGTCCGGGTGGTAAGCCCTCGGTCGTGTCGTAGCCACCGCCGGCGGTGATGGGCCAGGATTGGCCTCCTTTGAACTCGAAATCGTCGCCGAGACCACACAACCACTGAAACAGCCGTGCGACGTGGATGGAGTCGTACCATTTTTCAAGCACTGAAACGTCTGGCATAAACTTCATCTGCATAAAGTCAGTAGAGGGATCAACCACCCAATCACGTTGCGGTGGCACGGTTCGCCAATAGTTGTATTTAAGCAGATTGCGGATCCCGCTGCCGGTGGAGGAGGTGGCGCGGTGCCAGATACTGTAGTGTGTGATGAAAATTGAGCCTGCTGGCGCTGCGGTCTTTAACCCTACTCGGATGTTGCCGTAGTGACTCATGAAGCGGCGTTTGGCACGGACCAGATGCGAACTGGGCACCAATTCGGTCGGTCCCATCTCTTTCGGTGTGTCTTGGGGGTAGTAAAACACCTGTAAGAATTCGAGTCGTGTCGCGTCAATAGCGCCGCCGTCCCGATGCCAGCCGCAACTCAGCGTTCTGGGGCACTCGACACGGTGGTTGCTCATGATCATCGGCAGCTTGAAGTTCTTGCCCAGAAGCGACCGCACGGCACCCGCTGCCTGCGGATTTTTGAGGACGCCTTCGACGAACCAATCTTCAGCGAGGATTTCGACCGGTTCTAAGTGAGAATGCTCATCCATAAAATCTGAGACGCGACGATTAATTTCATCTGACACCACACCTTCGAGGATGATAAACCCCTTCTGGCAAAATTCGATTACCTGTTGATCCGTTAGCGTTGGCTCACAATCGTATGTTTGATCCATCATCGGTAAAGTCCTTTCGTGGAAGTGCCGCGATTGGAGAGTCACTTTTCGAGGACAAATTCGCAGCCGAGTCCGTAGGTTTCGTTTTCCCCCACCAACATCAGTGTCATTTCGGGGAACTTGACGATACGCCAGCCGTCGAGCATTGCCTCATGCACGGTCTGGTAGGGCCAATCTTCGGGGTTGTCGGGACCGTTGTGTACGCCGTCGCCATCCACGATTGACATCCCCTCAACCGTCGAGGTGACTGATGTATTTGCGGCTTGAAGATACAGCAGGCATTGTGGTTTTGCCGCTGTAATGTTAGCCAACACCTGTTGTAGATCTTGCTCCGTTAGGGTGTCCGCGCGAAAGTTTTCCAAGCATTTTTGTAGTTGTTCCTTCACTTGAATCATATGTAAGCCTCTTTCAGTGTGATGACTTTTTATGGTCAATGAAGCAGACTGTCAGCGATGTGGCGGAGGCTGCTGAAACATTCTGTTTTCTTACTATTCAGTTCTGAATCCACGAATCTACGCGAATCTACACGAAAAGGACTCTGATGGTTATATTAACGCAAGTTGCTAGTAGCCAGCATATTCAAACCAATAGTCCGTAATCCCTGTGCCAATTGTATCATGTTTGTAGGTCGATTTTCCAAAATGGACGGTTCGGTGTCGAGATGTGAATCTCGACCTACAGGTTCTGATGGATTTTCAATGAGTATTGCTCTGTCAAATAAATTATGATAAGCACCTTCATTGCGATGTCCAGTGCGGTTACAAACCGCACCTACCGGTGCCTTGGGAACATAGAGAATTACCGATTTATGTTCTGAAACCTTATACAGTTTGTGCTACATTTTTCTGACAATGTACTAGTAACTTAGGTTATATTAGTGTAGATTCGCTCAATTAGCGGGCCCGAATCGCTCTGGACGGTATGGGGCGAGTATTTCAACGCGGGCGTTATCAACGATTTCCAGCGTTGCTAATTCTCCCACGAGGGGCGCCAATGTGACCCCGCTGTGCATCAAGGCGATGTACAGATTCGGCGCTGCATCACAAAATCCTAACACAGGCAAACCGTCAATCGGCATTGGACGATAACCTACCGGCTTTGGGATTGCTCGTGCACCGGCAAGGGCTGGCAAATAATGAATAGCGCGGTTCAACAGGGCATCTGCGTGTGCTTGGGAGTCGTCGCGGTCTACACTTTCCTGTGAGCCTTGACCGATGGCAAGCGTCCCGTCGGCAGATTGTCGTAGATGGATTTCATGCCGATCTTCGTCGATGGGTGGCAGGTGAAGCACTGAAACGTTTTGTAGGACGGGTGGCTGTGGGTCGGTGCGAATCACCACACCGGGACTATACTGTTGGGGAATGTGGACACCGGCGGTAGCGGCAAGTTCCGTTGTGGCAGTGCCGTTTGCTAGCACCACTACATCGCAACCGATTTCACCGTTGGGGGTACTCACCGCCTCTATGGTTCCCCGTCCGTCGAGACATAGTTTGTCCACTGGGGTATGGGTATGCACGGTGGCTCCTGCCTCACACGCACGCTGTAGACAGGCCTCAATCACTTTGAATGGATCCACTCGTCCATCAATTTCCGAAAAGGAGGCGGTCATCACGGGACCAAGGGAAAGACCGGGTTCAAGTTCCCGCACTTCATGCTTTGAAATGATGCGGGTGGGATACCCTCTCGTCTGTAGCAGCTTGATACGTTGACGCAATGCGCCGGCGCGTTCCGGTGCCCATTCCCATCGGAGTTCACCGCCCCAATGGAGGTCGAGATCCCCACCCAGCCTCCGAGCGAATCGATCCCAGATATCCATTGACCGGCGGTTGAAATGGTGATAGCTTACGGGATCTTTGCCGAAGGAATTCAGCCAAGCAAAGGAGTGTCCCGACGCTCCCGCACACGGTTCATCTCGCTCAAGGACGGTCACGGCAACATCTTTGCGACGCGACAGGTGATAGGCTATCGATGCCCCGACAATCCCTGCGCCTACCACGACGATCCTTAACTTTTTCGTGTCGGAATTATTTTGTTCGCACGTTACCATTTCAATCCTTCAAATCGTCTCAGAGCGACTGATCAGCCCAGCATCTCCAGATTTGTTGTTAGCTTCTCTTGCTCCGATTCAAGTGTTGCGAGTCGGGCGCGTTTCTGTTCGACAACCGCTTCCGGTGCCCGGTTAACAAAGTTCGGATTTTCCAGCGTTTTCTGGGTGCCGGTGAGTTCTTTGAGCACCTTGTCTAACCGTTTCTGCAAACGGTCCTTCTCCTTTTCAATGTCGATGATCCCCGCAAGCGGGATGTAGATCACGACATCATTAATCACCGCTACGGCGGCAGCATCAGGTTTCTCTTGATGTTCAGCGATAGAGATCTGTGAGAACCGCGTGAAGGCTGGCAGGTATTCCTCCAGATGTTCGTTGAGAAGTTCAGCTGTTTCCGGATTTGGGGCTTGAATACGGATTTCAACTTCGCTGGAAGGTGGCACATTCATCTCACCGCGGACGCTGCGGATACCGTCAATAACATCCATGATTGTCTGCATCGCCCCTTCCGTCTTTGGATCTGTCTCAGCTGCTTGCGATTCGGGCCAAGGGGCAACCATGATGCTATCACCTTTGTGGGGAAGCCGCTGCCAGATCTCTTCTGTGATGAACGGCATGATTGGGTGCAGCAGTCGCAGTGTGCCTTCAAGAATCTCAGAGGCGACCGCCTGTGCGGTGTGCTTCGCCGTTGGATCGTCGGTATAGTAGAGACGCTGCTTGATGAGTTCAACATACCAATCACAATACTCGTGCCAGAGGAATTCATAGACCGCGTGCGCTGCATCGTTAAACCGGAACTCCTCGAGACATGTCGTCACCGCTTCCACGGTTGCATTATAGCGGCTGCGAATCCACTGATCGCATAGGATAAGATCTGTCGGCTGACCGGGCTGAAAGTCATCGAGGTTCATCAGTAACAGGCGAGAGGCGTTCCAGATTTTGTTGGCGAACCGTTTCCCCGCCTCGATTTGGGATTCCGCCAAGGCGATATATGGGTTCGGTGCAGCGGAGAACGCCAGCGCGAAGCGGAACGCATCGGCGCCGTACTCGTGGATGGTTGGCACGGGGTCGATGGCGTTACCTTTTGACTTGCTCTGCTTCTGTCCATGCTCATCGGCAACCAGTGCGTGGAGGTAGACATACCGGAACGGTACTTCGTCCATACACTGGAGCCCGAGCATAATCATTCGAGCGACCCAAAAGAAGAGGATGTCCCAGCCTGTTACGAGGACAGAGGTTGGGTAGAAGGTCTTGAGAGTTTCTGTCTCGTCGGGCCAACCCATCGTCGAGAAGGGCCACAGCCCCGAACTGAACCATGTATCGAGCACCTCCTCATCCTGCCAAATTTTCTCGGAATTGCAGTGAGCGCATTGGGAGGGAGGAGTTACCCCTACTGTGAGTTCCCCGCAAGCGTCGCAGTGCCAGATTGGGAGTTGATGCCCCCACCAGCGTTGCCGGGAGATGGGCCACGGTTCGATATTTTCCATCCATTGGTAGAACCGTTTGGTTTCGCGCTCAGGAAGAAATACCACGTCACCGCGTCTGGCGGCTTCGAGTGATCGTTCTGCGAGCGGTTTGACGTTCAGATACCACTGCGGCGAGATGTAGGGCTCAATAATCTGATTGCACCGATCATGATGTCCGACCGCGTGGGGATGCGGGACAATCTGGATGAGGTGCCCCTGTTCGCGTAGATCTTCGACCAACACCTTACGACACTCAAATCGATCCATACCTTGATACTTCGCGCCCGCATTTTCGTTCAAACTCCCATCCGGGTTGAGTATATTGACCTGCTCAAGTTCGTGCCGTTGACCGATTTCGTAGTCGTTTGGATCGTGGGCGGGTGTGACTTTCAGTGCTCCTGTGCCAAATTCCAGATCGACATATTCATCTGCGATGATGGGGAGTTCACGTTCAAGGATCGGTAAGACCGCCGTTTTGCCGATGAGATGTTGATAGCGTGTGTCTTCCGGGTGGACAGCAACTGCCGTGTCACCGAGCATCGTTTCTGGACGTGTTGTCGCGATTTCAACGGATTCGTCTAAATCCTTGATCGGATATTTGATGTGGTAGAAGTTTCCATCAATCTCAACCGGCTCGACTTCGAGGTCGGAAACTGCGGTTTGGCAGTTTGGACACCAGTTGACCATGTATTCCCCGCGATAGATCAAACCGTCGTTGTAGAGTTGAACAAACGCGGTGCGAACAGCTTTGGAGAGTCCTTCATCCATCGTGAATCGTTCGCGCTCCCAATCACAGGAACAGCCGAGTTGTTCCAGTTGATCGATGATTGTCCCGCGAGACTCATCTTTCCAGTTCCACATCCGTTCGATGAACTTTTCGCGTCCGAGTTCTTCACGGCTTGTTCCCCACGCGGCGAGCTGCTTCTCCATGATGATTTCTGTTACGATTCCCGCATGATCTGTCCCTGGCATCCAGAGTGCATTGTAACCCTGCATTCTTCGCCAGCGGATTAGCACATCCTGTAAAGCGTTATCGAGCGCGTGGCCAATATGTAGGCTTCCCGTGATGTTGGGCGGCGGGATTACAACCGAGTATGGGGGTTTGTCAGATGTATCAGCGGCGTGGAAATAATCCTTGTCCCGCCAGAATTTGTACCATTTTTCTTCGATATCGTGCGGTGCGTATGTTTTTGGAATATCGGTCATATGTTTTAATCCTCAGTTTGTTTATGTTTGATTGCTATACAAAAGTTTCCGCCACTCTGCCGGGGCAGCCGGTTGAAAAAGATGATCCATCAAATTGTTTTCAATCGCAAAAGTGATTTGCTCAGAAATCGCATCAACAATCATCGCTTCCGCGTCCGCCTTTGTATCACCATCAGTGACCAAATCCAATTGCAAACAGTGAGCAGTATAACAGTCTGTCTGTTTTTCAATAAGGACATCAAGGTGAAATAATTTCCTCTTGAGTTTTGGGTTATCAGTTTCCATTGGTTTCTCCACTATCGTAAGGGTTTATGTGTCTATTGTAAATTATACGACGCATAATGTATTACACTTCCCGCTTCGTTACTTCTAACAAGGTCATCGTCACAAGCAGCAACGGCACAATTACAAGCGCAGAAGCCCATAGGGAGATCTGAACGCCGATGAGGCAGGGGAAAAACATGATGGCACCTACCATTGAGCCCTTTAGTGCGCGATAACCGTTTTTCTCGGTCGGATTGAGGTAAAGGGGCAGACGGGTAATGCTCGTCGCGAGTAGCGCAAGGACAACCCATAGGGTATAGTGCCAACTGATCCCTTCAAGCCAGTGAGGTAGCACGGCGACAATGAAGGAGAGTAGGGTTGATGCTGCAGCGCAAGCGAGGGCTGGTTTGATTCCCAGTTGCAGGGGCGTGGTAGTGATGCTGAGTTTTTCATCCCGTTCAATATCTTTGAAGGTGGTTGTGATGTGTGTCCCGCAATCATAGAGCGTTGTAGCAGCAAACGCATACCAGACCAAACGGGGCACACCTCCGCTTACAGCGAGTGCACCAAACACATTGAGCAGACCGATGCCAAGGGGCAGGCTAATGCTTCCCAATATTCCGCGTTCCTTGAAGAAGGCGTTGTATAAGTGGGAAATCATCACAAGGGCAACCACCAGAAGCCCCGCTTTGATGTGGAGCGTAAATCCCAAGATAACGCAGATGATGTAGGTAGTACTTGCCGTGATCAGGACTTGCCGAGGTGTGAGTCGGTGCGACGGGAGCGGACGGTCGGGATTCACAAGGGCGTCCTGCTCTCGGTGGAAGTAGTCATTCTTCATCATACCTGCGAAGTAGCCCAGCAGTGCGATGAGCAGCGTCAACCCAACCCGCCAATTCCACTCACCTTCCGAAGCAATCAGCGCACCGGGCAGCGTCGCAGCGATCGGAATGGCAAAGAGGGGATAACGGATTAATTCAAGATAGGCTTTTAATGTGTTCATGGCGATTTGCTTTCAAGTAAGAAAAGCTGCTTGGATGAGATGGTGATCGATTGTAGCAGTGGATCATCAGGTAGCGGCACTCGGGCAAGTTCTTTGGGTTCGATCTTGTTAAGTCCACCCCCATAGGTTCGTCCTTCATAAAGTAGATATTCATCCTTAGCCTGCTTCAGCAGATTAAACAATTGAGCGAGGAGATCCATATTATTTTTACAAGCCTGCTGCACCTCTTGATTCGGATAAAGCATTAGATAGACATTTGGGCTAGTTGCCTGCGAATAATTTTGAAAAAATCGTAGTCCAGAATTACCTGATTTGGTGCGAGACATATAGCTGCATAAAATAGGAGCCGCCGGTCGATTTTCCTGTTTAAACCATGGCCGGCGATGGCGGGTAATGTACCGGTCAGCAAATCCTTGTGACTTGCCCCAATTGAGGTAAGCCTTTAGTGGCGGGTAAGCTTCGACCTCGTTCTCGTCCAAATCACAATCTAACAATACCAAAGATGGCTGAACGAGTGGGAAACCGTCACGGTCGGCGAGTATTTTTTCACTCTTCAGATATCTTGGACTTGGCAAAATTGGTCGTAGAAATTGTTCGGGCAAACCTTTATCACTAGCAACATCACGGCGTAAAATAAAAAATGGGTTTGCGCCAGTTGCTAATCCCCGACGGACTTCAAAAAGGTCCCCAATCGTTGTTGTTCTGTTTAATTGATGGACATCACGTACAGCATGATGCATTGATTTGCTTGGAAGGGAAGTCCACTTGCTTACCTGTGCTAACTGCCGTTGACAAATACGTGCACAAGTGCGCGGAGCCTTCAGGGTGCCGCCTAAAGAAAAAGTAACCTCACCTTCCTGTTCGGGCTTACGTTTTTGAAAAATCAGCACAGTTGAGGAAACAAGGGCGTCGTCAAATTGCAGTGCTTCCGCATCAAAACGATGTATATGCCGCAAGGAAACCTGTTCTATTAAATAGCGTTTGACAACTTCTCCATACTTGACATCCATAAACTCAGAAGGGATAAGCCAGACGCCAACCCCATCTTGGGCTAGCCACCGATGGGCTATTAAAAGAAAATAACAGTACAGACCTGCCAAGCCGTTCAAGTTGAGCCCGAGTGCGGCTTTGATTTTTTCTTGAAGATTCCGCTTTGTCTCCGGATCGAGGTGATGGTGTCGAACATAAGGGGGATTAACAAGATGCAAATTGAACATGGGGGAAGCTGGGAAAGGTAGTTGTGCAAAATCCGCTTTAACTACGTCCAGTCCCCACGCTGTCCATAAATTTTTAGTGATTAAAGCAATTTGTGAATCAAGTTCAATTCCAACAGCATTTTCAATTCGCGTCTTCGGGAAAGCATGAAGCATTGCCGAAAAAAAAGCCCCCGTGCCTACAGCCGGATCTAGGAAACGAATCTGATCTGTTTCGGTAAAATATCTATCTCTGACAAATTCAACAATCTCGCGTGCGAGGGAGAAAGGGGTAGCGTATTGTCCCATTTTGTTGCGTTCAGAGGCACTTTTTAGACTATCCAGCCTTGTCTGTGCATTCTGCCGGTCAGATTCGATCTGTTGGAGTGCTTTCATTTTCATATTCCAAGTAACTCCATATCTTCAATTCGGTGTTCCCAAATCCAGTCTATTCCCTCGGCTGCTTCGTAGCCTAGGTAGCCAGCATCAAAATATCCGCAGAGAAACAGAATAAATTGGAGGTCTTCTCCATAACGCGCACGTAACTGATTAACTTTGGTTGCCTCTTCTTTTCGTCGTTTGTTTGTATTAGTAAAATCGCCAGCGGATTTGGCTTCAATCAAAATTGGTAAATCGCCTAAATGATGCTCGTGCGGTTGAATGGCTACATCAACAGGTATATTGACGGTCCTACCTTTACCAGCTAGTACATTCAAACGAAAAGCAAATGTGCCGGGCGGTAGATCACTGAAGGAGAGTCCGAGCTTGTGAAACTGCTCGGTATAGTTACGTTTCTTCAGATACGTCGCAATCAAGGCGAGTTGTCTTTGTTCTTGGGCGTTACGGATAATCGGATCGGAAACAGTTCCACACAACCGATCCGCCACAATAGTAGCTGCCCGATGTCGTTCCAAATCTGTAGGAGCCGTTTTCCTTTCTAGCCAAGGGAAGATGTCGTAGTCGAGCAGCTTAACCAAAATTTCGGCTATGGATAACAACCCCTCAGTTAGTTTTTCTTCGCTCATGCGAGGTGGAATCTTCCCTTGTTCCATTGAGAGAACCAAGTGTTTACTCACATAAGCCAAGCCTACTAACCGATCTCTTGCTATCGGTGGAGCAGTACACATCCGCAAGGTTGGAAGTATCGCCGGATTTGCCTGTAAGGTCTCCGGATTCAAAAGGGTGATATTCTTCGTCAATTGGATTGTCTCTTGGACATGCTCACTTGTTTCTTTTCGTACCTCCCGATACGTTTTTGGGGCAGAACGCATAAACCAATTATTGTAGAAATCTATTGACGCTGCGACATCATTTTTCCATAAATGTGGTTTATCGGCGTTGACAAGCATACCCTTACTCATTGATAACAACGATTAGATTTCAGTAGTGGTTTGATTCTATTCTTGAAAATGAACCGATCCGTCCAGCACGCCTTTAGACTTTACCCGATTTCGTGCATTTACTCGCCGACCAGAACGCTTTTCACACCACGTTGCTGCCGAGCATTTTCAAACCCTTCAACCACTCCCTCAATCGGAAACCGATCCGTCAGCAGAGGCGTGAGGTTAATCTCATCGTCAATAAGCATCTGACGGGATTCAGTCAAACTCCAGCGCGAGAATGCCCATGACGCCATCAGTTTGTGCCCCATGTAATGAAAATGCTCAAGGTTAATTCGCAGCTCCTGCCCACCCGGTGCCAGCCCGAAGAAATTCACGCAGCCACCGCGCCGCACAACCTTGAAGGCGAGATCTATCGCACGCTGATCATTGACCGTTGCAGAGATGACGGTATCCACACCGCCGTTGGTCTGCTTGATGAGTGTTTCCACCTGCTCCGCCGTAATATCGAATGTGGCGTCTGCACCGACTTCATCTGCTGTACTTCGCCGATGGGCAAGCGGTTCAAAAACGAATGTCTTCAATCCTGATTTTCTCGTCAGCTGAGCAAACATCAAGCCGATGGGACCTGCGCCGAGGATAGCGACGCTTTTATTGAGGATTGTTTCACGCATCGCATTGATACAGCAGCCCAGCGGCTCCAGAAAGATCAGTTCTTCCGGTGGGATCGTATCTGGCACGGTTATGAGTTTTCCTGTGTCAATTCCGTGCTTCGGCATCCGGAGGTATTCAGCATATCCGCCGTCAATGTCATGCCCTATCCCCTCAATGTTCGAACAATATTTATCCAGATCTGCCCGGCAGTAATCGCAGTTTCCGCAGGAGAGCATCGGATTCACTGTGACCTTCTCGCCGGCTTTCACGTCGGGGTGTCGGCTTTCAACGATGACCCCGGCGAGTTCATGCCCCATCACGACGGGTGGCGAGTAGTCGGTAATATCCCCGTTAAGTGCTGCCAAATCAGATGCACAGATACCGCACAGATCGACTTTAATCAGGACATCGCCGGAATTGAGCGAAGGGACAGGCTTATCCTGTACGCTTAATCTCCCGGTTTCTTCAAAAACAGCGGCTTTCATGGCATCCTCCTTGGGGGTATCCTATGGGTGGTTCAACTGCTCAGAAACTCGTCGAACTTCTTGAGCAACACATCCGGACTTTCGTCAACCAGTATCAGTGAGCGGTGGGGTGTCCTGATAAATCCCTCGGAAGCCGCATAATCCAGGAAATTCGCTAACTCCCTGTAATACTGACATACATTCAGAAGTCCGCACGGTTTTCGGTGTAGACCCAGTTGTGTCCACGTTACCATCTCAAAGAGTTCGTCGATTGTGCCGAGTCCGCCGGGGAGCGCGATAAAGGCATCCGAAAGTTCGGCCATCAACCCTTTTCGCTCGTGCATCGAGTCAACAACTCGCAGATCGGAAAGTTCAGTATGCGCGATTTCTTTTTCGACAAATATCGTGGGCACGACACCAACCACTTCGCCACCGCTCTCAAGGGCAGCGTTGGCAAGTTCACCCATTGTGCCGACGTTAGTGCCACCGTAGACAAGCCCCAGGTGTCTACTTGCTAAGGCGTGACCTAACTGTCTTGCGGCTTTAGCATAGGCTGGCTTACTTCCCATGCTGGATCCACAGAATACGCACACCCGTTTCATTACAACGCACTTTCTTGGTTAGGTCGGTTCAATTTATGGTAGTTTATAGAATTAATGAGACGCTCCAAACCGGTGCGGTTAGAAACCGCACCTACCGGGTCGGCGAAAGTGTCTATTTATTTTTAGAATTCACCATAGTTAATAGATTTTATCAGATACCTCCGTCGCAATGCAAGCCAATTGTCGATTCCGACGGGCTGTTGCCCCGAACCCCAACCTTTTTGATATTGACATCCGTCCATACCCTCTCTATAATGGGCGAACGATATTCTTAATTTCAGTTTAAGGGGAGAGGAACAGTGAGTGAGAAGATTCGATTAGCCATTGTTGGCTGTGGGGGTATGGGGCATCGTCACTTGTATGGGCTTGCAGAGCTGCATCGTGTGGGGTGGGAACGGTTTGAGCTTGTTGGTGCATGTGATCCGGTGCGTGACAACGCGGAATCCCTTGCCGATCAAGCGGCGACACATTTTGGGGTGCGCCCAGCTGTCGTTGAAGATTTGGATGGACTGGCAGCGGTTAATGTTGAAGCGGTTGACGTGACGACAACGCCGCGATATCACCACACGGTTGCTGTTGAGACGTTGGAGCGGGGTTGGCATACGATGGTTGAGAAGCCGATGGGCTTGACCGTTCGTGCATGTAACCTTATCGCGCGTGCAGCGGAGGGGTCCGATGCAATTTTAAGTGTAGCGGAGAATTATCGACGGGATCCCGTCAATCGTTTGGCGAAAGCGCTGCTGGACGCAGGTGCCATTGGTACGCCGCGCTTTCTCATTCACCATGCTATTGGCGGCGGTGACCGGATGTTAATCTCTGTATGGCGTCACCAAAAAGATCAAAGTGGGATACTGCTTGATGTTGGTGTTCACCACTCGGATATGATGGAATACCTTCTCGGCGATATTGAGACGGTGTATGCAAACACGAGACTCCATGAACCGATTCGCAAGAACCCCGCAGCAGGCGGTGGGGAGGCGGGATCGAATCCCGGCGGTGTCTATGGTCGATGGCAGGTAAAGATGCCCGCCGAATTTGAAGCGACTGCCGAGGATGCTGCTTACGCAACGCTGACTTTCAAAAACGGCGCGGTCGGGCAGTATATCGAAGATCATGCAGGTCGTGGTCAGGGTGTCTGGTCACGACAGATTTACGGTTCTGACGGTTCGATGAGTTTGCCGGGGGACCGGAGTGGGGGGAATATCACACTACATATTGATGGCGAATCCGCTATTGATGATGGGAGAATATTGGAGCATGTCCCCGACTTTCGGCTTGATGCCGTGACATCAGATTTGTGGGGCGAGGATCGGTTGTGGTGTTACGAGTTCCCATTCCCTGAGATAGATCGGAAGATTATCGCTATCGAGTACGGGGACTTTGCACAGGCGATAGGGGGCGAGCATCCGGTCGAGGTAGACGCTGCACAAGGAACGCGATCTGTGGCGGTCTCTTACGGGATACTGGAATCCGGTGAAATTGGACGTATTGTTACTATCGATGATATGCTTGCCGAGCAGGTCGATGATTATCAGCAGGAGATTAACGAGAGCTTGGGGATATAACTCGCGTCCAAGGCGTGAAGATTGGGATGGAGGTGGAATATGGGAGTCCGATCGGCGGAGGAGTACAAAGCGAGCCTAAACGATGGTCGCACCCTGTTTTTTAAGGGAGATCGCGTGGAAGATGTCACCCGCCATCCAGATTTAGGGGTTGGGGCAGAACACGCCTCGCTCGATTTTGCACTCGCTGAAGATTCGGAGTATCGGGATTTGATGACCGTCAAGGTTCCTGAAACGGGCGAGACGATCAGCCGGTATTTTGTGAACCCTACCAACACAGATGACCTGCTAAAACGGCGTGAGATGATCGAAACCAGCACTCGGCTTGGCAGTGGGGTGGTGTTACTAATCAAGGAGATTGGAACGGATGCGCTTTTTGCTCTCTCTTTGGTTGCCAAGCGGATTGATGCGCAGTACGGTACGGACTATCTCAAGCGGGTCGAGGCGTATCACCAGCACTGTCAGGGGGAAGACCTCAGTATGGCGGTTGCTCAGACTGATGTGAAGGGTGACCGAAGCCTGAATCCGTCCGAGCAGGCGCATCCGGACTACTATGTGCGTGTGGTTGAAGAGCGGGAGGATGGGATAGTGGTTCGCGGTGCGAAAGCGCATACCACCTGTGCTCCCTATGTAGATGAGATCATTGTGTTACCAACCCGGAATATGACGGAGCAGGATAAAGATTACGCCCTCGCCTTCGCTGTGCCTGCTAATGCCCCCGGCTTGAAAATGATTGTTAGCCCCTTTGGTGCTTCATCGTCCAGCGAGTTTCATAACCCTGTTAGTGCCAATCACCGGATGATCGAAAGTCTTACAATTTTCGACGATGTTTTTGTTCCGAAGGAGCGGGTCTTTATGAATAGGGAGTGGGATTTCGCGGGCGGGTTAGCTACCACCTTCGTCCAATTCCACCGATTTACTGCCGTTTCTTACAAACCGCCGCTGTGTGACCTCCTAACCGGTGCTGCCGCGTTAATCGCCGATCACAACGGCATTAGTCGCGCAAGCCATGTTCGGGAGAAGTTGATGTACCTGATTAATTATGCCGAAACGGTTCGTGCGCTAAGTAAAGCTGCTGCTGTCGATTGTGCGGAGGTTGATGGGGTGGCGATTCCCAATTCAATTATCACCAACGTCGCTAAGTTTTACTTTGCCAGTAACTATCATCAGATGGTCAGTTATGTTCAGGATATCGCTGGGGGACTTGTGGTCACTGGACCGTCGGAGGAGGATGTCACAAACCCTGAAACGGGAGATTATATTGAAAAGTACCTTGGTGGAGTCGCGGCGGTTCCAACCTTGGACCGTCTCAAACTGGTGAACCTGATTCGCGACCTAACCGCTTCTGATTTTGGTGGTTACAACGAACTGCTTGCCATCCACGCCGAAGGGTCGCTTGAAGCACAAAAGATTACCATTTATCGAGAGTATGATTTGGAACGATGCAAATCTTTAGCCAAGCAAGCGGCGGGAATAGAGGAGTACGCACAGTAAAATGAGGTGCTCCATTAAATTGGAAGGTTGGAAGGCATGGAAGGCGGAAAAGTTTCCTCTCTGTTTAACCTCATTGGTCAGCGTGCAATCGTGACCGGCGCATCGCGGGGGATAGGACGTCATTTCGCTTTAACGCTGGCACGGGCAGGAGCGCAGGTGGCTCTGGCTGCTCGTGGAATTGAGCGGCTCAATGAGGCTATCGAGGAGATCGAGGCGTTCGGCGGTTGTGCCGCTGCGGTCCGGGTTGATGTTACCGATGGAGAGAGCGTTAGGAGGTGCGTCGAAACGGCGGAGAGCGCACTCGGACCAATTAATATTCTAGTCAACAACGCCGGTATTGCTGTCACTAAGCCGATACTTGAACACGCCGAGGAGGATTGGGACTCTGTGCTTGACACGAATCTCAAGGGGATTTGGCTGATGGCGCAGGAGGTCACACGACGGATGGTTCACTGTGAGCGGGGCGGGAGCATTATCAATATTGCGTCTGTGCTTGGAGAACGTGGCACTTCACAATTGCCGGGATACTGCGCCTCTAAGGGCGGTATTATCAACCTGACACGCGCAATGGCGGTTGAGTTGGCGCCGCATGGGATACGTGTGAACGCGATCGCTCCCGGTTATATTGAAACCGATATGAACCGTCAATTCTTTGCCACGCAGGCTGGGCAACGCCTGATTAAACGGATTCCCCAACGCCGATTGGGACAGGTTGAAGACCTTAACGGGGCATTGATGCTACTTGCTTCTGATGCGTCTCGCTATATAACCGGAAGCGTAATCACCATTGACGGTGGTCAGTCTGCTTCATTGTAGCGGCTTATGATGGTTCGGTTTCTCTCTTTGATTCTTGGGTACAGATTGAAGATTACTTCGGCTTAGGTGATGATCGGCGCAACCTCGCGATGAGGATCACAAGTAGGGCAGCCACATTACCGGTAAGGAGTGACCCCAGAACACCTGTCAACAGGACAAACATACCGACCTGTACTACACCCTGCCCAAACGGGCATGACCAGTGCCCCTTACCAAAAGCGAAGGCAGGAATTAACATTCCTAACAGAAATCCCGCCACAGCAGCAATGATTGTGATAGTTTGATACTTTTTTACCGGCAAATGAACTTCTTGCATTCTATTTTTGCGTCCTCTTTTCAGTCTATACTTTTATACTGACGATCTTGTGCGAGCTAGTGTCAGGACATCAACGCAGTTCGGGTTAGCAACCTGTAGAGCTTTGAGGGCTTCATTAATCGTTGTTCCCGTGGTAAAAATGTCATCAATCAGTAAGATTTTCCGATTTTGAATTGAATCCGGCAACTGGACTTCAAAAGCACCGTTGATACTCTTCATTCGTTCTTCGTGGGAATTTAGGCTGCTCAGTGGGACTGTGTCCCTGATACGGACAAGGATATCGGTACGGACCGGCACGCGCCAAACTTTTGCGACACCTTGGGCAATTTGCTCGGCTTGGTTAAATCCCCGCTGACGGAAACGGTTTACATGGAGGGGAACTGGTAGCAGGAAGTCGTAGTCTGTGGAGGCTAAATCTTCAGGAAGGTGCGCTTGCAGCAATTGAACTAGATGTTTTGAGATGACCTGTTTTTTCTCATACTTCATCAGATGGATGGCTTCACGCAGGGTGGGCTCGTAAAAAGCAATCGCACGAAGTTTCCTAAATAACGGGGGATGCTCACGACAATCTGCGCAAGTGGCGCTCCATCTTGGCAGCCCACAGATCTGACACCAAGGAGGCTTGAGAAATTCAATCTGTTCCCAACAGGCATCACAAAGGTAGTGAACCTGACCAATACCCATTGGTGTCTCACAGCGTCGGCACTTTGCAGGGAATACAAATGTAATCAAAGGTGTCAGCCATCTGTTCATGCGTTCACTTCGATTCCCAATTTCTTTATCTTTTGCAATAACGTTGTACGGCTGATCCCTAAGAGTTTTGCTGATTTCGTCTGATTACCTTCGACTTCGTCAAGGACGCACTTGATTAACGCATGATCAACGGCATCAATAGCTTCGTCGTAGAGCCCGTTACGTGCCTGCATAACGGCGTCTCTGACGGTTTCCTTCAATACGGATTCAAGGACGGTTTCAAGACGCGATTGTGTTGATTGACGCGTCCCTTTGTAATTCAGAATTTCTGGTGGAAGGTGTTCTGGTAGGATGACATCTGTTCGCGAAAGGACTGCCGCGCTTTTAACAGTGTTCTCTAACTCCCGCACATTTCCGGGCCAATCGTATCGCTGCAGAAGTTCTAAACCCCCTGGCGAAACCCCGCGAACATTCTGCTCAAGTTCGAGGCTGACTGTCTGTAGAAAGTGATGGATTAACAGCGGGATATCCGTGGTCCGTTCGCGCAAGGGTGGTAGGTTGATTGAGAGCAGGTTGAAGCGATAGTAAAGATCTTCACGGAACTTGCCCAATCGAACCTCTTCAGCGAGGTCTTGATTCGTCGCAGCGATGATACGCACATCCACTTTTAACGGACGGGTGCCGCCTAACCTTTCAATTTCTTGCTCCTGCAAAGCCCGTTGCAGTTTAACCTGTAGCACCGGGCTCATATTACTGATCTCATCAAGAAACAGTGTGCCACCATCTGCGAGTTCAAACCTGCCGGGCTTGCCTTTGGCATTTGCCCCTGTAAATGCCCCCGCTTCATAGCCGAAGAGTTCACTTTCAAGAAGGTCGTCGGGGAGTGCGCCACAGTTGACGGGGACAAAGGGTTTATCCTTGCGTGAACTGTTAGAATGGATTGACTGTGCGATCAACTCTTTTCCTGTTCCACTTTCACCCTCTATCAGCACGGTAACGGTATTGTTCGCTATCATCCCGATTAGCTTATAAATCTCCTGCATTTGTGGGCTTTTCCCGACCAAGCGATGTTCCTGTGGCAATTCAACCTCTGCTGAGGGGAGTTCGGAAGAAGGCATTTTACTGCGTTCAACCTGCATCTGTGTCGCGCGCTCAATGATCGCTTTCACCTGATCCAGATCAATTGGTTTAGGGATGAAATCAAAGGCGTGCAGCTGCATAGCTTGGATGGTCGTCTCCACATTGTCATACGCCGTCATCACAATCACAATCGCCTCTGGCTGGAGGGCTTTGATCTGTTTTAATGCTTCAAGCCCATTCATGCCGGGCAGGCGTACATCAAGCAGAATAATATCGGGCGTTTCCAACTGGAGCTTTCGTAAGCCCTCTTCAGCATTGTTGGCGATAATCGGTTGGTGGCCTTCGTCTGTCAGAAATTGCTCGAAAGCCCAGCAAATTTTCTCGTCGTCATCGATGACTAATACATTTTTCATGGCGAGTTCCATCTTATCATCCCCTTACGTGGCTTTCAATCAGAAAAGACGTTAGGGACTATGATTCCGTCTTGCCTAATTTGTTATTTTATCGATTCCCTTTCTTCCTCATTTCTACTAACACGGATCCTGAGTCTAACAGGTTTGATTCGATTGCTTGATGCGTATACCCCGCAGCCTCAATTACAATGCGATAGCTCCGCGGATGAACCTCATGGAAAACGGCTTTTCCAGCTTGATTTGTTACTAACGGAAAGGTGTCATCTAATGCGATTCTTGCACCGCTGACCGGCTGCTGTGAAACCGCATCAACGACACGAATTTCAACTTCTTTTTGGAGTGAGACTTCACCTGTGGTGGCGGGGTTGAGTCCCTTATTAACCAATTGAGCGTTTTTGAGAAATTTCCACGTTCCTAAAAAGATTGCGTACGCTTTCTGTGCAATCAGTGCGGGTGCATCCACGGATTCATGGATATGTGGATGATTGATAGAACGGATCTCGAGCGCGAGCGCAATTTTGTTAGTTGACCGAATTTCCGGTGATTCTTCATCTCCAAATGTCTCAATGGATGTCTGAAAAAGCGCTGCATTAACTCCTTCAAGTATTGTTTTAAGATAGTTTTCCGCGACTTGGTTTCCCGGATAGCCTGTCGCAACTATCGACGGTTCGCCTGCGACCCAGGCTCCGTGATCAATCCGGAGGTAATATCCGTCATGTTTAACGGCGTTGATTGTCTTGACCCGTTTCGAGACAGGGATTTTCTCATCTTTCTCTCGAACAAGGTAAACACTTGCCCCGGCAAGCTCTAACATCTCTTGAAGTGCTTTGACGACGGCGAGATTAAGATCTGCTGGGGCGATAGAATCTATGATCGGTGTTCCTCGCTCTGACCCACCGTAGCGTGCGTCGAGGACGAATACTTCCCCAATAAGCGTACCATCTGCGATCGGGTGTAGCTGGGGTTGGAGGAGTTGTGCACTATTTGAAATCGCGTTGGTCTTCAGCTGGAGGTTGTAGTAGCCAGTTTTTGAAACGTTGAGAATTATGCTCCCCGGCGAAATATTGTTGAAAAAAAAGTGTCCATCCGGATTGGTCGTTGTGGTTACGGTTTTTGTTCTGACTAATTGCACGGCTGCATCTGCGATGACGCTTCCGGAAACACTACGGACACTGCCCTGAACAATCCCGCCGCGAATTTTCTGGAAACGGATGGCAATGACTTCTGATTTCTCTTTGTAAGTTACCTTTACCTGTGCGATACCTCGGCCTGACTGTGCTGCGTCTGTGTGCAGATAGAATCGTGTCTCTCCGTTCTTTGAGGCGCGGTTGGTCTCAGCAAGTCGCCCAAGTGATGTCTGGGCATGAATTGGCTCGTTATCGGCGATAGGCAGACCTTCCTTGTCCAGGGCGGTGGCGGTGATGCCAACATAGCTTGCGCCATCGGGAGGAAGGGTTTTCGTCCATGCCTGAAGTTTTAATTTCGCAGCGGGTGGGGCAACTTTGAACCATTGATGGCTGGGCAGGCTGTGATTCCCGTAGTAATTGACAAGATTGGTTTCGACAAAGTGTACGCCGTTAGAGAGTGGGTTTGGCGGGGTAATCACAATGAGGTCTTTAGCACGGAGATACTGATGAGGAACGACAACACCATCGAGTTTGACTCGGATGGAATCGGAGAATATCTGTTGTCTTTTGAGCATCCACGCACCGCGCTCGTGCAAGCCATCCTCCACACGAATCTCGATGCGCGGACTCTTCGTTTCGATGGAGGATTCTGGTGGTGGGTTCAGCAGAATCGCCTTCGGAAACCCTGCTGCAACGTAACGGGCAATACCGATAAAGTAGCCGTAAGCCTCGCGCTTATTGTATGACTCCTTTTTCAAGCGTTGCTCTTCTTCGGGGTTAGAGTAAAACGACGCTTCACATAAAATGGCAGGGCGTTTCGTCTGACGTAGTACACCGAACCCTGAAGGAATTACCAATCGATCCGAGTATAGCCCTGTTGGTGGGAATTGTGGCAGACGTAGTGCGTCGGCAACGCTTTGCTGTACATACCGGGCGAGATCCAAACTGGCACGAGAATCGTCCGCATCTTGATGATACCATGTGGAGGTGTAATTGGTTTCGGGATCGCTGAACGAATTATGATGGATGGAGATGAAGAAATCGACACCGTTCTTGTTAGCAATTTCGCTGCGGTCCGGGATGCTGACGAAGGAATCATCGGTGCGCGTCATGAAGACAGTCGCGCCTGCCTGTGTTAGAAAATCGCGCAGATGTAACCCTACTCGTAGGTTCGCCTCTGCCTCTCGGAGTCCGGTTGGTCCGCGCTTGTAGTTCGGCAGATAAGCCTGTCCACCGTGTCCTGGATCTAGGCAGATTTTGATTCCCTCAAGGTAACGGGCGTAAGGCGGAATCCCGAAATTGGCTTGGGGAAGCGTACGCCATTCGTTGAGTTCCTCAAAATCGTTGGAGATTTCGCGTTTATCGTGTTTTTCGCCGCAACCAATCAATACGATTGATGCAATACAGATGAAGGAGAGGAGAGGTTTCAGACGTTTCATCTAAATCTTCGGGCTGGAGCCCCCATCTCTTCAGAGTGGGGAGGAAATCCCGCCCTTTTTTGTTGTAAGATATTGCGAAAACTGGTATAGTTTTTATGGTTTTCGTGGGAGAGTATCAGCACCGTCGCAAGGTGGTGTCTCCCACCTCCACTGATACGGACATGAAAGCCATAAAGCCACAGCCCATGAAAACGACGTATGAATATCGGGCGTATCCTACGACCCAACAGCGAAAAACCTTTTCCTTGTGGCTTGCGCTGCTACGAATGCTTTATAACCAAGCGCTTGCGTGGCGTAAAGATGTCTACGAAACCACCGGCGCATCGGTCAAGTGGACGACGCAAGGGAACGCTTTGCCTGAGTTGAAAAAGGAATCGCCAGCGTTTGCTGGACTTCACAGTGATATTCTCCAAGACTGTCTTCGCCGTTTGAACAAAGCCTATCAAGCGTTCTTTCGCCGAGTCAAGCAAGGCGAAGATCCGGGCTTCCCACGTTTCAAAAGCGCAGGTCGGTATCGGTCAATGACCTTCAGCCACTTATCGGTGAATCTGATTCGTGATGTGCGTCGTAAGTTCGCCCGTGTCGTTGTCCCGAAAGTCGGACACGTCAAAATCCGTTATCATCGACCGTTGCCTGATGGTAAAATTAAGAATCTCACTATCAGCCGTAAAGCGTCGGGCTGGTATGTGCAGATATGCGTTGAAGTCCCCGATCCTGTGAAAGTCCCTGTTGAAACAACCATCGGTGTTGATGTCGGGTTAAACGCCTTTGTCGTTGACTCCGATGGTCAGCATATTCCCAATCCCCGCCATTACCGTGACTCCGAAAAGAAACTCGGTAAACATCAGCGGATACTCTCTCGACGAAAGAGAGGCAGTAACCGCAGAAAGAAACAGCGTGAAGTGGTCGCCCGATGCCATCAACGGATAGCCAATCAACGCAAAGATTTTCAGTTCAAGGCTGCACATCGTGTCATGGGCAAATGCGATGAGGTTGCCGTTGAGAACCTGACCATCACCAATATGTTAAAGAATCACTACCTCGCAAAGAGCATATCCGATGCTGCGTGGGGCGGCTTTCTATTAAAACTGCGAAGCAAGGCTGAAAGTGCCGGTAAGCAGTTGACGAAGATTAAACCTCACTATACCAGTCAGAAATGCTCAAGTTGTAATGAAATTGTGCCTAAACGGTTGTCGGATCGTGTCCATGACTGCCCCCATTGTGGGTTGGTTTTGGACAGAGACCATAACGCTGCAATAAACATCAAAAAGGCTGCTGTAGCCTTGCGTGTCCCGACTTGTCGGGATCCCGAGAATCGGGAGAGGGACGGTGGTAACTAACACCCCCGAAACTCTTGAAAGAGAAAGAAGCGCAGAACCTTGTAAATCCCAAGGGACGGAGGCTTCAAACAAGCCCCAACCCTTCACGGTGGGGTAACTGACTCTGTTGCAACCTCGCAGGGAAAACATGCCGCCTCTCGAATCTCACGAATCTATTGATCCAGAATCCTTTTGTAGTTCTTTCTGTAAGAGTGCGGTTCCGTAGAACTCATAGGAAGCTGCCGTGTCTGGAACATCGACGACATGGACCGTGAACCGAGCGGGCACACCGTTTTCTGGTAGATAATCACGAAAAAAGTTACTATACGCTTGGGCATAGGCTTTGCGCAAGCGTTCCTGCTCTGCTGCATAACCTGCTGGGTCAACAAGCGGATTTGGGGTTTTGGGCTGACAACCGAAAGCGTGGACTTCAATGAAATCTACATTCTTTAGAGAATTGCAAATACCTGCTTCTTTCAACCAAGATTCCCAACTTTTGAATACCAGTGGGATTTCACGCTCTGGATCCATTGAAACTAATTCATCGAGATTCAGAACACCTTTCGCCGAATATCCTCCTGTTAAACCTGAAAAATAGATTTTCAGATCTCCGTCAGGTAACGTTTCGGTGACTAAGGGGGACAACACCGGATGCTCTCCTTGGTAATAATAGGTTAATTTTCCACGTTTTTTGACATTAAATGCCATCCTAATTTTTCCTCCACTGAATATAAACATCAAAAAAGCACCGAGGGGATGCGCTCGATGCTTAGGTATGTGTAAGTACCAAAACAACTTATTAATTTCAAGCAGTTACATTCTCATAGAGCCAAGTGTGTCATCTGGGCTCAATTAGCGTTTCTCTATCGTTCTGCCTATAAAGAAGATTAAGATTCCTACCGCGAGAGAGGCAACCTCCGCCCCCATAGCAGCGCCTTCGGTGAGGCCGTAGGGGTTGACACACCCGACATATAACCCCGCTCCCAGAAGCGACATTCCTATCAGCTGTAATATTTTACCGATGATAAACACTGCGAACTCCGTGCGCTTGAGTCTTGAGGCATAAATATGGCACCCATGATTAATAGAGTTGCTTGATACGCCCCCATTGTATCGCTTTCTGGTTTGGGTTTAGCTTTATATTGGCTGTAAATATCAGGTCTGCAAGCGCGTCTTCCGGTTCGGTTTGTCCGGTTGGACCCCAACGAAGTTTATGGTTCAAGCGATCATCATCTACGTCG
This sequence comes from Candidatus Poribacteria bacterium, assembly GCA_965220385.1. Lineage (GTDB taxonomy): Bacteria > Poribacteria > WGA-4E > WGA-4E > PCPOR2b > PCPOR2b. Next base: position 4,802,458 of record OZ244825.1, on the reverse strand, counting down.
TAATAGTAAATGCCAAAGCTGATAGCATCCTCTTTTCTCGGTGTTTGCATCAGGTCAAAGCTCAATTCGACGGATTGCCCTCCGTTCCCCCAATTAACTAATAGTCCTTGATTGCCAGCCGCCATAATATCTTGACCAACGGGAAGTGTATAACGATATAGGTCGCTCTGCTGACCTGAATGTCCTACATCTAGATAGATCTCTAGACGATCTTGCTTTGAAAGTTTTTCGTGGGCAGTTTCAATTTGATCGTCGGTCAGTTCAATAGCTATGTAGAGGGAAGCGTTGCGCCACACGGCAGCAAAAGTGCCTTTGAAGTCGCTGGATTCGCCCCAGCGTCGATCCTCTTTGACATCATGGTCTAGGGCAGCAGATATAGCATCGTCCCATGCTGGATCATCAAGAAAACCGTCAACTACTGGAGCAACTTCTACCAGTTTTGCTCTATATCTGAACTCAGCACCTGTCTTGGGATCTATAATACGTGCGAAGCTATAGCTGGCTGCAATCAGTATGATTAGTGTGCAAAAGGATAGCTTTTTCACTGTTTGAGTCGCCCACCTTAGAGAAAAGACTAAACGTTTAAGCCCAATGACACCTGTTGGTAGTATACTAGCGGATATATCGAGTGTCAAGAAAAAAGCTTTTACTTGATTAGTGTGGGTATGTGGCGAGAATCTTCTGTATGGTTGGAATTAATTTGACTTGACTGTAGGCGGGCAGATCAATTCTCGGAAAAGTCGGTCTTCGCTGATAGTAAAGACGGTTTGACAGATTGTGGGTATAGACTACTTTGGCAAGGCGATGGTGCCGCTCAAGGGGCTGACTGTTATTGAGATTTCCAGTCATTCCCCCAGAACCCCCAATCGAGGAGTTGACCTCCAGCATAGACAATGTAATCGGGTAGGAGTTGCATGTCGAGATGGCTGCCCCAACATATTGCATCTGGGGTGACTCCGGTGTGCACTGCGACATAGCGCTCTGAATTTTCGGGATGAGGAAATATGGCGAAAACCGCTGCCCCATCTGCCGTGTACGACTTATTGGATAGATGGATTGTCTTGTCCTCGATAGTGAGCGGCAGCTTGTCTCTAAATCGCGATAGAATGGCGTTCGAATCATGGCCGCCGTATAGAAGCAGGTTGTTCATTTGCAGAAGGTCTTCGGTCAGTTCAATGTCAGGGATGACAGGGAGTTCGACAGCATTATCTCCCATGATGCCGCCTCGATGCACCCCTCCATTTCGGCTGCGGTAGTATCCGACTGCATTGTCAGCGATCCATTTGTTAAAAAATGTGTCTTCCTCTGTTCCAACTGTTCCAGGTACAAGGATCAGTCCATCGAAGAAGAGATCACTGATGGGACCTGATGCCCGGTGATGCTTCTCCTGAGAGGGATCAAAATTACCATGCGCCCATACGCCTTTATGATTTCGTTGAAATTGTTTCTGATGGTTTAGGTTCATCCGTTCGCACGTTTGACCATCGATTGTTATATTCACCCCTCCATTCTTCTGAATTGGTCCAAGGGAGAAGGTGCGGATATTCTCCGTATTGACGATGAGGCTGTTGCTCTTGACAAAATTCGCGTTGATTAGTCCGCGCTTACCGTAGTGTGTCAGTTGGTTTAGCGTGACCCAGTAGGATTGATTATGGCGCAGGTTGTAGATTGCCAAAGAGACATGATCCGGGGATCGCTGCTTCCGCTGTTTCAGCAGCCAAAGGATTACTTCCTCCCATATATCGGGTAGGCGGCATCCGTGGCCAGTTTTAGGAATCTCTGTATATTTATGTGTATAGCCTCGTTTTTCGAGGAGCTGTGCCATCTGTCTGGAATGCTCAACTGGAACACCGCCGCCGACTCCCCGATCCCATTCGCCGTGGACTATCCAAACGGGTGTATGGGTAAGATTTTCGATTAGAAACGCAGCGGATCTCGAGCGCCAAGAGGGTGCTTCCCATTCGTGCATGTGGAACGTGAGTCCCCCCGGTTTTTCCCACAGTCGGTAGTCGCAATAACCGCAAAATGGCGCGGCCCCTGCGAAGAGATCTGGATAGTGCGAGATCAGATACCAGGTTGCGGCTCCGCCCATCGAACTGCCGGTGATTGTAATGCGGTCTCGGTCGATGTTGTAGTTTGCAGCAACATGTTCGATAGCCTCCAAGACATCGATTTCGCCGTAGTTCTGATAAACGGAACCGGAGCCCCGTCCCGTTGGTCTGAGGACAACACAAGATTGATTGTGTTTAGCAGCAATGCCTGCGATCTGTTCAGTCAACTCAACTGCGCCGTGTAGATTTCCCAATGCGCCGGGGCTTACCTCCACGATTAGGGGTTTCGGTTCGTCATCTGTTTCGGTTGAACATACGGCACAGGGTTGTAGCTGATCATCAATTTTGGATCGAAAATACTGAAGTTTGCCGACTGGTGTCATGTATTCCTTCTCCAAAGTAAAAAA